>CAVXMR010000044.1:0-120433 GCA_963762765.1 uncultured Actinomycetota bacterium
GCTTGTCCACAGTGGACTCCAGCGCGGCCTTGTTGTCCTGCGCGGACCTGGACGTCCCCCAGAGCGCCGCCCAGCGAGGTCAATGCCGAGCCGACGTCCGCCGAGTCCGCCGCCAGGAACTTGCTGACATCGGCCACGCGCGAGTAGAACTCGTTGAGCTGCTTGTCACTCGCCGCCAGCGCGCCGGTGAAGGAGTTCAGGTTCTGCACAGTGGAGAACAGATCGTCCTTCGAACCGTCCAACGTCTTGGCCAGGTCCGCCAGCTGCCCGACCGTCGAGTTCAACGCACTGCCGTTACCGTGCAGGTTCGCGGCCGCGGTATCGAGAACGTCGGACAGCGCGCCCTTCTGGTTGGCACCGTTGGGACCCAACGCCGTCGAGAGCTTGTCCAGGCTGGAGTAGAGATCGTCGAGCTCGGCGGGCGTGGCCGTGCGGTCCTTCCGCAGCACCGTCCCGCTGGCCAGCACCGGGCCGCTGTCGTAGGCCGGGGTCAGCTGGACGTACCGGTCGCTGACCAGGCTCGGCGCCACGACCACCGCGCCGACGTCGGCCGGGAGCTGCGCCGAGTCGACGCGCATGTCCACCCGCACCGCGTCGCCCTGCGGCGTCACCCCGGTGACCTCGCCGACCGGAACGCCGAGCACCCGCACCGACGACCCGGCATACAAACCGACCGTCTTGCCGAAGTACGCCGAAAGCCGCGTCCCGCCGGATTCGCGGAAGACCAGCCACAGCCCGGCGGTGAGCAGAAGTGCTGCCACACATGCGAAAGCCAGCCACGTCACCAGCGTGCGCCCGCGGTAGGTCCGGATGGTCATCGGCCGCCCACCCCCTGGTTCGGCGCCGCGATCGGCGGGGTGCAGCCCTCGGGGTTGATGGTCAGCCCGCCCGCGATGATCGTCGGCGGCAGCAGCCCGCACAGGTAGCCCTCGAACCAGCGGCCGTTGCCGGTCGCGTTCGCGCCGACGCGGGCGAACGGCGCCATCAGCTGCAGGCTCTTGTCGAGGTTGCCCTGGTTACGCTGCAGGATGTCGGTCACCTTCCCCAGCTTGTCCAACGTGGGCTTCAGCTGCGCCCGGTTGTCCGCCACCAGCCCGGAAAGCTGCGTGGAGAGCTGCTGTGTTCCCTTGAGCAACGCGCTGATCGCGTCCTTGCGGTGCTGCAGCTCGGTGAGCAGCAGGTTCCCGTCGCTGATCACGCGCTGAAGCTGCGTGTTGCGGTCGGACAGCGTCTTCGAGATCTTGCTCGTGTTGGCCAGCAGCGTCCGCAGGTCACTGTCCCTTGAGGACACTGTCTTCGCCAGCGCGGACAGCCCGGTCAGGGTGTCCTTCAGGTACTGCGGGCTGTCCTTGAGGCTGTCCGACAACGCCGTGAAGCTGTCCGCGAGCTGCTTGGTGTCGATGTTGCCGACGGTGTCGGAGAGCTGCTCGAAGGCGTCCTGCAGCTGGAAAGGCGTACGCGTGCGCGCCTGCGGGATCGTCGCGTCCGGGTCCTGGGTGCCGCCGCCGCGCGGGTCCAGCGCGAGGTACTTCTCCCCCAGCAGCGTCTTGATCTCGATGGACGCCGAGGTCGCGTCGCCGACCCGGATGCCCTTCACCCGGAACTTGACCAGCACCTGCTTGCCGGCCAGCTCCACCGAGGACACCGTGCCGACCTTCACCCCGGCGACCTCGACCTCGTTGTCCGGCGCCAGCCCGGCCGACTCGCCGAAGTACGCCGAGTACGTGGTCCCGTTGCCGAACAAGGGAATCCGGTCGGAGAAGTACGTCGCCCCGGTCACCAGGATCAGCAGGATCAGCGCCACGGCACCGACCCCAGCCTGGTTACGCTCCTTCAGCGGTTTCACGGCCCGCACCTCTCAGGACGCTGCGTCCCGGGCAGCGGGATGATCGGCAGCGAGATGTCCAGCGAAGAGATGCCGATGCGGCCGTTGATCCCGCACAGGTAGTAGTTGAACCAGCTGCCGTAGCTCAGCGTCCGGGTGAACTTCTGCAGGTTCCCCGGCAGCACGGTCAGCAGGTGGTTCAGCAGCTCCCCCGAGTCGCCGAGGTTCTGCGACAGCACGCCGAGCTTGGCGACGTCGTCCTTCAACGCCGGGCGCGCGTCGGCGAGCAGCCCGGTCGTCGACACGGCCAGGTCGCCGAGCGCGGTGACCGCGTCCCCGATCGGCTTGCGCTGCGCGGCCAGGCCGCTGACCAGCCGCTGCGTCTGATCGACGAGGTCGCCGAGCTGCGGGCCGTGCTGGTTGACCGTGGCGAGCACGGTGTTGAGGTTGCCGATCACCTCGCCGATCACCTTGTCCTTGCCCGCGATCGAGGCGGTGATGGACGCGGTGTGGGCCAGCAGGCTGGTGATCGTGCCGCCCTCACCCTGGAACACCTGGATGATCTCGGCGGAGAGCTGGTTGACGTCGTTGGGGCTAGCGCGCGGAACAGCGGCTTGAAGCCGTTGAACAGCACGGTGAGGTTCAACGCGGGTTTGGTGCGCTCGGGCGGGATGACCCCGCCGTCCGGCAGCGTCTGGCCATCGGTGACGTCGGTGCCGAGCGCGAGATACCGCTGCCCGACCAGGTTGCGGTACTTGATCGTCGCGGTCACCATCGCGGGCAGCCGGTAGGCCCGCTCGACGTCGAAGCGGATCTCGGCGAGGTTCTGCTCGCCCTCGGACACACCGATCGAGCCGACCTGGCCGACCTTCACCCCCGCGATCCGGACGTCATCGCCTTCCTTCAGCCCGGAGGCGTCGGTGAACTTCGCCAGATAGCCCGACGTCACGCCGAAGTTCGTGTTGGCGATGGTGGCGGCGAGCACCCCGGTCAGCACGACGGTCACCGTCGCGAAGATCAGCAGTTTCAGCAGGGACGGAACGAAACTCCTCACTTGAGCTCCACCTCCGCGCCGCGATACAGCGGCCCCACGAGCAGGGCGGACCAGTTCGGCACCTGGTCCGGTGTGGTGCCGAGGGCCGGCGAGACGAGCACGTCGATCAGCTGCTGCTCAGCCGAAGACCCGGCGAGCGAAGAGCCACCCGACGGCAGCGTTTCCGGTGGCGAGTGCGGCGGCGCGGGTTTGCTCGAGCCGTCCTTGATCGCGCCGTCCGGCGGATACTGCGGCCAGACCCCGGGTTTCGGCACCTTCGGGTAGCACCGCGGGCCGCGTTTGTCCTCGTACCGCGGCTCGTCGACGCCCGGCAGGTACTTGCCGCGGCTGGCCGCGAACTCGATGGTCACCCGGCTGACCTCCGGATGCGCGGTGCCCTTGCCGAACGCCAGCTCGGCCGGTGCGACCTCGCTGGCCAGCTGCTCGAACAGGCACGGATACTCGGGCGCGTACTTCGCGAGGACGTCCAGGGTGGGCTGGACCGAGGTGGTCAGCCGGATCAGGTTGTCCTTGTTGACTTCCAGGAAGCTCGTCAGGTCCACCGACGCGGCGGTGACGGTCGCGTAGAGGTCGGCGAGGTTGGCCCGCTGGTCGACGATCGTCCGGCTGGTCGTGGTCAGATCCGCCAGCGCCTGCAGCAGATCCGGCGCGGCACGGTTGTACGTGTCGGCGACATTCGCGATCCCGGTGATGTCGGCCTTGAGGTCGGGCAGCGACGGGTTGAGCTTGCCGAGGTAGTCGGACAGCTGGACCAACGTCTCGCCGAGTTGCTTGCCCCGGCCGTCGAGCGCGGTGGACACGGCGGTGAGCGTGCTCGCCAGCTTCTCCGGCTGGATCGACTGGAGCAGCGGCATCACGTCGTCGAGCACCTTCTGCAGCTCGATCGCGGTGCTGCTGCGGTCCTGCGGGATGACGTCGCCCGCCGCGATGTGCCGCTCGGGCTTGTTCGGCAGCTGCAACGCGACATACCGTTCGCCGAACAGCGTCTTCGGCAGCAGCCGCGCGGACACGTTGGCCGGGATCACAGCCGTTTTGTCCGGCTCGAGCGCCAGTTCCAGCTCGGCGTGGTCGCCTTTCGCCGTCACCGAACGGACTTCGCCGACCAGCATGCCGCGCACCTTGACGTCACCGCCGGTGCGCAACTGGCTGCCGACGTGGTCGGTCTCCAGCTTCACCAGCGTGACCGGGGTGAACGCCTGCTGGTACACCGCGATCGTGAACCAGATGAACAGCGCGGCGACGACGAGGAAGGCCAGCCCCAGCACCTGGTACCGGAGCCGCTGCCACAACGCCTTCCTCATCCGGAGATCCTCACCGTGGTGTTGGCTCCCCAGATCGCCAGGCTGAGGAAGAAGTCGAGGACCGCGATCAGCACGATCGACGTCCGCACCGCGCGACCGACCGCGATGCCGACCCCGGCCGGCCCGCCGCTGGCGTGATAGCCGTAGTAGCAATGGGAAAGGATGACCAGCGCGCTGAACACGATCACCTTCCCGAACGACCACAGCACGTCGCCGGGCGGCAGGAAGAGCGAGAAGTAGTGGTCGTAGGTGCCCGCGGACTGGCCGTAGAGCCAGACGGTGATCTGCCGCGAAGCCAAATACGACGAGAGGAGGCCGACGGCGTAGAGCGGGATCACCGCGGCGACCCCGGCCAGCACCCGGGTGGTCACCAGGTACGGCATGCTCGGGACGCCCATGACCTCCAGCGCGTCGATCTCCTCCGAGATCCGCATCGCGCCGAGCTGGGCGGTGAAGCCGCAGCCGACGGTGGCGCTCAAAGCGAGTCCCGCCGAAAGCGGGGCCACCTCACGGGTGTTGAAGTAGGCGGAGATGAAGCCGGTGAGCGCGGCCGTGCCGAGCTGGTTCAGCGCGGCGTAGCCCTGCAGGCCGACGATCAGGCCGGTAAACAGGGTCATCCCGATCATCACGCCGAGCGTCCCGCCGATCACCGCGAGCCCGCCGGTACCGAAACAGACCTCGGTGAGCAGCCGCCGCGTCTCCCGTCCGTAGCGCCGCATGGTGCGCGGCGACCAGGCGAGGGCCTTGGCGGAGAAGGCGAGTTGCTTGCCCAGGCCTTCGAGACTCGCGCCGGGGCGCGCGATGTACTCCAGGGTCCGGTCGGACATCAGCGGTTCGGTGCTCATCACATCGCCTTCGGCGGCACGATCCGCAGGTAGATCGCGGTGAGCACGACGTTGATCAGGAACAGCAGCAGGAACGTGATGACCACGGCCTGGTTGACGGCGTCGCCGACGCCCTTCGGGCCGCCCGCCGGGTTGAGCCCGCGGTACGCGGCGACCACGCCGGCGACGAAGCCGTAAAGCAGCGCCTTGATCTCGCTGATCCACAGGTCCGGGACCTGGGCCAACGCGTTGAAGCTGGCCAGGTACGCACCCGGTGTCCCGCCTTGCAGGACGACGTTGAAGAAGTACCCGCCGAGCACGCCGACGACGCTGACCAGGCCGTTCAGCAGCACCGAGACGACCATCGCGGCGAGCACGCGCGGCACGATCAGGCGCTGGATCGGGTTGACGCCCAGCACTTCCATCGCGTCGATCTCTTCGCGGATCTTTCGGGCGCCGATGTCCGCGCACACCGCACTGCCGCCCGCGCCGGCCACCAGCAACGCCGTGATCAGCGGGCTCGCCTGCTGCACGATGGCGAGCGCGCTCGCGGCACCGGTGAACGACTGCGCGCCGATCTGCTGAGTCAGCGAGCCGAGCTGCAGCGCGATCACCGCGCCGAACGGGATCGCGACCAGCGCCGTCGGCAGGATCGTGACGCTGGCGAAGAACCAGGACTGCTGGATCCACTCCCGCGTCTGGAAGGGGCGCTTGAAGATCGCGCGCAGGACCTCCCACGCCAGCGTGGAGAGCCGACCGACCTGGGTCAGTGCGGCGGTGCCCGGAAGCGTCATCTGCGCCACCACACCTCCCAGTCGTCAGTTCCGAGTCTTGCCCATCCGCGTCCCCCGCTTCCGTTAGCGGTGTTCACTTCCGATCTTCGGCTGCTCTCCCTCAGAACTTGAGGGCGTGCGTCGCGGTCGCGCCGCCGTCGACCACGAACTCCGCGCCCGTGCTGTAGGAGCTCTCGTCACTGGCCAGAAACAACACGAGTTTCGCGACGTCCTCGGGCTGCCCGACGCGGCCGAGCGCGACTTTCTTGCCCACGTACGACATGTCGACCTTCTGCCCGCCCGCGGCGTCGGTGATCATCGACGTGTCGATCGCGCCGGGGTGCACGGAGTTGACGCGGATGTTCCGCTGACCAAGCTCCAGCGCCGCGACCTTGGTCATGCCCCGGATCGCGAACTTGCTCGCGGTGTAGGCGACGAGGTACGGCATACCGGCCAGTCCCTCCACAGAGGACACGTTGACGATGGAGCCGCCACCGGCGGCGGTCATCGGTTCAACGACCGAACGCATGCCGAGAAACGCCCCGATCTGGTTCACCCGGATCACGCGCTCGTACTCGGCCAGCGTGGTCTTGGCCAGCTCGGAGAAATACAGGATGCCGGCGTTGTTGACCAGCACGTTCGGGTTCCCGTACTCGGCCTTGACGCGCTCGATCGCGGCGGCCCAGTCGTCCTCGCTGGAGACGTCGAGGTGCTGGTAGAGCACGCCCAGTTCGGCCGCGAGCTCCTTGCCCTCGGTGTCCAGGATGTCCGCGATCATCACCTTCGCGCCCTCGGCGACGAAGGCGCGGGCAGCGGCGGCGCCCTGGCCGCGCGCGGCACCGGTGATCAGGGCGATCTTCCCGTCCAGCCTCATGACTCTCCCAGGATCTCGGTGGCGGCGAACATCCGGCCGGGGTCGCGCTCGGCGAAGTACCCGGTCAAGCTGCTGTCGAGTTCGTCCGTGCTCCAGCGCTGTTCGATCCGCGGCGGCGCGAGCAGCGCGACCATGCCTCCGTGCACGACGAAGACCTGGCCGTTGACCCGGTCGGCGGCGGGCGAGGCGAGGTAGGCGACGAACGGGGCGACATGGTCGACGGAGAGCGGGTCGGCACCCCCTGGGTCCAACTCGGGAGCAGCGCCGAACACGCCCTCGGTCATCGCCGTCCGCGCACGCGGGCAGATCGCGTTCGCGCGGACGCCGTACTTGTGCAAGCCACGCGCGGCGGACACGGTGAGCGCGGCGATGCCCGCCTTCGCCGCGGCGTAGTTGGGCTGGCCCGGCGAGCCGATCAGGAAGGCCTCCGACGCAGTGTTCACGAGCCGCCCGTACACCGGCCCGCCGTCCGTCTTGGACTTGTCGCGCCAGTACTTGGCGGCGTTGCGCGACAGCAGGAAGTGGCCTCGCAGGTGGACCTTCAGCACGAGGTCCCAGTCGTCGTCGGACATCGAGAAGAGCATCCGGTCGCGCAGCACGCCCGCGTTGTTGACCACGATGTCGAGGCCGCCGAGGCCGAGCGCGGTCTCGACCAGCGTGTCCGCGGTGGTCCGTTCGCCGACGTCCCCGGCGACCGCGACGGCCTTGCCGCCCGCCGCCTCGATCTCCTCGACGGTGTCCTTCGCCTCGGCGAGGTCGTTGACGACCACCGTCGCGCCCGCGTCTGCCAACGCGAGCGCTTCGGCTCTCCCGAGGCCCGCTGCGGCACCGGTGACGATCGCCGTCCTACCGTCCAGGGTCATCATCGACCTACCTCTCGCGAGACACACTAGAATCTGTTCTTGCTTGAAGCAAGGGGTCACTAACCCACAATGAACAGGGCATTCTTGGGGCAGCCTGCCACAGCGCTCGAAACACGTTCTACCTGATCGGCGGGCACTTCGCCCGGGCGTATCACGAGCTCCTCGTCGGCATCCAGATCGAAGACGTCCGGAGCGAAACCTACGCACACCGCGTTGGCCTCGCACAGTGAGCGGTCGATGCCGATCTCCATGACTTCCTCCGTTCCGCCCCGCCTGGTACAACTAGAACAGGTTCTACTGTAACGCCGGGAACCGGTACGGCACCACAACGAGCCCTGCCGGGTGGAGGTGACGGGTGCGGATCGACTACACGCCGGAGCAGCACGCGCTGGCGCAAGAGCTGCGGGAGTACTTCGGCGCGCTGATGACCCCGGAGCGGCGGGCGAGCCTGCGCGCCGGGGGCGGGGAGTACGGCGACGGCCTGGCGTACAAGGAGATCGTGCGCCAGCTCGGCCGGGACGGCTGGCTCGCGCTCGGCTGGCCGAAAGAGTACGGCGGGCAGGGTCGCCCGATGCTCGACCAGCTCGTCTTCACCGACGAGGCGGCCGCGGCGGGGGTACCGATCCCGTTCCTGACGGTGAACACCGTCGGCCCGACCATCATGCGGTACGGAACCGAGGATCAGAAGGCGTTCTACCTGCCGAAGATCGCCGCCGGCGAGCTGCACTTCTCGATCGGCTACTCCGAGCCGGAGGCCGGGACCGACCTCGCGGCGCTGCGCACGCGCGCCGAGCGCGACGGCGACGAGTACGTCGTCACCGGGCAGAAGATGTGGACGAGCCTGATCGAGTACGCGGACTACATCTGGCTCGCCGCGCGCACCGATCCGACGGCGAAGCGGCACAAGGGCGTCTCGATCCTCATCGTGCCGACGTCCGCTCCGGGTTTCTCCTGGACGAAGGTGCACACGGTGGCCGGGCCGGGCACGAGCGCGACGTTCTATGACGGCGTCCGTGTGCCGGTGACGGCCCGGATCGCCGAGGAGAACGCGGGCTGGCCGCTGATCACCAACCAGCTCAACCACGAGCGCGTCGCGCTGACGTCGGCGGCTCCGGTCCAGACAGCGCTGCGCGAAGTACTGGAGTGGGCGAAGCGGACGAAGCAGCCTGACGGCTCTCTCGTCATCGACGCCGAGTGGGTGCGGCTGCACCTCGCGCGCGTTCACACGGGCGCGGAATACCTCAAGCTGCGAAACTGGCGGATCGCGTGGGCCGCGGCGGCACGCGAGCTGGGCCCGGCCGAGGCGTCGGCGACCAAGGTGTTCGGCACCGAGTTCGCGATCGAGGCCTACCGGCTGCTGATGGAGGTGCTCGGCGCGGCGGCGGTCGTGCGCGAAGGCTCGCCGGGCGCGGTGCTGGCCGGGCGGATCGAACGGCTGCACCGCTCGGCACTGATCCTGACCTTCGGCGGCGGCGCCAACGAGATGCAGCGCGACATGATCGCCGCCACCGCCCTCGGCCAGCCCGTCACGCGCTAGGAGCACCCATGGACTTCACGCCCACGGAAGCCGCGGCCGATCTCGCGGCACTGACCCGGCGGATCCTCGCCGACAAGCTCACCCCGGAAACCCTCGGCCCGCACGGCTCCGGCGGGTTCGACGCCGCGCTGTGGAAGTCCCTGGCCCAGGCCGGGGTGCTGGACGCCGCGCTGCCGTCGTCGCTGGGCGGGGGCGGGTTCGGGCTGCTGGAGCAGTGCGCGGTGCTGACCGAGATCGGCCGCGCGGTGGCGCCGGTCCCCTACCTGTCCTCGATCACGATGGCCGCGGCGGCGCTGGCGGAGTTCGGCACGCCGGCGCTGGTTGAGCAGTGGGTACTGCCGATGCTGCGCGGTTCGCAGGTACTGGCGGTCGCGATCCCGGACGTCGGCGCCGCGCCCGCATTCACCGCCGACGACGGGAAGCTCACCGGCGCGCAGGCCGCGGTCCCGTTCGGCGCGTTCGCGCAGGGGCTGCTGGTGGAGGCGGCCTCCGGCGAGGGCCGCGCGGTGTACCTGGTCGACGCGCGCGACGCGACCCTCACCGCGGCCCAGACCGTCGACCACGCCGACGCTGCGCTGCTTGAGCTGTCCGGCGCGCCCGGCGTGCCCCTCGGCGACATCGGCGAGTGGCTGCGCTTGCGCGGCACGGCCGGGTTGTGCGCGCAGCAGCTCGGCGTCGTCGAGCGTGCTCTGGAGATGACGGCCGCGTATGCGCGGGAGCGGGAGCAGTTCGGCCACGCGCTCGGCGGGTTCCAGGCGGTGCGCCAGCGCCTCGCCGACGGCTACCTCGACGTGGAGGCGGTGCGGCTGACCTCACTGCAGGCCGCATGGCTCCTCGCTTCGGACCTGCCCGCCACCGCGGAAGTGGCGACGGCAAAGTACTGGGCTGCGGAGGCGGGGCACCGGGTCGCGCACACCGCGGTGCACATCCACGGCGGTGTCGGCATCGACGTCGACCACCCGGTGCACCGGTACTTCGTGGCCGCGAAACGGCTGGAGTTCACCTTCGGCGGCGCCACCCCGCACCTGCTGGCCCTGGGCTCGCTGCTGGCCGCGACCCCGTAGGGACTCGTGAGTGTTGCGGCCGGTTCTGAACCGGCCGCGCCACTCACGAGTCCTCTACTAAGCCGCGTAGCGCCAGAGGGCGCGCATCGGCTCGGGCGGAGTCGGCCCGGCGAGTTCCAGCTGGGACAGCAGGATCGTCGCGGTGCCGGTCGACGGCGTGAGGTACGACGCCGTGCCGCTGCCGCCGACCCAGCCGTAGCGGCCCGGCACGTTCCAGGCGTCGATCGGCTCGATGTCGACCGAACCGCCGTAGCCCCAGCCCTGGCCTTCGAGGAACAGCGTGCTGGCCGCGCGCTGGGCCGCGGTGGTGTGGTCGGTCGTCATCAGCCGTACCGACTCCGGCGACAGAATTCCGCCACCGTCCGCGAGCAGCATCCGGGAGAACGCGAGCAAGTCGTCCACAGTGGACACCAGTCCCCCGGCTCCCGACGGGAACGCGGGCGGGGTGCTCCACTGGCCGTCCGGACCGTCGACCAGCTCGACGCCGCCCTCCGACGGCCGGTAGTAGCTGGTGAAGCGGTCGAGATCGCGCGCCGAGAATGCCGTGTCGCGCATGCCGAGCGGGCCGAAGAACCGCTCCTGGAGGAACTCCGGCAACGGCTGCCCCGACGCCCGCGCGACCAGCGCGCCCTGCAGGTCCGAGCACGTGTTGTACAGCCAGGCCTCGCCCGGCTGGAACAGCAGCGGGACCCCGGCGAGCGCGGCCAGCCATTCGTCGACAGGTGGGGCCTTCTGCGGCTGCGGCGGTCCTTGGTACGCGTCCTGGAACAAGGCGCCGACCGCCGGGAACGTGAAATCCTCCGGAAAGCCCCATCCCGCCCGGGATTCGAGGACGTCGGCCACCGTGATCGGCCGCGCGACCGGGACGACGTCGTCGAGCGGGCTCTGCGGGGTGCGCACGACGACCGGGTTCGCCAGCTCCGGCAGCCACTTCCCGATCGGGTCGTCGAGCGCGACCACTCCGTCGTCCACCAGCAGCATCAGCGCTGCGGCGGTGATCGGCTTGGTCAGTGAGGCGACGCGGAAGAGCGTGTCGCGCCGCATCGGCGCGCTGCCCTCGACGTCGACCGAGCCGACGGCGGCGAACTCGACGTCGTCGCCGCGCGCCACCAGGCCCACGAGGCCCGGCGCCTTTCCCTCGCCGACGTGCGTTCTCAGGACTTCTTCCAGGCTCATGAATCCCCCATGGGTGTGATCGGGCGGAGTCGCCGGGGCCCCGTGTCCTGGCGAGACGGCGGCGGCCCGAGGACCAACCGTGCGTTGGCGACGAAGGCGCCGTCCGGCGACGCGAGGATCGGATCCAGGGCCAGCGAACGGACCTCCGGGTTGTCCTCGGCCAGCGCGGCCACGCGCAGCACCATGTCCTGCAGCGCCGCCAGGTCCGCGGGCTCGTCGCCGCGGTACCCGGTCAGCAGCGGGGCCGAGCGCGGCTCGCGCAGCAGGGTCGCCGCGTCGACGTCGGTGAGCGGCACCGCGCGGTAGGCGCGGTCGCCGAGCAGCGTGCTGACCAGCCCGGACAGCCCGAACGACACGAGCGTGCCGAACGACGGGTCGTCCTGCAGCCCGATCACGCAGGACAGGCCCTTCGGCGCCATCCGCTGCACGTAGACGTCGTCCTCGTGGGACACCGTGCGCAGGTTTTCGTAAGCCGTGCGGACGGCGTCCTCCGAGGCCAGGTCGAGCCGGACGCCGGCCAGGTCGGGACGACCGCGCAGCCGCTCATCGACCGCCTTCAGGGTGACCGGATAGCCCAGCTCCCCCGCGGCGGCGACCGCTTCGTCCACTGTGGACACGACCCGGAACGGGACGACATCGATGCCGTAGCAACCCAGCAGGCGCACGACATCGACGTCCGAAAGCAGCGTGGTCTTGCCACTCTCGGCGGCCAAGAGCTCGCGCACGATCGCCTGGGCCTGCTCGGTGTGCACATTCCCGGGCCGCGTGAGTGTCCCTTGTGGACGCTGGCGCCAGGCGGCATAGCGGATCACCCGCGCCAGCGCGTTCACCGCGCGTTCCGGGCTGGGG
Organism: uncultured Actinomycetota bacterium; assembly: GCA_963762765.1. Taxonomy (GTDB): domain Bacteria; phylum Actinomycetota; class Actinomycetes; order Mycobacteriales; family Pseudonocardiaceae; genus Amycolatopsis. The sequence continues at coordinate 12,141 of CAVXMR010000044.1, forward strand.
TACGACGGGATCGAGCCCCGCGCGGGCACGCCCTCCTCGGACACCACGGCGAGCTCGGCCGGGACACCTTCGGCGGCCAGGAACGTCGAGACGATCGGCTTGTCCTTGGCCAGCTTGACGACGATCTCGCGCAACGCCCGCGCGTACGCCGTCCCCGGCGTGGCCACGGGCGGGGCGAAAACCACGACCAGCGCGTCGGTCTCGGCCGAGTTCAGCGCGTCGCCGACCGCGAGCGCGAACTCCTCCGGACCGGCCTGCGGGCCGACGTCGACCGGGTCGAACGCGAGCCGCAACCCCTGGCCGCGCGCGGTGTCCGCGGCGAGCAGGCCGATCGCGCTGGAGTTGCCGACGATGCCGATCCGCGAACCGCCGGGCAGCGGCTGGTGGGCGAACACGAGCGCGGTGTCGAACAGCTGGGCCAGCGACTCCACCCGGACGACCCCGGCCTGCTCGAACAGCGCCTGCACGCTGGCTTCGTCGATCTCGGTGGAGTTCGCGGCCAGCTGCGGGCGGACGGCGTGGCGCCCGGACTTCACCGCGACGATCGGCTTGGTGCGCGCGAGCCGCCGGGCCAGCCGGGCGAACTTGCGCGGATTGCCGAAGGACTCCAGGTACAGCAGCACGAGGTCGGTTTCGGGATCGGTTTCCCAGTACTGCAGCAGGTCGTTGCCGGAAACATCGGCACGGTTGCCGGCGGAGACGAAGGTCGACAGCCCGAGCCCACGGGCTTCGGCGTCGGCGAGGATCGCGGTGCCCAGCGCGCCGGACTGGCAGAAGAACCCGGTGCGGCCTCGGCCAGGCAGGCGCGGCGCCAGCGTCGCGTTCAGGCGGACGCCCGGCGCGGTGTTGAGCACGCCCAGCGCGTTCGGCCCGACGACACGCATGCCGTGCGCGCGGGCCTCACCGACCAGCCGCAGCTCGGCGTGCAGGCCGTGCAGGCCCGCTTCGCCGAACCCGCCCGAGACGATCAGCAACGTCTTGACGCCCTTGGCCAGGCAAGCGTCCAAAACGGACTCGACGACGTCGGCCGGGACCGCGACGAGCGCGAGGTCGACCGGGTCGGGGATGTCGAGGACGGACGGGTAGGCGCGCACGCCGCGGACGCTGCGGTGCTCCGGATTGACCGGGTAGACGGTGCCGGTGAACGCGGCGGCCAGGAGGTTGGCGAAGGCGACGTGGCCGACCTTGCCCGGCTCGACCGACGCGCCGATCACCGCGACCGAGGACGGGTGCAGGAGGTTGTGCACGCTGCGCGCCTCGGCGGCCTGCTCGCGGGAGCGGGCCACGGCGAGGGACTCCTCGGTCGGGTCGATGTCGAACTCCAGGTGCAGCACGCCTTCCTCGATCTCGCGGCTGACCTGGTACCCGGCGTCGCGGAAAACCCGGACCATGGCGGCGTTCTCGGCCAGCACCTCGGCGACGAACCGGCGCAGCCCGGATTCCGAGGCCGCCGCGGCGAGGTGCTCCAGCAGGATCGAGCCGAGCCCGCGGCCCTGGTGGGCGTCATCGACGACGAACGCGACCTCGGCCGACGGGCCGTCGTCGAGCCGTTCGTAGCGGCCTACCGCCACGATGTCGTCGCCGAGGAACGCCGCGAACGCGACCCGGTCGTGGTGGTCGACGGTGGAGAACCGGTCCAGGTCCTTTTGCGGAATCCGCGGGTACGCCCCGAAGTAGCGCAGGTACCGGCTGCGCTCGGAGAGCCGGCCGTGCAACGCCACCAGGCCGTCGGCGTCGGTGGGGACGACCGGTCGCAAGTGGACGGTGCCGCCGTCGGAGAGGACGAGGTCCGCCTCCCAGTCCCGGGGGTAGTCGAAGGGGTCGCGCCCGGCCATGGTCAGTCCCTCGGATCGTCCGGGTCGAGACCGTGCAGTGGGAAGACCGCGCGGCGGGTGTCGCGGATCGCGACGTCGACCGGATCGTCCTCGCCGTCGCCCCACGGCTTGAACTCCGTGTCGGCCCCGTCGGTCATCGCGGCCGGGATCTCGGCCGACGGCGCGGCCTTGGCGACGGTGGCGACCCAGTTCGGCGGCAACGGTGTTTCCGGCGCGACATCGCGGCCGAGCACGGTGGCGATCAGGTGCGTCCACGACCGCGGGACGACGCGAATCAGCTGGTATCCACCGCCGCCGACCGCGAGCCATTTGCCGCCCGCGTAGGTGGTGGCCAGGTCGCGCAGGGTGGCGTAGATCGCGCGGTGGCCGTCGACCGACAGGGAAAGGTCGGCCAGCGGGTCTTCCTCGTGCGAGTCGACGCCGCACTGGGTGAGCAGCAGCTGCGGCTCGAAGTCGGCGAGCAGGCTCGGCACGACGGCGTTGAAGGCGCGCAGCCAGCCGGGATCGCGGGTGCGCGGCGGCAGCGGGATGTTGACCGCGGTCCCCTCGGCGCCGCCGCGGCCGATCTCGGCCGAGTAGCCGGTGCCCGGCCAGAGCGTGAAGGGATGTTGGTGCAGCGAGACGGTCAGCACGCGAGGATCCTCGTAGAACGCGGCCTGCACGCCGTCGCCGTGGTGGACATCGGTGTCGAGGTAGGCGATCCGCTGGAACCCGTGGTCCAGCAACCAGGAAATCGCGACCGAGCAGTCGTTGTAGACACAGAATCCGGACGCCTGGTCGCGCATCGCGTGGTGCAGCCCCCCGGCGATGTTGACCGCGCGGTCGGTCTCGCCCTCGGCGATCTTGCGCGCGGCCAGCAGCGTCGAGCCGACGACCAGCGACGCGGCCTCGTGCATGTCGCTGAACACCGGGTTGTCGGCGGTGCCGAGGCCGTGCCCGACGTCCCAGCCGACCAGCGGGGCCTCGCGGACCGCGGCCAGGTACTCCGGCGCGTGGATCCGCAGCAGTTCCTCGTCGCCGGCGGGCGAGGGGACCAGCAGTTCCACGCCGTCGAGCACACCGAGCTCGGCGGCAAGGCGGATGGTCAGGTCGAGCCGCACGGGGTTGAACGGGTGGTCCCCGCCCAGGTCGTACCCCAGCAGCGCGGAATCCCAGACGACAGCGGGTGCCATGACCCGACTGTAGTGCTCCGCACGGGAATTCGTGGAACTCGTGCTATCCCGGTGAATCACCCGTCGCGGCGGGGCGTTCGGGGTCGCGGGACCAGTGCGACCACGAACCCGCGTACAGCGCAGCGGGCTCAGGCCGCCCGGCCACTTCCCAAGCGAGCACGACCGACGAAGCCGTGACCCCGGAGCCGCAGTAGGCGCCGACCGCGACCCCGGGCCCGGCGCCCAATCCGGTGAACCTGGCGGCCAGTTCGGCCGGGCTCAGCCAGCGCCCGTCCGCGCCGACGTGCCCGGAGAACGGCGCGTTCACCGCACCGGGGATGTGCCCGGCGCGGGGATCGATCGGCTCGGTCTCTCCCGCGTACCGCGGCCGGGCTCGCGCGTCGAGCAGCACGCCTTCGCGGGCTAGCTTCGCCGCTTCGTCGGCGTCGAGCACCGGCATCCCGCCCGGCTGGATCTCGATGTCTCCCGGCTCGGGTTGCGGAACGTCGGTGCTCGTCTCGTGACCGTCCGCGACCCAGGCCGTGTAACCGCCGTCGAGCACCGCCACCTCGGCGTGCCCGGCCCAGCGCAGCAGCCACCAGGCCCGCGCCGCGACGGAACCGTCGGCGTCGTCGTAGACCACCACGGGCCGGTCCGCGCGCACCCCGGCCGCCCGCAGGGCGCGCTGGAGGTCCGCCGGATCGGGCAGCGGGTGGCGCCCGCCTTCGCCCGGCTCGGCGGCGAGCGCGGTGTCCAGGTCGAGGAAGACCGCGCCGGGGAGGTGACCGTCCCGATAGGACTCCACGCCCGGCGGACCGCCCAAGCGCCAGCGGACGTCCAGGAGCACGGGGAGGCCGGGCCCGGCGAGCAGGGTGGCGAGCTCGGCGGTGCCGATCAACGGGCGCATGCCCCCATCCTGCAGGTCCCGGGGGCACCCGCGCACCAGGGGCGGACATATCCGGCCCGTCCCGGTTGTTATCCCCACGCCCGCCGCCGTGGCCGGGGCCAACGACTACGATGAGCAACGCGGACGAAGGGGACAGCGTGAACGATCTCATCGACACCACCGAGATGTACTTGCGAACGATCTACGAACTCGAAGAAGAGGGTGTCGTCCCGCTGCGGGCCCGGATCGCCGAACGCTTGCAGCAGAGCGGCCCCACCGTCAGCCAGACCGTCGCCCGGATGGAGCGTGACGGCCTGGTCGTCGTCGCCGACGACCGGCACCTCCAGCTCACCGACCACGGCCGCGAGCTGGCCATCGCGGTCATGCGCAAGCACCGTCTCGCCGAGCGCCTCCTCGTCGACGTCATCGGGCTCGAGTGGGAGCACGTCCACAACGAGGCGTGCCGCTGGGAGCACGTGATGAGCGAGGCCGTCGAGCGCAAGCTGGTCAAGCTGCTCGACCACCCGACCACCTCCCCCTACGGCAACCCGATCCCCGGTCTGGACAAGCTGGGCGACGGCGAGCCCGCGCCCCCGGCCGAGGCCGACCTGGTCCGGCTGGACGAGTTCGCCCGCACCGGCGGCGGCCCGGTCGAGATCAAGCGCATCGCCGAGCACGTCCAGCTCGACGAGTCGCTGATGACCGAGCTCAAGTCCGTCGGCATCGTGCCCGGCGGCAAGGTCACCGTGGGCAAGGCCAGCGGGGGCACGATCGAGGTCACCGGTGGCGACACCACCGCGCAGGTCGCCAGCTCCGCGCTGCACGCCGTGCTGGCGCTGGCCAGGTGAGCCCCGCCACCGAAGCCGCCGCGGCCTTCCTCTCGGTGCACGGCCGGTCCCCGGCCGGCGTCTGGTCCGCACCGGGCCGGGTCAACCTGATCGGCGAGCACACCGACTACAACGACGGCTTCGTGCTGCCGTTCGCCCTGCCCCACCGGCTCGCCGCGGCCGGATCGGCGCGGGAGGACGGCATCCTGTCCGTGGCCACGCTCGGCGACGACGGGCAGCTCCAGCGCTCCGGCGAGCTCAAGATCGCCGACCTCGCGCCCGGCTCGGTCGAGGGGTGGGCCGCGTACCCGGCAGGGGTGGCTTGGGTGCTGCGCGACCAGGGCTTCGCCGCCGGGGCCGACCTGGTGATCGCCGGGGACGTGCCCTCGGGCGCCGGGCTCTCCTCCTCCCACGCGCTCGAATGCGCGGTCTCGCTGGCGCTGCTGGGCCTGGGCGGGGTCGAGATCGACGGGACCGGCCCCCGCGTGCCCGCCCGCGCCGAGGTGGCGCGCTGGGTGCAGCGTTCCGAGAACGACTTCGTCGGGGCGCCCACCGGCCTGCTCGACCAGACCGCCTCGCTGTGCTGCACCGGGGCACACGTGCTCTTCCTCGACGTCCGCTCGGGCGAGCAGGAGCAGGTCCCGTTCGGCCTGGCCGAGGCCGGGCTGCAGGTGCTGATCATGGACACCCGCACCAAGCATTCGCACGCCGACGGTGGCTACGGCGAGCGCCGCCGCGGTACCGAGAAGGCCGCGGAGCTGCTCGGCGTGAAGGCGCTGCGCGACGTGTCCGCCGAAGGCCTGCAGGCCGCGCTGGACCGGCTGCCTGCCGAGCTGGCGCCGCTGGTCCGGCACGTGGTCACCGAGAACCAGCGGGTGCTCGACACGGTCGCCCTGCTCCGCGAGGGCAGGATCGCCGAGATCGGCCCGTTCCTGGACGGCTCGCACGTCAGCATGCGCGACGACTACCGGATCTCCACGACCGAGCTGGACCTGGCCGTCGACTCCGCTCGCGCGGCCGGCGCGCTCGGCTCGCGGATGACCGGTGGCGGGTTCGGCGGCTCGGCGATCGCGCTGGTCCGCGACGCCGACCTGGACACGGTCAAGGCCGCGGTGGACGCCGCGTTCGAGGCCGCCGCACTGCGCCGCCCGCGGATGTTCACCGCCGTCCCCTCGCGGGGCGCTGGCCGCGACACCGTCTGAGACCGCGCCGGGCCGGCCGGGGCAACCCCCGGGCGGCCCGGCGCGTCGCCAGGGCGAGAGACTGTCCACAACAGTCCGCACCCTCGTCAGGAAGGCGCACACGTGTCGGAAGCCAAAGCCCTCAAGCTGGTCGTCACCGGCGGCGCCGGGTACATCGGAAGCGTTTGCGCCGCCCGGCTCGTCGAGGCGGGTCACGAGGTCACGGTCGTCGACGACCTGTCCACCGGGCACGCCGACGCGGTCCACCCGGACGCCCGCTTCGTCGAGGGCGACGCCGCCGAGGTCGCCGGCGACCTGCTGGCCGAGGGCTTCGACGGCGTGCTGCACTTCGCGGCGAAGTCGCTTGTCGGCGAGTCGATGTCGGATCCGGCGAAGTACTGGGAAGGCAACGTCGTCACCTCGCTTCGCCTGCTGGAGGCGATGAAGGCGCACGGGACGCCGCGGCTGGTCTTCTCGTCGACGGCGGCGACCTACGGCGAACCGGAGGAGTCCCCGATCGCCGAGTCGGCGCCGACGCGGCCGACCAACACCTACGGCGCCACCAAGCTGGCCATCGACCACGCGATCACCAGCTTCGCCGCCGCGCACGGGCTGGCCGCGGTCAGCCTGCGCTACTTCAACGTCGCCGGTGCCTACGGCAGCTTCGGCGAGCGTCACGCCACGGAAACCCATCTCATCCCCCTCGTCCTGCAGGTCGCCTCCGGAGACCGGGAGCAGATCTCGATCTTCGGCGACGACTACCCCACGCCGGACCACACCGCGGTCCGCGACTACATCCACGTCGTCGACCTCGCCGACGCCCACCTGCTGGCGCTGAAGCAGGCCGCCAAGGGCGAGCACCGCATCTACAACCTGGGCAACGGCACCGGCTTCTCCGTGCTGGAGGTCATCGAGGCCTGCCGCCAGGTCACCGGGCACGCGATCCCGGCCGCGGTGGCGCCGCGCCGGGCCGGCGACCCCTCGGTGCTCGTCGCCGCCAGCGACCGGGCCCGCGAGGAGCTCGGCTGGAAGCCGGAGCGCACCGACCTCGCCGGGATCGTCGGCGACGCCTGGACGTTCACCCGGTCCCGCCAGAGCTGAACCCCGGCGGTACCAGCTCGTCCAGCGTCGACACGGCCAGCCGATGCAGTTCTTTCGGCGGGACGCCGGCATGGAGCGCTTCGGCGAGGCTCCGGGCCAGCACGTGGTCCGGGTCCGCTTCGAGCGCGTTCTCCAGCGCCATCCCGGCGAACGCGCCGCTGCCGCAGGCGTAGGCCGAATACGCGAGCAAGGTCGCCGCTTCGGCGCGTTCCGGCGCGGGCAGCTCGCGGACCAGGGTGAGCCAGAGGACCTCGGCCTGCCTGGCCTGGGCGGTGCCCGGCGGGATGGCCAGCGCGAGGCAGGCGTCCCGGATCTCCTTGACCTCGAGCGCGCAGGCCAGCCGGATGACCTCGTCGTCGGTGCCGGGCAGTCCCAGCCCGCGGTCCATCCGCGCCAGCGCGGTCCGGATCTCGGCGCCGGCCGCGGCGACGCGGTCAGCGTCCGGCCACGGCGGTTCGAGCAGGACCGCGAGCTGTTCGGCGCGGCGCTCGATCGCCTCCGGGTCGCGCGGCGCGAGCATCTCTTCCAGCTCGCCCCGGCTGTCGAAGACGACGTCGCCGCCGCTGGCGGTGGTCGCCGCGGCGACCGTCGCCTGAGGATCGGGCAACGACCCGCCGCAGTGCTGGTCCTGATAGCACTGCCAGGGCTCGCCCTTGGCGATTTCGGGCGTCCAGAGGGCATGCAGGACGGGCAGGCCGTATTCGCCGAACGCCTCGCGCAGGCGGGCGACGAAGCCGCTGTGCGGGGGCGGGCAGCCCTGTCTTCGCCTGCCCCCGACGACGATCACGGTGACGCCGGTGTGCGGGGACGCCGCCATGCGCGGCGCCAGCGCGTCGGCCTGGCGACGACGCCACGACTTCGGCGGGAGGTCGGCGCGCAGGACGAGGCCCATGCGGGTGCCCGGCGGCCGGTGGCCGATCAGGACGACGGAGTCCGCGGGCCGGAACCCGAGGACGCAGGGAAGCGCAGCCAGCAGCTGCGCCGGATCACGGAGGCTGACCGGCGTCGGGCCGGTCGCGGTGGAAGCAGTCACGTCTTCGACCATGCCCGTGGCCGGGGGCGGCCGGAACGGGCTCGGCGAATCTGTGGACAACTCGGCCCGCCCGGGCCGGTCTGGGGACAACCGGGCCGGACGGGCCGGGAACGCGCGGTTCCTGTCGGTGGGGCGGGCTATGATGCCCGGCCCCGACCGGGTCAGTCGCAGTGCTCGAAGCCGCTCTCGTAGCTGTTCGCGCCGACCGAGCCGCCCCACTTCACGCAGGTCGAGTCCGCGGTCTTCTTGACCGGGCCGGCGTAGTAGGTGAAGTTGCCGGAGTCGGTCACCCGCGCCGAACCCTGGACCTCGAGGAAGGCAGAAACCGCGCTGGCGGTGCCGAGCGAGGTCGCCTTGAGCGTGGTCACGCAGTTCGCCTTGGTCGAGGCGTTGTAGAGCAGGTAGGCGGTGCCGGAGGAGTTGGCCAGCGCCTGCTGGTCGACCACCGAGAACCCGTCACCGCAGACCTCGGTGGCCGAATGCGGGTTGCCGCCGCAGCCGTTCTTGCTGGTGAAGTCGGTGTGCGCGAGGTAAGGCACCGCGACGCCGTTCAGCACGGCCTTCTGCGTCGCCCCGTTGAGGTTCTCTTCGAAATGCAGGTGCGGGCCGGTCACGTTGCCGGTCGCCCCCGCCTTGCCGATCTCCTGGCCCCCGGTGACGGACTGGCCGACGGAGACCTCCTGGGCGGACAGGTGGGCGTAGCGCGTGCGCCAGCCGCCCCCGTGGTCGAGCTCGATCCAGCGGCCGTAGCTCGCGCTGCCCTCGTTCTCGACCCGGGTCACCGTGCCCGAGGACGACGCCAGCACCGGCATCCCGGTGATGCCCGACTTCTGGAAGTCGACCGAGTTGGCCGGGTTGTGGCCGCTGTAGGTCACCGCGTCGACCGTGACGCCGCACTTGAACGGGACCTGGAAATTCGGCTTGGCCATCGCCGGCGCCTGACCGGCCAGGGTCAGGCCGAGTGCGGGCAGGGCAGCCGCGGCGGCGAGCACGGCGAGCCGGCGCAACCTGGACATGGAAACCTCCTGAAAGGGACGAACTTGCCGGACACCGCACAGCGAAGTCCCTCTCGGTACATTTTGTGTACAAGGAGGATCACGGCGATGACGGACCGGAGCGTGTTCGCGCGCATCCCCCAGGCCCAGGACTGGGTGCGGTGGGCCTTCGTCGCGCTGCCGATGTTGAGCGCGATGAGGCACGCGAACACCCTCGCCTGGATCCTGATCGGCGCCACGCTGGCGCTGTCGGTGCTGTTGCTGTGGCTGCGGCCCGAGCACGGCCCGGCCTGGCTCGTCCCGGTCGCGATGCCGTCCGTGGTCGTGGCCGCCGGTGGGGTGTGGGTGCTCGCGCCGCCCAACAGCTGGGCCACGGTGACGATGTTCGCCGGCACGTTCTTCGTGGTGATCCGGCTCGGAAAGATCCCGATCGCGGTCGTGGTGGTCTCGGACCTGGCCGCGATCGGGCTCTTCGGGCTGCGCTACGAGACGTGGGACGCGGTCCTCCCGTCGTCGACGATCCTCGCGATCATCCTGCTGCTCGGCTACAACCGGCGCGTCCGCAACGCCCGGATCGAACAGTCCGACCTGGCGCTGGCGCGCGGGCAGACCGCGATCGAGGAACACGCCCGGGCAGCGGCGCTGGCCGAACGCACCCGCATCGCGCGGGAACTGCACGACGTCCTCGCCCATTCACTGGCCGGGCTTTCGCTGAACCTGCAGGGCGCACGCCTGATGCTGGTGCGCGACGGCGCGAGCCCCGAAACGATCGCCCAGATCGAGCGGGCGCAGAAGCTCGCGTCGGAGGGCCTGGCCGAAGCCCGGAAGGCCGTCGCCGCGCTGCGGGAGGACGCCGTCGGCGTCGAACGCACGGTCGCCGACCTGCTCGCCGGGTACCGGATGGACAGTGGCGCTCGCGCGGACCTGCATGTCGAGGGTGAGCCGCGCGAGCTGGACGCGGCGGTCGGGACGGCGCTCGTGCGCGCGGTCCAGGAGGCGCTGGCCAACACGCGCAAGCACGCGCCGAAGGCCGACGTCGACGTGACCTTGAGCTATACCACCGGATCGGTGGAATTGACCGTGGCGGACCGCCAGGGCAGGCGGCCGCCGGAAGCACCGACGGCAGGCTACGGTTTGCGCGGGATGAGTGAACGGGTCGCGCTGCTCGACGGGCGGCTCGACAGCGGGCCGGTGGAGGACGGATGGCGGATTCACCTGACGGTGCCGGCGTGACCCTGCGGGTCGTGCTCGCCGACGACCAGGCGGTGGTCCGCGAGGGTCTGGTGACGCTGCTCGGGCTGCTGCCCGGGATCGAGGTGGTCGGCGCGGCCGCCGACGGAGTCGCCGCGCTGGAACTGGTCGCCGAGCACCACCCGGACGTGCTGCTGGTGGATCTGCGGATGCCCCGCAGCGACGGCGTCGAGACGACGGAGAAGGTGCGCGCGCAGCACCCGGACACCGAAGTCGTGGTGCTCACGACTTATGCGGACGACGACTCTCTGCTCGCCGCGCTGCGGGCCGGAGCACGCGGATTCCTCACGAAGGACGCCGACGCGGAGGCGATCGCGCGGGCGTTGCGCTCGGCCGCGGCGGGTCAGTCCACAGTGGACGGCGAGCTGCAGCGGCGGCTGGTCGAGTCGGTCACCCGGAGCGCGCCCGTGCGGACGCGCGAGATCGAGGGCCTGACCGCACGCGAGATCGAGGTGCTGCGACTGATCGCGGCCGGGCTGTCGAACACAGAGATCGCGCGGACGCTGGTGGTCAGCGAGGCGACGGTGAAGACCCACGTGAACCACCTGTTCACGAAGGCGGGGCTGCGGGACCGGGCGCAGGCGGTCGCCTTCGCTTACCGGGCGGGTATCGCGGACTGAGGCCCAGGGCTCGTGAGCGTTCCGGGCGGCTACGGTGAAGCGGAGGTCCGTGAATGCCACATTGAGGGCCTGAGACGCCGTGAATGTGGCATTCACGGACTTGGGCTTGGTGGTTCGGTGGAGTGAGGGGGGACTTTGCTCGCGTCTGCCGCGAGGAAGGTGCCCCTCGCTCCACACGCCACGTTTGCCTTACCGCTCAATAGAACCGCCCGGAACGCTCACGAGTCCTTTGCTCAGCCGAACGCCGCTCGCAGCGCCGTCTTCCCGCCGGTGACCGGCAGCGTCAGCGAAGTTCTGGTCAGGTCCAACGAAAGCCCGGCACCCGGCTTCGGACGCAACGTGTAGTCGTGATCGCTCGAAGCCAGCAGGAACTCCAGCCGGTGCCCCGCCGCCAGCACGTAATCCTTGGGCATCAGCTCGACGCCGATCCGGTACCCCGCGCCCGGCGTGATCGGCTCGGTGACGGCCGGGTCGTTCCGGTTCTGCGGATCCGTCCACCCCCGGCTGATCACGTGCGACGAACCGTTCGGGGCCCGGTCGATCAACGCCACCGTGACGTTCGCCGCCGGGCGGTCGAAGGAAAGCTGGAGATCCGCACGCACTGTCCCCGACAAACGCAACGGCGCCGCGGCCGCGGAAGTCGCGTACAGCAAGCGGTTTCCGGAAGAAGCGGCGTCGGCGAGCTGTTCGATCGTCTTGCTCGCGTCATCGGCCAACGACTCGAACGTGGACTTGCCCACCACCGGATACCGCGTGTCGACAGCACCGCGGGAACGCCCGCCCGGCCACGGGTACACGCGCACGTCCGACGTACCCGGCGCCGGCCAGTCGGCCTCGTCGGTCCATGTCAGGTTCTCGCGCTGGATCGTGGCCTTCGGCTCGTTCTGGATGCCGTTGTCGATGCCGTACAGGTAGTGCGACATCCACTTGTTCAGCGTGACGAGCCAGACGTCGCGGCGGAGGGTGTACGGGTCGGCGTGCCCGGCCTGGTGCAGCCAGATCTTGTGCTCGACACCGTGCTCCCGAAGCGCCTCGTACCACGGCGCGAACTGGTCGGACTTGACGTTCCAGTCGTTCAGGCCGTGCACCACCAGCACCGACGCGTGCACCTTCGCGACGTCGTTGCGGTAGTTCCGGACGTTCCAGAACGGCGTGTAGTCACCGGTCACCCGGTCCTGGGCCGCGGTGAGCCCGTCGATCACCGGCCGGCAGATCTGCCGGTCGGCCCTGGTGTAGACGTACTCGGCGAGCACGTCGGCGTCCTCGCCCTGGAAGCCGCCCGCGGCGACCACCGCGCCGTCGTAGCGGTAGTAGTCGTACCAGCTGGAGATCGCCGCGATCGGCACGATCGTCTCCAGCCCGGCCACCCCGGTCGACGCGACCGCGTTCGGCAGCGTGCCGTTGTAGGACACGCCCATCATCCCGGTCTTGCCGGTGCTCCAGTCGGCGCGGACGGCCGCTCCTGCGGCGTCCTGGCCGGGCGTCCGGCCGTTGAGCCAGTCGACGACCGAGCGCGCGCCGATCGTCTCGTTGACGTCGCCGGTGGTCGGGCAGCCGGTGGACAGGCCGGTGCCCAGCGATTCCCCGTACACCACGGCGAACCCGCGCGCGGTGAAGTAGTCCTGGTACCGCCAGGTGATCGGCGCCGCCGGGCCGACGCCGTGCGCCGCGACGCGCGGTCCTTCCGGCTGCCGCGCCGCACCCGGCGCGTACAGCTCGACGTCGACGTCGTGGTTCGCGACGTCGTTGCCGCCAGCGAAGTAGGGGCTCGCCTGGTACACCACCGGGACCTTCATGCCCTGCAACGTCGCACGCGGGCGCACGATCTGGGCGTGCACGAGGTCGTCGCGGCCGTCGTGGTCGCTGTCGACCGGCGCGGTCACCCAGACGTCCTCGCGGAGCACGTCCTTCGGATCGAAGACGGGCTGTGCCTGCCCGTCGGTGAACACCGGCGCGGGTGGCGCGGCCGCGTAGGCCGCCACGGAAGTCAGCGGCAGCGTGACCACGGAAGCGAGCAGGACGGCGAATCGAACGGCTTTCACGGAACCCCCAAAGCCGGGCGAAGCGGACCCTATCGACACTTCCGCTCCCCCGGAGCCGCTGTCAAGCGACTAACGTCGGAGCCATGCCGACCGTGGAAGCGCCGATCGTCGCCGTGACCGTCTACCCGCAGCAAGCCCGGATCACCCGCCGGGGCAAGGCCGCCCTGGGCGAGGGGACGCGGCTGCGGATCCCGGGGCTTCCGCTGACGCTCGACCCCGATTCGGTCCGGGTCACCGGTACCGGCCCGGCGCTGATCACCGGCGTCGACATCGGCACCGAGCGCCACGCCGAGCCTGCCGACGCCACCTTGCGCGCGCTCGTCGAGCAGCGCCGCACCGACCAGGCCACGATCGACAACCTGACCGACGACGACTGGGCCGCGGCCACGAAGGTCGACATGTTGACCAAGCTCAGCAGCCGGAGCAGCGGCAGCTTCGCCAAGACGCTCGCCGACGGCCGCACCAACCCGGCGCAGCTGGCCGAGGTGACCGGCGCGCTGGGCGAGCAGCTCACCGAGGCAATCCGGGCGCGGCGCCAGCTCACCGAGACTTTGACCCGGCTGCGGGACGACCTCGCGGCGCTGGACCGGCGGATCGCCGAGCACAGCGCGCAGTCCGAAAAGGACAGTTCGAGCGTCACCATCGAGCTGGAAACGGCCGAGCCGGACGGCGAGATCGAGCTCGAACTGTCCTATGTGGTTCCCGGCGCGAGCTGGGAGCCCGGCTACGACGTGCGCGTGCGCGGCACCGACGTCACCGTGATGTCGTACGGCCTGATCACGCAGCACACCGGCGAGGACTGGCCCGAATGCGAACTCGCGCTGTCCACCGCTCGCCCGGCCACCACGATGGTCGTGCCCGAGCTGCAGCCGTGGTACCTCGACCGCGCCCAGCCGATCCGCCCGATGGCGCCGGCGATGTACCGCGGCAGCGCGGCGCCGGGCGGAATGGCCGATGCGCGCATGGTCGAAGCCGCCGGCCCGCCGATGCAGGCGAAGTTCGCCGAAGTCGAGCAGGGCTCGACAGCGATGACGTACCGGCCGTCGCGGCCGATCGCGGTGCCTTCGGGCGCGCAAGGCCACCGCACCACGCTCGCGCAACTCGACCTCGCCGCCGAGCTCGGCTATGTGACCGCGCCGATGCTGGCGCAGGAGGCGTACCTGCGCGCCACCGTCGTCAACGCCTCCGAGCACGCGCTGCGCCCCGGCCGCGCGGCGGTGTTCCACGAGGCCGAGTTCGTCGGCACCACCCGCCTGGACGCCTGGGCGCCGGGTGAGGAGATCGAGCTCGCGCTCGGCGTCGACGACCGGATCCGCGTGGACCGCGAGCTCGTCCGGCGCACGGCGAGCAAGGCCGCGCTGTCCGGCCAGAAGCGCCGCGAAGCCGAGTACCGGATCGAGATCGCCAACCACAGCCCGCGCCAGGCCACCGTCGCCGTGCTCGACCAGGCCCCGGTGTCCCGCGACGACACGATCACCGTGCGGGACGTCCGGAGCAGCCCCGAGCCCGTCGAAACCTCGGCGCTCGGCGAGTTCACCTGGCGGCTGCAGCTGCCGCCCGGCGAGACCGGCGTGATCACCCTGTCCTTCCGCGTGGACGTCGCCAAGGGTGTCGAGCTGAGCGGCTGGCGCGAGTGACTCAGCCCTGAGAGATGTAGGCCTCCAGCTGCTCCTGGCTCTTCTCCAGCTGTTCCATCCGGTTCTTGACGACGTCGCCGATGCTGACGATGCCGGCCAGCTTGCCGTCCTTCAGCACCGGGACGTGCCGGATGCGCCGCTGAGTCATCAGGACCGAGAGCTGGTCGATCGAGTCGTCGGGCGTGCAGCTGGCGACCAGCTTGGTCATGATCTCGGCGACCGGGCCGTGCAGCAGCCCCGGTCCTCGGTCGTTGAGGCGGCGGACGACGTCGCGTTCGGACACGATGCCGGCGATCGAGCCGTCCGGCGCGACCACCACCATCGCGCCCACGTTGTGTTCGGCCAGGCCGGCCAGCAACTCGGTCACCGTGGTCTCCGGGGTGACCGTCGCGACCGCGGTCCCCTTCGTGCGCAGCAGATCCGCAATCCGCATGGCGATCCTTCCCGTCGGTGAGCTGGATCACCACAGGTTAGGGCCCGATCGCGAACCGCGAAAGTCAGGCATATGGGGCGTTCTCGTGGTATTGCTATCGATTCAGTTGAGACGTTCGGCCAGGCTGGCCAGCGCTTCGCGGATTCCCGCGGCATAGTCGTCGTCGCAGAGGCCGTCGAGCTTCTCGTAGGCGAGGGCGAGTTGCTCACGCGCCGCGGCGAGGTCGCCGAGCTTGCGGTAGTCCTCGCCGAGGTTCAGGTGCAGCGACGGGTAGAAGCCACGGACGGCCAGCGAGGCGTGGTATTCCTTCGCCCGGTCGTCGGTCAGCGAGTCGGCCGCCGCGAGCGCGCGAAGGTCCCATGCCAGTTCGTCGGCCGGGTCGTCGCAGACGTCGGCCATGTGGTGGGCGAGCGCGACCCGGTGCAGCGGGTCGCCGTGCTCGCCGATTTCCGCCCACAGCGCGGTGAACGTCGCGTGCGCGCCCGCGCGGTCACCGCCGATGTGCTGACGCAAGCCCGCGTCGATGGCCACCATCACGTTGTCGGTCACTGGGGCTCCCAGAGGTCACGCAATCTCGCCAGGCCCGGCTCGATCCGGTCCGTCGGGACCGCACCGTAACCGAAGACGAGCCCGTGACGGCCTGCGGCCATCGAGAACTCGCCCAGCGAGTACAGCCGGATTCCCTGGTGCCGCGCCCGCCGCACGAGCGGCCGGAGATCGCGCTCGGCCAAGGCACTCAGGTGCAGACCCGCGGACGAGGGCAACGGGGTGAGGACGTCGGCGAAGTCGCGTGCCAGCACCCCCGAAAGCAGTTCGTGGCGGCATCGGTAGACCTTGCGCATGCGGCGGATGTGCCGGGCGAACCCGCCTTCGGCCATGAACGCGGCGAGCGCGGCCTGTTCGACGTTCGGCGCGTGCCAGTCCGCGAGGTACTTCGCCTTGGCCAGCGCCGGAGCCAGTGTCGGGGGCGCGATGAGGAACCCGAGCCGCAGGCCCGGCGAGAGCACCTTCGAAAACGATCCGACGTACACCACCCGGCCCCGGGAATCCAAGCTGTGCAACGGTTCCAGCGGACGGCCGGTGTAGCGGAACTCGCTGTCGTAGTCGTCCTCCACGAGCACCGCGCCGGTGTGCTCGGCCCAGTCCAGCAGCTCGAGCCGGCGCTCCAGCGACATCGCCACGCCCAGCGGGTACTGGTGCGACGGCGTGACGTAGACCAGCCGCGTGCCGGGCGGGATCGCGGCGACCACGATGCCTTCGTCGTCGACCGGCACCGGCGCCACCCGGATGCCGAGTGTGCCGAGGATCAGCCGCGGCGGCGGGTAGCCCGGGTCCTCGACGGCCGCGAGGTCGCCGGGGCGCAGCAGCACCCGGGCGACGAGGTCGGTGGTCTGCTGCGCGCCCGCGGTGACCACGACCTGGTCCGGCGTCGCGCGGACGTCCCGGGCGACGCCGAGGTGGCGGACGAGTTCCTCGCGCAGCGCGGGATGTCCCCGCGGGTCGCCGTAGGTGAGCAGGCCGGCCTCGCTCACGCGCAGCCGCTGGGTGACCAGCCGCCGCCAGGTGTCGAACGGGAACCGGCTCATGTCGGGCACGCCCGGCCGGAAGTCGAACTCCGGGGCCGGGGCGAACGGCGCGGGCGGCGCCGGGAGGGCGTCCCACTCGGGCAGCGGGCGGACGCCGACCGCCGGGCCGGGCGGTTCGGGCGCCGGCGGGCCCGGGCGAGCCGTGACGAACGTGCCTGCGCCGACCTTCCCGGCCAGGAATCCTTCGGCGGTCAGGCGGTCGTAGGCCGCGCTCACCGTCGTGCGCGAAACGGACAGGCGCTGCGCGAGCTCGCGGGTGGGTGGCAGCGCGTCCCCGGCGCGGATGCGGCCGTCGAGGATCGCCGCGCGGATCTGGCGGTAGATCTCGGCGCGGTGCCCGCGCGACCCGGCCAGGTCGATGTGGATCTCCACGGGCCGAGTCTAGATTGGCCCACGAAGGTTCGGATGGATTTGGCACTGTCCGTGGTCCGATCTCCGGCGCTAGCGTCGAAGCATGGATCTCCGCGAACTCGACCGCCGCAGCCTGCTCATCCTCGACAAGATCGTCGCCGTCATGACCCCCGCCGACCTCACCCGCCCCACCCCCTGCGCCGGCTGGACGCTGGCCGATCTGCTCCGGCACCAGGTCAGCGAGAACCACGGCTTCGCGACCGCCGCGCGTCAGGGCTCCGCGCCGGACTGGGACGGCGGCGAGCTCGGCGACGACCCGTTCGGCGCGTACACCGCTTCGGTGAACGACTTCCTCGACGCCTTCGCCGACGACGCCGTCTACGAGCGGCAGCTCGCCCTCGGCACCGGCGGCTCGATCGGGGTCGTCCCCGGCCGGATCGCCGCGCACATGCACCTGGTCGACACCGTCGCCCACGGCTGGGACCTGGCCCGCACGGTCGGCCTCCCCTACGAACCCGACCCCGAGGCATTGCAGGCGTCGCTCATGGCGGCCGAACGGATCCCGACCGAGGCCCGCGACGAGCGCGGGACGTTCGCCGCGGTCGTCGAGGTCCCCGCGGATGCGAGCGATCTCGACCGGTTCCTCGCTCTGCTGGGCCGCTCCCCGAGCTGGCCGGCCTGAAGGTGTCCTTCAGGTCACGTCCGCGACCGGCGCGCTCCAGGTGTCGCAAGAAGCGGTCGACTTGCCGTCGTAGCCGTTTTTCGCCCACGTCAGCTGGTGCGCGCGCGAGCCGTGCGTGTCGCTGTCGTTGGCCCGGCCATAGTCCGCGACCGCGGCGTTGGCCAGCGACTTGCTGATCGAGCCCGACCCGGCGACCGCGGACAGGAACAGCGCGCCGAAGCAGTTCGCCTGCAGCTCGATGCGCCGCACCAGCTCCTTGTCGTGGGCGCTGTCCTCGTTCGCCGAGGTCATCTTGTCCGCGGCGGCGGCCAGGATGCCGCTCTCGCGCTGCACGTGGTGGCCGTACTCGTGCGCGATCGTGGCGATGTGCCGGGCCTTGTTCAGCCCGGCGTCCGACAGCATCCAGTCGGTCGGCGCGTAGATCGTGGTGTCGCCACCGCAGTAGTAGGCGACGGCCTCGTCCTTGCCCGGCGCGGCGCCGCACGCGCTGTGCTCGGGCAGGGTGACCGACACGGTCGCGGTGAGCGTCGGCTCGTTGGCCTTCGCCAGCGCCGGTCGCCAGGAGTCCTCGAGACAGCCGACCAGCGCCTGGTAGTACGCCTTGAGCTGGTCGGGCGCGCGGCTCAGCACCGGCATGTCGCACGTCGCGGGACCCGGCGAAATCCCCTTTGCCAGCAGCGGGTTCTTCGAGAGCTCCTCGACCGCCTTGGCCGGCCGCTTCGACCCACCGTCCGAGCCGGGGGCTCGGAGCCCGGACCCCTCGTCCGCGGCGGCCACGGCGTGCCCGGCGATCTCGTGCGGGAAGGTCGCGGCGATCACCGCCGCGGTGAGCACGAGGGCGAGCACTCCCCCGGCCAGGCCCAGCCCGCGGCGACGTGGCGGCGGCGCGGCGGCCCACAGCGGTGGCGCGTAGACGTTTTCCGGAAGCCGGGCCACCACCGGCGGCGGTGGTGGCGGCCCGGGAAACCCGGACACACCCGGCGGGTCCTCGGTGTCACCGATCACGATCGTTCCCCCTGGCTCATCCGCCGGTACTCGCGGAGTGGCCCGAGCACGCGTCCCCCGGCGCTGGGACCAGCATACGGACCAGTGTCATGGCCAGGATCACGAAACGAAAACGCCACCGGGTGGTCACCGGGTGGCGGACCGGGCGAAACTGTCGGGATGAGTGCCGACGATCCGTACCTCTGGCTCGAAGACGTGACCGGCGACGACGCGCTGGACTGGGTGCGCGCCCGCAACGCCGAGACGCTGGCCGAGCTGACCACTTCCCCGCGCTTCGCCGAGCTGCGGGACGAACTGCGCGAGGTGCTGGACGCCGACGACCGCATTCCCTACGTCCGCCGCCGCGGCGAGTTCCTCTACAACTTCTGGCAGGACGCCGCCCACCCGCGCGGCCTCTGGCGCCGCACGACCCTGGAGTCCTACCGCCTCGCCGAACCCGAGTGGGAGGTCCTGCTCGACGTCGACGCGCTGGCCGAGGCCGAGAGCGAGAACTGGGTGTGGCAAGGCGGCGCCGTGTTGCGTCCCGGCTACCAGCTCGCGCTGGTCGAGCTGTCCCGCGGTGGCGCGGACGCCACCGTCGTGCGCGAGTTCGACCTCGACACCCGCGCCTTCGTCGAAGGCGGGTTCACCGTCCCGGAGGCCAAGACCCGGATCGGCTGGATCGACCGCGACCGCGTGTACGTCGGCACCGACTTCGGGCCGGGCTCGCTGACCAGCTCGGGCTACCCGCGGCTGGCGAAGGAATGGCGCCGCGGCACGTCGATCGAAGAGGCGGTGACGGTCTACGAGGGCAAGCCCGACGACGTTTCGATCGGCGCCTCCCACGACCCGACCGAAGGGTTCGAGCGCGACTTCGTCAGCCGCTCGATCGACTTCTACCGCTCCGAGCTCTACCTGCGCACGCCCGGCGGGCTGGTCAAGATCGACGTCCCCGACGACGCCAGCGCGTCCCTGCACCGCGAGTGGCTGCTGGTACGGCCGCGGACGGCGTGGACGACCGGCGGCGTCGAGCATCCCGCGGGTTCGCTGATCGCCATCGGGTTCGACGACTTCATGGCCGGCGATCGCGACTTCACCATCCTGTTCACCCCGGACGAGCACACGTCGCTGGACTACTGGGCCTGGACCCGCAACCACCTGCTGCTGAGCACCCTGCGGGACGTCCGCAGCGAGCTGAAGACCCTCACTCCCGGTCCGGACGGCTGGGCCGAGGCGCCGCTGGCCGGGGCGCCGGAGTTCGGCAGCGCCGAGATCATCGGCACCGACCCCGACGTGAGCGACGAATACCTGCTCGACTCCGACAGCTACCTCCAGCCTTCGACGCTGACGTACGGCCACGTCGGCGGAGCGGTCGAAGCGCTGAAGCAGGCTCCGGGGTTCTTCGACGCCTCCGGGATGACCGTCGCGCAGTACTTCGCGACGTCCGCCGACGGCACGAAGATCCCGTACTTCGTCGTACGCCCTTCCGGCGCCGAAGGCGGCCCGACCCTCCTGACCGGCTACGGCGGCTTCGAGGTCTCGCTGACGCCCGCGTACAGCGGCATGATCGGCCGCGGCTGGCTCGCGCGCGGCGGCACCTACGTCGTGGCGAACATCCGCGGCGGCGGCGAGTACGGGCCCGGCTGGCACACCCAGGCGATCAAGGCCGAGCGCTACCGCGTGTACGAGGACTTCGCCGCGGTGGCCGCGGACCTCGCCGAACGCGGGATCACCACGCCGGACAAGCTCGGCATCCAGGGCGGCAGCAACGGCGGGCTGCTGATGGGCGTGATGCTCACCCGCTACCCGGAGCTGTTCGGTGCGATCGTCAGCCAGGTGCCCCTGCTGGACATGCGGCGCTACCACCTGCTGCTGGCCGGGGCGTCCTGGATGGCCGAGTACGGCGACCCGGACGAGGCAACGGAATGGGACTACATCGGGAAGTACTCGCCGTACCAGAACGTCCACAGTGGACGCGACTACCCGCCGACGCTGTTCGTGACGTCCACCCGGGACGACCGGGTGCACCCGGCGCACGCCCGCAAGATGGTCGCGCGGATGGCCGAACAGGGCCACGACGTCCGCTACCACGAGAACATCGAGGGCGGGCACGGCGCGGCCGCGGACAACGAGCAGCTGGCGTTCAAGTGGGCGCTGGTCTTCGAATTCCTGTGGGAGACGCTCACGAAGTGAGCTTGGCCAGGACGACCCCGCCGACGATCAGGCCGAGCGCCACCGCCCGCCCGACGCCGACGGGGTCCTTCTGGACGAACACGCCGAGCAGGATCGCACCGGCCGCGCCGATCCCGGTGAACACCGCATAGGCGGTGCCGACCGGCACCGTTTTCATCGCCAGGGAAAGCAGATAGACCGCGGCCGCGCAGAGCACGAAGCACAGCAGCGTCGGCCAGGGCCGGGTGAAGTTCTCGGTCGGCTTGATGCTCTGCGACCACGCGACCTCGACCAGCCCGGCGAGCACCAGGATCAGCCAGCCCATCGTTCCTCCTCTATCCGGACACCGTGTCCAGTTACCAACTGGACGCCGTGTCCGGATATTCCCTAGGCTGAGCACGTGTCCGAACGCGCCGACGCCGCCCGCAACCGGGCGAAGATCCTCACGGCCGCCGAGGAGCTGTTCGCCACGCGTGGCGCGGCGGACGTCACGATGGAGGACATCGCGCGCGCGGCCGGCGTCGGCCGCGGCACGCTCTACCGCCGCTACCCCGACCGTGCCGCGATCGCCGTGGCCTTGCTGGACGAACACGAACGCCGGTTGCAGGCCGATCTGCTGTCCGGACCGCCGCCACTGGGGCCGGGCGCGCCGCCCGCCGAACGGCTGGCGGCGTTCTACGCGGCAATGGTGGAGCTACTGAATCGGCACGCACACCTGGTGCTGGGCGCCGAAGTCGGGCATTCGCGGTTCACCACCGGTGCGTACGGCTTTTGGCGCGCCCACGTACGTTCCCTCGTCGTCGACAGCGAGGATCCCGACACACTCGCGGACACCCTGCTGGCGCCACTGGCTCCGGAACTCTTCCTGCACCAGCTGGACATCGGCAGCACGCCGGACCGGATCAGCCGGACACTGCAGGACCTCGCGGCGGCGGTGCTGGGTCAGAAGAGCCCGCGCGGCCGGGCGCGGCGCGGGACGTAGGGCCGCACGAACTCACCCCGGACCTGCTTGAGCGCCGCCTCGAACAGCGTCGTCACGTCGGCGATGAACGCGAGCCTGCCTACCCCGAGCCGCCGCAGCGCACGACCGTGATCGAGCGCGACGGTCATCGTGACCCCGGCCAGCAACAGCCGCCACGCACCGAAAACCGCCGCGCGCACGAGCTTCGGGAGCCGCGCGAAGCCGATGGCCAGGCGGTGGCAGTGGAACGGGACGTGCCGCTCCTCGTCGGCGAGGATCCGGCCCCCGACCTCCGAAGTCAGCCGGTCACCGGAGCCGTCCCGCAGCGCCCGGTAGTACCGCAGCGCGACGACCTCGGCGATGAGCAGCACCATCAGCTCCAGCCGCAGCCCGAGCGCCCGCCGCAGCCGGACGAACACGGTGTCCGACCAGTGCGCGTCGATCGTCGGCACCCCCGCCGCGGCCAGGAGTTCGGCCAGCATCCGCGCGTGGTTCTGCTCCTCGGCGACGAACAGCCGCACGGCCTTCAGATAGGTCTCGTCCTCCGCCGCCTTCGCGATGAGGTTCGCGCCGTCCCCGGCTTCGCCGACCTGGAACCGCTGGATGCTCTTCGCCACCGCGGGTGCCAGGCTCGCGCCGAGTGTCCACTCGGGATCGTCCCGCCGGTACGC
This sequence comes from uncultured Actinomycetota bacterium, assembly GCA_963762765.1. Classification (GTDB taxonomy): domain Bacteria; phylum Actinomycetota; class Actinomycetes; order Mycobacteriales; family Pseudonocardiaceae; genus Amycolatopsis. Next base: position 34,540 of record CAVXMR010000044.1, read on the forward strand.
CGCGGCCCGCTCGAAATTCCGCAGCCAGTGTTCGTAACCCGTCATGTCGGCCTCCTCGGCAGGAATGATGCCCAGGAACCGTGCGCATCTCGCGCCGGTTTTGTGAAGATCCGGTGGGAATCGCTCAGCGGGAGCGGGTGGCGATGTCCTGAAACCTCATGGGCGAACGACCCCGGACACGACCGAACGCACCATTTTCCGGACGTCCCCGGCCGTCGGCGGGGCACCGGTCCGGTCGGCGAAGAGCAAATGCCCGGACCCGATCACCATCGCGGCGAGAGTGTCCGGGTCGGCGCCGGCCGCGATCCGCCCCAGGTCCCGCTCCGCGGCGAGGTAGGCGCCGATCATGATGGCGGCGTCGGTCAGCACCGGCACGCCGGCCGGCCAGGTGTGCCGCAACCGCTTGCGGAGCTCGTCCCGGAAGGTGATGAGCGCGACGATCGCCACGGCGACCGAGCCGAACAACGCCGTCACGGCTTCGGCGAGGTTGTCGACGATGTCGCCGATACCCGCGGTCTCGCGCAGGGCGGCGGCCTGCGGCGCCATCCGACCGGCGCGGTCGAGCACGAACTCGGCGAGGAAGTCGTCGAAATCGGTGAAGTGCCGATGCAGCACACCCTTGGCGCAGCCCGCCTCGTCGGTGACCGCCCGGCTGGTCAGCGCGCTCGGCCCAGCCCGCAGCAGGACGCGGTCGGCGGCACCGAACAACTGCTCGCGCACATCACGGATGGCCACCCCGGTCGGCACTCGCAGGTCTCCTCGTTGGCAAGTGGGCACTCGCCCACTATGGTGGGCACATGCCCACTCTACCGTCCGAGTCGCATCACCAGCGTTCGATGGCCGAGTCGTTCGGGGTCGACCCCGAACGCTATGACCGGGCCCGCCCCCGCTATCCCGACGCCCTCGTGCAAGCGATCGTCACCGCCAGCCCCGGCTTGGACGTCCTCGACGTCGGCTGCGGCACCGGCATCGCGTCCCGGCAGTTCCAGGCGGCCGGCTGCCGCGTGCTCGGCATCGACGTCGACGCGCGAATGGCGGAGTTCGCCCGCCTCGGCGGGCTTCAGGCGGAAGTCGCGACGTTCGAAACCTGGGACCCGGCCGGACGGACGTTCGACGCGGTCGTCGCCGCGCAGACCTGGCACTGGGTCGACCCGGTCGCCGGCGTGGCCAAGGCCGCCGCGGTGCTGCGCCCCCGCGGCCGCCTGGCGGTGTTCTGGAACGTCTTCCAGCCCCCGCCCGAAGTCGGCGCCGCCTTCGCCGAGGTCTATCGCCGCGTGCTGCCGGACTCCCTCACCGCCCGTGCGATTGCCGGCTCCGGCGCGTACTCGTCGGTGACCGACAAGGCGGCCGACGGGATCCGGCAGACCGGCGCGTTCGGCGAACCGGAGGTGTGGCGGTTCGAGTGGGAACGCCGCTACAGCCGGGACGAGTGGCTGGACCAAGTGCCCACGAGCGGCGAGACCGCGCTGTTCCCGCCCGGCAAGCTCGACGAGCTGATGGCGGGCCTCGGCGCCGCGATCGACACGCTCGGGGGAAGTTTCAGCGTGCGGTACACCGCCGTGGTCGTCACGGCCACTCTGGCCTGACCGGGGTTGGGCGTTGGCGTTCTGGGGTATTTGGGGGCACCCCGCCGCCTCGAGGAGGACGTCATGCTCGCCATTGCCGCCGCTGTCTTGTTCGGCCTCGCGCTGTTGATGGAACTGGCCGGCTTCGGATTGGGATCGGTGGTCACGACCGGAACGCTGACCACAGCAGGACTTCTTTGCGTCGCCCTGCACCTCGCGGGCGTCGCCACCGACCGGCGGGCATTCAGCCGCCGTCGCCGGCGCTGACGACAAGTGGCGCGGCCCGCCGGGCCGCGCCACTTGCGTTAGTCAGCTACAGCCCGACGTCGCTCCGCAGCCTTCGCAGGCGTAGCACGACCCGGCGGGCCGCATCTTCGTCCCGCACGTCATGCACAGCGGCGCGTCGGCGGCCTTGCCCAGATGGAGCTCCATCAGCTCGGCCGTCGAATGCGCCTCCTGCTGCGGCGTCGAGTCCACAGTGGACCTGAGCGCCTCGAGGTCGACGTTCTCCGCCGGGCCGCCGTAACTGGCCTCGACCTGCGCCGACCGCTCGTCGGCGGACAGGATGCCGAGCTGGACGCGCTTCTCGTAGGGCAGGTAGTCGAGCGCGAGCCGCCGGAACAGGTAGTCCATCACGCTGGTGGCGATCCGGATGTCCGGGTCGTCGGTCATCCCGGCCGGCTCGAAACGCAGGTTGGAGAACTTCGAGACGTAGAACTCGAGCGGGATGCCGTGCTGCAGGCCGACCGAGATCGACATCGAGAAGGCGTCCATCACCCCGGCCAGCGTCGAGCCCTGCTTGCCGAGCTTGATGAAGATCTCGCCGAGCCCGTCGTCCGGATACGACCCCGCGTGCAGGTACCCCTCGGCGCCGCCCACAGTGAACGACACGGTCTGGCTCGGGCGCTTCTTCGGCAGCCGCCGCCGCACCGGCCGGTACTCGACGACCTTCTCCGGCTCGGCCTTCTCCTTCTTGCCAGTGGAGAGCGGCTGCCCGACCTTGCAGTTGTCGCGGTAGATGGCCAGCGCCTTCAGCCCGAGCTTCCAGCCCTCGAAGTAGATCCTCTCGACCTCCTCCACGGTCGCCGACTCGGGCATGTTGACCGTCTTGGAAATGGCGCCGGACAGAAACGGCTGCACGGCGGCCATCATCCGCACATGCCCCATCGGCGCGATCGACCGCTCGCCGACAGCGCAGTCGAACACCTCGTAGTGCTCGGACCGCAACCCCGGCGCGTCGACGACGTGCCCGTGCTGCGCGACGTACTCGACGATCGCCTCGACCTGCTCGGCCTGATACCCGAGCGAAGTCAGCGCGCGCGGCACGGTCTGGTTGACGATCTGCATCGAGCCGCCGCCGACCAGTTTCTTGAACTTCACCAGCGAAAAGTCGGGCTCGATCCCGGTCGTATCGCAGTCCATCATGAAGCCGATGGTGTTGTGACTGACGAAACCGTTGGCGACGTAGGTGACGTTCTCCGGCACGGACAAGTCGTAGGTCGGCTGAACACCACCGTCCTCATTGGACTTGACCGGCTCGAACAGGTACTCGAGCGCCCGGCCGAGCCGGGGATCGAAGGTCTCGGAGTAGATCCGGCGAGCCAGCATCCGCGCCACACCGCCCGTCTTCCGCAACGACTGGACGACCACGCCACGGTACTCGTGCCCGAACGGGATCAGCTCATCCCACAGCTGCCGGGGCAGGTGGACCCGGTCTCCCTTGGCCGACCCGTTCGGTTCCAGGCACACCATCAGACGCGCTTTGCGCTTGCTGAGGAAACCGACCGTCTCGTCGAAGATCATGGCGTGGTCGACGTTGCGCAGCCGGACCACCTGCATCGGGCTGCCGAAGCCGCTCGTCGTGCGACGAGTGGTGGTCGCCATGCCCAGCGCCAGCAGCAACGATCGGAGATCTTCCGCGAACAGTTCCGACGACGTAGACACGCTGGGAACGCCTTCGAGTACCGTCCCGTCGGCCTCGAATACCCCTCGTAGGAAGGCGGCGTAGATCTCAGGGTCGTTGGTTTCGCGGATACTCGCCGGCACCCGCGGCGTCCACCCCTTCCCCGTGTGGTCCGGACCTGGCAGATCCTTCGCGAATCCCGCGGCTTGCCACCATCGAGCCAGCCGCACGGACTGCAGAGTCACCTCCTGGTAACCCTCGCACTGCCGAACCGCGGGGTCGAGCCCGAAAAGCTCCTTGCTCAACACGCGCAGACGGTCCACAACATCGAGATCGGTGTCAGCCACGCAAAGCCGGATCCCCTTGGCGTGCAAGCTCCCATCGCCCTCGAAGTACCCGACCACCTCCGCGAGGTCGGCATCGACCACGTCCGGCACACGGATGTCGCGGTCCCCTGCGTGGTAAGCCTGATCGAGCACTGGGAGCGGCACCCGGCGGGGCTCGCCGACCAAACCTCCCAGTTGCATCGGCACCACGTCCCCGGACCTGATGTCGGCAAGCCTCTTCCACGCCCATTCGCCAGTGTCGGGATTCACCACCTTGACCCGGTGGGCGAGTGTGCCCTGGATCCGGTAGCCCCCCTTGGTCTCAATGCGCCGGGTCGGCTCCTCACCATTCACGAAGAACTTCGTCACACGGCGAGGCCCCTCGTCCGTCGCGACCGTGAATCCGACGTCTTGCCAGCGGTCCCCGTAAAGCTCCCCGAGTTCCGACAGCCGAGCCAACCCTCGATCGGTCGTCACCAGCGTCTCCGCCGTCAAGCATCCAGTCGGCGCCAGTACGCTGGCCTGCGAATTTCGCCAGCCGTGGGTGGCGCCGATTTCGATGCCGCGTTTCCATTCCTCGGTCGCCAACGCGCGAACCGTGGCATCGTTCTGGTGATAAGTTCGTACGAGTTCGTTCGCCGCCGCATGCTTGCGCATGACTCGCTGATGGGCCGCCGCATTGCGCGCGTAACCCTCATACGCCCCGACCGCCTGGGCCAACTCGGCAGAACGCCGGTAGGAAACTCCGGTCATCAGCGACGTGATGGAAGCGGCCAACGTCCGTCCACCGTCGGAGTCGTAGGCATGCCCCATGGCCATCAACAGCGCACCAAGATTGGCATAGCCGATACCGAGCTGACGGAACTTCCGGGTCGTATCTCCGATGGACTGGGTAGGAAAGTCGGCAAAGCAGATCGAGATATCCATCGCCGTTATGATAAACTCGACAGCATGCGCAAACAATTGCGCATCGAAATTGCCGTCGCCATCGACGAACTTGAGAAGGTTAAGTGACGCCAAATTGCAGCTAGAATTGTCTAAATGAACATATTCACTACAGGGATTAGATGCGGTAATTCGTCCGGACTCCGGACAGGTGTGCCAATCGTTGATGGTGCCGTCGTATTGAATTCCGGGATCCGCGCATTCCCAAGCCGCCTGCGCCATGGTGCGGAACAGCTTTTTCGCGTCGACATTCTCGATCACTTCGCCGGTGAGCCGCGCGCGCAGGCCGAACTCGCCCTCGTTCTCGACCGCCTGCATGAACTCGTCCGAGACCCGGACCGAGTTGTTCGCGTTCTGATACTGCACCGAGGAGATGTCCGCGCCGGAGAGGTCCATGTCGAACCCGGCGTCGCGGAGGACCTTGATCTTCTTCTCTTCGCGCGCCTTGGTCTGGACGAACTCCTCGACGTCGGGGTGATCGACGTCGAGCACGACCATCTTGGCCGCGCGGCGGGTGGCGCCGCCGGACTTGATCGTGCCCGCGGACGCGTCCGCGCCGCGCATGAACGAGACCGGGCCGGACGCGGTGCCACCGGAGGTGAGCAGTTCCTTCGAGGACCGGATGCGCGAGAGGTTCAGTCCGGCGCCCGAGCCGCCCTTGAAGATCAGGCCTTCCTCGCGGTACCAGTTGAGAATCGACTCCATGGTGTCGTCGACGGCGAGGATGAAACACGCGCTGACCTGCTGCTTGGAGGCCGTGCCGACGTTGAACCAGACCGGGGAGTTGAAGCTGAACACCTGGTGCAGCAGCATCCAGGTCAGCTCGTGCTCGAAGATCTCGAGGTCCGCGGGCGCGGCGAAGTAGCCGTGATCGTGGCCCGCCTTGACGTACGTGCGGACCACGCGGTCGATGAGTTGCTTGAGGCTGTGCTCGCGGCCGGGCGTGCCCACCGCGCCGCGGAAGTACTTGCTGGTGACGATGTTGGTCGCGTTGACCGACCAGAACTCGGGGAACTCGACGCCACGCTGCTCGAAGTTGACGGTGCCGTCGCGCCAGTTCGTCATCACGACGTCCCGCTGCTCCCAGGAGACCTGGTCGTAGGGGTGGACGCCTTCGGTGGTGAAGACGCGTCGCACAGTCAGCCCGGTGGCGGACCCGGCGTCCTCACCGGGAGCCGAACCGGCCCCGGTTCCCACGGTTTCGGTCATGGCTCACCCTCACTTCTGCTTCAGACGGCGTCAGTCACCGTCCGCGCGCTGGTCGCTGTCTTCTGGCGCAGCAGCACCCGCCATGGCCTCGCGCAGGTCGGCGATCTCCTTCTCGAAGTCCTCGACCGAGCTGAACGAGCGATAGACGCTGGCGAACCGGAGGTAGGCGACCCCGTCGAGCTCACGCAGCGGGCCCAGAATCGCCAGGCCGACCTCGTGACTCGGGATCTCCGCCAGCCCGGCCGAGCGGATCGACTCCTCCACGCGCTGCGCGAGCTGCTGCAGCGCGTCGTCGTCGACCGGCCTGCCCTGGCAGGCGCGCCGGACTCCGCTCACCACTTTGTCCCGGTTGAACTGCTCGGTGACGCCGGAGCGCTTGACGACGGCGAGCACCATCGTCTCCGACGTGGTGAACCGCCGCCCGCACGACGCGCACGAGCGCCGCCGCCGGATGGCCTGTCCCTCATCCACCTCTCGGGAGTCGACGACCCGAGAGTCCGCATGCCGGCAGAACGGGCACCTCATCCGCCGATCACCTTCCCCTCCGCGCCGGCCGCCGCGGTCGACGTCCGTGCCCGGCCACGCGCCGGGCTGGCGATCACCGGGGAATCCCTGCGCCCTGGTGATCAACTTGTGGACATCCGGTGGGTAAGCGCCGGCCAGCTGTGGACAACTGGTACCGAGTCTACCCCAACCTGTGGACCAACTACAGCGGTGTAACTACTACATATAGCGGGCGAGCCTAGAACTCGCGCAGCGCCCGCGCAAGCGACACGACCGGATGAAAACCGGTGAGCGGAGACCGTCACCGATCGGCGACCTGGATCGAGTCGGCGACCGGGACCGTGAGCGGCAGCCCGGGCACGAGCACCGCGCCGTCCAGGCGATTCAGCTCCTTGATCCGGGCGACGACCGCGCCGGTGTCGCTGTCCGGCGCGAACCGGGCGGCCAGCGCGTTCAGCGTGTCGCCCTGCTCGACGGACACCGTGGCCGTCCGCTCGGGTACTCCCGCGTCGGGCGCGCCGGCGGAAAGAAGACCCAATCCAGTGACCATCAGGCAGGTCGCGACGCCGACCGCGGCGAGCCAGGGCCACCGCACCGCGACCCGGCGCGGGGCTGCGCACGGCGCGCCCGCCGGGCCGCGGCCCGCGACGACGCGCAGCCGCGTCGGCGGGCGGTGCGATTCTCCGCGCCTTCCGCGCGCGACGCGTGCGGGACTCGGTTGCGCGGGGATCGCCGCCGCCGGGCGGATCGGCGCGCGATCGGCCAGAATGGACATCGGAACCTCCTCGAAGCCCTGGTGCTCGCCTCTTTCCGGGCCGCTGACCGGCCGATGGATCAAGGTCGAACAGGCGTTCTATCGAACGCTCGTGCGAAGGTCTACCATCTGCCACCGACAAAATCGAGCGGACACGGCGTGTCGATCGAACAGATGTTTGAAATCGTCGTTCCCGGGGGCTAACGTCGGTGATCAGGGCATCTGCCGGGCAGATGCCGCCGGTGAGCACGCCCGCATCCGGCGGGCTGCAGCCGGCGCGCAGATACGTGCAGCGAAGTCTGGGAGGCGACGCAGTGGCGAAGGAGAGCAAGGCGGGCAGGAGCTCGGTGCCCGCCGGGGACACCGGCAAGGTGAAATCCCTGCCCGAGGTCTACGACGTGGACGAGACCCTCACCGTGCGGCAGCAGCAGGTGCTGGACGTCATCCGCACCTGGGTGAGCCGGTTCGGCTACCCGCCGAGCGTGCGCGAGATCGGCGAGGCGGTGGGGCTGACCTCGACTTCGTCGGTGTCGCACCAGCTGCGGGCGTTGCAGCGCAAGGGCTACCTGCGCCGGGACGCGAACCGCCCGCGCGCGGTCGGGGTGCTGTCGGCGACCGACGACAACCCCATGGGCATCGAGATGGACGGCCAGCCGGTGATGCCGAAGGCGGCGTACGTGCCGCTGGTCGGCCGGATCGCCGCCGGTGGCCCGGTGCTGGCGGAGCAGGCCATCGAGGACGTCTTCCCGCTGCCGCGGGAGATCGTCGGCGAGGGCGAGCTGTTCCTGCTGAAGGTCACCGGTGACTCGATGATCGACGCCGCCATCACCGACGGCGACTGGGTCGTCATCCGGCAGCAGCCGAACGCGGACAACGGCGAGATCGTGGCCGCGATGATCGACGGCGAGGCCACGGTCAAGACGTTCAAGCGCAAGGGCGGGCACGTGTGGCTGATGCCGCACAACGAGGCGTACGAGCCGATCCCCGGCGACGACGCGACCATCCTCGGCAAGGTCGTGGCAGTCCTCCGGCGTCTGTAATTCGGCGCAGCTCGGCCACGAGTGCGGAAAGAACGAGGGCGACCTCACCCAGCCCACACCTCGTCGCCGAGCCCACGCAGGCTGTCCGCCCGGAGCGCGCACACGCCACCGGGTGAGAGTGGGGTCAAGGACTCGTGAGTGTTGCGGCCGGTTAGAACCGGCCGCAGCACTCACGAGTCCTTGAGCCCTAGCGACGGCTTCGCTTGCGCAGCCTGCTGATCCCGAACCACCCGGCGGCAACGACCACGAGCGCGATCCCGGCGGTGGGCAGGATGGGGAGCCCGGCCCCGTCCCCCGCCGTGCCGGACGACGCGCCGGTGGCGCCGGTCGCCGGGGCGCCCAGCGCCGCCCCGGACTGGGCGGTGGCCAAGGCGGCCGCGCCCCGCACGGCGCGGATCGGCTGGCCGACGCCTTCACTACCTGACAGCAGAGTCCCGTCCGGTTCGAAAGCGAGCGCCTCGCCCTGCTTCTCCCCCGCCAGCGGAATCCGCACCGGGTTCCGCTGAAGCGCGGCAAGCAGGTCGCCGTCCGGCACGGCGTAGAGATAAGCGTCGGTGTACGTCCGGAGCGCGACCACGCTGCCGTCGGCACTGGACGCGCCACCGGTCACCATCGTCGAGCCGAACGCGCCGACCGGGCCACCCTGGGTGTCGGTCTGGCTGAACTTCAGCGACCCGACCTTCGTCATCGTGGTGGGCCCGGGGCTGGCGAGCGGGCCGGACGGCCGGTACACCTGCGCGTCGCCGAGGGGTTCCTTGGTGATCAGGTACGGCGTGCCGGTCTTGTCGAGCAGCAACGCCTCGGTGTCGTGCTGGCCGTCGGGGTAGATGAGCCGGTGCACGGTGATCTTGCCCTGCGGGCTGAGCTCGAGCAGCGCGACGGTCAGCCGGCCCCGCTCGTTGTCACCGGTGTCGGAAAGCCACAGCCGCCCGTCGGGCGTGCGGGCCAGGTCCTCGACGTCGAACGGGTCGGTGCGGTCGGTGATGACCTTCTGCACCTTGCAGTCCCGGCCCAGGACGAACACTCCGACCTTGCTGCCGCCGTCGTTGATGCCGTACCAGTGCTCGCCGTCGGAGACCAGGCCGGACAGCTCGTTGAGCCGCGAGTCGGTGATCTTGCAGAGGGTTTCCGGCGCGGGCGCCGGTTCGGCCGCCGACGCGGGCACCGGCCCGCTCAGCAGAGCCGTCACGCATGCCGCGGTCGCGACCAGTCCCCGCACCGAACACCTCCGTAGTGTGCGAACGCCGTGCTCGCACACTACGGAGACGTCTCAGAGCCGGGACCCGTTGGTCTCGTACTGCCGCAGAACAGCCGCGAAATCCGGGCGGACCCGAACAAGCAGCCGGGTGCCCTCCTCCACGTGCTCCTCTTCCAGCACCTCGCCGTCGGCGTGGGCGCGGGCGACGACCTCACCACGGGCGTAAGGCACCAGGGCCTCCACCACGACCTCCGGCCGCGGCAGGCGGTCGGCGATCACCTCGGTGAGCTCGGCGATCCCGGCGCCGGTCCGCGCGGACACGGCCACCGAGCCGGCCAGCGCGTGCCGCAACCGGGCGAGGGTGACCTCGTCGGAGGCGTCGGCCTTGTTGATCACGATCAGCTCCGGCGGGAGCGGCTCCTTGCGGCGCTTGGTGATCTCGCCGAGCACCTCGCGGACCGCGCTGACCTGCTCCTCCGGCGCCGGGTCGGACCCGTCCACCACGTGGACCAGCAGGTCGGCGTCGGCCGCCTCCTCCAGCGTCGAGCGGAACGCGTCCACCAGCTGGTGCGGCAGGTGCCGGACGAAGCCGACCGTGTCGGTCAGCGTGTACGTGCGCCCGTCCGCGGTCTGCGTGCGCCGGGTGGTCGGGTCGAGGGTGGCGAACAGCGCGTCCTCCACCAGCACCCCGGCCCCGGTCAGCGCGTTGAGCAGGCTGGACTTGCCGGCGTTGGTGTAGCCGACGATGGCCACGCTGGGCACCTCGTTGGCCACGCGACGGCTGCGCTTGGTCTCGCGGATGGTGTCCATCGCCGCGATCTCGCGACGCAGCTTGGACACGCGCTTGCTGATCCGCCGCCGGTCCGTTTCCAGCTTCGTCTCACCAGGACCGCGCAGGCCCACGCCGCCGTTCGCGCCGCCGGCGCGGCCACCGGCCTGCCGGGACAGCGCCGAACCCCACCCGCGCAGCCGCGGGATGAGGTACTGCAGCTGGGCCAGCTCGACCTGGGCCTTGCCTTCCTTTGACCGCGCGTGCTGGGCGAAGATGTCGAGGATCAGGGCGGTCCGGTCGATCACCTTGACCTTGACCTTCTCCTCCAGCTGGCGGAGCTGGCCCGGCGAGAGCTCGCCGTCGCAGATCACGGTGTCGGCGCCGGTCGAGGCCACGATCTCGCGGACCTCTTTCACCTTGCCCGAGCCGACGTAGGTCGCCGGATCCGGCTTGGTCCGCCGCTGGATGAGCCCTTCGAGGACCTCCGAACCCGCCGTCTCGGCCAGCCGCGCGAGCTCGGCCAGCGACGCCTCGGACTGCAGGGCGGTGCCCTCGGTCCACACGCCGACCAGGACGACGCGTTCCAGGCGGAGCTGCCGGTACTCGACTTCGGTGACGTCCGCGAGTTCGGTGGACAGCCCCGCCACGCGGCGCAGCGATGCCCGGTCCTCGAGCTCCATCTCGCCCGTCGACGGGTCGCCGTCGTACAGGTCGTTGTCGTCGACGTCGGTGTGTGTCAGTTCTGTCATCGTGCCTCCATGGTCCCACGTTTCCCCGCGGGAACCGAAACGATTAGCCACTCGGATAGGTCGCGAGGTAGATGGCCGTCCGCGGCGCGCCCGGCCGCTGTTGCCGGTGGCGGAACTCGTCGAGCAGCTGGTTGAGCCGGTTTTCCAGCTCTTCGCGCTCGTCGGGGGCGCACTGGACGACCAGGCGTGTCTGACGCACGCCGTCGAACCCCGTTTCGGCGATTTCGGCCAGATAGGCCTCGAGCATCGCCTGGTCTACGCCCTGATCTCCATGGAAGTCGAGTGTCCACGAAAGTCCCGTGGAAAGGTACGGAATTTCGCGGGACCCCCTGGCGCCGCGTCGCGGCGGCTGGGCGATCAGGAAGCCGAGGTCGACCAGTTTCCGCACGTGGTGCAGGGTGGTGGCGGGGTCACGGCCGAGGCGCTGCGCGAGTTCCTTGTTGGTCAGGGCCTCGGAAAACGTCAACCGGATGATGCGCAGGCGTATTCCCGAAGCGAGCGCGGCGGCTTCGGCTTCGGTGGCTTGACGGCGTTTCGAGGGCAGCACGGCGCACAGCCTATGACCGATTGACAGTTTCCAATCACTCGCGCCAGACTCGGATCATGGGGTCGTCACTCTTTCGCCACGCCGACTTCCGGCGGCTGTGGGCCGCGGACGTCGGCAGCCAGGTCGGCACGGCCGTCGGGTACACCGCGATTCCGCTACTCGCGGTGGTGACCCTCGCCGCGACGCCGTTCCAGATGGGCCTGCTGACCGCGGCCGAGACACTGGCGTTCCTGCTGCTCGGGCTGCCCGCCGGGGTCTGGGTGGACCGGCTGCGCCGCCGTCCGCTGATGCTCGCCGCCGACCTCGCCCGGGCGGCGCTGCTGCTCAGCGTCCCGCTCGCCTGGTGGGCTGGGGTGCTGACCCTGACGCAGCTGATCGTCGTCGCACTGCTGGTGGGAACGGCGACGGTGTTCTTCGACATCGCCTACCAGTCGTACCTGCCCACGCTGGTCAGCCGGGACCGCCTGCTGGAAGGCAACGCGAAGCTGCAGGCCGTGCAGTCCACGGCCACGATCGGCGGGCCGAGCGTGGCCGGGGCCCTGGTCCAGGTCGCGGGCGCGGCGAACGCCGTGCTGGTGACCGGGCTCGGCTATCTGAGCTCGGCGCTCTGGCTGATGCGGATCCGCGCTGCGGAACCGAAACCGGAGCGCACGGCGGAGGAACGGCTGCTGCCGCAGATCGCCGAGGGGCTGCGGTTCGTGTTCGCCGACCGGCCGCTGCGCTCGATCGTCGCCTGCACCGCGACCGGAAACCTGTTCGGCGGCGCGTTCACCGCCCTGCAGGTGCTGTTCCTGACCCGCACGGTCGGGCTGTCGCCCGCCGTCGTCGGGCCGCTGCTCGCCGCCAGCGGCGCGGGCGGGATCCTCGCCGCGCTGTGCTCGGACCGGATCGCGCGCCGCATCGGCCAGGCCCGCTCGATCTGGCTCGTTCCGCTGCTCACCTGGCCCATGGAACTGCTCGTCCCGCTCGCGGACGCGGACTGGCGGCTCGCGCTCGCGGTGTTCGGTCTCGTGGTCACCGGCTTCGGCAGCGTGCTCTACAACGTCGCGCAGATCTCGTACCGGCAGGCGATCTGCCCGGACCGGCTGCTCGGCCGGATGAACGCCAGCATCCGGTTCGTCGTCTGGGGCACGCTGCCGCTGGGCGGGCTGTTGGGCGGCGCGCTCGGCGAGTGGCTCGGCCTGCGCGGCGGAATGTGGGTCGCGACCGCCGGTGCCGGCTCCGCCGGGCTGTGGGTGCTGTTCTCCCCGTTGCGGCGGATGCGGGACCTGCCGGTCCCGAAAGTGGTTTCCCCGGCCGCCTAGAGTTGGTCCATGGAAACTCCCTACGCGAACCCGCGAGTCCCGGACAAGGTCGGTGTCGACGGTCTGGAGGCGAAGTGGGTACCGGTATGGGAGGCCGCGGGCGTCTACCGGTTCGACCGGACGAAGGCCCGCGGGGACATCTATTCCATCGACACCCCGCCGCTGACCGCGAGCGGGTCCCTGCACATCGGGCACGTGTTCTCCTACACCCATCCCGACGTCGTGGCGCGCTACCAGCGGATGCGCGGGCGCGAGGTGTTCTACCCGATCGGGTGGGACGACAACGGCCTGCCCACCGAACGCCGGGTGCAGAACCACTTCGGCGTGCGCTGCGAGCCGGGGCTGCCCTACGACCCGGGGTTCACGCCGCCGGAGAAGACCAAGGACGTCCTGGGGATTTCCCGGCAGAACTTCGTCGAGCTGTGCCAGCGACTGTCCGAAAAGGACGAAGCGGTGTTCGCGGAGGTGTGGCGGCGGATCGGGCTGTCGGTCGACTGGTCGACGGCGTACCAGACGGTCGACGCGACGACCCGCGAGATCTCGCAGCGCGCGTTCCTGCGCAACCTCTCGCGCGGCGAGGCGTACCAGTCCGAAGCGCCGACGCTGTGGGATGTCACGTTTCGCACGGCCGTCGCGCAAGCCGAGCTGGAGGACCGGGAACGGCCCGGCGCGTTCCATGATCTCGCGTTCACTGTGTGCTCTTCGGAGAGCGGGGACGTCGTGATCTCGACGACCCGGCCCGAGCTGCTGCCCGCGTGTGTCGCGCTGGTCGCGCATCCCGACGACGAGCGGTACCAGCCGTTGTTCGGGAAGACCGTGCGCACGCCGGTGTTCGACGTCGAGGTGCCGGTGCACCCCCATCACCTGGCGGACCCGGAAAAGGGCAGCGGCATCGCGATGGTCTGCACGTTCGGCGACACCACCGACGTCACGTGGTGGCGGGCGCTGCACCTGGAGACGCGCCCGGTGCTCGGGCGCGACGGCCGGTTCCTGCCGGAGCCGCCGCCGGGTGTGCCCGCCGGGCCGTACGCCGCGGTGGCCGGGAAGACCGTCCACAGTGGACGTCTGGCACTGGTCGAGCTGCTCCGCGAGTCCGGCGCGCTGCGCGGCGAACCGCGGCCGATCCAGCACGCCGTGAAGTTCTACGAAAAGGGCGACAAGCCCTTGGAGATCGTCACCAGCCGCCAGTGGTACGTGCGCAACGGCGGCCGCTCCGACGATCTGCGGGCGCGGCTGCTCGCGCGTGGCGAGGAGCTGCACTGGGTTCCGGCGCACATGCGCGTGCGCTACTCCGCGTGGGTCGAAGGCCTCGCCGGGGACTGGCTGGTCAGCCGCCAGCGTTTCTTCGGCGTACCGATCCCGGTCTGGTACCCGCTCGACGCGAACGGCGAGCCGGACCACGACGGCGTGCTCGTGCCCGAGGACAGCGCGCTGCCGGTCGACCCCAGCGTCGACGTCCCGCCCGGGTACACCGCGGACCAGCGGGGCGTGCCCGGCGGGTTCACCGGCGAAAACGACGTGATGGACACCTGGGCGACGTCCTCGCTGACGCCGCAGATCGCCGGGCGCTGGAGCGTGGACGACGACCTGTTCGCCCGCGTGTTCCCGATGGACCTGCGGCCGCAGGCGCACGAGATCATCCGGACCTGGCTGTTCTCGACAACCCTGCGCGCGGAGCTCGAGCACGACGTCTTGCCGTGGCGCGACGCGCTGATCTCGGGCTGGGTGCTCGACCCGGACCGCAAGAAGATGTCGAAATCGGTCGGGAACGTGGTGACCCCGGCGGACCTGCTGGAGCGCTACGGCTCGGACGCGGTGCGGTACTGGGCGGCGAGCGCGCGGCCCGGCGTCGACACCGCGGCCGACGAGGGCCAGATGAAGGTCGGGCGGCGGCTGGCGACGAAACTGCTCAACGCCAGCCGGTTCGTGCTCGGTCTCGGCCTGCCCTCGCCGTCCGCCGAGGCCGTCGAACCGTTGGACCGCGCGCTGCTCGCGGAGCTGTCCACGGTCGTCGGGAAGGCGACCGCGGCGCTGGACGAACTCGACTACGCCCGTGCGCTGCAGGTGACCGAGACGTTCTTCTGGACGTTCTGCGACGACTACGTCGAGCTGGTCAAGGGCCGCGCATACGGCGACCGCGGCGAGGAAGCGGCGCAGTCCGCGCGGGTCGCACTGGTGACGGCGTTGTCGGCGGTGCTTCGGCTCTTCGCGCCTGTGCTGCCCTTCGCGACCGAAGAGGTGTGGTCGTGGTGGCAGGAGGGTTCGGTACACCGGGCCGCGTGGCCATCCGTCGTGGAAATCGGCGGTGAGCCGGAGCTGCTGACGCTGGCCGGTCAGGTGATCGGGGCGGTGCGGCGCGCGAAGACGGACGCGAAGGTGTCCATGCGCTCGGCCGTGGAGCTGCTCACCGTGGTCGGACCGTCCGAAGCGCTGGAACGGTTCGGGCGCATCGAAGGCGACATCCGCATCGCCGGGGCCATCGCGGACGTGGCTACGCGGGACGGGGCCGGGGAGCTGAGCCTTGAGGTGAAGGTGGCCCGGTAGAAGGACTCGTGAGCGTTCCGGGCGGTTAGAACCGCCCGGAACGCTCACGAGTCCTTAGCCGCTTCCCACCAAGCCGCGTCGATCTCGCCGCGCGCCACGATCTCCGCAGACCCCGAAAGTGTCGAGGCCCCCCGCGAGACCGTCACCACGACCCGCCCCCCAGGAACGTCCACAGTGGACTCTCCCGTGTCGGTGCCGGCCAGGTGCAGCGTCGCCGCCACCGCGGCCACCGTCCCGGTGCCGCACGCCCGCGTCTCCCCCACGCCCCGCTCGTGGACGCGCATCTTCAGCGCGCCCTCGCCGAGCAGGTTGACGAACTCGAGGTTCACCCCGGTCGGGAAGACGTCGTGGTCGTAGTCGGGCTGGTCGCGCAGGTCGAGGCCGTCGACGTCGTCGTCCTCGAGCACCGACACCAGGTGCGGGTTCCCGACGTTGACCGCCACGCCGGAGAACGGGCGGCCGGCCACGACGGTGACCGACGTGCCGGTGATCGTCGCCGGTCCCATTTGGACGGTCACCGTGCGGTCCGGGTGCACGACGACCGGCCGGTCGCCCGCCCGCGTTCCGACGACGAATTCGCCCTCGGTCGCCAGCCCGGCGTCGACGAGGTAGCGCGCGAAGACACGGACGCCGTTGCCGCACATCTCGGCGATCGAGCCGTCGGCGTTGCGGTAGTCCATGAACCACTCGCCCGCGGACTCTTCGCCGATCGCGGCAGCGCGTACGACGCGGAGCACACCGTCCGCGCCGAGGCCGCGCTGACGGTCGCACAGCGCCGCCACCCGCGCTTCGGTCAGCTCGAGGCGGCCGGCCTCGTCGGGCAGCAGCACGAAGTCGTTCTGCGTGCCGTGGCCTTTGAGGAACTCGATACCGCCCATGGGGTCAAGATTACTGGTCCACCAGGGCGAGGACGCGTGCGGCCAGCCCGTCGGCGGCGCCGTCGAACCACTGGATCCGCTTGTCGCGCCGGAACCAGGAGCGTTGCCGCCGGACGAACCGCCGGGTCGCCTGCGCGGTGGCCGCGGCGGCGGCCTCGAAGTCGCCTTCGCCGTCCAGCTCGGCGATCACCTGCTGGTAGCCGAGGGCCTGCGAAGCGGTCTTTCCCTCGCGCAGCCCGCGGTCCAGCAACGCGCGGACCTCGTCGACCAGACCGGCCTCGAACATCCGCGTCACCCGCAGGTCGACGCGCTCGTCGAGCTCCACGAGCTCCCGGTCGATGCCCACCAGCACGGTGTCGTAGCGCGCGGGCCCCGGCTTGGGCAGGTTCGCCGAGAACGGCTGCCCGGTGATCTCGATGACCTCCAGCGCGCGCACGATCCGCCGGGTGTTGGTGGGCAGGATCGCCGCCGCGGCAGCCGGATCCCGCTCACCCAATCGGGTATAGAGCACCGCGGTGCCGGCCTCGGCCGCCTCGGCGTCGAGCCGGGCGCGGACCGCCGGATCCGTGCCGGGGAAACGGAGGTCGTCCAGCACCGCCTGGACGTAGAGGCCGGAGCCACCGGTCAGCACGGGAACCCGGCCCGCCGCCAGCAGCTTTTCAACACACAGCCGCGCTTCGCGCTGGTAAGCCGCCACCGACGCCGTCTCGGTCACGTCGAGGACGTCGAGCAGATGGTGTGGCACACCACGGCGTTCGGCCTCGGTGGCCTTGGCGGTGCCGATGTCCATCCCGCGGTAGAGCTGCAGCGCGTCGGCGTTCACGACCTCGCCGCCGAGCGCGAGCGCCAGTTCGACGGCCAGTGCCGTCTTGCCGGTCGCGGTGGGGCCGATGACCGCCACCGGCCGGAGTTCACGCGGGTTTCGGGCGCCGGTCACGTCGGCCGACGATACCGGCGAGGGGGAACAGAGCCGACACGGAGCGTCCACCGGAAGTAGGATCACTGGCTTCGGGTGGCTCATCCAGTACCACGGTGCGCGCTGAGCTGCTTGAATGCCGCATGAGGCCGCTGCACTCGCGCACGGTCCGTGACGACCGCATTACCCGGCCCCGCCACACGGCGGGGCGCCCGCGCGAGCGGGCGTACAGGCGATAAGGAGCCTGCGATGGCCCAGGAGAACACTTCCACCGGTACCCCGGCGCCGCACCCGGTGCCCCACGCGCTGCACGCCGGGCACGCCGCCCCGCCCGTGCCGCCCGCCGAACCCACCCCCGCCACCTGGGGCCGGGTAGACGCAGAGGGCACCGTCTACGTCATCACCGCGGACGGCGAACGCGCGGTCGGCGTCTGGCAGGCGGGCAGCCCGGACGAGGGCCTCGTGCACTACGCCCGCCGTTTCGACGACGTCCGGACCGAGGTCGAGCTGCTGGAGACCCGGCTCGTGTCGGGTGCGGGCGACCCGAAGCACGCGCTGTCCAGCGCCACCCAGATCCGCGACGGGCTCGCCGAAGCCGCCGTGGTCGGTGACCTGGCCGCGCTCGCGGCCCGCCTCGAGTACGTCATCGGGCACGCGGAGAAGGCGCTGGCGAACGCGAAGGCGGAACGTGAAGTCGCCCGGGCGGCAGCGGTGGCCCGCAAGCAGGAGCTGGCGGAGGAGGCGGAGAAGCTGGCCGCCGACTCGACCCAGTGGAAGGCGGCGGGTGACCGGCTCCGGTCCATCCTGGACGAGTGGAAGACGGTCAAGGGCGTCGACCGCAAGACCGACGACGAACTGTGGAAGCGCTTCTCCAAGGCCCGCGAGGCGTTCAACCGGCGTCGCGGCTCGCACTTCGCCGAGCTCGACAAGCAGCGGGCGTCGGCGAAGACACGCAAGGAAGAGCTGATCGCCGAAGCCGAGGCGCTGTCCGAGTCGGACGACTGGGGCGACACCGCCGGGCGCTACAAGGACCTGATGACCGAGTGGAAGGCCGCCGGTCGCGCGCCCAAGGACAGCGACGAAGCGCTGTGGCAGCGTTTCCGGGCCGCGCAGGACAAGTTCTTCGCCCGCCGCTCCGCGGTGTTCACCGAGCGGGACGCGGAGTTCACGACGAACGCCGCGCGCAAGGAAGAGCTGCTCATCGAGGCCGAAAAGATCGACCCGAGCGCCAACCTCGAGGCGGCGAAGAACGCGCTGCGCAAGATCCAGGAGCAGTGGGACGAGATCGGCAAGGTCCCCCGCGAGCGGATCCGCGAGCTGGACGGGCGGCTCAAGACCGTGCAGGACTCGGTGAAGTCCGCCGAGGACAGCCGCTGGCGCAAGACCGACCCGGAGGCGCAGGCTCGCGCGGCGCAGTTCCGCGAGCGCGTCGAGCAGTTCGAGTCGCAGGCCGCCAAGGCCCGCGCGGCCGGGGACGAGCGTCGCGCGAAGAAGGCGGACGAGCAGGCGGCGCAGTGGCGCGAGTGGCTGCAGGCCGCGGAAGCCGCGGTCGCCGACCGCTGAGTTTTCCTAAGCTGTGAAGGCCCCCTTACCGGCTATGAGAGCCGGCAAGGGGGCCTTCACGGCTTTCCGGGGCAGGCACCATCATGCTCCGGTTGCGTACGGGTCGGGTTGTCGTGAGTGGTAAGTAGGGTTAGAACCCGACTTACCACTCACGAGAGCCGAGACGCGCGTCCGCCGGTGCCCCGACTTGGCCGCCGAGTTCTGCGGACCGCCCCTCGATGTCACCTTCACGGCTTTCCGGGGTCACCGCGATGGCCGAAGTCCGTGAATGGCACATTCACGGACTTGAAGGCCCTCAATGTGCCAGTCACGGACTTGGGCACGCCAAGGCAATCCGAGGGTTAACGGTTCACCCGCTTCGGGGACCCGCGCTGCTCGTTAGGACGGTTTTCGGTGCTCCCGGCCACTCCGGGTGCTCCACTTTGATCATGAACAGGACACCGCTCAACCCCAGGCGGATCCTTACCGCACTGGTGATCGCCTGCACTGTCGCCGGGCTCGCCCCGGCTGTCTCCTCCGCCGCCACCGCGCCGGTCCCGGTGGCCCAGCAGGGCCACAAGAAGCACAAGGCCAAGCTCGACGCCGGCGTCGAGAAGGCCAAGGTCAAGGTGGGTGAAGAGACCAAGATCAAGGGCTCGTTCGCCGACCTCGGCGGGCTGGAAGCCGTCTCCGGCGGCGAACCCGTCATCGTTCAGAAGCTCGTCGGCAATGTCTGGGTCAACCTGACCACCGGGACCTGCCGGCCGAACGGCAACTTCAGGTTCAGCCTGAGCTTCTCGCTACGCGCCAGCCTCACGCTGCGCGTCTTCCATCCGGAAACCGACCTCTACCTCAGCGTCTCGTCGAACCTCTTCGCCCTAGTGGTCATCTAGGACTCGTGAGCGTTCCGGGCGGTTCTAACCGCCCGGAACGCTCACGAGCGCGAGAACGCCGTCCGCATCCAGCTGACCGCCAGGAAGACCATCGCGATCCAGGCGACGATGAGCCCGAACCCGGGCCCGCCGCCCACGGCCGCGTTCGCCGACGACGACTGCTGCGACCAGATCGCCAGCAGGCCGTCCACCGAGGCGAACCAGCCGCCCGCGGCGCAGACCCACGCGAGCCACCACCGCCGCGTCACCAGCGCGAGCGCCGAGGCGAGGATGCCGATCGCGGTCGAGGTCAGCGCGAACAGCTGCGGGATTCCGCCGCCCTGCCCGGCCAGCACCTGCCAGCCGGTGTGCTCGCCGACCCACGGCAGGAGCTGGCAGATCAGCAGCACGAACATGAACACCGCGATGGTGAACCCGCGCCGGCCCAGCTCGACCGTGCGGGCCGCGCGCTCACCGACCTCGTCGATCTCGGCGGCCAGTTCGGCCAGCTCACCCGAGGACTTTTCGCTCACAGCGCACATCCGCTCACCGGGGCCAGGGGTTCCGGGGTACCGAACCCCGGCAACCCCAGTGTGACCCCGTTCGTCTTGGGCCGCAGCCCTGCTTCCGAGTTGTCTCCGGCGGTCGTCCGGCGATGGGACAGCAGGTCCCCGTCGGCGACCAGGTGGTGCGGCGCGCCGTAGGTGACGACCGCCGAGACGACGTCGCCGGGGCGCACGGACCGGTCCACCGCCGGGCCGGCCGGGGTGAAGTGCACCAGCCGCCCGTCCCGCGCGCGGCCGCTCATCCGGTGCGTCTCGGCGTCCTTGCGGCCTTCGCCCGCCGCGACCAGCAGCTCGACCTCGCGGCCGACGATGGCGCGGTTCTCCGCCCAGGAGATCTCGTTCTGCAGCTCGGCGAGCCGTTCGTAGCGCTCCTGCACGACTTCCTTGGACAGCTGGCCGTCCATGGTCGCCGCCGGGGTGCCGGGCCGCTTCGAGTACTGGAAGGTGAACGCGCTGGAGAACCGGGCTTCGCGAACGACGTCCAGCGTCGCCTGGAAGTCCTCCTCGGTCTCCCCGGGGAAGCCGACGATGATGTCGGTGGTGATGGCCGCGTCCGGCATCGCCGCGCGGACCTCCTCGATGATCTTCATGTAGCGCGCCGACCGATAGGACCGCTTCATCTCGCGCAGCACCCGGTCCGAGCCGGACTGCAGCGGCATGTGCAGCTGGTGGCAGACGTTGGGCGTCTCGGCCATCGCGTCGATCACGTCGGAGGTGAACGCCGCCGGGTGCGGCGAGGTGAACCGGACCCGCTCCAGGCCCTTCACCGAACCGCACGCGCGCAGCAGCTTCCCGAACGCCAGCCGGTCACCGAATTCGACGCCGTAGGAGTTCACGTTCTGGCCGAGCAGCGTCACCTCGAGCACGCCTTCGGCGACGAGCGCCTCGACCTCGGCGAGGATCTCCCCCGGCCGCCGGTCCCGCTCCTTGCCGCGCAGCGCCGGCACGATGCAGAACGTGCAAGTGTTGTTGCAGCCCACCGAAATCGACACCCAGCCCGAGTACGCCGACTCGCGGCGCGCGGGCAGCGTCGAGGGGAACGTCTCGAGCGACTCCAGGATCTCGACCTGGGCCTCGGCGTTGTGCCGGGCGCGCTCGAGCAACGCCGGCAGCGAGCCGATGTTGTGCGTGCCGAACACGACGTCCACCCAGGGCGCCCGCTTGACGATCTCGCCGCGGTCCTTCTGGGCCAGGCAGCCGCCGACGGCGATCTGCAGGTCCGGGTTCGCGGTCTTGTCGGGGCGGATGTGGCCGAGGGTGCCGTACAGCTTGTTGTCCGCGTTCTCCCGGACCGCGCAGGTGTTGAACACGATCAGGTCGGGCTTGCCCTCGGCACTCACCGGGACGTATCCGGCCTCTTCGAGCTGCCCGGCGAGCCGCTCCGAATCGTGCACGTTCATCTGGCAGCCGAAGGTGCGGATCTGGAAGGTCTTGCTCATCGCCTTCAGGGTAACCCCCGGGGAAAACCGGTTGCCGCCCGCCGTGGGCTGCGAGAACGTGGAGTCATGACGTACTGAGCAGACACCCGATGCCCTCCACTCGCCCTTTCCCGGAAAAGAAGCGTCTTGTCTCCTCAGCAGTCCGTCTCCGCCAGTGTGTCCGTGTTCGCCTCGGACAAGAGCTGGATCGAATCCGACCGCCGTCGAGCAGTGCCACCAGGTGGCCGCCCTCGACGGCATGATCCACGTCGCCGCCATGCCGGACCTGCACCCCGGCAAGGGCGCGCCGATCGGCGCCGCCATGGCCTCGACCGTGCTGTACCCGTTCCTGGTGGGCTCCGACATCGGCTGCGGGATCGCGGTGTTCCCGATCCGGCTCAAGCGCGCGGTGCCCGAGCGGCTCGCCGGCCGGTTCCCCGACCTCGACGAGGCGTTGGACCCGGACTCCGACTTCGTCGACGACGACATTCCCGGCCGGTCACACCGAGGGTCTCGGGACGGTCGGGCGCGGCAACCACTTCGTCGAGCTGGCCAGGATCGACAAGGTCTTCGAGCCGGGCCACGCGGAGCGGCTCGGGCTCGCCGCCGGGGACCTCGTCCTCATCGTCCACAGCGGTTCCCGCGGGCTGGGCGAACGGATCCTGCGCTCCCACACCGAGGTCCACGGCGCGGGCCCGGCCGCCGATCCCGCCGCCTACCTGGCCAGGCACGACGAGGCCGTGCGCTGGGGGTCGCTGAACCGGCGGCTGATGGCCGCCCGCGTCGCCGATGCCCTGGGGACCGGGCCGGCCGAACCGATCGTCGACGAGTGCCACAACTCGGTCGAGATCCGCGACGGGGCCTACCTGCACCGCAAGGGCGCGGCGCCGGGTGACGGCCGGGACGTGCTCGTCGCCGGCACGCGGGGCACGCCGTCCTACCTCGTGGCCACGCACGCCGGACCGGAGGCCAACCACTCCGTGGCGCACGGCGCCGGCCGCAAGATGTCGCGCGGCCGACGCCCTGCGCCGCGGCAGGGCCAAGCACACGGTCGAGGAGCTCCGCCGGACACCGCTGGGATCGCTGGTGGTGTGCGGCGACCGGCAGCTGCTGTTCGAGGAGGCACCGACCGCCTACAAGCGCATCGAGCAGGTGATCGCCGACCTCACCGAGCATGACCTGGCCACGCCCGTGGCCACGACGGTCCCGCTGGTCACCTACAAGACGGCGGACCGCGGCAGGCGATAGTCCGCCCTTTCGCCGCTGGTGAGACCCCCGGAGTTTCGGCCATCCTGGTTGGCCATGGGAGTCGTCATCATCGGGGCCGGGATCGGCGGGCTGGCCACCGCGCTGCGCCTGCACCACGAAGGCATCGGCTGCACGGTCTACGAGCAGGGCGAGCAGATCAGCGAAGTGGGCGTCGGGATCAACGCGCTCCCGCACGCGGTCAAGGAGCTCGACGCGCTCGGGCTGCTGGGCCGCCTGGACGAGGTCGGGATCCGCACCCGCGAGCTGTTCTACACCCACCGGCTCGGGCACGAGATCCTGCGCAAGCCCTGCGGGCTGGACGCCGGGTTCTCCCTGCCCCAGTTCAGCCTGCACCGCGGCAGGCTGCAGGGCGTGCTGCTGCGCGCGGTCCGCGAACGGCTCGGGGACGACGCGGTGCGGACCGGGCACCGGCTGACGGGTTTCGAGCAGGACGCCGAGGGCGTCCTCGCGCAGTTCGCCGACCGGCACGGCACGGCTTTGGCCGCCGTCCGCGCCGACGTCCTGGTGGCGGCCGACGGCATCCACTCGACCGTGCGGTCCATCCTGTTCCCGGAGGAAGGCCCGCCGCGCTGGAACGGCGTCACGATGTGGCGGGGCGCCACCGACTGGCCGGTGTTCGGCACCGGCGCCTCGATGATCATCGCCGGCGGCACCGCGGCCAAGCTCGTGGTCTACCCGATCGCGCCGGGACCGACCGCGGACACCCGGCTCACCAACTGGGCCGTCTGCATCAAGACCGGGCGGGACGGCGATCCACCGCCGAACCGCCAGGACTGGTCACGCCCGGCCGACCCGGCCCAGCTGGCCGGCTACCTCGACCGCTTCCGGACGTCGCGGGTCGACCACGCCGGGCTCATCACGGCCACCGAGGAGTGCTTCGAGTTCCCGATGTGCGACCGGGACCCGCTGCCGTACTGGTCCCAGGGGCGGGTGACCCTGCTGGGCGACGCCGCCCACCCGATGTACCCGATGGGGTCCAACGGGGCGGGCCAGGCGATCCTCGACGCCACCAGCCTCAGCGGCCACCTGGCGCGCCACGAAGACCCCGCCGTCGCGCTGCGGGCGTATCAGGACGACCGGCTGGCGGCCACCGCCGAGGTGGTGCTGCGCAACCGGACCGGTGGCCCGGAGAGCGTGATCGACGAGGTCGAACGCCTTGCGCCCCAAGGATTTTCCCGGATCGAGGACGTGATCGACGCCGCGACGCTGGAGGCCACGGTCGGGGGGTACGCCCAAGCTTCGGGATCCTCCCAGCAGCAGGTGAACGATCGATGAGGCTCAGGCGCCCTCGACCGACCCGGGCGGCAGGAAGTCGACGTCGTGCAGCGCGGACAGCCGCACGACCTCGGCCGGGTCCTCGAGGTCGTGCAGCATGTCGAACAGCTGCGCCAGCCGCCCGGCCGGGCTCACCCAGAACAGTCCGCGCGTGATCCCCTCGCTGCGGTTGTAGTAGGCGTGCGGCAGGTTCCTCGGCATGCGCACGGTGTCGCCCGGACCGGCGGTCTCCCACTTCCCGTCGAGGTAGAGCGTGAACACGCCCTCGATGACGTAGATGTGCTCGTCCTGGGTCGGGTGCACGTGCGGCGGTACGCCGGTTCCCGGCGGATCGTAGGTCTCGAACGCGAAGCTGCTCTCGCTGGCGGCCTTGCTGTAGTAGGTGTGTCCGAGGACGTTCCACACCTTTCCTTCGCTTGCGCGCGTGATCCCCTTCGGCAGGGGTCCGAGCACGATTTCCTCGCCGGTCATGGCACCTCCAGGCCGCTGATCCCTCGGCTCCCCACTCTGGGCCCTCCCGGTCCGGCGGACAACGCCCCGGCCGATGATGGCTCCTTCGAGCAGCGTTTCTGGCACGATCGGCCCCATGGGCCGACGGTGCTGGACCTGGAGGGGACGAGCGCGTGCGATGGCGGCCGCGCTGGCACTGGCGGCCGTCTCGCTGACCGGCTGCACACCGAGCTTCACCGGCCTCCACCTCCGGATCGCCGCGGGCAACCCCGGCGGCGTCTACGACGGGCTCGCCCAGACGCTGGCCGACGCCTGGGCCGCCGACCTGGGCATCGACCGGCCGCAGGTCTTGCCGACCGGCGGCTCCCCGGACAACGTGGACCTGGTTCTCGCCGGCAAGGCCGACGTCGCCTTCGTGGCCGCCGACGTGGCGGCCGACCGGTCGGAGGTCCGGTCGGGACTGACCGCGCTCGCCCGGATCCACGACGACTACCTGCACATCATGGTCCGCGCCGACTCCGGGGTGACCAAGATGGACCAGCTGCGCGGGCGGGCCGTCGCGGTCGGGTCGGAGTCCTCGGGCGTGGAGTACATCGCCCAGCGGCTGCTCAAGGTGGCCGGCTTCGCGACCCAGCACCTGAGCGGGCTCGACGATCACACCCCGGCCGCGCCCGAGGCCGTCCGCACGCTCAACCTCGGCCTCGACGACGCGGTGGCCGCGGTGCTCGGCGGGAAGATCGACGCGTTCGTCTGGTCCGGCGGGCTGCCGACGCTCAAGATCGCCGGGTACAACACCGAGGGCGCCAACGGCAGGTCGAGCCTGCGGCTGCTCGACATCGCCGACCTGATGAAGAAGGTGCAGAGCGCCGACAAGGCCTACAGCCAGGTCTACGGTGCTGCGACCATCCCGGCCAGCACCTACAACCAGCCCGAGCCGGTCACCACGCTGGTGGTGCCGAACTTCCTGGTCGTGCCGGCGTCGATGTCCGCCGACGTCGCCGAGGCGCTGACCAGAGGCCTGTTCGACGCCCGGCCGCAGCTGGCGAAGGCGAATCCGGCGGCGTTGTCCATCGACGTCCACCCCGGCATCGAGACCCAGCCGATCCCGCTGCATCCCGGCGCGCTGCGCTACTACCGCTCACAGAAGACGTAACGCCGGGAACGTCATCGTGATCCGCAGGCCGCCGCCCTCGGGCAGGTCCAGCGCGAGCTCGCCATCGGAATGCGCGACGATCTCCTTCACGATCGCCAGGCCCAGCCCGGATCCCGGCACGTTCTGGTGGGCACTGCTGCGCCAGAACCGGTCGAGCGCACGGTCGAGTTCCTCGGTCTTCAGGCCGGGGCCGTGGTCGCGGACCGACAGCGTGACCCGGCCGCCGTCGCGCTCGACCGCGACGCGGACCTCGGTGCCCGGCGCGGTGAACTTCAGCGCGTTGTCCAGCAGCGAGTCCAGCACGGTTTCCGCGCCGCGCGGCGGCATGTCGACCTGGATCCCGTCGCCGACGCCGTCGGCGACGAGCCGGACGTCGCGCGCGGTGGCGACCACCGTCCAGTCGGCGACCCGGTCGGCGACGACCTCGTCCAGCACGACCGGCACCAGCTCGCCGGAGGCCTCGGCGCGGGCCATCGCCAGCATCTCGTCGAGGATCTGGTGCAGCCGGCCGGCGTCCACGCGCGCGGCCTCGAGGTCGGCCGCCGCGTGCTCGTCGTCGACGTGGCCGTCGAGGTTGCCGAGCCGGATCTTGAGCGCTGTCAACGGGTTCCGCAGCTGGTGGGAGGCGTCGGCGACGAACGCCCGCTGTGCGGAGAGCGCACCGGACACACTCGCCGCCATGCGGTCGAACGACCGGCCGAGCTGGCGCAGCTCCGGCGGCCCGCCGCCCTCGCCGACCGGCTCGACCTCGCGGCCGCTCACCACCGACGCGACCAGCGCGCCGGTCGCGTCGTCGAGACGGCGGACCGGACGCAGGATCCAGCGCACCACCGGGATCGCCACCGCCAGCGCCAGCACGAACGCCAGCACCCCGCCCGCGGCGAGCACCACCCACCACAGCAGCAGGTCCGCGCGCACGGCGCCGGTGTCCGACATCGTCACGACGGCGCCGCGCACCTCGCCGTCGGCGAGCACCGGCTCGGCCAGCACGAGCGGCGAAGAGTCCCACGGCACCAACGTCGGCCCGGGCTGCGAGCGACGGCCCGCCAGCGCGTCGTGGACCGGGCCCGAGATGGCGTTCAGGTCGACCCGGGCGGCATTGCCGCCGAGCGCGCTGACGACCTGCCTGCCGTCCTGGTCGACCACGATCACCTGCACGCCGTAGACCTCGGCGTACCGGCGCAGGTCGGGCTCGATCAGCTCGGGCTTGCTGTCCAGCAACGGACGTTGCGCGAGCGAGGCGAAGCGGGCGGTGTCGGTCAGGCGGTCGAGGAACAGCTGCTGCTGTGCGCTGCTCGCGATCGTCCGGGCGAGCGGCAGGCCGAGACCGAACACGAGCAGCGCGACGAGGGTGAGGATGATGCCCTGCAGCCGCACCCGCACCGGGTCAGCCCCGTCCCTGCCCGCCGAGCCGGTACCCGACCCCGCGGACGGTCTCGATCAGCGCCGGCCTGCCCAGCTTGGTCCGCAGGGTGGCCACGTGGACGTCGAGCGAACGGCTCTCCGCCGCGCCCCGGTGCCCCCACACCTCGGTGAGGACGAGCTCGCGCGAGCACACCGCGCCGCGCGCCCCGGCGACCAGCGCCAGCACCTGGAACTCCTTGCGGGACAACGCGATCGAGCGGCCGTCGACGAGCACCTCGTGCCGGGTCAGGTCGACGCTGACGTCCCCGACCGTGATCACGACGGGCTCCGGCGCGCCGCCGTGCTCGCCGCGGCGCCGCCGTACCGCCTCGACACGCGCGAGCAGTTCTTCGACGTCATACGGTTTTACGAGGTAGTCGTCGGCGCCCGCGCGCAGGCCCTGGATCCGGTCGTCGACCTCGCCGCGCGCGGACACCACGATGATCGCGACGTTGCTGACCGCGCGGATCTGGCGGCACAGCGTCACGCCGTCGATGTCGGGCAGGCCCAGGTCGAGCAGGATGACGTCGACCTCGCCCGCCTTGTCCAGCACGCCGGCGCCGGAGGCGAGCCGCGCGATCGCCAGGCCACGGCGGGTCAGCGCCGGGATGAGCGCGCCCGCCACCCGGTCGTCGTCCTCCACGAGAAGCACCCGCACCCCGTCCGCCTCCCTGGTGATCCGCAACACCGGCCGGTAGCGCCGAACTCTAGGACGTCGCCGCTTCCGGCGCACCGGCCCACCCCACGGCGGTGACCGTGCGTGACGACTTTGGTGTGAATCCGGTTACGCGGGGAGCCCGCCACGGCTAGGGTGATCTTCGCCGGACGGCCCGGACCAGGCTCGACCGGCGGCGGCGAACGATACGTACTTGAAACCCTAAGTATTGCTCAAGCCGCCTTTACAAGAGGTCCGACGGGAGTAGGTTTCCGCCAACGCGTGGTGACCCACATTCCGTACTGCCGGTACGACAGCTCTGGAGGCCAGATGACCGCGGAAGTGGCGGCGCCCATGATCAAGGCGGCCGCCGTCAACAAGTACTTCGGCGATCTGCACGTGCTCAAGGAGATCACCCTGGAGGTCCCGCGGGGACAGGTCGTGGTGGTGCTGGGGCCGTCGGGTTCGGGCAAGTCGACGCTGTGCCGGGCGATCAACCGCCTCGAGCCGATCAACACCGGCGAGATCGCGGTCGACGGCGTCCCGCTGCCCGCCGAGGGCAAGGCGCTCGCCGCGCTGCGGGCCGACGTCGGCATGGTGTTCCAGTCGTTCAACCTGTTCGCGCACAAGACGATCGTCGAAAACGTGATGCTCGCGCCGACGAAGGTCCGCAAGGTCTCGTCGGCCGAGGCCCGCAAGACCGCGATGGAACTGCTGGAGCGGGTCGGCATCGCGAACCAGGCGGAGAAGTACCCGGCGCAGCTGTCCGGCGGGCAGCAGCAGCGCGTCGCGATCGCGCGGGCGCTGGCCATGCGCCCGAAGGTGATGCTGTTCGACGAGCCGACCTCGGCGCTGGACCCGGAAATGGTCCAGGAGGTGCTCGACGTGATGACGGGGCTCGCCAAGGACGGCATGACGATGCTCGTCGTGACGCACGAGATGGGCTTCGCCCGCCGCGCCGCCGATCGGGTGATCTTCATGGCGGACGGCGAGATCGTCGAGGACACCACCCCCGAGGAGTTCTTCACCAAGCCGAAGAGCGAGCGGGCCAAGGACTTCCTCGGCAAGATCCTGACCCACTGAAACGTTCCGCGGCGCGCGTCGCGGGTGACGACACACAGGAGAGATTCACATGAGGATCCGCACCCTTGCGGTGGGACTGCTCGTCGGTGGTCTTGCGCTGACCGCCTGTGGCAAGGAAGGCACTCCCGCGACCCCGGGCTCCGGCGACCAGAGCGGCACCAACGCCGCCGCGCTGCCGACGTACCCGATCGCCTCCGGTGTCGACCTGGCCGGCTCCCCGGTCTTCGCGAAGATGAAGGCGGCCGGCGCGCTGACCGTCGGCGCGAAGGACGACCAGCCGGGCCTGGGCTTCAAGGACCCGACGACCGGCAAGTTCGGCGGGTTCGACGTCGAGATCGCCAAGCTCGTCTCGGCCGGCCTCGGCTTCGACCCGGAGAAGATCACCTTCCGTACGGTCGACTCCGGCGCCCGTGAGCAGACGATCGCGAACGGCGACGTGAACTACTACGTCGGCACCTACTCGATCACCGACAAGCGCAAGGCGCTCGTCTCCTTCGCCGGCCCGTACTTCCAGGCCGGCCAGGACCTGCTGGTGCGCAAGGACGACACGTCCATCACCGGCAAGGACACCCTCAAGGGCAAGAAGGTCTGCTCGGTGACCGGGTCGACCCCGATCCAGAAGGTCCGCTCGGAGAACCTGACCGAGCCCGCCAACATCGTCGAGTTCCAGAAGTACTCGCAGTGCGTCGAGAAGCTCATCTCGAAGGACGTCGACGCGGTGACCACCGACGACGCGATCCTCAAGGGCTACGCGGCGCAGGACCCGGACACCCTCAAGGTCGTCGGC
Source organism: uncultured Actinomycetota bacterium (assembly GCA_963762765.1). GTDB lineage: Bacteria > Actinomycetota > Actinomycetes > Mycobacteriales > Pseudonocardiaceae > Amycolatopsis. The sequence goes on from CAVXMR010000044.1 coordinate 64,168, forward strand.
AAGCCCTTCTCGACCGAGAAGTACGGCATCGGCCTCAACAAGGACGACAAGGTGCTGCGCGACAAGATCAACGAGATCCTGCAGAAGGCGCTGGACGACGGCACCTGGGACAAGATCTACGCCGCCACCCTCGGCAAGTCCGGCTCGGCCGCGACCAAGCCGACCCTCGAGAAGTACTGACCTGACGCAACGGCCGGTGGCCCGGGCTCCCCGGTCCACCGGCCTTGCCACATCCACCACCTGACCACGGACGCGGGGAAGGCTCCATGGACGTCCTGTTCAACAACCTGGACCTGTTCGGTCCGTTCTTCCTCACCACGATCGAGCTGTTCGTGCTCGCCGCCATCGGCAGCCTCGTCTGGGGCACGATCCTGGCGATGCTGCGGGTCAGCCCGGTCCCGATCTTCCGGGCCATCGGGACGACCTATGTGACGCTCGTCCGGAACACCCCGCTGACGCTGGTGTTCGCCTTCTTCGTGTTCGCGTACCCGCTGCTGGACATCGTCAAGTTCGACTACTTCCCCTCGGCGGTCGTCGCGCTGACGGTGTACACCTCCGCGTTCATCTGCGAGGTCGTCCGCTCCGGCATCAACACGGTCCCGGTCGGGCAGGCCGAGGCGGGCCGGGCGCTGGGACTCACCTTCGGCCAGATCCTGGGCCAGATCGTGCTCCCCCAGGCCCTGCGGTCGGTCGTCCCGCCGCTGATCAGCACGCTGATCGCGCTGCTGAAGAACACCACCGTCGCGGCCGGTTTCTCGGTGGCCGAAGCCGGCGCGATCCGGTCGTACCTGTCCGAACGCGGCGACAACCAGCTCATCGGGCTGCTGTGGGTGGCGCTCGGGTTCATCATCCTGGTCGCTGTGCTGTCCTACGTGCAGCGCAACCTCGAAAAGCGTTGGAGCGTGGCCCGATGAGCAACGTTCTGTTCGATGTCCCGGGCCCGCGCGCCCGGGTGCGCTACCGGCTCTACGCGGCCATCGGCGCCATCGTCGTGCTCGCGTTCGTCGGGTTCATCGGCTACCGCTTCTACGACAGCGGCCAGTTCACCGCCCGCAAGTGGGAATGGCTGCAGTACACCCAGGTCCAGGAAGACCTCGCCAACGCGGTGCTCGCGACGCTCCAGGCGTTCGCCGCGGCGGCGGTGCTGGCGCTGATCTTCGGTGCGATCTTCGCGGCGGGGCGGCTTTCCGACCACGCCTGGATCCGCGGCGTCGCCGGGTTCGTCGTGGAGTTCTTCCGCGCGATCCCGGCGCTGATCCTGATGTTCCTGTTCTACTTCGGCCTGCCGACCGTCGGCGTGCCGATGACGCCGTTCCTCGGCGTCGTCTTCGGCCTGACCCTGTACAACGGCTCGGTGCTCGCGGAGGTCTTCCGCGCGGGCATCCAGTCGCTGCCGAAGGGACAGAGCGAAGCCGCGTACGCCCTCGGCATGCGCAAGACCCAGGTGATGTTCCTGGTCCTGCTGCCGCAGGCGGTCCGGGCGATGCTGCCGACCATCATCAGTCAGCTGGTGGTGCTGCTCAAGGACACCGCGCTCGGCTTCATCATCACCTACCAGGAACTGCTGTACTACGCCCGCTACATCGGCTCGCAGGGCGCGTTCGGCCGGCCGATCGTCCCGTCGACGATCGTGGCGACCGGGCTCTACGTCGTGATGTGCCTGCTGCTGACGGCGCTGGCGACGTACCTCGAGCGCCGCAACCGCCGCAGCAAGAAGCACATCGACACGACCGATAACAAGGCCGAGATGATCGTGCTCGGCTCAGCCTCGACAGGCGGCGGCGCCATCTGACCCCGGTCACAGGCTTTCACAGGGCCCTTCGCCGATGTCGGCGAAGGGCCCTTTTCTTACCCCGCAAGGCAAGGTGCGCTGAGTGCGTGGTCGGGAGTCTCAGCCGACCTGTCCAGGCGGTCCCTGCTCCACCCGCCGCAGCACCGGCTCCAGCCGGTCGAGGTCGGGGCCGCGCTGCAGCTGCCGTTCGTCCCACCAGGTCGCGCCCACCTCGGCGAGCGGCCCGATCAGGTCAGCCGCCCCACGGGCCGGGCTGACCCCGCCCACGACGATCTCGAACGGCCCGGGCTCACGCTGTTCCTGGACGTACTGCGCCACCTCACGGACCTGCTCCGGGCGGGGCGCCACACCGTGCCGGGCGTCGGTGAACAGCGGCACGGCGCCGTCCCAGCGCGCGGCCCGGCGCATCGGCCGGCGGTTCGGCCAGAATCCCGCGACCCACACCGGCGGACGCGGGCGCTGCGCCGTCGCGGGCAGCAGCGTCACGTCCCGCGCGCGGTAGTGCCGCCCCTCGTGCGTCACCGGCTCGCCCGTCCAGTAGCGCTCCATCAGGCCCAAGCCCTCGTCGAGGCGCTCAGCGAGCACCACCGGATCCGTCTCGTCGCCGAACGCGCCGAACTCGGTGTCGATCGGGCCGCCGAGACCCGCGCTGAAGATCACCCGGCCGCCGCTCAGCGAGTCCAGCGTCGCCACCTGACGGGCCAGCTGCTCCGGACGACGGCGCGGCACCGGCGTCACCAACGTGCCCAGCTTGATCCGCGACGTCGCGAGCGCGGCCGCCGTCAGCAGCATCCACGGGTCACCGAACGTGCGAGCCCGGTTGTCGAGCAGCACGTGGTCCCAGACGAACAAGCCGTCCCAGCCCGCGTCTTCGGCCGCCACGGCCACTTTCGCGACCGTCCGGGCGTCCGCGAAATCGCCGAAATTGGGGATGTTGATCGAAAACCGCATACCCTCAGAGTGTTCGCCGAGAGCCCCTCCGGCAACCGAATAACCGTTGTCGCACCGGCGGAACACCAACCTTCCTTGCGGTGAATCCGAGCGCGGCTTGGGCGGTTTTCGCGCGTGCCCGCTCTAGCGTCGCGGCATGACCGAACGAAGCACCGTGCGGACCCGCGAAATGGGCGTCGAACTCAGAGCTCACCGCGAACAGCAGGGCCTGACGCTGCGCGAGGTGGCGCGGCGGGCCGGGTGGTCGGCGTCCAAGGTGTCCAGCTGGGAGAACGGGCGGCGCATCTCCCCCGTCGACGCGGCGATCTACCTCGTGAACTGCGGCACACACGCCCCCGAACGCGCCCGCCTGCTCGAGCTGACGAGGCCGCCGAGCGAGCTGTACTGGGTGCGGCCGTACTTCGACAAGCTCGTCCACCCGATGAAGTCCCTGATCATCCAGGAGAACCTGGCTGCCTCGATCGTCTACCACAGTCCCCGCGCCATCCCCGGCATGCTCCAGACCGAGGACTACGCCCGCGCGCTCTACGAGCTTTCCGGGCGCTACACCGCCGAACGCCTCAAGCTGCTGGTGCGCGCCCGCGTAGACCGGCAGAAGCTGCTGCAGCGGCCGGACGCGCCGCGGACGACGTCGTTCATCTACGAGCACACCCTGCGCTCGATCGTCCGCGACCCCGCCCTCATGCACGAACAGCTGCAGTACCTGGTGCTCTCGGCCAACCTGCCGCACTGCTCCATCCGGATCCTGCCCAACTCGGCGCCGCCGTATCACCTGGTCGGCAGCAAGTTCACCATTCTCGAGTTCGTGGACCAGCCGGCCGTCACCTACGAGGAGACCTACGCGACCGGGCTGTTCGTGGACGACCGCATCGCCGTGGAGGCGTACTACATCCTGCTGACCCGCCTGGAGCAGGCGGCGCTCAGCGACGCGCAGTCGCGCGAGTGGCTGGTCAGGATGTCGGCCGAGTACGAACGCATGGCAGGTTGACCCGCAACCGCCAGCTGTCGCCAAATCGACATGCGGTCACAAGCTCAGATCCTTGTGGTAGACGACGAAGTCGCACGGCGTAAGGACTCGTGAGTGTTGCGGCCGGTTCTAACCGGCCGCAACACTCACGAGTCCTACCTACGGAACAGCTTGTTGCCGAGCCACACGATCGGGTCGTACTTGCGGTCCGCGACCCGTTCCTTCATCGGGATCAGCGCGTTGTCGGTGATGTGGATGCCCTCCGGGCACACGTCCGAGCAGCACTTGGTGATGTTGCAGTAGCCGAGCCCGTGCTCCTCCTGCGCCTCGTCACGCCGGTCCTTGACGTCCAGGGGGTGCATCTCCAGCTCCGCGATCCGCATCAGGTACCGCGGCCCCGCGAAGGCTTCCTTGTTCTCCTCGTGGTCACGCACCACGTGGCAGGTGTTCTGGCACAGGAAGCACTCGATGCACTTGCGGAACTCCTGCGAGCGCTCGACGTCCACCTGCTGCATCCGGTAGTCACCGGGCTTCAGGTCGGCGGGCGGGGTGAACGACGGGATCTCGCGTGCCTTCGTGTAGTTGAACGACACGTCGGTCACGAGGTCCCGGATCACCGGGAACGTCCGCATCGGCGTCACCGTGACGACCTCGTCCTCGGTGAACGTCGACATCCGCGTCATGCACAGCAGCCGCGGCTTGCCGTTGATCTCCGCCGAGCACGAGCCGCACTTGCCCGCCTTGCAGTTCCACCGGACGGCCAGGTCCGCGGCCTGCGTGGCCTGCAGCCGGTGGATGATGTCGAGGACGACCTCGCCCTCGTTCACCTCCACGGTGAAGTCCTGCAGTGCACCGCCCTGATCGTCGCCGCGCCAGACTCGGAAACTCGCCTTGTAGCTCATGCTTTGCTCCCGGGGTGCGCCTCGAGTTCCGGGTCGGTGTAGTACTTGCCGAGCTCACCGAACTCGAACAGCTCCAGCAGGTCCTGCCGCAACGGCAGCTGCTCCTTGACCGTGACGCCGATGTCCGGCACCACCGGATTGTCGCCCGGCTCGGACCCGCACACGAGAAGCTTGTTGCGCCACTGGGCATCCATGCCCGGGTGGTCGTCACGCGTGTGCCCGCCGCGGCTTTCGGTCCGTGTCAGCGCGGCCTTCGCCACGCATTCGCTGACCATCAGCATGTTCCGCAGGTCGATCGCCAGGTGCCAGCCGGGGTTGAACTGCCGGTGCCCCTCGACGGCGACCCGCAGGATCCGCTCCCGCAGCTCGCCCAGCTTCACCAGCGCCTGCTCGATCTCCGCCGCCTTGCGGATGATGCCGACCAGGTCGTTCATCGACTGCTGGAGCTCGGTGTGCAGCGTGTACGGGTTCTCGGCCGTCGTGCCCGCGGGCGGGTCGAACGGCGCCAGCGCCATCTTCGCCGCGGCGTCCACATCGGACTCCGCGACCGCCGGCCGGTTCTCCAGCCCCGAAACGTATTCCGCGGCGCCCAGCCCGGCACGCCTGCCGAACACCAGCAGGTCCGACAGCGAGTTCCCGCCGAGTCGGTTCGAGCCGTGCATGCCGCCGGAGCACTCGCCGGCCGCGAACAGGCCGGGCACGCTCGCCGCGGCGGTGTCCGGGTCGACCTCGATGCCGCCCATGACGTAGTGACACGTCGGGCCGACCTCCATCGCCTCCGCGGTGATGTCGACGTCGGCCAGTTCCTTGAACTGGTGGTACATCGAGGGCAGCCGCCGCTTGATCTCCTCGGCCGGCAGGCGGCTGGCGATGTCGAGGAAGACACCGCCGTGCGGGGAGCCGCGGCCCTCCTTGACCTCGGAGTTGATCGCGCGGGCGACCTCGTCGCGGGGCAGCAGGTCCGGCGTGCGCCGGTTGTTGTCCGCGTCGGTGTACCAGCGGTCGGCTTCTTCTTCGCTTTCGGCGTACTGCCCCTTGAAGACGTCGGGCACGTACTCGAACATGAACCGCTTGCTGTCGGAGTTCTTCAGCACGCCGCCGTCACCGCGGACGCCTTCGGTGACCAGGATTCCCTTGACACTCGGCGGCCAGACCATGCCGGTCGGGTGGAACTGGACGAACTCCATGTTGATCAGCTTCGCGCCCGCGCGCAGGGCCAGCGCGTGGCCGTCGCCGGTGTACTCCCAGGAGTTCGAGGTCACCTTGAACGACTTGCCGATGCCGCCGGTCGCCATCACCACGGCCGGCGCCTCGAACAGCACGAACCGGCCGCTCTCGCGCCAGTAGCCGAACGCGCCGGCGATCTTCCCGTCGGTGGTGAGCAGCTCGGTGATCGTGCACTCGGCGAAGACCTTGATCTTCGCCTCGTAGTCACCGGTCTCGGCGAAGTCCTCCTGCTGCAGCGAAACGATCTTCTGCTGCATGGTGCGGATCAGCTCGAGCCCGGTCCGGTCCCCGACGTGCGCCAGCCGCGGGTAGGTGTGCCCGCCGAAGTTGCGCTGGCTGATCCGGCCGTCCGCGGTGCGGTCGAACAACGCGCCGTACGTCTCGAGCTCCCAGACCCGGTCGGGCGCCTCCCTGGCGTGCAGCTCGGCCATCCGCCAGTTGTTGAGGAACTTCCCGCCACGCATGGTGTCCCGGAAGTGGACCTGCCAGTTGTCGTTCGAGTTCGCGTTGCCCATCGACGCCGCGCAGCCGCCCTCGGCCATCACGGTGTGCGCCTTGCCGAACAAGGACTTGCACACCACCGCGACGCGGAAGCCGCGTTCGCGCGCTTCGATCACGGCGCGCAGACCGGCGCCACCGGCACCGATCACCACCACGTCGTAGCTGTGCCGTTCGACCTCGGTCATGAATAGATCCACCTCGGAACTGGGGGAACGTCTTTGCGTTTGACAACACTGTCATGTGGGACCGCAGGGAGAAAGAGGACGCTAGTCCACGAAGCGCAGGTCCGCGAGTGCGCCACTCGACACGAGCATCACGTAGAGATCGGTCAGCACGAGCGTGCCGAGCGTCGTCCACGCGAGCGCCATGTGCCGGGTGTTGAGTTTCGTCACCTGTGTCCAGATCCAGTACCGGACAGGGTGCTTCGAGAAGTGCTTCAGCCTGCCGCCGGTGACGTGGCGGCAGGAGTGGCAGGAGAGCGTGTATGCCCACAGCAGCACCACGTTCGCCACCAGGATCACGTTCCCGAGCCCGAAGCCGAAGCCGCCGGACTTCCCGTGGAAGGCGGTGATCGCGTCGTAGGTGTTGATCAGCGCGACGATCCCGGCGACGTAGAAGAAGTAGCGGTGGGCGTTCTGGATGATCAGCGGCAGCTTCGTCTCGCCGCTGTACTTCGCGTGCGGCTCCGCGACCGCGCACGCCGGCGGGGAAAACCACACCGAGCGGTAGTAGGCCTTGCGGTAGTAGTAGCAGGTCAGCCGGAAGCCGAGCAGGAACGGCAGGACCACGAACCCGAGCGGGATGAACCCGGGCAGGTCGCCGAACCAGTGGCCGAAGTGGCTGGACCCTTCGACGCAGGACGTCGAGAGACACGGGGAATAGAACGGCGTCAGGTAGTGGTAGTCGGGGACCCAGTAGGCCGTGCGCACGAAGGACCGGATCGTCGCGTAGATGACGAAGGCGGCCAGGCCGAGGACGGTCAGCAGGGGCGAGAGCCACCAGCGGTCGGTGCGCAAGGTGCGCTCGGCGATCCGGGCCCGCTTGGGGGCCCGGACGCCGGTGCCGACGCCGTTGTCAGCGGGAGCGCTCACCGCTGGTCGCGCTTGTAGCCGCCGACGCCTTCGTCGTCCGCGCCGTGCCATAGCGCCGGGTCATACGGCGTGTCCGGTACTTGGACGCGTTCAGCGGGCTTCGCCTGCGAGGGCACCGGGACCGGCGTGCTGTCGAGATCGGCGGTGTCGATGTCGAGGCGCTCCACATCGTTGGCGAGCCGGCGTACCGCGGAGGCGTCCCCGTAACGGGAGCGCAGTGCGCCGACGCACTGCCGTAGCTGGCCGATGGTTCGCCGCAGCTCGGCGATTTCGGAGGTGGACATCTCGTGCCTCCCGGGTCGGTGGGGCTGGCAGGCTGCCGGTTCGGCGATCAACTCGCCAAGAACGACTCTGCCGCGCGTCGTGATGTGTGACAAGTAGCACATTAGCCAGCCAGGGGCGTGATGGGGGTCACGGCACCCGGTCTTCTGAATCGATTTTGATTCGGCGTTCAGGCCAGGTACTGTGGTGCTTGTCACGACCCAGAGGCGCCAGCGCTGCCGTCCCGCGGACCACCACACTCCAGTGATCCGGAGCCGGACATGAGCCACAGCCCCCCTTTGCACCCTGTCGTCGCCGAAGTCACCGCCCGCATCGCGGAGCGTAGCGCCGCCACTCGCGCGGCCCACCTCGAGCGCATGGCCGCCGCCTACGAAGAAGGCCCCGTCCGCCGCGGCCTCGCGTGCAGCAACCTCGCGCACGGTTTCGCCGCCATGGACGGCGTCGACAAGGAAGCGCTGCGGGCCGCCCGCGCGCCCGGCGTCGCCATCGTCTCCTCCTACAACGACATGCTGTCGGCGCACCAGCCGATGCAGGAGTACCCGGCCTGGCTCAAGAAGTCCGTGCGTGGCGCCGGCGGGGTCGCCCAGTTCGCCGGCGGCGTGCCCGCCATGTGCGACGGCATCACGCAGGGCCGCGCGGGCATGGAGCTGTCGATGTTCAGCCGCGAGGTCATCGCGATGTCGACGGCGATCGCGCTCTCGCACGACATGTTCGACGCTTCGCTGCTGCTCGGCGTGTGCGACAAGATCGTCCCGGGCCTGCTGATCGGCGCCCTGTCGTTCGGGCATCTCCCGGCGATCCTGGTGCCGGCCGGGCCGATGAACTCGGGCCTGCCGAACAAGGAGAAGGCGCGCGTGCGCCAGCTCTACGCCGAGGGCCTCGCGACCCGCGAAGAGCTGCTGGACGCCGAAGCGGCGTCGTACCACTCCGCCGGGACGTGCACGTTCTACGGCACCGCGAACTCGAACCAGATGGTCGTCGAGGTGATGGGGCTGCACCTGCCGGGCGCCAGCTTCGTCCAGCCGAACACCCCGCTGCGCAAGGCGCTCACCGAAGAGGCGGGCCGCCGGGTCGTGGAGATCTCGCGCGGCGAGGCGTACACCCCGATTTCGCGGATTCTCGACGAAAAGGCCTTCGTCAACGGCGTGATCTCGCTGCTCGCCACCGGCGGCTCGACCAACCACACGATGCACCTGGTGGCGATCGCCGCGGCCGCGGGCATCCAGCTGACCTGGGACGACTTCTCCGACCTGTCCGCGGTCGTGCCGCTGCTGGCGCGGGTCTACCCCAACGGTAGCGCCGACATCAACCACTTCCACGCCGCCGGCGGGATCCAGTTCCTGGTCGGCACCCTGCTCGACGCCGGGCTGCTGCACGAGGACGTGCACACCGTCGCCGGGTTCGGGCTGCACCGCTACCGGCAGGAGCCGATCCTGTCCGACGGCGAGCTCGTCTGGCGGGACGTCCCGACACGCAGCCTCGACGAAGACGTGCTCCGCCCGGCCTGGCGGCCCTTCGCCGCGGACGGCGGGCTGCGGATGGTCGCGGGCAACCTCGGCCGCGCGGTGACCAAGGTGTCCGCGGTGGCGCCCGAGCACCGTGTTGTCCAGGCGCCGGCGCGGGTGTTCACCACGCAAGAGGGCTTCAAGACCGCGTTCGAAGCGGGCGAGCTGGACCGCGATGTCGTGGTCGTCATCCGGCAGCAGGGCCCGCAGGCCAACGGGATGCCGGAGCTGCACGGGCTGACCCCGGCGCTGGGCGTGCTGATGGACCGCGGATACCAGGTCGCGCTGCTCACCGACGGCCGGATGTCGGGCGCGTCGGGCAAGATCCCGGCGGCGATCCAGCTGACCCCGGAGGCCGCGGTCGGCGGCCCGATCGCGCGGATCCACGACGGCGACGTCATCCGGCTCGACGCGCGCACGGGCACCCTGGACGTCCTGGTGGGTGACGACGAACTCGCGGTGCGTGAACTTGTGGACGCACCGCCTTCCGAAGCATCCTGGACCGGCACCGGCCGGGAGCTGTTCACCGCGCTGCGCCGCGCGGTCGGCCCCGCGGACCAGGGCGCGAGCGTCTTCGGGCCGCTCACGCCGGAGCACTTCGGCGTTTTGACCCCTGTGGAGGTAACCCAGTGACCACCGGTCCCGACCTGCTCGAGCTGTCCCCCGTGATGCCCGTCGTGGTGATCGACGACGCCGACGACGCGGTGCCTACGGCGCGGGCGCTGCTGGCGGGCGGGATCGGCGTGATCGAGCTGACCCTGCGTACTCCGGCGGCGCTGGCGTCGATCGAGCGCGTCGCCGCCGAGGTGCCGGAGATCGTGATCGGTGCCGGGACGGTCACCGCGCCCGAGCACGCGAAGCAGGCCGCCGACGCCGGGGCGAAGTTCCTCGTCACGCCGGGCTGCACGGACGCCGTGCTGGACGCGTGCTTCGACACCGGGCTGCCGTTCCTGCCCGGCGCGAGCACCGTGTCGGAGGCGATGCGGCTGGCCGAGCGCGGGCTTTCGGCGCTGAAGTTCTTCCCCGCCGAGGCTTCGGGCGGCGTGGGCTATCTGAAGTCGATCGCCGGCCCGTTGCCGGGCCTGCGGTTCTGCCCGACCGGCGGGATCACCGTGGCTTCGGCGCCGACGTACCTGGCGCTGCCGAACGTCGGCTGCATCGGCGGCTCATGGCTGACGCCGAAATCGGCACTGGCGGCGAAGGACTTCGCTACGGTGGAATCACTCGCCGCGGAAGCCGCGAAACTGCGCGTGTAGCGGAAATCACCCGCGCGTCCTGACGGGTGAAAAGTGTCCGGATGGCAGGACCGCCGTTTCACTGTTTTGGAACGGTGGTCCGTCCGGGTGTGGCGCCGGTCATGAATCCCACTGACCGGCATAACGGATAGTTTTCCGAAAATTTACTGCTCTGTTATCGTCTCTCATCGCAACGAAGCGAGGAGAAACGGTGCCCCAGACCAGCGCGCTCACTGAATCCCCGGAGATCGTCGCCCTGGTCGGCGAACGGCTCTCCCTGTCCGCACTGCACCAGCTGTGCGGCACTCTCGGCGGCTATTCCTACGTGAAGGTCGTCGTCGACCGCGAGCAATCGACGGTGCATTTCCTGAACAACGCCCGGCATTCCTTCCACGCGATCTACATCGGCGAGCAGATCCTGGGTGTGCCGGAGGCGCGGATGCGCGCCGAAATCGACACGTACAACCAGGACTTCTACCACGGCGCGGACCGCCGGTTCCTGCTCGGCATCCTGGCGCTGCACAGCCGTGACGACAAGCGGATCCTCTCGCTGGAGACCGTCGAGGTCGACACCATGCCCGCCGCGCTGATCCGCGAGTTCCACGCGGTCGTGCGCGAGCACGTCGACCCGGCGCTGCCGCTGCTGTTCAAGCCGGCGAACCAGCTGCAGGAACGGATCGTCCGGGAAATCCCGCCGGCCGAACTGCCGCGCGTTTTCGCGCACGAGCTCTTTTCCACTGCGCCGTTCGTGGCGTTGAACCCCGGAAAGGCGCACGGCCGCATCCGGGTGTTCGCCTCGGATGCCGATTACCGGGACGCGACCCTCGAATGGTCCGACATCATCGTGATGGACCGGGTGCCCGACGACATTCCGCGGTTGTCCGGGATCGTCAACGCGCGGCACACCACGCCGTTGTCGCACACGAACGTTCTCGCCACGGGCTGGCAGATCCCGAACGCGATCCAGCTCGGCGCCCTGGAGAAACTGGCGGCGCTCGACGGGAAATGGGCCGAATACGTCGTCGACGCCCAGGCGTCGGAAGTCTCGGTGACCGAGATCGGCGAACCGGCCGAATCCGCGCCGCGCCCCAGCTGGTACGCCCAGCGGATCACGCTGGAAGAGCCGGAAGCCGACCACAGCCCGATCGTGAACCTCGCCGCGCTGCGCGCGTCCGACCGCTACCGGTACGGGACGAAGGCGGCCAATCTAGGCGAGCTGCACCACGTCCTCGCCGAGGGTTCCCAGCGGCTGCTGGGCTTCTACCAGGTCCGGCGCCCGCCGCGGGAGAACCTGCTGCCGTACCTGGCCGGCCTGCTGGGCACGACGCCGGACGCCGACCTCGCGGCCGCGGCCCGGAAGCTCCTCGACGAGCGGATCCGCGTGCCGCGCGGGATCGCGCTGCCGTTCTCGCTGCAGCGGCGGTTCCTCGAGTCGTCGCCGCGGATCCAGCAGGCCATCGGCAAGCTGAAGATGGCCCTCGAGCTGGACGCCCGCGAGGTCGAGCCGCTGTGCGTCGAGCTGCAGCAGCTGATCCTGTCGGCGAAACTGCCGGAGGCGCTCGCCCGGGAAATCGACTCCGCGCTGGTCACCGAGCTGGCCGGGGTGCGCGCGTTCGTCGTCCGCAGCTCGTCGAACGCCGAGGACCTGGCCGGGTTCTCGGCCGCGGGGATCTACGAGTCGATCAACCACGTGACCACGGCCGAGCGGATCTTCGCCAGCGTCAAGGAGGTCTGGGCGTCGCTGGTGTCGGTGCGCAGCGTGCGGCTGCGGCGCCAGGCCGGGATCTCGCTCGACGACTGCTACATGGGCGTGGTGATCCAGGAGCAGGTCGCCGCGGACTTCGGCGGCGTGCTGGTGACCACGAACCCGATGAACCGCGCCGACTTCCGCACGGTCTACATCAACGTCTCGCCGAAGGTGACCGACGTCGTCGAGGGCTCGGCGCTGCCGATGCAGTACCTGTACTCGACGGTCGAGGGCGGCGGCCGCACAGTCTCGCTGGGCGACGCCACAGCGGACCTCGACGAGCACGCGCACGCGCAGCTCCAGCGGCTGGCGCTGACCGGACGTCTGCTGCAGGCGCACTTCTCGCCCGACTACACCTTCGACTCGCCGGTGGACATCGAATGGCTCGCCGACGGCGAGCACGTCCACATCGTCCAGCTGCGCCCGTACTCGATCTGATTTGTGCTTGGGAGATATGAAATGTTGGGCTTTCGCCTGCCCGCGAAACCCGAGGTTCAGCGTGCCGTCCGGCTGACCTACGGCTTCCAGTTCTTCTTCGGGCTGCTGCTGTGGGTCCCGATCTTCTACTCGTACCAGAAGACGGTCGGCCTGAGCGACGGCGAGATCTTCGGCATCCAGAGCATCTACTACATCGTGTTCTGCCTGCTGGAGATCCCGACCGGGATGATCGCCGACCGTTTCGATTACCGGACGTCGCTGGCCGCGGGCGCCGGCGTGCTGATCGCGGCGAACCTGGTGCCGGTGGCCGCCGGGAACTACACCGGCTTCTTGATCCACTTCATCCTGATCGCGCTGGCCCGCTCGCTGGTCTCCGGCGCGCAGAGCGCGTACCTGTACGAATACCTGCACGCCCACGGCGAGGGTGCGCACTATCTGAAGGTCGAAGGCGTCGGGCGCGCGTACAGCCTGATCGGCAAGATCGTGTACTGGCCGGTGATCGGGCTGCTGATGCAGTGGAACCTGCCATCGCCGTACTGGCTGACCGCGATCAACGCCCTGGTGGCGCTGGGATTCGCGGTACGGCTCCCGTCGATTCCCGGCGGCCGCCGGGCGGCCAAGACGGCGTCGCTGATCGCCGGGGTGGGCGGCGCGCTGTCGGCGCTGCGGTCGTCGCGGTGGCTGTTCCTGCTGATGGTGCAGGGCATCGCGATGTTCACGCTGGTGCGGATCTGCCAGGTGAACCTGTTCCAGCCGATCCTGGAGTCGAAGTCGCTCTCGGTGAACTGGTTCGGCGCGGTCCTGGCAGCGATGACGATCTTCGAAGCCCTCGGCGCGGCGCGCCCGCACCGCCTGCGCCGGGCGATCGGGCCGGTCGGCTCGGTGTTCGCGCTGACCATCGTGATGGCGCTGTGCCTCGGGGTGATGGTGTTCGTCGGCGCGCTGCCGGCTGTCGCGCTGCTGTGCGTCTTCGCGGTGGCGACGGGGATTTCGTTCCCGATCCAGAAACAGCTGCTGAACGACTCGATCCCGGACTCGCGCTACCGGGCCACGCTGCTGTCGATGGAGTCGATCCTGGACCGCGCGGTGTGCGCGCTGGTGGCTGTCGCGCTGGGCGCGTACCTGGCGGCCGGGCAGCTGAACGAGTTCCTGGTGCTCACCGCGGTGGTGACGTGCGTGGTGATGGGCCTGCTCGCGGTACTGCTGCTGGTGGTCCGGCGCCATCGCTCGGACCGGCGGGTGCTGGCGCAGCCGGCCTGATCCTGCCGGGCGCTTCGACCGCGTTGCGAGGTGATCACGGTCCGGCGGATCCGCGAGTGCCGGTTGCGCGCGATCCCTAACCTGCTCGCGCGAGCATTGATCACCGCCGCGACTCCGTCACCGGTCGGACGGAGCTGCCCAAGGCGCACCGGACCGCGTTGGCCTGCTTCGGACTGGTCTGGGCCCTCTCGTGGGTCGGCGAACCATGGCCTGCCGAAAAGGCACTGCACGATTCGCTGACCGTCGTCGGCCTGGCGGCGCTGTACTGGGCGTGGCGGCGATACCGGCTGCCGCTGGCGTCGTGGGTGCTGGTGCTGGTGTTCCTGTCACTGCACGAGGTCGCGGCGCACTGGCTGTACTCCTACGTGCCCTACGACGACTGGACGAACCGGCTGTTCGGCTTCCGGCTCTCGGAGGTCTTCGGCTGGCGCCGCAACCACTTCGACCGGCTGGTGCACTTCACCTACGGCGTGTGCGCGGTGGGGGTGCTGACCCGGTTGCTGCTGGACCGCACCGGCCGTTCCCTGCGCTCGTCGGTTTTCCGGTCGGTGGAGATCGTGCTGGGGACGAGCGCGCTGTACGAGCTCTTCGAGTGGGGCGTGGCCTCGCTGTTCGCTCCGGGTGTCGCAGAGGCCTACAACGGCCAGCAGGGCGACCCCTGGGACCCGCACAAGGACATCACGATGGCCGTCCTGGGCGCCCTGGTGACGGGAGCGTTCCTCCTGCTGCGCAAGGCCCGAGCCCGCGACACCCCGGCCACTCGCGAACCGCAGCCTCTTGTTGCCGGGGCCCCGGAAAGTCGTGGTCAGGCCTCGTGAGTGCCGGGTGGTCAGTCGATGACGGCGTCGTCGAGGAGGGTGGACTCCGCGCCGTACTCGCGGAGTTCCTCCCTGATCACCGTGTAGGCCAGGCCTTGCGGGTAGCCCTTGCGCGCCAGGAAGCCGAGGAGGCGCCGCAGCGCTGTCTGCTCGTCGACGTTGCCCAGTGAGCCGAGCCGTTTGCGGACCAGCTCGCGCGCTTTCTGTTCCTCGGATTCGCGGTCGACCTCGCCGGCCGCCTGCGCGGCCACCTCGTCGTCGACGCCCTTGCGTCGCAGCTCGGCGACCAGCGCCGTGCGCGACAGCCCTTGGTTCGCGTGCCGGGCCTTCACCCAGAGCTCCGCGAACTCGGCGTCGTTGACCAGGCCGGCCTTGTCGAGCTTGCCGAGCAAGGTGGCGATGGTCTCTTCGTCGAACCCCTTGCGCCGCAGAGCTTGCCGGAGCTCCTCCTGGGTGCGGGGGCGGGCGGCCAGGAGATCGAAGCAGATCTCCTTGGCCTTCTTCCACCGCTCTTCCGGCGGCAGCTCCGCCGGCTCCACCTTGGGTGCCCTTGCCACCTCAGCAACTCCCGTTACTCAAATGCCTTCATCACGAAACGCACCCACCGCCGGGGGTCCAGGGGGTTTGCCCCTGGCGGGGGTTTGGGGATTCGACCTCCCAGAGCACAGCGAGGATTGCGGCGAGCGAGCACAGCTCACCCCATCCCCGAACCCACTCAGAAGTCGACGGGCGCCGGGACGGCTTCGGCTTCCGCGTCGAGCTGCGCGCCGATGCCGAGCTTCTCCTTGATGCGCTTCTCGATCTCGTTGGCGATGTCCGGGTTGTCGCGCAGGAACTTCCGCGCGTTCTCCTTGCCCTGGCCGAGCTGGTCGCCCTCGTAGGTGTACCAGGCACCGGACTTGCGCAGGATCCCCTGGTCGACACCCATGTCGATGAGCGAACCCTCGCGGGAGACGCCGTGGCCGTAGAGGATGTCGAATTCGGCCTGCTTGAAGGGCGGGGCCATCTTGTTCTTCACGACCTTGACGCGGGTGCGGTTGCCGACCGCCTCGCCGCCGTCCTTGAGCGTCTCGATGCGGCGCACGTCGAGCCGGACCGAGGCGTAGAACTTCAGCGCCTTGCCACCGGTCGTGGTCTCCGGGGAGCCGAACATGACGCCGATCTTCTCGCGCAGCTGGTTGATGAAGATCGCGGTGGTGCCGGAGTTGTTCATCGCACCGGTCATCTTGCGCAGCGCCTGGCTCATCAGGCGGGCCTGGAGGCCGACGTGCGAGTCACCCATCTCGCCCTCGATCTCGGCGCGCGGCACGAGCGCGGCGACCGAGTCGATGACCAGGATGTCGAGCGCGCCGGAGCGGATCAGCATGTCCGCGATCTCGAGGGCCTGCTCACCGGTGTCCGGCTGGGAGACGAGCAGCGCGTCGGTGTCCACGCCGAGCTTCTTGGCGTACTCCGGGTCGAGCGCGTGCTCCGCGTCGATGAACGCGGCGATGCCACCCGCGCGCTGCGCGTTCGCCACCGCGTGCAGGGCGACCGTCGTCTTACCGGAGGACTCCGGGCCGTAGATCTCGACGACCCGGCCGCGGGGGAGCCCGCCGATGCCGAGGGCGATGTCGAGGGCGATCGCCCCGGTGGGGATCACGGCGATGGGCGCGCGGCCCTCTTCGCCGAGGCGCATCACCGAGCCCTTGCCGTACTGCTTGTCGATCTGCGCAAGGGCCAGTTCGAGCGCCTTGTCCTTGTCGGGTGCTGCGGGCATTTCGTGTCCACCTCGCTGGTATGGGGCCTGTGGGGCTGTTCGGTTTTCGGGTCGGCTCCGACGCTAGCGGTGGGGACCGACAATTCCAGGCGCGGCGACCGGGCTGGGGATCACTGGCCTCGTTGCGGACACCACATTAGACGAACACCTGTTCGAGGTCGGGAGCGACACGCCCTAAACCGGAAAATCCCCCGCTCGTGCCTGGTCAGCGCCGTTCCGGGGGGACCTCGAAGGCGGCGCAGACCTCGCGCCAGACCTCTTTGGCCGGGATCCCCGCACCCAGTGCCTGGTCCACCGTTCGCCCGCCGAGCCCGCTGAGCACGTGGTCGCGGGAAAGGACCTGGGCCCTCGCCAGGCCGAATTCGTCCGCCATCAGCCGCCGGAAGACCGTGATACGCATCGGGCCGAGTCTATCGGAGCGTCCGCCCACGTCCGGACGGCCCAGCGGAAC
This sequence comes from uncultured Actinomycetota bacterium, assembly GCA_963762765.1. GTDB lineage: Bacteria > Actinomycetota > Actinomycetes > Mycobacteriales > Pseudonocardiaceae > Amycolatopsis. The sequence goes on from CAVXMR010000044.1 coordinate 81,094, forward strand.
CGACAGGAGTGCGGACAATTCTTGACCGGATATCCGGCCCGTCCTCACACTCTTCACGAACCACCTGACCACTCAGACATCCCCGCGCTCTGACAACGTTGTCAACTCCCCGGAGGTACGCGCGCCAGATGGCGCCGGTCGCGCCGATCCCGTGGCATCCGCACCAGAGCCCGGCGTACGCGGTGATCGGCGACAACAGCTGGGTCAACTACACGGTCCAGACCGACACGCTCTTCGAGCAGACCGGCGGCTCGGTCGCGGTGCTCGGCCGGTTCGGCGCGCGGGACTACTGGCAGGTCGGGCAGCTCAACGCCTACTACCTGAAGGTGGGTCAGGCGGGCGCGTGGCAGATCCTGCGCGGCGACACCTCCGGCGGGATGGCGGTGCTCGCGTCCGGTACCCGGGCGGCGCTGGGCGTCAATACCTGGCACACGATCGGGTTGAAGATGGACGGCAGCACGCTGACCGCGATCGTCGACGGCGTTACGCTCGGCAGCGCATCGGACAGCACGTACGGCGCGGGCCCGGCCGGGATCGCCGTGGGTGTCAACGAAAGCTCGATCGCCACGCGCTGGCGGACACCGCAGTTCGACAACCTGTCCGTCACGCCCGGGACGCCGGTCACGGCGTACAAGATCGTGAACCGCAACAGCGGCAAGGTCCTCGGCGCAGGTTCCGCGGACGATGGCGCGCTCATCGTCCAGCAGACCGACACCGGCGCGGCGAACCAGCGCTGGCGGGTCGTGCAGTCGTCGGGCTACAGCCAGGTGGTCAACGCCGCCACCGGCAAGGCACTGGACGTGCCCGGGTTCTCCACCACCGCGGGCACGCAGCTGGTCCAGTGGACGGCCAACAGCGGCACGAACCAGCAGTGGACGCTGAGCACCAGCGGTGACACGACGCTGGTCAACCGCAACAGCGGGCTGCTGGCGGATGTCTCGGGAGCGTCCACAGCGGACGGTGCCCCGGTGATCCAGTGGGGCGCCAACAGCGGGGCCAACCAGCAGTGGACCTTTACGCCGTAGGGACTCGTGAGTGCTGCGGGGCCGCTGGGCTCGGGTCTCGTGAGTGGTAAGTCGGGTTCTAACCCTGCTTACCACTCACGAGACCCTGGTGGCACTCGAGAACCTTGGCCTACTCCCCCGGCTGCACACTCGCCTCGAAGTAGTTGGCGAGTGTGTCCGGGGTGGCCGGCTGGTCACCGTTGTTGAGCTGGTAGATGAACCCGGCCAGCGGCCGGTCGGCCACGGTGAACACGAGCACCGCCGACGTCTTGCCCGCCGCCGAGGAGTAGTGGCCCTTCAGCCCGTTGCCCGCCCAGTCGGCCTCGGTGCGGTCCCCGCCCGCGGAGGTGAGCAAACCGTCGGTGTACGCCTTGAGCGTGTCCGCGTTCGAGCCGTGGACGTAGGTCACCTGGGTGCCCGCGCGGCCGGGCGCGGAGCAGGTCGAGGCGACGCCGAGGCTTTCGGCGGGCGCGGCGGGCCCGTTGCCGTAGCCGTTCTGGCAGCCGCCGGTGTCGGCGATCTTGCCGGCGAGCTGGCGCAGGCAGCCGGTGAAACCCTGGGCGTCAGCCTGGCTCGGGGTCTTGCACTGGTCGGCGGTGTAGGTCGTCGCGCCCGGTGAAGAAGTCAGGAAGTAGGTCAGCCCGGCCGCGATCAGCACGACGACCACGGCGACCGCGCCGATGACCAGCTTCTTTTTGCCGCCCTTCTTCTCCTCCGTCTTCTCGGCGGGGCTGAAGGTCGGGAAGTTGGACGGCGCAGGCACCTGCTGCGGACCACTCGGCGGGAAGTAGCCGCCCTGCTGCTGATATCCGGGGATCGACGCGACCTGCGGCGGCGGGTACCCGCCCGTCGGCGGCCGGTGCGCGCCGGTGCCGGTCGCGGCCATCGACCCCTCGACGTTCTGCGTGCGCATCGAAAGCCCGTCACGGTTGACGTGCTGGGCGCCGAGCGCGACCGCGGTCTCCGGCTGGTCGAGGCTGCCCGGCACGACGCCGAGCTTCTCCGCGATCATCGTGCCGACCAGGGGCAGCCGGCTCGACCCGCCGACCAGGTAGATACCCGCGAGCCGGTCCGGGCTCAGGCCGGACGAACGCAGCGTCCGCGCCATCAGCTCGACACTGCGCAGCATCGCCGGGCGGACCAGGCCTTCCAGCTCACCGCGGGTGACCAGGACGTCCTTGAACGGCTCGGGCATCGGCACCTCGGTCTGCGGGTGCCGGGACAGGGCTTCCTTGGCGGCCTTGACGTCCTCCTGCAGCGCCCGCCGGGTACGGCGGTCGGCGGTGGACTCCGGGCGCAGCAACCGCTGCCAGCGCTGCGGATCCGAGTGCGAGACCTCGCGCCCGACATGCACCATCAGCGCCTGGTCGACGTCGAGGCCGCCGAGGTCCGGCAGGCCGTCCTCGGCGAGCACGGTGAAACCGGTCTGCGTAGCGCCGACGACGGCGACGTCGAACGTCCCCGCGCCGAGGTCGTAGACCGCAAGAGCCTGTCCTGGCGCGAGTGCCTTGCCGGGGAAGGAAGCGAAGTGCGCGGCGGCGGCGACCGGTTCGGGCACGAGCAGGACGTTCGGGCCGGAGCCGGCGAGCCGCGCGGCGGAGAGGAGGACGTTGCGGCGCACCGGACCCCACTGCGCCGGGTGGGTCAGCCGGACCTCGTCGGGCGACTCGCCGCCGAGCTGGCGTGAGGTTTCTTCGAGGACCCGGCGCAGGATCGCGGCGAGAGCCTCGGTGACCGGGACGACGTCGGTGCCGAGCAGCAGCGTCTGCTCGTCGATGCGGCGCTTGGGGTTCGGCTCGAAGCGGGTCGGGTCCAGGCGGGCACGGCGTTCGGCGTCGCGGCCGACCATGATCGTGCCCTCTTCGGTGGCGAAGATCGCCGAAGGCATGTTGGCCGAGCCGTCCACCTCGACGACCCGCGGCGGCCTGCCGTGCGCCGACAGCACGGCGACCGTGTTGGACGTCCCGAGGTCCACCGACAGGATCCGCACAGCACTCCCCTAGTTCGCAAACCACGCCGGAAACGGCGCTCGCCGTGATGCTGCCATGTGCGCGATCACCGTGCGTGCGGACCCGCGAAAGTCGCCGGTCCTTGACTCGGCCGGTGATCGGGGTGCATGCTAGTTGCGCAGTTCGATCAAACGAGTTGCACAGTCTGCGCAAAGGAGCCATCCCGGTGCCCAAGTTGCTCGTCCTCGGGGACGACCTGACCGGCAGCAACGCGACCGGTGCGCTCTATGCCCGTTTCGGCCTGCGCGCGGTATCGGTGAACGCGCCGCTCGCGCGGGGTACGCCGGTGGAGGCCGACGTCCTGGTGATCAACCTGGGTACCCGGCACGCGCCGCCGTCACACGCGGCGGAGGCGGTCCGGGCCGCGATCGAGCACGTCGGCCCGGTGTCGTTGACCGTCAAACGGGTCGACACGACCTTGCGGGGCAACGTCGGCGTGGAAACCGAAGCCGCGTTGGCGGCGCTTCCGGGCACGCGAGCCCTGGTCGTTCCGGCGTTCCCGGACGCCGGGCGCGTCACGCTCGGTGGGTTGCACCTGATCGACGGCGTGCCGCTGGCGGAAAGCCCGGCGGCGCGGGATCCGTTGACGCCCGTGGGCTCCTCGCGCGTCCGCACGCTGCTGCAACCGAGCTCACGAACCATCACCGAGCTCCCGCTGGACGTCGTCGAGTCCGGGGTGGACGCCGTCGCGGCGGCCCTGCGGTCCGAGGCGGAGCTGGTCGTCTGCGACGCGACGACGAACCGGCACCTCACCACCGTCGCCCGCGCGGCGGCACGGCTCGCGGCCGAAGGCACGCGCTGGCTCTCGGTGGATTCCGGCCCGTTCGGCGTCCGGCTGGCCGCGGCGCTGGGCTTGGCGCCCGGGCATGGCACGGTCCCGCCGGTGCTCGCGGTGGTCGGCAGCATCACCGGCCAGACGCGGGACCAGCTGCTGGAGACGGAGCTGGTGCTGGACGCGCGCTACGCCGACGTCGACCCGGACCGGCTCGATCCGGAGGCCATCGCGGCCGAGGCCGGCGCGCTGCTCGAGGCCGGGCACCGGGTGGTCGGAATCCGTACCAGGCCACCCGAACGGCAACCCGATCCCGATCTCGCGGCCAAGCTGCCGGCGGTGCTCGCGGAGGCAACCCGGATTGTGCTGGAACGGCATCCGGTGGGCGCGCTATACGCGACGGGCGGCGACATCGCGGTCGAAGTCACGAAAGCCCTGGGTGCCGAAGGATTCGAGATCGACGCAGAAGTCCTCCCCCTGGCTGTGGCCGGGCGGCTGGCCGGCGGACCGTACGCCGGGCTGCCCTTCGCCACCAAGGGCGGGCTGATCGGCGGCCGGGACGCCGCGGTCGCCTGCCTGGAACACCTGAACCACGTCCTCGCGACCGGAAGGAAGAACCCTTGAGCGACCTCCCGATCCTGGCGGTGACCCTGGGCGACCCGGTGGGCATCGGCCCGGAGATCACCCTGAAGACCCTGGCCGAGCCGGAATCCCTGCAGATCGCCCATGGGATCGCGGTCGGTGACGCGATCGTGCTGGAACGGCTGGTCCGCCACCTCGACCTGCGCGTGGAGATCAACCCGGTCGCGACGGTGGCCGACGCGAAGTTCACCCCCGGCGTGATCGACGTGCTGAATCTCGGTGTCGTGCAGGAAGACCTGCCCTGGGGCGAGGTGAACGCGACAGCGGGCCTGGCGGCGGTGAAGGCCATCGAGGTGGCCACCCGGCTCGCCCTGGACGGCACGGTCGACGCGGTCGTCACCGCGCCGATCAACAAGGAGGCGATCTGGGCGGCCGGGTCGAAACACCTGGGGCACACCGAGATGCTCGGTGAACTCACCGGGTCGACCCGGTTCAACACGATGTTCTGGGTGTCCGGCCTGAAGATCTTCTTCGCCACCCGCCACCTCTCGCTGCGCGAGGCGATCGGCCAGATCACCAAAGAGAACATCGAGCACGCGATTAGCGAGGCCTACACGGCGTTGGAGGTGTTCGGCGCGGAGAAGCCCACGCTGGCCGTCGCCGCCCTGAACCCGCACGGCGGTGAGGGCGGGAAGTTCGGCGACGAGGAGATCGTCGCGATCGCGCCCGCAGTCGCCGCGGCCCGTGCCGCGGGACTCGACGTGGTCGGCCCGATCCCCGCGGATTCGGTGTTCCACCAAGGGATCCAGGGCCGGTTCGCCGGAGTGCTCTCGCTGTATCACGACCAGGGGCACATCGCTTCGAAGACCTACGACTTCGACGGCACGGTGTCGGTCACCGTGGGCCTGCCGATCCTGCGCACCTCGGTCGACCACGGCACGGCGTTCGACATCGCGGGCACCGGCCGCGCGTCGCACGGCACCATGAAGGCGGCGTTCAAGGCCGCGGCCCAGCTGGCGCCCCACGCCCGGAAACTGCCCTCGATCTACCCGCCGAACCGATGATCCCCCGCAAGCGCTGGACGTACGTGATCCCGGTCGCGGTGGTCATGTACATGCTGGCCTACCTCGACCGCACGAACGTCGCGGTGATCCTGCCCTACATCGGCGACGACTTCCCGCTGTCGGCGAGCTCGAAGGGCTTGGCGAGCGGCATCTTCTTCCTCGGCTACCTGGTGCTCCAGATCCCGGCGGCGGTGCTGGCGGCGAAGTGGAGCGCCCGGAAGACCGTGCTGCTGCTGATGATCGCGTGGTCGTTCGCGGCGGTGCTGTGCGGTCTGGTGCAGAACGAATCGCAGCTCTACCTGGCCCGGCTGTTGCTCGGGCTGTTCGAGGGCGGTGTCTGGCCCGCGGTGCTGATCCTGCTGGCGTCGTGGTTCCCGCAGGCCGAACGCGCGCGGGCGAACGCCTTGTGGATGAGCTGCCTGCCGGTGTCGGCGATCCTGATGTCGCCGCTGTCCGGGCTGATGCTCGACCACATGTCCTGGCGCTGGGTGTTCGTCCTGCAGGGGCTGCCGCCGCTGCTGTGGGCGGTCGTCTGGTGGTTCGCGGTCGCGGACCGGCCCGCGCAGGCACGCTGGATCTCCGCCCGGGAACGGGACTATCTGGAGAACACCCTCGCCGCCGAGGAAGCGGCGAAACCGGCGTTCGCCAAGCAGGGCTACCGGCAAGCGCTGACGAACCGCCAGGTGCTCCTGCTGGTCGGCATCTATTTCTTCTGGATCACCGGGTTCTACGGGTTCTCGCTCTGGCTGCCGTCGGTGGTGAAAACGATGACCGGCGGCTCGGCGACCGCGGTCGGCTTCCTGTCGGCGGTGCCGTACGTCCTCGCGCTGGTGGGGATGCTGGCCTGTGCGCACTGGTCGGACCGCACCGGCAACCGGCGGCTCGCGGTCACCGTGCCGCTGGTGGTGGCGATCGCCGGGCTGCTGCTCGGCAACCTCGTGCACTGGCCACCGGCCGTCCAGCTGATCCTGCTCTGTGTGGTCGCGACCGGTGTCTACATGCCCTACGGGCCGTTCTGGGCGATCCCCAGCCGGATCCTCGGCATCGAGGTCGTCGCGGTCGCGATGGGCCTGATCAACGCACTCGGCAACCTCGGCGGGTTCGCCGGTCCCTACCTGGTCGGCTGGCTCACCGACGTCACCGGCACCGCGACCACCGGGTTCGTCGTGCTCGCCGCGTTCCTCGCCGTGGCGGCCACGCTGGCGTACTTCGGGCTGCGGCCCACCTCCGAACCGGACTTGGCAGACTTGCCCCATGTCCCAGCCGAGACCAGGCACCCGTGACCGGCGCGCGATGCTGCTGGAGGCCGTCCGCGACGGCTCCGGCGGCATCGCGGAGCTGGCCGAGGAGTTCGGGGTTTCGCCGTCCACCATCCGGCGGGACCTCGCGTCGCTGGCCGGCGCCGGCCACGTCGTGCGTACCTACGGCGGAGCGCTCGAAGGCAACCCGGAGCGCAGCCCGGTTGAAAAAGACCGCCGTCACGCCGCCGCGAAGGACGCGATAGCGCGCGAAGCCGCGTCGCTGGTCCAGGACGGCGAAGTGGTGCTGCTCGACGCCGGGACGACCACCGGGCGGCTGGCCCGGCACCTCGCCCACCGCGAGGGCCTGACTGTCGTGACCAACGGCGTCACCGCGATCCGCGAGCTGGCCGGGTTCGACGGCGTCGACCTGATCGTCCTCGGGGGCCGGCTGCGGCACCCGAACGAGGCGATCCTCGGCGAGACCGTGCTGGCCCAGCTGCGGCACATCTCCCCCGATCGGGTGTTCCTCGGGGCGGACGGCCTCGACGAGGAGCGCGGGCTGTGCTGCCCGTCACTGGAGCAGTCCGTGGTCAAGCACGCGATGCTGCATTCGGCGACCGAGGCCTACGTCCTGGCCGACCACTCCAAGCTGGCCCAGGCACCTTTCCCCTACTGGACGCCGCTGGACCGGGAGTTCCGGCTGGTCACCGACGGGGGCGCGGTGGACGTCGGATTCGGCGAGTTCGCCCTGGGCGGAAGCGTGCTGGTGGCGGCAGGCCCGGAAATTGTCGGTGGTCCCGCGCATGATGGTGAGCGTGGCAGCTGACGTCCTGGACCTCTTCTCCCCCGCGACCCGCGACTGGTTCGCCGGGGCCTTCGCCGCGCCCACCGCGGCGCAGGAGGGAGCCTGGCGGGCCGCGCACGCGGGTGAGCACGCCCTCGTCGTCGCCCCGACCGGCTCCGGCAAGACGCTGTCCGCGTTCCTCTGGGCGCTGGACAGGCTGTCGGTCGAGCCGCCGCCCGCCGAAGCGCAGAAGCGCTGCCGTGTCCTCTATGTCTCGCCGCTGAAGGCCCTCGCGGTCGACGTCCAGCGGAACCTGCGGGCGCCGCTCGCGGGGATCTCCCAGGCCACCCGGCGGCTCGGCCTGCCGGTCCCGGAGATCACCGTCGGCATGCGCACCGGGGACACCACCGCGGCCGAGCGCCGCGCCTTCGGCAAGACCCCGCCGGACATCCTGGTCACCACACCCGAGTCGCTCTTCCTCATCCTGACCTCGGCTGCACGGGACTCCCTGCGCGGTGTCGAAACGGTGATCGTGGACGAGGTGCACGCGGTCGCGGGCGGCAAGCGCGGGGCGCACATGGCGCTGTCGCTGGAGCGGCTGGACGCGCTGCTGCCGAAGCCCGCGCAGCGGATCGGGCTGTCGGCGACGGTCCGGCCCATCGACGAGATCAGCGCGTTCCTCGCCGGGGGCCGCCCGGTCCGGATCGTGCAGCCGAAGCTCGCCAAAACGATCGAGGTCCGGGTCGAGGTCCCCGTCGAGGACATGGGCAACCTCGACGCCCCGGCCAGCCCCGCGCCGAGCCCGCTGGACGCGCTGGAGTCGATGACCACGGCGTTCCCGCCCGGCGAGGTCGCCCCCGGTGGGCTGGGGACGTTGGAGGAGATGGCCGGAAATCCCGTGCAGCGGCCGTCGATCTGGCCGGCGGTGGAGGAACGCGTGCTCGCGCTGATCCGCGCGCACCGCTCGACCATCGTGTTCGGCAACTCGCGCCGGCTCACCGAGCGGCTGACCGCCCGGCTCAACGAGCTCGCCGCTGAACAGACCGAACTCGAGCCCGGCGGCGCCTTCCCGGCCGAAGCGGTCGGGCAGTCCGGCGTGAGTGTCGGCGCCCCGCCGGTGATCGCGCGAGCGCACCACGGCTCGATGTCCCGGGAGCAGCGCACCCACGTCGAGGAGGCGCTGAAGTCCGGGCAGTTGCCGTGCGTGGTGGCGACGTCGTCGCTGGAGCTGGGCATCGACATGGGCGCGGTGGACCTGGTGGTGCAGATCGAGGCGCCGCCGACGGTGGCGTCCGGGCTGCAGCGGGTCGGCCGGGCCGGGCACCAGGTCGGCGCCGTGTCGTCCGGGGTGATGTTCCCGAAGTTCCGTGGCGACCTGGTTTCGTGCGCGGTGGTCGCCGAGCGGATGGCCACCGGGGCGATCGAGGCGGTGAAGTACCCGCGCAACCCGCTCGACGTACTCGCCCAGCAGATCGTGGCGATGGTGGCGCTCGAACCGTGGACGGTCAGCGACCTCGCGGCGCTGGTGCGCCGGGCCGCGCCGTTCGCCGCGCTGCCGGACGACGCGCTGGACGCGGTGCTCGACATGCTCGCCGGGCGCTACCCCAGCGAGGAGTTCGGCGAGCTGCGCGCGCGGATCACCTGGGACCGGGTGACCGGCGAGCTGCGAGGCCGGCCGGGCGCGCAACGGCTGGCCGTGACCTCGGGGGGCACGATCCCCGACCGAGGGCTGTTCACCGTGATGACCCCCGGCGGGGACGACAAGCCCGGCTCGCGGGTGGGCGAGTTCGACGAGGAGATGGTCTACGAGTCGCGGGTCGGTGACACCATCCTGCTCGGCACGTCGTCGTGGCGGATCACCGACATCACGCACGACAAGGTGGTCGTGGTCCCGGCGCCGGGTCAGCCCGCGCGGATGCCGTTCTGGAAGGGCGACGCGCCGGGTCGCCCGCTGGAACTCGGCCGGGCGCTGGGGAAGTTTGTCCGCGAACTGTCCACTTCGGACAGTACAAAGGCACGGGAACGCGCCGCGGTGGCGGGTCTCGACGAGCGTGCGTGTGACAACCTGCTCGCCTACCTCGCCGAGCAGAAGGCGGCGACCCGGCACGTGCCGAACGACCGCACGATCCTGCTGGAGCGCTACCGCGACGAGCTGGGCGACTGGCGGATCATCGTGCACTCGCCGTTCGGCGCCCAGGTCAACGCGCCGTGGGCGCTGGCGATCGCGGCCCGGCTGCGGGAGAACCGCGGCGTGGACGCGCAGGTCGCGCACTCCGATGACGGCATCGTGCTGCGCCTGCCGGACGCGCTGGACGACGAGGGCGCCGAGGTGACCATCGGCGCGGATGACGTCCTGCTCGACCCCGAAGAGGTCGAGCAGCTCATCGTGGCCGAGGTGAGCGGCTCGGCGGTGTTCGCCGCCCGGTTCCGGGAATGCGCGGCGCGGTCGTTGCTGCTGCCGCGCCGGGATCCGGGCCGCCGCACCCCGTTGTGGCAACAGCGGCAACGCGCGTCGCAGCTGCTGTCCGTGGCCTCCAAGTACGAGCGGTTCCCCGTCGTGCTGGAGGCGATGCGGGAGGTCCTGCAGGACGTCTACGACGTCGGCGGCCTGCGCGAGCTGATGGCCGACGTCCGCGCGCGCAAGGTCCGGCTGGTCGAGGTGGAGACGCCGGCCGCGTCACCGTTCGCGCGCAGCCTGCTCTTCGGCTACATCGGGATGTTCCTCTACGAGACCGACGCGCCCTTGGCCGAACGGCGGGCGGCCGCACTTGCGCTGGACTCGTCACTGCTGGCCGAACTCCTGGGCACGGAGGCGATCCGCGAACTGCTCGACCCCGACGCGGTCGTCGAAGTCGAGCAGGCACTGCAACGGCTGGCCCCGGACAGGCAGGCCCGGTCCGTCGAGGACGCCGCGGACTTCCTGCGCTTCCTCGGCGATCTGTCCATTGTGGAAGGTGAGGCGCGCGGAATCGCGCCGGAATGGTTCCCCGAGCTGGAAGCCGCGCGGCGGGCGATCCGGGTGCGGATCGGCGGCGAGGAGCGCTACCTGGCCATCGAGGACGCGGGCCGGGTGCGGGACGCGCTGGGCGCGGCGCTGCCGGTCGGCGTGCCGGAGGCGTTCACCGAACCGGTCGAGGATCCGCTCGGCGACCTGCTCGCCCGCTACGCCCGGATCCGCGGGCCGTTCGCGGCGGCGGACGCGGCCGCCCGGTTCGGGCTGGGTACCGCGGTCGTCACCGGCGTGCTGGACCGGCTGACCGGGCAAGGACGGCTGGTCCGCGGCGAGCTGAGCCCGGTCGGGCATCCCGACACGCATGGCGTGGGCGTCGAATACTGCGACGCCGCGGTGTTGCGGCGGCTGCGCCGGGCGTCGCTGGCGAAGCTGCGCGCGGAGGTCGAGCCGGTCGAACCCGCGGCGCTGGGCCGGTTCCTGCCCGCCTGGCACGGGTTCGGTGGCCGGGTCCGTTCGGCGCCGACGGCGGATGACGTGCTGTCCGTGGTCGAGCAGCTCGCCGGGGCTCCCCTGCCCGCGAGCGCGATCGAGTCGCTGATCCTGCCCGGGCGGCTGCCCGGCTACTCCCCTTCGCTGCTGGACGAGCTGACCACGGCGGGCGAGGTCGTCTGGTGCGGGTGCGGCGCGCTGTCCGGCGGGGACGGCTGGGTGGCGCTCGCCCCCACCGACGTCGCCGACCTGCTGCTGCCGGAAATCGTCACCGACATCCCGACCGGCCCGCTGCACGAAGCCATTCTGTCCACTTTGGAGGGTGGGGCGCTGTTCTTCCGCCAGCTGGTGGACCGCGCCACGGTCCTGGTCGACGAAGCTCCGGCGGACGCCGATGTCGTTGCGGCGCTGTGGGATCTGGTGTGGGCCGGGCTCGTCACCGGGGACACGCTGGGCCCGTTGCGCGCCCAGGTCGCCGGGCACGGCGCGCACAAGGCACGGCGGCAGGCACCGCGCGGCCGGTATGCGCGGCTACGCGCCGGACGTCCCGCGATGCCTTCCCGCTCCGGGCCGCCGACGGTCGCCGGACGCTGGGCACTGACGCCGACGCGCGAAACCGACCCGACCCGGCGCGCCCACGCACGCACGGAGGCGTTCCTCGAACGGCATGGCGTGCTCACCCGCGGCGCGCTCGACACCGAACGCGTCACCGGTGGATTCTCCGGGATCTACAAGGTGCTGCGCGGAATGGAGGATACCGGCCAGGTGATCCGCGGCTACGTCGTCGAAGGGCTCGGCGCGGCGCAGTTCGCGGCGAAGGGCGCGGTCGACAGGTTGCGCGCGCTGTCGGGGTCGAACCGCACCTCGCCCACCCGGGCCGTCGTGCTGGCCGCGGCCGATCCGGCGCAGCCCTACGGCGCGGCGCTGCCGTGGCCTGCCGCGACCGGGGACACCAAGCACCGCCCGGCCCGCAAGGCCGGCGCGCTGGCCGTGCTGGTCGATGGTGTCCCGGCGCTGTACGTCGAGCGTGGCGGACGCTCGCTGCTGAGCTTCACCGAAGAACGTCCGCTGCTGGCCGAGGCCGCCGGGGCGTTGTCCACCGCGGTGCGGGAGGGCTGGCTCGGTCAGCTCGCGGTGCAGAAGGCCGACGGCGAGCATGCCCTGACGTCGGAGCTCGCGGAGGTGCTCCAGGAGGCCGGGTTCCGCGCGACGCCTTCAGGATTGCGGCTGCGTGCGTGATTGCCGTGCGGGTGGATTCCCGCCTGCCCTAAGCTCTTCGGACAGTCGGCGCGAAGGATGTTCTGCTCATGGCGATGCGCGAGTTGCGCTATTTCGGGGACCCGGTCCTCAAGTCGGCCTGCGACCCGGTCACGGTCTTCGACGCGAAACTCGAAGCGCTGGTGACGGACCTGCTCGACACCGTGAAGCCCGCGGGGCGGGCCGGGCTCGCGGCGCCGCAGATCGGCGTCGGGCTGCGCGTGTTCAGCTACGACGTGGCCGGGCTGACCGGGTACGTGATCAATCCCGAAATCGTGGAGCTGTCCGAGGAGACCCACGAGATCGGCGAAGGCTGCCTTTCCGTGCCGGAGCTGTGGTTCCCGACGCGACGGGCGAAGCGTGCCAAGGTGCGCGGCGTCGACGTGCACAACGAGCCGATCGAGGTCGAGGGCGAAGACGTGCTGGCGCAATGCCTCCAGCACGAGACCGACCACCTCGACGGCGTGCTCTATCTCGACCGGCTGGCCGCCGACCGCAAGAAGGAGGCTCTGCGCGAAGCGCGCGAGAAGGACTGGTTCTGGCGGCGCTGATCAGCTCGGCAGGAACAACCGCAGCTTGGCGCCGCCCTCGGTGCCGCGATCGATCCGGAGCCCGGCCCGGGTCGCGGTCCGGACCATGGTGTCGTCGCCGGGCAGGCAGTCCGCGCTCAGCTCGGTGATCCCGGCGGCTTCGGCGAGCACCGCCAGCCGCGCCAGCAACGCCGTGCCGATGCCTTGGCGCTGCCAGTCGTCCTCCACCAGCAACGAGACTTCGGCGCTTCCGGCGGCGGACGGGATGAGCTGGCCGAAGCCGATCACCTCGCGCCCGCAGACGGCCAGCACGCTCGTCCCGCGCGGCGGCATCAGCAGCCGGTGCAGCCAGCGACGCGGCACCGTGCGCACGCCCGTGTGGTAGCGCCGGAACAGCGTGCCCATCGAGCAGCGACGGTGAAGTTCGGACACGGCCTCGGCATCACCGGGGACGCCCTTGCGCAGCACCACGGCGGCGCCGTCGGCACGGTCGAGCACCACGGGTCCGGAGAGGTTCCGCCCGGCCGCGGTGAGCAGCCCGATCAGCGCCAGGGCCCGGGTGAGCTCCAGCTGGACGAACGGTGCCCAGCTGCGACGGGCGACCAGCGCGGTTTCGGCGTCCAGCTCGAACACCGCGCGGTGACCGCTCTCGGTGCGGCCCGGGTTCGCCTCGACCGCCGGGACCCGGGTGACCAGATCCGCGGCGAGGACCTCACGCAGGACGTCGGCCAGGCGCGCCGGGTCGTCGATCGCGCGCCGGGCGGCAAGCAGTGTCGATGCCGCCGGATCCACCAGCTCGTGGACGTCGGCGTCGATGATCGCCGTGCACTCGCAGCCCTCGGCGCGGATGGCGTCGAGCAGGTGCTGGCGCGGCAGCCCGGCGGCGGGCCGCAGCACGATCTCGTCGAGCACGCCGCCCGGCACCGGCAGCACCGCGAGCCCGAGGATGTTGCACTCGAGGTCGGCGAGGCGGATGGCGATCCGGGCCAGGGTGCCCGGGTTGTCGTCCATCCGCACCCGGACCCGCCACGCCGAGGGGACGACCGGGTCCGCGACAACGGCCGCGGCGCCGAACTGGGGCAACGCTCGGGAGGTCTCCATGCGTCCACGGTCCCCCGCGGTTGTTGCCGCCCCTGGACGTCTTTGTTTCGCGCATGTCAGCGTTCCCGCACCCCGGCAACCCGCCCGAAACAACCTCAGCGCGGGGTGAGCACGCAGAACTCGTTGCCCTCCAGGTCGGTCAGCACCCGCCAGGGCAGGGCCGGGCCCCCGAGGTCGGCCGGGGCCGCCCCGGCCGCGATCACCTCCTCGACGACGGCGGCCTGGTCGGCACCCACCGGCGGCGCCACGTCCAGGTGGACCCGGTTCTTCACCGGCTTCACGTCGTCGTTGCGCAGGAATTCGAGCCACGGACCGCGCCCGTCCGGCGCGCGCAGCCCGACCAGCACGGCCTCCTCGCGGGCCGAAACCGGCCAGCCCACCACCTCGGACCAGAACGCGGCGAGCGCCTCGGGGTGGCGCGCGTCGACGAGGATCGACGCGACCGCACCGGTGTCCAGGTAGCGCTCACGCGGCTCCAGGACACAGAACTCGTTGCCCTCCGGATCGGCGAGCACCACCCACGGGACCTCGCCCTGGCCGACGTCGACGTGGCGGCCACCCAGCTCCAGCGCCCGCGAGACCAGCTCCGCCTGATGCTCCGGAGTCCTGCTCGCGAGGTCGAGATGGATCCGGTTCTTGACCTCCTTGGCCTCGGGCACCGGCACGAACACGAGATCCAGGTCCCAGCCGTCATCGGCGGGCGCCCGGACGTCGACCTCGTCATCCGGCCCCTCCGCGACGCGCCAGCCGAGCAGCGCGGCCCAGAACTCCGCCTGCTCGCGCGGGCGCGCCGCATCGACCACCAGGTTCACCAGCCGCGTATCCATGCGTCGCACGCTAGCCGTCACCACCGACAATTTCGGTGGACCGCCGCGAAGGGCTGGAAATGCTTCCCCGCAATCCAGCCCGTCATCGCGTCGCGAGGCGGAGCAGGGCCCACAGCTGAGCTGCCTGGTCGTGCACGCCCTGGACGGTCACCGCCGTCGGGCCCGCACGGCCCCAGAGCCAGCGGTAGACGCTGTCCGCCGCCGGACCGGTCACGACGTCGTCCGCGGCCTCGGCTTCTTCGGCCGAGCAGCGCCACGCTTCGGTGCCGTCCGGACCGGCGCGGGCGATCCAGCTGTGCCCGCCGATGCGCACGCCGACCGAGCCTGCCTTCGTCCCGGACAGCCCCATCAGCGGCAGCTTGTGGCCGAACCACAACGCCAGGACCTCGTCGACGCCGTCGACCGCCAGGTCTTCGGGGATCGCGCGCGGCGCCGCACCGGCCGCCTGGTCGGTGTCGATCCGGTGCACCAGGGTCTCGTGCACCATCCGGCGCCGCCAGAATCCGTAAGTCGGGTCGGCGGGCCACCAGGTGGCCGCCGGTGCGTCGGGGCCGTGCGCGGCCAACTCGTCCAGCAGCTCCGCCAGCCCCGTTTCGAAGTACTGCGTCAGCGACTGCCCCGGCTCGGGGTCGCGCTGCCATT
Organism: uncultured Actinomycetota bacterium; assembly: GCA_963762765.1. GTDB lineage: Bacteria > Actinomycetota > Actinomycetes > Mycobacteriales > Pseudonocardiaceae > Amycolatopsis. Next base: position 96,349 of record CAVXMR010000044.1, read on the forward strand.
CGTCCGGGTGGCGGCCGTCGACGACCCAGCGCCGCACCACCCGGTACATGCTGCCGACATGCCGGACGACCTCGGCGATCGTCCAGCCGGGACAGGTCTGCACCGGCGTCTCCGGCGCCGCCGTGTGCACCGCTTGGGCGAGCAGGCGGCCTTCGCTGCCCAGTACCGAGAGCAGGCGCCCTTGGTCGACCAGGCCGTGCTCACGCGACATGGGCTTCCCCGGTGATCGGCTGGCCGTGCACCACCCGGCGGACCAGTTCGAGGAACACCGCGGCGGCGCGCAGCAGGTCCGCCGCCGACTCCTCGGTGACCTTTCCGGTGATCCCGGCCTGCGCCGCCGCGCGGGTGGCCGAGTTGCTCGCGAAGAAGGCGGACCAGTCCCGCAGCTCCGGCGCGACCGTGTCGAGCAGTACCCAGCCGCTGGCCGGGCGCGCGCGGCCCCGGTGCGGGCGGCCGCGCGCGGACAGCACCGCCGCGGCACCGCGCAGCGCGGCCAGGTAGGCCCCGATGAACCGCTCGGCGGGTTCGCGTTCACGTTCGGCTTCGGCGAGCCCGCGCCGGGCCTGCGCGAGCAGGGCGGCCGCCGCCGGCAGTGCGGGCGGACGCAGCGACATGGGCAGCTGGGGCTGCCCGGGGTCCGCGGGGGACACGACCGAGACGGACATGACGACCCTCCTCCTGCGCAAGTGAGCCCGGCGGCACCCGGCGCGTAGGCGCTTCCCCCGCCCTTCACGCCGGGCACCAAGCCGGTGCACGCTCACCGATGTCGAACGTCTGTTCGAACAATGTCCAGAGTAACCCCGGACCTGCCGTTCTCTCAACCCCGGCCGGGACGTGGTGCGCGACACCACCCCATTGCCGTGATCTCATAGCCTCATGAGTTCGCCGGCCCACCCCGCCGTCGCCAAGGTGGCGGCCGCCCTCGCCGAGGCGGGCCAGCCCGCCGCGGCCGAAGGCATCCGTGTCCTGCCCGCCGAGGTCCGGACCGCCGCCCAGGCGGCCGAGGCCCTCGGTGTTCCGGTCGGCGCCATCGCCAACAGCCTCATCTTCCGCCTCGGCACCGACAAAAACGCGAACGCGCTGCTCGCACTGACCTCCGGCGCGCACCGCGCGGACGTCGCCACCCTCGCGGAACTGGCCGGCGTGCCCGAGGTCGCCAAGGCCGACGCGGACTTCGTCCGGGCGCACACCGGCCAGCCGATCGGCGGGGTCGCCCCGGTCGGCCACCCGGAGCCGCTGACCACGCTCGTCGACACCGCGCTGCGGCAGTACGACGTGGTCTGGGCCGCGGCGGGGCATCCCAAGGCCGTCTTCCCGACCACGTTCGCCGGCTTGGTCGCGTTGACCGGGGGTACTCCGGGCGCGCTGGCCGGGCCGGAGGAAGATGGTCGACCGTGACCGCGATGCCCGCCGGCTGCACCCGTTACGTCCGGTTCTCCGCCGACGAGTTCCGCGCGCGCCTGCCCGAGGCGCTGGCCATCTACGTCGAGGCCATGCGGTACCCGCCGGGCACGGCCGAGCAGCGCGCCCCGATGTGGCTGACGCACGCCCTGCGTGAAGGCTGGCGCTGCATGGCCGCGCTCGACGCCGACGACGTCCTGCTCGGGCTCGCCTACGGCTATCGCGGCCGCTCCGGGCAGTGGTGGCACGAGCAGGTCCGGCACGGGCTGACCCGCCGCGCCGGGCTCGCCGAAGCCGACCGCTGGCTCTCGGACTACTTCGAGCTCACCGAGATCCACGTACGGCCACGCAACCAGGGGCAGCAGATCGGCGAAGACCTGCTCCGCGGCCTCCTGCTGGACGTCCCGAGCGCGCACGTACTGCTCTCGACGCCGGAGGGCGAGAGCCGGGCGTGGAAGCTCTACCGGCGCACCGGCTTCATCGACGTGCTGCGGGACTACCACTTCGCGGGCGACCCGCGGCCGTTCGCGATCCTCGGCCGGTCGCTGCCCCTGGAACCGCGCTGACCTACCGGGGCTCGGGCCGCCAGTAGCCGACGGCCAGCGCCCCGACCAGCACGGCAGCGCCGCACCAGGCCGTCACGCTCAGCCGTTCGCCGAGCAGCGCCGCGGACAGCACCGCCGCGGTCAGCGGTTCCAGCACCGCCGACAGCGCGCCCAGCACGGGATGGGCGTCGGCGAGCCCGCGCAGGTACGCGGCATAGGCGAGCGCCGTCGGGACCACGCCGAGGTAGCACGCGAGCGCGAGGACATCGAACTGCAGCGGCAACGCCATCCCGCTCGCGGCCGCGGCGGGCAGGAGCAGCAGCCCGCCGAGGAGGCTGCCGAACGCCGTGGTGGACAGCGGATCCAGGCCGTCGACCGGCTTCGCGGTGACGACCGTCAGCGCGGCGAACCCGGCGGCCGCGAGCAGCGCGAAGCCGATCCCGCCGGCCAGGCGCGCCGGGGCGATTTCGTCCGGCGTCCAGCGGAGCAGGACCAGCCCGGCGAGCGTGCCGGCGACGGAGACCAGCGTCCACGAGCCGGGCCGCCGGCGGAAGGCGCCGGCGAGGGTGACGAACACGGGCGCGGTGCCGATCGTGGTCATCGTCGCCATGCTGACCGAGCTGAGCGTGACTGCGGCGAAGTAGCTCGCCTGGAACAGCGCGAGCAGGCCGCCGACGGTGGCGAGCCGCCGGGCGACGACCCTGGTGCGCGGGACCGAGCCGCCGGTGAGCGCGACGAACAGCGTCGCGGCGGTGCCGCCGACGAGCAGCCGGTAGGCCGCGACGGCGAGCGGGTGAAGACCGGCTTTGGCCGCCAGCAGTGAGCCGGCGAGGCCGCCGGTACCCCAGAGGACACCGGCGAGGACGAGCGCGGCCGAAGAACGGGCGCGCACGGGCAGGACGAGAGACATCGGGAAACGCTCCAGCGTCGAAGGAATGCGGGAATCGACGACGCGGGGCGGGCGCTACTGAGCAGCCGCAGGGCCTTCAGGCCGGGCGGCGGGAGACCACCCCGCTCAGGAGGCGGGGGGTGGGGTTACGAGGAAGACCCGATGCACGGGCGCCACGGTAGCCGCCGGAGTGGCGGCGCGGCGAGCGAATAAGGGCTCGTGAGCGTTCCGGGCGGCTATCGAGGGGTAGGGCAAACGTGGCGGCTCTGGTGGCGCTCGGGTCGGGTTCTCGTGAGTGGTAAGTAGGGTTATTGAGGGGTAAGGCAAAGGTGGCGTGTCGTTTCCTCGCGGCCGCGCTGGCCTGATGCAGCGAATGTGGCATTGGGTGCGTCCAACGCACCCAATGCCACATTGGGTGCATGTCCGTCTGCCACAGCGACCACGGGAACCTCAAGAGTCACAGCTGTGGGGGCGGGAGAGGGATGGGCACGCTGGGATCGGGTCTCGTGAGTGGCACCGCCGGTGAGAACCGGCATTGCCACTCACGACCACCCGCCCCCCGTGCCCATGGCACGGGGGGGCGGGGTCGTGAACGACGCATTCAGGACGCCCAACGACGCTGTTGGCCAATTCGGACCTCCGACATCTGTCCACTCAGGACACAAGGCCTCCGCTGCGCCGCCCCAGGCGTCCCGTCGACCACACCCGCAACGGTCGTGAGCGGCAAGTAGGGCTCTAACCCTCCTAAACACTCACGACCCCCAGCCGTAACGCCCCACACACCTCAGCAACCACAAGGGCCCCAGCAGCCACAACCGGCCACCCTCGCATTCGCCAACAGCATCGCCCAACGTCCTCAACGCGTCATTCACGACCTTCGAACCAACGCGCCACCTTTGCCTTACCCCTCAAATAGAACCCGACTTACCACTCACGAGGCCCTGCCGGGCCCAGACCTCAGAAGTGCCACCTTTGCCTTCCCCCGCAAAATAGAACCGCCCGGAACGCTCACGAGTCAGTCCAGCAGAGCCAGCTGGTCGCGCAGGGTGTCGAGCCCCATGCCGCCCAGCTCGAGGGCCTGGGTGTGGAACCGCTTGATGTCGAACGCCGAACCGGAGCGGCGGCGGGCGTCCTCGCGGGCCGCGAGCCAGAGGCGCTCGCCGATCTTGTACGCCGGGGCCTGCCCCGGCCAGCCCAGGTAGCGGTCGATCTCGTCGCGGATGTGGGCCGGGTCGGCGATCGTGCGGGTCAGCATGAACTCCAGGCCCAGCTCCGGCGTCCACCGCGAACCCTCGTGGAAACCCGTCCCCGCGGGAATCGAAAGCTCCAGGTGCATGCCGAGGTCGACGACCACGCGCGCGGCGCGGAAGAGCTGTTCCGAGAGCATGCCGAGCAGGTCGCCGTCGTCGGAGAGGTAGCCGAGCTCCTGCATGAGCCGCTCGGCGTAGAGCGCCCAGCCCTCGGCGTGCCCGGAGGTGAACGCCAGCAGCCGCTGGTACTTGTTCAGCGAGGCCGACTGGTGCACCGCGGTGGCGATCTGCAGGTGATGGCCCGGCGCGCCCTCGTGGTAGACCGTGCTGGTCTCGCGCCAGGTGACGAAGTCGTCGCGCCCGGCGGGCAGCGACCACCACATCCGGCCCGGACGGCTGAAGTCCTCGCTCGGACCGGTGTAGTACGCGCCGACACCGCCGCCCGGCGGGGCGATCTTGCACTCCAGCGCCATGACCGCGTCCGGGATCTCGAAGTGCTTGCCGCGCAACGACTTCAGCGCCTCGTCGGACAGCTGCTGCATCCACGCCTCGAACTCCGGACGCCCGTGGACGCGGTAGCGCGGGTCGGCGTCGAGCTGCGCGGCGGCCTCGGCCGGGGTCGCGCCCGCCTTGACCCGGTTCGCGACCTCGCGCATCTCGGCCTCGAGCCGGGAGAACTCGGCCCAGCCCCATTCGTAGGCCTCACGCAGGTCGAGCTCCGCGCCGATGAAGTAGCGGGACCACAGCCGGTAGACGTCCTCGCCGACCGCGTCCTTGGCCGGCGCGAGCGGCGCCAGCTCGGCACGCAGGAACCCGGCGAATTCGGCGAACGCTTCGTCCGCGACGCGCGCACCGTGCGCGAGGTCCTTCTTCAGCCCTTCACTCACTTCGCCCGCGCCGTCGGCCAGCCCGACGAAGAAGCCCTTCTCGTCCTTCAGCCCCGCCCAGGTTTCGCACTGGTCGGCCACCTTCGCCACCTGCCGAAGCGCAGACACCCGCCCGGCGTCCGCGCCCGACAGCAGCGAAGCACGCACGCCCGCGAGCGCCGCCGGAACGTTGCCCATGCGCGTCGCGACGGTGGCCCAGTCGTCGGCGGAGTCCAGCGGCATCAGGTCGAACACCATCCGCATCTCGTGCACCGGGCCCGAGATGACGTTCAGGCCCGCGACGTCCAGCCCGGCCTCGTGGATCTCGAGGTCGAGACCGAGCCGCTCGGTGAACACGGCCTGCGCGGCCCGCTCCCCCGCGTCGGCGGGTTCGGCTGCGAGCACCGCTTCGCGCGCACGCGCGGAAAGCTCAGCTCGCGCCGCGTGGCCGTCGGGCGTGTAGTCGGTCAGCTGGTCGTCGTGGCCGGGGACACCGACCATTGTCGCCAGCACCGGGTCCGCGGCCGCGAAGTCATCGACATACCGGTCGCAGATCGCGTGCACACCGCTGTCTCCGGAAGAAAAGGAAGCCATGCCCGGCACGCTACCGGGCAGGCCGGGCCCGGTGGTACGGCCTTAAGTGCGGGCCGGGACCAGGCCGAGCCGCTCCACGACCTCGCGCGTGGCCTTGGACCGGTTGAACGTGTAGAAGTGCAGGTTGGGCACGCCTTCGGCGATCAGCTTCTCGCACGTTTCGGTGACCACGTCGATGCCCGCGGCGCGGAACGCCTTGGGGTCCTCGGCCAGCGGTTCCAGCCGGTCCAGCAGCCGCCGCGGCGCGGGCGCGCCGGACAGCCTGATGGTGGTTTGCAGGGTCCGCCAGGTGGTCAGCGGCATCACGCCCGGCAGCACCGGGACGTCACAGCCGGTCGCCGCGACGCGGTCGCGCAGCCGCAGGAAGTCCTCGGCCTCGTGGAACAGCTGGGCGATCGCGAAGTCCGCGCCCGCGCGCAGCTTGCGGACCAGGTACTTGGTGTCGGTCTCGAGGTCGGCCGAGCGCGGGTGGCCGTAGGTCGACGCCGACACGCCGACGCAGAAGTCGCCGAGCGAGCGCACCAGCTCGACCAGCTCTTCGGCGTAGGTGAAGCCCTCGGGGTGCGGGATCCAGTCGCCGTAGACGTCGCCGGGCGGGTCGCCGCGCAGGGCGAGGATGTTGCGGACGCCGACCGAGGCGTACCAGCCGATCACGTTCCGCAGCTCGGAGACCGAGTGGTTGACCGCGGTCAGGTGCGCCATCGGCACCAGCGTCGTCTCGGTCGCCACGCGCGCGATGCTGCGGATCGTGCCGTCGCGGTTGGAGCCGCCGGCACCGTAGGTGATCGACATGTACGCGGGGTCGAACGGCTCGAGCTCACGGATCGCGCGCCACAGCACCGCCTCGTCGGGGGCGTCCCGAGGCGGGAAGAACTCGACGGAGAATTTGGGCCCGTCTCCCTGCAGCCGCTCGATCACCGACGTCATACCCCGATGGTAGAGGCGTCCGACCACTCTCCGGGAGCCCCCGTCCACGCATCGAGACCACCGCCATAGCCGCGTTCGAGCGGTTTTCGAGTCTGGAGCGGCGGGTACGCTCGGTCCGGGGCAGCATCCGGGGAGTGATCATGAGCCGGGACGACGACACGAGCTGGGACGAGGACGTCCGGCTCGCGGTGTACCACGCTTTCGCCGACCGCGGCCGCGCGCCGACGGCGCCGGAGCTGGCCGACGCGGCGGGCGGCTCCCTCGCGGTGGCGAAACAGGCGCTGCACCGCCTCGCCGCCGCCCACCACCTCGTCCTCGACGAGTGCGAGCACGTAGTGCTGGCGCATCCCTTCGCCGCGACGCCGCTGGGCTTCTCCGTGATGGGCGCCCACACGCTCTGGTGGGGCGGCTGCGCCTGGGACTCCTTCGCCATCCCGCACCTGGTGGCGGACGAGCCCGAGGTGCTCATCGCCACCCGCTGCCCCGGCTGCGCCCAGCCGCACGCCCTGGTCGTGACCCGTGACCAGCCGCCGGAGGGCGCGCAGGTCGCCCACTTCATGGTGCCCGCCGCGCGGATGTGGGACGACGTCCTGCACACCTGCGGGCACCAGCGGTTGTTCTGCTGCGAGGCCTGCGTCGACGCCTGGCTGGCCCAGACCGGGCAGGCCAAGGGCTACGTGATGGACCTGGTCACGCTCTGGCGGCTCGCGCGCGGCTGGTACGAGGGCCGGCTGGAGCGCGGCTACCGCCGCCGCGAGCCGGACAGCGCGGTCGCCTACTTCGCCGAGGCCGGGCTGCAAGGCGAGTTCTGGGGCCGGTGACGGCGTCGGGTTCGCCACATCGGGCGCACCCGGCGCCCGGCCGGAGGCAGCTTTCCGCGAGGATGGCGGCATGAACGTGCCCGACGCCGACCTGCCAGCCCACGTCGAGCGCGCGCTGGCCGCGTTCCTGGCCGATGCGGGCGAGCGGATCGTCGCGATCGAGCCGAGTGTGTCCGCCGGGATCGACGCGCTGCGCGGGTTCGTGCTCGGCGGCGGCAAGCGGCTGCGCCCGACGTTCGCCTGGTGGGGCTGGCGTGGCGCGGGCGGCGACCCGGCCGGCCCGGACGCCGGGGGCGTGCTCCAGGCGGTGTCCAGCCTGGAGCTGATCCAGGCGTGCGCGCTGATCCACGACGACCTGATCGACTCCTCGGACTCGCGCCGCGGCTTCCCCACCGTGCACATCGCGGGCGCGAAGCTGCACGCCGACCGCGGCTGGCTCGGCTCGCCCGCGACGTTCGGGCTGGCCACCGCGGTGCTCGTCGGCGACCTCGCGCTGGCCTGGGCCGACGACATGTTCGCGGAAGCACCGCTGCCCGCCGCGACGATCGCGGCGGCCCGGCCGGCCTGGCGCGCGATGCGCACCGAGGTCCTCGCCGGGCAGTACCTCGACGTGCGCACACAGGCCACCGGCGACTCCTCCCCCGAGGCGGCGCTGCGGATCGACAAGCTCAAGACCGCTGCCTACACCGTGCAGCGGCCGCTGCACCTGGGCGCGGCGCTCGGCGGTGCGGACGAGCGGCTCATCGCGACGCTGCTGGAGTTCGGCGGCGAAGTCGGGGTCGCCTTCCAGCTGCGGGACGACCTGCTCGGTGTGTTCGGCGACCCGTCGGTCACCGGCAAGCCCGCGGGCGACGACCTGCGCGAGGGCAAGCGGACGCTGCTCGTGGCGCTGGGCCTGCAGCGCGCCGAGGAGCAGGGCGAGACCGCGGCGGCCACGGTGATCGCCGACGCGATCGGCAACGCCGACCTGTCCGACACCGACGTCGACACCGTGCGGATGGCGCTGACCCAGGTCGGCGCCGTCGACGCGGTCGAGCGCCGGATCGACGAGCTCACCACTGCGGCGATGGCGGCGCTGGAGCGCGCCCACCTGGCCGAACCCGCGCCCGCGGCCCTGACCGAGCTGGTCGTCAAGGCGACCCAGCGGACGTACTGACGTGCGTCGCGTGGACGACGCTGCCGACGCTGCCGGCCCCGCGGACCACGTGGTCGTGGTCGGGGCGGGCCTGGCCGGGCTCTCCGCGACGCTGCACCTGCTGGGCGCCGGTCGTCGTGTGACGTTGCTGGAGCAGGAAGACACGCCAGGCGGCCGCGCCGGGCAACGCACCTTCGGCGGCAACGCCGTCGACACCGGCGCGAGCGTGTTGACGATGCCTTCGCTGCTCGACGAGGCCTTCGCGGCCGTCGGTGAGTCTGTCGCGAAGAACCTTCGGCTCACGAAGCTCGACCCGGCGTACAACGCACGCTTCGCGGACGGAAGCACGCTGAAGCTGCGTACGGACGGCGAAGCAATGGAGGCGGAGATCCGCGCCTTCGCCGGGCCTCGCGAAGCGGCGGGCTACCGCGCGCTGCGAAGGTGGCTCACCGAGTTGTACGACGTGCAGAAGGACCGCTTCCTCGGCACGAACTTCGACTCGCCGCTCGACCTCGCCCGCCCTGAGCTGGCGAAACTGGCCGCGCTCGGCGGATTCGGGAGGCTCGGCCCGACGGATCGCCACGTTCCTGCGCGACGAGCGCGTACGTCGGCTCTTCTCCTTTCAGGCGCTCTACGCCGGGCTCGACCCTTCGCGCGCGATGGGCGCGTACGGCGTCATCGCATACATGGACACCGTCGGCGGCGTCTACTACCCCGAAGGCGGCATCGGCGCTGTCGGGCGCGCGATGACCGAAGCCGCTTCGCGCGCTGGCGCCGAAGTGCGCTTCGGCACCGAAGCGGCCTGGCTGGAGCGCGTCGGGTCACGGGTGCGCGCGGTGCGTACGCGCGCTGGCGAGCGCATCGCGTGCGACGCCGTCGTGCTCGCGACAGAGCTTCGCGCGGCGTACCGGCTGATCGGCGCGAAGCCGCGTCGCCCGGTGCCGTTGCAGTACTCGCCTTCGGCTGTTGTGCTGCACGGACGCGCTTCACTGGCGTGGGACCTGGGGCATCACACGATCTTCTTCGGCGACGCCTGGGAGCGGACCTTCGCCGAGATCATCCGCGAAGGACGGCTGATGAGCGATCCCTCGTTGCTGGTCACGCGGCCGACTGCGACCGACCCCGGGCTCGCCGGTGACGGCGGCGAAGTCGTCTCCGTGCTGGCGCCCGCGCCGAACCTGCGTCGCGGGCTATCGACTGGGAGCGCGTACGCGGCCCGTACCGCGAAGAGCTGCTTCGCACGCTGGAAGCGCGTGGGCTGACCGGGTTCGGCGAGGAGTTCACGATCGACGAAATGCTTACGCCTGCCGACTGGGCCGCGCGGGGACTCGCCGCCGGGACGCCGTTCTCGCTGGCGCACACGTTCGCGCAGACCGGGCCGTTCCGCCCGGGGAACCTCGTGCGTGCCGCGGGCAACGTCGTCCTGGCGGGCTGTGGCACCACCCCCGGCGTCGGCATCCCGCCGGTGCTGATTTCCGGACGTCTCGCCGCGGAACGGATCACCGGCCGATGAACGAACTCGACGCCGCGGGCATCCCCGCCGCCCTGCGCCCGGCCTACCTCGAGTGCCGCCGGATCAACGCGCACTACGGCCGCACGTTCTTCCTCGCCACCCGGCTGCTCCCGGCCCGCGCGCGGCCGGCGGCGCACGCGCTGTACGGCTTCGCGCGGATGGCCGACGAACTGGTCGACAACCCCGAGCCCGGCACGGATCCGGCCGTCGCGCTGGACAAGGTCGCCGATCTCGTCGGCGTCGTCTACGACGGCGGCGAGCCTGCCGACCCGGTGCTGGCGGCACTTTCGGACACCGTGCGCCGCTACGGCATCGAACGCGGGCTGGTCGAGGCCTTCCTGCGGTCGATGCGGATGGACCTGACGGTCACGTCGTATCGGACCTTCGCCGAGCTGCACGAGTACATCTACGGCTCGGCGGTGGTGATCGGGCTGCAGATGCTGCCGGTGTTCGGCACCGTCGGGCCGCTGGAAGACGCCGTGCCGGGCGCGGCCGCGCTGGGTGAGGCGTTCCAGCTGACCAACTTCCTGCGCGACGTCGGCGAAGACCTCGATCGCGGCCGGCTCTACCTGCCCACCGAGGAATGGGCGGCGTTCGGCGTCGACCTGGAGCTGCTCCAGGCAAAACGCCCGGACCCGCGCATTCGCCGTGCCATGGCGTATTTCGTTTCGCGGACACGCGCGGTGTACCGGCGGGCGGAAGCCGGAATTCCCTTGCTGCGCCCCGAATCCCGGCCGTGCGTGCGGACCGCGCTGACGCTGTACGAAGGAATTCTCGACGAAATCGAGGCGATGAACTACGCCGTGCTGGACCGGCGCGCGGTGGTGCCGAACCGGCGCAGACTGGTGGTCGCACTGCCTCCGTTGGCTTCGGTGTGGGCGCGCGAACTCCGACAGGGCGGGCCTAGGCTGAGATCATGACTTCAGCAGCGAAGCGGCCGATCCGGATCGGCCTGCAGCTCCAGCCGCAGCACGCGGACTACGACACCATCCGCCGCACCGCGTCGGCCGCCGAGGACCTCGGCGTCGACATCGTCTTCAACTGGGACCACTTCTACCCGCTCTACGGCGAGCCCGACGGCGTATGCACTTCGAGTGCTGGACGATGCTCGGCGCCTGGGCCGAATCGACGTCGCGGGTCGAAATCGGCGCGCTGGTGACGTGCAACAGCTACCGCAACCCGGAACTGCTCGCCGACATGGCGCGCACGGTCGACCACATCTCCGACGGCCGGCTCATCCTCGGCATCGGCTCGGGCTGGTTCGAGAAGGACTACGACGAGTACGGCTACGAGTTCGGCACGGCGGGCGGCCGCCTCGACGACCTCGCCGACGCGCTGCCGCGGATCGAGTCCCGGCTGGGCAAGCTGAACCCGGCCCCGACGCGCAAGATCCCGGTGCTGATCGGCGGCGGCGGCGAGAAGAAGACGCTTGCGCATGGTGGCCAAGCACGCCGACATCTGGCACGGCTTCGGCGACGCCGGAGGTCGTCGAGCGCAAGGTGGAGATCCTCGACCAGCACTGCGCCGACGTCGGCCGCGACCCGTCGGAGATCGAGCGGTCTCGGCGGCGTGCAGGGCGAGCCGGCCGAGCTCGGCCCGAAGCTCTTGGAGCTGGGCGTCACGACTGTTCACCGTCGGGCTGGGCGGGCCGGACTACGACCTGACCAAGCTCAAGTCGTGGATCGCCTGGCGCGACAAGACCAACGGCTAGGAAGGACTCGTGAGCGTTCCGGGCGGTTCTAACCGCCCGGAACGCTCACGAGCCCTTCGTCCGCTACTCGTGGCGACGTCACTTCACCGATACAGACCAAAGTCGTCACGAAAAGCGCAAACTCACCCTCAGTGATCCACGTGCCTAGAAGGCCATCGCCTGGGCGCGTCGCTTCACCTCGGTGCCGTGGCTCGTCCGCAGGGCGTTGACCGGTGTCGAACCCGGCAGGGTCTCGTCGGTCTCGAACAGCCACCGCAGCATCTCGGTCCGGCTGAAGCCGGAGTCGGCGAGGACGGTGATCGTCCCGGCCAGCCCCTTGACCACGCCGTCCTTGACGAAGAAGGCGCCGGGCACCCACAGCTCGCCGTCCCGCTTCAGGGCGATCAGCTGGCCGTCACGGAGGAGCTGCCGGACCTTGTTGACCGAAGTCCCCAGAACGGACGCCACCTCCGTCAACGGGAGCACCGCGACAGCGGGGTCGAGGACGTCATCGGCAACAGGAATCCCACTCACACGTGACACTGTGCCACATTCGGTCCCGTTCCCCGCTACTACGCATGGGTGAGGCCCAGGTCTTCACCACCACGCCGAGGCAATTCCGTACCATCCACTCTCGTGACACGCACCCAGCCCAGCCTGGTCGGCACGCTGCTCGAGCGGCGCTACCGGGTCGACCGCCTGCTCGCCAGGGGCGGGATGTCATCGGTATACCGGGGTACGGACACCCGGCTGGACCGCCCGGTCGCCATCAAGATCATGGATCCGCGGTTCGCCGACGACCGCTCGTTCGTCGAGCGGTTCGTGCGGGAGGCCAGGTCGGCGGCCCAGCTGCACCACCCGAACGTGGTCGCCGTGCACGACCAGGGCTTCGACGTCGCCCCCGGTCACGAGCAGGGCCTGGCGTTCCTGGTGATGGAGCTCGTCGACGGCGGCACGCTGCGCGAGCTGCTGGCCGAGCAGGGGCCTCTCGACGTCCCGCTCGCGCTGAGCATCGCCGAGCCGGTGCTGTCGGCGCTCGCCGCCGCGCACCGCGCCGGGCTGGTGCACCGCGACGTCAAGCCGGAGAACGTGCTCATCGGCCGCGCCGGCACCGCGCCGGCCGGCGGGGTCGTCAAGGTCGCCGACTTCGGCCTGGTCCGGGCCGTGGCCAGCGCCGGGACCACCAGCTCCAGCGTCATCCTCGGCACCGTCGCCTACCTCGCGCCCGAGCAGGTCGCCAACGGCGCGACCACGTCCCGGGGCGACGTCTACGCGGCCGGGATCCTGCTCTACGAAATGCTCACCGGCCGCGCGCCCCACATCGGCGACACCGCGATCTCGGTGGCCTACCAGCACGTCAACACCGACGTGCCGCCGCCGAGCGAGCTGCGCCCCGGCCTCCCGCCGCAGCTGGACGCGCTGATCCTGCGCGCCACCCGCCGCGACCCCGAGCTGCGCCCGGCCGACGCCGGCGAGTTCCTGGCCGAGCTGAACGAGCTGCGCGACGACCTGGGCATCCCCGCGGTCACCGTGCCGGTGCCGCCGCCCCCGGACGCCGAAGCGCTGGCCGACCTGCAGCTCACCACGCCCGCCGGCATCCCCCGGCTGACCGAGGCCGAGCAGACGATGCCGGTCATGGCCCCGGCGGCCTCGACCCGCGCGATGCCCCACCCCGGTGCCCCGCTCGCCGCGTCGCCCGATCCGCTGCGCGCCGGACCGCCGCGGCGCCGGTCGCCCCAGCCGGCGAAGAAGAAGGAAGGGCCGGACCGCCGCAAGATCATCTTCATCGTGGCCGCCGTGCTGCTCTTCGGCGGCCTGATCGGCGCGTTCGCGTTCATCCTCACCGACAACGGCGGCGCGAAGACGGCCACTGTGCCAAAGCTGGTCGGGCTCAACCAAGCCGCGGCGGGCGACGCCCTGCGCGCGCAGAAGCTGAACCCGCAGTTCACCGAGGAGTACGACAACACCGCGCCCTCGCACACCGTGCTGCGCTCCGACCCCGGTGAGGGCGTCACCCTCGCGCCGAACTCGACGGTCGCCGTCGTGCTGTCCAAGGGCCGCCCGAGCGTGCCGGACATCCAGCCCGGGACCTCGTTCGCCGACGCCCAGCAGCAGATCCGCGACGCCCGGCTCACCCCGGCGCAGGGCGACAGCGAGTTCAGCGACGTCACCGAGGGCAGTGTCGTGCGCACCGAGCCCGGCGCCGGGAGCCTGCTGAACATCGACGGCAAGGTCACGCTGATCCTGTCCAAGGGCCCGATCCCGCTGCCGCCGGTCCCGGACGTCACCGGCCAGTCGAAGGACGACGCCTTCAAGCAGCTGCGCCAGGCCGGGTTCGACCCGTTCCAGGCCGGCGAGGAGTTCAACGACCAGGTCCCGGGCGGCTCGGTCACGCGCACCGACCCGCAGGCCGGGTCGACGGCGACCAAGCAGAAGATCGGCGTCTTCATCTCCAACGCCGTCGAAGTGCCGAGCGTGTTCTTCAAGTCGTTCGGCGACGCCAAGAAGATCATCGAGGAAGCCGGGCTGAAGTTCGACCGGCAGGGCGGCAAGGGCAACGGCAACGGGGGCGGCGGCTTCGACCTCGTCTTCCAGCAGGACCCGGCGCCCGGCACCAAGGTGCCCAAGGGCACCACCGTCAAGGTGAAGGGTTTCGGATGATCGGCAGCCGCGGCCGGGTGACCGGCACGATCGGCCCCGGTCTGATCGGCGAGGTGCTGCTGAACGTACGAGGGGGGACGGAGGCGTTTTACGCCTATCCGGCGCATCCCGAGGAGACGTTCGGCAACGGCACCCAGATCCTCGTCGTCGACTTCGAACCTCCGCGCACGGTTTATGTCGAGCGCTGGCAACCGTTGACCGGTTAGCTGCGTCGAAGAGCTACCAACGATCCACAACAGAACAAGTGCGAGGGGTTGAGGCACATGAGCCTCGGGGAAATCCTGCTGATCTCCGGCGGCGGACTGGTGGCCGCGCTGATCGTCGTCTTCGGCGTCCTGCGGTTGCTGTACAAGGTCGCCGAGCCGAACGAAGCGCTGATCATTTCGGGGATGGGGGTGCGCGTCGAGCGCACCGAAACCGCGGACAGCCTGGGTTTCAAGATCATCACCGGCCGTGGCGTGAACGTCATCCCGGGCTTCCAGACCGCCCGGCGGCTGTCGCTGGACACGCGGGGGGTGAACCTGCAGGTCTCCTGCGTCACCAAGCAGGGCCTGCCGGTGACCGTGCGCGCGGTGGTCATCTACAAGGTGGGTGACGACTTCGCTTCGATCGCCAACGCCGCCCGCCGGTTCCTGGACCAGCAGAAGGGCATGAACGACACGATCCACGAGCTGTTCTCCGGTCACCTGCGCTCGATCGTGGGCGGGCTGACCATCGAGGAGATGATCCACAACCGGGACGCGCTGACCGGTGAGGTCCGGCAGTCCTCGGCCAACGAGATGATCAAGCTCGGGCTGATCGTGGACTCGCTGCAGATCCAGGAGATCGACGACGAGTCCGGCTACATCCTCAACCTCGGCAAGCCGCACGCGGCCGCCGTCGCCGCTTCGGCGCGGATCGCCGAGGCCCAGCGCGACCAGGAGGCCACGCAGGTCGAGCAGGAATCCGCGGCACTGAAGGCCGCCGCGGTCCGCGACAGCCAGATCCAGCAGGCCGGCTACCAGGCCGAGGTCGACCAGGCCAGGGCGAAGGCGTCGCAGTCGGGGCCGCTGGCCGAGGCGACCGCGCGCCAGGAGGTCGTCGTCCAGGAGACGAGGGCGGCCGAGCTCGAGGCGGCGCTGTCCGAGCAGCGGCTGCAGTCGCAGGTCCGCAAGCCCGCGGACGCGAAGGCCTACGACACCCGCACGACGGCCGACGCCGCCCGTGACGCCTCCATCGCCAAGGCCCAGGCCGAGGCCAAGGAGACCGAGCTGCGCGCCGCGGCCGACGCGACCAGGGTGAAGACGGCCGCCGAAGCCGAGGCGCAGGCCACCAAGGCCCGCGCGGAGGCGAGCGCGAGCGCGACCCGTGCCACCGGTGAGGCCGAGGCGGCCGCGGCGAAGGCACGCGGTCTGGCCGAGGCCGAGGCTGCCCAGGCGAAGGGTCTCGCCGAGGCGGAGTCGGCTCGCGCGAAGGGTCTCGCGGAGGCCGACGCCATCAAGGCACGTGCCGCGGCGCTGGCCGAGAACCAGGAAGCCGTCGTCGCGCAGCAGCTGGCCGAGCGCTGGCCGGAGATCGTCGAGGCCGGCGCGAGCGCGTTCGGCAACATCGACCACATGGTCGTGCTCAACGGCGCGGACGGCATGTCCGACATGTTCGCGAAGGCGCTTTCGCTCGGCGGAACCGGTCTCGGCCTGGCCCGTCAGCTGATGGACGCCATGGGCAAGCCGGCCTCGAAGGAGCTGGACGAGTCCGCCCGGGCGAACGGCGAGCTCAAGTTGAGTGACTCGAAGCCCCGCGACTGACCTCGGAAAGTGAGCGGCCTCCACCCCCGGATCCCGGGAGCGGGGGCCGCTCGCCCGAACGGGGGCGGAAATTCTCCGGTCCTTCGCCTACCGTGGGCGCATGGCGCTCACCAGGTCGCGAGTCCCCCGATGACCTTTTTCACCGGCGGGCCCCGCGAGCGTCCCCTGTTCCCGGTCCCCGAGCAGGAGCTCTTCGCGTTCAACGGGCGGCACTGGACGGACCTCCCCCGGGAGTACATCGTCCCGGCGGTGCTGCCGCTGACCCAGCCGCTGGGCCGCTCGGACCGGACCGTGGTCGCGCTGCGCGCGATCGAGGTCTGGCCGGAGGCGATCACCCTGCGGATCACCGTGTACTCGCGCGACAGCCTGACCGACGACCCCGGCGAGGGTTTGATCGACCATCGCCGGGTGACCGACTACAACGCGCTGCTCATCGGCGTCCTGTTCGCCGACGGGAGCCGGGCCAGCTCGGAGACGATCTCCGTGCCCTCGGCGTCCCAGCCCGACGGGCCCGTGCTGCGGGCACAGGGCGTCGGCGGCACGCGGTTCGCCGTCGAGCACGAAGTCTTCCTCTGGCCCCTGCCCCCGGCCGGACCGCTCAAGCTGGTCGTCCAGTGGCACGACCGCGAAATCCCGGAAACCCAGACCACGCTCGACGGCGGCGCGATCCACGCCGCGGCGAAGGACGCGGCGGAGATCTGGCCGGGGCTCGGCAAACGGCAGGCACAGGGCCTGCCGATGCGCCGGGTCGGCCGCTCGGTCGCGATCTCGCCCGACTGGGGGCCGGCCGTCGTCGCCGACGAAGCCGCCCCGACCGAGTGAAAAACGATCTGTGACCGCCGACACCGGGCGGCAGGGTATCTCGAATGGATGAATGGGCCCGTAGTTAGCGTCGATGAAACACGCCGACCACCCGGCCGTCACGTCGGGCTGGTGCAGTGAATTCCTCCCCGCCGCACGGAGCCGTGCACACCCTTTGGACTCGCATGGGAAAGGTCATATATGGCAGCCTCGTCGCTCAGCGCACTCGATGTCGCTTTCCTTTCCATGGAAAGCGAAACCACCCCGATGCACATGGGCGCCGTGGTCACGTTCACGGCGCGGGGCCAGGTCGATCCTCCAGCGCTGGCCGCGATTCTCGCCGAGCGTGCCGCGAAACTGCCCAAGCTGCGCCAGCGGGCGCGCGCCGAACTGTTCCCGCCCGGCGCCGCGAGCTGGTCCGATGATCCGGAATTTGTTGCGGGCAACCACATTCAGCATGTCCGGCTGAGCTCGCTGTACGACTCCGACCCGCTCACGGCCTACGCCTCCCGGTGGATCGCCGAGCCGCTCGACACGAGCAAGCCGCTGTGGCACGTCACGCTGGTGACCGGGCTGCCCGACGGAAAGTTCGCGCTGCTGTTGAAACTGCACCACGCGCTGACCGATGGGGCCGGCGCGTACGCGGTCGCCGCCGGCCTGCTCGACGGCGTCAAGCTGCCCGAGCGAATTTCCCCGGCCCGCCCGGCTCCGGCCCCGCGGTCCACTTTGGACACAGTGAAGGACGCGCTCGGCACGGTGTGGGGCCAGGCGAACGAGACCGCCGGGATCGCGTCCTCGGTGATGCGCGCGGCGCGGCCGCCGATTTCGCCGGTGTCCGCGCCGCCTTCGTCCGAACGACGGCTCGGCTTCGTCCGCCTCTCCGCCACCGAGCTGCGCCAGGTGCGCCGGTCCTTCGGCGGCACGGCCAACGACGTCGTGCTGGCAGTGCTCTCGGGGGCGTTGCGCGAGTGGATGATCAACCGCGGCCAGCGCGCCGACGGCCGGACGCTGCGCGCGTTGATCCCGGTCAGCGTCCGCGGCCGCGCCGCCGACCAGCTCGGCGGGAACAAGCTGTCGGGTTACCTGCTCGACCTGCCGATCGGCGAGGACGACCCGGTGGAGCGGCTGCGTGTGGTCCGGCGTGCGATGGACCGCAACAAGGCCGCCGGCCCTGGCCGCGGCGCGGGCGCGTTGCCGCTGCTCGCCGACCGCGTCCCGCCGCTGCTGCTCCGGCTCGGCACCCGCACTGCCGGGCTGGCCGCGCCGATGCTGTTCGACCTGGTCATCACGACCGTCCCGGTCCCGCCGGCCCGGCTCAGCCTCGACGGCGCGCGCCTGTCCGAGGTCTACCCGTTCGTCCCGCTGGCCCCGCGGCACGCCGTCGGCATCGCGGTGGCGACCTACCGCGACTCCATCCACGTCGGCCTGCAGGCCAACGGCGAAGCGGTGCCGGACGTCGGCTCCCTGCGCGACGCGGTCCTCAAATCGGCGTCTCGTCTGCTCGACGCTTGCTGAAGGGACTCGTGAGTCAAGCGGCCGGTTAGAACCGGCCGCAAACACTCACGAGTCCTTCATCGCAGCCTGGACCAGCGCTTGCGCGGCCCAGCGCATGACCTCGGTGGCCTCGTCCGGCTCCAGGTCGCACGCGTCGCGCGTCACGATCAACGCTTCGACGCCGTAGACGAGCATCAGCGCCATCTTCAGCCTGCGGTGCGCCTCGGGCGCCAGGACGCCCTCCAGCGGCTCCAGCGCCTGCTGGGTCATGTGGATCCGGGTCTTCCCGCGCACCGGCGCCTCGGGCGAGCTGCCGCCCTGCTCGAACCACCTCTCCAGGTTCGCCTTGACCAGCGCCCGCCAGGACACCTCGTCCTGGAACTGCAGATTCGTGACGTAGCGGATCAGGGCGTCCATCCGCTCCCCCGGATCGTCGCCCGCCTTCGCGAGCAACTCGCCGATGTGGAAGTTCTGGGCCCATTTCACCGCCAGGTCGGACCAGAGCGACTGCGGGTTCGGGAAGTAGCGGTACGCCGTCGCGGTGGACACCCTCGCCGCCTCTGCGACCTCGGCCACCGAGAGCGCCCGCCCCTCCTTCACCAGCGCTGCCGCGGCCTCGACCAGCGCCGTGCGGGTGCGCTCTTTCTGGTTCTCGCGGCTCATCGTGAGAAGATCTCCTTGACATGAGAAATGCTTCTCATGAAGATAGCACTATCTCACCACGAGGAGGGGACCAACCATGACACCCGAGGAAATGGACAAAGTGCTGGGGGAGCACTTCGCCGCCGAAGCCGGCCACGACATCGACGCGATCCTGGGCACGCTCACCGAGGACGCGGTCCACGACGCGGTCGGGTTCCCGGTGGAGGTGCTGCGTGAGCACAGCGAGATCGCCGACCGCTACCGGTACCTGTTCGGGGCGATGCTGGAAGAGAAGATCGAGCCGGTCTCGCGGTTGCACGGCGAGAACTTCCTCGTCGACGAATGCCGCGTCACGATGACCGCGGGCGAGGGCTTCCCCGGCGCCGAACCCGGCCAGCGGGTGAGCTTCCGGCTGCTGCACGTCTGCGAGTTCCGCGACGGCAAGATGAGCCGGGAGAACGTCTGGCAGGGCCCGCCGACGCCGGTCGCGTGACCACCGTCGTCCTGGCCGACGAGCAGCCCGTCGTCCGTGACGGGCTGCGCGGCCTGTTCTCGGCCACCGCCGGGCTCACGGTGGTGGCCGAGGCGGCCACCGGCCCGGAAGCGGCCGAGGCCGTGCTGCACCACCGGCCCGACGTGCTCGTCCTGGATCTGACACTCGGCGCCGACGTCGCCCGGCAGCTTCACGCCGAGACAGCGGTACTCGTGTTCACCGCGCTCGAAGACGACGCGTCGATCGCCATGGCCCTGCGTGCCGGCGTCCGCGGCTACCTGCCCAAACGCGCCACACCGGCCGACGTCGTCCGTGCCGTCCGCAGCATCGCCGCGGGCGCGGCGGTCTTCGGCGACGGGATCGCGGGCCGGATCCCCGGCCTGCTGTCGCGACCGCCCTCGCCCGGGCTCAGCGCGCGCGAACGCGAGATCCTCGCGCTCGCCGAGACCGGGACACCCGTCGCCGAGATCGCGCGACGGCTCGGCATCGCCCCGAAGACGGTCCGCAACCGCCTGTCGGTGATCAACGCCCGGCTACGGGTCAGCCCCGCAGCATCTCCGCGACCAGGAACGCCAGCTCCAGCGACTGCTGCGTGTTGAGCCGCGGGTCGCACGCCGTCTCGTAGCGGCCGGAGAGGTCGAGGTCGGAGATCTCCTGCGCGCCACCGAGGCACTCGGTGACGTCCTCGCCGGTCAGCTCGACGTGGATGCCGCCGGGGTAGCTGCCGAGGCCGCGGTGCACCTCGAAGAAGCCCTGCACCTCGTCGACGATCCGGTCGAACGAGCGGGTCTTGTAGCCGGTGGACGACTCATGGGTGTTGCCGTGCATCGGGTCGCACTGCCAGACGACCTTGTGCCCGGACGCCTCGACCTTCTCGACGATCGCGGGCAGCACGTCGCGGACCTTGCCGTTGCCCATCCGCGCGATCAGCGTCAGCCGGCCCGGCTCGTTGCGCGGGTCGAGCCGCTCGACGTACTCGACCGCCATGTCCGGCGTGGTCGTCGGGCCGATCTTGAGCCCGATCGGGTTGGACAGCAGCTCGGCGAACGCGATGTGCGCGCCGTCCAGCTGGCGGGTCCGCTCGCCGACCCACAGGAAGTGCGAGGACAGGTTGTACAGCTTGGGGTTCGCCGCGTCGGCGTTGTCCAGCCGCAGCATCGCGCGCTCGTAGTCGAGCAGCAGCGCCTCGTGGCTGGCGAAGATCTCGGTCGACTGCAGCGAGGTGTCGGTGACACCGCAGGCGGACATGAACCGGAGCCCGCGGTCGATCTCGGCGGCGAGTGCCTCGTAGCGCTCCGCCGCGGGCGAGGCCGAGACGAAGTCCTTGTTCCAGTCGTGCACCTGGTGCAGGTCGGCCATGCCGGCGCCGGTGAGCGCGCGGACCAGGTTCATCGCCGCGCCCGCGTTCGCGTACGCGCGGATCATCCGGCCCGGGTCCGGCACCCGCAGCTCGGGCTTGGCGACCAGCGAGTTGATGATGTCGCCGCGGTACACCGGCAGGCCGAGCGCGTCCGTCGCGGCCGAGCGCGGCTTCGCGTACTGGCCGGCGATGCGGCCGACCTTCACCACCGGCAGGCTCGCGCCGTAGGTCAGCACGACCGCCATCTGCAGCAGCGTGCGCAGGTTGGCGCGGATGTGCGGCTCGGTGTTGGACTCGAAAGTCTCCGCGCAGTCACCGCCCTGCAGCAGGAAGGCCTCGCCGTGGGCGACCATGGCGAGGCGGCTCTTCAGCCTGTCGATCTCGGCGGGCACGGTGATCGGCGGCACGCTCTCCAGGAGGTGCCGGACGCGGTGGGCCGCGTCCGCGTCCGGCCACTCCGGCTGCTGCGCGGCGGGCAGCGCGAGGGCCTTGTCGAGCCGGGCTCGCAGCTCCGGCGGCAGGGGCGGGAGCTCGGGCAGCGTGTCGACGGGGACGTCCACGGTCCAGTTCACGGCACCAGCGTAATGCGCGTCCGTGGCAGCCGGTCGAGGCGGTGACCTCCACGGACGCGGCATTGCTCTCCGGTGTCAGCAGTGGTGCGCTGAGGCGAACGTCGCCTTGACGTCGGCGGCCGAGAACGCCGGCACCGTGACGATCGCGCCGTGGTAGAGCGGCTGGGTGTACAGGCACCAGGTCCACTGGCTGCCGTTGAGCTCCCGGGAGGCCCGGAACGGCGGGGCGATCGAGGGCACCTTCGTGGTCAGGCAGATCGACGATCCGTCCGGTCCGATCAGGGCGAGGCTCTCCGGGATGCAGTTGCCCGACCGCGCGGACGGCGCTGCCGACGCGACCCCGGCGAACAGCCCGCTCGCGGCCACGGCCCCCGCCAGAAGGACACCAACACGCTTCATGACTTCACTCCCTCGTAGGTGAGTACGCAGGGAGAAGACGCGACCGGTGCCACACCGAAAACGGCCACCCCGGTCCCCCAGACCTTCGGCCGGACAAATCCCCCTGACCGGTCAACACTGGCAGGAACCGGCCGCGGCGGGGAAGACCCCGTCACGCGGATAGCGCAATCATCGGCGTGACGAGGTCCTCCGCCGGGTTCAGCCCGCCTGCGCGCGGTTGTAGAGGTTCTGCGCGTCGGCACCGAAGTACGGGCCGAACATGTAGCCGGGCAGGAAGTTGTAGCCGAAGCTGTTCACCGACGCCTGAACACCGGAACCGGTCGCCTCACTGAAGTTGAGGAACCACGGCCCGCCGCTCGAACCGCCGGTCATGGTGCAGTTCATGCCGTGGTCCTTGGTGAGCAGGAAGTCGGTGAAAGTGCTTCCGCTGCAATAGATCAGCTTCGTGCCGTCGTAGGGCGCGGCGGCCGGGTAGCCGAAGGTGTACATGCTCTGGTTCTTCGCCTGGTTGAAGGCGATCCCCTGCGCGCCGACGACGTCGGTGAGGCGCTGGCCGTTCAGCGGGCTCACCACGGCCATACCGACGTCGTAGTTGATGTCCTCGCTGGCTTCCCACTGCGGAGTGGTCAGCGTGGACTTCGCCGCCCACTGGCCGTAGGGCATGGTGCCGTTGTCGTAGCCGGGGACGAACACCCATTGCGTGTGCCAGGTGCCCTGGTACTTGACGCAGTGCCCGGCAGTGACGACGACGCTGCCGTTGGCACTGTTCACCGCGTCGCCGGAGCAGGACGCTTTCTGGCCGTTGAAGAGGAAGAAGACCCGCCCGGCGGTCTTGGTGACCTTGCCACCGCCGGTCCACGCGCCGCCGCCGTTCGGGATGCTCTGGATGATCACGCTCTCGCCGCGCGCGACCTGCTTCGGGCTGAACGCGGGTGCGGGCACGAGCCGGTCCATCGGGATCGCGGCGCGCATCGCGTCGGCCGTCCAAAAGGGTTTCGGCGCCGCTTGAGCCGGTGTCCCGGCCAGCGCGACGGCGAAGGAGAAGATCGCGGTGAGTATCGCTGCTCGGAATGTCGTGTGCTTCAAGACGCCCCACCTTCCGCGAAAGTGAATTGTCACAAAACAGGCAAAGCTACTCGAAAGTAGTTGTCCGATGACGGGCTGCACAGCCGCCATCCGGACGTACCTGAAGCAGGGACTCGTGAGCGTTCCGGGCGGTTATTGAGGGGTAGGGCAAACGTGGCGGCTCTGGTGGCGCTCGGGTCGGGTTCTCGTGAGTGGTAAGTAGGGTTATTTGAGGGGTAAGGCAAACATGGCGTGGTGGAGAAGGTCGTGAATGA
This sequence comes from uncultured Actinomycetota bacterium, assembly GCA_963762765.1. Taxonomy (GTDB): domain Bacteria; phylum Actinomycetota; class Actinomycetes; order Mycobacteriales; family Pseudonocardiaceae; genus Amycolatopsis. The sequence continues at coordinate 119,526 of CAVXMR010000044.1, forward strand.
CGCGTTCAGGACGTGCGACGTCCTGAACGGGTCATTCACGACCTTCTCCACTGGGTTCTGGAGCGAGAGGGACTTTGCCAGCGCCTGGTGACAGGAAGGTCCCCCTCGCTCCAGTCGCCATCGGCGAGCCGGTGCCGGCGTGTCCCGAATGACGCGTTCAGGACGGCCAGCGTCCCGAACGCGTCATTCGGGACGTCCGTAGCGCCCGGCGCAGGGGTGTGACACCAGGGGTCGTGAGTGTTAGAAGGGTTCTAACCCCACTTACCACTCACGAGACCCGACCACGCGCCCGCAACACACAACGTGCCACGTTTGCCCTACCCCTCAAAAGAACCCGACTTACCACTCACGAGTCCTAGACGACAGCCAGCGGAAGCGCGGTCGGATGCACCGGTGCCGGGAGGTCCGAGGCCCCCGTCAGGTAGGTGTCCACAGCCTGGGCGACCGACCGTCCCTCGGCGATGGCCCACACCACCAGCGAAGCGCCGCGATGCGCGTCGCCGCAGACGAACACGCCCGGCGACTCGGTCTGCCAGTCCGCGCCGCACGAGAGCGTGCCACGGCGAGTCAGGGAAAGCCCGAGCCCGTCCAGCAGCGGCATCTCCTCGACGCCCTCGAAGCCGATCGCCAGCAGCACCAGGTCCGCGGGCAGCGTCTCGACCTCGTCGTTGACCGGGATGACCTCACGACGGCCGGTTTCGCGGTCCTTCTGCACCCGCACCTGCTGCAGCTCGACGCCGGTGACCCGCCCGTCCGCGTCGCCGACGAACTGCTTGACCGCGACGGCGAACTTCCGCTCCCCCGCCTCCTCGTGCGCCGGGTAGGTGCGCAGGATGTAGGGCCAGGTCGGCCACGGCGAGCGGTCGTCGTCCCGGGTGGACGGCGGGATCGGGTACTGGTCGAGCTGC
>CAVXMR010000045.1:0-181230 GCA_963762765.1 uncultured Actinomycetota bacterium
CCCCACTTTTCTGAGGGTCCAGGCAGGCCAGCCCGATCTCGTTGAACGCGTGGATCACATCCCGGAGGGGGACGGTGTCCTCATCGGCTGCCACCAAGCTGCGATCACCGGCACCCGGTTGCCTCCCGCCGAGGCCAGGATCATCATCGCTCGTCGGTAGCGCACCGTGCTGGTGCTGCCGCGACGCACGATCCGCTGCAGCTTCTGCCCTTCCTGATCGGTCAGCCTGCGGACTTCACCGGTTCTGCCACCACACCTCCACCAACTCGACAACACCCGTCATCGAACCGGCTATCCCGGCTACCAGCAGGAACGACACACCCGGTGAACCAATCCGGTCACAGCACTAGCTCCCACCCACCCTGCCCAAACGGACTCCCAGCCTCAGGAGGTGGCGCCGTCGTGGCAAGCAAAATCGGCCTCGCGATCGCGGGCGTCCTCGCGGTCCCGCTACTGCTCGCCGCCGGCCTGATCGGCATCGTTGCCGCCTTCACCAGCAGCGGAGGCGGCATCACCTGCGTCCCAGGCGGTGCGCCACCCGGCAGCGTCGCAGGCTTACGACGGCGATCAGCTCACCAACGCCGCCACCATCACCACCGTCGGCAAACAGCTTCAGGTTCCCGAGTCAGGCTGGGTCGTCGCGGTTGCGGTCGCCATCCAGGAATCCACGCTGCGCAACCTCGACCACGGCGACCGCGACAGCCTCGGCCTGTTCCAGCAACGCCCGTCCCAAAGCTGGGGCACTCCCGCACAGATCATGAACCCCGTCTACGCCGCCACCCAGTTCTACCAACACCTTCAAGCTGTCCGGGGATGGCAGCAGATGAGCCTCAACGACGCCGCCCAAGCCGTCCAGCGCTCCGGCAACCCCGACGCCTATGCCCGACACGAGCAGGCCGCCGAGGCCATCGTGGCAGCGGTCTCCGGGGTTTCGTGCACTACCACCGCAGGAACTGGTGACTGCGCGAACATCTCCGCGCCCACACAAGCCGCGTTCACGGCTATCAACTGGGCCTGTGGGCAGCGCGGACTGCCGTACGTCTGGGGCGGAAACGGCCCCGACCACGGCGACGCCGGATTCGACTGCTCCGGCCTCACCGCCGCCGCCTACGCCGCAGTCGGCATCTCCCTGCCCCGCACAGCGCACGCCCAATATCTCGCCACCGCACGACTCAGCGCGGGCCAGCTCGAACCCGGAGACCTCGTCTTCTATGGCAACCCCAACATCAAGATCCACCACGTCGGCCTCTACCTCGGCAACGGCACGATGATCGACGCCCCAACCTTCGGAGAACCCATCGACCTGCACCCAATCCACACGCGCTCGATCCGCGATTTCGCTGGCGGTGGGCGCATAATCGCCCACTCTTAGCCGTGCCCCAGGGGGCGGCATGTTTAAGCTACTCCGCTACTATCGCCGAGACGTTCCGAAACAACTTCACGGATACGGTCCCAGGAATCGTCACGAAGCCGCCGCAATGTATCCACGGAAACATTTTTGTGCAGGGCGACGCGCATTCTAATTGCTTCGTCATCATCCACTGCAAGCTGGTCGAGCAACTCCGGCGTCAACTTTCGCTTCATCGCGACGAAACGCCTGACTTCCGGGTCTTCGTCCGAGGCAAGGTCGGCAAGGATTTCAAGCGGAACAGTCTTGTTCTGGGCCACCCACTTCCTCGCGTCTGGGTAGCGATTGATGATATCGCGCCAGGTGCCAACTGCAGCTTCCCCACTTACGGCTCGCTGATAGTCGGAAGGGTCACTACTGTAGCGGAGCCTCACGAATTCGTCAGCCGATTCAATCGTCATCTTACCCCATTGAGCTGTGACCAAGGAATGAACATCCCGGTATCGCCCTTCCATTTTCCAGTGATGTAGTTGCCATGCTGATCAGCGTCTGAAATCCACTGCAATCCTTTCTTAGTCTCCTCGTATACCTTGAAGGCAGAGCCTCCATGCCCAAAGACGTCGGGCGTCCACCAGGTGCCATCAGAGGTGCTCTTATAGAATGTTGTGCTAAACGGACCGCCGCGCTTCATTGCGGAGGCGCCATTCTTGGTCAATTGCCACAGGTTGATCGCCTTCCCGATCCTGGGCAACGCCGCGGCTGCGCCTGCCGCTCCGGCGGCCACACCGGCACCTGCACCGGCACCTTCACCGGAAAATGCGTCGAAAATTAGATCGGAGGAGATCTCCAGGAGGTACGACCGCTCACACGACTTGGCGCAGACTGCCTGCACTGCACTAAGCGTCGCCTCATCGGTCAGACTGCCTATGCGGACCATTCCCAGATCCGCCTGGCGCTGAGCAGTGTGTTTCCAGACGTTGTCGTCCCTGACCAAATCATCTAGCTGTCCGGCAAGAACTTCAAAATCAGGAGCAACGTCGGTAATCGGCAGTTCTATTCCATTAATGAAGACTTGGTCTTTCGTTCTCTCGTATTCTGTCCCCCCAGGAAACACCCTGTGGTGCACATTTTTGTTTCTCTGGTGTTCCACCTGATTTTGATTCATAGCCGGCGTTTGAGGCTTTGCATCACCGGATGGACTGTAGTATTGGCCGGTATCCTGCAAATACTGATCGTATTGCGCGCAGTCGTCTGCGCTTCCACAGGGCTTGTAGCCACTGGGATCACTCAAAGTGACCGGGTTGTTGTTGGCGTAGTTGTAGCCGTTAATCTGCTGCGGACTACCCGGATCCAAGATCGGGTCGAGGGAGACGAACCGGCCGAGGTCCGCGTCGTAGTCCCGAGCACCCAGGTGCGTGAGCCCGGTCGACACATCTCGGGTTCCACCGACAAAGCCTCGCTCACCGGGCAGTGCGGCGTTGCCGCCACGCTGACCTCCGAACGGAGTCTGACGCTGCTGCTTCACCGAGGAGGGATCGGCCGAGTTGATCGCGACCTGAGTGGTGCCCTGGTGGTCGTTGGCCAGCCACGTCAGGGCACCCCCGCTACGCATAGCGACCGCGGCACCACCGTGGCTGTAGTACCGCGTCGTGGTGGCGTCACCCGTCGCCTTGTCCAGCCTGACCTCCTGCGCACCCAGATACAACGTCGTACCAGCCGGATCACGACGAATCAGACGCCCACCGTCAGCGTCGTAGAGGAACGACGTCTTCGCCGTTCCTTCGGTAACCGTATCCACCCGGTTCTCGAGATTCCAGTCCAGACCCTGCGCACCGGTCAGCCCCGGCCTCGTCTTGGTGTTACCGACCTGGTCGTAGGTGTACTGCCCACCACCCATCGCCGCGGTAGACGAAACCGAATTCAGCAGGTGCGGTTTCGGAGTGCCGGGTGCCGAATAGTTGTAGGCGCGGGTGGCGTCGCCGCCAGTGGCGTGCTGGGTGTCGCTGGTGCGGTTGCCGGATTTGTCGTAGCCGAATGACTGCCAGTACGGGGCAGGACCGCCGAGCGCGGTACTCGACGGGTCCGTGCTGCACGGCGCAGCCTTGGGAGTCCAGGCCTCGGTCAGGCGCTGCAGGTAGTCATGCCGGAAGCATTGGGTGTCGGCGAGCTGGCCGAGTGGGGTGTGGAGTGTTCCCGCTTTTGTGGACGCGGGTTTAGGCCGCGATTTCGTTGATGTTTCTGTACTCCTAGCTCGTATTCTTGGGGTGTCAAGTATCCGAGTGCGGAGTGTCGCCGTTGGGTGTTGTAGTAGTTTTCGATCCAGTCGAATGTCTTCTCTTTCAGGTGCTTGATGGTTGGCCAGGGTTGGGTGTGGATGAGTTCCTTTTTGTAGGTCGCGAAGAATGATTCGGATACTGCGTTGTCGTAGCAGATCCCGGTGCGGCCCAGTGATCGGCGGATTCCGTTGTTGGTGCAGTATTCGGCGAAGATTGTGGAGGTGTATTGGGTGCCGCGGTCGCTGTGGAAGATGACGCCGTTGGCGGGGTTGCGGCGGGTGATGGCCATGTCGAGGGCGTCGGTGATCAGGTCGGTGCGCATGTGCTCGGCGATGGCCCAGCCGACCAGCGCGCGGGAGTGCAGGTCGATCACGGTGGCCAGATACGCCCAGCCGTCCCAGGTCTTGACGTAGGTGATGTCCCCGCACCAGCGCAGATTGGCCGCCTGGGCGGTGAAGTCCCGGCCGATCAGGTCCGGCGCCGGTACCGGCGCGTCGCCTGCGACGGTGGTGCGTTTCCACGGCTTCGGGTGGCGTCCCTGCAGGCCGGCGTCGCGCATGAGCCGCCAGACCCGCTTCGGGGACACCGTGTGCCCCAGCGTGATGAGTTCGGCGTGTACGCGGCGCACGCCGGGGTTGCCGCGCAGCCGCTCGTACACGTGCTTGATGACCGCGAGCAGGCCCGCATCGGCCTGTGCGCGCTCGCTGGGGGCGCGGCCGCGCCAGGCGTAGTAGCCCGAGCGGGACACGCCCAGCTCGCGGCACATGAACTCGACCGGGAAGCCGTCGTCGGAGTCCGCCCAGTCCGCGATCGCAGCGAATTTCACTGCTTGTCTTTCGCGAACCAGGTCGCTACTTTTTTTGCGAACTCGACCTGCATCTTCAACTCGGCGTTCTCCGCCCGCAACCGCTCCAGCTCGGCGCGTTCGGAATCCTCCAGCGGCTTGCTCGCCGAGTCGTCGGACTCTCTGGCCTTCTTCACCCATTTCCCCAGTGTCATCTCGTGCACGCCGATATTGCGTGCGACCTCGGCAATAGGCCGATGATCATCGATGACGAACGCTACCGCCTGCGCCTTGTACTCCTCGGTAAATCGGCGGCGTGTCGAACCCATGCTCGTGTCTCCCGAAGGACCGGGCGACCCTCATCCCGTGTCCACCGAACCGGGAACGGTCCAGTGTTGGCGATCGAGGTGATGGTGCCGGCGGGGTTGTAGGTGTAGTGGGTGTCGGTTTGCATCGGGTGGGCGACTTCGGCGTCGACGATACTGCGGTGGACCCGGCGGGTGTGGTCGTCGTAGTAGTAGGACAACCAGGCTCGCTTGTCGCCTTCGCCTAGTGTCTCGTGATTGGAGTGTTCCCGCTTTTGTGGACGCGGGTTTAGGCCGCGATTTCGTTGATGTTTCTGTATCCTAGCTCGTATTCTTGAGGTGTCAAGTATCCGAGTGCGGAGTGTCGCCGTTGGGTGTTGTAGTAGTTTTCGATCCAGTCGAATGTCTTCTCTTTCAGGTGCTTGATGGTTGGCCAGGGTTGGGTGTGGATGAGTTCCTTTTTGTAGGTCGCGAAGAATGATTCGGATACTGCGTTGTCGTAGCAGATCCCGGTGCGGCCCAGTGATCGGCGGATTCCGTTGTTGGTGCAGTATTCGGCGAAGATTGTGGAGGTGTATTGGGTGCCGCGGTCGCTGTGGAAGATGACGCCGTTGGCGGGGTTGCGGCGGGTGATGGCCATGTCGAGGGCGTCGGTGATCAGGTCGGTGCGCATGTGCTCGGCGATGGCCCAGCCGACCAGCGCGCGGGAGTGCAGGTCGATCACGGTGGCCAGATACGCCCAGCCGTCCCAGGTCTTGACGTAGGTGATGTCCCCGCACCAGCGCAGATTGGCCGCCTGGGCGGTGAAGTCCCGGCCGATCAGGTCCGGCGCCGGTACCGGCGCGTCGCCTGCGACGGTGGTGCGTTTCCACGGCTTCGGGTGGCGTCCCTGCAGGCCGGCGTCGCGCATGAGCCGCCAGACCCGCTTCGGGGACACCGTGTGCCCCAGCGTGATGAGTTCGGCGTGTACGCGGCGCACGCCGGGGTTGCCGCGCAGCCGCTCGTACACGTGCTTGATGACCGCGAGCAGGCCCGCATCGGCCTGTGCGCGCTCGCTGGGGGCGCGGCCGCGCCAGGCGTAGTAGCCCGAGCGGGACACGCCCAGCTCGCGGCACATGAACTCGACCGGGAAGCCGTCGTCGGAGTCCGCCCAGTCCGCGATCGCAGCGAATTTCACTGCTTGTCTTTCGCGAACCAGGTCGCTACTTTTTTTGCGAACTCGACCTGCATCTTCAACTCGGCGTTCTCCGCCCGCAACCGCTCCAGCTCGGCGCGTTCGGAATCCTCCAGCGGCTTGCTCGCCGAGTCGTCGGACTCTCTGGCCTTCTTCACCCATTTCCCCAGTGTCATCTCGTGCACGCCGATATTGCGTGCGACCTCGGCAATAGGCCGATGATCATCGATGACGAACGCTACCGCCTGCGCCTTGTACTCCTCGGTAAATCGGCGGCGTGTCGAACCCATGCTCGTGTCTCCCGAAGGACCGGGCGACCCTCATCCCGTGTCCACCGAACCGGGAACGGTCCAGATCCTGTTGTCGTTACTTGGCGTTGTTGTCGACGAGTTTCTTGATGTTGGCCTGGACGAGTCGGACTTTGGCCAGGATTTCGTCGGCGGTGGCGGTCCAGGTGAAGGGCTTGGCGGTGCTGTTCCAGTGCGTGATGTAGTCGCGGATCTGCTTGATCAGGACTTTGACGCTGGTGAAGGTGCCGCGCCGGATGGACTGGCGGGTGATGATCCCGAACCAGGTTTCGATCTGGTTGATCCAGGAGGAACCCTTGGGGGTGAAGTGGAACCGCACGTGCGGGTTGTCGGCCAGCCAGGCCTGGACCTCCGGTGTGGTGTGAGTCGAGAGGTTGTCCAGCACGACGTGAACGTCCTTGCCGGCGTGCGGTTTCACAGACCTCTTGAGGAACGCCAGGAAGGCCGCGCCGTCGCGGACCGGCGCGCACTCGCCCAAGACCTCGCCGGTGCCCACGTTCAACGCGGCGAACAGGTTCGTGGTGCCGTGCCGAACGTAGTCATGCGTGCGTTTCTCGGTCGCGTCGAAGTCGATCGGCAGCAGCGGCTGGGTCCGGTCCAAGGCCTGGATCTGGGTTTTCTCGTCGATCGAGAGCACCACGGCACCGCCGGGCGGGTCCAGATACAGCCCGACGATGTCGGCGACCTTCTCGGCGAACTCCGGATCCTTGCTCACCTTGAACGTGCCGTGACGATGAGGCCTGATCCCGTTGTCCCGCCACAGTTTCGCGACATAGTAATGCGAGACGGACACACCCTCGGTGCGGGCGATGAACGCAGCCATCTCCCGACTCGACCAGTGCGACAGCCCGGTGGAGGGCGGCGGGCTGGTCCGGCTCAGCGCCAGGATCCGGGCCCGGACCGAGGTCGCGACCTGCTCACGACCCGCACCCCGCGGCCGGTCCAGCAGGCCCGCGATCCCCTCCGCCGAGTAGCGCTCCAGCCACAGATCCACCGTCGGCCGCGACACCCCGGCCAGCACGGCGACATCCTTCTTCTGCCTGCCCTCGGCGCACCACAGCACGATCCGGGCCCGCGTCGCGACCGTCGCCGCCACATCCGGGCTGTACACCAAGGCCTGCAACTCGCCGCGCTGCTCCGTCGTCAACTCCACCGAGCCAGCCAACACCATGCCCAGTCAACCCAACGTAAAGCAAACAGCATCACAAGACACTAGTGGGTTTCATATCCGGAAGATCAACAGCCCCTCACGGGCTTGGTGGCGTCGGCGCCACCAGGTCCAGTGCAGGTGGTGGCTTTCGGGCAGGTGTCGGCGGGTGACCAGGATGAATAGTCGTTTGATTTCGGCGACGGTGAGCGCGATCAGGCCGGGATCGTCAGGTGGTGTGTCGTCGGGTGTGGCGGGCAGGATCGTTGCTGGCGCACGGGTTTTGGCTTGAGCGGCGGTGACCGCGCAGACCGCGAGCGCGGCCAGGGCCAGCACGATGTGCCGCAGCAGCGCGGTGTAGAGCCGGACCTGGGAATGGTCAAGGCCGAAGTGGTCCTTGCCGAACTCGAAACCCTCCTCGACCGGCCAACGCAGGCAGGCGACCCGGACCAGGGCCATCAGCGTGACCGGCCGCCCAGACGGGACGTAACAGTAGTGATAAGCCAACTCGCCGGTGACCAGATGCTTGCGGATCAACAGAAACTGCTGGGGACTGGTGGTGCTCAGCCAGGCCCAGGCATAGGCGCGTTCGCCTTTCGAGCCGGTCACCGAGCAGATCTGCCACCGCCGCCGGTGCTTGCGCCTGGCCAGATGTGTGGTCACGGCGGCGTCGGTGCGCATCCGCTGACCCGGTGTGACCTCGACGGTGAAGGCGCACCCGACCCGCATCACGTACCCGATCCCGTTGTCCTCCAAGAAAGTGCGGAGTTTCCCGGAGCGACCGTAGACCTCATCGCCGGCGATCCACGGCGGGATCGTCCGATCGGCGATCATGTCGGCGAGAATGTCCTGCGCCAACTGTGGTTTGGTCGTGAACTCCACCTCAGCGGGGACGCCCAGCGCCGCACGGCGTCCGGGGTCGGCGAGTTGCTCTTCCGGCACATAGATGCGGGCACCGACCAGCGCGTGCCCACTCGCAGTCGCGTACGAGCAGTAGACCGTGTTCACCCCATTGGCGACCCGCCCAGCGCAGCCCATGTACTGCCGTTTGACGCCGGCCGTCGCTTCGCCGTGCTTTCCTGACCGGACTCATCCAGCGCCCCCACCCGCAACGGCTGACCCTCCAGCTGCTCGATCACGAACCGCCGGATGACACCCTGAGCTTGATCGTGGTCCCAGACGGCATGGTTGAGCAGCCGCTGTGTCCGATCCGGCGTGCGGTCACCCGCGTGCTCGGCGATCGTCCACCCGTTCTTCCGCGGCAGATCACTCATCAACCCGGTCATATACTTCCTGGCCTGCCCAAACGGCTGCACCCGCGCGAAGCACGGCCGCAACCGGCCGTGCAGCACGCCCAGGTTCGCCACCGCCGACTCACCCTCTACCATGGCAGCCGCAGCCGCTTCACGGAACTCTTGCGTCACAACAAGAGGATCTTGAGGCGGCTGCCCTCATGACCAGCGGGGTCAACTAAGCCCCTGACCAGCCAAGATCACCCAAGTGCTGCTGCCGTACTAGACCCAACCTTCAGGAACCCCTCTCATCTGGGATTCAAGATCCCAATCATTTGGCCTATCATGGGGGTTTTGCCAATGAGCCCCCTCCTTCAACCAAGCCTGTCGATACCGGCATGTCGATTCTCGAGTGGAATCTTCGTAGCCAAACTCCACACCGCAGCAATCACAGATATCAAACGTAGCCGTTCGGCCGTCCTCACCCCACGGAGGCTCATCCTGAACGAGGCCGCACACACGGCATTTCAAATGTTCATTGAGCATTAAAATAGTCCAAGTTGGTAGGGTACCCATGCTTAGCAGGATCTGGTCGAAAGAAAGTCTTAGGTGTCCCGTCCTTGGTCATCACACCGAAGTAGTCGGTTGCCGGATCAAATCTCACTACATCACCGTTTTTTCGCGTACGCGACAAAGTAGTTGAAGTCGGATTGTCAAACCATCCTCTCGCCTTACGCACGTACTGTAGCGAGTTTTGAATCCCGTCGAACTCGTCGCCATGCTTGCCGAAGTGACCAAAGGCATTCTCAACAGAAGTCACATTCTTCCGCGCAGTCCAGATCGACCCGACCTTGGACAACGCCCCTGCTGCGCCAGCCGCCCCGGCAACCGCGCCGGCATCTTCGCCGGCAAACGTTTCGAAAATAAGATCGGAAGAAATTTCTAAGAGATAGCGTCTATCACATGACTCTGCACAGACTGCTTGCAGCGCACTAAGCGTCGCCTCGTCAGTCAAACTGCCCAAGCGGAACATCCCCAGTTCCGCTTGCCGCTGCGCGGTCTTCTTCCAGATGCTGTCACTACTAACCAAGTTGTCCAGTTGCCCCGCAAGAACTTCAAAATCAGGAGCAACATCAGTAATCGGAAGTTCTATTCCGTTAATGAAGACATGATCTTTAGTTCTCTGATATTCCGTCCCCCCAGGAAATACCCTATGGTGGACATTTTTATTTTTCTGGTGTTCCGCCTGATTTTGCTTCATGGCTGGCGTTTGAGGCTTTTCACCACCGGATACGCTGTAGTATTGGCCGATGTCTTGCAGATACTGATCGTATTGCGCGCAGTCATCGGCGCTTCCGCAGGGCTTGTAGCCACTCGGATCACTCAAGGTGACCGGGTCGTTGTTGGCGTAGTTGTAGCCGTTAATCTGCTGCGGACTACTCGGATCCAGGATGGGGTCGAGGGAGACAAACCGGCCGAGGTCCGCGTCGTAGTCTCGAGCACCGAGGTGTGTGAGCCCGGTCGACACGTCTCGGGTTCCGCCGACAAAGCCTCGCTCTCCGGGAAGTGCAGCGTCGCCGCCACGTTGACCTCCGAACGGAGTCTGCCGCTGCTGCTTCACCAAGGAGGGATCAGCCGAGTTGATCGCGACCTGAGTGGTGCCCTGGTGGTCGCTGGCCAGCCACGTCAAGACCCCCGCGCTACGCATAGCGACCGTGGCATCGCCGTGGCTGTAATACCGCGTCGTTGTGACGTTGCCCGTCGTCTTGTCCATCCGGACTTCCTGCGCACCCAGATACAACGTCGTACCAGCCGGATCACGACGAATCAGGCGCCCGCCGTCAGCGTCGTAGATGAACGACGTCTTCGCCGTTCCTTCGGTAACCGTATCCAGCCGGCCCTCGAGATTCCAGTCCAGACCTTGCGCACCGGTCAGGCCCGGCCTCATCTTGGTATTGCCGACCTGGTCGTAGGCGTACTGCCCACCGCCCGCTGCAGCGGTAGACGATACCGAATTCAGCAGATGCGGCTTCGGAGTGCCAGGTGCCGAATAGCTGTAGGTGCGGGCGGTGTCGCCGCCGGTGCCGTGCTGAGTGTCGCTGGTGCGGCTACCGGACTTGTCGTAGGCGAATGACTGCCAGTACGGGGCAGGCCCGCCGAGAGCCGTGCTCGACGGATCCGTGCTGCACGGCACGTTCTCGGGTGTCCAGGCCTCGGTCAAGCGCTGCAGATAGTCATGCCGGAAGCATTGTGTATCGGCGAGCTGGCCTATTGGGGTGTTGGCGATCGAGGTGATGGTGCCGGCAGGGTTGTAGGTGTAGTGGGTGTCGGTCTGCATCGGGTGGTCGACTTCGGCGTCGACGATGCTGCGGTGGAGCCGGCGGGTGTGGTCGTCGTAGTAGTAGGACAGCCAGGCACGTTTGTCGCCCGTCGCCGAGCTGAATGCGCTGGAGTTCGCCGTATTTGGTGTAGTCGGTGCCACTGACGTAGTCGATGTTGCCGCCGGTAGTGCCGCCGGTGGTGGTGGGGTTGCCGAGGTCGTCGTAGGATATGGAGACGGTCTCAACGTCGAGGTCACCAGCCTTGGGGTAGGTGGTGGCTCCCACGCTGCCGTCCGGGTTGTACGTGAGGGAAGCTTTCGTAGGAGCCTGCCAGCTTCGTTCCTTCGCTGGCCGGGATGGTGACCCTGGCGATTGCCGTCTGGTACGTCGGTGTGTAGGCGACAATCTTTTTGACGTAGGCGTTGCCCTCGACCCAACGGGTCGAGGAGGCAAGCTGACCGATGCCCTTGAACGCGGTGTCGTAGGCCCATTCGGCGAGCTTGGTGCCGGTGGTGCTGTCCTTGTAGAGCCCGGTTTTGCGACCGAGGTCGTCATAGCTGTAGGCCAGCGTGACATTGCGGGCATCGGTAGCTGCTTGTCTGCTGGCCGAGGTCGTTGTAGGCGTAGGTGGTGGCGCCGCGGTCGGGGTCGTCGGTGTGGATCAGCTGACCGCGCAGGTCGTAGGTGTAGGCCCAGTGGTTTCCGCTGGAGTCGGTGAGACCGGCGAGCTGGTTCGGCCGGGGTGTAGGTGTAGGTCGTTTCGTCGTAGCCACCCGGAGGCATCGGCCGCCGTGGTACTGACGCAGGGCGGTCGTGCGGCCTCGCGCGTCGGTAATCGTGGTGGCCGGGGTGCCGCCTTCGGGCGGGGTGACGCTGACCCGGTCGCCGCCGTAGACCGTGGCGGTACGCCAGTCGATGCCTTCGGCTTGGTAGCTTGACATGACTGCGCGACCGGCGCCATCGAACTGAGTCAGGGTCCAGCCTGGGATAGCGGTGTCGCTGGCGACCCACAGCGCCGTATCGACCGGCTTGTCGTTGTAGTACGGCTGGGTCGTCTTGTAGGCACGACCGTGTGAGTCGTAGCGGGTGTCGACCAGCAAACGGCCCCCGCCGGGCGCGGGCGTTTGGACTTGGCGGGTGCGGTAAAGACTGTCGAGGATGGTGGTCGAGGTAGTGAAGTTGCCGTTCGGGCCGACCTGGGTCGTGCTCACCGAGCTGGCGGTCGTCGTTACGCACCTGGTAGCTGAACCGCGCATTGCCCTGTGGATTGTCACAGTGCGGACGGTTCGCGAGCCAGACCTCGGTCTTGACGGCCCAGCGCGTCGTAACTGACCTCAGTGACCCGGTTGTTGGGGTCGGTGGTGGTCGTGGTAGCGCCCCAAGCCGGCTCGTAGACCGTGCTGGTCTTCTGCTTGAGGGCGTTCGCAGTGTCGATCTGGGTGACCGGCCCGCCAGACGCCGGGGTGTAGGTCGTCATCGAAGTGTGGCCGGCGATGTCGGTAACCGCGAGTGCACGCCCGTACTTGTCAACCTTCGTCGTCACGACCGTGCGGTAGACCGGTTTGGCGCCATCGTAGTGGTCGATTTCCGCGGCGAGAGTGGCATCACCGACGGTCGGCGGCGTCTGGTAAGCCTGCGGAGTGCCATCAGGTTTGGTGTCGTAGGAGGATCGGACGTCGGAGATGGTGTCGCGGGGGTACTGCGGGGCCTTGTGGCAGTCCGCCGCGACAGTCTCGACCCGGGCGACAAAGTTGATCAGCCACTTCCCTGTGTTCGGAGCATAGGTCGTGCTGGTGCACCGGTCGTCGTCGGCGACGACGGTGTCACCTAGATCGTTGACCTGGGTCGGGAGCCCGTAGTCGTTGTCATATTCGGTGATGGTCTTCGTGGTCCTCCACCCTCCGCCGGCCAGCGCGGTGAACACTCGCTGGCTGCGGGAATGGACGATGTAGGCGTTGAATGCCGCCCGTGTCGCGGTCGGTCCGGTCCAGCTGGGCTCGCTGATGGTTTTGCTGACGACCGGTCCTTGCTCACCGTTCTTGGTGATGGTCTCGAGGGCGAAGCCCTGCAACCAGTCCTCGTCGGTGCGTGTGCCGCCCTCGTCGTCGGACACCGACACCGGCGGTCGCGCGGGAATTGTCGCCGTTCATGCCGCGGTAGTAGCGGGTCTCGGTGTAGGTCGTCGGCCCGCTCGGGTCGTCGGGCTTGCCGTCCCTGACGATCACGCGGCCGAAGCCGCGGAACTCGTTCCAGGTCTTCTTCTCCTCGGGGGTGAACTCCGAGGTTGTGAAGTGCCACGCCGCACCGTCTGGGTAGGCGTAGTTGGTGACCTGTTCGTTGCTGGATCCGATCCGATCGGACTGGACAACTGAGGAGACGACGTACTTATTGAAGTAGTCGGTCTGCTCCGCGTAGTTCTTCTTGTTCCAAGTGACCGGGAAGCAACGTTTGGTGTTGGTCTCCGGTTTGTCCGGCAGCAAGGTCGGGGTGCAGTCGGGTGCTGCGTAGTTGATCGATGTGACGCCGCCGGTTTCGGACACGATCGCCGAGAGCCGGTAGCGGTTGAGCGGGCCGATGCCGTCGGCCTTGTTGACCCGGTTGCCGAGCTTCTTGCCCTCGAAGTTCACTGTGGGCAGAGCGACGGGGGTGCCGACAAGGCCGGTATGGGCGATGCCCTTGAGCCACATCGCAGCTTTCTCGCCGTCACCGGGATCAGGGAAGGACTGGTCGAGGGCCCAGCTGTCGACGTCGCTGTAACCGGGGCCCTTCCGTACCTGCGTGGTGATCTTGGATAGGCGTTTGGTGGACCAGAAGGTGGGGCTGTAGTGGTCCTTGCAGGTGGTGCCGTCGCAGCGGTCGGTCAGGGGGACGTCGGGTAGGTTCTCGGGCTTGTCGAAGGTGCAGGTGCTGCCCGGGATGCACCGGTCGGCGGTCGTGAATTCGACTTTCCCGGACGCAGGAACGTTTTCCCCGTCCCGCAGTCCGTATTGAACTTCCTTGAGTGTTCCGCCTCGCTCGTAGGCGACGGGGGTGTCCTTGACGTTTTGACCGTAGCTGTTGGTCTCGAGATCGTAGAGGTAGATGATCATGTTGCCGTGGCGGTCGACGACCTTGTCCAGGTTCCAGCGATACCCCTGCTTGCAGGCCGAGTTCTCGAACTTGTTGTCAGTCGCGTGGCAAGGTTCACCGACGTCGTCGCCGTAGACCGGGACGGTCCAGGTCGAATTCATGGCGGGCGTGGATCCGAAGAAGTATTGCGTGCCGTCGAGCGTGGTGATCTTCCAGAATTCGCCGTCGTGCGCGCCATTTCCGACACCGGTGAGGTGTTCGACCCTAGAGCCGTTGTCGTTCTTCTGCTTCCAGACCTTCTTGTCCAGGTCGTGGATCAGCGCTCCGCCGGTCCCGTTGTAGGAGGCGGTAGCGTTGTCGGTCTTCCAGCACAGGTCGCCGACCTTCGGTGGCGTGGTGCCGCCTTCCTTGTCGTCCTGGCATGACCCGTAGGTGCGTTCGATGAAGCCCGGGTTGAGGTCCCAGCCGTCACCGATCCAGGAAGCTTGGTTGTTGGTGGCGCCGGTACGCCCGTCCACTTCGGCTGACGAGTAGGACAAGGCCAGGTTGGGCTCGAGCCCGCCCGGGGACGGCGGCACACGCAACGGATATGACCAAGTGAAATCACCGGTTTGCTCTGAGACATCCCATGTCGCCGACGGCGACAGCGACGTCGCCTTGCTAGTGCCACCGCCATCAGGAGTGGTCGAGCCGGATGATTGATTTCCCGTGAGTGCCTTGGTGCTGGCCTCATCGGGCGCACGCGGCGTCATGGTCTGCTGGGTCACCGCGACCGACTTCGTGTCCGGCAGTGGCACACTCGGTCCGCCGACCGCCGCGCTGGCAACGCTGGAGGCGCTGATCGCGGTGACGACGAGAGAGCAGATCAGCGCCATTGTGACACTGCGGGATCTGTGACGTTGCAGGGACACCTGTCGCATGGGTTCCTCCAGGCTGATCATGATGAAGTCTGGTAAAGCCACCGGCAAGTGCCTGTCGGCTTTGTGTTTCGGACCGTGGTCGTGCGTCAGCGCCGAGGCTGCGAAGTGGTCGGTTTGGTTGCGGTACTTTGCGAAGTCACGCCTTGTTGCGCTGCTCCTAGTGCCGAAAATGCCGGGATGGTGTCGGGCAGCGCGGTCAGGGTGTAGCCCAGGAGCTTGTCCAGACTCGCACCGTCACACGCAGTCGAGGTGGCAGTGAGGGCATCGGTGCTGAAGGCGCAGCGGTAGAGCGGTTGGCTCGCTAGTCCTGCGGGTGGCTGGGCCCAGATCTGCGCGGCGGTGCCGAGCGCGGTCTTGCCTTCACAGGCAGCGTCGAGGGAGACGAACTTGTCGAAGTCGTTCGCGCACGACATCAACGCCTGAGTGCCAGGTTGGGCGATCAGCGGCAAATAGCCCTGGTTGCGGTAGACGTAGTAGCTCGGGAGCCCGCCGACGACGGTGGTCATGCGATCGTCGGCGCTGGTGTTGTACGTCGCGGTCACGGGTGCGTAGGCCAGGGTGTAGCCGAGCAGCCCTTCCTGTGTGGCGCCGCCGCAGGTGGCCTGGCGGGAGTCGAAGTGGTCCGTGGCCGTCTTGCACCGATAGATCGCCAAAGTGGGCAGGTTGGTCGGTTGCTGGGTGAACACCTTCCCGATCTCACCATTCACCGTCTTGCCTTCACACGCACCGTCCGGGGACGTGAACCCGTCAGCACCGTCGTGGCACGCATACAGCGTCCGGGTGTTGGCGGGGTCTCCGGTGACCAGCATGCCGAGCGTGTCCTCGAAGTGGTACCCGCCCGGCGACGCCGCACCGGTGGCTGCGGTATACCGCTCACCGGCCAGGTTGACGTATCGGCCGAGCTGACCAGGGGCTGCGGCGGGCCAGCTGGCGTTGCGCAGAATCGCCGCGTCCGGGAGGGCGTCGTAGTGGGTATAGACCTCATCGATCGAACCGGTGAAGAACTCCGCGGCAGCGCCGTTGTAGAGGCTGCGGCCGATGCTCAACCCGCCGTTGGCGGTCCAGGGAGTGACATTGTCCCGGACACCGCCGAGCTGCCCGTCGACATAGATCCGCAGTTGCGCGGTGGTGAGGTCATATACACCAGTCAGGTGTGTCCACTGGTTAGCGACCGGTACCTGGAACGACACGGCGTAGGTCAGCGGGCTGGAGTTCTTGTCCGCGCCGTACACTCCGAAGACCCACCGGTTGACCTCAGGCCGGTACTGCAGGACGTACCCGCTCATCCGGCTACCGTCCTGGCCCAGCACGGTGGCGACCCGGTCGGTGCGGGAGAGCTTCGCCCAGGCCGAGACGGTGAAGCTGTCGGTCATCGGCACCCCGACTCCAGGCGCTGTGGCCTGGCCATTCGCTCCGTCGAATTGCAGGGCCTTCCCGCTGATCCCCGCCACGCTGGTCACTCCACCGGACAGCACCGCGTCATTCTTCCGCCACGTGGAATCCTTCCCCGTGCCGGAATCGAAATGCCAGGCACCGGCGGGCGCCTCGTCGACATCGGCGGTGACTTTGCGGACCTCGCCGTCGCTGAGCGCTTTGGCGAACACCCGCACGTCGTCCACCCGCTGGGGGAAGAACCCGGTGTTCGTGCCGTTCCATTTACCTCGCCCGATCGTGAACGGACCGGTCGAGGCGAGCATGGTCACGCCGAGTTGCAAGGTGGTGAGTACACCGTTGACGTAGAGCTTGATCTGGTGCGCCGCCGCGTCGTAAACGACGGTGAGATGAGTCCACTCTCGGACGTTCACCTTCACGTTCGACACCACAGTCGTTCCCACTGGGTCGTTCTGATCGGCTTGAGGTACAGCAACCGTCCACTTGCCCAACCCACCGTTGTACTGCAGCAGAAACGCACTGACCTTGCTGCCGTCCTGGCCAAGCACGGTGTAGTAGCCGCTGTCTGCCTTGGTCAACACGACCCACGCCGAAGCTGAGAAGCTCTTGGTGGTGTCCACGACCGGACCGGTGGTCTCGGCGTAGCCCGAGGTGCCATCCAGCAGGGCGCCACCGCCGCTGCGGCCACCCACCCAGCTGCTACCGCCCTTCAACGTCGCCGTCAGCCCACGTCCGCTCGAGTCCTGCAGGGTTGTGCCGGTGTTCTCGTCGAACTTCCAGAAACCGGCATCCGCTGTCGGCAACGTCGCCGGCTTGGTGTCGAGGGCGGGATAGGAGTTGTAGAGGGACAGGACCTTGTCTTTGTCAACGGCCCCTGCATACAACCGGACGTCGTCGAGCGAGCCTGGCCAGAACTGCGCCGCCGAACCCCGCACCAGGCCCCGACCAAGCTGGACACTCTTGCTGGATGGCCACGGCGTGTCCAATGCACCATCCCCGACGCGCTGGCCGTTGACGTAGAGCCACGTCGTCTTGGTCTGCTTGTCATACACGCCGACCAAATGGGTCCAGTTGTTGATCTCCGCGGGCAGCGCCGAAACCGCCGCCTTGGTGATGCCAGCGATTGTCAGCGTCGGACTCGGCCATCTCGAATACCCATTTGCCGCAAACGTTCGGGTTGTCGGACATCCCGTCGAAACACAATGCGGTCATGTCGTCGGCCACGTGCCCCAGCCGGAACTTGCTGGTATGTGCGCCGTCCACGCTGACCGCGGTGAACTTCGAGGTCACATCGGACTTGCGGTCCAGATACACCCAGGCCGACACGGTGAAGCTGTCGTCGGTGCGCAGGTCCACCCCGGTGGTGGAGACCGCGCCGGTGGCGCCGTCGAGCTTGACGGCGTTGCCGACCCGGCCGGGGACCATCTTCGCACCCGCGCTTAGCGTGCCGGGACGGGCGCCGACCGAGTCGGCGGTGTTGGTGCCGGAGGATTCATCGAGTTGCCAGTCGTGCACCAGGGACAGGTCTCGTCCGGACATGGTGCGGATCTCGTCGGTGAACAGGGTTCGGCTGTAGACCTTGAGGTCGTCCACGGTGCCGGGCAGGGGGTCACGCCAGAGGCTCTGCCATTTCGCTCGTCCGATGTCGAACTCGCCGGTGGCGTTCCAGGGCGTGGTCATGGTGTCGGTGCCCGACAGTGTGCCGTTGACGTAGAGCTGCATCTCCCCGGTGGAAGCGTTGTAGGTAGCCGCCAGGTGTGTCCACACCCCGGCCTGGACCGCCTGCGCCGAGCGCGCTGTGGGCTCTGTCGGGTTGGCGCTGTCGCTGCCGTGCATGCCGAACACCCAGCGGTCCTCAGCCGACCCGCTGTAGCCGAGGTTGAACACCGCAGTCTGGGCGCCGTTCTGGCTTGCGACCGACCCCCAGTTGACAGATTTGGTGCTCAGTTTCACCCACACCGCAACCGAAAAACTCTTGCTGGTGTCCACGACCGGCGCGGCGCTGAGGTAGTCATCCGCTCCGTCAAGGCTCGCCGCGAGGTCAGTGGCATCAGGGTTGCTGGTCTGGCCAGCCGCCCACTGGACCCCGCCGTGCGCGGTCGCGTTCGGCCCACGACCGGAGGCATCCTGGCCGTTGCCGTCGAATGTCCAGTTCGCCGCGGTGACGTTGTTCTGCGCGACGATGCCCTGAATCTCCGCAAAGGCGAGCGGACGACTGTAAGCGCGGACCTCGTCAATACCGCCGGACCAGAACCCCACGTTCCCGCCGTACTGGCCGCGGCCGATCACGAACGGCCCGTTCGCCACCCACGGCGTTGTCGGCGCGGGCACTGACCCGACCTGGACACCGTTGACGAACAACGTCACCGTCTTCTCGACGCTGCTGTACACCCCGGCCAGATGCGTCCACACCCCCATTTGGACAGTGTTAGCCGGCGATCGTGCATCCGAGGAACCGCTGCCAACAGCGTCGGAAGCGTTCATGCCGAACAGCCACGAACCACCCGACTGCTTGAGATGGAAACCGCTGACCGTCGCGCCGTCCTGGGTCACCACCCCGGAGTCAGTGATCTTGTCCGGCTTCACCCACGCCGTGACCGTGAAGCTCCGGTCAGTACGGAAAGACGGCCCAGTCGTCGCCGCATATCCCTTGGTGCCATCGAAATTCACACTGCCGTTGACCGCGCCCTGCGGTTTCGGGGTGAACGCGGCACCCGGCTGCAGGACCGCCATCTCCCCACCAGCTGCGGCGTTCCGCGCGGTCGTGCCCTCGGCCTCGTCGAAATTCCAATACCCGGTGGCCACGTTGTCCCGCGTGACGATCGACTTGACCTCGACGGCGGTCAGAGCGCGGTCATAAGTGCGGACCTCATCAACCAGGCCGGGGAGGTAGCTGTTGCCACCGCTGGTCGCGGCGCGGCCGATCGCGAACTCACCGGTCGCGGCCCACGGCGTCGTCCACGGCTGCGTGCCACTGAGGTCACCGTTGACATAGAGCCGGATCTGCTTCGCTCCCGAGTCATACACCCCGGCCAGGTGCGTCCATGTGCCTGCCTGTGCGGGCTCGGCGGACAAGACCGCGGTGCTCGGGGCCGACAGGTTGTCCGCAGACCGGATCTCGAAGGCCCACTTGTCCTGGGCGGTGCCGACGTAGCCGAGCTTGACCATCGCGGTATTGGCGGCGTTCTGGCTCAGCATCACCGACCAGCCCGGTGTCTTCGCCGTGAGGTTGACCCAGCCCGCGAAGCTGAAACTCGGTTCGGTGGATACGGGCTGCGGCGCGGTCACATAGTCGTCCACACCATCGAGACGGAGGGCAGACCCGATCGCGCCCGGCGCGTAGACCGGGTTGCCATGCAAAGTACCGTCGCGGAAGCCGAGGGTGGCGGTGTCTTTGGTATTGCCGTCCAGCGACCACTGGGCCAGCGGCCCGTTCCCGGCGCGGACATAGAAGTGGTACTGCGTGCTCGTGCTGTGATGTCCGGCGCGGTCGACGCTCTGCACGAACAGGTCCCGCGGCCCGTCACCGGGCGGCGTCAGCTTCACCGAAGCCTTACCGCCCAAAGCGTCCGCGACCACCGAAGTCGTTGGCGGCTGAGACCACCCATAGACATAGTGATCAACGTCGGCAACCCCGTTGGCCTCAAAGGTAAACGTATCCGGCACCCCGACCCCACCGTGCCACAGGTTGTCCGTGTCGCTGTACAGCTGCGCCGACACCACAGGCGGCTTCGCCGGTCCGATCGTGTCCACCTTGAACGGACCCGGCCCGCTCTTCCAGTCCCCGCCATCAATCCCGTCACCGGCCCACACCGTCCAGCTGACCTGCTGGCCTTCGCGTTTGGCCAGATCGACATCGGTACTGAAATACGCCCCGGACGCCTGGTACACGTCGTTGTCGCGGTGATCCGCGGCGCCGCCGTAGATGTCCCAGATCGCCCGCACGTGGTCGTCGGCATCCGGATCCGACAACCGCGACAGCAATCGGATCGACTTGTCCCCCACATACGGCACCCCACCGCACCAGTGGCACGGCGCAGGCAACGGCGGGTCGGTCTTCATCTCATACGGCGCATTCGGCCGGGTGTTGTAGATCACCCGCAGAACCGTGTTCGGCACGTCGTACTTGCGCCACCCGGCGTTCGTCGCCTCATT
The DNA here is from genome assembly GCA_963762765.1 of uncultured Actinomycetota bacterium. Lineage (GTDB taxonomy): Bacteria > Actinomycetota > Actinomycetes > Mycobacteriales > Pseudonocardiaceae > Amycolatopsis. The sequence continues at coordinate 20,432 of CAVXMR010000045.1, forward strand.
CTGCGCCTTGAGAAAGTATGTCGTCGCACCAGCGGTGTAGATGTCCCCGGCACCGACCGAGAAGCTGACACCCTTGTAGCCTGGGCAACCGCTATTGTCGCTGTTCACAATCTGGTCGGAAACCCACGAGCCCCCACCCTGGTTGTTCCAGTTGAAACTCCCATCGATACCACGGTCGGCGTGAAAGAGCTGATGCGTCGCCGTCGCACAGGACGGGCCATGGACGATGGCCGAGTCGAAGCTCGCGGCGATGATCCGCTTGCCTGCCAGGAAACTGGTGTCGAACTCGAAGAACGTCCGTGCCACCCCGAGTCCATTACAGTCCGACCAGCCACTGCACAGACCCACCTTCGCCCACGCGTCACCGTCGTTGGTGCCATTGACGTACTCCTGTTCGGGGTAACCCGAGAACACCTTCGCCCACATGAACTGATGCCACGACATGTCCGGATCCACCACCACCGGAAACCGCGTCGCCGGATCAGCCAGCATCGCCACGCTCGGCCGCAGCCGCAACATCCCGTCACCGACCTCGACACCCACTGCGGCATGCGCGACCTCCCGACCACGGGCATCCCACATCACCGCAGGCGGCGCCACGAACACCGGCTTGCCCGCCGTATCGACCGCCTGCAGGCTGTTATCTTTACCCACGAGCACGTCCACGCCGTCGGTCTCGAGACCGAACGGGATTGAAGCCAGCGCCGGGTTCTTCGCCGCCTCAGCGTTCTTGATCACCAGATGCTGGGCGTACCCATCGACTTTCGCCTGCATCACCAGGTCGACGCCAGGCAGAACATCCGCATACGTCGCCTCGCCGTCCTTCAACGACGGCTTCGGCAGCTTCGCAGGCCACGACAACGAGAAACGTTTGCCCTCCCGCGCGAAATCGACCAGACGAGTGTTGCCCCCACCGGAGAACGTCACATCCGCCGCCGCCTTCGGACGAACAGCGCCACCCAAGGACGTCTCAAGCGCGGTATCCACCGGCACCCAACCATCACCGCGACGCACCCGCACCGGCACCGCCGACAACTCCGCCATCAACGAACCATCCGGCCGAGCCAGAACCCGCTTCGACTCGGCCGTCTGGTTACCCACCTCAACCGGAGTTCCCTGCCGCCGCGCCGCCGCAAACGCTGCAGCGGCATCCGGCGCAACCGTCACCGGGGCAGGCGAAACACCACTCGGGCCGCTGGCCGTGACAACGAGCCCGCCAGCCAACACCAACCCGACCAAGCAAAAAGTGCGCAGCCTCAAGCCGCGCGCCAGTACCTGACGCACCATGGCAGAAGGACCCCCTCGGTCCGGTCAGCGCGCGTCCCCCGACGACACACGACCCGCAAGTAATGAGAACAATTCACCAACATCAAGACCCGGCAAAGCCGCCACTCGGGTGATCGACCACATGTTCGATAGCACCGAGTGTGACGGCGGATTTTCGAGTGTCCACTTGGGGTGATTTGCCGGAATTTTCGCGGTTTGAAGCCCGACCTTCGGCCCTTGACACACGACAGCTCCTGCAGCTCCAGCAATCTGAGGGCTGAGCTAGAGGGAGTCACCTCGCGCCCACGGCTACGCCCCATGCGTGCAGCACGCTCAGCAGTCGCGATCCGTATGTGCACAACCCTGCATACGAGTGGGAAGGCTGGAAGAGTGGGCCGCCTGGGGCTCGAACCCAGAACCTACGGATTAAAAGTCCGCAGCTCTACCAATTGAGCTAACGGCCCGTGGGCCAAGTCTAGCGACTGCCCTCCGTGCACCGGGCAGCCTGGGTCACCCAGGCTGCCCGGATCCTTTATGGACTGATGCCTCAGCAGGTCACGAGCATGCCGGTGAACGCCTTGCAGGTGCGCGAAGCGGTGTCGTTGGCCGAGTTCGGGTCGGCCGGGGTGCTGGCCTTGCGGGCCACCGTCGTCACGAACGAGCCGAACGAGAACATGCTGCCGGCCGTCGTGAAGCGGACCGACGTGCTCGCGCCGGAGGCCAGGTTCGGGATCGTGCAGGAGACCGTCGAGGACGGGCCCGCGGTGCAGCCGCTCGCGGAGACCAGCCTGCGGCCGGGGTAGCTGCCGGCCAGGGTGATGCCGGTCGCCGCGCCCGGGCCCGCGTTGGTCGCGGTTGCCACGTACTCGACCTCGGCGCTGAGGCCCCAGCGCGGGGTCGCGGTGAGCGAGACCTTGATGTCGGCCGTGGCCGACCTGGTGATCGTGATCTGGGGGCCGTCGAGGACCTCGAACGCGTAGTTTTCGCCCGCGAACTGGTGCTGGAGGGTGTATGTGCCGGATGGTGCGTCGTCCTTGACCCGGAACGTGAAGTTCACTGTGCGGCCTTGACCGGGGGCGATGTCGCCCGCGCCGCCGCGGTAGCTACTCAGGTACGCGTCGCACGCCGGGGCGCCGGGGCAGCCGACCAGGTCGATCAGGCCGACGATCGGGGTTTCCTTCGTGTACAGCGCGGCCTTCGACCCGAGGATGGTGAGGTCCGCGGGGTTGTAGAGCGTCTGCGTGATCGTGAACGTCTGGCCCGGGGCCAGCGTGCTGTCGCTGACCTCGATCGCGCTCGTGGGCGGCGCGGCGGTCGCGGCGGGCGCCAGCAGCAAGGTGGCGGCGGCGGTGATCGCGGCCAGGACGGTGATTCTTCGACGGCTTGTCTGCATGGGCGTGCTCTCGCTCGAAGGGGCCGCTCAGACCGGTGGAGATGGCTGTCCGCAGCAAGGGTGACGAAGATCAGATCGCCCCCACCCAAGATTCGTTACCACCTCTGCCAAAACGTGTCTGACCAGCGATGTTCACTCCGTTGCCCGATCACCGGACGTCCGCGCGCACCGAAATTGTCGGTCCCCGGTGAGACGCTGAGAGCATGCCCGAACAGCAGCTCCCGACCACCTACACCTCCCGCATGGACGGCACCCGAGCCGACCCCGCGCAGGAAGCGGACGAGCGGCAGACCTTGATCGAGTATCTCGACTACTACCGCCAGACCTTCGAGCTGAAATGCGCGCGGTTGACCTCGGCGCAGCTCTCGGAAAAGTCCGTACCGCCCTCCACGCTGTCCTTGCACGGCCTCCTGCGGCACCTCACCGGCTGCGAGAGCTGGTGGTTCCACCGCCAGTTCACCCAAGCGGAAGGAGTACCTCTCCTCTACTACTCCGACGACAACCCCAACGAGGACTTCGAGAACCTGGACGGCGACGTCGAGGAGGCCTTCGCGCTCTGGCGCGCCGAGTGCGACCGCTCGCGCGCGATCGTGGCGGCCAGTTCGCTGGACCAGACCGGCATCCGGCTCCGCGACAACACGCCGTTCACCCTGCGCTGGCTGATGCTGCGGATGATCACCGAGTACGCCCGCCACCTCGGCCAGGCGGACCTGATCCGCGAGCGCATCGACGGGGAGGTGGGTGAATGACGGCCTAACGGCGGGCGAGCTTGCCCCACAGCGTCTCGGCCAGCGGCACGACGGCCCAGCAGGCGTAGGCCCACTCCGTGAAGAAAGCGAGGGGAATCGACACCAGGAAACCCAGCCCCATGGCGGCGACACCCCGGTAACTCTCGCGGAAGAGCCGCTCCGGCGCGTCCTCGCGATGGAGGTGCAGGCGCTGCACCTCACGAATCATCAGGAGGAACATGAGCAAGGCGACGACCTGCACGCAGGCGTAGAACACGAACCGCGTCTCGAACGCGCCTTCGCCCTGGAGGATCTTCGTCGCGAACGGCATCAGGATGAGCATGAGCATCCAGCCGAAGCTGAGCCGGATCAGCGCTCCGCCGAGCGAGCTGACGTAGCGGAAGAGCCGGTGGTGCGCCCGCCAGTACGCGCCGATCGCGAAGAAGCTGATCAGGAACGCGAGATACTCCTCGCGGTGCTCGGCCGCCGTGTGGAGGAACTCGGCGTTGGTCAGCCCTTCCGGGACCGGCAGCTCCAGGGCCAGCAGCGTGATGGCGATGGCGACGACGGCGTCGGAGAAGAAGGTCAGGCGCTCGGCCGCGATGGCACGGGCCTCTACGTCCAAGGCGACCTCGTCAGTGCTCATGGCCCGTGAGCGTGCCAGACCCGCACGCCGGAGGCCCCGCGGGTGGGTGCGTGCGATGCTGGCGCCATGACCGCGGATCCCGACTCCGGCCTGCTCTCCCCGGTGCGAGCCGGTACCCCGGCCGAGACGGCCACCGGCGACCGGGCCTGGCTGCAGGCGATGCTCGACGCCGAGGCGGCGCTGGCCAGGGCGCAGGCCCGGCTCGGCACCGTGCCCGCCGAGGCGGCGGAGGCGATCACCCGGGCCGCCGAGGCCGGCGGCGGGGTGGACGTCGTCGAGCTGGCGCAGGGCGCGCGGGCGACCGCGAACCCGGTGGTCGGCCTGGTCAAGGCGCTGACAGCGGCGGTCGGCGGGCCGGCGGCGGAGTACGTCCACCGCGGCTCGACCAGCCAGGACATCTTCGACACCGCGATGATGCTCGTCGCGGCACCGGACGCTGCGGCTGCTGGTCGCGGACCTCGACGCGACCGCCGACGCCCTCGGCCGAGCTGGCGCGCGCCCACCGCGACACGCCTGATGGCCGGCCGCACGCTGACCGCGCACGCGGTGCCCACGACGTTCGGGCTCAAGGCCGCGGGGTGGCGGCAGCTCGTCCTGGACGCGGCGACGCGGGTCCGGCGGCTGCTCGACGGCGGGCTGCCGGTCTAGCCTCGGCGGCGCGGCCGGAACGCTGGCGGCGTACGTCGAGTACGCGCGCCTGGCCGACGCCGCAGCGGCTCGACCGGCCGGCGACGTGCGCAGTCGACACTACGCGGAGCGGCTGACCGACCGCGTTCGCCGAGGAGACCGGACTGGCCGCGCCGGTCGCTGCCGTGGCACTCGCTGCGGACGCCGGTGGCCGACCTCGCCGCCGCGCTCGACCTTCACCGCCGGCGCGCTGGGCAAGCTGGCCGTCGACGTCGAGACGCTCAGCCGGACCGAGCTCGGGCGAGGTCAGCGAACCCGCCGCCGACGGACGGGGCGGCTCGTCGGCGATGCCGCACAAGCGGAACCCGGTGCTCGCGACGCTGATCCGCTCGGCCGCGCTGCAGGTGCCGGTGCTGGCCGCCGGGGTCACGCAGTCGATGCTCGACCGAGGACGAGCGCTCGGCCGGGCGTCTGGCACGCCGAATGGCAGCTACTCCGCGAGTGCCTCCGGCTGACCGGCGGCGCCGCGCACACCGCCGCCGAGCTGGCGCGCGGGCTGGCCGCGCATCCCGAGCCGGATGCGGGCGAACCTGGCATCGACGCACGGGCTGATCGTCTCCGAACGGCTGTCGACCGTGCTTGCCCCGCTCTCGGGAAGGCGAAGGCCAAGGAAGTCCTCGGCGAGGCGTCCGCTCGCGCCGTCCGTGAGGACCGTCAGCTCGCCGACGTCCTGGGCGAGCTGCCGGAGATCACCAGCGTGTTCAGCGCGGACGTACTGGCCGGGCTGCTGGACCCCGCCGGGTACGTCGGCGCGGCCGGCGAGCTCGTCGACCGCGCCCTCCAGCAGCCCGGGGGGCCGTCCGAAAAACTTTGAACCGTCTCCGGGAAGGGTCCGTGTAGTGGGTACAAGGCAGCCGCACCGAGCGGCGGAAACCCAACGGACACAAGGAGAAATTCCATGCTTCGCACGCGCATCGCCGTCTCCGTCGCTGCGGCGGCTGCCGGACTGGCCATGCTGACCGCTTGCTCGGGCGCAGAAACCGCACAGCCCGTCGTCGCTCCGGCCGGTGGCACCGGCGGGGGCCAGGTCGCAACGGCCAGGCCGGGAACGCCGCAGCGGCTTCGAACGCTTCGAAACTGGTCGTCGCCGATGTCGCCAACGTCGGGCAGGTGCTGACCGACAAGGACGGCATGACGCTCTACCGGTTCGACAAGGACACGGCCAAGCCGCCGAAGTCCAATTGCGACGGCGAGTGCGCCGCGACCTGGCCGCCGATGCTCGCCACAGGCGACGTCGATGTCCAAGGTGTCGACAAGAACCTCGTCGGCAAGGTGACCCGCGCCGACGGCACCGAGCAGGTCACGGTCGGCGGCTGGGCGCTCTACCGCTACGCCAAGGACGCGAAGGCCGGTGACGCGAACGGCCAGGGCGTCGGTGGCGCCTGGTACGCCGCGAACGCCAAGGGCGGAAAGTCCGGGCAGGCCGCTCCCCAGGAGGGCAGCGCCGCCACCGACTCCGAGACGGTGAAGCTCAGCGCCGGCAACATCGACGGCATCGGCGCGGCCATCGTCGACCAGAACGGGATGACCCTCTACCTGTTCCAGAAGGACACCAAGAAGGCCAAGACCTCGACCTGCAACGGCGACTGCGAGAAGACCTGGCCGCCGGTCCTGAGCAAGGGCAAGGTCGAGCTGCAGGGCATCGAGTCGAAGCTGCTGGGCAGCATCAAGCGCGCGGACGGCACCGAGCAGGTCACCATCGGCGGCTGGCCCGTCTACCGCTTCTCGAAGGACACCAAGGCCGGTGACGCGAACGGCCAGGGCGTGAACGGCACGTGGTTCGTCATCGAGCCCGCCGGCTGCAAGTCGCGCTGCCGCCGGCGCCGCCGCCAGCCAGGCTCCCGCTCCAGGCCCCCGCGGCCGACAGCTCCGGCAGCGGTGGCGCCACCTACTGAGATCGAGTTTCCTAGTGGGCGAGGCCCGGCGGACGCTCTTCACGAGCGACCGCCGGGCCTCGCCCTTGTGGTGTTGACGTAGGAACGACGGTGTCGCGGCTCGTCGGTCGACACGCTCGGAGTGTCGCGGGTCGGGACGCTGCTCGACGACCGTCGGTCGTCGGCTTCCGTCCTCCAGCAGCTCGACGCGGCGCCGCGCGGGCAGGACCGCGATCAGCAGGCCGAGCGCGGCGACGCCGAGGTGCAGCCAGGTGTCGGCGGGCCCGAAGTCCATCGGGTTGCCGGCGGTGGCGAAGCGGGTTGCTCGAGATGAGGCCGGTCGATCATCAGGCCCCAGACGAACAGGGCGCCGTAGCCGAGGAACAGCAGCCAGCCGAACATCCGCGCGAACGGCCCGAGCCGAACGCGAGCAGCAGGCCGACGACGCCGGTCACGACGCGGACCAGGCTGATCAGCGGGTTGCCGGAGAACCGCCAGAACCCGGCGTCGTGGTGCCCGGCGAAGTTGCCGAGGCCGGTCCTGGTGAAGCCGATGATGCCGAACGACGAGGAACGCGATCCCGGCCAGTCCGGCCAGCACCTGCGCCGGCTGCAGGCCTGCGACCCGGATGCGTGCGCCTTTCGCGTGAACCATGACTCCAGTCCTTCCCAGCGTGTGGTGACGACCGTCACCGCGCTACAGGTACCCCGTGGACACGGGGCGCGAAACGACGGCGCTTGCCCGCAGTGCCGTGCGGTGCGTTCCCGGATCCGGCCCGATCCGAGAGCTATCCCACAAACACACCCGATCCGGCGAACGCGCGGCGCTGTTCCGGCAATCCGGATCATGCGCAAGCTGAGCGGCATCTTCCTGGTGGGGCTGTGCGTGGGGGCGATCGGCGCGGTGGTGGTGACGGCGAGTCACGGGGCGACCGGCCCGCGGACCCGGCCGATCGCCAGTCACCGAAGCGTGAAGACGCATCTCGAGCACGCCCGCCGCCGACGCCTCGGTGGCCCAGGCTGACGGCAAGCCAGAGCACGGCGGCACCGACGCCAGAGCCCGAAGGTCCAAGGGCACCGTCGACCCGGACACGCTGGACCGCGCTCGTGCCCGGCGGCGACGTCAGCGCCGTCGTGTTCGACCGGAGCCGGCGGCGACGACCGTCTCGCGTGCACGCCGACCGCGGCCTACACCTCGGCGTCGCTCGTGAAGCTGCTCATCGCGCTGGCCGTGCTCGACCGGGGCGGGCCCGTCGGCGCAGGTGCAGCGGATGCTGTCCCGCAGCGACGACGACCTCGCGAGCCGGTTCTGGTCGTCCTACGGCGGGCCGGCGATCGTCACGCGCTGGGCCAAGAAGATCGGGCTGCACCGGCACCCGCCCGCCCGCGGATCCCGGCCGCTGGGGCGACACGCGGATCACCGCGGCGGACGTGGTGCGGATCTACCAGTACCTCGTGGACTGGCCCACGGCGCCGGGCGACGATCCTCGACGCGCTGCGCGACGCGACCGAGCGCGGGTCGGACGGCTTCCGGCAGTACTTCGGCATCCCCGACGCCGCCGGCGGGCGGCCGTGGGCGGTCAAGCAGGGCTGGTCCTGCTGCCGGCCGACGCGGATGCTGCACACCTCCGGCGTGGTCGGCGAAGACGACCGCTACATCGTGGTCGTGCTGACCGAGCACCCGCGCTGCGGTCGACTACGCGACCGGCTCGAAGCGGGTGACCGGTGGTCAAGTCCTCGGGCCGCTGCTCGGCTGAGAGAGCGGCTACTGGTCCAGTGTCGGCCAGCGCGCCCGTGGGCGCCCGACTGCGGGGCAACGGCCACGGGCAGCACGCCGCCGGTGGTCTCCACCTGCCGTCCCGGCCGGGGCCGGCGACGCCGTGTGCGCGCCGATCCAGGCCAGGACGTCCGGGATCTGCGACTTGAAGGTGTTCATGTTGTGCCCCGCGTCCGGGATCCTGCCACGACGAAAACTGGATCGGCGGCCGCGCCGCCGCGCGGATCTGGTCGATCGCGAAGCTCTCGTAGTTTTCCTTGTCCCCCGAAATCGCCAGGATGTCCACCGGCGACGGGTGCAGGCGCACGTTCACGCCGACGTTGTTGGCGTCGTTGATGTCCTGCCGGCCCTTGAACAGGTCCTCGGTCTCGGCGTCGATCTGCGCCTTGTCGTAGCCGCTGACGCTGACCGCCTGGCCGTACCACTGCGGGTGCCGGGTCACCAGGTTCATCGCGCAGTACCCGCCGGACGACCAGCCGGCGATCGTCCACGCCCGCCGGTTCGCGCGAGACGCCGAGCTTCTGCAGCGCCCAGTCGCGCAGGTCCGCGGTCAGGTAGGTGTCGTTGGCGGTGCCGTTGACCTCGTCGACGCATTCGGTGTCGTGGCCGACCTTCGGGACGCCCGTCGGGTCCGGGACGATCACGACCGTCGGCGGCAGCGCGCGCTTGGCGATCGCCGCGTCGAGCTGCTCCGGCATGTGGTAGCCGCCGGTGAAGACCTCGGGGCCGGACGGGTAGTTCGGGATCCATTCGATCGCCGGGAACCGCAGCGTCCTTGTACGCCGGCGTCGAAGTACTGCGGCGGCAGGTAGACCGTGACGTCGCGGGTGAGCTTGGTGCGCCGCCCGGTCACCTTCATGTGGACGACGGTGCCCTTGCCCTCCTTGCGCGTGCGCCGACGCCGGTGTCGCGCAGCTTTTCGAGGTCCTCGCCGTTCTGCGCCGCCTCGGCGTCGGTGCCCTGCGCGCTGTAGGCGCCGGTGCCGAGCAGCGACCCGACCGTCGGGAAGAACCCGCCGATCATGTTGCCCGCCATGCCGGTGGTGAGCACCACGAGCACGACCGCGAGCAGGATCGTGGCGCTGCGCCACAGCCGCTTGCGCTTCCAGCGGTCCCAGAACCACGGGACCGCGATGATCGCGAGCAGCGTCAGCACGACCACCATGATCATGGTTGACCGGCGAATCCAGCCGGATGCTGCTCAGGTGCATGGGAACGGTCCTTCCGGGCGGGCAGGAATGCGCGCCCGGATCACGGGAGTCGCGTATATATCACGTTTGACCGCCGGCGTGCACGTTGCGAGCCCTGTGAGTTGCGTCATAGGGCCGCAACGCGTGCCCCACTCAGCGATTTCTCAGTTGAACGTCGCTGAAAGCCCGCGCAGCACGGTGATCGCCTGGGTGATCGCGGCTTCGGCGGCGTGCGTCTCGCGCAGCGCGTTGACCATCACGAAGTCGTGGATGATCCCCTGGTACCGCACGGCGATGACGGGCACGCCGGCCTGACGCAGCTTCGCCGCGTACGCCTCACCTTCGTCGCGGAGCACGTCAGCTTCACCGGTGATCACCAGCGCCGGCGGCAGTCCGGCGAGCTCGTCGAGGCCGCGCGCAGCGGCGAAGCTCGGTCTCGAAGTTCGCGTCCGTCACCGGGTAGAAGAGCGCCTGCTGCAGGAAGCGGTCATTTCTGCCTCCTCGCAGGTGCACTGCCGCCACAAACATAGACCTCAACTAAGTTGTGCACAACTGATTGGCTTCGATGAGATTTATGGCACTTGAGTTGCGCTCGAAGGTCGCCGCGAGGCAGCATGGAGTGTTGTGACGAACGCGGAGGACACCATGGCGGACCTGGAAACCGGGCGGCTGGACGACCAGCTCTGCTTCGGGCTGTACTCGGCGTCGCGCGCGGTGACGTCGCTGTACCGGGTCGTCCTGGCGGACCTGGACCTGACCTACCCCCAGTACCTGGTGATGCTCGCGCTCTGGGAGCGCGACAACCGCTTGGTCAAGGAGCTCGGCAGCGAGCTCAACCTCGACTCGGGCACGCTGTCGCCCCTGCTGAAGCGCCTCGAAACGGCCGGCTTGGTGCGCCGCACCCGCCAGGCCGACGACGAGCGCTCGGTCCGGATCAGCCTCACCGAGGACGGCGAAAAGTCGCGCGAGAAAGCCGTGGGCGTACCGGAGATCATCGGGGAGGCCATGGGCCTGGACGACCCCGCGATCGCGCGGATGCGCGCGGCGATGGACGGCTGACCGCGTCGGTGAACGCTTACCGGGATGCCTTGTCCCCGGCGTGAGCGGGCCACGCCGATCGTTAGCATGGCGTAGAGAGCTCAGGGGGCCAGGATGATCAACCACGATGACGCGCTGAAGGCCGTCGAGAGCAGTCTCGACCGCCCGTCCGCGGCGCGGATCTACGACTACTTCATCGGTGGCAAGACGAACTACGCGATCGACCGCGAGTTCGCCGAGAAGGTCCGCAAACGCCTGCCGCTCATGGGCGAGTACTGCCTGACCAGCCGCCAGTTCCTCGGCCGCGCGATCCGGCAGTGCGTTGCCGAGGGCATCCGCCAGTTCGTCGACATCGGCTCCGGCCTGCCGACCGCCGGCAACGTCCACGAGGTCGCCGACGAGGCGCGCCCGGAGTTCGACACCCGCGTGCTCTACATCGACAACGAGCCGATCGCGCTCGCGCACTCGACGTTGCTGCTCGCCGACACCGCCGACCCCGAGCGCCATCACGCGATCGCCGCGGACTTCCTGCAGCCGGACGACCTCTGGGAGCGCGTGACGACGTCGGAGATCATCGACGTCCGCCAGTCCGGTCGCGCTGGTGATCAACGCGGTCATGCACTTCATCAAGGACGACGCAGGACCCCGACACGGCTGCTGGCGTACTACCGCGAGCGGCTGGCTCCCGGCTCGCTGCTGGTGCTCTCGCAGATGACCAACGAGAACCCGATCAACGAGGACGAGCGGCAGGCGCTGATCGACCTGCTCGAGTACTACGAGACTACGACCAACCCGGGTTTCCTGCGGCCGATGGCGGAGTTCGAGCGATTCTTCGGCGGCTGGCCGATGCTCGAGCCCGGCCTGGTCTACGCGCCGGCGTGGCACCCCGACGAGAACACCGTCTTCGCCGACGCGCCTTCGGAGTCGCGGGTGATCGGCGGGGTCGCGCGCAAGCCCGCGCGCTGAGGTCCACCCGGGTTCAATCCCGGGGTTGACGCTCCGGCAAGGCCGTGCGGGCACCGTGGTGAGCGATCGATCACCGCGGAAAGGAACGCCCGTGAACTACGCGGTCAACATCGTCATCGGACTGGCCGTGCTGGCGTGGCTGCTCGCGCGACAGATCCAGGCGCGGCTGGTGCGGGAGGACCGCAAGCCGACCGTGCTGCTGATCCTGCTCGTGCTCGGGGTGGTCCAGGTGAGCACGTTCTTCACGTCGGCGCCCTCGAACTCCGGGGTGGTCCTGCTGCTGGCCGCGAGCCTGGTGCTGGCGGGGATCTTCGGCGTCGTCCGCGGGTACACCGTCCGGCTGTGGCGCGCCGAGGGCCAGCTGTGGCGGCAGGGCACCTGGCTGACCATCACGCTGTGGCTGGTCGCGATCGGCAGTCACGTCGGCCTGGACTTCCTGCTCGAGGACGCGGGCGCGGCGAAGGGCTTGAGCGGCGCTTCGATCCTGCTCTACCTCGCGGTCAGCCTCGGCGCGCAGCGGCTCATCGTGCAGTCCCGCGCCAACAACGTGGTCCACGCCTGAGCACTACGAAGCCTCGCGCAGGTCTTCGAGGACGTCGAGCACGGCTTCCTTGCCGAGCTCGACGGCCTGGCGCAACACCGCCGGATCCCGCTCCAGCGTCCCGACGTCCGGCGAACCCGACGGGCGGGCGGATGCTCAGCAGCCGCGGGTCGGCGGCGAGGACCTCCTCGTCCTCCACGTCACGGCGGTAGGTGTCGTGCCAGGCTCGAATCGTCCCGGGCGCCTGACGGCGCAGGAAGCGCGGCACCACGACGTCCTGCACCCGCGGCGGCCGGACCGGGAGCTCGTCGGCCCGGCGGGTGCGCAGGACCAGGACGTCGGTGGCGTCCTGGGCGAGCGCGGTGCGGTACGGGATCGGCTCGGCGACCCCGGCGTCGACGAATCGGCGGCCGGCCATCGGGATCGGCGGCCCGGCGAGCACCGGCATGCACGACGACGCCGCCAGCGCGATCTTGACCGCGTCGACGTCGGTCAGAAAGGGGTGCAGGTCGGTCGACTCCCCCGTGTCGGCGTCGGTGGCCAGCGGGTGGAAGGTCACCGGGTTGGCCAGGATCGCCGGGAAGTCCATCGGCTCCAGCACCGAGTAGACCTGGTGGACGAGGTATTCGAGGTCGATCACCGCGCGGCCGCGCAAGGTGTGCAGCGGGTTGATGATCCGGCGCATGACGACCGGATTCCACCAGGTCCGCACGCCGGTGGCGGAGCGGCCGCAGAGCAGCCAGGCACCGTTCAGCGCGCCGGCCGACGAGCCGTAGACGGCGTCGAACGCGGGCAGCACGCCCAGCTCGTCGAGCGCCAGGGCCATGCCGCTCGAGTAGGTGCCGCGGCTGCTGCCGCCTTCGATCGGCCAGCGCGAGACGCCTGCCGTCGGTCGCGTTCCCCCGGGACGCTGCCTGTCGCCAGCCGTTCGTGAGATCAGTTCGAGTACCGGATGCACTCCTCTCCATCCTGGTCGTTTCCGCCGATTCGTCGACCCGTTTTCTCCCACCCGCGCGGGTGAAGTGACGTGCGCCTCGTTGCACTGCACCTAGTTGCATATGAGGATCGAGGCGCATGGCACTGGAGCACGCGATCCTCGTCTCGCTTCCGAGCGCGCCGGCTCGGGCTACGAGCTCACGCGCCGGTTCGAGAAGTCGATCGGGCTGTTCTGGAGCGCCACCCACCAGCAGATCTACCGCGTGCTGAAGCGGATGGAAGAGGCCGGCTGGGTCGCCGTCGACGTCGTCGCGCAGTCGGGTCGGCCGGACAAGAAGGTCTACACGGTCAGCGACGGCGGGCGACGCCGAGCTCGTCCGCTGGCTCGCCGAGCCGGACCCGTCGGCCGGGCCCGAGGAACTCGCCGTGAAGATCCGCGGTGCGCTCCTTCGGCGACCCGGCGCCGTCGCCGCCGAGATCGTCCGGCACCGCGCGGCGCACGCCGAGCGCCTCGACGTCTACCGCCAGATCGAGAAGCGCGACTTCCCCGCGCCCGGCCGGCGCTGCCCGGGCCAGCACCTGCACCAGTACCTGGTCCTGCGCGGCGGCATCCGCGTCGAAGAGGGCCAGGTCGAGTGGTTCGACGAAGTCCTCGCCGCCCTCCACCACACCGAAGGACGCCTGATGAGCCAGTACCCGAACCTGCTCGCCGCCGCTCGACCTCGGCTTCACGACGCTGCGCAACCGCGTGCTCATGGGGTCGATGCACACCGGCCTCGAGGACAAGGCCGCGCACTTCCCCGAGCTGGCCGAGTACTACGCCGAGCGCGCCCGCGGCGGCGTCGGGCTGATCGTCACCGGCGGGTTCGCGCCGAACCGCACCGGCTGGCTGCTGCCGCTCGGCGTCGAAGCTGACGACGTCCGCGCGCAGGCCCGGACAGCACCGGCAGCTCACCGCGCCGGTGCACGAGGCGGGCGGCAAGATCGCGCTGCAGATCCTGCACGCCGGGCGCTACGCCTACCACCCGCTGAGCGTGTCCGCGTCGAGCATCAAGGCGCCGATCAACCCGTTCCGGCCGCGCGCGCTGACCGGCTACGGCGTGCGCCGGCAGATCCGCGCCTTCGCCGACTGCGCCGCTCTCGCACGCGAAGCCGGCTACGACGGCGTCGAGATCATGGGCTCCGAGGGCTACCTGATCAACCAGTTCCTCGCCGAGCGCACCAACAAGCGCACCGACGCCTGGGGCGGCACGCCCGAGAAGCGCCGCCGCTTCGCCGTCGAGATCGTGAAGCGGACCCGCGAGAAGGTCGGCGACGACTTCATCATCATCTACCGGCTTTCCATGCTCGACCTCGTCCCCGGCGGGCAGCGCTGGGAGGACGTCGTCGCGCTGGCGAAGGACGTCGAGGCCGCCGGCGCGACGATCATCAACACCGGCATCGGCTGGCACGAGGCCCGGGTGCCGACGATCGTGACGTCGGTGCCGCGGGCGGCGTTCACCTGGGTCACCGGGAAGCTCAAGCCGCACGTCGAACATCCCGGTCGTCACGTCGAACCGGATCAACATGCCGGAGGTCGCCGAGGAGGCGCTGGCGAGCGGCGACGCCGACCTGGTGTCGATGGCGCGGCCGTTCCTCGCCGATCCCGAGTGGATCCGCAAGGCCGAGACCGGCCGCGAGGACGAGATCAACACCTGCATCGCCTGCAACCAGGCCTGCCTCGACCACGCCTTCAAGCGCAAGCTCGTGTCCTGCATGGTCAACCCGCGCGCGGGCCACGAGACGACGCTGACGCTGCTGCCCGACCCGGCGCAGCGAAGCACATCGCCGTCGTCGGCGCCGGGCCCGCCGGGCTGTCCGCCGCGACGGCGCTGGCCGAGCGCGGGCACAGCGTCGAGCTGTTCGAGGCCGACGACGAGATCGGCGGCCAGTTCGGCATCGCGCGAGAAGATCCCCGGCAAGGAGGAGTTCGCCGAGACGATCCGCTACTACCAGCGGCGTCTCGAGGTGACCGGCGTGAAGCTGCACCTCGGCACCCGCGTCGGCCGCGGCCGACCTGACCGGGTTCGACGAGGTCGTGCTGGCCACCGGCGTCGTGCCGCGGGTGCCGGACGCTGCCCGGCATCGACCACCCGAAGGTGCTGTCCTACGTCGACGTCGTCAGGCACGGCAAGCCGGTCGGCGAGCGGGTCGCGGTGATCGGGGCCGGCGGGATCGGCGTCGACGTCAGCGAGTTCCTCACGCACACCGACTCCCCGGCGCTCGACCTCGACGCGTGGATGGCGCGAGTGGGGCGTCACCGACCCCGAGCAGGCCG
The DNA here is from genome assembly GCA_963762765.1 of uncultured Actinomycetota bacterium. GTDB lineage: Bacteria > Actinomycetota > Actinomycetes > Mycobacteriales > Pseudonocardiaceae > Amycolatopsis. Next base: position 35,789 of record CAVXMR010000045.1, read on the forward strand.
CCGGCGGCCTGACCAAGCCGAAGCCCGAGCCCTCGCCGCGGCAGGTCTACCTGCTGCAGCGCAAGAAGTCCGGGATCGGTGCCGGACTCGGCAAGACGTCCGGCTGGGTGCACCGCGCGGCGCTCAAGGCCAAGCGGGTCGAGCAGGTGACCGGCGTCAGCTACGAGCGGATCGACGACGCCGGCCTGCACCTCACCGTCGACGGCGAAGCCGCGGCGTGCTCGAGGTCGACACGGTCGTCGTCTGCGCCGGTCAGGAGCCGGTGCGCGACCTGGTGGACGAGCTGCGCGCCGCGGGGCTGCCGGTGCATCTGATCGGCGGCGCGGACGTCGCGGCCGAGCTCGACGCGAAACGCGCGATCGACCAGGGGACCCGGCTCGCGGCGACGCTCTGACTCGCACCGCACTGCGGGGCTCCGGCACTGGCAGGATGAACCCCGTGCGAGACGTATGCGTGATCGGGCTCGGGCTGATCGGCGGGTCGCTGCTGCGCGCGGCGACCGCGAGCGGCCGCACGGCGTTCGGCGCCGCGGTCTCCGAAGTGGACGCCGACGCGGCGAGCAGAGCCGGGCTTCGACGTCACGACCGACGTCGAAGCGGCACTGCACCGGGCCGCGGCCGAGGACGCGATGGTCGTGCTCGCCGTGCCGCTGCCCGGCCGTCGAGGACGTCCTGCGGCTGGTCGCGCAGCACGCTTCGCACTGCCTGCTCACCGACGTGACCAGCGTGAAGGCGCCGGTGCTGGACGCCGTCCGCCGCCGCGTGCCGTACACGCGGTACGTCGGCGGGCACCCGATGGCCGGGCACCGCTGACTCGGGCTGGCGGCGCGAGCGACGCCGCGCTGTTCAACGGCGCCGCCTGGGTGGTCGGGCGTCGAGGACGACACGGACCTGGAGATCTGGGCCGAGGTCGCGCAGTTCGTGCTGGACGTCGGGGCGCACGTCGTCCCGCTGCCCGCGGAGTCGCACGACGAGACCGTCGCGCGGATCTCGCACCTGCCGCATCTGTTCGCCGCGATCCTCGCGACCATCGGCGCCGAGGGCGGGCCGCTGGCGATGTCGCTGGCGGCCGGGTCCTACCGCGACGGCACGCGCGTCGCGGCTTCGAACCCGCAACTCGTGCGCGCGATGACCGAAGGCAACAGGGACGCGCTGCTGCCGATAGTCGACGAAGCGCTCGGACGGCTCGGCGCCGCGCGCGGCTCGCTGGCGTCCACCGGCGGGCTGGCCGCGACGATCAACGCCGGACACGAAGGCGCGCAGGCGCTGGCGGCCAGCCTGGACATCGAACGCGCCGGCGTCCGGATCAGCCTCGCCGCGCCCGACGCGCGGCAGGGCCTGATCGCGCTCGGCGAGCGCGGCGGCCGCATCACCGGCCTCGCCGGACGACGTGGCGACCGGCGAGGTGAGCTGAAGGGGACGTTCGTCTCGTAAGCCGAGGTGAAGGGGACTTTCCTCCCGCGAGACGCGAGGAAAGTCCCCTTCAGCTCACTGGGCCGGGGGCGGCGGCTGCTCGTCCGGGGTGCCGTCGAACTTGTCGAGGAAGCTCTTCGCCTTCTCGAGCCCGGTGTCGATCTGCTCTTCGTGACCGAACTTCGACTTGGCGAACTCGCCCGCCTTGTCGAGCCCACCCTCGATCTGGTCGTTGTGCTCGCGCAGGAGGCCCTCCGCCTTGTCCTTCAGGCCGTCGAAATCGATACCCATCGTTGTGCTCCTTCCACGCGGTCCTCATCCAACAACACTTCGCTCATGTCCGCCTGTGGTAGGGCAGGAACCTGCGCACCAGCCGCAGCGGCGTGCGTTCGACCAGGTCAGGCCCGCGTACGGCGTCGAAAGCAGCCTCCACCTGGTCGACCACCCCGGCAAGCTGCTCACCCGCCGGCAGCGGCATCGACCGCGGCTCACGCTGTTCGCGCACCGCCGACGCCAGCTCGGCGAGCGCGGCCGTCAGCAGCTCGACGTCGCCCGGATCAGGTGACTCGGCGCCCCGCCCGATGGTCACGCCGACCTCGGTGACCGCGTCCGCGACCCGCTCCAGCCCGGCGATGACCGGCCACCACGCCACCGCCTGCCGGCCGTTGGCCGACGGCTCGACCACCACCTGCTGGAACGCCGTCCGCAGGTCGGCCAGGGCGCGGTACGCACCGCGGCGGGCGCGTGAACGGGCCAGCCGGGCTTCGCCGGACGAGGCCTCCGTGAGCGCGGGCCGGAGGTACTTCGCCACCGTGTCCAGGCCGTCCGCGAGCCGCCCGCCGACCTGGGGACGGCGGCTGCCGGGCCACAGCAGGTACCCGAACACGAGCACGATCAGGCAGCCCAGCACGGTGTCGATGAGCCGCGCGACCACGACCGACCAGTTCCCGTTGTTGGCCAGGTCCATCTGCAGGATGATCAAGGGCGTCACGAACGCGCTGAGCACGCCGTAGTTGCGCACCTTGCCGACCGCGACCCCGCCGGCGAACACCGCGATCAGCACGACCAGCACCCAGCCGTGCACGCCGAGGCCGAGCACCGCGGCGCCGATCCCGACGCCGACGACCGTGCCGATGCCCCGCAGCACCGCGCGGCCGAAGACCGACCCGAAGTCGGGCTTGAGCACGATCCCGACGGTCAGCGTGATCCAGTAGGACCGCTCCAGCGGCACGAGCAGCCCGACGACCTCGGCGATCGCGACGCACAGGGTCAGCCGCAGCGCCGCCAGCCAGGTCAACGGTCCCGAAGCGAGCGAACCGGCCCACTCGCGGACCCGCCGATGCCACGGCGTCGGCGCGCGCCGCTTGCGGTCGTCGCCCTTGCCGATCCGCACGAGCCCGGCATAGAGCGCCGCGAGCACCGGGTCCGTGTCCTCGCCCGGCATCGTGGGCGCCTCCGGCAGCGGCTGGCTGGCCAGCACTGAAGCCGAGAGCGCGACGAAGTGGTCGATGACCTCGTCGGGCGCGCGCTTGCCGGCGTTGACCATCGCGACCGAGGCCTCGACCGCGGCGGTGGTGGCCGACAGCAGGTTCAGCAGCTGGCGGTAGGCGGCGTCGCGGCCGGACAGCCACGAGCGCGCGGTCAGCAGCCGGTCGTAGGCGGTGTTCATCGCCTTGGTGAGCTGGTGCCGCGCCACCCGGGACGTCGCTTCGTCCGTCGCCGAAAGCATCGCGGCCAGCTCGACGTAGACGTGCGCGACGGCGGTGCGTTCGGGGCTCGTCGCGCGGACGGTCCAGGTCACCAGCGCGACCAGCAGGCTCCAGACGGCACCCAGGCAGAACAGGCCGAAGAGCAGTTCGATGCGCACGCCGGTGGCGTGCTGGCCGGTGCCGAGCACGCAGAACACGAACATCTGCAACCCGGCCACGGAGGCGTTGCTGCCCGCGGCACTGATCAGCGCGGACACGGCAGCCACCAGGATCACCGCGGGCACGGACAACGCGGGCGTGGCACCGGTGGCGAGCCCGACGGCGTACCCCGCCACCGCGGCGAGGGTCGCGCCGCCCAGGCGTCGCGCGCGATACCGATACGGACCGGCGGACTCCGACAGCACCACCGGCAACGCGCCGGTCGAGACGAGCGCGCCGACCCCGATGTCCCCGGCTGCGTAAGCGACGGCGAGCGGCGTGGCCAGCGCGATCGCGGCCCGGGCGACCATGTTCCACGGCACCGGGACCGGCGAACTGCGCAGGAGTTGAACGAGCCAGTGCGGCGCGGCGAAGTCGGGGCGCGTCGTGCTCACCTCCCTATCTTGACCTACCGGGCGCGACCCGATTAGTTATCGTCAGGTCAACAACGCCGACACGGGAGGTTCGCGATGCCGGGCCGGACGTACTCCTTCGAGGTCAACCGCACGAGCACGGCTCCACCAGCCGCGCTGTTCGCGCTGGAGACCGAGGGCCCGCGCTGGTCCGAGTGGGGAAAACCACTGATCGTCCAGGCGCGCTGGGCGCGTCGCGGCGACCCCGACGAGTCCGGGGTCGGCGCCATCCGCGAGGTCGGGATGTGGCCGGTGCTGCTGCGCGAGGAGACCGTCGAGTACGAACCCGAGCGGCGGCATGTCTACACCTTCGCGGGCTTCGCTCCGCTGAAAAACTACCGCGCCGAAGTGTTCTTCACGCCTACGTCCAGCGGCGGGACCCATCTCCGGTGGACCGGCTCGTTCACCGAACCCGTCCGCGGTAGCGGTTCCGCGGTGGCCGCGGCGCTGCGCGGGGTCATCAGCCTGCTCTCGGCCCGACTGGTGAAGGCCGCCGAGCGGGGTGCGCCAGGTCACACATGATCAATCCGCACGCAACGTAACCCACATCTGTCACGTCACTCTTTCGTGTACGGGATCTCGCGATCCACGACCACGGGGAGAGACGGGGGTGGGGTATGCGTGGCATTACCACGGCAAAACGACACTGGCGGGTGACGGCGTGCTTGGCGGCGGCGGTGCTCGCCCTGGTGGCCTGTTCGGCACCGAGCCCAGCGCCTCGGCCTGATCAGCCCGACCAGCCGAACCCGGCGCCCGGCGCGGCGCCGAAACCGGCGTTCGCCGCGCCCTATCCGTTCGGCACGGTCCAGCAGAAGGCCCCGGCGGCGGCCGGCGGCGCGGTCCAGGTCGTGCGGCGGATCGCCACCGACAAGCCGTACGTGTTCATCACCATGGACGACGGCGCGGTCAAGGACCCGGACGCGCTGAAGCTGATCCAGCAGTCCGGCACGCATCCGGTGCTGTTCCTGAATCAGAAGTACGTGAAGGGCCACGAGGCCTACTTCAAGGCGATCCTCGACGCGACCGGCGCGACGCTCGGCGACCACACCGTGGACCACCCGAACCTCAAGGGCAAGCCGTTCGAGTTCCAGCGCAAGGAGATCTGCGACGACGCGGATGACTTCCAGGCCAGCCTCGGGGTTCGGCCGGTGCTGTTCCGGCCGCCGTTCGGGAACTACGACGCGAACACGCTGAAGGCGGCCGCGACGTGCGGCATGCGGGTGGCGGTGCTGTGGACGGCGGCGGTCAACGACGGGCACGTCCAGTTCCAGGTCGGCGACAAGCTGCGGCCCGGCGACATCGTGCTGATGCACTTCCGCAAGACGTTCGTCGAGGACTACAACGCGTTCCTGGACCAGGCCAGGAAGGACGGCCTCACGCCCGTGCCGCTGGCGGATTTCCTGGGCTGAGACAGAAGGACTCGTGAGCGTTCCGGGCGGTTCTAACCGCCCGGAACGCTCACGAGTCCTTTCGCCGCGGGAACGTCTAAAGCACGACCGTCGGGGTCACCACGGTCCGCCGGCACGACACATCGCCGAGGTGCACCAGGATCTGCGTGGTCCCCCGGGGCACGTTGTCCAGCACGAACCGGCCACCCTCGTCGGCGGTCGTCGAAGAAGTACCGTGCTCGGCGACGCGGACCTCGACGGCGTGCTGGCCCGCGGGCACCAGCCAGCCGTCGATCCGGTGCAGCTTGCCGATCTTCGTCAGGTTGATCATCACGGTCAGATCGCTGACGGTGAAGGTGATCGTCCCGGTCCCGCTGCCGCGGACCCCGGCCAGGTCGTCGAGCCGTTCCCAGCGCGCCACCTCGACGTCGAGGTTCTCCAGCGCGAGCGCGAACTGGACCCGCTGCACCAGGTCGTCCGGCGGCGGGTCGAGCTCGTCGAGGAAGCGGCCGATATCGGCCAGCAGGATTTCGTCGTCCGGGGACGCCGTTCCTCCCGGTGCCCCAACCACGTCGTTCATCGGCTTCCCCCTTCACTGGCGAGGAGATCGCGCATCTGGTCGAGGCAGCGCCCCCTGGTCGGTCCGACGCTGCCGCGCGGCATGCGCAGCGCCTCGGCCACGAGCTGGTACTCCGCACGACCGGCGAGGACGGTCAGCCGGAGCAGCTCCTGGCAGCGATTGGGCAGCCGGACGAAGGCGCGCCAGACCCGTCGGTCGCGGTCGGCGCGGACGGCTTCGTCTTCGGGTGCCGGGTTCAGGCTCGGCATGGATTCGGCCACCTCGTCGCTCAACGGGACGGGCTGGGTTCGGCGGCCGTAGGGGTGGGTGGCCTCACGCCGGGTCGTGGTGATCAGCCACGCGGCGAGGGCCTTGGGGTCACGCAGCTTGTCGAGCTGGCTGAAGAGGGCGAGCCACACGGTCTGGACGACGTCTTCGGCGACGGTGCGATCGAGTCCGTTCGCACGGGCGACGTGCCAGACCAACGGCGTGAGCTCGGCGACCAGGCGGTCCATCGCCTGGCGGTCGCCGGCTCTGGCCGCGTGCATGCAGGCAGCGTGAAGCTCGGCTCCGGTCAGGCCCTCCCAAGGAGGATCAACCTCTGCGGTTTGCACGTCGGTCACCGTATCTGCCCCACTTCGCGAAAGTCTTCGAGCCGGTGCTGGCAGTATCGCCGGTTCGTCGGGGGGAAGGAGCGTGCAGGTGGATCTCGGATACATCGGTCACTTACTTGCTGGTCGCTCTCCGGACAGTTTCGAGGAGGCACCGGCCGACGCGGGCGGTGTGGACCCGCGCCGACCGATACTCCCCTCCCTCATCGGGCCCGCTCCCCAACGGGCCCAGCCGGGTGTCCCCTCCCCCGAGAGTCACCCGGCCGACGGTGTTCCGAAGGCCCCCTCGGCTTTCGGACACCGCCCGTACCACTTCGCACCCAGCCAGAACGGCCGGCCATTCACCTCGGTTCGGGTCACCCGGCACCGGTTCGCGCGGGTGGCTCGTCCCCTTGGCTGCTGATAGGACGCGATGAGGTGAGCCCCAGATACATGGGGCCCGAAATTTTCTTGATCTCACCCAGCGCGGCCGGATGATCACGCCAGGTGCGAAAACCAGGCGTCGGCGAGCTCGTCGGCCCACTTCGCGTAACCGGCCGGTCCCGGGTGGAAACGGTCCTCGGCGAACGTCGAATCGTCCAGCAGGGCGGGCCGCATCGGCGCGTGCGCGACGCGCGGCAGGCGGGTCAGCTCGGCAGCCGCTGCGTCAAGGGCGGCCGATCGGGCGGCGAGGACGTCCCGCAGCGGGCGCGGCAGCCCGGGGAACCGGCCCATCGGCGGCACTCCGGCGAGCAGGACGTCCACCGGGCCGAGCCGGCGACGTAAGGCGACGACGAGTCCGAGCAGATCGCGGCGGTAGCGCGTCGCGGTGTGCAGTTCGGTCGTGTCGTTGACGCCGAGCGCGATCACCACTACGTCGGCGGGCCGAACCAGCGGCGCGAGGTCGTCACGGACCTCCCTGGCCGTGGCTCCGGTCCGGCCGACCACCTGCCACGCGACCGCCCGCCCGCCGCGAGCGAGCGCCCTGGCCAGTTGCCCGGCCAGCGCCTCCTCGTGGGTGGACGCGCCGACGCCGTCGGCCGTGGATTCGCCGAGCACGGCCAGCCGGAACGGAATCCCCTTGCCCGCCACGGCACCTTCGACCGGGCCGGCGGCGCCGGGCAGGCGGGGCGTCACGCGCCGGACGTGCAGGGCCTGCGCCACCAGCACCGGCGCGGCCGCCACCGCCCCCAGCATCCGGATCACATCGCGAGCTTAGCCACCTTTGCCTGGCCCTAGCCGCCTTGCCCTAGCCCTGCTCCCGGGCTTCCCGCTGCTTGTGCCAGCGCTCGTACATGGCGGTGATCTCCTCCAGCATGAACGCCAGGAAGTCCCGCATGTCGGCCAGCCGCTGGCCTGCGGGCGAGTCGGCGCCGAGTGCTTCGATGCCCTCCTCGGCGGCGTCGCGCCACATGATGATGAAGCGGTCGCGCTTCATGAAGGTCGCGTACCAGAGGTCGTCGTAGAGGCGGTAGTGGTCGCGGCGGGCGCCCGGCTCGCGCTCCTTGGCGACCAGGCCGACCTGCTCCAGGTACCGGACCGCGCCGGAAATCGCCGCCGGGCTCACCGACAGCTGCTCGGCCAGCTCCGCCGCGGTGAGCCTGCCGTCGTCGGTCGTCATCAGCGCGGCGAACACGCGGGCGGACATGCGCTGCATGCCGATCTGCGAGAGCACCAGGCCCAGGCTTTCGACATAGCGGCGGACGGCGGCCTCGTCTCGCTTGGTGTCAGGCGTCGTCATCTGCCCATCCTCTCGTACCGCCCCCAGCATGATCACTTGTTCCATACGGTTTCTTAACTTCACAACTTCGTGAAACGAGTGTAGCTTCCGAACTATGGAAAATGCCATCTGGATCTCCGGCCTCCACAAGTCTTTCGGCCGGACAAAGGCCCTCGACGGCCTCGATCTGCAGGTACCCGCCGGGGAGGTGCACGGCTTCCTCGGTCCGAACGGCGCGGGCAAGTCGACCACCGTCCGGGTTCTGCTCGGCTTGCTCCACGCGGACTCGGGGGACGTCCGGCTGCTCGGCGGGGACCCCTGGAAGGACGCCGCGAGCCTGCACCGGCGCCTGGCCTACGTGCCCGGCGACGTCAACCTGTGGCCCAACCTCTCCGGCGGCGAGGTCATCGACCTGCTCGGCCGGTTGCGCGGCGGCCTCGACCCGAAGCGCCGCGCCGACCTCATCGAGCGATTCGACCTCGACCCCAAGAAGAAGGGGCGCACGTACTCGAAGGGCAACCGGCAGAAGGTCGCCATCGTCGCCGCGCTCGCGTCGAGGGTGGACCTGCTGATCCTCGACGAGCCGACGTCCGGGCTGGACCCGTTGATGGAAGCCACGTTCCAGTACGCCATCCAGGAGGACCGCGAGCAGGGCCGCACGGTGCTGCTGTCCAGCCACATCCTCGCCGAGGTCGAAGCGCTCTGCGACAAGGTCAGCATCATCCGCAACGGCCGCACGGTCGAGTCGGGCACGCTGGCGGACCTCCGGCACCTGACCCGGACGTCGATCACCGCCGAGCTCGCCGGACCGCCGAACGGCCTGGCGAACCTGGCCAACATCCACGACCTCAAGGTCGAAGGCAACCGCGTCCGGTTCGACGTCGAAACGCGCTCGCTGGACGAGGCCCTGCGCCAGCTGACCCAGGTCGGCGTGCGGAGCCTGGTCAGCCAGCCGCCGACGCTCGAGGAGCTCTTCCTCCGGCACTACACGACCGAGGCGAGCGCGAAATGACCGCGACCCTCACTCGCCCCACCCAGGCGGCACCGGCCCACGAGCTGGCAGGCACCTGGCACCTGATCCGGCTGGCGCTGCGCCGCGACCGCGTCGTGCTGCCGATCTGGATCGTGCTGCTCAGCGTCGTCCCGGCCAGCACGGTCAGCACGTTCGAGCAGTTCTACCCGACCGTCGCCGACCGGCTCGCGCTGCAGGCGGGCGCGAACACCAACCCGTCGTACGCGCTGCTCTACGGGCCGCCCTTCGACCTGACCACCGGCGGCGGGTTCATCGCCTGGCGCATGTGCGGGTTCCTGGCGCTGCTGATCGGGCTGATGGTGGTCTTCACCGTCACCCGGCACACCCGCGCCGAGGAGGACTCCGGACGCGCCGAGCTGCTCGGGTCCGCGGTCGTCGGCCGGTACGCGGCACTGACCGCGGCCGTGCTGGTGGCCGGTGGTTCCAGCGTGCTGATCGGGCTGATCCAGATCGGCACGATGATCGGCGCGGGCCTGCCCTCGGCAGGGTCGCTGGCCTTCGGCGCCTCGATCGCCTTGGCGGGCCTGGTGTTCACGGCCGTCGCCGCGGTCGCCGTCCAGCTCGCCGAATACTCCCGCACCGCCAACGGCATCGGCACCGCCGTGGTGGGAGCCGCGTTCCTGCTGCGCGGCGCCGGTGACTCCACTGTGGACGCTCGCTGGCTGTCGTGGCTCTCGCCGATCGGCTGGGTGCAGCAGATCCGGGCGTTCGCCGTCGAACGCTGGTGGGTGCTGCTGCTCCCGGTCGCCGCGACACTCGTGGTCGGCGCCATCGGCTACTGGCTGCTGCCCCGCCGCGACGTCGGGGTCGGCATCCTGCCGCCGCGGCCGGGCCCGGCGAGCGCGGCGGCGAGCCTGCGGTCCCCGCTGGCGCTCGCGTGGCGGCTGCAGCGCGGCCCGCTGCTCGGCTGGACCCTCGGGATCGCCGTGGTCGGCGCGGTGTTCGGCTCGATCGCCAGCGGGATCGGCGGCCTGGTCGGGTCGAGCCCGCAGGCCCAGGAGATCTTCGAACGGCTCGGCGGCACGCAGGCGCTGACCCAGGCGTTCCTGGCTGCGATGGCAGGCCTGTTCGCGATGGTCGCGTCGCTCTACGGCGTCCAGGCGGCGCTGCGGATGCGCAGCGAGGAGACCGCGATCCGGGTCGAGCCGGTACTGGCGACCAGCGTCGGCAAGCTCCGCTGGGCGGGCGGGCACCTGGTGTTCCCGTTCGTGGGCACCGCGTTGCTGCTGCTGACCGGCGGCGTGTTCATGGGCCTGGCCAACGGCCTGCGCACCGGTGACGTCGGCGGCTCGATCGGCGACACGCTGGCCGGCATGCTCGTCCAGCTGCCGGCGGCCTGGGTGGTGATCGCGCTGACGGTGGCGATCTTCGGGCTGCTGCCCGCGTATACGGCCGCGGCCTGGGGCGTCGGCGGGCTGGCGTTGCTGATCAGCCTGTTCGGCCCGGTCGTCAACGCGCCGCAGGTGGTCCTGGACGTCTCGCCGTTCCAGCACCCGCCGAAGCTGCCAGGCCAGGAGTTCACCGCGACACCGGTGCTGTGGCTTCTCGCGGTCGCCGCGGTCGCGCTGGCGGCGGGGCTGCTGGGGTGGCGGCGCCGGGACGTCGGCTAGCGGGCTCGTGAGCGTTCCGGGCGGTTAGAACCGCCCGGAACGCTCACGAGTCCTTCACCGCTGGCGCGCGAGAAGTTCGTGGTCGGGGGTGACGACGAGCTCGGCCTGGGGGCCGGCCGCGGCGCAGCCGGGTCCGCCGGGCCGGGTGTAGGACGGCGTGACCTGGACGTGGTGCGGTTTGCCGTCGTCGAAGGCGACGGTCACCTGGACCGGCTGCTCGGTCAGCCCCGGCACGTCGGCGAAGCCGTGGAGGCCGCCGGTCGACGTCATCCGAGCCGAGCAGGAGTCACCGGCGCAGGACGTCTGGGCGGGCGCGGTGGCGGGCTGCAGGCCGACCTTCCGCGTCACGCACTTGCCGGCCCAGCAGGCGTCCAGCTTCGCCACCGTCAGCCCCGCGGCCGCGTCCGGTGGGATGGTCAGGCTGATTCCGGTCGGAGTGCCGATCGCCGGGCACTCCACCTGACTCGACGACCCGGCCGACTGACCGCAGCCCACCGCGAGAACGAGAATCGAGGCCATTCCGACAACCCAGCGCATACCCGGACAGACGGTGCGAGCCCCCGGCCCGGTTGCATCGCGCTTCAGAACGCGCGTGGGTCCGTGGGAACGGTTGTCGGCGTGCTCGACGTCGTCGAGGAGGAAGTCTCCGTCGACGTCACGGTCACCTCGACGTACGTCGTCGTCGTGAGGGGTGGTGACGTCACCTGCTCGATCACTGTCGACGGCGCGGGCGCGACACCCGTGACCGTCACGGTGACGGGATGGACGGAGGTGGCGACGGCGGGCTCGGGATCGCTGACCCTGGCCGGCGGGACCGGGGTGCGGCCCGCCACGAGGACGGCTGCCACCAGCAGTCCCGTGGAAAAACCCGCGAGGCCGATGACACCCACCGATCCCCACGTAGGAGTTCGACCGGACATCCGGCACCCCCTCGCCACAGGTAGCGCAGGTACAGCACCTTACTCGTGTTGATCTTCGTTCGCGTTACGGAGAGTTGAAATTGAGCCCCTCAGCCCATCGACCACGACCTGGAGATAGTGCCGGCTCCCCGGCGAATACCGTTCCACGGCAAGGCATCCCACGATGAGCCCGCGGAGATCCTCGCCGTCGATGTCTTCCCGGACCGCCCCGACGGCTTGAGCGCGTGTCAGCAACGCGGCGAAGGCTTCACGGAAATCGTCGCCGGCCTCGGACTTGAAGGCGAGCCCGCTCGACTCGGCCAGCGCGTCGCAGATGGCCCGGTTCAGCGAGGCCTGCTTGATGACGCGGCGAAGGTAGTCGAAGAACGCTTCGCCGGGGTCCTCCGCCGTCGCCAGCGCCCGGGCCTCTTCGACGAACTGCTCGATCCGCTCCAGCACCACGGCCTGGAACAAGGCTTCCTTGCTGGGGAAATGGCGATACACCGTGCCGGCGCCCACGCCCGCCAGGCGCGCGATGTCATCGAGGGGCACAGCCAGGCCGTCGGCCGCGAAGGCTTCCTCGGCGGCCGCGAGGACCCGTGCCCGGTTCCGGCGTGCGTCAGCCCGCAGCGCGGCCTTCTCCATCGAGCCCTCCTGAGCCTCGTTGACAACCGGAGCGTGCGTTCCGTATCGTCGTAAGCGGGTGCACCGTTCCGATTCAACGTCCATCCTCCCAGGAGAATTTCCGATGCCTCGAAGCGTGTCCGAAATCGCCCAGCTCGTCCGCCAGGGCATGGAGAAGATCGACCCCGAGCCCTTCGCCGGCCTCTTCGCCGCCGACGCCGTCTACGAGTTCCCGTTCGCCGGGCACCGGGTCGAAGGCCGCGACGCGATCGTCGCCGCGCTCACCGCCGGCGGAGCTCGCGGCCGGGCGCTCGGCCTGGAGAAAACCCACGTGACGACGACCGAATCGGCGTCCGGGCTGGTCATCGAGCTGGTGGCCGAGGGCCGCACCGCCGAGGGCGAGCCGTACCGGTTCCCGTCCTCGGTCGGCGTCCTGACCATCGCCGACGGCGAGATCACGTCCTATCGCGACTACCCGAACGCCGGGGCCGTCAAGGAGATGGGTGGCACCGCACGCGCGGTGTTCGACCGGTTCCTGGCCGCCTCGGTGGACAACCGGTGGGACGACCTGGCGGACTGCTACGCCGAGGACGTCGTCATCGAGCTGGCTTTCACCCCCGCAGGCGCACCGAAGCTGACCCACGGACGCGAAGAGCTGCGAAGCCGCTTCAAGGCGGCGGGCGCGGTCCGGCGTCTCACGAAGGCTGACAACGTCGTGGTGCACGAGACTTCCGACCCGGCCGTGCTCGTCGCCGAATTCGACCTGCACAACGAATGGCTCGCCGACGGCTCGACGTTCGTCTCGTCGTACGTGATGGTGCTGACCGTGCGCGACGGCGAGATCGTGCACTCCCGGGACTACTCCGACACCGCCGCGGCGGCCGAGCGGATCGCGCGGTTCAGGGCGTCGCGCTCTGACTCGGCGGCTGGGTGAACAGGTGCTGCACGGTGTCGGTCGCGTAAACCCACACGCCCGGCACCAGCAGCACCCCGGCGAGCACGAACACCGGGAAGATCAGCCGGTTCTCGACCTTCTTGCCGGTGCGGAAGCGCAGCGGGCGGGGTGGCCGGATCTCGTACCAGGTCTCCCCGGCAATCGGCACCGGGAACAGGAACGGGCACCCGGCCTCGGTCAGCGCGTCGCCCAGGCAGTGGGTGAAACAGCCCGCGGCGACGGCGATCCCGAGCCAGCCCGTCATGTGCGCCAGCTCCGCCGCGTGATCCGGAGGGGCGGTGAAGAACCACCACGCGACGGCCGCGCCGCTCACCAGGAGCAGCCAGTCGCCGAGGACGCCCTGGGCGAGCAGCAGGCCGAAGACGACCACGCCCACGACGGCCCAGGGGCCGCCCGCCTCGGTCCCGGCGGAGGTGGCGAAGCCGAGCCCGGCCGCGAACAGCACGGTGTGGGAAAGATGCCGGTGCTTGCCGGTGACCTTCTCGTCGCGCGGGCCTTTGGTCAGCGCGTACACCGCGGCGGACACCCGCCGCAGCACCCACGAGACCAGGCCGGTCAGCCATCCCAGCAGCCGTGAGGCACTCGCACCGGGGTGGTCCAGATCCGGGAGCAGCGCGAACCCCGCCGTCGTGGCCGCGAAGACCACTGCCTGGTGTATCGAGCCCGCGCCCACCGCGGGCGCCAGGGCGAGCCCCGCGCACCACCCGGTGAGGGCGTGCGTGCGCCCCATCATCGTGCCGCCCCCAGGTCCGCGAACGAATTCGTCCGCAGGACCGTAGCGGGGGATCAGGCTTGCGGGTCCTCCGACACGCTCAGGTGTTCGGCCACGCCGGTGAGCTCGATCACGCGGCTCACCGCGGGACTGGGCACCACCTCGAGCTCGACGTCCTGCTCGCCGGCCTGGCGCTGGGCGCGCAGCACGACGTTCAGGGCGGAGGAATCGAAGAAGGTCACTCCGGTGAGGTCGGCCACGACCCGCTGCGATCGCTTGTCGGCGATCAGGCCCGCCAGCGCGTCCTGCAGCTGCGGGCTGGTGAGCAGGTCGAGCTCGCCGGTGACCACCACCCGGGGCTGGCTCGCTTCGGTGTCCAGCGTGATGCCGAACCCGGGCGGGGTGGCGTTGTGGTCGGCTGCGGGCATGCAGTTTCTCCTCGTCAGGCGCTGCTCCTGCGCCGGGTACGCGCCTGGTCTCTCAAGCGGCAACCGTGTCACCGTGCCACCCGGGGTCCGGGGGCCGGCGAGGTCCCGCAAGGCACGGTCAAGGCAACTCCGGGGGCAACCCTAACGCAGGACACGGCCGAGCCCGCCACGGCCGCCGACCTTTCGTGCCGACTCACCACACACTTGTGCGTCATGCCAGTTCAGAGCGCTTTCATCCGGCGTTGACCGACTTGCGCGCGGCCCGGCGCTCTCGCATGAACAGCTGCCGGCGCTCGATCTCGCCAAGCCCGCCCCAGATGCCGTAGGGCTCCTGTACGGTCATCGCGTGCTTACGGCACTGCGCGAGCACCGGGCAGGTCTGGCAGATCGCCTTCGCGCGCGACTCGCGCCGCTCGCGTGCCGATCCCCGCTCGTTGTCGGTGTGGAAGAACAGGCTGCTGTCCGCGCCACGGCACGAACCGCGCAGCTGCCAGTCCCATGCCTCGGCCACCACCTCGGGCAGCCGGCTCACGTCCGCCATGTCGTCCCCGCCTTTCCCAGGATCTCCCGCGTCGTCGGCTACATGCCCGCCGGTGCTCGGGATCAAACGCGGGTTTGGTTTGCTCACCCCACGGGCATCACGCTGACCGGGCGTCGGAGGACACCGCCAGGCATCTGGAGCGCGAGCCGGAGAAAGGAAGAAACGTGGAGGACAACGCCCCGCTCGTGCCGGAAGGCGCGCAGGTCATCGAAGTCAGGACCGCTGCGATCCCGCATGTCGTGCCGACCCTGCGGACCATCGTGGCCGACATCGCGATGCGCCAGGACTTCGACCTCGACGCCGTCGAAGACCTCCGGATGGCGGTCGACGAGGCGTGCTCGCTGCTCCTGCCCTCGGCTGCCGACGGCAAGCTGACCTGCGTGTTCTCGTGGAGCGAGGCGCGGATCGAGGTTTCGGTCGAGGTGTGGTCGGACTCACCGGAGCACGGCGACGAGACGGGCCTGTCCTGGCAGCTGCTGACCGCGCTGGCGACCTCGGCCCGCCGCACGGTGACCGGCGAGAACGGCCGCTACCTGTCCCGGGTGGAGCTGATCCGGGAGAGCGAGGCGGCCGGCTCGTGACGAACCCCTCCGGGGCCTCCGGGGACGGCGAACCCGACATCGGGTCGCTGTTCGCCGAGATGGCCGAGCTGGCCGCGGACGACCCGGCCAAGGAGCGCATCCGCGACGTGCTGGTGCGCGCGCACCTCGAACTGGCGCGCAACCTCGCGCGCAAGTTCCGCAACCGCGACGAGGCGATGGAGGACCTGGTCCAGATCGCCACCGTCGGGCTGATCCACGCCGTGGACCGGTTCGACCCGAACCAGGGCACGGACTTCCTGGCGTTCGCGGTGCCCACCATTTCGGGTGAACTCCGGCACCACTTCCGCGACAACAGCTGGTCGGTGCGGGTGCCGCGGCGGCTCAAGGAGCTGAACGCGAACATCTCCGCCGCGCGCGAGGAGCTCACCGTGCAGCTTTCGCGGGCGCCGCGCCCGAGCGAGATCGCCGCGCGCCTCGGCGTGCCGATCGAGGACGTCTACGAAGGCCTTCGCGCTGGTCAAGGGCGGTATGGGGCTTCGCTGGACCACTTGCTGGAGAACTCGGCGCACACCCGTTTCGGCGCACCGGACGCCGAGCTCGGCCAGGCCGAGCTGCGGGAGGCACTGCGGCCGATGCTGGAGAGCCTGTCGGACCGGGAGCGCAAGATCGTCGCGCTGCGGTTCGGGTCCGGGATGAGCCAGTCGGACATCGCGCGCCGCGTGGGCGTGTCGCAGATGCAGGTGTCCCGGTTGCTCGCGGCGACGCTGAAGAAGCTCCGTTCGGGTCTGGACGAATCCGAGCTCGCCGAAGGCACCTGATTAGCCGCTCACCCGGTTGGGTACTTCGCGAGGTATACCGGCCATCACTGGGAGGGGGACCCGATGACGAGGTCGAAGCTGCCGGAGCACACGGCGGCCCCCGCGACGGTTACCGTGCTTCTCCCCGCGGACGTCACGGCTCCGGCGATCGCCCGCCACGCGGTGCGGGATTCGCTGCTGCGCCGTGGCTGCGAGGCACCGCGGCTGGACGACATCCTGCTCGCGACCTCGG
Organism: uncultured Actinomycetota bacterium; assembly: GCA_963762765.1. Classification (GTDB taxonomy): domain Bacteria; phylum Actinomycetota; class Actinomycetes; order Mycobacteriales; family Pseudonocardiaceae; genus Amycolatopsis. Next base: position 52,172 of record CAVXMR010000045.1, read on the forward strand.
AGCTGGTCACCAACGCCGTCGAGCACGGCGAACGACCCGAACGGCTCGAGCTGGACTACGCCGACGGCCGCGTCACGCTGCGCATCTTCGACACCGGCGCAACACTTCCCGAGCTGCGCGTCCCCGCTCCGGCGCGGGCGCGCAGCCGCGGCCTGCAGCTCGTCCGCGCGCTCGCCGAGGACTGGGGTTTCCAGCGGTCCGACGGCGGCAAGTACGTCTGGGCCCGGTTCCTGCTCCCCTGCTGAGCCCCGTGCTTAGATCGGCTCATGGAGAGCCGGAAGATCACCCGACTGGGTCGTGAGGTGTCCGCGGTCGGCCTCGGCTGCTGGCAGCTGGGCGCCGACTGGGGCGACGTCGACGAGACCGAAGCCCTCGCCGTGCTGCACGGCGCGGCCGATGCGGGCGTCACGTTCTATGACACTGCCGACGTCTATGGGGACGGCCGCAGCGAGCGGCTGGTGGGGCGGTTTCGCGCCGAGCGGGGCGCGGACGCTGTGTTCGTCGCGACCAAGATGGGCCGTCGGCTCGAGCAGCTGCCGGAGAACTACGTCGCCGAGAACTTCCGCGCGTGGAACGACCGGTCGCGGCGCAACCTCGGGATGGACACCCTGGACCTGGTCCAGCTGCACTGCCCGCCCACGCCGGTCTACTCGAGCGACGCGGTCTACGACGCGCTCGACGAGCTCGTCGAGGAGGGGCGGCTGAAGGCCTACGGCGTCAGCGTCGAGACCTGTGAGGAAGCGCTTGCCGCGCTGGCGCGGCCGAACGTCGCCTCGGTGCAGATCATCCTGAACTGCCTCCGGCTGAAGCCGCTGGAGCGCGTGCTGCCGGTGGCCGCCGAGGCGGGCGCGGGGATCATCGCGCGCGTGCCGCTGGCGTCGGGGCTGCTGTCCGGGCGGTACACGGCGAGCACCACGTTCGGCGCCGACGACCACCGCAACTACAACCGTCACGGTGAAGCGTTCGACGTCGGCGAGACCTTCTCGGGCGTTCCGTACGAGGTCGGGCTGCAGGCTGTCGAGCGGCTGCGCGGCCTGGTTCCGGAGGGGCAGACGCTGGCGCAGTTCGCGCTGCGCTGGATCCTCGACCAGCCGGGCCTCAGCGTCGTCATCCCCGGTGCGCGCAACGCCGAGCAGGCGCGGGCGAACACCGCGGCCGAGGCGTTGCCGCCCCTTTCGGCCGACGCGCTGGCCGGCGTGCGGGAGACCTATGACGAGCTGATCCGTCCGCTGGTGCACGATCGCTGGTGAGCGCGGCATGATGAGCCGATGATGACGCCCGAAGAGCTCCTGACCACCACCAGGACCGTCCGGAAGCGGCTCGACCTGGAGCGCCAAGTGCCGCTCGAGCTCGTGAAGCACTGCCTGCAGGTCGCCTTGCAGGCCCCCAGCGGGTCCAACACCCAGCGGTGGCAGTGGCTGGTGATCACCGACGCCGGCCAGCGCGCCGCGCTCGGCAAGATCTACCAGCGGGCGTGCCACGAGTACCTGGCCTCCTCCGGCGCGGCCGGGAAGCTGTTCGCCGACGATCCGGAGCGGGCGCCGGTGCAGCAGCGGGTCGGCAGCAGCGTGGAGTACCTCGCCGACCGGATGGGTGACGTGCCGGTGCTGGTCGTGCCGTGCCTGGAGACGCCGAGCGCGGACCTGCCCGAGGGCAACCAGGCCGGGATGTGGGCGTCGCTGCTGCCCGCGGCGTGGAGCTACATGCTCGCGGCGCGGTCGGTCACGCTCGGGACGGCCTGGACGACGTTGCACCTGAAGTACGAGAAGGAGGCGGCCGAGGTGCTCGGCCTGCCGCCGAACGTCCACCAAGCGGCGTTGATCCCGACGGCGTTCTACACCGGCGACACGTTCAAGCCGGCCGCGCGGCAGCCGTTGGAGGACGTCCTGCACCTGGACCGCTGGTGAGCTGAAGGGGACGTTCGTCGCGTCAGCCGTGATGAAGGGGACTCTCCTCCCGCCGGACGAGAGGAAAGTCCCCTTCAGCTCGCTTGAAACCGTGCAGGCCCGCTCATCGGGGCTGAGGGCCGACGAAGGGGCCTGCACGGCTTTTCGGCGGGAGGGAACGCTTTAACCCGTGTACGCCTTGAAGATGTTCGTGAACTCGTAGGTCGACTGCGAGATGCCCGAGCAGGTCGCGACCGCGCCGCCGCCGGGGCAGCCGCCGTTGTCGCGGCCGACCGACCAGAAGCCGATGCTCGCCACGTGGTTCTGCTGCGCGAACTGCAGCAGCTGGCGCGCCGCGGCCTGATCGGTGATCTGGCCCGTGTCGTTGCGGCCGATCATCGGCGTGAGGCCGAGCAGGGCCTTGATCTGCGCGTCGGACTTCGACGGCCAGATCGTCTTCATCTGGCCCAGCGTCGCGTTCGCCGCCGAGACCATCGCGCTGCCCCACGAACCGCTGAACCCGAAGTCCATCAGCATCGGGTTGACCACGACGTTCAGCCCGCGCGAAGCCGCGTCCTGCAGGATCGACACCGAGAACGGGTCCATCCCGTAGTCCTGGCCCTGGATCCGCATGGTGTAGCTGATCTTCGTGCCCCGGTTCTGCTGCAGCCTCAGCAGCGCCTGGTTCACCGTCGAGGTCGGGATGGACGCTTCGACGTCCACGTCGATGCTGTTGGAGCCGACCGTGTCCAGCACCCGGACGTAGGCGTTGTACAGCGAGTCGACCGAGGTGCAGACGCTCTCCAGGTACGGCCCGACCGCGCCGCCGGTCGACACCGTCACCGAGCCACCCATGCCGCGCAACGCGTTGACGTCGTTGACGACGCGGGAGTCGTTGAGATCGACCGTGCCGCCCCACTTCGGGTCACAGCCGAGGCTGCTGCCGAGTGCGAAGGCGAGGTTGAAGTTCTTCTGGCCGGTCGCGTTCGCCACCGAGACCAGCGACGGCGTCGCCATCGTGATGTCGATGTACGGCGACACCTTCGCACTGCCGCCGCCCGGCGGGGTCGTGGTCGGGGTGGTCGGCGTCGTGGGTGTCGTCGGCGTGGTGGGTGTCGTCGGCGTGGTGGGTGTCGTCGGCGGGGTCGTGCCGCCGCCACAGGGCTGCCCGTTCAGCAGGCAGTTGGCCGGCATCCCGGAGCCACTCACCAGGAACCCGAACGACGTCGAGGCGCCCGCCGCGACATTGCCGTTGTAGTTCCGGTTGGCGAAGGAGTGGTGCTGGCCGCTCGGAGTATCGAGCGCGTCCCAGTAGGAGCCGAGCGCGGACCCCGAGGGCAGGTCGAACTCGAGCTTCCAGCTCGTCAGCGCGGACGAGCCCGCGGTGATCGTGTACTTGCCCTGGTAGCCCGAGCCCCAGTTCGAGTCGGTGCTGAACGCCGCCGAAGGCGACGTGGCCGCGGTTGCCGGGGAGACCACCAGCAGCGTTGCGACCGGCAGTGCCGCGGCGACCAGCGCCGCCACGGCGAACTTGGTCGATTTCATCGCAGTCCTCCTCCGGTCATTCGACGGTCAGGGTGAGCCGCTGGACGCCCCAGTTGTCGGCCTGCGAGCCCGGCAGCCAGACGTCGACGATGTCGTCCTTGATCCAGCTGCCGATGTCCGCGGCATAGCAGTGGCCGTAGCCGGGCACGAAGAACCTGGTGCCCCACGGGACATTGCGGGCGTCGACGGCGCAGAAGCCGGGGCCGGCGTTGTAGCCGAGCGCGGTCTGACCGGCGTCGTTGTAGGACGTCACGCGGTAGTTCAGCGTCGTGCCGACAGGTAGTTGGTACGCCGCGAGCTGGTTGGACCCATTGAGCCGGTAGGACGTCGAGACCTGGCCGATCGACGCGGCCGACGTGTCTTCGGCGGTCATGGCGTAGAGCTGATAGTGCGCGCCTTGGCAGGGACTCGAGTCCGTGACGGTCAGCGTCGGCTGGCCCCAGTCGCTGATCCATTGCAGCGCTTGGCCGTTCTTGAACGCGCGGTACGCCTTCGCCCCGGAAACCCGGGCGAAGGTGAAGGTCACCTTGCCGTCGGCGGTCAGCCCGCCGTTCACGGAGCCGGGCGCGGGCAGCCGGTTGGCGACGCTCACCGCGCCGACGAGCGAGCCGGGACCATGGCCGCCGGTGACCGGCCGGTCGGGGATGGTGCCGGTGTAGAAGTGCTGGCACGCGGGCAAAGTCGCGGCGGACGCGGGGAGCGCGGGCACCGCGAGCAGGGCGCCGACGGAGAGGACGGCCAGACCCAGGGCTCGGGCGAGACGGGATACGGACATGCGGAAGAGACCTCCAGGGCGGGGACCGGTGAGGAGGGAAGAAAGCGCGGTGATGGGCGGGATCGCCGCTGCACAAAACGGTAAATGGCCTGAACCATTCGGTCAATAGGTCTAGACCTTTATTGTCCGGACAGCTTTCGTCACCACCCGCACATGGGTGTTCCCGCTGATCCGAATGACGGACTCGTGAGCGTTCCGGGCGGTTAGAACCGCCCTAAACGCTCACGAGTCCTTGCCGAGGTACCCCACCAACCGCGCAGCCAGCTCAGCCGGATGACTCAGCGGGACGCAGTGGGCGCCATCGATTTCGTCCGGCACGATCCCCAGCCGATCCTCAGCCACCCGCCGCTGAAACTCCGGTGGGAAGAACCGGTCCTCCCGGCACAGCAGCACCCGCGTCTCCACCTCCGGAAACGCCTCCAGCGGCCAAGGCTCGCCCCACTCGGCACTCACCTGAGGACGCCCGTGCGCAACCGCCTCGGCCACCAGCTCGGCCGAGACGCCGCCGAAGAACTGCTCCGTCTCACTCAACCCCACTGGATGAGTGAACCCCGTGTTCTCCCACCACTGCCCCGGCGGCTCCCCCGGCGCCGGGATCATCCCGGCGAGGAACACCAGCAGCCGCGCGGACACCTTCGCGGCCACCAGCGGCGCGGTGAACCCACCGTAGGAATGCCCTACCACGACTACGTCAGAGGAGGACCGGTCCCCGAGCGCGCGCACCACGGTGTCGGTGAAGTCGGCGAGCCCGGCCGAAGGATCCTCGATCGGCAGGTCCGGCGCGACCACGTCGTGGCCGAGCGCCCGCAGTTCCGGCTCGAGGAGATGGAAGTCCCAGCCGCTGCCGCCACCGCCGTGGATCAACGCGAAGGTGCTCATGCGGCCTACCTCAGCAGCGGCGCAACATGTCCGTCAACGCCGTCTTCTCTGCGTCGGTCACCGTCAAGCCGTAGTAGTGCTTCACCACGATCCAGTCCGTCGCGTAGGTGCACCAGAACGAGACGAGCGGCGGCTTCCACTGATCCGGTGCCTTGTCGCTCTTCTGCTGGTTGACGTTGTCGGTCACGGCGAACAGCTGCGGCCGGGTCAGGTCGTTCGCAAACTCCGCGCGCTTCTCCGTCGTCCACGCCTTCGCGCCGCTCGCCCACGCCTGCCCGAGCGGGACCATGTGGTCGATGTCGACGTCGGTCGGCTTCGTCCAGGTGTCGCCGTCGTAGATGCTCGTCCAGCTGCCGGACGTCGGGTTGCATTCCTTGCCGGTCTTGACGTCCTTGCCGTCGCGCTTGAGGACGACTTCGCGGGTGTCACAACCGTTCCCCTGGCTGGCCCAGTGCGGGAATTTCTCACGCGAATAGCCGTCCATCGACGTCCGCGGCGCGACCTTCAGCTCAGCCAGTTGTTGCTGTGCGTCGGCGGCACTCGCGGGCGGAGGAGGGGGCGCCGCACCGGCTCCGCGCCCCGCCACCCAGTAGCCGAACAGCGCTACTGCGAGCACGGCGACTACCAGCAGGATTCGCTGCGTCACGGACAGCTGAAAGCTGCGAGCAGCCACCAGTTTCTCCTCTCGCTGGGGACGGGCGCGGCGTAGTCTCGCCCAGTGCCGGGCGGGGATACCGCGCCGACACGACGACTTGGCGTGGATGTGATCCGGCCCACCCACGGCCTGGATGTCACATCGGACGCTTCAGCTGCGACTACCGGAGCAGGACCAGCCGGAGGGAGCAGGCCGATGTCAGGTCGGCTGAGCAAGTGGAACAACCGCGTCGACGACTACCTGCAACGCAAGGCAGCCGAGCGCGGGCACGTCATCGCGATGGCGCGCATGGGCTCCACGCTGCGCGAACGCGGGGAACTCGCCGAGGCCGAGGCCTGGTACCGCAAGGCCGCGGCGGGGGGAGACCGCGTCTCGATGACGGCGCTGGCGAACCTCCTGGCCGAGCGCGGGGCCGACGACGAGGCCGAGCGCTGGTACCACGAAGCGGCGCTGGCCGGCGACCCGCACGGGATGCTCAACCTCGGCCGTTCGTACGAACGCCGCGGCAAGCACGAGGACGCCGAGCACTGGCTGACCGAAGCGGCGAGGACCGGCGATCTACCGTCCGTCGCCGCATTGGGGCACCTGCTCTTCGAGCACGGGCGTCCCGAGCGCGCCGAGCCCTGGCTGCGTCAAGCCGCCGACGGCGGCGAGACCGAGGCGATGATCGATCTGGGCGTCCTGCTGCGCGATCGCGGCCAGGCGGCCGAAGCCGCGCGGTGGTGGCGAGCGGCCGCCGCCGACGGCGATCTGTCCGCGGTGTGTCAGCTGGGCCGTCAAGCCGAACGCCTGGGCCGTCCGGCCGACGCCGAGTCGTGGTTCCGGCAGGGGGCATTGGGCGGCAACGTCGAGGCGACCGTCCGGCTCGGCCTGCTGCTGCACCGCCGCGGCGAGCTCGAGGAGGCCGAGACCTGGTACCTCGACGCCGCGGAGTCCGGCGACCCGGCCGCGATGACCAACCTCGGCGTGCTCGCCCGCAATCGCGGCGACGAGGGCGAAGCGGCCGCTTGGTACCGGAAGGCCGCCGAGCACGGCAGCGTGCCCGCGCTGACCAACCTGGGTCATCTCGCCGAACACCGGGAAGAGCTCGCTCAGGCCGAACGCTGGTTCCGCAGCGCCGCCGAAACCGGTGACGTCCAGGGCATGCTCAGCCTGGCCCGGATGCTCCGGGCGCGCGGCGCCGGTAACGAAGCCGAGGTGTGGCTCGCAAGGGCCGAACAGGTACAAGGTGAACGGCAGCATCTGTGAAAGGTGAACAGGCAACCGCCGGAGATCACGGACAGCGCATTACCCCTGATCGATCTGTTGTGTGACACACGCCACAGATCTAGGGTTGGATGACCGCTCCCACCACCGAGCAACCAGCGGAGGAAGCACCGCGATGCCGTGGTCTCCGAATCGCCTGGACACCGTCGACGCCCTGTTCGAGCGCCGCGAAGCTCCCGTGCTCGCGCTGGCGGACCAAGCCGGCGCGGTGGCGGACGCCTGCCACGGGATGGCGCTGCGGTTCCATCGCGGCGGCAAGCTCGTGGTGTTCGGCAACGGCGGGCCCAGCACCGACGCCCAGCACGTCGCCGTCGAGTTCGTGCACCCGGTGATCGTGGGCAAGCGCGCGCTGCCCGCGGTGTCGCTCACCGCCGACGTCGCCACCGTGACCGGTGTGGCCAGCCGCGCCGGGCTCGAAGAGATCTTCGCCCACCAGATCCGCATCCTCGCCGAGCCCGCCGACATCGCGCTCGGCATCTCGACCGATGGCGAGTGCGCCAACGTCGCCCGCGGCCTGACGGTCGCCCGTGACCTCGGCATGCTCACCGTCGCGCTGACCGGCGGGGACGGCGGCGCCATCGCTCGCCTCCCCGGCCTCGATCACGTCCTGATCGCGCACTCCCCCGACCCGAGGGTGGTGAAGGAGATCCACGTGACCACCTACCACGTGCTGTGGGAACTGGTGCACGTCTTCTTCGAGCAGCCCGGCGTCCTCTCCCCGGAGGTGGCGTCGTGAAGGCCGGTGACGCGGACAGATCGGCCGCCCCCGTCTGTCACGACGGGGTGTGCATCACCTGTTCCGACACCGCGGTCGAGGTGACCGTGGTCGAGCTCCTCGAGAACGAGCTCGCCGTCGTGGAAACCGGATCGGGCACCGAGGAAGTCAGTGTGGCGCTCGTTTCGGCCGGCGTCGGGGACCGCATCCTCGTGCACGCCGGAGAAGCCATCGCACGCCTGGAGAATTCCTGACCACGGGAGTCGAACGCCATGCCGCGGGACCACGCGCCCATGGACACCGGCGGACTCGAAGAGCTGTACCCGTTCCTCTATTCGGGTGCCGGTGACCTCGATGCCGTCCTGACCCAGGTTCGTCAGTCCACTGTGGACAAAGTGCACGAGATCGTCGCACTGCGCCGCAGCGTGCTGGAGAACGAGCGGGAACGCCTTTTCCGCTGCGCGCAGGAGCTCGCGCACGCGTTCGCCCGCGGCGGGCGCCTGCTCGCTTTCGGCAACGGCGGGAGTTCCACCGACGCCCAGGATCTCGCCAGCCTGTTCCTCAGCCCGGCCGGTGACGCCCGGCCCCTGCCCGCCTTCGGGCTGACGAACGACATCGCGGTGGTGACCGCGCTCTCCAACGACATCTCCTTCGACGTCGTGTTCGCCCGCCAGATCGGCGCGTTCGGGCGGTCCGGCGACATCGCGGTGGGCCTGTCCACCAGCGGGAACTCCGCGAACCTGTTGCGCGCCTTCGATGAAGCCGCCCGGCGCGGCATGGTGACCGTCGGCATCGCCGGCTACGACGGGGGAAAGATGGCCGAGCTGGACAGCATCGACCACCTCTTCGTCGTCCCGTCGCCGTCCGTGCACCGCATCCAGGAAGCCCAGACGACCCTGTACCACGCGCTGTGGGAGCTGACCCTCGGCGCGCTCGACGAACCCGAGGGTGACCAGCCGTGACGCATGCTGAAGACACCGCAGAGAAGCCCATCCACATCCTCTGGATCAACGCCGGCCTGTCGTGCGACGGCGACTCCGTCGCGCTGACCGCGGCCACGCAACCGAGCATCGAGGAAATCGTCCTCGGCGCTTTGCCCGGCCTGCCCAAGATCGCGGTCCACTGGCCGTTGATCGACTTCGAATGCGGCCCCGAGAAGGGGGCCGATTCGTTCATCGAGTGGTTCCACAAAGCCGACCGCGGCGAGCTGGAACCCTTCGTCCTGGTCGTCGAGGGGTCGATCCCGAACGAAGCCATCAAGGAAGAGGGCTACTGGTGCGGGTTCGGGAACGACCCCGAGACCGGCCAGCCGATCACCACCAGCGAGTGGCTGGACCGCTTGACCCCCAAGGCATTGGCCGTGATGGCGGTCGGCACCTGCGCCACCTACGGCGGTATCCACGCCATGGAGGGCAACCCGACCGGCGCCATGGGCGTGCCCGACTACCTCGGCTGGGACTGGAAGTCCGGCGCGGGCATCCCGATCGTCTGCGTGCCAGGCTGCCCGACGCACCCGGACAACCTCTCCGAGACCATCACCTACCTGCTCTACCAAGCCGCCGGCCAGGCGCCGATGATCCCGCTCGACGACCATCTGCGCCCGCAGTGGCTCTTCGGCGCGACCGTGCACGAGGGCTGCGACCGCGGCGGCTACTACGAGCAGGGTGAGTTCGCGAGCGAGTATGGCTCGCCGAAGTGCCTGGTCAAGCTGGGCTGCTGGGGCCCGGTCGTGAAGTGCAACGTGCCCAAGCGCGGCTGGATCAACGGCGTCGGCGGCTGCCCGAACGTCGGCGGCATCTGCATCGGCTGCACCATGCCGGGCTTCCCCGACAAGTTCATGCCGTTCATGGACGAACCGCCGGGCGCGAACGTCTCTTCGCTGGCCAGCGGCGCGTACGGCTCGGTGATCCGGCGGCTGCGCAAGATCACCGAACGCAAGGCCGACGCCGAACCGAAGTGGCGGCACAAGGGCAAGAAGCTCGACACCGGCTACCAGTCCACTTGGCGCTGAAGGGATCCCGGACATGACGGAGACACCGACCGACAAGGGCATCAGCACCAAGGGCAAGAACGACCTGGTTGAGATGGCGTGGGACCCGATCACCCGGATCGTCGGCAGCCTCGGCATCTACACGAAGATCGACTGGGCGCAGAAGAAGGTCGTCGAGTGCCACAGCACGTCGTCGGTCTTCCGCGGCTACAGCATCTTCATGAAGGGCAAGGACCCGCGCGACGCGCACTTCATCACCAGCCGGATCTGCGGGATCTGCGGTGACAACCACGCGACGTGCTCGGTCTACAACCAGAACATGGCCTACGGCGTCCGCCCGCCGCACCTGGGCGAGTGGATCATCAACCTCGGCGAGGCCGCCGAATACATGTTCGACCACAACATCTTCCAGGAGAACCTGGTCGGGGTCGACTACTGCGAGCGGATGGTCGCCGAGACCAACCCCGGCGTCCTGGAGCAGGCGAACCGCACCGAGGCCCCGCACGCCGGCGACCACGGCTACAAGACCATCGGCGACATCATGCGGTCCCTCAACCCGCTGGAAGGCGAGTTCTACCGCGAGGCACTGCAGGTCAGCCGCAGCACACGCGAGATGTTCTGCCTGATGGAAGGACGGCACGTCCATCCGTCCACTTTGTACCCCGGCGGCGTCGGCACGGTCGCGACCGTGCAGCTGTTCACCGACTACCTGACCCGGCTCATGCGTTACGTCGAGTTCATGAAGCGCTGCCTGCCGATGCACGACGACCTGTTCGACTTCTTCTACGAAGCCCTTCCCGGCTACGAAGAAGTCGGGCGCCGACGCGTGCTGCTCGGCTGCTGGGGCAGCCTGAACGACCCCGAGCACTGCGACTTCACCTACCAGAACATGGAGTCGTGGGGCCGCAAGATGTTCGTGACGCCCGGCGTGGTCGTCGACGGCAAGCTCGTCACCACCAGCCTGCTCGACATCAACCTCGGCATCCGGATCCTGCTCGGCAGCTCGTTCTACGAGGACTGGGCCGACCAGCCGATGTTCGTCACGCACGACCCGCTGGGCAACCCGGTCGACCAGCGCCACCCGTGGAACCAGCACACCATCCCCCGCCCGGCCAAGCGCGACTTCGACAGCAAGTACTCCTGGACGATGTCGCCGCGCTGGTTCGACGGCAAGGACCACCTCGCCCTCGACACCGGCGGCGGCCCGATCGCGCGGCTGTGGGTCACGGCGCTGGCCGGGCTCGTCGACACGCCGTACGTCAAATCCACCGGCCACAGCGTGGAAATCAACCTGCCGCGCACGGCGACGAAGCCGGCGGTCAGCTACGAGTGGAAGATCCCGCAGTGGAGCAACGCGCTCGAGCGTAACCGCGCCCGGACGTACTTCCAGGCCTACGCGGCCGGTCTCGCGCTGTACTTCGCCGAAAAAGCCCTGGGTGAAGTCCGTCAGGGTCGCACCAAGACCTGGGAGCCGTTCAAGGTCCCGGACGAAGGCGTCTCCTGCGGATTCACCGAAGCGGTCCGCGGCGTGCTGTCGCACCACATGGTCATCAAGGGCGGCAAGATCGCGAACTACCACCCGTACCCGCCGACGCCGTGGAACGGCAGCGTCCGCGACAGCTACGGCACGCCGGGGCCGTACGAGGACGCCGTGCAGAACACGCCGATCTTCGAGGAGAACACGCAGGAGAACTTCAAGGGCATCGACATCATGCGCGCGGTCCGCAGCTTCGACCCGTGCCTGCCCTGCGGCGTGCACATGTACACCGGCAAGGGCAAGGTCATCGAACGGCTGCACACCCCGCACGCGTTCGGCGGGGAGCTCGGATGACCGACGTCGGCGAAGTCGGCGAGCGGATCGAGCGGCTGCTGGGCGAGTTCTCCGGCAAGGACGCCGAACTCGCCGAGGACCTCGTCCACCTGCTGCTCGAGTTCTACGGCGCCGGGCTGGCGCGGGTCGCGGAGATCGCCGGACCCGAGCTGCTGGCCCGGTTCGCCGAGGACGAGCACGTCCGCGGCCTGCTGGTGCTGCACGACCTGCATCCGAAGTCCACTCTGGAGCGGGTCACCGAGGCGCTGGACAAGGTCCGGCCGTACCTGGGTTCGCACGCCGGCGACGTCGACCTCGTCGGGATCGACGCCGACGGCGTGCTCCAGCTGCAGCTCAAAGGCACCTGTGACGGCTGCCCGTCCTCGACGGTGACCGCGAAGTACGCCATCGAGAAGGTGGTGAAGGAGGCCGCGCCCGAGATCTCCGACGTCGTCGTCGAAGGCGTGGTCCCGGAGCAGACCGGGCCGGGCGGACGCCCGCTGCTGCCGCTGGAAGCCATCGAATGTCCCGTGGAGATCGTATGACGGGCGGTTTGCGCAGATTTCTCACTCCCGCCCAGCGGACCGTGCCGGGCGAGCGGTGCGAGATGTGCTCCGAACCGATCGGCATGGAACACGGCCACGTCATCGACCTCGAATCCCGGGTCATCATGTGCACCTGCCGGGGCTGCTACCTGCTGTTCACGCACTCGGGCGCGGGCGGGAAGCGGCATCGCGCGGTGCCGCAGCGGTTCCTGCACGCTCCGCGGTTCGGGCTCGGGGCGGCGCTGTGGGAGTCCGCCGGGATCCCGGTCAAGATGGCGTTCCTGTTCCGGAACTCGGTGCAGGACCGGACCGTCGCCTTCTACCCGAGCCCGGCCGGGGCCACCGAGTCGCTGCTCCCGCTGGGCGCGTGGGACGAGATGCTGGCGAACACCACCGCGTTCGCCGACATCGCCGACGACGTGGAAGCGTTGCTGCTCAACAAGCTCGACCTCGGCTTCGAGTGCTTCCTGGTGCCGATCGACGTCTGCTACGAGCTGGTCGGGATCGTCCGCTCGCACTGGCGTGGTTTCGACGGCGGCACCGAGGCACACGAGGCCATCGACGGATTCTTCGCGAAACTGCGCGGGCGCAGTGAGGTCGTGACGGATGGCTGAGCTGAGCTTCGACTGCATCGACGTCCGCCCGCTGCGGTACGCGGCTTCGCCGACTCTGGCGTTCAAGCTGCGGATCTCGGAGCTGACGTCGCAGCCGATCCACGCGATGGCACTGCGCGTGCAGATCCGCATCGAACCCCAGCGCCGGCGGTACGCGCCGGGCGAGGCGGACCTGCTCACGCACCTCTTCGGCGAGCCGTCGCGATGGGGAGAGACGCTCAAGCCGTTCCAGTTCACCACCGTGTCCGCGATGGTGCCGGGGTTCACCGGCGCCACCGAGGTCGACGTCGAGGTGCCCTGTACGTACGACCTGGAAGTGGCCGCGGGCAAGTACTTCCACGCCCTCACCGACGGCGTCGTGCCGATGGTGCTGCTGTTCAGCGGGACGGTGTTCGGCAAGGGCGGGCCGGGGTTCTGGGTCGAGCAGGTGCCGTGGCACACCGAGGCGGAGTGCCGGATGCCGGTGAAGGCATGGGACGAGCTGATGGAACGCTACTTCCCGCACGTGGCGTGGATCAAGCTGCACAAGGAGACCGTCGACGCGCTGCTGAAGTACAAGGCCCGCCACGCCATCCCGACCTGGGACGCGGCGATGGAACGGCTGCTGGCGGGTGAGTCATGACCAGCGCACTGGATCAGGCCCGCGCCGTCGGCGACGCCGTGCTCTACGAGGGCTATCTCCTATACCCGTACCGGGCGTCCGCACAGAAGAACAAGGTGCGCTGGCAGTGGGGCGTGCTGATGCCGCCGTCGTACGCCTCGGCCGAGCGTGGGGAGTTCGCCTCAACGCGGGTCGAGTGTCTGCTGGAGCCGCGTTCGCACACGATCCTGCACGTCAAGCTGCGGTTCCTGCAGGCGCAAGCGCGCCCCGGCACGTCATGGGACGAGGCCGTCGAGCGCGAGATCGACTTCGTGTTCCCTGTCCCGGAGCTGCTGGCCCAGCCGGTCGAGGCGCCCTTCAGCGTTCCCGGCGACGAGCTGTCCGGCATCCTGACGGCCCGGCTGGACTCGCTCGAAGGCCCGTTCGGTGGCGTCCGGCTGCGCATCGACGTCCACAACGTCAGCCCGGCCATCGCTGAGACGCGGGCGGCCGCACTGCATCATGCCTTCGTGGCCGCGCACCTGGTGCTGAGTGTCGACAGCGGGCATTTCCTGTCCATGCTCGACCCACCGGAGTGGGCGAAACCGGCCGTCGAGGCCTGCGTCAACGAACGGATCTGGCCGGTGCTGATCGGCGACACCACCCACAGCCCGGTGATGCTGGCATCCCCGATCATCCTCTACGACGACCCGGCGATCGCCGCCGAGAGTCAGGGAGACCTGTTCGACGGCACCGAGATCGACGAGATCCTCACCCTGCGCACGATGACGTTGACCGACGACGAGAAGCGCGAGGCCAGGGCGACCGACCCCCGCGCGGCGTCCATTGTGGACCGGGTGGACGCGATGCCGCCAGAGCTGCTGGACCGGTTGCACGGCACGGTCCGCTACCTGCGTTCCGTCACGGGCGAGCCCGAAGTGCCGTGGTGGGACCCGGGCGCCGACGCCTCGGTGTCGCCCGAGACGGACGCCGTGGTCGTCGCAGGTGTGCACGTCGCCGCCGGATCGAAGGTGCGGTTGCGCCCGAATCTGCGCGGCACCGACGCGCAGGACATGTTCCTCACCGGGCTGGTCGCCACCGTCCGCGCCGTGCTGTCCGATGTGGACGGTGTAACGCACGTGGCGGTCACCGTCGACGACGATCCGGCGGCCGACCTGCAGAACACGCACGGCAGGTTCCGGTACTTCTCCCCCGACGAAATCGAGCCTGTGCCAATCAAACCAACGGAGGCGGCGGAATGAGGCCACGAGTCCTGGTCGCGGGCATCGGCAACATCTTCCTCGGCGACGACGGCTTCGGCGTCGAGGTCATCAAAGAGCTGGAGCAGGTCGAACTACCGTCTTGGGTGCAGATCGCGGACTACGGCATCGCGGGCATGCACCTGGCCTACGACCTGCTCGGCGGCTACGACACGACGATCCTGCTCGACGCCACCCCGCACGGCCGCGTGCCGGGCACGCTGTCGCTGATCGAGGCGGACACCGAGGACCTCGCGTCCGCGCCCGCGATCGACGCGCACGGCATGCAGCCCGAAGCGGTGTTCCGCCTGCTGCGGCTGCTCGGCGGCGACGCCGGGCGTGTGCTGATCGTCGGCTGCGAACCCGCGTGTCTCAACGAAGGGATCGGGCTGTCGGCGGCGGTCGAAGCCGCCGTGCCCGCCGCCGTCCGAGCCGTCACCGAACTCGCCTGGGGTACCAGCCCGCAGTTACCGGTCAAAGCTCTGCCCACTAAAAGAGTCACGGAGGTCTGAGATGAAACGGCTGTTGTTGCTGCTCGTGCTCCTCGGCGGCGCGACCTGGGTCGCCCGGAAGGTCGAGCCCGACGTCAAGCGGTACCTCGAGATGAGCCGGATGTAGCGCCGTGTGCCTCGGGATTCCGGGCGAGATCATCGAAATCAGCGAGGAACGCCCGGACCTCGCGAAGGTGTCCGTCAGCGGCGTCAAGCGGACCATCAACATCGGCCTGCTCACCGACGACCCGCCGGTGCCCGGCGACTGGATCCTCATCCACGTCGGCTTCGCACTGTCCAAAATAGACGAAGAGGAGGCCGCCGCCGCCCTGGAGTTCCTGGAGAGCATCGGTAAGGCCTACGAGGACGAAATGGCCGCACTGCTGCAATCTCGAATTGACGAGTCGCGGATCGAGTAAGGAGCTCCCATGCGTTTCGTCGACGAGTTCCGCGACGCGGAGAAGGCGCGGGCGCTGTCCGCGAAGATCGCGTCGCTGTGCGAGCCGGGCAGGCAGTACAAGTTCATGGAGGTGTGCGGCGGCCACACGCACACCATCTACAAGCACGGCCTCGAGGACTACCTGCCGGAGACGATCACGCTGGTCCACGGGCCGGGCTGCCCGGTGTGCGTGATCCCGATGGGCCGGATCGACGACGCCATCCACATCGCGCGCCAGCCGGGCGTGCTCATGACGTCGTTCGGCGACATGATGCGGGTGCCCGGATCGGGCGGGAACTTCTTCGACTCCAACGCCGAGGGCACCAACATCCGGATGGTCTACTCGCCGCTCGACTCGCTGAAGATCGCCCGCCAGAACCCGGATCTGCGGGTCGTGTTCATGGCGATCGGGTTCGAGACGACCACGCCGTCCACCGCGATGACGTTGCTGCGCGCGGCGGCCGAAGGCATCGAGAACTTCTCGGTGTTCTGCAACCACGTCACGATCATCCCGGCGATCAAGGCCATCCTGGACTCCCCGGACCTGCGCCTCGACGGCTTCATCGGCCCGGGGCACGTGTCCACCGTGATCGGCTGCCGGCCCTACGAGTTCATCGCGCGGGACTACAGCAAGCCCGTCGTGGTGGCGGGATTCGAGCCCCTCGATATCCTGCAGTCGATCTACATGCTGATGGTCCAGCTCTCGGAAGACCGTTCCGAGGTGGAGAACCAGTACTCGCGGGTCGTGCCGTGGAGCGGGAACATGGTGGCGCTGAAGGCCATCAACGAGGTCATGGAGCTGCGGCCGTACTTCGAGTGGCGCGGCCTCGGGTTCATCACGCACTCCGCGATGCGGATCCGCGAGAAGTACGCGCACTTCGACGCCGAACGCACGTACGCGATCCCCGGCCTGCGCGTCGCGGATCCCAAGGCGTGCCAGTGCGGTGAGGTGCTCAAGGGCGTGCTGAAACCCTGGGAGTGCAAGGTGTTCGGCACCGCGTGCACCCCGGAGACGCCGATCGGCACCTGCATGGTCTCGCCCGAAGGCGCCTGCGCGGCGTACTACAACTTCGGCCGGTTCAGCCGCAAGCGCGTGCGGGAGGCGAGCCAGGTATGACCACCACGGAACGCGAGCAGGCCGTGCTCGACCGGATCGACAAGGCGCGGCGGCGGCGGGCGAAGGTGCGCGAGGAGCGCATCACGCTGTCCCATGGCTCCGGCGGCAAGGCGACCCAGACGTTGATCGAGGCGGTGTTCCTCGACGCGTTCCGCAATCCCTTGCTGGAACCGCTGGAAGACGCCGCGTCTCTGGTGGTGGGAGACGCGAAGCTGGCGCTGACCACGGACTCGTACGTCGTGTCGCCACTGTTCTTCCCCGGCGGCAACATCGGCGACCTCGCCATCAACGGCACGGTGAACGACCTGGCCGTCTCGGGCGCGCGGCCGTTGTACCTGACCGCGGGATTCATCCTGGAGGAGGGCTTCCCGGTCGAGGACCTGCTGAAGATCGTCGACTCGATGAAGGTCGCGGCCGCGGCGGCAGGCGTCCAGATCGTCACGGGCGACACGAAAGTCGTCCAGCGTGGCAAGGCCGACGGTGTCTACATCAACACCGCCGGCGTCGGGGTGCTTACGCGGACCGGACTGGGCGTGGCCACCGTGAAGCCCGGAGACGCCGTCCTCGTCTCCGGGCCGATCGGCGACCACGGCATCACGATCATGCTGGCGCGCGGCGAACTCGACATCGACGCCGACCTGGTGTCGGACACCGCGCCGGTGCACGAGCTGGTCGCCGGGCTGCTGGCGGCGGTGCCCGGTGTGCGCGCGATGCGGGACGCGACCCGCGGCGGCGTGGCGACGATCCTCAACGAGATCGCCCGTGCGGCCGAGGTGGCGGTCGTCGTCGACGAGAACGCGATCCCGGTCCGGACCGAGGTGCGCGGCGCGTCGGAGCTGCTGGGCATCGACCCGCTGTACGTGGCGTGCGAAGGCCGGATCGTCGTCGTGGTGGACGGCGCCCAGGCTGATGACGCGCTGGCGGCGTTGCGCTCGTCGCCGCTGGGAGCCGACGCCGCCGTGATCGGGCGCGTGGCGGACGACCCGCCCGGGCTGGTGCTGCTGAACACCACGTTCGGCGGGACGCGGATCGTGGACATGCTGGTCGGTGACCCCTTGCCGAGGATCTGCTAGTGCACGAGATGTCGATCACGCAGTCCGTTGTGGACGCCGTGGTGGGGCGCCTGGGCGACGCTCAGGTGAAGGTGGTCCGGCTCGAAATCGGGCGGCTGTCCGGGGTGGTCCCGGACAGCGTCCGGTTCTGCTTCGACGTCCTCTGCTCGGGGACGTCACTGGAAGGCGCCCGCCTCGACATCGACGAACCATCCGGCCGCGCCCGCTGCCGGGACTGCGGCGGCGAGTTCGACATCGACGACTTCATCCTGCTGTGCCCGTGCTCCAGCGCGAACGTCGAGGTGCTGGCCGGGAAGCAGCTGCGCATCCGCTCCGTGGAGGTGGCCTGACATGTGCGACACCTGTGGCTGTTCCGATTCGGACGTCCGGATCACGTCGTCGACCCATACCGTGCATTTCGAGCAGGACGTCCTGGCGAAGAACGACTCGCTTGCCTCGCACGTTCGCTCCCACTTGCGCGCTTTGGGTGTCTTCGCGGTGAACCTGATGTCCTCGCCGGGCGCGGGCAAGACGACCCTGGTGGAGCGCACGATCCTGGGTCTCGATCTGCCGTTCGCGGTGGTGGAGGGCGACCAGGAGACACTGCTGGACGCCGAGCGGATCAAGGCGACCGGCGCCCCGGTGGTCCAGATCAACACCGGCGCGGGCTGCCACCTGGACGCGTCGATGCTGCACCGCGCACTGCACACACTTTCCCCGGCGCCGGGTTCGGTGCTGTTCGTGGAGAACGTCGGAAACCTGGTGTGCCCGGCGCTGTTCGACCTCGGCGAGGCGGCGCGGGTGGTGATCCTGTCGGTGACCGAGGGGCCGGGCAAGCCGCTGAAGTACCCGCACATGTTCTCGTCGACGGACCTGGTGCTGCTCAACAAGATCGACCTGCTCCCGTACGTCGACTTCGACGTCGCGGAGTTCACGCGGGACACGCTTCGGGTGAATCCGGAAGCCCGGATCCTGGAGCTCAGCGCGACCCGCGGCGACGGCCTCGCCGAGTGGTACGAGTGGGTTCAAGCCCGCTGCGCCGCGGCTACGAATGCGAGTTGAGGAAAGCTGGGGTCGGATCCTCGTTCTCGCTTTGCGTTGCGAGGAGGACTTTCCTCTCGCCCAACGAGACGAAAGTCCCCCTCGCAACACGGCTTCCAACCCCGGCGTGCAGCAGCCGTGACGCCACCTTTGCCTTCCGCCCAACAGCCTTACTTACCACTCACGAGAACCCGGCCCGTACTTTGCGCAGCGGCGACGACGACCTGACCGAGGCTGATCCCACCGTCGTTGGCCGGCACGCGCTCGTGGGTGAGCACGCGGAATCCCTTATTCTCCAACGCTTCCACGGTCCGGTCGAGGAGCAGGACGTTCTGGAACACACCGCCGGACAACGCCACTGTCGTGCTGCGGTCCCTGAGGCGTTCGCAGGTCCGGGCGATCAGGTCGGCGACACCGTTGTGAAAGCGCGCTGCCTTCGTGGCTCTTGGCGCTTGATCGTCCACAAGGGACTGAATGAGGTCGACACCGGAGATGATGCTGCCCGAAATCCCTGCGTGGTAGGAGCTGCGCTCGGCCGGGTCGGCGATCTGCTCCAGCTCGATCGCGGCTTGGCCTTCGTAGTTGACGACATCGCGGACGCCGAGCAGCGCGGCCGCGGCGTCGAACAGCCTCCCGGCACTGGAAGTAAGCGGCGAGTTGAGCCCGCTGCGCTTGAGCGCCACAACTTCCTTCCACGCCTCCGGTATCGGTAACCCGGCTTCGTCGAGGTAGGAGGCGGCCATCCGCCACGGCTGCCGGATCGCCTGCGCACCCCCGGGCATCGCCACGGTGGCGAGGTGCCCGACACGCTCGTAGCTGGTGAGGTCGGCCAGCAGGAACTCACCACCCCAGATCGTCCCGTCCGGGCCGAACCCGGTGCCGTCGAAGGCGACGCCGAGCACAGGCCCGGCTTCGCCGTTGTCGGCCAGGCAGGAGGCGATGTGCGCGTGATGATGCTGCACGCCGACCAGGTCGACGTCCTGGTCCAGCGCGTACTTGGTGGACAGGTAATCCGGATGCAGGTCGTGCGCGACCAGCACGGGGTCGACGTCGAACAGCTCCCGGAAGTGCGCGATGCCCTCGGTGAAGGATCGGAGCGTCTCGTAGTTCTCGAGGTCGCCGATGTGGTGAGAGAGGAAGGCGTGGCGGCCCTTGGCTAGGCAGAAGGTGTTCTTCAGCTCGGCTCCGCAGCCGAGGATGTGCGGCACCGGCGTCTTGAGCGTGACCGGCTCAGGCGTGTACCCGCGTGAACGTCGCTGAAGCTGCACCTTCCCTCTCGACATCCGCACGACGGAGTCGTCGGTCCGGAGGTGGATGGCGCGGTCGTGCGTGAGCACGGCGTCGGCGATGTTCCCGAGCCTCGGGAGGTCGTCGTCCCGGTAGACGATGGGCTCGTCGGAGACGTTCGCGCTGGTCATCACCAGAGGCCCGGTCTGTTCGAGCAGCAGGTGGTGCAGCGGCGTGTAGGGCAGCATGAGCCCGATCCGCCGGTTCCCGGGCGCGACTTCCCTGGCGAGCCCGCC
This sequence comes from uncultured Actinomycetota bacterium, assembly GCA_963762765.1. Lineage (GTDB taxonomy): Bacteria > Actinomycetota > Actinomycetes > Mycobacteriales > Pseudonocardiaceae > Amycolatopsis. Next base: position 72,354 of record CAVXMR010000045.1, read on the forward strand.
TTTGCCGGGCAGCAACACGATCGGCCTGCGCCGACCGGCGAGGACGTCCTCGGCGAGGTCGATGTCGGCCAGGGACCTGGCTGTTTCGAGGTCCGGCACCATCACGGCGAACGGCTTGTCCTCGCGGTGCTTCCTGCTCCGCAGCTTGGCGGCGGCCTCTTCGTTGCGCGCGTCGACGGCCAGGTGGTACCCGCCGAGCCCCTTGATGCCGACGACCTTCCCCTGGCGCAACGCCTGGGCTGCCGCGTGGATCGGGTCGCCGTCCGCGGGCTCGAACCGCAGCCGGGGCCCACAGGCCGGACAGCAGACGGGCTGGGCATGAAAGCGCCGGTCGGCGGGGTCGTCGTACTCGTGCTTGCAGTCGGCGCACAGGGTGAAGGACGCCATGGTGGTCAGCGGCCGGTCGTAGGGCACCCCGCGCACGATCGTGAACCGCGGCCCGCAGTTCGTGCAGTTGATGAACGGATACCGGTACCGCCGGTCCCCCGGGTCCCACATCTCCCGCAGGCAGTCGTCGCAGGTGGCGCTGTCGGCGGAGATGAGCGTGGCCGCTTCACCCCCACCCGGGCTGGCCACGATGACGAACCCGGCCTCCCCCGTGACCGGCCTCGAGGTGACCCGCACGTCGTCCACGACGGCCAGCGGCGGCGCCTCGGCTTTCAGCGCGGTCACGAAGGCATCGACGGCCTCGGCAGGGCCTTCGACCTCGGCGAACACGCCCTCGACGTCGTTTCCGACGAACCCGGCCAGCCCAAGCCGGCCCGCGAGCTGATGGACGAAGGGCCGGAACCCGACGCCCTGCACAACCCCTTCGACCCGCACAGCGACCCGGACCCGGCTCACCCGTCGAGTGTCCGCCGCGCCCGACCGGCCGTCCAGCCGCCCTTTCGGGTCCTGGCGCCGCCGCCACGACTGCCTACGCTGGGGTCATGGGCCTGCTGGAGGACTTGCCATCCGTGCTCGACGCCGACCTGGTCGAGAGCTACGCGCACGACGAAGCCGAGTGGGCCGAATTCGGCCGGCCCGCCGCCGTCGTCCGGCCGCGCGACGCCGAGGAGGTGCAGGCCGTCGTGCGGGCCTGCCTGAAACACCGGACGCCGCTGGTCACGCGCGGCGCCGGGACCGGGCTGTCCGGTGGCGCCAACGCCACCGACGGGTGCGTCGTGCTCACCACCGAGGCGATGAACGCCGTCAAGGAGATCGACGCCGTCGAGCAGCTCGCGGTGGTCGAGCCCGGGGTGGTCAACGACGACCTTCGCGCCGCCTGCGCTGAGCACGGGCTGTGGTATCCGCCCGATCCGGCGAGCGCGCCGTGGTCGACCATCGGTGGGAACGTCGCGACCAACGCTGGTGGGATCTGCTGCGTCAAGTATGGCGTGACCAGGGATTATGTGCTCGGACTCCAGGTCGTCACCGGGACCGGTGAGCTCGTCCGGCTCGGGCGGCGGACCGCCAAGGGCGTCGCGGGGTACGACCTGGCCGGGCTGATGGTCGGGTCCGAGGGCACGCTGGGCGTGATCACCGAGGTCACCGTCCGGCTGCGGCCGCAGCGGCCACCCGAGCACACCGTCGCCGGGTACTTCGAGTCCATTGTGGACGCTGGGCGCGCGGTCACGGCTGTTGCGGTGGCAGGGCTGAGGCCGTCCGCACTGGAACTCATCGATCGGCACTGCCTCGCCGCGGTCGACGAGTGGAAGCAGATGAACCTCGCCGTGGACGCCAACGTCGTGTTGCTGGGACGAAGCGACACCTCGGATGGCGCCGAGGCCGACGCGATGGTCGCGTGCTTCGAGAAAGCGGGCGCCACCTGGGCGGCCCGCTCGACCGACCAAGCCGAGGCCGACGCGCTCTTCCAGGCCCGCAGGCTGGTCTACCCGGCGCTGGAGCGGCTCGGGCCGTTGCTGACCGAGGACGTCTGCGTGCCCAAAGCCGCGGTTCCGGAGATGCTCGCGCGGATCGAGGCCATCGCCGCGCGCCACGACACGACCATCGCCAACCTCGCGCACGCCGGCGACGGCAACCTGCACCCGATGCTGCTCACACCCTCCGGCGACGAGGCGGCGGTCGTGCGCGCGAAGGCGGCGTTCGAGGACATCATGACCGAGGCGATCGCGCTCGGCGGCACGGTCACCGGCGAGCACGGCGTCGGCCTGCTCAAGCGAGGCGGCCTGCGCGCCGAGGTCGGCCCGGTGGTGCTCGCGATGAACCGCGCGGTCAAGGACGCGCTCGATCCGCACGGGATTCTCAACCCGGGCAAGGTTTTCGCCTGACCATCGCCACGGCGAACACCGCTCCGCCGACCAGCGCGCTCAGCCGGTAGCCGGGCAGAAACCCGGCGCTCGCGGTGAGCGTGCCGAAGACCGCGACACCGAGCGTCGAGCCGAGCTGACGGCTGGCGTTGAGCGCGCCGGACGCCGCACCCGCCTGGTGCGCCGGAACTGCCTCGACAGCCGTCACTGTCGCCGCGGGCATGGTGTACGCCGTGCCGAAACCGATGGCCAGCAAGGGAAGTATGAGCTTCCAGTACGGCGTGCCTCCTCCGATGAGGACCATCGTGAACAGCCCGAGCGCGCCGATCGGCAGCCCGACCAGCATCACGCGCCGAGCACCGAACCGCGCGATGTGCCGCCCACCCAGCCAGGACGCGACCGCGGCGATCCCCGGCTGCGGCGCCATCGCCAGGCCCGCGACCAGCGGAGTGAGGTGCCGGACGTCCTGGAAGTACAGCGCCAGCAGGAAGAGTTCGCCGTAGAAACCGGTGTTGATGGCAGCCCCGACGAACGCGGCACCGGTGAACAGCGCCCGGCTGCGGCGATCGACCAGCGCGAACGCCGTGACCGCGCCCGCGGCGAGCGCGAATGCCGCCAGGACGTCCGGCGCAGTCCAGCCGTGCGGGCCGGCCTCGATCAGCCCGTAGGCGAGCGCCGCGATCGCCACCACACTGAGTACTTGTCCTCGCGCGTTGAGAACATCCTGCTTACGTGGCAACGGATTACGCACGTACTTCACGGTGAGCAGCGCGGCGACGGCGCCGATCGGGGCGTTCACGAAGAAGATCGCGGGCCAGCCGATCCCGGTGGTCAGGACGCCGCCGAGCACCGGCCCGAGGCCGGCCGCGACCCCACCCAGTCCGGCCCAAACGCCGATCGCGTGCGCGCGGCGCGTCCGGTCCGGGTAGGACGCGTTGAGCAGCGCCAACGACGTCGGGAGGACGAGCGCCGCGCCCGCGCCCTGCACCACTCGCGCGGCGATGAGCACGCCCAGGCTCGGCGAAAGTCCACAAGCGACAGACGCAAGGGTGAAGACCGTGAGTCCGAGCAGGAACACGCGGCGCGCGCCGAGCCGGTCACCCAGCGCACCGGCGGAGAGCAGCAAGCATGCGAAGACCAGCGTGTAGCCCGCGTTGACCCACTGCAGACCGGTCACGTCCGCGCCGAGGTCGCGGCCGATCGCGGGCAGCGCGGTGTTCACCACCGTCGCGTCCAGGGTGATCATGAAGAAGCCGAGGCAGACCGCCACCAGCGGCATTCGGGTATCCACCTCGCCGACGTTAGGTGCGGCCGGCTTCGGCGCGAGCCGAAACGTGGTCTGCACGTTTCGTCCTGCGCCGAAGCGAAGCATGATTACGCTGGAAAAGATGAACCTGGCCAGGACGCTGCGCTGGGGTGGCGACGCCGACTTCGCCGCCCCGGCCGAACTGCTCGGTCACCCGGCCCGCGCGGCCATGGTGCTCGCGCTGCTGGACGGCCGCGCGCTGCCGATGTCGATGCTCGCCACGGAGGCCGGAATCGCGGTCTCGACGGCGAGCGAACACCTGTCGCGGCTGGTCGACGGCGGCCTGCTGCATGTACGCCCGCAAGGCCGCCACCGCTACTACGAGCTTGCGTCACCCGAGGTGGTCGACGCGCTGGAAGCGCTCGCCCGGCTCGCTCCGCCGCAGCCGGTGCGGTCGCTTCGCGCAGACACGCGGGCGAACGCGCTCCGCACCGCGCGGACGTGCTATGACCACATGGCCGGCCACCTCGGTGTGGCCGTGATGCGGGAACTGTTGCACCGTAAGGCTTTGTGCGGCGGAACCGGCCGTCACGACCCTGCTTCGGCCCGGCAGGACCGGCTTTCCGCCCCCGGCCACGACCTCGACTACCGGCTCACCTCGACCGGCCGCGACCTGCTGGATCGGCTCGGCGTAGAACTTCCGAAAACGCGGCGGCGGCTGGTGGCGTACTGCGTCGACTGGACGGAACAACGCCACCACCTGGCAGGCGCCGCGGGCGCGGCGCTGCTGACCCGCGTCGAAGACCTCGGCTGGGTGAAGCGCGGCAGCAAAAACGTCCCCCGCGCCCTGGAAGTCACCCCGACCGGCCACCGCGGCTTCGCCGAATGGCTCTCCCTGGACACCACGGAGCTCGGGAAGCCGTGAAGGCCCCCTTACCGGCTCTCAGCCGGTAAGGGGCCTTCGCGGACATCGCGGACCCGGAACTGTCAGGGGTTCCCGGGAGCGTGGAAAACGGGGGCTGCTCAGAAGCCCGCGGTCACCTTGGTGAACGCCCAGTCGGACTGCGCGATGCCGGAGCAGTTGGACACCACGCCGCCGCCCGCGCACCCGCGGTCCCGGTTGACCGACCAGAACGACAGCCGGCCGATCGCGTTGGTGTTCGCCCAGTCGCGGATCTTGGTCCAGGTCGCGACGCTGGTCTGCTCCTGCTGGTCGGACAGGCCGTTCATGCCCGAGATGCCGAGGTGGCTGTAGGCAGTCGCGTTCGACCAGCCGAAGGTGGACTTCAGCTTGTCGCGCAGGCCGTTCGCCGCGCTCACCGTGCTCGCGTACATGTCCGCGCCGCCGCCGAAGTCGAACGGCATGATCGTGAAGATGTCGACACCGGCGTTCAGCGCCTTCGCCTGGTCGATCAGCCGGCCGCCCCAGTAGGTGGGGCCGGTGGTCGCGGTGCCGAAGGTGACGATGATCTGGATGCCGGAGTTGTTCGCCTTGATGATCTTCAGCGCGCCGAGGATCCGGTCCTGCACCGTCGCGTTCTCGAACTCGTCGGTGTTCTCGATGTCGATGTCGATGGCCTTGAGGCCGTAGGCGCTGATCACCTTCTGGTAGGCACCGGCCAGCGCCGAGGCCGACGAGCAGTTCGGGCCGAGCTTGTTGCCCTGGTAGCCGCCGAAGGACGGCACGACCTGGCCGCCGGCGGCCTTGATCTGCGAGATCGCGGTCGCGTCCGCACTGCCGGTGAGCCCGCGGCTGCTGTCCCACAAGGGATTGCAGCCACCGGAGGCATTGATGAACGCCATGGTGAACCACTTGACCCCGGTGGCGCTCATGACCGTCGCCGGGCTCGGCGGGTTGCCCCAGCCCATGTAGAGGTACGGTGCACCCTTGCCGCCTGCTTCGACGGCCGCGCCGGCAGGAGCGGTGACCAAGCCGAGCGCGGCCGCGGCGATCGCCGTCAGCACACCGAACCGGCGCCAGAACTTCGTCGACATCGTTCTCCTAACTCTGATACTGGGCGATGATCTTGGCGAAGTCGTACGGCTGCTGCGAAACACTGCTGCACTTGCCGTCGACCCAGCCGACGTTGCCGGTGCACACCCGGTCGCGGTTGAGCGACCAGAACGAGAACCGGCCGAGTTTGTGCGCCTGCACATAGGAAAGAAGCGTGCGGAAGGTGTCCACGGTGAACAGCTCGCTGGGCTGGTCGGTGTGGCCGTTCATCGCGATCAACCCGGTCGCGGCGTAGACACCCGCGTCGCTCAGGTCCGGCCGCAACGTCTTGAGCTGTCCGTGCGCCAGCTCCATGATCCGCTGGACGTCGTCGGCCATGCTCGCGGCGGGCCGCCGTAGTCGAACGCCATGATCTTGTAGAGGTCGATGACGGCGCCGTTGTCCTTGGCCCGCTGGATTTCCGCCTTGCCGAGGTCCGAGAGCCCGACCGTCGTGGACGGCAGCGTCAGCGAGACGTGCAGGCCGGGGTTCTTCGCCTTGAGCGTCTTGATCGCCTGGAAGCGCTTCACCTCAGCGGCGGCGTCGCCGAGGTCGTCACCCTCGATGTCGAAGTCGACGTGCGTGAGCGAGTACTTGGTGATGACGGCCTGGTAGGCGTTCGCGAGCGAGGTCGCGTCCCCGCAGGCCGCGCCGAGCTCAAGCCCGTTGTACCCACCGAACGACACCGAGACGTCGCCGCCGCGGGACCGGATGGTCGAGACCTTCGCCGCGACCGCGGTGTCCGCGCTGACCGGCTGCTGGGCGTTCCCGTCCCAGGTCGGCGTGCAGCCGCCGCCGTTGGGCGCCAGGACGAACGCGAGGATGTAGCTCTTCTGGCCACTGGCGGCGATGGCGGCGCCGATGTCCTGCGGGTCGTTGTCGAGCGGCATGTAGTACGGCGCCGCGGTCAGGTTCCCGGCCGCCTGCGCGGGCGTTGCGGACATGCCGGTCAGCAGGAGAACGGCGCCCCCACCTGCGGCTATGAGCCGACGGACTGTCTTCATCGACCACCTTCCCGGACAGCTGGACTGCGTTGCCGCGGGACGTTACGTGGTCTGGACCAATAACGGAAGGGAGACGGCGGAAGAAAATCACGAGAAGTAGTCGGTTCAAGACGAAAGTAGCCCTTGCGTGCATTCGGCGGTACGAAATGAGCCTAACGGCCGATCACACCATCAGGACGGGCAGTCCGCGCCGGTGACCGGGCAGCGCGTCGCGTCGTACGGCGTCCGCAGCCGGGCCATGAACGCGCGATGATCCTCCCAGTCGTTCGTCAACCACCGCGCCACACAGAACACCGTGACCGCGGACGCGCCGGCCGCCTTCAAAGCCAGCGCCGCGGACTGCGCCTTGTCGCCGGAGACCCAGGTGTCGTCGACGACCAGCACGTGGCGCCCGTCCACGACGGCGGCACTTTCCTCGCTCAAGGCAAAGCGCCCGCGCCTCGGCACCCGGTCCGGCTCGCAGTCGTATTCGGGTCCGATCTCCAGCACCACATGCCGGGCATCCGGGCGCTGGGCCGCGACCTGGCGGGCGAGACCGAGACACGCATGGGAAAGCCCGGGCCGCGTAGCTGACGGCACGAAGGTCACCGCGCTCCACGGAGCCGCCGACACGGCGTCGACACATCCCGCGTGCAGCAGGCCGCCGACCCGCATCATCAGGTGAAGATCCTCGAGACACCTCGGCGCCGGAGGCGTCCGCTTGTAACGGAAGACATGGTGCTCGGACTGGTGCCGCGGGCTCACCTTGCCCTTGACGTAGGCGAGCGGCACGACCAGATCGGCCAAACCCGCGCCGTACTGCTGACGAGCGATCCGGCACTGCGGGCACTGGGTCGCGGCGGCGGGACCGGTGCACACCGAACAAATACCCTCGTCGCCCCTCAGGGTGTTGCAGAAGAACCCGCCCACCCGGGAGTTGAGCAGCAGGACAGCCCGGTGGAGCTCTTCCGGAGTGGTCACGGCCGGGGCGCGGTGTCCAGCAAGGCACTGATCTCGGCGGAACTGGACGCCATGTTTTCCGCGATCTCCATGATTTCCGCCGTGCTTCCGGCGACATGGACGCCGGGCTGCCCGATAAGGTCGGTCGACCAGTTGGTCGCCTTGACGACCAGGTCCGTGAGAATCACCGGACGCCCGTGGGCGACCGCCTGCCGGGCCTGGATGCGCGCCCCGCTGTGTTCGCCCGCCTCCACGACGATCGTCGCCTGTCCGTAGCCCGACATCACGGCGTTGCGCATCGGAAAAGTCTGTTTGGTCGGTGCCGCGTCCGGCCAGAACTGCGAAAGAACCAGGCCGACCTTCGCGATCCTTTCCTGCAATTCGCGATTGGAAGCCGGATAGGACCTGGTGATCCCGGTCCCGATCACCGCCACCGTCCGGCCACCGGCCTCCAGCGTCGCGGCGTGCGCGGCGGTGTCGATCCCTTCGGCCAGCCCGGAAACCACGGTGATATCCCGATCGACCAGCCCCCGGGCCACCGCCCGGGCGATCTCGAGCCCACGGGGCGAGGCGGCGCGGGAGCCGACCACCGACATCCCGATTTCGCCTGCGGCAAGGGTTCCCCGATGGAACAGAACCGGCGGGATCTCGTGGATCTCACGCAGCTGAGCGGGATAGTCCTCGTCCAGGAAGGTTTGGAAGCCAAGCCCTTCGGCCGCCCACTGGGCGATATCTGAGGCAGCGTCGCTCAGCAGAGTCGTCCCGGCATCGTCTTCGAACAGTCCGGCCGGATACAGCTCGTCCCACAGGGCTGTCGCGCTTCCCCGTGCGTCGATCTCCTCGGTCAGCCGGCGCCACGTCAACCCGTTCGGCCGGGCGCGCAGCAGCGCGACCAGCGCTGCCCGCTCGTCGTCCCGCGCCGCTCCCATGCCGGACAGCGTAGGCGCGTCACCGCCCCGCCTCATCCTCGGCACTTTCACCGCTCGCCAGTCGAACACGTATTCGATTGTGCACCCTGGAGCGCTGTCACTCCAGGAGAACCGCCGAGACGGGTGAAAATCCACTGTGGACACAAACAAGCCCAGCGCCTCGCAAGAGGAGCTGGGCTTGAGTGCTGTCTCAACCAGACGTGCGCCCGAAGGGATTCGAACCCCTGACCTTCTGATCCGTAGTCAGATGCTCTATCCAGCTGAGCTACGGGCGCGTGTTCAGTTGTTAACCTAGCACCCGGCGAACCGGGTACCAGCGGAGGCTCCGGGATTTGAACCCGGGAGGGGGGGTTACCCCCAACCGCATTAGCAGTGCGGCGCCATAGACCAGACTAGGCGAAGCCTCCTGGGTCCGAACGACCACTGCTCAGATAGGTTACACACCTGCGGAACCCCCTGCGACAGCACCCCCCTCACGCTCGCTGCAGCAGTCTGAGCAGGCGCGGGGAGCGGCCGCCGAGGCCTTCGGCCTCGAATGTCGCGATGCCGACGCGCGGCAGTTCGCGCACGCCCGGGTACACCAGGTAGCGCGGGACCCAGCGGGGCTGGAACTTGGCGTTGAAACGGTAGAGCGTCTCGATCTGGATCCACCGTGAGAAGAAGTGCAGGACCTTCGCCGACGCTCGCGCGACCGGGCCGGCGCCGATTCGCTGGCCCTGTTCCATCAGGGCGCGGAACGCCGCGAAATTGAGTGAGACTTGCTTGATGCCGTGCCGGTCCGCCGCCAGCAGGAGTTCCGAGATCATCAGCTCGTTGACGCCGTTGTCGGCGGTCCGGTCGCGGCGCATGACGTCCATCGACAGGCCTTCGGCGCCCCATGGGACGAACTGCAGGACGCCGCGGGTGCGCCCGCCCTGCTCCGCCGTGACCAGGACCGAGCCGCGGTCGCCCATGCGGCCCAACGCCATCGAGAAGCCGCGCTCGGTGTCCGTGCCGCGCCAGTTCGCGGCCAGCGTCACCAGCTCGTCCAGGTCTGCCGGTGACACGTCTTCCGCGCGTCGGACCAGGACTTTGTAGCCCGCTCGCTTCGTGCGGGATGCCGCCTGGCGGACGCCGCGCATCGCGCGGCCGTCGAGGGTGAACGTGTCCACGTCGACCACGGCCTCGTCGCCGATCTCCAGCACTTCCAGGCCGAAGCGCGCCCAGACCGTCGCACCCAGCTCGGACACGCCCATCGCGGCGGGCACCCAGCCGTTTTGGCGGCAGACCTCGAGATACTCCTCGATCGCGCCCGGCCAGGCCTCGTGGTCGCCCAGCGGGTCGGCCGAGCAGAGCGCCACCCCGGCGATCACGCGGTACGTCACGGCTGCCTTGCCGGTGCGCGAGAACACCGCGAACTTGTCACGCCGCAGCGCGAAGTAGCCGAGAGAGTCGCGCTCGCCGTGCTCGTCCAGCAGGCGGCGCAGGCGCACGACCTCGTCGTCCGACAGCTCCGGCGCCGGCTCGGCCGAGCGCAACAGGAAATAGGCCGACACCAGCACCGCCGCGATGCTGAACAGCAGGCCGACGGCGGCCGAGAGGTCCTCCAGCCACATGCTGTGGAACACCGCCGGGCCGCTCACGCCGACCAGCGCGAACGCCGATTCCGTCATCCGGTCGCCGAAGCCCATCGGCTCCAGCGTGGTGCGGGAAGCCACCGACAGCAGCACCAGGTTGATCACGAACCCGGCCACCGTGAGCTGCAGAAACACCCGGATCGCGCGCCACCGCCCGACCACCGGGTCCGGGGCCGCGACGAAGTACTTCCGGGTCGCGATCAGCCCGATCAGCAGCACCACCGACACCACACCGGCGCCGAAGACGTGCTTCAGCCCGATGTGGGACATCGTGAGCAGCACCGCGGCGCCGACCGCGAGCTGCCAGGCACGGCGCTTACGGCGGCGCAGCCCCGCGGCGAGCAGCAGCAGCAGGACGCCCGTCACCAACGCCACGGTCGCGGCCGCGACCGTGGCCTCCTGCGGCAGTTCGAGCCACTCCGACAGCCGGCCACGCAGGTTGCGCCGCCCGGAGGGGACCAGGACCGAGGCCAGTGTCAGGAGCCCGGCCAATCGGGTAACCCAGGTGATCACCACCACGGACGTGGTCCCCGCCACCCGCCAGGTGCTTCGTGCGCGTGTCCCCGTCACCACGCGTGCAACCCGTGAAACCTGCTCATGCTTCCCCCGTCTACCCCCCGGCAAGCTCCACGAACGGCGTCAACGCCGCCGGGTTGGCCAGCGCGTCCCGGCTGACGGCCCGGTCGGGAGCCATTCCGGCGAGGATCTTCTTCACCGGTACCTCACACTTCTTACCGTTCAAGGTACGAGGAATCTCGGAAACCACGACGAACCGATCGGGTACGTGGCGCGGTGACAGAGCGCTACGGAGCTCCTTGCGTAACCGCGGCTCGATTTCCTCGAGCGCGACGCCGTCGGCGAGCACCACGAAACAGATCAGCTGACCGTCCTCGTTCCCGGCCGCCGAGGTGTCCACGACCAGCGAATCGGCGACCTCGTCGTAGCCCTCGACCACGCGGTAGAACTCCGCCGTGCCCATCCGGACGCCGCCGCGGTTGAGCGTCGAGTCGCTACGGCCGTAGATCACCGCCGAGCCGCGCTGGGTGATCCGGATCCAGTCGCCGTGGCGCCAGAGCCCCGGGTACATCTCGAAGTACGCCTCACGCAGCCGTGAGCCGTCCTCGTCGTGCCAGAAGAACACCGGCATGGACGGCATCGGCTCACTGATCACCAGCTCGCCGACCTGCTCGACGACGGCGTTCCCGGTCTCGTCGAAGGCCGAAACGGCGGCGCCGAGCGCACGCACCGACAGCTCGCCGAGCCACACCGGCACATCCGGTGCCGAGGCCACGAACGCCGCGCACAGGTCGGTGCCGCCGGAGACCGAGCAGATCTGGACGCGCTTGCCGACCTCGTCGACGATCCAGCGGAAGCCTTCGACGCTGAGCGGCGCACCGGTTGAGCCTAGGGCGCGCAAGGCGGTCAGGTCGTAGCGCTTCGAGGGTTCGATCCCGGCCTTGAGGCAGCTCTGGATGAACGGCGCCGAGGTGCCGAAGTAGGTCACGCGGTGCTGCTCGGCGAGCCGCCACAGGACGTTGAGGTCCGGGTGGCCGGGGCTGCCGTCGTAGAGCACGATCGTCGTCCCGACGAGCAGGCCGGAGACCAGGAAGTTCCACATCATCCAGCCGGTGGTGCTGAACCAGAAGAACCGGTCACCGGGGCCGAGGTCGGACTGCAGCGCGAGCGCTTTCAGGTGCTCGACGACGATGCCGCCGTGGCCGTGCACGATGCCCTTCGGCAGGCCGGTCGTGCCCGAGGAGTAGAGCACCCACAGCGGGTGCGCGAAGTCGACTGGCTCGAACTCCAGCGGTGTGCCGGCGTGCTCCGCGAGCAACGCGCTCCAGTCGCAAGCGCCGTCGAGACGTCCTTCGCCGACGTACTGGATCACGACGGTCGCGGCGAGCGAAGGGATCTTCTCGCGCAGATCGGACACTGTCGTCCGGATGTCGAAGGAGCGCCCGTTGTAGGCGTAGCCGTTGACGGCGATGAGCACCTTCGGCTCGATCTGGACGAAGCGGTCCGCGACCGCGCGCACGCCGAAGTCCGGCGAGCAGGACGACCAGATGGCGCCGAGGCTCGCGGTGGCGAGGAACGCGATGAGCGTCTGCGGGCTGTTCGGCGCCAGCGCGGCCACGGTGTCGCCCTTGCCTACGCCGAGCGCGCGCAGCGCTCCGCGTGCGGCGGCGACGTGGGCGCGAAGGTCTCCGTACGTGAGCTGCTCGGCGAAGCCGTCTTCGCGGTGGAAGATCACTGCGAGCTCGTCGTCCGCCTTCGCGGCTCCGGCGACTCCAGGGCTCAGCGCGTGCTCCGCGTAGTTCAGCGTGCCGCCGTCGAACCACTTCGCGTTCGGCATCGCGCCTGAAAGCACTTCGCGCGGCTTGTCGTGCCAGCGCACGCCGAGGAAGTCCGCGACCGCCGACCAGAACTCCGGCACCTGGTGCACGGAGAACTGCCAGAGCGAGTCGTAGTCGTCGACCTCCACCCCGCGCTCGGCTCGGAGCCACTCGCGGAAGGCTTCGATCTTGGTGTCGGCAACATGGCCCGGCTCGGGTCGCCAGAGCACTTCGGGGGCGTCGGCGGTGTGCGTCACCAGCCGATCGTAGGAGACTCGAGGGCGACGCGGGCGGTTCTCACTCACCGCAGATGGGCATCGAACCAGTTCAATGTGCGCTGCCAGGCCTCTTCCGCGGCGCCGGGGTCGGCGTCGAAGCGGTGGTTGGCACCCGGATAGCGCACCACGTTCGTCGCGACCTTCGCGGTCGCGGCCGCGTCACGCAACTGCTCGACCTCGGCGCCGCCGGCGTCGTCCCCCGCGTCGCCGTACATGCCCAGCCAGGGGCTGGTCAGCCGGCCGGCGATCTCGACCAGCGCGGGCAGCTCCACGACCCGCTGGCCGCCGACGCTCACCGCGGCGCCGAGCCGCCGGTGCGAGGCGACCACGAGCGCGGCCGTCCCACCGAGGTCGAAGCCCATGACGCCGAGCAGGTCGGCCTGCACCCCGCGCTCGACGAGCCAGGCGAGTGTGACGTCCGTCGCGTCGAGCAGGTCCTGCTGCGTGAGGTCGTCACCCTCGAGATGGGGAGTGACCGTCAGCCAGCCTTCGGTCGCGAGACTCGCGAGAAGCAGCTTCACCCCATCGGTGACGCCGTCCGCTTCGTGGAGCACGACCAAGCCACCGCGTAGCGCACCTTCGGGTTCCGAGAAGGTCAAGCGCAGGGCGCGGCCGTCGGTGCGCTGGTAGTCCACGGTGCTGGTCGACGTCATGGCGTCACCCAATCACTTCGAGGTGAACAGTGAGGACTTAGTGTCGCAGGCCACGTCCGCCGCAGGTCTCGCGGGAGGGTGCCCGGAAAAGATACGGTGACCTGGTCGTCCCGTCCAATCCGAGGAGCGCCGAAGATGCCGTCCGTGTCCCCGCGACCCGATCTCGAATCGTTGCCGAAATACGTCCCCGGCCGGACGATCGAGGGCGCGATCAAACTGGCGAGCAACGAGGTCCCCGGCGGGCCGCTGCCGAGCGTGGCGAAGGCGATCGCCGAAGCGGCGCTGGGCGTCAACCGTTACCCGGACAGCGGTTCGCAGCTGCTGCGCGAGCGGCTCGCGCGCGAACTGGACGTCCCGGTCGAGCGGATCGCGATCGGCTGTGGCTCGGTTTCCTTGTGCCAGCAGACGATTCAGGCCGTGTGTGAGCCCGGCGACGAGGTCATCTTCGCGTGGCGCTCGTTCGAGGCGTACCCGATCGTGACCCAGGTGGCGAACGCGGTTTCGGTGAAGGTGCCGATCACCGAGGGGCAGGAACTGGATCTCGACGCCATGCTCGCGGCGGTCACGGACCGGACGCGCGTGATCTTCGTGTGCAACCCGAACAACCCGACCGGAACGGCGTTGCGGCGCGCGGAAATCGAGCGTTTCCTCGACGCGGTGCCGCCTTCGGTGCTGGTCGTCCTCGACGAGGCGTACAAGGAGTTCGTCACCGACCCCGAAGTCCCTGACGGCGTCGAGTACACGCGCACGCGCTCCAACGTTTCGGTGCTTCGCACGTTCTCGAAGGCGTACGGCCTTGCGGGACTTCGCGTCGGTTACTCCGTTTCGCCGGAGCCGATCGCGGAGGCGCTTCGCCAGGTGTACGTGGCCTTCTCGGTGAACCTGCTGGCGCAGACGGCGGCGATCGCGTCGCTCGACGCCGCGGACGAGCTTTTGGCGCGCTGCCAGGACATCGTGGTGGAGCGCGGCCGCGTGCGGGACGCACTGCTGGAGATGGGCTACACGGTGCCGGAGACGCAGGCGAACTTCGTGTGGTTCCCGTTGGGGGACAAGGCGATTCCGTTCGCGGAGCACATGCTGGACCGGAAGCTGGTCGTGCGGCCGTTCGCCGGCGACGGCGTGCGCGTGACCATCGGGACGCCGGAGGAGAACGACCTGTTCCTGGCCGCGGCGCGGGAATTCCCCAGGTAGGGCCTCGTGAGTGGTAAGTAGGGTTCTAACCCTACTTACCACTCACGAGAACCCTAGCCCTGGCAATCGTGAGGACGCTGTTCGAGCAGGGTCACGATGTGCGCCATGCCTTGACCGACCTTGGCGAACTGCTGCTCGGTCCGGGCAAAGCCTTCGTCCATGACCGCAAAGCCTTCGTTCATGACCGTAAAGCCTTCGTTCATGACCTTGAAGCCCTCGTTCATGACCTTGAAGCCCTCGTCCATTCTCTTCTCGAGGTGCTTGATGGCCTTGCCGTGTTCCATTTGGGTCTCGCGCAGCGAGTTGAGCACCTTCGTGTGCGACCGCAGCTCGACCTTCATCTCGGCGCAGTCGCGATCGGCGCCTGCGGCGAGTACCCGTGCCGCGGCGGCGTCCTGGGCGATGGCCCGCAGCCGCCGTTCGATGTCTTCGGGGGACGTCATGATCCGAGGGTAACCCGCCGAAAACGGTGCCCCACCTGGCCTAATGGTGTCACATCGCGTTGACACCCACGGCGCTCACTTGACCACGAGCTGGACCACGGCCGCGCTGCCGACGGCCACGATCACACCCCGCAGGACCGTCGGCGAAAGCTTGCGGCCGATCTTCGCGCCCAACTGCCCGCCCACCGTCGAGCCGATCGCCAGCAGCACCACCACCGGCCAGCTGATCGGCGCCACGAACGCGTAGATCAGCCCGGCCACGATGTTCACCACCGCCGACAGGACGTTCTTGACGCCGTTGAGCTTCTGCAGCGGTTCCGAGAGCAGCATGCCCATCACCGCCATCAGCATCACGCCCTGCGCGGCGGTGAAGTATCCGCCGTAGATGCCGATCAGGAAGACGAAGAACATCAGCAGCGGCCCGGGTTTGTGCTCGGCGCCGTTGGCTTCACGGCGTCGAGCGATCCAGCCGGACACCTTCGGCTGGATGATCACGAGGACCACCGCGAGCCCCACCAGCACCGGCACGATCGTCTCGAACGCGTCCTTGGGCAGCGACAGCAGCAGGATCGAGCCGCCGATCGCACCGAAGAACGACGCGACCGCGAACCGCGCCACCTGGGGCCAGTAGCCCCTGAGTTCCTTGCGATACCCGATCGCGCCGCTGACCGTGCCGGGCGCGAGGCCGATCGCGTTGGACGTCGTCGCCGTCACCGGTGGATAACCCAGTGCCACCAGCACCGGGAAGGTCACCAGGGTGCCCGACCCGACGACCGCGTTGATGGTCCCCGCCCAGATCCCGGCGACCAGGATGATCACCGCGTGCCACCACGTCATGAAGCCCTCACCCGGGCACCATAAGCACCGTCAGCCCTCCCCGCGACGCAGATGTGTCTGGTCAGACACTCACGGGGTGAACACGCAGAACTCGTTGCCCTCCGGATCGGCCAGCACGTCCCAGTCGAGGTCGCCGCCGCGGGCCTGTACGAGCGTCGCCCCGGCGGCGATCAGCTCGGCGGTCTCGCCGTAGACGTCCAGGTGCATGCGATTCTTCACCGTCTTGACCTCGGGCACCGGGTTGATCCAGATCAGCGGGCCTTTGCCCGCCGGATCGACGATCGGCACCGGCCAGTCCGGCTCCCGTTCCAGCCCGCGGGCCAGTTCTTGCCGGACGTAGCCCATCGCCGCGCACCACCAGTCGGCCAGCGCCTGGTGGTCGCGAGCGTCGAGTGCGAGGTCCTTGAAGGTCGCGGTCACGAGCCGATCTTGGCACTCGATGCAACGCTTCGGGCCTTCGGCGCGTAAGCAGCGGTATCCGAAATGAGGGAGTGAGGATGCGGGCAGCCGACGAAGATCGGTTTCGCGAGTTCGCCAGGGACAACGCCGCGCTGCTGCGGCGGTACGGCTACCTGCTCTGCGGTGACTGGCATCTGGCCGAGGACCTCGTCCAGACCACGTTGTACAAGCTGTACGGCGTCTGGCCGAGGATCCACGCCACCGACCGGCCGGTGAGCTATGCGCGGCAGACGCTGATCCGGTGCTGGCTCGACGAACGCCGCCGGCCGTGGCGGCGGTCCGAGAACCGCACCGGCACGGTGCCCGACGTCGTCGATACCACCGCCGACCCCGCCGTGCACCAGCACCGGTCCGGGCTGCGCGCCGAACTGGCCGCTGCGCTGGACGAGCTCGCACCGCGCCAGCGAGCGGTCCTGGTGCTGCGGTACTTCTGCGATCTGCCGGTGTCCGAAACCGCGCGGGAACTGCGGTGTTCGGAAGGCACGGTGCGCAGCCAAGCGTCGAGGGCGCTGGCGGCGCTGCGCGGCGTCTACCCGACCGGCCACCTGACAGAAAGCGGGTTGTGATGGACGAGCAGACTTTGACCCACGAGCTCACCGCGGCCGTGCACACCGAGCCGCCGCTGGGATTCGACCCCGACGAGGTGGTCACGCGGACCGCGCGCCGTCGCCGCGGCCGCCGGAACGTCCTGCTGGCGGGCGCGGGCGTCGCCGTGGTCGCCCTCGCCGCCACGGCCTTGCCGCTCAGCCAGCCCAGCGTGGAGGCGCCGGTACCGCCGGCGGTAGCTCCGGGCACGCCACCCGGCGACCGCTTGTGGCCGCCGGACGGCGTCCAGGTCCCCCAGCCGGCCGAGGCGCGGCTCAAGACCCGGGAACCCCAGATCGTCGCCTATCTCGAGGAGACGCTCCCGAAGGTGGTGCCCGGCGTGCCCCATCTCGAGTCCAGCAATTCCGGGCGCTACGGCAGCGTGCAGCCGAACAGCCTGCTCGGGGTCAGTGTCACCGAGCAGATCGGCGACAGCTACGTCACAGTCGAGGTCTACGTGCCGGCGGCGCCGGTCAAGCGGTTCACGCTCGCGCAGACGTGCACCGAGCTTCGGAAGCAGGTCAACGCCACGATGGCCTGCCGCTACGCCGCCCCCGGCGCCGGCCACCTTCTGATGACGACGGAAGAGGACAGCCTCGACCGGGAGCAGGTCATGCAGCACATGATCACGGTCTCCGACTTCCGGTCGGACGGGACATACGTGGTGGCGACGGCGGGCAATGCGGTCGGGACGAGCGCCGCGCCACCCCTGACCGAAGCCCAGCTCACGAGGTTGGCCACGGATCCGGGGCTCAAGCTCTAGGCGGTCCACTGGGAGGACCGGATCGCGCCGGAGCTGAGACAATGGACCAATGGGTGGCGACAGCGTGCACGAGGTGCGCTCCGAGCAGGTGTGGAGCGCCACCGTCGACCATCTGCGTTCGCTGATCGACTCCGGCGCGCTGCCCGCCGGCTCGCGGCTGCCCGCCGAGCGGGTGCTGTGCGACCAGCTGGGCATCAGCCGCGGGTCGCTGCGGCAGGCCCTGCGCGTGCTGGACTCCATCGGCTACGTCCAGATCCGCGCCGGCTCGGGCACCTACGTCCGCGAGCAGGAGGAGGCCGACGGCGAACGGCCGTTGCGGAGCTGGTTCGCCGAGCACGAGCAGCTCGTCGAGAAGCTGTTCGACCTGCGTGCGACGGTCGAGCCCACGCTGGCCGAGCGGCTCGCCTCCCAGCACACCCCGCGGGTGATCGGGAAGCTGGAGCGCAACGTCGCGGAGATGGAAGAGGCCGCGGCGGACGGCGACATGCTGCGCGTGATCGCCACCGACGCCGAGTTCCACCGGGTGATCGCCGGGAACGCGGGCAACGACGACGTCGCCGACCTGCTGCGGTCCGTGCTGGCGCTGGTCGGCGAGGAGCGGCGGGCGGCGCTGCGGCTGCCCGGCCAGATCCGCAAGGCCGTCGACGACCACCGCGCGATCCTCGAGGCGATCCGCCGCTCCGACCCGGCCGCCGCCCGTGAGCGCACCCGCAAGCACCTGCTCGACGCCAAGACCTATGTGCATGACTACGCGACCGAAGAGCGCTAGTCTTTTCACAACGTTGTGAAACTTCTGGGGGTTCTGATGGAGAAGGTGCGCTTCACCGAAGAAAAAGCGACAAATCTGGCCACGTTGTACGGCCGCGCGCTGGACTACCGCAGTGCCGACCCGATCCTCGGCGACAAGGCCGCGGACGACGCCGTCCGCCGGATCGACTTCGACTTCACCAAGGTCGGCATCAACGCCGACAGCGCTTACTCGGTCGTCCTGCGGGCCAAGCCGATCGACGACTGGGCCGCGGAGTACCTCCGCGCGCATCCGGACGCGCTCGTGCTGCACCTCGGCTGCGGCATGGACAGCCGCGTCCAGCGGCTGGACCCGCCGCCCACCGTCGAGTGGTTCGACATCGACTACCCCGAGGTCGTCGAGCTGCGGCGCAAGATCTTCCCGGAGCGCGAGCACTACACGATGATCGGCAGCTCGGTCACCGACTTCTCGTGGCTCGACCAGGTGCCGGACGATCGCCCGGCGCTGATCGTCGCGGAAGGCCTCACGATGTACCTCACCGCGGCCGAGGGCGCCGAGCTGCTGCGGCGGCTGGTCGCGAAGTTCCCGTCCGGCGCGCTGGTCTGCGACGTCTTCAGCAAGCTCGGGATCAAGCTGCAGAAGCTCAACCCGGCCGTCCGCAAGGCGAAGGCGACGCTGCACTGGGGAGTCGACGACCCGCACGAGTTCGAGCGTTACGGACTCGAGCTGGTGTCCGCTTTGGACGCTGCGCACTGGGCGACGCCGGAGGTCCTGGCCCGCGTCCCGTCGCGGATCCGGATCCAGCTGAAAGCGCTGAAATACTTCCCCGCAATGGCGAAGTCGGCCCGGATCGGGCGCTGGGAGTTCTGACCTCCCTTACGATCACGCCGTGCGCAGAAAGGCGGCGGGCAGATTCCGGGTGGTGCTGCGCACCAGCCTGGGCTTCGCCGTGCTCGGCGTCGGCTCGAGTGTCTGCGGATCCGGTGTCGTGGCTCTGCTGCTGCTCTTCCAAGGACTGCCCAGCGACGTCGGCGACCTCGGCTGGGTCCTCGGCCTGACCGCGGCGGGGATCGTCGCCGTCTTCCTGCTCATCGGCACCCTGTGGACGGCGTGGCTGCAGCGCCGCACCGCGATCTGGTTCGTCCTGGGCCGCCCGCCGTCCGAAGACGAGGCCCGCCGCGCGCTGCGGCTGCCGTTCGACATGGCCGTCGTCAGCGGCACGCTCTGGGCGATCGGCACGGCGGTCCTCGCGACGCTGGCCGGGCTGCTCGGTTCGGCCGCCGACGCCGGCGGCATGGCCACCACGATCGGGCTCGGCGGGCTCACCACGGTCGGGCTCACGTACCTGGCCGCGGAGTGGGTCGCCCGGCCGGTCATGACGATCGCGCTCGGCGTCGTCCCGCCGACAGGCTCGCTGCCGGTGACCGTGCTGACCCGCCTGATCGTCACCTGGGCGCTGGCCAGCGGTGTGCCGTTCGTCGGCGTGCTGCTGGTCGCGACGCCGCCGGACCTCGGCACCGGTGACCACACGGCGAGCCTGATCATGCTGTCGGTGATCGGCCTGGTCGTCGGCGCGCTCGGCACGGCGCTGCTGGCCCGCGGGGTCGCGGCGCCGCTGCACCGGCTGCGCGTCGCGCTGGACCGGATCGCCCACGGCAACAACGACGTCTCGGTGGACGTCGACGATTCCAGCGAGATCGGCATGCTGCAGACGTCGGTCAACGACCTCGCCGCCGGGCTGCGCGAGCAGGCGCGGATGCGGGATCTCTTCGGCCGGCACGTCGGCGCGGACGTCGCCCGGCACGCGCTGGAGTACGGCGCTTCGCTGTCCGGGGACGTCCGCGAGGTGACGGCGCTGTTCGTCGACGTCGTCGACTCGACGGCGCTGGCTTACCGGACGCCGCCGGAGGAGCTGGTCGGCAAGCTGAACCGGCTGTTCACCAGCGTCGTGACGGCGGTGAACGCGCGCGGCGGGCTGGTCAACAAGTTCCAGGGCGACGCCGCGCTGTGCATCTTCGGCGCGCCGACGCGGCTGGCGGACGCGCCGAGCGTGGCGCTCTCGGCGGCGCGCGCGATCCGGGACGCGGTGTGCGAGGCGGGCGAGCTGGACCTCGGCATCGGCGTCGCGAGCGGGCCGGTGTTCGCGGGGCAGCTCGGGACCAGCAGCCGTCTCGAGTACACGGTGATCGGCGACGCGGTGAACGAAGCGGCGCGGCTCACCGAGCACGCGAAGTCAGTCCCGTCGCGGATCCTCGCCAGCGACGCCGTGGTCAGCGCGGCCGTGGCGAGCGAAGCCGAGCATTGGACGAAGAACGGCGAACTGGAGCTACGCGGCCGTCAGGAGCCGACAGTCACCTGGACAGCTTCCCCAGGTCCGGCCATTTCAGCACCGTAGAACCCCAGGTCAGGCCCGCGCCGAACGCGCTGAGCAGCACCCGGTGGCCCGGCACGAGCGTCCCGTCGGCGCAGGCGTCGGCCAGCGCGAGCGGGATCGAGGCCGCGCTGGTGTTGCCGACGCGGTCGATGTTGGCGACGACGGCGTCCGCGGGCATCCCGAGCTGCTTGGCCGTGGCCTGCAGGATCCGGATGTTGGCCTGGTGCCCGACGAACCGGTCGACGTCGCCGACCATCCAGCCGGCCTGGGCGAGCACCGCGCGCGACGACTCGGCCATCCGCGCGCAGGCGTGGCGGAACACGGTGGTGCCCTGCATGGCCAGGTAGTGGTCGCCCGGGTCGTCGGACCGGCGGCGCCGCGCCCCGCCCGCCTCGACCCAGAGCAATTCCGCGAGATCACCCTCGCTGTGCAGGTCGAACGGCCCGAGCGCGCCCGGCTCGTCCCGCTCGCCCGCGCGCAGCACGACGGCTCCAGCGCCGTCGCCGAAGATCGGGACCGTGGTGCGGTCGCCCGGGTCGACCAGGGAGGTGAAGACGTCGGCGCCGATCACCAGGACCCGGCGGGCGACGCCGGCGGCGATGAGCCCGGCGCTGGTGGCCAGGGCGTAGACGAACCCGCTGCACACGGCGTTGACATCGAAGGCCGGGACGGTGCCCAGCCCGAGCCGCGCGGCGACCTGCGGGGCACTCGCCGGGCAGGGCTGGTCGGGGGTGGAGGTGGCCAGCACGACGGCGTCGACGTCCCCACCGGCGGACGCGAGCGCGCGGCGCCCGGCGCCGACCGCGAGGTCCACAGTGGACTCGTCCGGCCCGGCGACGCGGCGCTCACGGATGCCGGTGCGGGTGCGGATCCACTCGTCGGTGGTGTCGAGGCGGCTCGCGATTTCGTCGTTGTCCAGCACTTTCGCCGGCAGCCACGAACCGAGGCCGGTGAGCACGGCAGCAGGTGCGGACACGGGGAATTGCCTCCTCCGCCGGCGGCAGGCGGATACCGGCTGGTCTTCCACTTGTATGGGCTACCCCCTGGTAGACCGGTCAGTTGTGTTCCACCTCACTGAGAAAGTTGATTTCACTTTCCCGTGAATACCGGTCTCGGCAGCGGCTGGGGTGACGGGGGGCACGTTCCCGGCCGGCCCCGTGAGCGGCACGGGCGGTTCTCTCGGCTGAGGCAAGTCCGTGAAGGCCCGCGGAGGACTCGTGAGTGGCGCGGCCGGTTAGAACCGGCCGCGCCACTCACGAGTCCCTTCCTGCCAGCCCGGGAGGGTGAGGGTCGGGAAAGCCCGGGCGCCGGACCAGCCCATCCGGCTAGCCTCAAGGGGTGCATCCTCCCGACCTCGACTCGCTCGACATCGCCATCCTTGCCTGCCTGCAGACCGACGCCCGCACGATCGCCGAGACGATCGGCGCCAAGGTCGGGCTCTCCGCGGCGGCGGTCCAACGGCGGATCAAGCGGCTCCGGGAAGCGGGGGTCATCGAGCGGGAGGTCGCGGTGCTTTCGCCGGCGGCGCTCGGGCTGAACATGACCTTCGTCGTCATGGTCGAAATGGAGCGCGAGAACCTCGCGGTGCTCGACGCGTTCCGCCGGCAGGTGCTCTCGGACGACTGCGTGCAGCAGTGCTACTACGTCACCGGGAACGCGGATTTCGTGCTGATCGTCTCCTGCGCCGACATGGCGGGGTTCGAGGCCTTCACCCGGCGGATGTTCTTCGACAACCCGAATGTCCGGCACTTCACCACGTCGGTCGCGATGGACCGGGTGAAGGTCGGTCTGCATCTGCCTCTGGGTCCCTGAATCTGCAATTTGCAGATTCGATTCCCGCTGAGCGGAAATTCGTCACCGCCGGTCGCGGCCCGGACGCAAGGGGTTTGTGGCCGGTGTTACACCACTGTGGACGGATGCAACCGATCGCGTGAACGTGAAGGTTTCTCCGTCATGCCGTAAGGCCCCGGTCATCTCCTCTGCGAACAGTTCGCGCCGCGCGAACCACGAGTACACCAGGAGGGGCCGTGCACACCGAAGCCGTACACCAAAGCCAGTTCGTGCTGCTGAACGAGAGCACCACGCCCGTGCTGTCCCGCCTGTCCTACCACGCCGAGGAGCCGTTCGCGGTGACCGTGGCGTTCCGGACCGAGCGCGGCCGGTGGATCGAGTGGACGTTCGCGCGAGACCTCCTGGTCTCCGGCATGACCGAGCCGTCCGGCCTCGGGGACGTCCGGATCCGCCCGGATCTGTCCGAGGACCAGGATTTCCTGACCCTGGAAATCGAGTCACCGGACGGTTATGCGTCGTTCGAGCTCGAGCGTGAGGACATCCGCACGTTCCTCGACGCGTCCTTCGAACTGGTGCCGCTCGGCGACGAGAGCGAGCACTTCGACGTCGACGGGCTGATCGAGGAGATCAGCAACGTCTGACCCCTGAACCTCCCATTCCCGCGGCGAGGACGAAAGGCGGTTTTGAGTGCACTGGAGGCACTCAAAACCGCCTTTCGCATTCCCTTCGCCGTTGAAGGGAAGGATCAGCTGGTCTTCAGCGTGGTGCCGGTGCCCGACAGCGCCGCGTTGACCGGGAAGAAGTAGGTCACGCTCGTGTTGCCGCCGGACAGGATGCCCTGCGCCTGGTTCCCGCTGATGAAGCCGCCACCCGAGTCACCGGCCGCCGAGCGGACGTTGGTGGCGGTCATCCCGTACACCGTGCCCTCGGCGTAGCGGACGGTCTGGTTCTTCGCCCCGATCGTGCCGCAGGTCCAGCCGGTGGTCGAGCCGGCCTTGCAGACCGACGCGCCGGTCGCGGCCGCGGTCGAGCCGCGCACCGCGGTGCCGTTGTTCATCTGCGCGAGCGGGGTCCAGCTGCTGTTCGTGCGGATCGCGGAGTAGTCGTTCGTCGGGAAGCTGTAGCGGCCCCAGGTGCCGAGCACGGCACCGTTCGTCCCGGTCAGCGACGTGCCGGTGCCCGCCGCGCAGTGCCCGGCGGAGAGGACGCCGGTGGTGGTCGCGAAGGCGACCGAGCAGCGCCACTGGTTGTTGATGTAGTAGGCGTCGCCGCCGCGGATGTTGGCGTGCAGGCTCGGCTGGACAGCGGTCTCGGCCATCGTGACGGCCGAAGTGTCCACACCGGACTTCGCGAGGAACGCCTGCGCCGCACTCTGCTGGCCCCGCAGGACGTTCAGCGTGACACGGTTGGTGGCGGCGTCGACGCCCCAGCCGGTGACCGCGGCGGGTGCGGCTTTTTCGCTCGCGTTGAGTTTGTCCACAGTGGAGTCCAGCTGCCTTGAGCTGAACTTCACGACCTCGGCCTCGGCGCCGGATTCACGGATCTTCGTGACCAGCGTGGCGTCGGTGACCTGGATGTGCGCCTTGCCGGCGGTGGCGTTGTAGGTGACGCCGCCCAGCGCGTCGCCCAGCGTCGCGGCGACGGCGTCCGCGACCTTCGTCGCGACTTCTTCGCTGTGCAGGCGCGCGATCGCCTGGTCGTGGCTCAGCCCGAGGTCGCGCTGCATGGCGGGCACCATGTCGGGGTTCAGCAGTTCCTGGCCCGACGCGGGCATGGCCACGGTGGCCAGCACGCCGGTCGCCATCACGGCAGCAGCAGTGGCACCGAGGAATCTGGTGATCTTCATGCTTCTCCCAAGTGGTTACGCGCGGCTCCGAACCGGCCACGCAGCGGTACGTCTCCTGGGTGAGCGTCCCCGTGCGCCGCCATACCGTGCAATCCGGGCACCCGCTGAATGGGTATACGCATTCCCCGCGGACGAACCCACTGCTCCAAGTGGTGTTACCCAGTGCTCTTCACCCGGTCGGACAGGTCCGTAAGTAGGGTTTCGTACGACTACTTTGCGTAGTTCGACTCGGTGCACTGTCGCGTTAAGTACCACTGGAACAGGTGAGACGCCGACGTTTCCTCCGCGAGCCGATCGATTGCCGGAAGAACCCGTCGCCGATCGATGACGGACCGTATGTGGACGGCTGGACGCGGTACCGGCCCCCTATTCGGTGAAAGGTTTACGTGTTCGGAGTGGCCTGCCTAAGCTCCCGCGAACGGACTCGCCCCGGACGCCCGAGGAGGTCTCATGTGGTTGACCGCCCCGCGCCCGACGTCGGTCTCGATCCGCTCCGGCCCCACGACCCTCGCCGGCCGGGACGCCGAGCTGAGCGCGATCGTGGAAGTCCTCCAGGAGCGCCCGGCCGCCGTGCTCATCGAGGGCGAGCCCGGCATGGGCCGGACCCGGCTGCTCACCGAAATCGCGCGGCGTAAAGAGTTCGCGGGCGGCCGGATCCTGGTCGGCGCGTGCCAGCCGCTGCGCGAACCGTTCCCGTACGGACCGGTCCTCGAGGCGCTGCGCTCGGCCGGGGATCGGCCGTTGGGGCCGCTCAGCCCGGTCGTCGGCGTACTGCGTCCACTCCTGCCCGAACTGGCGGAAGTCCTTCCCCCGCAACCTGATCCTCTCGCCGACCCGCTCGCCGAACGGCACCGGGTGTTCCGCGCCGTGCGCGAGCTTCTAGGTGCGTGCGGGCCCACGCTCGTGCTCGTCGACGACCTGCAGTGGGCCGACGAGGACACCCGTGACCTCATGCGGTTCCTGGCCACCGCGATGCCCTCGCAGCTGGCCGTCGTCGCCACCTACGGGACCGGGACCGCACCGCAGCCGGGCCCGCTCGGGGCGTCGTTCCGCACCAGTCCTTCGGTGCACACGGCCCGGGTCGCGCTCGGCGCGCTCGACGTCGCCGCGGTCCGGCGGCTCGCTGTCGAATTGCTCGAACTTCCCCGCGTCACCGACGAATTCGCCGGGAAGCTGCACGAATGCACCGCGGGCATCCCGTTCGTCGTCGAGGAAACGCTGCGAGCGCTGCGGGAGGCCGCCGAGCAGCTTCCCGTCGGCGAGGTCCTTTCCGAACGGCTTCTCGAAACGCTGGAAGTACCAGTACTACTCCGGGAAGCCGTAACGGAAAGACTCGCTGTACTGCCCGAAGCCGCGGTTCGGCTGGCGGGCGCCGCGGCGGTGCTCGGCGTCGGCGCCGAAGCGGCGGTGCTGGGCGAACTGGCCGGGCTTGGCGAAGAATCGCTGCGGACGGCGTTGCTGGCCGCCCTCTCCGGTGGCGTGCTCGGCGAGCTGGGCGAGGGCCAGTACGGCTTCCGGCATCCGCTGGCACGCAAGGCGGTTTACGACACGGTGAGCGCGCCCGAGCGCGCATTGCTGCACGCGCAGGCGATCCGGGTGCTCGCCGCGCGGCCTTCCCCGCCGTTGACGTTGCTGGCCAGGCATTCCCGCGCTGCCGGGCGTCTCGACCAGTGGCGTCACTACGCCGAAGCCGCGGCCGACGAGTCCATCGCCCGCGGCGAGACCTCGCGCGCGATCGACCTGCTCCAGTCGGTGCTCCTCGAACCGGGGCCGTCCGACGGCGACGTCGGGCGGCTCGCGACGAAACTGAGCCAGGTCGCGCTGCGCGGGTTCCGTCCCGACGTCATCGGCACGCTGGAACGGGTGCTGGAGGAGGTCGTGCTGCCGCCGGCGATCCGCGGCACCATCCGGCTGAGCCTGGGCATGCTGCTGGTCCGCACGATCGGCCGGCTCGGGCGGGGTCGGCTCGAGGTCGAGCGAGCGGTCGGCGAGCTCGTCGACCGGCCCGACCTCGCCGCTCGCGGGATCACCCTGCTCACGCAGCCGATCGACGGGCTGACGCCGTTGTCCTGGCACGAAACCTGGCGCGACCGGGCGCGCGAGATCTACGCCCGGCTCGACGATCCGGAGCTGCGGCTGGCGCTGACCGCGGACCGCATCGCGGCCTCGGCGCACACCGGCGACGGCTCGGCCTGGGCGGAGTTCGAGACGTTGACGGACACCGTCGGCAGCGTCGCCGAGCGCGTCCAGCTGGCGCGGCTGTGGTGCAACCTCGCCGACGCGCAGTCGTGGGCCGGGCACCTCGAACGCGCCGAACGCCTGGTCACCGAGGGCGTCCGGCGCGCGACCGACGCGGGCGCGCTGTACGCGATCGGCCTGGTGCAGGGCACGCGCGTGCGGCTGGACTGGGTGCGCGGCCGCTGGTCCGGGCTCGCTGAGTCGGCGGAGGAGCTGCGCGAGGGCTATCCAGAGCTGGGCCCGATCGTCATGGAGTCGTCGCTGGTGCTCGGCGGCCTGGCCGCGGTCCGCGGTGAGTTCGCCGCGGCGCGGCGCCACCTGGCCGCGGCGAGTGTCCACGCGCCCGAGCACGGCCCGATCCCGGTCGTGCTGTCGGCGGCCGGAGTGCTGATCAACGTCCTGCTGGCCACCGAAGACGTCGAAGGCGCCTGCGCGGCGGCCGACGTCGCAGTCGCCGCTGCCAGGCGCAAAGGCGTCTGGGTTTGGGCGGCAGCGCTGGTCCCTGCCGCCGCCGAGGCGTACGCACGCGCCGAACGCTGGTCGGACGCAGATGCCGTGGTGGAAGCGTTTGCGCGAGGCATCGACGGCCGCGACGCCCCACTCGCGGCGGCCGCGCTGCCCGCCGGGCGCGCGGTGCTCCTCGACGCGCGCGGCAAGCACCTCGACGCGGCTGCGTTGTTCGACGAAGCCGCTTCGAGCTACGCCGCGCTTCCGATGCCGTACCCCGCGACGGGCGCGCGCGAACGAGCGGCGCTGTGTCGTCTAACCGCGGGAAACCGCGAAGCCGTCGAAGAGCTCTCGGTCGCTGCAGAGGCGTACGAGCAGCTCGGCGCTACGCGTGACGCGGGCCGCTGTCGCCACCAGCTGCGGGAGCACGGCGCATGGGCGCCGTCGCAACGCGGGCGTCGCGGCTACGGCAGTGAGTTGTCCCCGCGAGAACGCGAAGTGGCGCGGATGCTCGCGGAGGGACGTACGAACCGCGAGATCGCCGACGGCCTCTTCCTCTCTCCGCGCACGGTGGAGCAGCACGTCGCGAAGGTGCTTCGCAAACTCGGCGCGCGCTCGCGCACCGACGTCGCCCGTAAAATGCCGGCGACTGGCGAGCCCTCGGCCACCGCCCTACCGTGACGCGGTGACCGATCCCGACCTCCCCGCCTGGCGCCGCAGGACCTCCGGCGAAACCCGCTGGCCCGCGATGGGCGTCGTCGTCGCGACACTCTGCCTGCAGGTGGCGCTGCCCGGGGAGATGGTGACGCACCCGTGGTGGCTGCTGCCGGTCCTGTCGCTGCTGCTGGTGGTCGCGCTGCTGCTGGTCAACCCGGGCCGGACGGACCACTTCAGCGTGGTCGAGCGGGTGATCTCGCTGGTGCTCGTCGCGGCCGTGACCCTGGTCAACGGCGCGTCCGCGATCCAGCTCGTCTACGGCATCATCGGCGGCACGCTCAACAGCCAAGCGGGCGCGGTGCTGATCAGCGGCGGCATCGTGTACTGGACGAACATCGTGGTCTTCTCGCTCTGGTACTGGGAGTTCGACCGCGGCGGCCCGGGCCGCCGCGCGCTGGGCCACGCCGAGTACCCCGACCTCCAGTTCCCGCAGATGGCCGAGCCGGACCTGGCCCACGACGAGTGGGAACCGTCCTATTTGGACTATCTGTACTTCTCGTTCACGAACGCGGCGGCGTTCAGCCCCACCGACGTCATGCCGCTGCGGATCTGGGCGAAGATGACGATGATGCTGCAGGCCGCGCTGTCCCTGGTGGTGGCACTGCTGGTGGTCGCCTGGGCGATCAACGGCCTGCGGTAGCGCCGGGGTCGGGTTCTCGTGAGTGGTAAGTCGGGTTCTAACCCTACTTACCACTCACGAGGGCCGGGGGCCTACGCGGCGAGGCTGACCACCTGGTTGCGGCCTCCTCGTTTGGCCTGGTAGAGGGCCGAGTCGGCGGCGTGCAGGAGGCGCTCCACCGCGTGGCCCGCGCGCGGGTAGACCGCCACGCCGATCGACGCCGTCAGGCCGGCGATCGTGCGCGGGCCGTGCGAGGTGAGGACCTCCAGCGTGAGTTCCAGGACAGCCTGGCGGATGCGCTCCGCCACGCCGAGGACGTCCTGCTCGGCCGCCCCCGGCAGCAGCACCACGAACTCCTCGCCGCCGAAGCGGCCGACCGAGTCGTAGTCGCGGACCTGGCCGGAGATCGCTGAAGCCACCGCCTTCAGGACCGCGTCGCCCGCCAGGTGGCCGTATTCGTCGTTGACCCGCTTGAAATGGTCGAGGTCGAGCATCAGCACCCCGAACGTGCCGTGCACGGTCGCGGCCGCGTAGAACTCGCGCTGGGTCAGGTCGTGCCACGCGCGGGCGTTGAGGACACCCGTCTTCGCGTCCGTGCTCGCCGCGATCTCCAGCTGCCGCACCAGGACGCTGCGATGCAGCACCAGCACCGGCAGCAGCACGAACGGCGTCAGGATCGGCTCGTACGTCAGGCCGAGCGCCGTCATCCCGCCCAGCACCAGCGTCGCCAGCTCGAGCATGTTGTCGTCGCTGCTTCCGAGCAGCGACCGCCACGACAACGACCCCGTGTGCAGGTGCGCGGACAGCGCGATCAGGATCGCGTTCACCACCGTGAACACCAAGGCCGAGCCGACGACCACCAGCGAACCGCTGAGCCCGGTCGGCACGGTGTCGCCGGTGATCGCGTCCGCCGCCAGGCAGGACAGCACGATCGCGGCCGCGCAATAGACCACCCGGTAGCTCGGCCGGTGCGGCAGTCCGCGCCACACCCGCAGCCACAGATGCGTGTACATCAACGCAGCCAGCAAGGCCGCCAGCCCGGGCGGCAGCACGAGCACGCCCGCGAAGGTCCAGACCGAGGTCATGTTGATGTGCGGCGCGTCCGCGATCGTGCGGCGAACCCGTTCCACCGAAAGGGAAAGTTCCGCCTGCGCGAACGCGAGGCCCAGCAGGGCGGCGAAAAGGCCGAAATCCGTAGTGTGATAGTCCGATCGGACCAGCAGATACGCCGTCAAGGCTAGCGCGATTGCTTCCGTAGCAAGAAAAAGCACCTGTACGACAGGTGGTGTGGACCATATTTCCCACTGCCGAAACCCGGCTAAACTCCCGGCGTTCGGCTTGTCGGATCCCCCTGAGTTCATCGTGACCGGCTCCCCTCCGCTCACTTCCAGGGTATCCCGTACCTGTAGGAGTGTCCCGGGGTAAAACCGGTCGACACCGATGGAGTAACAGAGGGGAGGCACCCATGACCGGCCGCGAAGACTGAGTCGTTCACCCGGCAGCGGGTCCGGACGGCACTCGTCCGTCCGGCTTACGGGCGGTGGCGCGCTGCCACGCCACCGCCATCGGCGCCGCGAGCACCAGACCGGCCACACCGGCGGCCCCGATCGCCACCGCGGCCCCGGTGAACTGCGCGAGCAGCCCGGCGAGCATCACGCCGAGGCCCTGCACGGCAACGAGACTGGTCGCCGTCAGCCCGAGGACCTGTGCGCGCACGGCGTCCGGCACCGTGCGGGCGACCAGGACCACGGCCTGCATGTGGTACGGCGTCGCGCACGCGCCGCTCACCGCGATCAGCGCCAGGCACACCGCGAACGGCGGATGCATCAGCAGGAAAGCCAGCGGCACCAAGGAAAGCACGGCAAGCAGTCCGATCAGCGACGATTTCCGTTCCGCGGGCACCCAGCGGGTGAACACCCACGCGCCGACGATCGAACCGACCGGGTCGCCGGCCAGGATCAGCCCGACCGCGAACGTGCCGAGCCCGAGCTCGCCGGCGAACGGCGCCGCCAGCCCTTCCGGCGCGATCGCGAACCCCGCCAGCATCTTCAACCAGAACAGCACGCGGATGTCGTTGTCACGCCACAACACCTTCGCGCCCGTACTGCTGAACGCCTTCGCCAGCCGCCCTTTGGCGGTCGACTCGCTGGTGTCCGCCGCCGGTCTGCGCCGGACGCCACCGGCCACGAGCAGCGCCGAGAGCACGAACGTCACGGCGTCCAGCACCAGTCCCCAGTACGGGTTGACCAGGCCGATGATGACACCACCGCCGCCGAACCCGACGAGCTGCGCGGTCTGGATCGTGATGTTCCGGACGGCGAGCCCGGCGACGTAACTTTCGCCCTCCAGGACGTCCGGCAGCAATGCCTGCTGCGCCGCGCGAAACGGCCCGCCGGCCACCGTGAGTACCACCAACAGGGCGCACAACGCGGGCAACGGCAGCCCGGGTATCGCCATCGCAGCCGCGACCACCGCGCGCACGACGTCGCAGACGATCATCACCGCGCGCCGCGGATACCGGTCGCCGAACCCGGCGAACACCGTGCCGCCGATCAGCGTCGGCAGGTAGGTCAGGCCGTACGTCAGGCCGGTCAGCCCGGCCGAAGATGTCCGCTCCCACACCAGTACCGACAGCGCGACCCGCGCCAGCTGGTCCCCTGCCTGCGAAAACGCCTCGGCGGCCCACAGCGCGCGAAACTCGCGCACCGCGAACGCGCGCCCGAAGCCGACGCCGTTCCCCCTGCTCCCCATGCGGCAAAGGGTAGCCGTTCGCTAGCGCTCTGTCACAGGAACGGAACCGTACGCGCCCCGTTCAGCGGGACGCGCACGGTCCGGGTCAGTGACGGGCGATGGTGAAACTCTGGCCGTCGGAGCCGATCGAGCCGGGGATCCACGTGTAGCGGCCGCGGTCGTCGGCGTCGAGGCCGGACGGGCTCGTCGAGGCCAGGTTGGTGCCGTTGAACTTGACCCCGGTGAACTTCACGCCGCCGGAGATCGTCGGGTACGAGTCGGTCGGCGATTCGATGATCGCCTCCGCCGAAGCGTGCCTGGAGGACAACGACTTCGTCGTCGTCTTCGTCCAGCCCTTGGTGCTGTCACTGAGGTCGAGCCGGTAGGTGTTGGTGCCGGTCCGGGTCACCGTCGCGGTGATCTTGTCCCCGGCGCTGACCGGCGCGGACGAGTAGTACACCGGCGCGGCCGGATACATCTCGTACCAGGCCGAATACACCGGATGGCCGCTCGAGCAGTCCGTCTCGACGCCGGTTTGTTCCACTGTGGACGATCCGTCGCCGTCGATGCCGACCCAGGGCGCGAACAGGTCGTTGCTCGAGTTGCAGGTCACCGAGGGCTCGGTCCAACTGGCGGTCGCCGTGGTGAAACTGCCGAAACTGACGTAACCACCCCAGTTCCCGCCGGCGAAGTTGTGCGCACCGAAACCGATCGAGGCGTGTGCGGTCCCGGCGACAGCCAGGCTGGACACCGCCGCGGCGGATACCGCCAGAATCCGGACAGCACGGGAAGAAACGATCTTGCTCACGGGAATCCACTCCGTTCACCAAGGGGGACGCGGGCGGTGCACCGGTGAACAGTGTTGGATTCGGGCCACCGAGAAGGTAGCTACTTTCGAAGGGTCTTCACATCTTGGAAAATCTGTCACCCTTGTCGGTTTTCCGCCCGGTTAGGCGAAAAGGTCCGTGAAGGTCTCCGCGGGGGAAGGAGACCTTCACGGACCTCGGCCGCTCGCCCACCACCCGGTGGGGCGAGCGAGCTACTGCACCGGACGGGCCAGCGCGGTGTCCACGAACTTCGTGGTGTACGTCTTGGACAGATCGATCTTGTCCTTGTGCGGCTTGACGTTGCTGGACGATTCGCCCAGCACCTTCAGCACGTTCTTGGCGCCGTCGGGGTCCATCCGGCCGTCCTTGGTGAACATCGGCAGGCTGTCCTTGAGGGACTTGACGTACAACGCCTTGTTCCCACCGGCGAACGAAGGCGGCATGATGTCCGCCACCTGCTCCGGAGTGTGCTTCGAAAGCCATTGCAGCGACGAGACGAACGCGTTCGCCAGCTTCTGCACGACGTCGGGATACCGGTTCACGATTTCGCAGCTCATGTACAGCGAACTCGCCGGATACAGCCCCCCGAGCGCCGCCTTCGTGCCCTCGACCGTGCGCATTTCGTAGAGCACCTTGGCCTTGCCGGTGTTCGTCAGCTGCGCGATGGTCGGGTCAGTGGTCATCCCGGCGTCGATCGAACCCTGGTCCAACGCCGAGATGAACGTCTGCCCGGCACCGACCTTCACCGGCGTGTAGTCCTTCGAACCGACCCCGCCGCGCCCGGCGAGCGCCTTGGTGAGAAAGTCGGTCGACGAGCCCAGGGACGTGACGCCGAGGTTGCGGCCCTTGAAGTCCGCGCCCGAGCGGATCTCCCCCGCCTTGTCCGTCGCGACCATTTCGGCCTCGCCGGGCACGTTCGCGAACTGCACGACGCTGGTGATGCACTTTCCCTTGGCCTGGATGTCGATCGTGTGGTCGTAGAACCCGATCACCGCCTGCACTTCGCCCGCCAGCAGAGAGGTCTCGGCGGTCGCCCCGGACGGCTGGTCGAACAGCTCGACGTCGAGACCCTGTTTTTTGTACTCGCCGAGCTGCTGGGCGAGCTGGCCCGGCAGGTAGATCACCTTCGACAGTCCGCCGATCATGATCTTGATGTGCGGTTGCCCCGAGTCGCCGACACTCAGTTCCCGCGAGTCACGGCAGGCGACCGTGCCGGCGAGGGTGACCGCGAGCGCGGCCCCGATCGCGACTGTCCTTTTCAGACTCATGGCCACCTCAGATCCCGTGCGCGGTGTCGGCCGACGGCGGGCGCCAGCGGAGCAGGCTGCCTTCCAGCGCGGTGATACCCCACTCGGCGAACAGCGCGACCACGGTGATGATCAGCATTCCGGCGTACACACCCGCGGTGTCGAACGTTCCGGTGGCGTTGGCGATCAGGAATCCCATACCCGCCTTGGCACCGGTGTACTCGCTGACGACCGCGCCGATCAGCGCGAAACCGAACGCGACGTGCAGTGACGAGAGAATCCACGACGTGGCGCTGGGCAGCACGATCGACTTGAGCACCTGCCCGCGGGTGGCGCCGAGGATGCGGGCGTTGTCGATCAGGTTGCGGTCCACCTCACGGGCGCCGGTGAAGGCGTTGAAGAACACCGCGAAGAACACCAGCACGATCACCGTGGCGATCTTCGATGGCAGGCCGAGACCGAACCAGATCAGGAACAGCGCGGCGAGGACGATGCGCGGCAAAGCGTTGGCGGCCTTGATGAACGGTGCCAGCACCTGGGCGAGGTACGCGCTGCGGCCGAGGATCACACCGAACACGACACCGGCGATCGCGCCGATCGCGAAGCCGATGACCGCCTCTTCGACGGTGACGAAGATGTTGTACCAGATGGAACCGAAGTCCGTGCCCGCGCTGAACCAGTCGACCAGGCGCTCCCAGATCTTCGACGGCTTCGAGTAGAAGAACGGGTCGATCCAGTAGGTGGCGGTGATCTCCCAGCTACCGAGCCAGACGACGATGATCGCCAGACGCAGCAGCCAGACGTTGCGCTTGCGGCGGGACGCGGCCTGCTTGGCGCGGGCCAGGATGTCCTGCTCGGTTTCCAGCACCGGCAACGGAGTCGCCGGCGCGGCGGGGGTCTCAAGCGACACGGGTCGCTCCCTTCTCGCGGGCCTTGTCGACCTCACTGCGCAGCGATTCCCAGATGTCCGCGTACAGCTTGCGGAACTCCTCGGTGAGCCGGAGGTCCTCGACCTTCCGCGGCCGCTCCAACGGAATCTCGAAGACGTCCTTGACCGTGGCGGGGCTGCTGGTCAGCACGACCACCTTGTCCGCCAGCGCGATCGCCTCGTCCAGGTCGTGCGTCACGAAGATCACCGCGGCGCCCGAACCGGACCACAGCCGCAGCAGCTCGTCCTGCATGAGCGCGCGGGTCTGCACGTCGAGCGCGGAGAACGGCTCGTCCATCAGCATGATCTTCGGCTTGGTGACCAGCGTCTGCGCCAGGGCGACGCGCTTGCGCATACCGCCGGAAAGCTGGTGCGGGTAGTACTTCTCGAACCCGGCGAGCCCGACCCGGGAGATCCAGTCGACGGCCTGCGCGCGGGCTTCGGCCTTCGGCACGCCGCGGAAGCGCGGGCCGGACGCGACGTTCTCCAGCACCGAACGCCACGGCATCACCGCGTCGGTCTGGAACATGTAGCCGACACCGTCCGGAATGGACGTCACGACCTGGCCGTTGACCTTCACCTCACCGGCCGACGGCGGCTGCAGTCCCGAGACCAGCGAAAGCGTGGTCGACTTGCCGCAGCCGGTCGGGCCGACGACGGCGACGAACTCGCCGGGCTGAACGGTCATCGTCAGATCGCGCACGGCCGTGTGGACCGTGCCGGAGCCACTCGGGAACCTCTTGGTCGCTCCGGTGAGCTCGATGAGTGGTGGGGCCATCGGGGGTGCGACTCCTTCGTCAGCGTGGTGCCAGTCACGATGCGGACAAACGTTAAGGACGCATCAAGACCAGGTGAAGCTTGTCGACGTTCTGCGTGATCGCTGCACGTTCTGAATGTTTTGCTCGTTTAGCGCACAGCGCTGACCAGGGGGTACCGTCCAGCCATGCCAAAGTGGGCACTCTTCCCGCGGATGCGGTTCAGCAGGCAGGTGCTGCTGCTGCAGATCGGCGTGGTCGTCCTGGTCGTCGGCATCGGCGTGGCGCTGTTCAGCGTGCTGCTGCGCGAGACCCTCACCGAGCAATACGGCCTTCGGGCGTTGTCGATCGCGAGGTCCGTCGCGGCCGATCCGGTGGTGATCACGAACGCGACTGCGCGAATCAGGGGCGGCGCCCTGGAGGAGCGCGCACTGGCCGTCACGGCCAGGAACGACGCGCGGTTCGTCGTGATCACCGACGACAACGGCATCCGGCTGGCCCATCCCACGGCGAGCCTGATCGGCCAGCGGGTGGGCACGTCCCCCGAGGAAGCGCTGGCCGGCAACGAAGTGGTCAGCGCGGTGCAGGACAGTACGCTGGGCCTGACCGTCCGGAGCAAGACGCCGATCTGGGCGCCCGGCCACCAGGATCCGGTGGGCGAGGTGAGCGTCGGCTTCGACGTGACCGACCTGACCGGCGACTTCTACAGCCTGCTCATCTCGACGCTGGGCTTCGCGGCCGGCGCGCTGCTGCTCGGCGCGGGCGCATCGGCGCTGCTCAACCGACGGCTGAGGCGCGTCACGCACGGCCTCGAGCCGCGCGAGCTGACCGAGCTGCTCTATGAACGCGAGGCGGTGCTGCACGGGATCGGCGAAGGCGTCCTCGCCGTGGACGTCCAAAACCGGGTGTCCGTGCGCAATACCGAAGCCGAGCGCCTGCTCGGCACCGAGCTGCCGATCGGCGCGACGATGTCCGAACTGGAACTGTCGCCACGGCTGCACAAAGCCGTCGCCGAAGGACTTCCGGTGGACAACCTGCTCGCGGTCGCGGGCAACCGCGTGCTGGTGATCAACTCGCGGGTCGTCCACCGCGACGACCGGGCCATCGGCACCGTGCTGACCTTCCGCGACCGGACCGACCTCGACACCCTCACCCGCGAGCTCGACGGCATCCGCGCGCTGTCGGACGGCCTGCGCGCGCAGCGGCACGAGTTCGCCAACCGGCTGCACACACTGTCCGGCCTGCTGCAGCTCGGCCACGACGCCGAGGCCGTCGAGTATCTGGAGACGCTGACGGAGACGTCGTCGTCGCGGCCGAGCGCGGTCGGCGACACCGTGGCCGACCCGTATCTGCAGGCCCTGCTGGTCGCGAAAACCGAGCAGGCGCAGGAAAAGGGCCTCACGCTGAAGCTCGCCGACGACTCGTGGGTGCCGGTCACGGTGACCGACCCGATCGCGGCGAACACGGTGATCGGCAACCTCGTCGACAACGCTCTGCACGCCGCGCGGATGGGCCCGCGGCGCCCCGCGGCCGTGGAGATCGGGCTGCTCACCGACGGCACTACGCTGCACGTGTCCGTTGTGGACAGTGGGCCGGGAGTGCCCGCGGAGTTGCGGCGGACGTTGTTCGACGAAGGCGTCTCGACGAAGATCGCTCCCGGCCACGGGCTCGGGCTGGCGCTGGCCCGGCAGGCCGCGCGGGCGCACGGCGGCGACGTCTGGCTGGCCGACGCGGGGAACAGCGAGAGCGGCGCGCTGTTCGTGGCGAAGCTGCCCGGGATGCTTTCGGAGGAGAGCGCATGATCCGCACGCTGATCGTGGACGACGACTTCCGCGTCGCCGGAGTCCACGCGGGCTTCGTCGAGGACGTGAACGGCTTCGCGGTGGTCGGCACGGCGCACACGGCCGCCGAGGCCCGCGCCCGCGTACGGGAGCTTTCGCCGGACCTGGTCCTGCTGGACGTCTACCTGCCTGATGAGTCCGGCTTGGCCGTGCTGCCGGAGCTGCAGACGGACACGATCGTCCTGTCGGCAGCTACCGACAGTGCTTCGGTGGCCGCGGCGATCCGCGCGGGGGCGTTGAACTACCTGATCAAGCCGTTCACGACCCGGCAGCTCGCTGAGCGGCTGCGGTCCTATGCGCGGTATCGGACGTTGATCAGCGAGGGACGTCCCTTCGCGCAGGACGATGTGGATCGCGCTTACCGCGTTCTCCATGACCAGGACCGGTCGACGGCTCCGAAGGGGCAGTCGACGGCGACGTCGCGGCTGGTGTCGGATCAGCTGCGGCAGGCGGGACGTCCGCTATCGGCGGCCGAGGTGGCCGGGGAGCTGGGGATGGCGCGGGCGACGGCGCAGCGGTACCTGACCGCGCTGGCTGAGGCGGGCACCATCGAGATGCGGCTGCGGTACGGGGCCACGGGGCGCCCGGAACACGAGTACAGCTGGACGGGCTCGTGAGCGTTCCGGGCGGTTAGAACCGCCCGGAACGCTCACGAGGCCCTACCTGCGGGAAGTGTCGTAGGTCCGGGCCATCTGCTCGGCGGCGTCCACCCACGGCTGCAGCATCTCGGCCACCGGGTCCTGCGGCTTGGCCGACGTCGGCGGCAGGTCCACCCGCGGCACGTCCGATTCCGCCTTGGGCTTCGGCTGAGCCTGCGCCTGGACGTGCTTCGGGCTCGTCTTGTGCTGCGGGACCGGCACGTAGACCGTCACCGGCGTCTGCGGCTGGACCACGACGGCCGGCGGCTGGGACGCGACGGGGGCGTCGACGGCCGGGTTCGGGTCGACCTGGGCGACTTCGTCGGACGACGGCGTCAGCACCCCGCCGCCCATGCTGCTGCCGGCGACCCAGCCGAGGCCGATCAGCAGCACCGCGACGCCACTGCCCAGCCACGCGCGCACGCGCCGGCGGATCACCACGGACTTCGGGCGGAGGTCCTGGTCGCACACCGGGGGCCGGGTGTAGATCGGCGTCGGCTCCGGGATCTCACCGTCCGGGCGGCGGCGCTGCGGCAGGCTCGCCGCGATGATGCCCGTGCGGTCGAGCAGCTCCACCGCGGAACGGTCGGCACGGCCGGCCGAGCGCGGGCGGGGCGCACTGCGGCCGGTAGTGCGCTGTGCGGTGCGCAACATCGGGGACCTCCGGGAACGGCTCGCGGACGTCCCGCATTCTGGCGCATTTCCGGGTCGCGCGACAGAAACGCAACTCCATTGAGTGACCTCATCCTGATCCGTGAAGGCCACCTTGAGGGCGATAGTGTCCCTCAAGGTGGCCTTCACGGACCAACACGCTGCACTGAACGCAGCAGTCGTGAAACGGATTCAGCCCTCTTCCATGCGCTTGATCCCCATTCGGGCTAACAACGCGACCGGACGCTGGTAAGCCGCGCCCAGCACCCGCGGAATGGCGTCGAGGACATAGGCGTCCGGGCCGATCAGGATCCGCGCCGAGCGGCGCTCGATCCCGCGCACGATGACCTGCGCGGCCTTCTCCGGCGTCGTCATCGCGATCTTCTCGAACCCCGCCGCGGCCGCTTCCTGATCGTCGGCGGCACTGCGGGAGTTGCGCACGATGTTCGTCTTGATCCCGCCCGGGTGCACGCAGCTCACGCCGACCGGATGCCGCGCGATCAGCATTTCCTCGCGCAATGCCTCGGTGAACCCGCGCACCGCGAACTTCGCCGCGTTGTACGCGCTCTGCGTCGGGATCCCGACGAACCCGAACACGCTGGAAATGTTCACCACGTGCCCGTCGCCGGAGGCGATCAGGTGCGGCAGGAAAGCCTTGGTCCCGTTCACCACGCCGCCGAGGTTGATCCCCAGCAGCCAGTCGAAGTCCTCGAAGGACATCTCCTCGACGGTCGCGCCCAGCGCCACTCCCGCGTTGTTCACGACGATGTTGGCGCCACCGAAATCGGCCGCGACCTCCTCGGCGTGCGCCAGCACCGCGGCGCGGTCGGCGACGTCGAGCACGTACGAACGCGCTTTCTCGCCTGCCAGCTTCGCGGTCTCCGCGACCCGCACCTCGTCCACGTCGGACACCGCGACCCTGGCGCCCCGCCCGGCCAGCTCCAGGGCCAGCGCCCGGCCGATGCCCGAGCCCGCCCCGGTGATCACCGCGACCTTGTCCGTGAACCGCTTCATCGCCACTCCCGCCCGTCAGGTGTTACCCGTGGTCACAGACAATACCGCTGTGCGTTCGATCATTACCGGTGCGCGAACCCGAGACCTTATGGTGATGTGTAAGGCAGCGGCCACGAATGTGACGAGGAGGCGATGCGAGTGCGGCGACCGGCCGTCCTGCTCACCCTCGCCGCCGCCCTACTCCTAGGCGCGGCCTGCACCGTCGCCGTGGTCGTCAAACCGCTCGACGCGGCCGCGAACCTGCAGGACTCCATCGAGGCGACCCCGGTTTCGACCGGCCCTGACCTGCCCGCGGTGTCGAGCCCCGCGGTCGGCGCGCTGTTCGTCGAAGGCAGCCACTACTGCACCGCCAGCGTCGTGCACAGCGACGAAGGCGACGTACTGCTCACTGCCGCGCACTGCATCCACGACGGCGAGGGCGGCGACTACATCGGCGGCATCACCTTCGCGCCCGGCTTCCACGACGGCGTCGCGCCGTTCGGCTACTGGGACGTCTCGAGCGAGCTGGTCGCGCCGGGTTGGACGGCCTCTTCGGACCCCGATCTCGACGTCGGCTTCGCGATCGCGAGCCAGCCGGGCACCACGGAGCCGATCGAGGCGCTGACCGGCGCGAACACCCTCGCCACCGGAAGCCCGTTCGAGCAGGCCATCACGCTCACCGGTTACCCGGACGACGCCCAGACGCCCGCGGTCTGCCAGAACACCACCACCAAGCAGGACACCTACCAGCTGAAGGTCGACTGCGCGGGCTTCCCGACCGGCACCAGCGGCGGCCCGTGGGTCACCGGGCAGGACCCGAAGACCAAGCTGGGCACGGTGATCGGGGTGATCGGCGGCTACCAGTACGGCGGCGAGGACGCGGACACCTCCTACAGCAGCTACTTCGACACCGACGTCGCCGCGCTCTACAAGGAGGCCGTGTCGCGGGCCCCTCAGGCCAAGGGCGGATGATGCGGGCATGAGTGACCCCCGCGACGTGCCGATCACCGGTGAGCCCATCCGGCTCGGCCAGTTCCTGAAGCTGGCCGGCCTCGCCGAGGACGGCTCCCACGCCAAGGACCTGATCGACGCCGAAGAGGTCACCGTCAACGGCGAGGTGGAGACCCGCCGCGGCCGTCAGCTGACCGATGGCGACGTCGTCGCCGTCGGACCCGACCGCGGCAAGGTCGTCCTGGTCCACTAGCCGACGGACGTCAGCGGTGGCAGGCCGAGCCGCGCGGCGAGCTCGTCCAGTTCGCGCCGGACCGGCCCGGACAGCGGCACGCCCAGCGCGCGGCACTGCTCCAGGTACTGCGCCTCGCGCCAGCCCGGGTAGCGCACCGGCTCGCCGCCGTCCCAGCCGAGCATGCTGCCGAACAACGCACTCGCCGCCCGGTAGAAGCCGTCCGCGCTGCGCAACGTCGTCGGCGCGACCGCCAGTACCAGCAGCCCGGTGTCGTGTTCGTGGTCGGCGACGCCGGAAAGCACCCCGGCGAGCACCTCGACCAGGAGCGCGAACCCGGCCAGCTCGGGCCCGCCGCCGGTGATGGCGTCCAGGTCGAGGACGAATTCGGGGTACGCGCCGCCGGGCGCGGCCATGCCAAGCGGGTTGACCGGGGCGCCCGGCTCGCCGCCGGCCGCGAGCACCAGCCCGATCATGGCGTGCGGCAACGCGCGCGCGGCGTGATGCCCGGCCCGGCCGAACGGCCCGACGCCACGCAGGGAAATCAGCCCGACGCCGGATCGGCCCGCGCGCGTCACGGCGCGGTCCATCGCGTCACCCACCGCCCACAGGCCGGGCGCGCGTCGGTAGTCGATCAACGCGGCGGCGCCGCGGTCGGCGATCATCAGCGGCTCCGCGCGCGGGCGCACGAAACCGCTCTCCAGCAAGGGCAGGTGGACGCGGGTGAGGTCGGCGACGCCGGTCTCCGGTGATCCGGTGAGGTCGCCGTGGCAGAGCGCCTCGGCGGCCATCCGGGCCCGGTGCTCGGGAAACCCATGTGCCGCAAGGACGTGCGCCACCAGTGTCAACAGCTCGTCGGCCCGTACGCGGGGCCAGGCCTGTTCCGGGATCGGTGTTTCGGGAACTTCTTCGGTTTCGGGGGCGGGGCGGGAGATGCGGAACGATCGCGGTCTGAGAGGCACTTCCCCGACACTGCCCAAGCGCGCGTGGCGGCGTCAACGAGGTGGGCGCGGGCCTACCCAACCGTGTGATCGAGACGTCCGAAGAGACGTACCCTGAGGTACATGTGCCGAAACATCACCACCCTCCGGGGGCTCGAACCGGCCGCGACCGCCGAGGAGATCGAGGCGGCGGCCCGGCAGTACGTCCGCAAGGTGACCGGCGTGCAGGCGCTTTCGGACGCGACACGCGAGCCGTTCGAAGCCGCCGTCGCGGAGATCACCGAGATCACCACGCGGCTGCTCGAGCAGCTCCCTGAACGCCGTCAGCCGCCCGCGACCGTGCCGCCGCTGCGGCGCCCCGAGGTCCGCGCGCGGATAGCCGCGAAGGCGATGCGCCAGCCCTAATCGACGCGGCGGGCGTACCCGGCTTCGCCGGTGTGGTCGTCCGAGTCGTCTTTCGCCGTGCTGTAGAGGCGGATGTCGGTGCCGTCAGGGTCGTTGACCCGGACCATCCAGCCGTTCGTGGCCTCGATCAGCGGCGGGTGTTCGACGCCGAGGGCGTCCAGGTGCGCGAGCCACTCCTGGGCGGCCCGTTTGTCCGCGATGGCGAAGCACACCGGGTCGAAGCCGCTGATGCCCGCGGCCGCGGTCTCCTGCACGCGCAGCGCGACCGTGACGTCGCCGAGGCGGCCGGCGACCCCGCGCACGACGCCGTCGTGGTCGGGGAACTCCACCTCGACCCTGAGCCCGAGCACGCGCTCGTACCACTCGCGGCTGCGCGCGAGGTCGCTGACCGGGAACTTGACGTGGTGGATACCGGTGACCTCGGGCATGCCTCGCAGCGTCGCACGGATCGGTAGGGTCGTGGGGTGACGAACGGGCATGCTTTGGTGCTGGGCGGGGGCGGCGTCGCCGGGATCGCGTGGACGACGGGGTTGCTGGCGGGGCTGGCCGAGAAGGGCCACGACCTGACGGACGCGGAGCTGATCGTGGGCACGTCGGCCGGGTCGGCGGTCGCGGCGCAGCTCGGCAGCGGGCTGCCGCTGGCCGATCTGCTCGCCCGCCAGACCGACCCCGCGCTGCAGGCCAAGGAGATCGCGGCCGAGATCGACTTCGAGAAGTTCGCGGAGAACTTCACCTCGGCCTACGCCGACCCCACGGACTTCACCGCGACGATGCGTCGCGTCGGCGAACTCGCGCTGGCCGCCGAGACGGTTCCCGAGGCGGACCGCCGAGCCGTGGTCGAGTCCCGCCTGCCGTCGCACGACTGGCCGACGCGAGGGATCGTGGTGGTGGCGGTCGACGCCGAGTCCGGCGAGCCGCGCCGGTTCGATCGCGAGTCCGGTGTCGAGCTGGTGGACGCGGTGGCCGCGAGCTGTGCGGTGCCGGGCGTCTGGCCGCCGGTGACGATCGGCGGACGGCGGTACGTCGACGGCGGCGTCCGCTCCGCCGAGAACGCCGACTACGCCGCCGGATTCGCCCGCATCACGATCATCGTGCCGCTGGGCACCGACGCCCCGATCCCCGGCGAAAAGTCCCTCACCGAGATCGTCGAGGAACTCCGCACGGACGGCTCCGAGGTCTTGGTGATCGCGCCGGACGAGGCCTCGCTGGCCGCGATCGGCGAGAACCCGCTCGACCCGGCCACACGCGCCCCGGCGGCGTTCGCCGGACGCGCGCAGGGCGCCGCGCTCACTCCGGCTTGGAGCTGACCCGGCGCGCTCGCACGAGCAGGTAGACGCCCCCGATCAGGCCGACCGGCAGGAGCACACCGCCGAGCACGAGCATGGTCGGGGTGCCGCCGCGGTCGACGCTGACCCGGCGCTCGCCGGGCCAGTACCGGACGTCGACCGTGTCGCCGACCTGCGGCTTGAAACCGTTCCAGCGGTCCTGGCTCTGCCGGAACACGGCGCCGCCCGCGCCGACGAACTCGGTGGTGAACTTCTTGCCGTCGACGGCAACGATCCGCGCCGGGAACACCCCTGCCGACCGGCCGTCGTCCCACGCGCTGTAGACCCCGAGCCCGACCAGCACGGTCCCGGCCAGCACCATGCCCAGCACGGCCAGCTTCACGCTCAGCGCGCGCACCGACGACGGGTCGCTCCCCCCGGAAGTCATGGCCTGATCGTAGGTGCCCTGGCATCACGGAAAGGTCTCGAAACGAGCCTCGGGAGCCGTCGGCTAGGCTCAGGACCGAGGTAGCGTGTCCGAGCGGCCGAAGGAACATGTCTTGAAAACATGCGAGGGCGATCCCCTCCGTGGGTTCGAATCCCACCGCTACCGCCATGTGAATCATTTTCGAACTCCCGGTTAGGACTTCCTGACCGGGAGTTTCGTGTGGTCGGATATCGCCCGTGACGATCATGGATCGGACGTCTGCCATGGTGTTTGCGCCGCCCAGACGTGCCGAGACGGTCGGATCGGCGTCGGGTGACGTTCCATCCGTCTGCGCGGCGTCTGCCGGTTCTGAGACGACCTGGACGCCCGCCTGCCCCTCGCC
Source organism: uncultured Actinomycetota bacterium (assembly GCA_963762765.1). Taxonomy (GTDB): domain Bacteria; phylum Actinomycetota; class Actinomycetes; order Mycobacteriales; family Pseudonocardiaceae; genus Amycolatopsis. The sequence goes on from CAVXMR010000045.1 coordinate 115,886, forward strand.
AGTCAGTAGCGCAACGAACGGCTCCGTCAGGTCAGCCCGCTCAACCGTGCCCTCTTGACTGATGTAGATCTTCTCGAAAAAGCCCTGGTTGAGGAGGCGCCGAACGGCCGGCACCGCGATGCGGTAGCTCTGGGCGCAGTTCGCAGCGGCAGTAAGAGCACGTCGGAGTTGCTGTTCCAGGTCGGCGACGTTGGCGGTGGCAGCTGTCATCTCCTTGTCCGCTGCCGCGATCGCTCGCATCATCCGATCCATCTCAGATTTCAGCAGGTCCTACGGCACCGCGCCCGCGTAGTGAGCCTTGAGGAGAGCCTCGCGTTCGGTGCGAGCTTCTCGCAGACGCTTCTCGGCGATTCGTGCCATGACGGCAGCTTCTGCGCGTTCGTTGACCAGCTCGTGCCCACCACCGCCTTGATCTGCCGGACGCGCTCCGGCGCGAACTTGGAACGTCTCGTAGAAACGCTCTACGCCCTCCTCGATCGCCACAAGGCTGACGTACTTACGCGCACACGGCGTGCGCTTACGGTGGCGACCGATGCACACGTAGTAGTCGTAGGCCTTGCCATCTTGCCCCGGTTGCGGCTGAAGATCAGGCGGCTGCCGCACTCGCCGCAGAAGATGCTGCCCTTGAGGTAGTGAGCGTGTTCGCGGTCCTTGTCGCCTGCGCGGTTGTGGGCGTGCAGTACGTCCTGCACCCGCAGCCATGTCGATATATCAACCAGCGCGTCGTGGTCGCCCTCGTAGTACGCCCCCATGAACGGGACAATTCCGGTGTAGTACACATTTCGGAGGATGCGGTTCATGGCGTTTACGCTCAGTGGCTGCCCGACAGTTTTGGCGGTGGTTCTCGTCGTGAAGCTCTTGGCGTTGAGCGCGGCTCGAAGCTTTGAGAGTGACCAGTCACCGGTGGAGTACTGCTCGAACGCCCACGTGATGAGCGGCCCACGGTCAGGGTCAACCTCGACCCACCGGATGTCAGCGCTGCCTCGATTCGCCGCTTGTTCAGGTAGCCCATCGGGACGCGGTATGGCGTGCCACCATCCCGGACCTTGGCGGTGATGCCCTTCATCACCTCGACCGCAAGGTTGTCGCTGTAGAGCTGGGCGAGACCGGCCTGGATGGTGTAGTTGAAGCGTCCCTGAGGGCTGTCATCGACAAGATCGACGACGGAGACGAGTGCCGCGCCCGCCTCGGAGATGGCCTCGTTGATCAGGAAGTCGTCCCGCTTGTTGCGGCCAGCCGATCGATTTTGTGGACAATGACGTAATTGATCCCTAACCCGACAAGCTCCGTGAGCATGTCTCGTAGGCACGGCCGGTTGAGAGAGATGGGGTGGTGAAATAGCAAATGTGGTGAGTAGTTGTAGCTGCGTGGATGCGTTATGTAGATAATGCGTTGCATGAGTATAAATTATGAAGAGCTGCGGTAGCTGGTGCTGTTGTTGAATAGGATATAGGTGAAGCTGGAAAGTAGTTGAACTTGGTTCAGCTGGGAAGTGCTGTGTTATAAGCTTGCTGGATGCGGGTACTTACGAGCGAATTTGTACTATTGAATCTAGCGACACTCAAATAACTATTCAAGTTGCCACATCGGATTGCTCAACGAGTCTATGTTGAGATGAGATACTTGGCCAGAGCTGTCGAAGCTCGTAGAGCCAGTCCCAGCAACCGGCTGCCCCATCTGAGTGAGACCGGCCTGATCTCCGAAATCCCAGCCGCTGAGCGTTCGGATCGCTACACTCGGCAGCCGAGAGAACACACTAACGTGATCGGGGAGGTCACTGATGTTGTGGAACGAGGGGTGCGGGTGAGCCGCGAAGACCTGCGCAAGCGGCGCATACCGCAGATCTTGGACACGATGAGCTGCACTACCTGCCACCCGAAGTGTGGGTACCGACCCAGCGGGTTACCGCGGGCGCGACCGAGGCGGCGGTAGAGCTGCGTGAGACCGTCCGCAACGGGCTGGCCTTGGTCGCGTTCTCCTCAGCTGAAGCCTTGGCGGCTGGATGCGGAGCGGATCAGGCGTTGGTGACCATTCCGGCCAGCGAGTTGGACCACTTGCGCAAGGTGGTCGGGTTCGCCTGCGTGGTGCTTGACCAGGGCGTGCCGGAACAGGTGCAGGGCGGGCCGTTGCCAGGTCGAGGCGGACCCTCGCTCACCTCCGGCATGGTCTACCTCCCCTCGCGGCCGCACCGGTTGGGTAGCAGTCGCGCCGAGATCAAGCTGGCTGAGTTGGAGACCGGCGAGGTGGCGTTGTTGGCCTACGCCTCGCCGCAGTTGCTGCGCGCCTGCTGTGGTACTCGCCAGCCGTGGGTGTCCATTCCACCGGATGCGTTGGAAGAGACCTGCCGGCACCTCGGCGCGGATGTGGTCGTCTTCGACCACGACCCAGACGGGAGGAACCGGACATGAGCGGACCTGGCAGCGGTTACCACGTTGACCGGGCGGCCTGGACAGCTTGGCCAGTGGGCTTCATGGAGGCGCCGACGCGTTCAACGGGCTGGCCAGCCTGGCACCGGCCGCGCCGGACTGCGGCGCCAGTACCGAACTGGTGGCCAAGGCCATCGCCAAGCTGGTCGGAGCAAGCGCCGCACTCGGCGGCGTCTTGACGGACACGGCAGGCAAAATCCACCGGGCCAACGGCAGCTATGGCGACATCGAGAACGTGGCGACCCGCACCATGGGTGGCACCCGCGGGCCGATTTAGGAGGCGTCAACATGGGGAGCTTGATCCTCAACACCCGGGTCCTCGGCGAACCGTCGACCGCCCGGCAGAGCGCCGATTGGCTCAGCCGACTGCTGGGCGCGATGCACCAGGCCGTGGACGCCTGCGTGACCGCCCGCACTCACTCTCAGGATGTCTGGGAAGGGCCGGCGGGAGACGCCCTGCGCAGCGACTTGACGGACACCACCGACGGCGGCAACACCCTAATTGGTCACACCGACGAGTTCCGGCAAGGGCTCTTGACCTTCGCCGACCGCCTGGACGCCGTGCGAGCCAAGATGTACGACGCCCACAGCAAAGCGGCCGCGGCCGGACTCAAGGTCACGATCGTGGAAATTTACCCGCCCGCGCCGATTCCACCCGGCCCGCCGCTAGGAAACGGTACCTCGCCGCAGTCTCCGGCCGACGCGCAGCGCATGTCCATCGAGCACGACAAGGCCATGGACCAATACCACGCCGCCATTGACGACTGGAACCGCCAGGCCCCGGTCTACAACGACTGCAGCAACATCGTGCTCGAGGCGCGCGAGCTCGAGAAGACCGCCCACGAAGACTTGGACAAGCTCGCCACCGGCATCGACGGCTGGGTCAAGAGCCTGAAGAAGATCAGCGTCATGGCCCTGAGCACGGGGCTCGATGCCATCAAGGGATCGCAGGAAGCCGTCAATGACTTGACCCGGCTCTCGGTAGAACTGTCCGATTCAGCCGAAGTCTTCAACAAAGTAGCCAACGGCAAATACCTCACCGACGCCGACAAGACCGTCCTGAGCACCTGGGAAGCGGACTCACAAGCCAAGGCCGGAACCATGGCAGCTCGGGCCGACAGCATCGGGCACTGGATGAACAAGATCCCCGAACCAGCCAAGCAGTTCATCGTCCTGAACCCCGGCTCGCTTGTCGGCGAATCGGCCAGCGTGTTCGCCAAAGGCGGCAAGGTCGTGCTCAAAGGCCTACCGCTCGTAGGCACGCTAGTCACCGTCGGCTCGGCCAGCTTGGACGTCGCCATGGGCGAGGACCTGGGCAAGGTCGCTGTCACCACCGTCGCTGAGACCGCTGGTCAGATCGCCGGCGGTTGGGCCGGTGGCGCCCTCGTCGGGGCGGTGGCAGGCTCCGAGGTACCGGTAGCGGGCACCGTTGTCGGGGCGGTCATTGGTGGCTTCATCGGCGGCATGGCGGCGGGCAACATTGCGGAATCGAGCATGAGTGATGGCTGACGACACCGACCCGGCCGCAGCACCTGAATCGCAGCAAGACGAGCAGGTCGGATTCACCTCGCTACCGCCGAAGCCCGACCCACAGACTGGACAGCCATTTCCGCCGCATGCCCCGGCCTACACCAGCACCGACAAGGGCGACCCCGCGCTTGACCACGACCGCGATACCAGCCTGTCGGCCAAGTTGCGTCGCCGTCCGGCCAAGGCCCGACGCTCGTCTGGTATCAGGCCAGCCGACGCAAAGCCCTGACCGCGGTGGCTGGAGTCTATGTCCTGGTCATGGTGGGAATATTCATCGTCCGCGGCTTTACTACGACTGGATGCACTTCTGGTGGATTTGGGTCGCTATGGCGGCTGGCGCAGCTCTGGCTTACCATCGTCATGAAGGAGAGCAGCGCCGCCGGAGCGAGTGGGTGATGATGAACAAGGCCTGGGTCCGTACCTACGAGCGACTCGGTCAAGGCCTACACCTACAGCAACTCCCTCAACCTGCACCTCGTTGACGAGACGGCCGAAAGCTCCAGACAACATCAGCGCCTGCAGGACGACGCCGGATCTGGGACCTGGCCTACAACGGCATCCTGCACTCGGTCGTGGGGAACCGAGCCGACACCAATCAGTTGGCCGGAAGAGCCTAAGGCTGCCGTAGCGGTCAGTTCGCTCGCGCCGCTACGGCCTCGGGACCTCAGGTGTCAGACCGATGGTTTCAACCGTTCGAGATCTTGTCTTGAGCGGCAACAGGCACTGGGCTGGCCCTATGGCCGACAACCTGGGCGCCAGGCAGGCAGACCAAGGGGATCTTGCAGTGGAGCCCAGCGCTGACGCCAGCCGAAGCGCGCAGTCTGCTCGCGTTGCTCATCGCGCTGTCCGACGAGAAGGTGGCGGAGGCGGCTGAGTCGCAGGAGAGTGGTGATCCAGAACCGGTCGCCTGATGTAACGGCGCTCGCTCGCCGGGTGGCCGTGGCATCGTGATTTGGCCCCGGTTCGGCACCGTTAGCGGGCCCCACCGATCGGGCGAATTCCTGCTCGTGGCGTGCGAGTCGGTGGGTCGAGTTGAGGGTCCTGGGTGGACAGTGCCGGTGAGGGGCCGTCCGCGTGGGAGCCGGAATGGTGTCCAGGGTGGAGTTGTTCGCGCTGATCCGGCGGGATGCCCGGGTGGAGGGGTTGTCGGTCCGGGCGCTGGCCGACCGGCATGGGGTGCATCGCCGGACGGTGCGGCAGGCGCTTGGGTCGGCGGTCCCGCCGGCACGCAAGACACCGGCCCGGTCGTCGCCGGTGACAGGTCCGCTGCGCGGGGCGATGGACGAGATGTTGCGGGCGGATCTGGACGCTCCGCGTAAGCAGCGGCATACCGCGCATCGAATCTGGGAGCGGCTGGTCGACGAGCATGCCGCGACGATCGCCTATCGCACGGTGTCGAAGTATGTCGCGGCCCGCCGCGCAGAGATCGTGCTGGAGGCCAGGAATCGGGCGGGTGTGATGGACGGGTTTGTTCCGCAGACACATCTTCCTGGGCAGGACGCCGAGGTCGACTTCGCCGAGGTCTGGGTCAACGTCGCCGACGTCGACACCAAGTGCTTCCTCTTCACGCTGCGAATGTCGTTCTCTGGCAAGGCAATTCACCGCGTCTACTCGTCACAAGGCCAGGAGGCGTTCTTCGCCGGCCATGTCGCCGCGTTCACCGAGCTCGGCGGCGTCCCGGCAGGGGAAATCCGATACGACAACCTGTCCTCGGCGGTCCGGCGGGTCTGCTTCGGCCGATCACGGGTGGAAAACGACCGGTGGGTCCTGTTCAAGTCCGCCTACGGTGTCACCAGTTTCTATTGCATGCCAGGCATAGAAGGCGCTCACGAGAAGGGCGGTGTCGAGGGCGAAGGCGGCCGGTTCCGGCGGCGCTGGTTCGTCCCGGTCCCGAAGATCGCCGACATCTCCGGACTGGCTGACATCAACGACAAGCTCGCCGCGGCGGACCGGGCCGAGGACGCCCGCCACATCGACGCGCGGGTCACCACGATCGGGCAGGACTTCGCCCTCGAAGCGCCGCTGCTGGCGGCGTTGCCGGTGGACGAGTTCGACATCGCGCTGACCACGACACCCCGGGTCGACCGCTACGCGCGGATCACCGTCCGCCAGGCGCTCTACTCGGTCCCGGCGCGGCTGATCGGGCAGACGGTGCGGGCGAAGCTCGACGCGGAGAACCTGGTGGTGCTGCACGGATCCACCGAGGTCGCCCGGCATCCCCGGTTGACCACCAAGGGCGGCCAGCACCTGGTGCTCGATCACTATCTCGAGGTCCTGGCCGGCAAGCCCGGTGCGCTGCGCGGGGCGACCGCGCTGGTCCATGCGCGGCAGAAGGGCTGGTTCACCGCTACCCACGACGCGTTCTGGGCCGCCGCCCGCGCCAAGCACGGTGACCAGGCCGGGACCCGGCTGCTGATCGAGGTTCTGCTGCTGCACCGGCGGATGGCTCATGCGCACGTGATCGCCGGGATCCGCGTCACCCTGGAGGCCGGGTCAGGTCTCACCCGACGTGGTCGCGATCGAGGCCCGCAAACACGCCGCAGCAGCAGGCGAACCCGCCACGGAGCTGCCGCGGCCGCAGCGCAGCCGCAGCAGAGGTCGTGTCCCTGCCCGAACGCCGCCGCGACGCCGACCTGCCGCCGGACTCCCGACCCGCACCGTCAATCGAGGTCTACGACCAGCTGCTGCACGCAACACTCCGAGGAAGGGGAACGCGTCATGACCCGCACCACCGCCCGCGGCCGGGACCAGCTCACCGAGGAAGCCGCCGACGCCGCGATCGAGCAGGCCTGCCGGATCCTGCGGCTGCCCACGATCCGCGACCGTTTCGGCGACCAGGCCGCCGCCGCGGCGCGGCAGCAGGCCACCTACAAGACCTTCCTCTCCGAGCTGTTGTTCATCGAGTGCGAGGACCGCGAGGTCCGCCGCAAGGCCCGCCTGGTCAAGCAGGCCGGTTTCCCGCGCACCAAACGGATCGAGGACTTCGACTTCGCCGCGAACCCGAACGTCCCGCCCGCACTCGTGCATACCCTCGCCAAAGGGGCCTGGATCCGCGCGGGGCAGCCGGTCTGCCTGATCGGGGACTCCGGCACCGGCAAGTCCCATCTGCTGATCGGGTTGGGCACCGCCGCCGCGGAGGCCGGGTTCAAGGTCCGCTACGTCACAGCCGCCGCACTGGTCAACGAACTCGTCGAGGCCGCCGACGACAAGCACCTGTCCAAGACCATCGCCCGCTACGGCCGCGTCGATCTCCTTTGCCTCGACGAACTCGGGTATTTGGAGCTGGACCGGCGCGGCGCGGAGCTGCTGTTCCAGGTGTTCACCGAACGGGAGGAACGCTCCAGCATCGCGATCGCGAGCAACTCCGCGTTCAGCGAGTGGGCCCGCACCTTCACCGACCCGCGGCTCTGCGCCGCGATTGTCGACCGCTTGACGTTCGACGCGTCCATCATCGAGACCGGCAGCGACTCGTTCCGGCTGCGCACCACCAAACGCCGCCGCACCAGCCGGGCCAGCTGACCACAGCCGTCAGAACGGCGCGTCGCGCCAGTCCACCTCGACCGGCCCGTCCGGCCGGACGCGGATCGTTCCCGCGTCGATTTCGACCCGCTCACCGGCGGCGATCTCGGCCGCGAACACGTCCAACGTGTCCTCGTCCAGCCGGCAGTCCCACACCTCGCAGGCGTCCTCCAGCTCGCGGCGGACCACCGCGACCGGCTGGCCCGCGAACCCGATGAACACCTCGTCCAGCGCCCACACCAGCGTCACCACCGGCCCGGGCTCACGCTCGCTCACCACCACGCCATCGTCACCGGCCAGCACCCACCTCGACCAGCAGCAACACCCGAACGAGGTGGAGCCAAATCAAAGTGCCGCCCCCACGCCGACGACCCCAGGTGGGGCCACATCAAGATGCCGACCGATCCCGCAACCCAGCCGCCGGGGCCAGTTCAGAATGCCGAACCGGGGCCAATTCGACTTGCCGAAATCAGCGGGCGACTGCAGCGAGCAAGAGCTAGCGCCGAGGAGTCGTGATGACCTCACCGACCGATGCCGACAGACAAGCCGACCTGGCACGGGAGTTCACGGACGAGATGTATGCCGGGTACCGCGGCACCTGGCCAAGACGATCAACTACCGAGCGAAGCTGTTTCTTGAGATGGTGACGATGCATGGCGGCGTCGGTGCCGCGAAGATTCTCCTGCATGGGCGTGCCACTTCGGATGGGTTCGCTCGGCTTTGGGAGGCGCGGATGCTGGAGTGGAGTGTCGAAGCGGCCGTACCGAAGGGCAAGTATGTCGACCTGTTCACCGATGAGGAGCGAGCTACGGCCGAGCGGCGCTTAGACGCGCATCAGTTTGACGTTCCGGAGTGGAAGGCCAAGACGCCGACGTGACACCGGGGACGCTGCCGCCTGACCGTCGGAAGCAGCCGGGCATGGAGACTCTGAGTGGATTTGAGGAAGAGGCAGCGCAGCTACCATGAAATTCACGCTTACTTATGCCGGTCGACTGCGGCGAGATTCGCTCTGCTGGTGGTGTAATGGTTGCGCTAACTAGTCGAAGTCGCGAGCCGGGGACCCACGCTCGACTGATCGGTGTCACATCGTCGCCGTCGTACACCCGGCCGCTGAAAGTGAACAGACGTCGTCCGAGGGTGAGAAAACTAAGCTGGCGTAGAACGTCTGCCCGGTTCGCCCGGGAAGACCTCGCTCAGCTCCGCATCAACTGCATCGTCGTAGATGCTGTTTTCGGGCCAACCTTGAGGGTGAGTGTGCAGCCAGACCGCAGTGGCGCCGATCTCCTCAGCACGTGCGAGTGCCTTGACGTAGCCACCCGAACGGATCGAAAGGCGATTTTGCTCTCGGATGTCGTACTGGTCGTCGGGTACCAGTGCAGCTCACGGGCTAGGAGGCACAGCTGGCCAGCCTGACGCGCGATGCCGACCAGTAGCACGCCCGCCTCCCTTGGGTCGTTCGCCCGGTCGGCCAACTCATGGGCCAGCGTTTCCGGAAACGTTATTGAGGCGGTCATGCTGCTATCCCCGCTGATCTGATCATTTCGGCGCGCACCTTCGCCAGGTAGCTTTCAAGGCCGTCGATCCCCGAGCGCCACTGTGCAGGCTGCGGAAAGTGGCGCGACCAACGCTGCCATTGCTGCCCAAGGTAGGTCTCTACGACCTCGGTTGCTTGCGGCGCGCCGCCGTTAACCAAGACCAGCCCCGGGGCGCACCACCACATGTCAGGCGGAATGTCCGGGTAACCCGAGGCGAGCCGGAGCAGCAGATCGGTCTGCCCCTCCTGCTAGCCCGGGGGCACCTTCCAGCTGCGGATGACCACGCAGATCATGCCGCCGTCTTCTTGTACTGCGTGGTCCGGATACCGGCTGGCGAGGTAGTTCATGTCGACAAGAGGCAGCATGGTCAGGTCCTCCTTCTCAGCGGCCCGCGCCGGGGTTGATCTGCCCCGGCGCCGTGAAGAAGCGCAGACCGTTTCGCATCTCGACCGCGTCACCGTCCTCGATGAGGAGATCGTCTTCACCCGGCCGCACCCGACAGGTCACGGTCGGCCGGCACGTCCGGCTCAGACAGCTTCCGCAGCTCCGCGCCGGTCAGCTTGGGCTTGGTGACCTTGAAGTGCTCGCGGTCGATCTGGATGTTGAAGCGCTGCTCGGGTGGTCGGCGTGCTGTTCGGTAGCCATCATGGTCTCCTTGTTACTTGGTAGATTGATACCACGGTAGCACTCCTGTTGCGCACCACGCAACCGTGAGGCATAATGTCTAGACAAGGAGGGCGCCCATGAAGACACCGAAGGCGATGACGATCAGGCTTTCGCCGGAGCAAGCGGAAGAGCTGGAGACCGTGGCCAGCGTTGAGAACAAGCCTGTGTCGGAGGTCATCCGCGCAGCTATCGCCCAGCACATCGATACCCTGAAGCAGGACGACGGCTTCCAAGAGAGCCTGCGCGAGCGCATCGAGCGCACGCAGAAGATGCTCAAGTAGTTCCTACGGCCAGACAAACAGGCGGTGACGCTCACCTCGCGTCACCGCCTGCGTGTTGCTCCCGCTCTACACCGTTACACTATTCAACAATCGTTGAACTTTCGGGTGGAGGTTCGAAAAGAGCATAACCGCCAGCTTTGATTCACCCTCCGAGCTCGTCCAGGTGCTTCTCGACGCGGATGAACACCTCGCCGATGACCGCCTGCTCCTCCGGGCTCAACAGATCGATCAGGTGTGCGCGGACGCCCTCGACGTGCGTCGGCGCGGCCCGCTTGAGCACCGCCGCCCCGGCGTCGGCGAGCTCGACGACCACACCGCGCTTGTCCTCGGGGTCGCGCACCCGGCGGACGAGCTCGGCCTCCTCGAGCCGGGCGACCTGGTGCGAGAGGCGGCTTTTGGTCAGCCCCATCTTCGTGGCCAGCTCGGACATCCGCTGCGGGCCCATGGCGTCCAGGCCGACGAGCACCTCGTAGTCGACCAGGGAGACGTCGTGCTGTTCGGCGAGCTCACGGTGCAGCCGCTGGCGCAGGCGGAGGGTCGCGACGATGTAGAAGCGCCAGGCCGTGAACTCGGTCTCGTTCAGCCATGGCACCGGCGGCTCCTCGGTCATAAGGAAGAGTAGAACGCCGATCAACCGTCCGTGCGCGCCGAGTCCGTACTCCGTAGTAGGTCGAAATCCAGGTGAAATATCGCCCGAAGGAGGATTACGAAAAGGTTGAGACTTGGGCCGGAAAGGCGCATTCTGCTTGTGTCGGGTGGTCGGTCAGGCTATACGGCACGGCGTCGGTGACGTGCCGGTAGTGGCCTCCAGCCGGGAGAGGTCAGGTGGTTGCGTGGCGGGTGATCCACGCGGTTGACCGCTAGCTGTGTCCCCGCGGCCGGCACGGATCGGTACCGGTTCGGTCGCGACTGTGAACAGCACGTGCGGGGCGTCTTCGATGCGTTCGGATTGATCTTCTCGCGCATTCGGCGTCGATCTGGCCTGTATCGGGTCACGGCCTCGGCAGCCGTGACGACAGAGCCGGACGCCGGGCCCGATCGTGGCCAACCGCTCAAACAGACAAACCTCGGTATCAAGTCCTGGGTGCGGCCCGCAGCGCAGAGGCCGCGCCCAGGACTGTGTCCGGGGGTTCCGGGCTACGATCTGCCCGTGAGGTTCGACGACGACGCCGGCTTGGACGCCTCAGAGGTCCAGGACCTGCGTGGCAGCGGTGGTGGCGGTGGGGTCGGCGGTCGCCTGGCGATCGGCGGCGGTGGGCTTGGCGTGGTCGGGCTGGTGATCTACTTCCTGATCTCGCAGTTCACCGGGGTCAATCCGGGTTCGGTCAACCTGGGCAACGGCCTCGGCGGCGTCGGCTCCGGGCAGCAGGTGGACAACAGCAAGCTCGCGAGCACGTGCAAGACCGGCGCGGACGCGAACAAGAACCACGATTGCGCGATCGTCGCGATCATCAACTCGGTCCAGGACTACTGGACGCAGCAGTTCTCGCGCTCCGGCACGACGTACCAGAAGGCGCCGACGAACTTCTTCAACGGCGGCGTCCGCACCGGCTGCGGCAGCGCGACATCGGACACCGGGCCGTTCTACTGCCCGGCCGACTCCGAGGTCTACATCGACCTCGCCTTCTTCGACGAGCTCAAGACGCGCTTCGGCGCGCAGGGCGGGCTCTTCACCGAGGCGTACGTGCTCGCGCACGAGTACGGCCACCACGTGCAGAACCTGCTCGGCACGTCCAAGAAGGGCACCGGCACCGGCGCGACGTCCGGCTCGGTGCGCCTGGAGCTGCAGGCCGACTGCTACGCCGGGGTCTGGGGCAACCACGCCACGACCACGCCGACGCAGAGCGGGAAGCCGCTGATCACCGAGGTCACGCAGGAGGACGTCGACTCCGCGCTGGACGCCGCGTCCCGGATCGGCGACGACTACATCCAGACCAAGCTCGGCGGCGGCCAGGTCGACCGCTCGAAGTTCACGCACGGCACGTCCGCGCAGCGCAAGAAGTGGTTCACCACCGGCTTCCAGACCGGTGACCCGGCCCGCTGCGACACGTTCGGCACCAGCAACCTGGGCTGAGACACGACGAAGGGGACTTTCCTCGCGCGTGACGCGAGGAAAGTCCCCTTCAGTGCGTTACGAGGCTACAGCGTTCGGGTCACCCGCGACGTGCGCCGCGAAGCCCCGGTGCGAAGCGCGCTGCTGCAGCTTCGCGGCCTTCGCCGCCTTCGCGGACTTGCCGTTCGGCTGCACGCCGTTGACGCTCTCGGTGCTCGTCGCGTAGACGCCCAGCGCCCACGCCACGCCGTCGGCGTTGCGGTCCAGCGCGACCCGGTCGACGTTGCCCAGGTTGTCGCAGGCCTGGTGGTAGCACGGGTCGAACGCGATGTTCGCCGTGCCGCCCCACTTCGCCGCCTGCGCCGGGGTCTTGATGACCTCGGCACCGGTGTCGAGCCCGCCGGCCGGGATGCCCATGGCGATGAACTCGCCGTAGTCCGACCGCCCGGTGAAGTCGGTGCCCTCGAGGTTCACGCCACGGCCGTCGCGCATGTAGTCGACGAAGAGCTTTTCGATCTGCGCCGAGCCATACGGGCCGGGGCCCGCGCCGACACCGTCGGAGTTGTCACCGTCGTAGGCGAAGTACCCGGCGTTCGGCGAGCCGATCATGTCGAAGTTCAGGTACAGCGCGATGTTGAGCTGCTCGTCGAAGCTGAGCTGGTCGACGTAGTAGGTCGAGCCGATCAGGCCGAACTCCTCCGCGCTCCAGAACCCGAAGCGGACCGCGTTGTTGACCTTCGGCGTGCTGCCGAGCTGCAGCGCGGTCTCGAGCAGCGTCGCCGAGCCGGAGCCGTTGTCGTTGATGCCGGGGCCCTCCGGGACGGAGTCCAGGTGCGAGCCGAGCATGACCACGTTGTCCTTGCGGCCGGTCTTGGTCTCGGCGATGACGTTGTAGCTGGTCCGGTCCTCCTGGATCGCGCGGATCTCGAGGGTGACCGGCTTGCCGTCCTGCGGGAACAGCGAGGCGCCCGCGGCGGCGGTGATGCCGCCGGTCGGGATCTTCGCGTCCTCAGGGGACCCCAGGGTGCCGTTGACGTCGCCGTCGGTGTTGTTGTAGATGATGGCGGCGATGGCCCCCGCGGCCGCCGCGTTCTGCTGCTTGATGGCGAAGGTGCAGCCGCCACGCTTGATCAGCGCGATCTTGCCGGTGAGGTCGCCGAAGTCGGTCGTCTCACAGCCGGGCGTCGCGTCGCCGTCGGCCGGGACCACGGCCAGTGGCGCGGTGACGCCGCCGACCGGCGTGCTCTTCGTGTACGACATCGCGATGATCGGCACGTTCGCGCCGCCCGCGGTCAGCTTCTGCGCCAGGGTCTGGTTGTAGGTGAAGGGGAACTCCTGGCGAGTCACGTCGTACCCGGCGGCTTCCAGCTTCGTGGCGATGTACTCGGCGGATTTCTTGTGCCCCTCGGTGCTCGCCGCGCGCGTGCCGCCGTTGGTGTCGGCGAACCGCTGCAGGGCGATCAGGTGGCGGTTGACGCCGTTGACCGTGACCTTGCCGACCAGCTGCTTGGCCAGGGCCGGGCCGTCGGGTCCCGCTGCCTTCGCCGCCGTGGCCGGGGTCATGCCGAACACGAGCGTGACGCCGGCGGCCAGCGCCACCGACGGGAGGAACTTTCTTCTCAAGGGTGACATGGTTGCTCACTTTTGTGCGATATGCCGGGTACGTCAATGCGGCATTCGGCGCAGGAGTGTCACCCCGGGATACAGTCGACACCATGTACGCGATCACCATCCGTGAGCCCGGCGGTCCCGAAGTTCTCGAGTGGACGGAGGTCGCCGATCCGCGGCCAGGCCGCGGGGAGGTGCTGGTCGAGGTGGCCGCGAGCGCGGTCAACCGGGCTGACCTGCTGCAGCGCAAGGGCCAGTACCCGCCCCCTCCCGGCGCCAGCGAAACGATCGGCCTCGAGTGCTCCGGGACGATCGCCGAGCTCGGCGAGGGTGTCACTGGGTGGGACATCGGCGACGAAGTCTGCGCGCTGCTGGCGGGCGGCGGGTACGCGGAGAAGGTCGTCGTCCCGGCCGGGCAGCTGCTGCCGGTGCCGGGCGAGATCGACCTGCTGACCGCGGCCGCGCTGCCCGAGGTGGCGTGCACGGTGTGGGCGAACGTCGTGATGCACGCGAAGTTGCGCGAAGGCGAAGTCCTGCTGGTGCACGGCGGTGCCGGCGGCATCGGTACGCACGCGATCCAGGTCGGCAAGGCACTCGGCGCGACCGTGGCGGTGACGGCGGGCTCGGCCCAGCGGCTGGAAAGCTGCCGCCAGCTCGGCGCGGACATCACGATCAACTACCGCGAAGAGGACTTCGTCGAGGTGCTGACGAAGGAAACCGGCGGCGCCGACGTCATCCTCGACAACATGGGCGCGTCCTACCTGGGCCGCAACATCGACGCGCTCAAGCGCGACGGGCGCCTGGTCGTCATCGGGATGCAGGGCGGGGTCAAAGGCGAGCTGAACATCGGAACGCTGCTGGGCAAGCGCTGCGAGGTGTTCGCGGCCGGGCTGCGGTTCCGTCCGCTGGAGCAGAAGGCCGAGATCGTCGCCGACGTCCGCGCGCGATTGTGGCCGCTGGTGGAACAGGGCTCGGTCAAGCCGATCGTCGGCCAGGTCCTGCCGATGGCCGAGGCCGCCGCGGCGCACCAGGCACTCGAAGAGGGCAGCGTCTTCGGGAAGATCCTGCTGGCCGCGAAGTCCTAACGCAGCTCTTCCAGCACGCGCACGAGCTGGTTGATCTCGAAGACGTTGGAGTAGTGGGCGAGCCCGATCCTGACCGCGCCACCCACTTCTCCGACGCCCAGCGACGCGAAGACGCCGTTGGTGCCGTCGTCGGCGAAGGCGCACAACCCCTGAGAAGCCAGGTACTCGGCGACCTCGGGCGCCTTCTTCCCGGCGACAGCGAAGGCGAGCGCGGGGATCCGGCGCATCGCGTTGCCGATGACCATGATGTGCCGCAACGACAGCAGCTCGGTGGAAAGCTGCGCGAGCAGCCCGGCGTGGTACGACTTCGCCGAGCCGAGTGAGGTGACCAGCCGCTCTCGCCGCGAGCCGACGGCCGCGTCGTCGAGCCCGGCGAGGTAGTCGATGGAGGCGATCAGCCCGGCGAGCAGCGGGTAGGCGTGCGGACCGAGCTCGAGCCGCGCCGGGCCGCGGGCGGCCGGGTCGAGCGAGGCCGAGGGGATCCGCTCCAGCATCTCGGGGTCGCGGAAGACCAGCGCGCCCACCGACGGCCCGCCCCAGGCCTGTGCGGACACGACCATCACGTCGGCACCGAGGGCGTTCAAGTCGAGCGGCACGAACGGCGCCGCGTAGGTGGCGTCGACGACGACGAGCGCGCCGACGCGCTTGGCGAACTCGATGATCGTCGGGACGTCCGGGCGGGTGCCGACGGAGCCGGACGCCAGCGTCACGGTGACGGCCTTGGTGCGGGCGGAGACCAGGTTCTCGTACTGCCACGCCGGCAGCTCGCAGGTCTCGATGTCGATCTCACCCCAGCGCACGACGGCGCCGACCCGCTTCGCGGCGCGCTGCCACGGCACGACGTTGGCCTGCTCGTCGAGCCGGGAGACGACGAGTTCGTCGCCGATCGTCCAGCGTTCGGCGAGCGCGTCGCAGAGGCGGCGCAGCAGGACCGGCGCGCTGGGTCCCAGCACGACGGCGGCCGGGTCGGCCCCGACCAGGTCGGCCACGGCCCTGCGGGCCGCGGTCACGATGCTTTCCGCGCGCTGGGAGGCCGGAAACGCTCCGCCCGGCCCGGACACCGGCGCTCGCATCGCCGTGGACACGGCCGAAGCGACCTGTTCCGGGACCAGCATTCCGGCGGCACCGTCGAAGTGAATCCAGCCGTCACCCAGCGCGGGAAAGAGCCCACGGATACGAGCGACGTCGAACGCCATGGTGGACACCGTACGGACGTGCGGTTTCGGCGTGCGCCCGGGGTTGGGTGGAGGGCCACGTCCGGGCTCGAATGCCGCTACGCTCGGAGACGGACTCGCCGCACCGGACGCGGCGCGCGTCCTCAGCAAGCCAGGATGGAGCACATGACCGAGCCGAATTACGGGGAACCGGGCACAGGCGGTGACGTGAACGGCGATTCTTCACCCCACGTGGTGGTCGTGGACGCGAACGGCACTCCGGTCGGCGCCGCGCGCGTGCCGACCGACGAGGAGGCCGAGCACGGAGAGGCGCTCGGCGACCTCGTCGAAGAGCCGGCGAAGGTGATGCGGATCGGCACGATGATCAAGCAGCTCCTGGAGGAGGTCCGCGCGGCCCCGCTCGACGACGCGTCCCGTACGCGCGTCCGCGAGATCCACCAGACCTCGATCCGCGAGCTCGAGAAGGCGCTTGCTCCCGAGCTGCACGACGAGCTGGAGCGGCTGGTCCACCCGTTCACCGACGACTCGACGCCGTCGGACGCGGAGCTGCGGATCGCCCAGGCCCAGCTGGTCGGCTGGCTGGAGGGCCTGTTCAGCGGCATCCAGACGGCGCTGTTCGCACAGCAGATGGCGGCCAGGGTCCAGCTGGAACAGATGCGCCGCGGCCTGCCCGCGGGCCCGTCCGGCATGCCGGGCGCGGACGGCCCCGGCCATGGAGGCATCTCCGGCACCGGCCAGTACCTGTAGGTCGCGGTTCTTCAGCCTCTGGCGGCCACCCTCACGGTGGCCGCCAGAGGCTTTTTCGTGCCCGCTGACCTGCGGGTTCCCGACTTTTCCCCAGGTTGTCCACAGGGAATCCACACTGTGGACAACTTCCCTTGTTGCCAGGATGACAGCTGACGACCTCATGCGTCAGGACGCGTGAATTCCACGGAATAACTCTTGGGTCGCGTTCTCGCGGATCCGTTGCGGAATTCGCCGCGCGACCGATTCATAAAGGCAGAGACGGTCGCCGATTCCGTTGCCACCAAAGGGAAACACTGATCTTCCTTTCCCGAATCCTCGAAAAGGAATGAGTCATTCATGCGCATTTTCCGCGCGACCGCAGCCCTTTCCGCGGCGCTCACCCTGGCGGGATGCGGGCTGGCGCCGCGCCCGACCGCCGCCACACCGGCCCCGCCGGTGACGGCGACCGTCACCGCCCCGAGCACGCCGACGGTCACCGCCGTGGTGCCGCAGACGGTCGTCGTGCCGCAGCCGGTGTACGTCCAGCCGAAGAGCCAGGGCGTCACGGCGTCAGGCCAGTGGTACGCCCAGTCGAGCTGGATCAACTCGCAGCCGTGGATCACCATCACGCCCTCGGCCGGCCAGACGCCGTGCCAGTGGCTGTACGCCCGCGGGTTCAGCTACGCCCAGGCCTATGCGGCGTGGGCGCAGAACGGCTACCCGGCGAGCTGGTCGGCCACCGGCGACGGCTATCCGTGCCAGAAGTCCTATGGCATGCAGCACTAGCGGAGGGCGCGGAAGAACTCGCGGATATCCCCGATGAGAGCGTCCGGCTGCTCCAGCGCCGGGAAGTGGCCGCCGCGGTCGAACTCGGTCCAGCGGACGATGTTGTCCGTGCGCTCGGCCAAGGTACGCAACGGCAGGCCGATGTCGTCCGGGAACACCGCCACGCCCGTCGGCACCGAGTTGCGCGGCGGCGGCGCACCCCACTGACCGCCGAGGTCGGCGTAGATCCGGGCCGAGGAGTTGGCCGTGCCGGTGAACCAATAGATCGCCACATCGGTCAGCAGATCGTCACGGTCGATCAGGTCCACGTCGGAGTTCGAGAACGAGCGGAACTTCTCCGCGATCCACGCCAGCTGCCCGACCGGCGAGTCGTGCAGCCCGTAGGCCAGCGTCTGCGGCTTCGTCGCCTGGATCAACGCGTAGGCCGTGCCCGTGTACTGGAACGCCTGGCTCTTCGCCAGCGACCGCTCGCCCTTCTTGAGCTCCTCGTCTTCCAGCCCCTTGAGGTCGGCCTCGCTGCGAGCCACCGCGGTCGCGAGCATCGTGAGGTGCACCCCGATCATCCGCTCGGGAAAGTCCACCGCCAGCTCACGCGAAACCATCGCACCCCAGTCGCCGCCATGTGCGCCGAACCGCTCGTACCCCAGTCGCGACATCAGCTCCGCGAACGCCTTCGCGACCCGCTTCGGCCCCCACCCGGTGTCCGCGGGCGCCCCGGAAAACCCGAACCCGGGCATCGAGGGCACCACGACCGTCACCGCGTCCGCCGCGTCGCCGCCATAGGCCTTGGGGTCGGTCAGCGGCCCGATGACGTCCAGGAACTCGACGATCGAGCCGGGCCACCCGTGCGTGAGCAACACCGGAATCGCGTCCGGCTCGGGCGAAACGACGTGCAGGAGGTGCACGTTGGTGCCGTCGATCGTGGTCGTGAACTGCGGAAAGGCGTTGATCCGCTCCTCCGCGCCCCGCCAGTCGAACCCGAGCCGCCAGTACTCGGCGAGCTCCCGCACGTAGTCGACCGGAGCCCCGAGC
The DNA here is from genome assembly GCA_963762765.1 of uncultured Actinomycetota bacterium. Taxonomy (GTDB): domain Bacteria; phylum Actinomycetota; class Actinomycetes; order Mycobacteriales; family Pseudonocardiaceae; genus Amycolatopsis. Next base: position 134,308 of record CAVXMR010000045.1, read on the forward strand.
CGCCACCCGACGTCGACGGGCTGGTCGGGCCAGCGGGTGTTGGCCAGCCGCGCGGCGAGGTCGTCGAGGTCGGCCTGCGGGATGTCGATCCGGAAGGGGGTGATCTCTGTGGTCATGAGAACAACGGTAGAAGCCATCGAGGACAGATCCCGTCCTCGATCGCCTCCGACTTCAGAGCGAATCCAGCACCCGGTCGACGCCTTGTCCGTCCACAGTGGACGAAGCAGCTTCCGACAAACGCCTCCGCAGCGCGGCGTCCGAAAGCAGGTCGCGCAGCAGCGCGGTGGCCTCCGGCAGGTGGTCGGCCAGCGTCGACGCCGGGCCCAGGCCTGCCGCCAACCCGAAGTCCAGGGCGGCGCGGTAGCCGGGGGCCTGGTTGTCGACCAGCTGGACCGCCGCCGTCGGAACGCCCAGGCAGCACAGCTCCAGAAACGTCACCCCGGCCGCGCTCACCGCGACATCCGTCGAAGCGAGCGTTTCCAGCAGGGCGGGGCTCGGCTCCGAAACACGGATCGACTGGCCCGGGAGCAACGACGGCAGGGACGGCTCGCCGCGGACCAAGGCGTCAGCGACGAAGGGCAGCTCGGTGTCGCGAAGCGCGCGGAGCAGCAACGCGACTGTCGACGTCCACTCGGCTCCGCCGCCTAGAACGAGAGTGACGTGAAGCGGCGAACCGGACGAAGCGCGCAACTCCCGCGTACGCAGCACAGCCTCGCGAAGGGGCGCGTACGCGACTCCGCGCAGCAACAAACCGGAGCCGTCGTCAGGGCGCGAAGTGGGGACGAAGGCGGAGTCGACGACGACGTCGGCCGCGCGGCGGCCGAAGACGTCGTCCTCCAGAGAGATCAGCACAGCGCCGGAAGCGTTGACCTCCTTGCGCAGGTCACCCAGGCCGTAGTGGTCAACAAGGACCACGTCGAAACCGACAGCCAGCGAGCCGAGCGAAGCCGCGTCATCCGCGACGGGCAGCGAAGCAACACCTAGCTCGTGAAGGCGCGAAGCGAGCCAGTCCACCGTCGAGGTTCGCCCGGAAAAGGCGACCTCCCAGCCGCGAGCCACCGCGCGCTCGGCGTACGCGACAACCCGCGCGAGATGGCCCGCGCCGATCGAAGGCGAAGCGTCCGCGCGAAGCAGCAGCCTCACTGGCCGACCTTCTTCTGCTCGACGTGAGCGTTCAGCGCCACCAGGTCCGGCCGCGACCGCAAGAGCGTCACCACCGAGCGCCAGTCACCCGGCCGGTCGCCCAGCTCCGCCACGACGGCTTCCAGCAGTTGCCAGTCCTCGACGGTGTCCAACGTCACGCGGAGATCCGAAGCCGCCGGCGCGACGACGACGCCGCTGCACGCGTAGCGCGAAGGCTGCGTGTAGATGCCCGAAGTCACGTGCTCCCGGTGCGCGCCGACCGCCTCCGCAGCCTGATCGAGCAGCACTTCCGTGCGTATGAGCTCGGCGTCGAAGCCCCGCGGGAGGGTCCTGACCAGGGTCGTGCTGACGTAGTCGAGCGTCGGCTCGGCGCGCCAGATCGCCACCAGCCGGCCGATCAGCGCCGGGTCCAGCAACGGGCAATCGGCGGTCAGCCTGATCACACTCGACGCCGGATGTTCGTCCACGGCGATCCGGAAGCGCGTGAGCACGTCGTCGAGCGGCCCGCGCACGCACGGCACGCCGAGCCGGGCGGCTTCGGCCGCCACCGGATCGTCGTCAACGGCGTCCGAGGTCGCGACGATCACCTGGTCCACGCCGGGGGCGGCGGCCGCGGCCCGCGCGACCCAGCCCAGCACAGTGCGCCCGGCCAGCGGCTTCAGCACCTTCCCGGGCAGCCGGGTCGACGAGGCGCGGGCCTGGATGACGGCGTTGACACGGGGTGCTCCACGCATGGGTGACATGATGTCCGACGGCACCCACCCCCAAACGCGGAGGTCAACGATGTCCGAGCTGGATGGCTCCAGCATCCTGCTCACCGGCGGGACCGGTTCCTTCGGCAAGGCGTTCATCGCGCACGCGCTGGCCGAGCTGAACCCGAGCCGCCTGGTCGTGCTCTCCCGCGATGAGCTCAAGCAGTACGAAGCCCGGCAGCTGTTCAACGACGACCCGCGGCTGCGCTGGTTCATCGGCGACGTCCGCGACCGCCGCCGCCTCGAGCGCGCCATGCACGGCGTCGACTACGTCGTGCACGCCGCCGCGCTCAAGCAGGTCGACACCGGTGAGTACAACCCGTTCGAGTTCGTCCAGACCAACGTGATGGGCTCGCAGAACGTCATCGAGGCCGCGATCGACACCGGCGTGAAAAAGGTCGTCGCGCTGTCGACGGACAAGGCGTCCAGCCCGATCAACCTCTACGGCGCCACCAAGCTCTGCGCCGACCGGATGTTCATCAGCGGCAACCACTACGCCGCCGCGCACGTCACGCGGTTCTCCGTGGTCCGCTACGGCAACGTGATGGGCTCGCGCGGCAGCGTGATCCCGTTCTTCCGCAAGCTCGCCGAGCAGGGCGAGTCGCTGCCGATCACGCACAAGGACATGACCCGGTTCTGGATCACGCTCCCCCAGGCCGTGCAGTTCGTGGTCGACTCCTTCGACCAGATGCACGGCGGCGAGCTCTACGTGCCGCGGATCCCGAGCATGCGGCTGGTCGATCTCGCCCAGGCGATCGCGCCGGGCAGCGAGATGCACGAGGTCGGCATCCGGCCCGGCGAGAAGCTCCACGAGGAGATGATCGCGCCCGACGACGCGCGCCGGACGGTCCAGCTGTCCGATCGCTACGTCGTCCAGCCGCACCTGGCGGGCTGGGGCTACGAGGCACCCACGGACGGCAAGCAGGTGCCGGAGGGGTTCGCGTACCGCTCGGACTCCAACGACCTGTGGCTCGACGCCGACGAGCTGCGCGAACTGGTCGAGCAGTATGCCTGACTTCCTCCCCTACGGCCGCCAGTCGATCAGTGACGAGGACATCGCGGCCGTCGTCGGCGTGCTGCGCGGCGACTGGCTGACCACCGGCCCGGCCGTCCAGAAGTTCGAGGCCGACCTGGCCGAACACACCGGCGGCGCCCCCGCGGTGGCGGTCACCTCCGGCACGGCGGCGCTGCACGTCGCCTACGCCGCGGCGGCCATCGAGCCGGGCGACGAGGTGGTCGCCTCGCCGATGACGTTCGTCGCCACGGCGGCGACTGCGGTGCTTCACGGCGCGAAGGTCGTCTTCGCCGACGTCGAGCCGGACACCGGCAATCTCTCCATCGAGCACGCGCGGGCCGCGCTGACCGAGCGCACGAAGGTCGTCGCCGCGGTCGACTACGCCGGGCACCCGGCCGAGCTGGACGAGCTCGGCCGCCTCGCGCATAACGCCGGAGCGCTGCTCCTGGAAGACGCGGCGCACTCGGTGGGCGGGTCGTGGCAAGGCCGCCCGGTCGGGTCGATCGCCGACCTGACCACGTTCTCCTTCTTCCCGACCAAGAACCTCACCACCGCCGAGGGCGGCGCCGTCGTCACGCCCGATGACGGCCTGCTGGACCGGGCGCGGAAGTTCCGCAACCACGGCCTGGTCCGCGACCGCGCCGAGCAGCGCTTCCCCGACGAGGGCGCCTGGCACCAGGAGGTCCACGAGTTCGGCCTCAACTACCGGCTGCCGGACGTCCTCTGCGCGCTCGGCAGCAGCCAGCTGACCCGGCTCGCGGAGTTCAAGAAGCGCCGCGCCGAGATCCACGCGCGCTACAACGCGGCGCTCGCGGACGTCGACGGCGTGCTGACGCCGCCGGTTCGCCCCGGCGCGGACCCGGTGTGGCACCTCTACCCGCTGCGGGTCCTCGAAGGCCGCCGCCGGGCGCTGTTCGACCACCTGCGCGGGGTCGGCATCGGCGTGCAGGTCAACTACATCCCGGTCTACTGGCACCCGGTCTTCGCGGATCTCGGTTACCAGCGCGGGCTGTGCCCCAACGCCGAGGCGTACTACGAGCAGGAGCTGTCGCTGCCGCTGTTCCCGTCGCTGACGGACGCCGACGTGGACCGCGTCATCGACGCCGTCAGGACGTTCTTCGGCGCTTAGTGGTTGCCATCGGAAGTCCTTCGGGAGGACTTCCGATGGTGACCACTTAGATCAGGTCCCAGGTGAGCGCGGTGCCCTTCGCCGCGTCCACCTGGAACGTCCGGCCCACGACCGTGGCGAACTCCGCCGGGGCGAGCCCGCCCGCGGGCCGGATCGAACGCACATTCCGCGCCGTCACGACGTCCCCGGCTCGGACGTCCTCGACGACGTAGAGCGAACGCCGCAGCCGCAGGCCTTCCTTCTCGCTCTCACGCGGCCCCAGCACGGCCTGGCCCAGCGCCTCCCAGGCTCGATGCGTCTCGGTGACCAGCGCCGCGAGCTCCGAGGGCTCCAGGGAGAACTCCGAGTCGACGCCGCCGTCCGCGCGCGCCAGCGTCACGTGCTTCTCGATCGCCACCGCGCCCAGCGCGACCGCGGCGACCGGCGCCCCGATACCCGGGGTGTGATCCGAGAGCCCGACCAGCGTCTGCGTAAGCCCGGCCAGCAGCGGCAGCCCGCGCAGGTTGCTCTCCGTCGGCGACGCCGGGTAGCTCGCCGTGCAGCCGAGCACGATCAGCTGGTCGTTGCCCGCTTCGCGCGCGGTGCGCACGGCGGCGTCGATTTCGGCGACGTTCGCCATGCCGGTCGAGATGACCAGTGGCTTGCCGGTGCGCGCACACAGCTCGATCAGCGGCAGATCGACGATCTCCGAGGACGCGATCTTGTACGCGGGCGCGTCCAGCGACTCCAGCAGCTCCACCGCGGTCGGGTCGAACGGGCTGGAGAAGATCTCGAGGCCGTGCGAGCGCGCGCGGGCGAAGATCGGCTCGTGCCACTCCCAGGGCGTGTGCGCCTTTTCGTACAGCTTGTAGAGGTTCTCGCCGCCCCACAGCTCGTGGCCGGCGCCGATCCGGAACGCCGGGGTGTCGACGTCGATGGTGATCGTGTCCGGCCGGTAGGTCTGCAGCTTCACAGCGTGCGCGCCCGCTTCGGCGATCGCGTCGACGATGGCCAGCGCCCGGCCCAGGTCGCCGTTGTGGTTTCCGGACATCTCGGCGATGACGAACGGCGCCTGCCCCGGCCCGATCAGGTGCGCGCCGATCCGGATTTCGCTTGCGGACATGGGTGCGCCTCCCCGGTGGAACGTTCAGGTCACCTCAGAGTCTTGCGCAGCTGCCGGAACCCGTCGACGGCAGGCGCGGCTTCGGCGTACCCAGCCCGGTCGAACAGCGCCGCCGACGCCGCGTTTTCCTGGTGCACCGCAGCCGAAATCGCGTGGACGTCGAAGCGTTTCGCCAGCGCGCGCTCCCCCTCGGCGAGCACGGCCCCGGACAGCCCACGACCACGGCTGGCGGGCGCCAGCGTGATGCTGACCTCCCAGACGTCGGGCTCTTCGCGATCGAACCGGACGGTGCCCACGGCCTCGCCGTCCAGCTCGGCGACGAACAGCAGCCGGTCCGGGCTCGCGAGCACCCCGCGCAGCCATGCCAGGTGCTCGGTGAGCGGGATCACCGCCGTGGTGCGCGAGGACTGCCGGGTCCGCGGGTCGTTGCGCCAGCCGAGCAGCAGCTCCGCGTCCGCCTCGGTGGCCTCGCGGGCGAGCAACGCTACTGCGCCACCGGCAGCTCGACGTGGTCCTCGAGCTTGCGCAGCCGGTCCTCGTAGCGGGCGATGCCGGCCAGCCGGACGCGGATCTGGGCGTGCTGGCGCTGGATCTCCTCGATCAGCGTGCGCGCCTCGGCGATCTGCGGGGTGTCGGCGTTGGGCACCAGCGAGATCGACTCGCGCAGCGTCTCCAGCCGGCCTTCCTGCGCCGCGACGTGCGGGATGAGCCGGTCCAGCTCGGCGCGTGCCCAGTTCAGGTCGCCACGGGCCTGCTCGAGGCCGCTCTCGGCGTTGTCCAGGCGGCGGCGGTGGTCCGCGGTCGCGTGCTCGAGGTTGTTGACGCGCTCGGCGAGCCCGCGGGTGCGGTCGTCGATCCGGAAGTCGATGATCCGGGCCAGTCTGCCCGCGACGCCCTTCAGCTTCTGCACTGCCATCGGTGGTCCTTCGCTACGGGTGGGGATGCGCTGCGTCAGCGCAGGAGAGTGGTGTCGCCGGTCTTGGTCCAGGAGTCCAGCAGCCGCCCTTCGGCGGCGATCTGGTGTTCCGGGCCCACGATGCAGGAGTCGCCGGCGGCGTGCTCCCACGAGGTCTGTTCGGGGTTGTCGATGAACGAGAACCCGGTGAGGACGAGCTGCGCGGTCGGGAACGACGTCCTGGCGATCCACGCGGCGAGCGTGCCGGTGGTCGACCAGGTGCCCTCGCTGCGCGTCGACAGACCCAGCGCGTCCGACAGCGGCAGCACGACCTCGCGGTTGGACACCGGGACCGCGCCCAGGTCGGCGGGCCACCAGCCCGGCAGGTCCTCCGGCTCCCAGTGCATCCGGCCGGGCTCGACCAGCAGGTAGAGCCGCTTCCGGTAGTCCTGGAAGACGTACGGCGTGGCCCGCAGCGCGCGGTTGAACACGACGACGTGCGTCCGGCTGCCGACGGTCCCTTCGTCGCCCGGTTTGTCCACGATGAACCCGTTGACCCGGATGACCAGATCGCAGGCGTCGATCGCCTTCGCGCGCTGGGGATCGGGCGGGAGCGGCTGGTTGCCGACGACCGCCACCGAGCGCGGGTCGGGCCGATCGGCGTAGGCCGCGAGCAGGTTCACCATCAGGCTCGCCGCGCCGAGAGCAGCAGTCATAACGGGAGAAAGTACCAGCACACAGTGCGTGCCCGGACACTCAGCGCCCGAAGCGAACCGCGCCTGGGACGGGGCGGGCCGGAGTCTCCACATCTCGTCGGTACCCTCGTCCACGTGCATGCCACGAGCACGGTTCACGCCGCAGACAGCCCGGTCACGTCCTCGGTACCGCCGACGTCGGACAGCAAGACGTTCGCGCGCGCCTTCGCCGACATCAGGGCCGGTTTCCGCGCCCGGCAGCTATGGGGTCACCTCGGCTGGCAGGACATCAAGCAGCGCTACCGCAGGTCGGTGATCGGGCCGTTCTGGATCACCATCAGCCAGGCCGTCCTCGCGCTGGGCCTCGGCCTGCTGTACTCGCAGCTGTTCAAGCTGCCGGTCGAGGTCTTCCTGCCCTACATCTCCACCGGGTTCATCCTCTGGGGCTTCATCAGCGGCTGCCTGTCCGAGGGCATGGAGACGTTCATCGTGAACGAGGGGCTGATCAAGCAGCTCCCCGCCCCGCTGAGCGTTTACGTGCTGCGCACGGTGTGGCGGCAGACGCTGCTGCTCGCGCACAACCTGATCGTCTACGTGGGCGTGCTCGCGATCTTCTTCAGCGCGCTCAACAAGCGGTACTCGCTGATCGAGAACGGGGTCTGCCGGGACGGTCACGTCTGCCACCCCGGCCTGAGCTGGACGATCCTGCTGGCCATCCCCGGCTTCGTGCTGCTCGCGCTGACCGCGGGCTGGGTGACGATGCTGCTCGGCATCATCTCGACCCGTTTCCGCGACATTCCGCAGGTGATCAACTCGCTGATCCAGCTGATGTTCTACGGCACGCCGATCGTCTGGCCGGTCGACCAGCTGATGAGCGACGGCACGCACGCGAACGTGTCGTGGATCCTGCCGGTCGTGAAGGCGAACCCGCTGTACCACTACATGCAGGTGATCCGCGCGCCGATGCTGGGCCAGGAGTTCAGTGGCGTCAGCTGGATCGTGGTCGGCGCGATCACCGTCGTGGGCTGGATCCTCGCGCTCGTCGCCATGCGCAACTACCGTGCTCGCGTCTCGTATTGGGTGTGACAAATGGTCTCGATTGACGTCCACAACGCCTTCGTCGACTTCCCGATCTTCGACGCGAAGACCCGGTCGATGAAGAAGCGCGTGCTCGGCAAGGTCGGCGGGCACATCAGCTCCGACGCCAAGGTCCCCATCATCGAAGCGCTGCACGACGTGACGCTGCAGCTGCGCGAGGGCGACCGCGTCGGCCTGGTCGGCCACAACGGCGCGGGGAAGTCCACGCTGCTGCGGCTGCTGGCCGGGATCTACGAACCGACGCGCGGCTCGTCGCGGATCTCCGGCAAGATCGCCCCGGTCTTCGACCTCGGTGTCGGCATGGACCCGGAGATCTCCGGCGTCGACAACATCATCATCCGCGGGCTCTTCCTCGGCATGAGCGCCAAGGAGATGGAAAAGCGCGTCGACGACATCGCGGAGTTCACCGAGCTCGGCGACTACCTGCAGATGCCGCTGCGGACGTACTCCACCGGCATGCGGGTGCGGCTCGCGCTGGGCGTGGTGACCTCGATCGACCCGGAGATCCTGATCCTCGACGAGGGCATCGGCGCGGTCGACGCGGCGTTCCTCAACAAGGCGCGTGACCGCCTCAAGGACCTGGTGAAGCGGTCCGGGATCCTGGTGTTCGCCAGCCACGCCGACGAGTTCCTCTTCGAGCTCTGCGATTCGGCGCTGTGGATGGACGAAGGTCACATCAAGCAACAGGGTTCGCTGCGGGACGTCCTTACCGGGTACAAGGGCCGCGATCCTTTCGAGAACATGTCCAAGGAAACGCTGCAGCGCCTCGGCATCGAGCCGGCGGCGACGACGAACGGCGGGGAATGATGACGAGCGAGACCCGGCAGCTGCCCGAAGGCGCGGTCGTCGGCGTCGTGGTGACGCGGCACCGGCGCGAGCTGCTCGCGGACTCGCTCAAGATCATCGCGGCCCAGACGCGGCCGGTGGATCATCTCGTGGTCGTCGACAACGGCCCGGACCAGTCCGCCCGGGACGTCGTCGAGAGCTACCCGCTGCCCTACACGTACCTGCCTTCGCACCGGAACCTCGGCGGCGCCGGCGGGTTCGCGCTCGGCATGCTGCACGCGCTTTCGCTCGGCGCGGACTGGGTCTGGCTCGCCGACGACGACGGCCGCCCGGCCGACGAGCACGTCCTGGCGATCCTGCTGGAGGAGGCCGAAAAGCGCGGCCTGGCCGAGATTTCCCCGGTGGTGTCGAACATCGACGCGCCCGACAAGCTGGCTTTCCCGCTGCGGCGCGGCCTGACCTGGAAGCGTTCGCAGTCCGAGCTCGGTGTCGACTTCCTGCCGGGCATCGCTTCGCTGATGAACGGCGCGCTGTTCCGGGCGTCCACTTTGGACGTCACGGGCGTGCCGGACCTGCGGCTGTTCTTCCGCGGCGACGAGGTGGAGCTGCACCGGCGGCTGGTGCGCTCGGGCCTGCCGTTCGGCACTTCGCTGCGCACGAAGTACCTGCACCCGGACGGGTCGGACGAGTTCAAGCCGATGCTGGGCGGCAAGTTCCACGCGCAGGACCCGGAGAACGAGGTCAAGCGCTACTACACCTACCGCAACCGCGGATACCTGCTTTCGCAGCCGGGTATGCGCAAGATCGGCGCGCTGGAGGTGCTCCGCTTCGGCCTGTACTTCGTGGGTGTGAAGCGCGATCCCAAGGCGTTCCTGCAGTGGCTGAAGCTGGTCCGCCAGGGCCGCGCGGAGAAGTTCTACCGCTACTGACGTTGTGCTGAAGGGGACTTTCCTCCCGTCCGGCGTGAGGAAAGTCCCCTTCAGCTACTACTCACCGATGACCGGCGGGGCCGTGCGCATGTCGGTACCGAAGACCTCGTCCGGGTCACCCTCGACCAGGTAGGTCGGCCGGGTGTGCTCGGCGTCCTCCTCGCCCTTGGCGCCTTGGCCGCGGCCCATGCCGCCGGCACCCATCCCACCACGGCCGCCGGCCTGAGAGCCCAGGCCGCCCATCCCGCGCCCGGCCGCGGCTTCCGCCGCGCCGATGCCGCCGGGACGTGCCGCGCCCGACGCCGAGCCGGGGCCCGTCGCCCCGCTCGTGTTGCCACTGCCGGGGCCGAAGCCACCGCCACCACCACGGCCCGCTCGACCGCCGTACTCGGCGTCGCCGCCCATGCCACCCATCGGGCCCATGCCGCCCATCGGCATCGGGCTCATGCCCATCGGCGACGGAGCCGGGGTGGGGTTCGTCGACGGCGGCAGGTTGCTCGGATTGAAGCTCGACGGCGTGAGGCCACCCGACGGGACCGTGCCGGACCCGGTCATCGAACCGGGGGTGAAGCCCTGGCCGGGCCCACCGGGCAACCCGGACGTGCCGACGTTGCCGGTGAACCCGGAGGGGTTGCCCCCAGGCGGGTTTCCGCCCGGCATGGTGATGTTCGGGCGGTGCGTGTCGCCGCCGCCGGTGTCGTCCCCGTTGCCGTTCTTGTCACCGGAGCCACTGGCGTGAAGGCGGGCGGCGGCGCGAAGGCAGGCTGCTTGGAGGCGGCGGTGTAGAGGTTCTGGTCGTACTTGGACATCACGCCGGCGGCCTCGTCGTGGGCGTCCTGGCTGTCCTTCTGCTTCTGGATGGACTTGTCGATGTTGTCCCCGAGGTTGAACGGGTTCGAGGTCGCCCACGACTTGAACTCGTCGCCCCAGCTGAACTTGATCGGCTCGGGCATGGAGTTCTTCGCGGCCGACGCCGCCTGGCCCTGCTCGTAGGTCGTTTCCGAGGCCAGCTTCGCGTTCTGGCTGTTCGCTTCGGACCACTTGCCGAGGCTGGAGAAGTAGGCCTGCGCGCTGTCCGCGGCGTTGCCTTCCCAAGCCCCCTTGGACTTGTTCACGGCCTCGTTCATCGCGGTCGAGAACCGGTCGAAGACCCCGTGCATCTTGAAGTACGCGTCGGACACCCCGGTGACCTGGTCGACGCTGAGGTTGGTGCTCAGGTACTGCTTGAGCTGGGTGTGGTCGACGCCCTTGTAGTCCGCATTGGACGGTTGGAGCCCCTGGACGTAGGCGACGTCGCGCCCGGCCGTGCTGTCCTTGATGTTCTGGTCGTGGATCTGCTTCGACTGGGCGTCCCCTTGGACCTTGGCCACCCACTGCTGGATGGGTCCGAACAGCCAGCTGTTCGGATCGACGCCCTCCTGGGCCTTGCGGTCGAAGTAGGCGTCGCGCTCGGCGGGCGACATCCTCTCGACCTGCTCCCGAGGCAGGTCCGGGGTCTTCGGCGGCGGAGTCTGCTGGCGCGCGCTCATCTGGATTCCCCTTATCCCTTGGGCAGCTTCGGCTCGACGATGTTGGCGACCTTTGTTGCGACATCACACGCCTTGGTGCTGTCGTCGGCACCGACGGAAAGATCCACCCGAGAGGTGTCCCCGACGGCCATCGCGAGAATGCAGGACTGGGATCCGACCGGAATCACCGCGGCCTTACGGCCGTTCACCTGGCTCGGAATGGGGCTCTTGCCTTTGCCGGCGGAGTCGATGCCCTGGCTGTCGCGGATGTCCACGCTCACGGAAAGCTGCGGGTCGCTGGCGTTCTGCGTGTTCAGGATGTATCCGCACGAACGAGCGCCGTCCGCTTGCTGCGTCCTCGGCTCGCCGAAAGTGCCGTAGCTGGCGAGATCACTCGCCGAAAGCAGCGAACACGGGTCCAGGGACGAGGTCGTGGCGCCCCCGGGATTCGCCGAAGTGCTGCCTTCGGAAGACGCGGGCGCCGACGGCGTGCTGACCGGCGAAGCGCTACCCGGTTCCTTCGTCGTGCAACCGGCCAGCAGCAAAGCCGCGGCGGCGGACGTCAATGCGACACGTGCGAAAAGTTTCGTCATTCCTCAAACCCGGATGTTGGACGTGGCGTCGATCGCCTGCTGCTCGGCTTCGTGGTACAGGCCCGCGGCGCGGGCCAGCGCCTCATCGGCCTGCCCGATCACCTGCTTGAGCGAGTCGATCACGGCGATCGCGGAGTCGGCCTCCGACGACGCGCCCTTCTGGTCGTGCGCGGCGACCGTGTGCGCGTACGCGTGGCCGCCCAGCTGCGGCGCCTCGGTGAGCGGCAGGGTGTCCTGACGAAGCTTCATCAGGTCCTTCATCATGTCATTCAAGGCCGTCCGCAGCGGCTGGACACCCTCCGGAGTGATCTTGAAGCCACCGCTCTTGGCCGCGTCGACCAGCTTCTGGGCCTCGTTCGACATCCCCATGATCGCGCCGACGTTGAGTGCGCCGCCCAGAGCGCCGGCCGCGGCGCCTCCGCCGTCCATTGCTGCAAACATCGCTGCCCCATCGTCGACCGTGCGTGTGCGCCAGAAGTCTACTAGCCGGGCACGGACCGCGACGGCCGTTCACCGATCTTGGGGTGCCCGCAACCTGGGACGAAGCCCCGCGCCGCGGGGTTCCCCCGGACTCAGAAATAGCCCTCGAGCTGGGTGTAGAGCTGCTGGGCGAGGCGGGCGTTGTCGGCCGGGGCGTAGGTGAGCCAGCGCTGGCCGTCGGCTGCGTCACGCGAGGACATCAGGTAGCGGCCGGCCTCGGTGTCGAACCACGCCAGCGACGTCAGCCCGGCCGGTCGGCCGTCGCGGCCGCGGACGTACGGGGTGAACTGGCCGATCCGCGTCCGCGGCTTCTCGAAGATGCGCTCGACCATCCGCATCTGCGGGCTCGAGGCTTGCGACCGGGGTCCGCCGACGTCGGCGAACGGGTCATAGGCGTCGTCGCGGCGGGGCTGTTTGGGGCGGGACGCGGGACGGGCGATCGTCACCGACTGGCCGGGCGCCGCCGGAGTCAACGGCAGCAGGTCGACGATGGCGGGCACGATGCCGGTCGGGCGGACGTCGGAGAAGACCAGCAGGTTCTCGTCCTGGCGGGCCAGCACCGCGTACTGGCCGTTGGACGCCACCCGCGCGAAGAGCTGCCGGTCGTCCAGCTGGGCCGCCGCGGTGATCACCAGGCCGCCGCGGACGAACGTCGCCAGCGCCAGCTCGACGTCGGCGTCGAGCCGCCCGCGCTGCCAGATGCCACGGCCGCCGAGGTCGCGCAGCACGGCCTCGCGGATCATCCCCCGCTGCTCGTGGGTGGTGCCGACGTGCGGCACCTCGAACGGCGCCGGCGCGCGGCCGAGACCGAGCTGCTCGAGCAGGATGTCCACCGCTGCCAGCGACAGCGAGAACGAATGAGGCATCGCACTTCCCCCTGAGGGTTTCTCCGATCTCTGGAAACCGTAGTCCACCCTTGCCGGACCTCGCAGCCGGACGGTGAAGCCGCTCCGCCCTCAGCGAACCCGCTTGCCGCCCGTGATCACCGCTGGTGCCATGAAGACATGACTGACCAGAAACCCGCGCTCGTGCTGCACCTCGCCACCGGCGGGGAACCGCTGCTGTTCGCCCTGACCGTCGAGGAATCCGAGAAACTGCAAGGAAAACTCGGTGACTTCATCAAGACCGGCGCCGTGAAGACCCTGACCACCAAGGACGATTCGACGGTCGCGATCCATTTCGGCCACGTCGCCGCGGCCTACGTCGACGATCTCAACCGCAAGAACAAGGTGTTCGGCCTGCACGCCTGAAATTCAGCGCCGAGAGGCGATCTCCAGCAGTTCCGCCTTGATTTCCGGACGGCCGGCCGCGACGAGCAGGAAGGTCGCTTCGCGGACCAGCCGTTGCGCGTGCTGCCCGGCCAGGACGCCGCTGCTGCCGACGGCCGCGACCAGCGCGCCCGCCGAGCGGAAGGCGAGTTCCGAACCCGCGGCCCGCGCCCGGGGCAACGAAGCCGGGTCGCCCAGCGCGGCATCCAGAGCGGCGCGGATTCCGGCCTGTTCACGCCGGAGTGCCGCGGCGACGTCCGGCTTGCCCGCCTCCTCGATCAGGCGCGCGGCGCGCTCGGCGACGCCGAGGGCGGCGCACCCGCTCAGGCGTGACCCGACGCGGTGTCCGGCCACGAATTCCGCATGCGTGGTTTCGGAGAACACCCGGTCCTCGGGCACGAAATAGCCGTCCAGAGTCAGCTCGACGGTGGCGGTGCCCTGCGCCGCGACCAGCTCCAGCCTGCGAACGCCGAGGTGCGGCCCGGCGACCGGCTCGACGATCGCGTTGACCACAGTGTCACCGTCGCGGCCCGTCAGCTGCAGCAGGTCGATGCTGCCCCAGCCGCTGACGAAGGGCGCTTCGCCCGCGAAGACATACCCGCCGTCGACACGGGACGCGCGCATGCGCGACGGCGTCGGGATCACACCGGCGAAGGCCACTCCGGCGCGAAGGTCGCCCCGGATCAGCGAAGGGAGGAACTGCGAGCGGAGTGTTTCGTGCGCCGAGCCGAGCAGGCCGGCCACCAGCCCGTGGTGCTGCATCCAGGTGAACATCGTGCTCAGACAGCCGCCGGCGAACGCCTCCAGCGTCGCGACCAGCTCAGGGAACTCCGCCCCGGCTCCGCCCAGCTCGGCGGGCGCGGCGAGGCCGTAGAAGCCCTCGGTGGCCAGCAGGTCGAAGTGACTGCGGGGCACCTCGCCCTTCGCGTCCACCTCGGCCGCGGCCGGGAACAGCACGTCGTCGGCGATGGCCTGGGCCCTGCCCACCAGATCACTCACCAACTCAGGCTACGCAGACCTCCGAAACGCCGTGAAGGACTCCTTACCGGCTCTCACAGCCGGTAAGGAGTCCTTCACGGACCAAGAATCAGAGGCCGTACAGGCGCTGCCAGTTCTCGCGGGAGGTCAGCTCCGGCATGGCGCGCTTGTACTGCTCCTGCACGCCCGCGCCTTCCTTGCGCAGCCGCTGGATCACCTTCGCGCCGCGCTTGGCCAGGTCGAACATCTTCGCCCGGTCGTAGGAGCGGACGCGCACGCCCTCCTGGTTCGCATCCGTCACGACGGCGGTGTCGAACTGGGCGACGTGCCACCAGTTCGCCTCGTCGGTCGGGATCGCGCCCAGGCCATGGCGGCTGCGGCCGAGGATCCGGTCGAGGACCCGCTTCATCAGCACCAGGCGCTGCAGGCTGGGCCGCGGCGCGCTGTTGATGATGCCGATGTCGGAGGACGCGATGCCCGGGACGTCGGTCGCCTTGTGGCGCTTGGTCTCCGGGTACTCGTCGCGGATCCGGCGGATCTCCTTCATCGCCGCGACGCCGCCGTCACGCAGGATCTCCGGGCCCTCGAGGAAGTCCTCGACGGCCTTGATCAGCGTCGCCGACAGGCCGTACTGCATGCCCAGCAGGTAGCGGACCAGCTGCGAGATCAGCACCCGCGAAAGCAGGTTCAGGTTGAACGGCGAGTGCAGCGCGGCGGTGATGATCGAGTTGCGCAGGTTGAAGTACCGGTGCCACTCGTCCCAGTCCTTCCAGTGGAAGTCCGCGTGCCACACGCCCGCACCCGGCAGGGTGACGGTCGGGAAGCCGTGCGAACGGGCGCGGTAGGAGTACTCCGCGTCGTCCCACTGGAAGAAGAACGGCATCGGGTAGCCGGTGGCCTTGACCACCTCGTACGGGATCAGGCACGACCACCAGCCGTTGTACCCGGCGTCGAGGCGGCGCTCCTGGCGGTTCGGCTTCAGCGTCTCCTCATCCACGCCGAGCAGGTCGGCGGTGGTCAGGGAGTGCTCGACCGGCATGCCCGGCTCGAGGGTGTTCAGCCGGGCGTACTCGGCGCCGACGTGCAGCTGGTTCGGGTGGAACAGGTTGAGCATCTGGCCGCCGACGATGATCGGGTTGGCCGCGCGGTTGGAGAACGCGGTCATCCGGATCACCAGGTCCGGCTCGAGCAGCACGTCGTCGTCCATGAACAGGACGTTCGCGTGCTCGGTGGCGGTGTGCCCGGCCACTTCGAACAGGCCGCGGGTGAAACCGCCGGCGCCACCGAGGTTCGGCTGCTTGATGTAGTGCAGCTTCTCGCCGAGATCCTTGGTGACCTGGTCGAAGCCGTCGCGCGACTCGACGAGGTCGGTGCCCTGGTCGGCGACGTAGATCGCGTCGAGGGTCTCCAGCGAGGAGACGTCGGCGGCGAG
This sequence comes from uncultured Actinomycetota bacterium, assembly GCA_963762765.1. Lineage (GTDB taxonomy): Bacteria > Actinomycetota > Actinomycetes > Mycobacteriales > Pseudonocardiaceae > Amycolatopsis. The sequence goes on from CAVXMR010000045.1 coordinate 150,111, forward strand.
CGCCTGCAGGTTCTTGAGGCAGTCGTCGGCGCGGTTCATCGTGCAGATGGTCACCGCCGTCGGGCGGATCTTCTCCGGGGCTTCAACGGTCCAGCGGACCTGCTCGACGCGCAGCGTCTGGCCGCCCTCGGTCTCGTAGTCGAGCCAGAGCGCGCCGCCGTCGTAGAACTTGTCGAGCGTCGCGGTCAGGGTGACCTTCTGCTGCTTCGCGCCGGAGACGACCTCGGCGGCCACCACGCGCGGGTCGCCCTCGACGTCGGACGCGCCGACGGAGAGCTGGCCGGTGCCGGTGACGACGGCCTCGACGGAGACCTCGCTCACGTTCGTCCAGCGCTGCCAGTAGCTGGCCGGGAAGCGGCCGAAGTAGGTGTTGCCGGACACCTTGGAGGCGGGTTCGAGGGTCAGCGACGCGCGGTCGCGCACGGCCGAGCCCCACTCGAGCTCGGCGTAGAGGTCCTTGCTGACGATCGGCGCCGGGCCGGCGTACAGCCCGCGCTGCGCGGTCAGCCGCCCCTGGGGGGTGTGCTCGGTGAACCGCGTCTCGGCGGCCGCGCCGGCTGTGGTGGTCGGCGCCGGGGTTGCTGTTTTACCGGGCATAAAGGGCCTCAGTTCTCCTCTGTCGAAGGGGCCGTTTCTTCACGAAACACGACCCACTTGAGCATCACGAAATTGATCACGGTGGCGGTGGCCTGCGACACGGCCCAGCACAGCGTGTGCTGCCACTTCGAGTCCGGCAGCACCTGCAGGGCCAGCTGGTTCATCCCGACCGCGACGAAGAACGTCACGGTGTAGAGCAGGACGAACGAGCCGATCTGGGACTTCCCGTCGCGGCGGCCGCCGGCGAAGGTGAACTTCCGGTTCAGGAAGAACGCCGTGGTCGTGCCGATGATGAAACTGATAGCGCGCGCGATGTCGACCCACGGTGAAGCGGCCATCCCGGCCAGCTGGGTCAGCAGCGTGTAGGTGCCCAGGTCGACCAGCGCGCAGAAGCCGCCGATCAGGCCGAAACGGATGAGCTGTCCGAGCAGCCCTGGACCCGACGGAGCCACTGCTGCGTCGGTCTGCGGATCGGTCGCCACCACTGCGTTACCTCGTTGCCTGAGTCATGCCTCACCCGCGCGGGCGCTTGTGCCTTGATGCGCAAAGTGTAGAAGCGAGCACTTCAGGGTCACGTTCCGGGCATCCTTCGGCGTGGCTACCCTGGTCGGGTGACCCAAGGACCCGATATACAGCGTCGCACGCTCATGGGCTGGGCGCGGACGTCGCCGACCACCGCCGACGTGCTCAGCACCCCCGACGTCGAGGCCATCGCCCGCGCGGTGACGCAGGCGGGCCAGCGTGGCGTCATCGCCCGCGGCCTCGGCCGGTCGTACGGCGACCCGGCGCAGAACGCCGGTGGCCTGGTGGTCGACATGACCGTGCTGAACCGGATCCACTCGATCGACCCCGACTCCGGCCTGGTGGACGTCGACGCCGGGGTCAGCCTCGACCAGCTGATGCGCGAGGCGCTGCCGTACGGCCTGTGGGTCCCGGTGCTCCCGGGCACCCGGCAGGTGACGATCGGCGGCGCGATCGCCAACGACATCCACGGCAAGAACCACCACAGCGCGGGCAGCTTCGGCAACCACGTCGTGTCGCTGGACCTGCTGACCGCCGATGGTGTGGTTCGCACGCTGACGCCCGAAGGCCCCGAGTCGGAGCTGTTCTGGGCGACCGTGGCGGGTATCGGCCTGACCGGCATCATCCTGCGCGCCAAGATCAAGATGACCCGCACGGAGACGGCCTACTTCAAGGCCGACATCCAGCGCACGGCGAACCTCGACGAGACGCTCGCCCTGGTCACCGACGGTTCCGAGGCGAACTACACCTACTCCTCGGGCTGGTTCGACTCGATCTCCCGCGGCGCGAAGATGGGCCGCGCGGCCTTCCAGCGCGGTTCGCTGGCCAAGCTGGACGAGCTGCCGCCGAAGCTGCGCGTGGACCCGCTCAAGTTCAACCCGGGCCAGCTGGCGACCCTGCCGGACATCTTCCCGAACGGCCTGATGAACAAGCTGTCGTTCACCGCGGTCGGCGAGCTGTACTACCGCAAGACCGCGAAGAACGCGCGCGACCAGATCCAGAGCCTGACCGCGTTCTACCACCCGCTCGACCTGTTCGGCGAGTGGAACCGGGCCTATGGCACCAGGGGCTTCCTGCAGTACCAGTTCAGTACGCCGCTCAACGCGCACGAGCCCCTGCGCCGGATCATCCAGAAGATCGCGGACTCCGGGCACGTGTCGTTCCTCAACGTGTTCAAGCAGATGGGCGAGGGCAACCCGGCGCCGCTGTCGTTCCCGCACCCCGGCTGGATGGTCTGCCTCGACTTCCCGATCAAGGCCGGGCTGAGCAAGTTCTGCCAGGAGCTGGACGAGGACGTCCTGGCGATCGGCGGCCGCCTGTACACCGCGAAGGAGTCCCGGACCTCCCCGGAGACCTTCGCGAAGATGTATCCGCGGCTCGAAGAGTGGCGCAAGGTTCGCGCCTCTGTTGACCCTGAAGGCGTTTTCGCCTCTGACATGAGCCGGAGGCTCGAACTGTGATCGACGCTGTGGGCAATCCCCAATCCCTGCTGCTGCTCGGCGGCACGTCCGACATCGCGCTCGCGATCGCCGAGAAGTACCTGGCGGAGAAGCCGTTGCGGGTCGTGCTGGCGGCGCGTCCGTCGCCCCGGCTGGACGCCGCCGTGCAGCACCTGAAGGATCGCGGCGCCGAAGTGTCCACTGTGGACTTCGACGCGAAAGACACCGCGTCGCACCCGGCGATGCTGGACAAGGCGTTCGATGGCGGGGACATCGACGTGGCGGTCGTCGCGTTCGGCCTGCTCGGGGACGCCGAGGAGGTCTGGCAGGACCACGCGAAGGCCGTCGAGCTGGCGACCGTCAACTACACCGCGGCCGTCTCGGTCGGGGTCGCGCTGTCGGCGAAGCTCAAGGTCCAGGGCCACGGCACGGTGATCGCGCTGTCGTCGGTGGCCGGCGAGCGGGTCCGCCGGTCCAACTTCCTGTACGGCTCGACCAAGGCCGGGTTCGACGGCTTCTACCTGGGCCTCGGCGAGGCGCTGGCGCCGTTCGGCGTGAAGGTGACCGTCGTCCGGCCCGGGCACGTGAAGACGAAGATGACCGCCGGGATGAAGGACGCTCCCCTGGCCCAGACCGCCGAGCAGGTCGCCGACATCGCCGTCAGCCGCGGCGCGGTCGGGCAAGGAGCTCGTGTGGGCTCCCGGGCAGTTCCGGCTCGTGATGTCGGTGCTGCGGCACGTGCCGCGGCCGATTTTCCGCAAGCTCCCCCTCTGACGGCGGTTCCGGGCTCAACCCGTGGGTTGAGCCCGGAATCCATCCGAGGCCCGTCCGCGCTCCGATGTGCCCGACCCCCGGGTCGAAACACACTGTGAGCATGCTGACCACGAAGCGTTCCGGCCTGATCGCACTGCTCCGCGACGCCGTCCTGCCGATGGGCCTGTTCTACCTCCTGCGCGCTTTCGACGTGGACGCCCTCTGGGCGCTCGTCATCAGCGGCGTGTCCCCCGTGCTGCGCGTCGGCTACGTCCTGGCCCGGTACCGGCGGATCGAGCCGCTGAGCGCGTTCGTGCTGACCGTGCTGGCGGTCAACGTCGCCGTCTCGCTGATCTCCGGCGACCCGCGACTGCTGCTCGTGCGCAGCGCCTGGTTCGGGTTGCTCCTCGGCGTCTGGATCCTCGGCAGCCTGGTGTTCGCGCGGCAGCCGTTCATCTTCGCCGTGGCGAAGCGGCTGTTCCCCGACCGCGCGGAGGCGATGGAGCTCGGCTGGGCCGCCGACCCCAAGCCGTGGACCACCGTGACGCTCTGGTGGGGCCTCGGGAACCTGCTGCTCAGCGGGGTCGTGGTGACGATGGCGTACACACTGCCGGTCGATGTCGTGCCGGTGCTCGACACGATGATCACCATCGCGAGCATCGTCGTCGGCGTGAAGCTGACCAGGATGTGGTTGACCGCCGGCATCAACCAGACGGTGGACGCGTAAGGACCGGCTCGTCGATGCCGCGCGCCCCGGCCGTCGCGGAGACTCCGGGGTATGGGGAAATCGCTCTTACCGCTGCTGTGCGACATCGCCGCGCCGGTCGGCGGGTACTACCTGCTCCGCGCGTTCGACGTCCCGCCGATCTGGGCGCTGACGCTCAGCGGCCTGCCGCCCGCGCTGCGGGTCCTGTACGTGGCGCTGCGGCGACGGCGGGTCGACAGCATGGGGCTGTTCGTGCTGCTCATCGTGGGGATCGGGCTGCTGACGTCGCTGATGACCGGCGACGCCCGGCTGATGCTGATTCGCAGCGCTTGGTTCAGCGTGCTGATCGGCGTGTGGATGCTGGCGAGCCTGCGCTTCGGGCGACGGCCCACGACGTACCAGGCGGTCCTGACGCTGCTGCCGGGCCGCGTGGACGTCCTGGAGGCACGCTGGGAGGACACGGCGTCGTTCCGGCGTGTCTGGCGCGTGCTGACGGTCGTGTGGGGTGTCGGCGGGCTTGTCCACAGCGGCCTCAGCGTCGCGATGGCCACCACGCTCCCGGTCGACACCGTGCCAGGGCTCGATACGGTGCTCTCGATCGCGAGCTTCGTGGTGCTGCAGATCGTCACCCAGATCTTGCTCGCGCGGGAGGGCACGATGAACCGGTTGTGGGCACGCGCGTGAGCGTCGAGATCCCGCCGCCCGGCGAGTACCGGCTGGATCCGGCGCGGTCGCGGATCGGGATTTCCGGCACCCACCTGTTCGGGGCGGCGACCGTCGAAGGGACGTTTCCGCTGCTCAACGGGGTCGTCGTGGTCGCGGACCCGGTCACCGGCTCGGTGGTGGCGGCCGACGTCGACGCCGCCGGGCTGAGGACCGGGGACCGGCTGCGGGACAACGAGCTGCAGTCGCGGCGGTTCCTGCATGGCCGGGAGCACCCGGTGATCACGTTCCGCTCGGGCTCGGTCCGGCCGGACGGGCCGCGATGGGTCCTCGAAGGCGTGGTCACGGTGCGGGGCACGGCCGGGCGGGTGCGGTGCGGGATCGAAGCCGTCTCGGTGGTGGACGGCGGATTCGTCGCGCGCGCGACGACCGTGGTCGACCGGTTCGCCTTCGGGATGACCTACGGGAAGCTGATGGGCGGCGGGCAGGAGTTCGTGCTGACGCTCGACGTCACGGCGTCGCTCACGAGCCCGCCGGGATGAGGTAGAGCCGCTGGGTGCCCACCCACGGCGAGTCGATCGTCCAGCTGGCCAGCGCGGCCGGCGGCGGGCTGCCGCGGGCGATCAGGACCAGGTCAGGGCTCGTCGGAGCGACGCTGTGGTCGAAGTTGTGGAAGTTCATCTCGAGCAGCGCGCGGGTCAGCTCGCCGCTGCGGCGCTTCGTCTCGGCGATCGCCGGGTCGACCGCGCCGCGGTCGGAGAACTGGTCGACAAGCTGGCAGTCACACGCGTACGCGAGCGCGCCCACTTCGCCCGCCGTCTCCACCTTCCGGCCCCTCGCGATCGACGAGAGCTCTTCGCCGATCTCGCGGTACTCCGTCGTCGAAGCGTGGTTGCTGGTGATCGGTGCGAAGCGGCGTGGAATGCCCGGAAGGACGTACACGGCGACACTGGCCAGCAGTACGGCGCCCGCGAAAGCGCCGGCGCCGAGCCGCGCCCGAGCCGGGGCGGCGGAGACGCAGGCGGCCAGGAAGATCGTCGCGCCGATGATGCTCGGGGCGTAGTACCAGTGGTACGGCGGGACGCCGAGGCGCGTGTAGGCGAGGTAGTGGACGGCACCCGCGATGGCGAGCACGGCGAACGGCGTCAGGCGCTGGGCCGTGGCCGAACCCCGGCGGAGCAGGACGAGCCAGACCACCCCGGCGAGGCCGCCGAGCAGCAACGGCAGGAACGAGAGCCCGGCCGCCGCGGGGTAGTTGCGCCAGTAGAGCAGCGGGCCGTTCGTGAAGCTGAACGGTCCCCATGGCAGCTGGGTGATCTTGATGACGAGGGTGTCCGGCACCGCCGAGCCCAGCACCAGCCAGCTGAAGCAGAACCACGGGAACATCACCGCGAACGCGGTCAGTGCCGTCCGCCAGATGCCGGTCCAGAACTCGCGGCGGGCCAGGAAGATCACGACCGCGATCAGCAGCAGGTCGATCCGGACCAGCGCGAGCAGGCCGATGATCACGCCCAACGCGGTCGGGCGGCGCTCAGCGGCGTAGACCGCCGTCCAGACGACCCCGGCCGCGCCGAGCGCGACCTCCAGCCCGATCGAGGACAGCAGGAGCGGATTCAGCAGCAGCAGACCGAAGGCGAGCGGCGCGAAGGTGGCGGGCAGCCCGGCGCGGTCGACGAGGCGGCGCAGGCCGAGCGTGAGCACCACCTGGGTGGCGACGAAGACGATCCCGGCGGCGAAGACGGCGTCGCGCACGATGAAGGTGACCGCGGCGAGCACGAGGACGTTCAGCGGCGAGGTCGCGGTGTTGGCCGTGCTCTGCTCGACCAGGCCCCAGTGGCCGTGGAAGGCGAGGTTCTTCGCGTAGGACAGCGTGATGTACGTGTCGTCGATGAGCGAGCTTTTGGCCAGCAGGAACACGATCGCGGAGGCGAGGGCGGCACCGGCCGGGAGGGCCAGTGACCGGGCGGCGGGCAGGGCCACCGGGAGCGCACCGGTGGCCTCGGGCAGTTCAGCGGAGGCGCTTCGCATCACGGACACGGTACACGTTCGTGATTGATCTGTTACGAATTGGGCCTCAAGTTCCCCCGCGCGGCTGCCCCAATGTGGCATTGGATGCGTCCAACGCACCCAATGCCACATTGCGGTGTTCGAGAGGGGAGCGGGGCTAGCCGCCGTAGCCGTTGCCGGGGCCGCCGCGGCCGGGGCCATGGCCGTCGAAGCCGGGGCCGCGGAAGTCGCGGCCACCCGGGCCGCCGTTGCCGTCATAGCCGCGGTGGATGCCGGGACGCCCGCCGTCGTGGAAGGCCACGGCCGCGATCCCGCCCACGAGGCCACCGCCGATCAGCATGCCCAGCAGGCCGACACCGACGAGCTGCGTGGCCCGGTGACCTGCGAACTTACGGAAACCGCCCTGGCGCGGCGGGGCCTGGAGACCGGCCGGGGCGCCCCACGGGGCCTGGCCGGGCGGCGGCGTCGCGCCGTAGGTGGCGTGCCCGGGAGCGGCGTGCTCGGCCACCGGAGGGGCCTGCTCGGCGTTGGCCGTGGCGGTCTCTTCGGCCGGCTTCCCGGCGGCCTCGGGCTCGGTCTCCGCGCGGGGCTGCTCGACGGTCGGGTCCTCCGCGCCCGGGACCGGCCCGGACTCAGGGTCGCGTGGCTGGTCGCTTCGGTCGTTCATGGTCGCTCCTGTGGTCACGGGGACGGGCGCGCTGCCCGCCCCCACGACTCAAGAGTGCGCCCGGTTTCTGTGCGAACGCTGAAGCGAACCTGTCGAAAACCCATCGACGAAACTGAGAGAACTCACAGGTAGAACGACAGGAACAGGGTGACGATCCAGCTGAAGCCGAGCACCTGGAGCACGCGGTCCTTGAGCGCGATCTCCTCGGGCTCGCCCGCGATGCCGCCATCGACGTCCACCGCGTAGCGCAGCACCGCCACCACGAACGGCACCATCGAGATCAGCGCCCACACCGAGTTGTGCTCGGTCTGCCGGATCTCGAACGCCCAGAGGCAGTAGGACATGATCAGGATCGCCGCGGACGTCGCCCACACGAAGCGCAGGTAGCTCGCCGAGTACTTCTTCAGCGACGACCGGATCTTCGCGCCGGTGCGCTCGAACAGCATGATCTCGGCGTAGCGCTTGCCCGCCACCATGAACAGCGAGCCGAACGCGGTGACCAGCAGGAACCACTGCGAAAGCGCGATCCCGGCGGCGACACCGCCGGCGATCGAGCGCATCAGGAAGCCCGAGCCGACGATGGCCAGGTCGACCACCGGCTGGTGCTTGAGGCCGAAGCAGTAGCCGAGCTGGACGGCCTCGTAGACCGCCAGGACCACGGCCAGCTGCCAGCTCGCCGCGAACGCGACGCCGAGACCGGCCAGGAAGAACACGACCGAAGCCGCGTACGCCACCGGGACCGGCACGATGCCGGCCGCGATCGGGCGGTTGCGCTTGGTCGGGTGGGCCCGGTCGGCCTCGACGTCGATCGCGTCGTTGATGAGGTAGACCGAGCTCGCGGTCAGCGAGAAGGCCACGAAGGCGATGATCGCGTCGACCAGCAGGCCGGTGCGGTCGGTCGACTTCGAGAAGGCGAAGAACGGGGCCGCGAAGACCAGTACGTTCTTCACCCACTGGCGTGGCCGCGCGGTCTTGATCACGCCGCCGACCAGGCCGAACCGTCCGCGGGTGGCGGTCTCCTGCGTCGTGGCCGGGGTCGCCGGCTCCGCGTCCGCTTCGTCGCCGGTGCGCTGCTCGGTCGTTTCGCTCATCGGTTCTTATTCAACTTCCGTCGTATCAGACCGCCGACCAGGCCCCCCAAGGCCGCTCCGGCAAGTACGTCTGTCGGATAGTGAACGCCGAGCACGAGGCGGGAAGCCAGCATCGGCGGTACCAGTGCGGGCACCAGGTTACGCCCGGTCAATCCGGAGTAGAGCACCGCCGCCGCCGTGGTGGACGTCGCGTGCGAAGAGGGGAAGCTGAGCTTGCTCGGCGTCCCCACCAGGACCTCCACGCTCGGATGGTCCGGCCGCGGGCGCCGGACCACCCGCTTGACGGCGATCGACGCGGCGTGCGCGCCGACCACTCCGGCCGCCGCGACCAGCCAGTCCTTGCGGCGTTTCTTGTCGATCGCGGCACCGACGACGCCGATGGCGAACCAGCCGATCGCGTGCTCACCGAAGTGGGACATGCCGCGCGCGGCCTTCACCGCGCCTGGCTGCTTCAGGAAAGCCTGCGCCTTCGACAGGACCGCTACTTCGCCGGTCGGCGTCCCCTTCTCAAGCATCGATCGCCCCATCGAGCGGCGCGCCGTCGGTCAGGTGCGGCGCGATCTTGTTGTCGAACACCGACAGCGCCGACCCGATGGCCATGTGCATGTCGAGGTACTTGTAGGTGCCCAGCCGGCCGCCGAAGATCACGTTCTTCTCGCGCGCCTCGACCTTGGCCAGCTCGCGGTAGGCCTCGAGCTTCTCGCGGTTCTCCGGGGTGTTGATCGGGTAGTACGGCTCGTCGTCCTCCCCGGCGAAGCGGGAGAACTCGCGGAAGATGACCGTCTTGTCCTTCGGGTAGTCCCGCTCCGGGTGGAAGTGGCGGAACTCGATGATGCGGGTGTAGGGGACTTCCTCGTCGTTGTAGTTGACGACCGAGGTGCCCTGGAAGTCACCGGTCTCGGCGACCTCGGACTCGAAGTCGACGGTGCGCCAGGTGAACTTGCCCTCCGAGTAGCCGAAGTAGCGGTCCAGCGGCCCGGTGTAGACGGTCGGGGTGCCGGCCGGGATGTGCTCGCGCACGTCGAAGTAGTCGACGTTCAGCCGGATCTCGATGTTCTCGTGCTCGGCCATCTTCTCGAGCCACGCGGTGTACCCGTTGACGGGCAGGCCCTCGTAGGTGTCGTTGAAGTACCGGTTGTCGAAGTTGTAGCGGACCGGCAGGCGCGTGATGATGTTCGCGCCCAGGTTCTTGGGGTCGTTCTCCCACTGCTTCGCGGTGTAGCCCTTGATGAAGGCCTCGTAGAGGGGACGGCCGACCAGCGAGATGGCCTTCTCCTCGAGGTTCTGCGCGGCGTCGGTCTCGAACTCCGACGACTGCTTGGCGATCAGCTCACGCGCCTCGTCGGGCGTGTGCGACTTGCCGAAGAACTGGTTGATCAGGGCCAGGTTCATCGGGAACGAGTAGACCTGGTCCTTCACCCGGGCGAACACGCGGTGCTGGTAGCCGGTGAACGACGTGAAGCGGTTCACGTACTCCCACACGCGCTTGTTCGAGGTGTGGAACAGGTGCGCGCCGTACTTGTGCACCTCGATCCCGGTCTCGGGCTCCGCCTCGGAGTAGGCGTTGCCGCCGAGGTGGCTGCGCCGCTCGAGGATGAGGACCTTCTTGCCGAGCTCGGCCGCGGCTCGCTCGGCGACGGTCAGGCCGAAGAATCCGGACCCGACGACGACGAGGTCGTAACCAGCGAAATCGTCTTCAGTAACCTTGGCGGGGTTCGTGTGCGCGCTCACGGGCGTCGAGGGTACGCAGGTGTCCGGCACCTCCCGCACCCGACTAGCACATTTCGGCCCCCGACACACCTGGAAAGCAGTGTCCGACACCTTCTGGAGCTACCTCGTCGCGGTGCTGACGTATCTGGCCGTGCTCGGGCTCCCGGGCGGCCTGATCGGACGCGCCGCGGGGCTGCGCGGCTGGGCCCTGGCCGGGCTCGCGCCACTGCTCAGCTACGCCGTCACCGGCCTTGCCGGGCCCTGGCTGGCGATGATCCACGTCCCCTACGGCCCGCTGAGCGTGGCGGGCTGCACCCTGCTGCTCGCCGGGGCCGCGTTCGGCCTGCGCCGCCTGGCCACGGCCCGTGGCTGGTCGACGCCGGGGGCCGAGGAGCCGCCGGTCACGTGGACCCGCCGGGGGCATCTCGCCGTCGCGGCCTGCGTCACGGTCGCGGTCGCGGTGTCGATCACCGTGGTGCTGTCCGCGCGCGGCGGCACGACCGCGGTGTTCCAGCGCTGGGACACCGTCTTCCACGCGAACGGCATCCGGTACATCGCGGACACCGGCGACGGCTCGCTGACCGGCATGGCCACGCTCAACTGGTACCCGGGCGGCCTGTTCTACCCGAACGGCTATCACCTGGTCGGTGCGCTGGTCTACCAGCTCTCGGGGACGTCGATCCCGGTCGTGCTCAACGCCGTCACGATGCCGATCGCCGGGCTGTTCGCGCTGGCTTTGGTGGCGCTGGTGCGTCAGCTCGGCGGCCGCGCGGTGTTCGCGGGCTGCACGGCGCTGGTCGCGGCGGGCGCGACGACCGGGGCCTACGAGTCGGTGTCGAGCGGGCTGCTGCCGTTCGCGCTGGGCATCGTGCTGACCCCGCTGGCCGTGGTGGCACTGTGGCGGTTCGTCGTCCGGCCGGGCCTCGACACCGGTTTCGTACTCGCGCTGAGCGCCGTCGGACTGCTCGCGGCGCACTCCAGCGCGCTGTTCGGCGCGGTGTTGTTCGCGTTCCCGCTGGTCCTGCAGCGCTGGTTCCGCGCCGTGCGGGGCAAGCGCCTGGACGGTGTCACGCCGGGGACGCGCTGGCCGCGCGTGATCGGCGGCGACCTGCTGCGGATCGCCCCGGTGATGGCCGGCGCCGGGCTGCTGGCCGCGCCGATGATCCTGGGCGCGATCGGCTTCACCTCGAACGCCTACCCGTACCACCCGTGGGGCTCGAACATGCCGGTGTGGCGGGCGCTGGCGATGCTCGCGACGTTCAAGCAGGTGCTCCCGGTCCCGCAGATCTGGCTGACCGTCTGCCTCGGCCTCGGCGTGCTGAGCATCGCCGCGTTACGGCGGATGCGCTGGATCGGGCTGTCGGCGCTCGGGTTGTCCGGGCTGTTCGTGCTGGTCGGGTGCTACGGCTGGGCGGACTGGGTCATCGCGCTGTCGCGGCCGTGGTGGAACGACCGGTACCGGCTGATGGCGCTGGCGTCGATCCCGATGTGCCTGCTCGCCGCGCACGGGATGAGCGAGGCACAGCGGTGGCTGGCCCGCCTGGCCGGTGCGCGGGCCTGGGTGCGCGCGCGGCCGTCGCTGACCGGGCGCGTCGGGCTGGCGACGGCGGTGCTGCTGGTGGCGGCGATGGCCGTGGTGACCGGCGGGTTCTACCGCTCTGCGAACGCGAAGACGGTCTCGCTGCTGTACTACAACGGCCTGCCCGGCGAGGTCACGCCACCGGTGAGTACCGATGAGATCGCCGCGATGAACTTCCTGGGAACAATGGGTATCGGCGCGGACGAGAAGGTGCTCAACGACCGGCTCGACGGGACGGCCTGGATGTACGCGCTCAGCGGCGTCCACCCGGTGGCGGCGCACTACGACGCGGGTGCGGCGCCGGCGGACGCGATCTACCTGGCGCTGCACTTCGGCGACTACGACTCGGACCCGGAGGTCCGGGCGGCGGTGCGGCGGCTGAACATCCACCACGTGCTGGTCGGCAGCGGCACGATCCGCCGGGACACTCCGGTCGCGCCGGGCCTGCGGCACCTGGACGGCCACGACTTCCTGCGCGTCTCCTACCGCAACCCGGGCGCGGTCATCTACACGATCGTCAAGTAGCCGTGACATGGGAGAGCCCTCGTGGCGGCGGCCTCCCCACGCCGTCGCCACGAGGGCTTCCCGTCCCCCATCTCACCCCCGGGGTGAACCCGATGCCCCAGTGCGTTTCTCTCCCCCTGACGCCTGAGCGAGGGTAATCGGTTTCCCGCGAGGCCGGATGTCACTCGTTCGGAGCAATCGCTCAGCGACCCTGGAGCTCCGGGAGGACGTCGCCGGCGACCTGCTCCAGCACCGCTTCGCGGCCCTCGTAGGGCGAGGACGACCGCGGCCAGTGCGCGACGATGTCAGTGAAGCCCAGCTCACCCGCGCGGCCCGCAGCGTCGCGGAAGGCCTCCACGCTGGCCAAGGAGAACACCGGTGCCGAATCCAGGCTGAGGTACCGCTGGACGCTCGCGCGGTCGCGGCCGGCGCCGTCGAGCCGCTGGTCGAAGAGCTCCGTGAGCTCCTTGATGCCGCGCCACCACTCGTCGAGCGTCGCGCCGCCGCGGCCGGTCGTGACCCAGCCGGCGCCGAAGCGCGCCGCGAGGGTCATCGTGCGCGGGCCGTTCGCCGCGACCACGAAGGGCAGTCGCGGGCGCTGCACCGGGCCCGGGAGGTTCCGCGCGCCGCGCGCGTTGTAGTACTCGCCGTCGAAGTCGAACTTGTCGGTCATCAGCAGCCCGTCGAGAGCCTCGACGAACTCGGTGAAGCGGTCGGTCCGCTGCTTGGGGGTCAGTTCCGGGGACGCGAGCACCGCACCGTCGTAGTGGAGGTGGTCGACGCCGGCGCCGACGCCGAGGATGAACCGGCCGTCGGAGACGTCGTCGAGGGTGATCAGCTCGCGGGTGAACGGCACGGGATGGCGCGCCACCGGCGAAGCGACGAAGGTGCCCAGCCGGATCCGGGACGTGACCATCGCGGCGGCGGTCAACGTCGGGACGGCGGAGAACCACGGTCCGTCGACCAGGTTCCGCCAGCCCAGGTGGTCGTACGTCCACGCGTGGTCGAAGCCGTACTCCTCGGCGGCCCGCCACTTCGGCTCGGCCGCCCACCAGCGGTCTTCAGGAAGAATCACGATGCCTACTCGCACACTTGGAACGTAACAGCGAAGCGAGGCTTCTCCGTTGAGGGTGGTGGCGGGGAGGACGGCGGAGGTATCGCCCAGCGGCGGCGAGTGCTCGGTCACCCGGACGTGTCAGGGACAATGACAGGGTGGAGAGACCCCTGATGATCGCGTCCGACGTCGACGGCACCCTGCTCGGCCCCTCGGAAGCCCTCACCGAACGCACGATCGCGACGGTTCGCCGCGCGATCGACGCGGGCGTGCCGTTCGTGCTGGCCAGCGGCCGCCCGCCGCGCTGGATCGCGCCGATCGCCGGGCCGCTGGGGCTGACCGGCTTCGCGGTGTGCGCCAACGGCGCGGTGCTGTACGACATCGGGGCCGAATCGGTCGTCGAAGTGCACGGGCTGCTCGAACCGGAGCTGCTCAACACGGTCGCGAGCACGATCGACAAGGCGCTGCCCGGCTGTCGCCTGGCCGCCGAGCGGATCGGCACCGGCGCGGTCGACCACGACATGCGCAACTTCGTCATCGAGCCGGACTACCGCAACCCCTGGGGCGACCACGAGGGCCGGACCGCGCCCCGCGCCGAGGTGCTCGGGCACCCGGCGATCAAGCTGCTGGTCAGCCACCGCGAAATGCACTCGGACGAGATGGCGGTGGCGGTCCGCGAACTGCTGCCGGGTGCGGTGGACGTCACGTATTCGTCCAACGGCGGGCTCATCGAGCTCGCGGCGCACGGCATCACGAAGGCGAGCGGCGTGGCCGACCTCGCCGAGCGGTTCGGGGTGCCGGCGGACCGCGTGATCGCGTTCGGTGACATGCCCAACGACCTGGAACTGCTCGGCTGGGCCGGGCACGGCGTGGCGATGGCGAACGCGCACCCGGCGTTGCTGGAGGTCGCGGACGAGGTGACCGCGCCGGTCAGCGACGACGGCGTGGCCCAGGTCCTCGAGCGCTGGTTTTAGCGGCGGCGGTCCAGCTCGGCGGCTTCCTCCGGAGTGGGGGCGGTGCCGCCGAGGTGGGCCGGGAGCCACCAGCGTTCCTCGTCGGAGGACGGCTGGTCGGGGTACTCGGCCTGGGCGCGGTCGACCAGCGCCGTCATCCGGGCGCGGAGTTCCTTCGTGAGGACGTCGGCGTCGTCGCTCTTGGTCGGGTACATCGGCTCGCCGGCCAGGATCGAGATCGGCACGTGCCGGCGGGTCAGGTCCTTCGGGCGGCCCTTGGTCCACAGCCGCTGAGTCCCCCACAGCGCCATCGGCACGATCGGGACGCCCGTCGCGGCGGCCATCCGGACCGCGCCGGACTTGATCTCCTTGACCGTGAACGACCGGCTGATCGTCGCCTCCGGGAAGACGCCGACGACCTCGCCCGCCTTGAGCTTCTCGAGGGCTTCGCGGTAGGACGCCAGGCCGGCATCGCGGTCCACCGAGATGTGGTGCATGCCGCGCATCAGCGGCCCGGCGATCCGGTTGTCGAAGATCTCCTTCTTCGCCATGAACCGCGTCAGCCGCTTGGCCGGGCGCGCGCCGAGGCCGCAGAAGATGAAGTCGAGATAGCTCACGTGGTTGCACGCGATGACCGCCCCGCCGGTGGCGGGGATGTGCTCCGCTCCCTCGATCCGGATGCGGTTGTCCAGTACCCGGAACATGGTCCGGGCCGCCGCGATCACGGGCGGGTACACGAGCTCAGCCATCCGGCAAGGTTACGGGACCGTAGGTTGTTTCCCGGCCGAGCGCGGTCAAGGACACAGTGCGAAACTCCCGTACCGGGCGGCCCTCTACGATGCCGACGTGACCGTAGTGACCGACGTACCCACGCTCCGACCTCGGGGAACAGCGGCCGGACAGCGGATCTGGGTGTACCTCAGCCTCGCCACCGTGTCGCTGATCAACCTGATCTCGAACGCCCCGTTGCAGCCCAACGCGCACGAGAAGGCGTGGGGCGACGCACTCAACTACTACGCCATGTCCGAGCACACCGGCGCGAAGGTGGACAACCCGTTCGCGCTGCGCATGCTCAGCCCGTGGCTCGCGCACGTCGTCAACCAGGTCACCGGCATCGCGCTCGACCACGTCTGGCTGGCGCTGACGCTGCTGTTCACCCTCGGCGCGACCATCGTGTTCTTCGAGTTCCTCTGGTCCCAGCTGAACCTGCAGCTGTTCACGTCGACGCTCGCGGCCGTCGCGCTGGCCTGCACCTTCTGGTACGGCCCCTACGCCTTCAGCAACCCGTACCTGGTCGACCCGCTGAACAACCTGCTCTACCTGGTCGCGCTCTGGCTGCTGTTCCGCCAGCGCCTGGTGCTGTTCACGATCGTCATCGTGGTGGGGTCGATCAACAAGGAGACCACCCTCCTGCTCGCCCCGCTCTACCCGCTGCTGGCGTGGACGCGCTCGCGCTCGTTCAAGGACCGCAAGGTCCTCTTCGGCGGGCTGGCCGTGGTGATCGCCGCGGTGCTGTACTTCGTGTTCCGGATCTGGGCGCAGAACCTGATCGGCGCCGACTACGGCCTCGGCTCCGGACAGGCCAACACCGGCCTGCTGAACAACATCGTCTTCGCGCTGTCGTCCAACCACGGCAACGAGCCTGGCGCGCTCTGGGACACCTTCCACTTCTTCTGGGTTCTCTTCGCCTACGCGCTCTACCTCGAGTACCGCGAACGCGGCCTGCGCAGTGAACTGCTGACGGCGAGCCTGTGGCTGCTGGCCTGCTGCATGGCCGGCCGGCTGGTCGCGACGGACACCCAGCGCGTGTTCGTCATGCTGGCCCCGCTGGTGATCGGGCTCGCCGCGGTGGTACTGGACGGCCGCCGCGGGGAAGCGCGGCGGCTGTGGGTCGGGCTGCTGGTGTTCGTCTACGTGGCGCTCAACCTGCGCTGGGTCCCGGCGGGCGCGAGCTTCGCGGTCGAAGCGGGCGCGCTCGCGCTGTTCGCCTTGCTGATGTTCCCGCCGTCACGGCCGCTCTGGCGTCAGCCGGGCAGCGACGGCCCGGTGACCGAGGAGTTCGTGCCGCACCGCGGCTCACTCGGCCAGAACTGACGGAACGGGATCGCCAGCACCAGGGCGATCAGAAGCGCGAACAACGCCACGACCTGGTGCTTGATGCCCTCGATCCCGTCGCCGAGCGCTGCCGTGAGGTACTGCGACGTCGAGACGGCCAGCAGGAACCCGAGCACGACGCCGAGCGGGGTACGCCGCTGCCACCAGATCCGGGCCAGCAGCACCAGCCAGAGCGGGATCAGCGCGAACAGGCCCAGCGGCGCGATCAGCCCGGTCAGCCAGGACACCACCGGCACGCGGTACTCCTGCTCCCGCGGCGCGAACCCGGCCGAGGCGTCGAAGCTGGCGAGATACTCCGGGCGGGCGGTGAGCTGGTCCTGTGCCGCCTGCTGGAGCACCTCCATCGCCCGGCCGCGGTGGTGGAGGTAGTAGTTGAGCAGGTTTGCGCGGTTGAACTGGCTGTGGACCTCGAGGAACAGCGGGTCTTCGCGGACCGGGTGCTCGACCCACCAGTTCTGCCCGGCGTACTTCGCGAACGAGCGCGGCAGCCCGAGCGCGTCCAGATCGGCGATGCTGTCGTGCTTACCGTCGACGATGATGAGGAAGACCGCGTTGGCCACGTTGGTCTCTTCGAATTGGGCGCCGGGGACCCGTGACTCGACACCACTGTCGTTCATGGCCGGGTCGACGGTCTGCCACACGAGCACCGTCGAGAGGCCGAGCGCGAGCACCAGCGCCGTGGACGGGATCCAGCGCTTGCGACCCCGGTGCCCGCCGGTCCGGATCAGCAGCACGGCCACCGCGAGCAGCGGCAGCACGGTAAGCATCTGCCCCTTGGCGTTGATCGCCAGCAGGCCGCCCACGAATGTCACGGCGATGCCTGCGTAGCTCCAGCGCCCCGGCCGCGCGGTCAGCAGCAGGCCGCCCGCGATCAGCACCAGGCCGAGGAACGCCGGGCCTTCGCCGAAGAGCGACGAGAAGTAGCCGAAGAAGGCCGAATCGGCGACGACCAGCAGCACGCCTGCTCCGACGAGCAGCCGCACCCCGCGGCCGTAGGGCAGGCCGAGCACCAGCAACGCGACCGCGGCCGCGGCGACGACGCAGCCGATGATGCCGAGCACGACGATGCTGAGCGTCGTCTCGAGGCCGATGGCGTGGCCGAGCGCGCTCGCAAGCCGGGCGAACCAGTTCTGGGTCATCGCGTACGTCGAACGGCACCCGTCGGGAGCTACGTCCCAGCTCAGGCGCATGAACGGCTCGGACTTGCTCTTCCAGGTGATGCCGACCGCGCAGAGCACGCGCAGGCCATCGCCGTTGTCCGACAGGGACACCGGGCGTGGGACCAGGAAGCGGATCAGCAGCAGCGTCAGCGAAGCCCCGAAGACACCGAGACCGAGCGCGAGCTCGGCGTTGAGCCGTCGTACCGGGGCGGCCACCCGTTCGTCGACGCTCACTCGGCGCCCGATCCGTTCATGAAGGGCAGGGTACGTAATGGAAGTCCGGGTCCTTGTCGAGGTCCGCCACAACCGTCTGCGCCTGTTCCGCTCGCGGGTACACCGACACCCAGTACGGCGTCCCGACCCGGCGGAACGTCGCGACCTGGTACTTGCCCGCGTACACCGGGTCGATCACGCAGCGCTGCCGGTCCGCGTAGCCGCTGTCGGACGGGACCGCGACTGTCGGGCGCCGGCCGTTGACCACGTAGTCGTAGTCCGTGGCGACGCCGCCGTCGTGCCGGCCGTCGCGGGCGATGTGGTCGTCGGTGCGGCCGAGGACGTCGACGATCATCAGCTGGCCGCCGTCGGCCGATATCGCGCCGGGCGCGGCCGCGCTGACCACCGAGCCGGGCGGGAGGTAGTTGCCGAGCCAGCCGCCGATCTCGGCGAGCTCGGTGCCGTGCGTCCGCCAGTCGCGGACCCGGTCGAGCATCTCGGGGCTGAACACCGACACCAGCACCGCGATCCCGGCCAGCCCGCACGCGGTGACCGGCACCAGCCGCGTCCCGGCGGGCCAGTCCCTCGGCCGTGGTGAGGGCTTTGCCGAGACGTTCGCGGTGAGCACCCCGTAGGTCGCCACGGAAGCGACCGCCAGCAGCGGCGGCAGTGGCACGAACAGCCGCCACGCCGGATCGGCGTCGCCGCCGAGCAGCACGACGACCACGGCGATGCCCGCCACGGTGGCGTAGAGCAGCCAGATGAGTGAGCGTGCTTCGCCCGCGCTTGCGGGACCGCTCAAGGTCAGCGCGACCACGCCGACCAGGCCGAGCAGCAGGAAACCCTGATGTACCAAGGAAAAGCTGGAGAGGTACGGCCAGCCGTTCGCCAGCAAGGCGTCGAACGAACCCCCGAATCGCGCGGCCACCGGCGCGGGCAGGATGTGCTCGTAGAAGGTCATCCGCCAAGCCGTCTTCGGCCCGAGAAACACGAGCGCGCCGAGCACGTACCCCGCCGGCGCCCACCAGCTGTGGCGGCCGCGAGCCGCCGCGATGATCAGCCAGATCCCGGCGAACACGGCCAGTACCAGGCCTTCCGGGCGAGTCATCACCGCGAACGCGGCGAGTACGCCGGCCACCACCGGGCGGCGCGCGGCCAGCGAGTAGCCGACGCTCAGCAGCAGGAGCGCGAAGAGCGGGACCTCGGAACCGGACGGGCCGTAGACGGCGAGACCGCTCGCCGCCGCGGTGAGCACCGCGGCCGCGACTCCGATCGCCGGGCGCGGCGGCTCGCCGTCCGGACGCGCCGCCTCGACGAGCCGGTTGACCAGGAGGTAGGCCAGCAGCACGCAGCCCAGCGCGGCGAGCACGCCGAGCACGACCGCCGCCGGGGCGACGTCGACGCCGAACGCCGCGCGCGGCAGCGCGATCAGCACCAGCCAGAGGAAGTTCGTGTAGCCCTCGACGCGTTCGCCGGGGTTGAAAACCGGGCCGTTGCCGTCGGCGATGTTGCGCGCGTACCGGAAGGAAATGAGCGCGTCTTCGGTGACGGTCGCGAACAACAGCTGGTGCACCAGCGAAAGGCCGAGGGTGAGCGCGAGGACGAAGCCGCGCCAGGCGCGGTCGGTACTGATCCGGCCCCAGGTGGCGACCACGACCGCGGCGAGCACCAGCCAGGCCACCACGACCGCATAGACCACCCGGCGTCCTCCGTCGTTCTCGAGATGCCGACTACGAATGATTATCGACGACTTCGACAAAGCGTTTCTTTCGGGTGAGTCCTTCCGCCGAAATCCCGATGATCGCTTCGCAGAGTGTCAGTCAAGCAGGCAAATACCCCCGGTCAATATAACCCGATCGGGTGTACTGGCTGAGGGTTAAAGTGACGTCCTCCCCATTCCCGATCCGCTGCCGGGGTCGCGCGGATCCGCCGTCTCCCGAGGTAACTCGTGCCGCTTTCCGCCGTGCCCACGCTCCTCGTGGCCGTCCTCGTCATGGCCGTTCCCGGCCTGCTCACCGGCTTCGCGGCCGGGCTGCGCGGCTGGGTGCTGGCCGGCTCGGCGCCTCTGCTGAGCTACGCGATCGGCGGCCTGACCGGGCCGTGGACCGCGGTGCTCGGCCTGTCGTTCACCCCGCTGACGTACCTGCTGAGCACGCTCGTCTTCGCCGGGATCGCCTGGGGACTGCGGAAGCTGACCCGCTCGCACGAACCCGAGCCGGGGCTGTGGGCGCGGCGCGGGCACCTCGCCGTCATCGCGTGCCTGGTGCTCGCGGCGGCTGCCGGCCTGTACGCCGCCGTGCTCGGGATGGGCACGCTCGGCGCGCTGCCGCAGGGTTTCGACGCCGTCTACCACGCCAACGCCGTCCGCTACATCGCCGATACCGGCGACGGCGGCCTCTTCGGCACCAGCAAGGTGAACTGGTGGGGCGACGCGCCGCCGGTGTTCTACCCCAACGCCTATCACCTGCTGGCGTCGGTGACCTACCGGCTCAGCGGCGCGTCGATCCCGCTCACGCTGGACGCGAACACCGTGCTGCTGCCTGGTTTACTGGCGTTGTCGCTGGTGACGCTGGTCCGGGAGTTCCGTGGCCGGGCGGTGTTCGCGGGCGCGGTCGCGCTGACCGCGGTGGCGCCGGTGATGAGCGTCTACGAGTCGATGAACCGCGGGCCGCTGCTGCCGTTCCTGCTCGGCCTCGCGCTCACGCCGCTGGCCGCGGTCGCGCTGCGCCGCTACCTCGAACGGCCCGCGCCGGACACCGGATTCCTGCTGCTGCTGACCGCGGTCGGGCTGCTGTGCATCCATTCTTCAACGCTGTTCGGCGGGATCCTGTTCGCCGGTCCGCTGCTGGTCCAGCGCTGGGTGACGTCCTGGCGGCGGATCGGCCGGGACCTGCTGGCGCTGCTGCCGATCGCGGTGGCCGGGGTGCTGGTGGCGTGGCTGCAGCTGTTCGGCGCGCTGGGCCTGGCGACCGGCGCGATCCCGTACTACAGCTGGCCGAGCGAATGGCGCGCGAGCACCGCTTTGGGCGCGTTGCTCGGATTCCAGCACTACGAACCGCATCCGCAGATTTGGCTGTCCGTGGCGCTTTTCCTCGGCGTCGTGTTCTTCACCCGTGCGGGCGCGTTGCGCTGGATCGGCCTGACCGCGGCCGTCACCGGGCTGGCGTACATGGCGGTGGCGTCGTCGGACGCGCCGCTGGTGCACGCGCTTTCCCGGCCGTGGTGGGACGACCCGTATCGCTTCTTCTCGATGGCGGCCGTCCCGCTTTCGGTGCTCGCGGCGCACGGCCTCGCCGAGACGCAGGCGTGGCTGCGCGACCGGCTGCCGCGGATCCCCGCGGTGGCCGTCGCGGTCGTCGTGCTGCTCGGGTTCACGGTGCTGAGCAACGGCCTCTACGCGCGGTCCAACGGGGCCCGCGTCAAGTCGGGTTACCAGGCCGCCGACCCGCTCACCCTGCGCGTCACGCCCGGTGAGGCGCAGGCGATGGACGAGCTGGGCAAGCTGGCCAAACCCGGCGACTGGACCATGAACGACCGCTTCGACGGCACGGCCTGGACATACGCGCTCTCGGGTGTCCGGGTGGTGGCGGGTCACTTCGACGAGACGTTCCCGCCGTCCGACGCGGTGCTGCTCGCCGGGCACTTCCGTGAGTACTCGACCAACGCGGCGGTCCGCGCGGCCGTCACGCGGCTGAACATCCACTGGATCATCCTCGGCCGCCCCGCCGCGCCGCCCGCGCCCGCCTACCAACAGGGCTTGCTCGACCTGTCAGACCTGGCATTCCTGCAGGTGGCCTACCGAAACGCCGACGCAGTGATCTACCACCTGCAACCCTGAAATCCCTGCTCAGGCACCTAAGCCCAGCCCCCGCCCTTCCCGGGGGGCGTCCCCAGCGCCAGTTTATCGGGCCTTGCCGACAGGTTTGGGCTGCGAAGGGGGTCGGGGTCGAGTTGTCCACACTGGAGAGGTTCTGTGGATAACCAGGATGAGAGGTCTCGGAACCGGGGGCGCAAGTCAGGCAGGGAGAGGCGTACGGCTCGCGCGGGCCGCGATGGCGGCGCCGCCTGCCGTCAGGAGGTCCGCCACCGTGAACATCACGCGGGACGCCAGCGCGAACGCCGTCGCCTGGCCCACCGTGAGGCCCGAGGCCGTCAGGACCGCCACCTGCGCGACTTCGCGGACGCCCATGCCGCTGGGCAGGATGAACGCGAACATGCCCACGGTCATCGCCACGGCCATCGCGCCCACGCACAGGATGAAACCCGACAGACCGGGCGCGCCCACGGAGTTCGCCAGGAGCCAGAGGTGGACGCCCTGCAGGGCCCACGCCGCGACCGCCGCGCCGAAGACCTTGCCGATCACCTTCCACCCCAGCGGGTGCTCCAGCGGCGGGCGGCGCAGGATGCGCAGCACCAGCGACGTGCCCCAGGTCAGGATCTTCGGGTGCAGCATCGCCAGGCCCAGCGGGATCAGCACGAACAGCCACATCGCGTGCGGGCTGTTGCTGAACACCGCCGGCGCCGCCAGCAGCGAGACGATCAGCGCCGAGACGATGCCGACACCCACCTGGATCAGCGACGCGGTGAAGATGCGGGAGCGGGCCAGGCCCGCCTTGCGGCCGAGCTCCATCTGCAGCAGGTACGCCCAGACCGAGCCGGGCACGTACTTGCCGAGCGAGCCGACCAGGCAGATCTGCGCGCCGCGGGCGAAGCCGATCGGCTTGCCCAGGTCCTCGACCATCGCCTGCCAGCCCCAGGTCGAGACCAGGATCGCCACGACGAGGGTGACCAGGCTCAGCAGCGACGACTCCCAGGCGACGTCGTGCAGCGTGTGCCAGAACTCGCCCCAGTGCGAAGCGAGTTGCTGCGCGGCGAAGCTGACAACCACCACGATCGCCACCCAGCGGACGACGTCGATGATCTTCGCCTTGGTCGACTTCGGCTGCTTGGGCGCAGCCGGGGTCTCCCAGTCCGGCGTTTCGACGGTCGTCACTGAATGTCTCCCTGTACCGCTGGTCCGGCCCGTACCGTGACCAGGCGGCTGAATTCGGCCAGCAGATCGTAACCGTCCCAGATCGCGGAGAACGTCAGGGCCGACCCGAAGGGCACCACCCGGTCCACGCCGCGGCCCGCCAATTCGGTGACGAATTCCGTCAATTGCGGCTCGGTGAACCCGAATTGAGTCACGGTTTGATCTTTTCGAACCACCACCGGCACCAGTTCGGCCAGGGATTCGACCTGAGCGGTCGCGAACGTCCCGGCGCCGAGCCACTCGCGCGGCAGCGCCGCCGGGCCGGTCAGCTCCAGCGTCGCCAGGCCGTCGCCGCCGCTGAACTCGATGGCCGTGACCGCGCCGTCGGCCGCCGCGCCATAGGCCGAGACACGCTTCTGGACCGCCATCGCGGGCTCGGTGACGTGCTGTTTCGCCGACAGGACGTCGGCGAGCAGCGCCCGAAACTCTGCACCGGCGACACGCGCGGACGCGGCGGAGCCGACCCAGAACACCGCTCGCGGCGACGAGCACGCGGCCTGGTCGAACCAGTACGAGTCGTTGTAGAAGCCCTCGGCCGCCGCCTGCCGCTCGGCCGCCGAAGCACGCTGCCAGCCCTCGACCGACACGATCGCGAACGACGACCGGTCCGGAAAGGTCAGGTCACGCGCGTGCGGCGCCAGCGGATACCGGCGCAGCGCCACCACCGAGGCATCGCCGCCCCAGATCACCCGCAGGTCGGCGGCCAGCGACAGCGCTCCGCTCACCTCGTCGCTGCGGTCGTAGGTGACCATCCGCTGGGTCGCGAGCACCACGTCCGCCACCGAAGAGTCCACTTCGGACAGTGCGGCGTTCAGCGCGTCGAGCACCGCCTCGGCGGCACCGGCGGACCGCGCCGACACGCGGACCACGTTGTGGTTCCCGGCCAGCGCGGACAACGCCCACGAGTACACGAAGATCGTGTCGACGTTCGCCGGCGGCACATGGAAGACCAGTCCGCGCGGGAACCGCAGCTGTCCCTCCAAAGTAGACAAAGCGCGCGCGATTTCCCCCTTGCGGAGGAAGAATCCGAGCGACGCCAGCTCCGGGTACCGCCGCGCCGCCGCGGGCGCGAGCAGCTTGCGCGCGAACTTCGTGACGAACTCGACGATCCGCGGGTCACCGACCGTCAGCCGCCCGCCCGGCGGCTCGGCCTGAAGCCGCGTGACCAGGCCGTCGGCGGAAATCGGCTCCGCGAGCGGGAAGAGCTGGCTCACCTTCATGCCGCACCCACGAACGTGTCGGAGCAGCCGCGGGCCTCGGCCTTCGGCAGCCGGCCCAGCACCGAGAAGTGCTTGCCAGGCCAGTCGCCGTCGTCGATCCCGTTGTACACGCCCAGATCCTCGGTCAGCAGGACGTGCCCGGGATACGAGCGCGGCAGCGTGCTCACCACCTCGATCAGCCCCGGCACGCCGACCGGCTGCTCGGCCCAGGTCTCCGGGTCGCGGATCACCACGTCGGCGAAATCGGGGCAGTACAAGGAATTCCCGGACGGTCCTTCCAGGAACACGGTACCGATCTGCTCGATCATCCCGTAGTAGTTGTGGATCCGGGTGAGCCCGGTGTCCTCGGCGAAGCGCCGCCGGAACTCGGTGTTGTTCACCGCCCGGTCGATCAGCTTCTTCCATCCTCCGGAATGCACGAGGATCCCGTTCGACAGGTCCAGCCGATGCTCGCGCGCGACCTCGTAGAGGTACTGCCACACCATGAAAGTGAAGCCGAAGATCAGGAACGGCCGGTCGCCGTACTCCGCGAGGAACCGCCGCACCGCCTCGACGTCCGGACGATCCTCCTCGTCCAGCACATAGGTGTGCTTGCGCCCGAAGTTCGCCATGCCCAGCACGCCGGCACCGCGAGCAGAGAACGACCGGCGGTTCTTGATGATGCCGATCGTGTCGACCATCAGCATCGGCAGCCGCTCGCCGCCCAGCACTTCCTGCAGCGTGGCCCCGAGATGCCGGGTCTGGGCCGCCGCCGCCTTCTTGTCCAGGTAAATACGTGACGCGCCCGCGCCGGTGGTGCCCGACGACGTCAGCGTCTTGAACACCTCGGCGTCCGAAATGCTTTTGAGGTCATGGGTTTTGAACATCCGCACCGGCAGCCACGGGAGATCCGCGATCCGCTCGAAGTCCGCACCGGCACCCAGTGACGAAAGAATCCGGTCGTACTCCACGGAATTCGCCCGATGGTGTGAAGTCAAGGCGACGAGTTCCGGGAGCAGCACAGCCTCACGGTCGCTCGCCGACCGTGTGAACACACTCAAATCCCCGCCTCCAATCGCCGGTAGTCGATCTTGCCGCTGCCCAGCAGCGGCACGGTGTCGATCGGCCGCACGTCGAACCCGCTGGTGTGCAGGTGCAGCCGCTCGGACAGGGCGCGCGCCGCGTCCTTGCAGATCAGGCTGTCCGCACCCTCGGCGAACAGCACGACCTTGTCCCCCGCCGGGACGGCGGCCACCACGTCGATCCCCACTTCGGCCGCGCGCACGGCCTGCTCGAGGTCGTCGAGGCTGACCCGGTTCCCGAACACCTTGCCGATGCGCTTGAGCCGCCCGGTCAGGAACAGGAATCCGTCCTCGTCGAGGTAGCCGAGGTCGCCGGTCGCCAGGACACCGCCGCACTCGTCGCCTGTGGCCAGCCCGGACTCGTCGTCGGCATAGCCCATCATCACATTGGCCCCACGATAAACGACCTCACCGACAATTTTCGGATGCGTCGTCTCGGACCCGTCGTCCCGGCGCACCGAGAACTTGCCGCCGGGCAGCGGAAGACCCGCCGAACCGGCCTTGTCGGCGAGCCGTTCCGCCGGGAGTGTCGTCATCCGCGGCGCGGCCTCGGTCTGCCCGTACATCACGTAAAACCGGCCGCCGGCGGCGCGCATCAGCCCGTCGAACTCGGTGATCAGCTCCTCGCGCAGCCGCCCGCCCGCCTGGGTCAGCGTCCGCAGGGTCGGGTACTTCGCCGGGTCGAACTTGAGGCGCCGCAACATTTCGTAGTGGTAGGGCACGCCCGCCAGCGACGTCACGCCGTACTCCGAAACGGCGTTCCAGAAGCCGCGGCCGAGAATCCCGGACGGCTCGATCACCACGGTCGCCCCACGCACGAGGTGCGAGTTCAACACCGAAAGGCCATAGCTGTAGTGCAACGGAAGGCAGGTAGGCGCGACCTCGTCAGCGTCGATGTGCAGGACGTCGGCGATGGCCGAAGCATTCGACAGGACAGCCGAACGAGAGAGCCGGACGAGCTTGGGATTTCCGGTGGATCCGCTGGTCGGGAGCAACAGCGCCAGGTCGGGATGCGGCTCGACGCCGTCAGCGGACGAGCGCACCCAGTGCCCGTCAGCGGCCGTGTAGCCCTCGGGCGCCGACGCGTCGGGCGCGGCGAGGACCGCGCCCGGACGGAACCGCGCGACCAGCCCGGCGAGGACGTCGGCGTCCAGCGCGGTGTCGACGAGCGCGATCGCGCGCCCGGACTCGAACGCGCCCAGGTAGGTCAGGACGCTGTCGAGGTCCAGCGACATCCGCGCGAACAACACCCCGCGCGGGAGCTCGGCGAGCGCCGCGGCGGACCGCGCCACCTCGGCCTCGAGCTCGGGTCCGGCCAGGGTGCGACCCCCGGCCACCTCGATCAGCCGGGCACCCGCACCCACCAGACTCACAGCACCAAGCCTCCGTCGATTCCCAAAACCTGCCCGGTGATGAACGCCGCTTCGTCGCTCACCAAGAACCGGATCGCCTTAGCCACATCCTCCGGGGTACCCAGCCGGCCCAGGGGCGTCTTCTCGACCACTGGACCCTCCTCGACACCGGCGGTGAGATCGGTCCGGATCACCCCGGGTGCCACCGCGTTGACGCGGATCCCGGACCGTCCCAGCTCCTTCGCGGCCGAACGCGCGATGTTCGCCACCGCCGCCTTCGACGCGGCATACACCGTCTGACCAGCACTTCCGTACTCACCGACGATCGACGCCAAGACGACGATCGCACCTGAGCGACGGCGCAGCATGGCGCGCGCCGCGGCCTGCACGGTGTGCAGCGTCCCGGCAATATTCGTGCTCAGCGTGGTGTCCACCAGCTCTTCGCGGATCATGCCGAGCACGGCGTCTTCCATGATCCCGGCGTTGGCGACCACGATGTCCAGCCCGCCGTGCTCCTTCGCCACCCCGCGGACCAGGGTCGACACGGCCTTGGCGTCGGTGACGTCCAGCGCGAGCCCGGCGACGGCGCCCGAGGACGCCGCCACCTCCTTCGCGACGGCCTCGTCGCGGCCGGTCAGCACCACCGTCGCGCCCGCTTCCACGAGCGCGCGCACGGTGGCCAGGCCGATCCCGCGCGTGCCGCCGGTGACCAGCGCGACCCGGCCGTGCAGGTCAGGCATTCGTCAGCTCGGTCACCAGGTCCAGTGCCACTTTGAAGCTCGACATGTCGATCACCTGGTCGGTGTCGAATTCGATGTCGAACTCGTCCTCGATGGCGGCGACCAGCGCCATGTGGCCGACCGAGTCCCACGCCTCGAGGTCGCGGTACTTCAGGTTCTCCACGTCGACGCCGTCGGGCAGGTCCAGCGCCTCGACGAAGACCTCACGCAGCTTGGGGGCGATGTCCGCCATCCGAATGCTCCTCAGTGCTCACGCGCGCGGGCGGGCGTCCCACGCCTTGACCACGGTAGAGACGTCGCTGGGCAGCCTGTCGAGCAACCCGTCCGGCAGCGCCCCCTCACCCAGGATCCAGGGCGTCAGGTCCTCGATGGCCGCCTCGTCCACGCCACGACGGCTCAGCAGCACGCGGTTGACGCCGATCGTGCGCGCGAGCACGCCGGCGGCGATGGTGAACGCGCCGACCTCGCGGCGCACCGCGGCGCCCATCCCGACCATCGCGCCCGGCCCGACCACCGCGCGCTGGTGCAGCGTCGCGCCGAGGCCGAGGTTCGCGCCCGCCCAGACGTGGCAGTGCCCGCCGGTGACGGCGTTGGACGTCACGGTCAGGTTGTCCTCCATCACGCAGTCGTGCGCGACGTGGCTGTTGCGGAGATAGAAGCTGTCGTCGCCGATCGTGGTCGCGCGCCACGTGCCCTGGTGCACGGAGACGTACTCCCGCAAACGATTGCGATTGCCGATGACCACACCGAAACCGTCGTGTTCCTCGTCACCCGTGGGCGCGTCGTCCCAGGCGGCCGGGTGGTCGGCGCCGCGGTCCTCCGGCGGAGTCCCGATGGTGGTGTGCGGGCCGATCCAGTTGTCGTCACCGATCTTCGTCGGACCCACGATGACGGCGTACGGGCCGACGACGTTGCCGTCGCCGAGCTCGACGCCCTCACCGAGGACAGCGGTCGGGTGGATGCGGTTGACCACGGGAAAGTCCGTTCGTATGCGGTGGCGGAACGGCCTGGGGTGCAGGCCGCCGAAGTGCGCCCGGTAACGTGTGGCCCGCGTTGCCGCAGGGCTGCCGGGCGCAGAACCGGCGGCCCACTGTACCGGACGCACCGAATCGCCTGCCGGGAGAGACTTGCCGATGATCCCCATCACCGTGGTCGACGTACGCGACGCGGAGGACCTCGTCATCGAGGTGCTGCGCTCGGGCGCCATCGCACAGGGGCCGATGGTCAAGCGGTTCGAAGACGCCTTCGCGGCGGTCTCCGGGACCAAGCACGCCATCGCGGTCAACAACGGCACGACGGCGCTGGTCGCGTCGCTGCAGGCGTTGGACCTCAAGCCCGGCGACGAGGTCATCACCTCGCCGTTCACCTTCGTCGCGACGCTGAACGCGATCCTCGAGGCCGGCGCGACCGTCCGCTTCGCCGACATCCGGCGCGACGACTTCGCGATCGACCCGGACGCGGTCGCGGCCGTGGTGTCCGATCGCACCAAGGTGCTCATGCCGGTGCACCTCTACGGCCAGACGGCGGACATGGGCAAGCTCGCCCCGCTGGCCGCCGAGCACGGGCTGCAGGTCATCGAGGACTCCGCGCAGGCCGTCGGCGCCTCCTTCGAAGGCAAGGCCGCCGGGTCGTTCGGCATCGGGTGTTTTTCGCTGTACGCCACGAAGAACATCACGACCGCCGAGGGCGGCGTCATCACCACGGACGACGACGTGCTGGCCGACAAGCTGCGCGTCCTGCGCAACCAGGGCATGCGCGCGCGTTACCAGTACGAGGTCGCGGGGCATAACTACCGGATGACCGACTTGCACGCGGCCGTCGGCATCCCGCAGCTGGCGAAGCTCGACCAGCTGACCGCGGCCCGCCAGGCGAACGCGAAGCGGCTCTCGGAGGGTCTCGCCGGCACTCCCGGCCTGGACATCCCGCAGGTGCTGCCGGGCCGCGAGCACGTGTGGCACCAGTACACCGTGCTGGTCGGGCCGCACGCGTTCCTTTCCCGCGACGAGCTGGCCGCGGCGCTGACCGAACGCGGGATCGGCAACGGCATCTACTACCCGAAGATCGTCTTCGACTACGACTGCTACACCGGGCACCCGCTGATCCCCGGCGCGCGCGTCGAGGACTTCCCGGTGGCCGCTTCCGTTGCGGCGCAGGCGCTTTCGCTGCCGGTCCACCCGCATCTGACCGAGTCCGACCTGGACACCATCATCGAGACGGTTCGCGAGGTGCTTGGCGCATGACGCATCGCATCGCCCTCATCGGCACGGGCAACATGGGTTCGCTGCACGCTCGCGTGCTGTCCGCGAACGAGCGCGTCGAGCTGGTCCGCGTGATCGACCCACGTGAAGAGGCCGGCCGCGCGGTCGCCGACCGGTTCGAAACCGCGTGGACGCCCGAAATCGGCTCACTGTCCGATGTGGACGCTGTGGTGCTGGCCTCGGCCACCGAGGCCCATTACGAGCTGGCGCAGGAGATCCTCGGCCAGGACAAGCCGATGCTGGTGGAAAAGCCGGTGTGCAACAGCTTCGAGTTCTCCCAGGAGATCGTGAACCTGTCGGCGAAGAAGGACGTCCCGCTGATGTGCGGGCTGCTGGAGCGCTACAACCCGGCTGTGATGACCGCGCGGGCGCTGGTCACCGAGCCGGTGCACCTGATGGCGCGGCGGCACGGCCCGTACGCCCCGCGGATCAAGACCGGCGTGGCGTGGGACCTGCTGGTGCACGACGTCGACCTGGCGATCCAGTTCTTCGGCGGCGCGACACCGTCGCGGATCACCTCCGGCGCGGGGTACTTCCACCCGTCGTCGGTGGACGGCGCGGAGGACACCATCGAGACGGTGCTGTCGTTCTCCAGCGGCCTGGCCACCGTTTCGGCGTCCCGGCTGGGGCAGCGCAAGGTCCGTTCGCTCGTGGTTTCGGAGCTGGACCGGCTGATCGAGATCGACCTCCTCCGCCGCGACGTGACGATCTACCGGCACGTGTCGCACGACTCGGCCACGCCGGACGGCCTCGGCTACCGGCAGCAGACGATCATCGAGATCCCGGAGCTGGTGACCGCCCGCGAGCCGCTGGCCACCCAGCTCGACCGGTTCATCGACCTGCTGGAAGGCAAGATCGACGCCGACACCGAGCGCGACCTGATCCTGCCGTCGCACCACGTCGTCGACCAGGTCCTCACCCAGGCCGCCGCCTAGCTCTTTGAGTCTCGTGAGTGGTAAGTCGGGTTAGAACCCGACTTACCACTCACGAGTCCCTCCCCGCACCCGCTTTCGAGCACCTTCGAATCCTCTTGACGGCTCGGCCGCAGCCCCTGGAGGATCACCCAGACCGGTTTAAACCGGACAAACTGGGGGTTCATATGCGGAAAGCGTTGACCACGGCCGCTGCCGTGGTGGTCATGAGCGCGTCCACCGTCACGGCGGCGAGCGCGTCGCAGGCGCCGTCGGCCGAAGCAGGCACGGCCGCGTTGATCTACTTCAACACGCTGGTCACGCAGACGTCGTACAAAGAGCCGTACGACTACGACTGGAACAAGGTCGGCACGCTCTACGCGGGCTCGAACTATTTCAAGTGCGTCCGCGTCGGCACGCGGATGTACGCGTACGGCCGTAGCAGCGCGATCTGGCTGCGCACGGACGATGACTCGGGCAACGCCAACGTGTACGTGCCGGACGTCTACCTCGACGACTACGGCTTCCTGCACGACGACCAGCTGCCCGACTGCTGAGGCCTCGTGAGTGGTAAGTCGGGTTCTATTTGAGCGGTAAGGCAAACGTGGCGTGGTGAAGCGAGAAGGGCCTGCCGACGTGCTCGTGAGTGTTGCGGCCGGTTAGAACCGGCCGCGCCACTCACGAGTCCTTGGCGCGCAAAGAGTGAGGCCGTGCTCGTGAGCGTTGCGGGCGGTTCTAACCGCCCGCAACGCTCACGAGTCCTCAATGCCGCAGCACGACACATTTGCCTTACCCCTTAAATAACCCTATTTA
>CAVXMR010000046.1:0-71477 GCA_963762765.1 uncultured Actinomycetota bacterium
CTCTCCGTTGCGGGTCAAACGCGGGTTTCGGCGGCTTCATCCCCGGCTGGGCACCCCGGCAAAGCCACGAAAACCCTCACGGCCGGGCCCAGGCCGCCCGACAGGACGCACATCCACCCCCGCGACCCGGCATCACATCGTCCGCGGAGCAGCTCACACCTAAACCCAGCAACGAAAGCAGGGCCGCCGCTCCGCGACGACCCCGCTCACCATGCCCTCACAACGTTAAAACACCAGGCGGTTATAACCGCCCGGAACGCTCACGAGTCTGTCGCTGGACGGCTTCATCTCGGACCTGTGCGGACGGCGTCCGGCGAGGCCCAGCTGGAGTTCGCCCGGGTCTGGCGGGCGATCCCGAAGGTGGTGTTCTCAAGCACGCTCACGTCTGTGGTGGGCACCGCGCGGGCCAGGCCCTTCGACCTGCGGCTGGCCGAGTCCCGTGCGCTGAGCTCCCGCGTCGTCTACCTTCGCTACCAGCGCATACGCCGAGTTCGACACGCGGAGGAAATTCGCCATGCCCTATGCCGTGGACTTCACCACCGTCTCGACCGCCGGCCTGGAGTCGTCGCCGGTCGCGGCCGCGCTCGCCGGCCTGCGGGCGAACGAGGCCCGGTACTTCAAGAACAAGTACGACCACGTCTTCACGGCCGAGCCCGCGAGCGACGCCCAGCCCACCATCGACTGGGTGCACCGGATCCTCGAGGAGGAACGCGGCATCGTCATCGCCTCTCCCCCGCTCGAGGCGACCGAATTCGAGGTCGAGGGCATCCGGATGGCCTACGTCTTCTACGAAAGCGGCCTGTCGATCAACGTGATGTACACCCTCGACGACGGCGGGAAACGTGCCGTCGGGTTCAAGCTCTCCGACGGGATGGAGATCCCCGAGGAACTCGGCTCGTTCAAGTTCGCGCGGCAGAAGTCGAAGCTGGCCGGCACCATCCGCGGCTCCTACTTCGTCATCAAGAACGAGTACTGAACCAGGGCACTACTTCAGCTGGTCTCGGCGGCGCGCCAGGTACGCGGTCTCCGCGGTGTTGCCGGCCAGCTCGATAGCCTGGTCGTAGGCCGCGCGCGACTCCTGGCTGCGGCCCAGCCGGCGCAGCAGGTCGGCGCGGGTGGCGTGGTAGGAGTGATAGCCGGCCAACCTGGGCTCGAGCCGGTCGACGGCGGCCAGTGCCACCTCCGGGCCGTCCAGCTCGGCGACCGCGATGGCCCGGTTGAGGGCGACGATCGGCGATGGGTCGAGGCGGACGAGCTGGTCGTAGAGCGCGAGGACCTGCGACCAGTCGGTGTCGCGGATGTCGCGGGCCGAGGTGTGCACGGCGTTGATCGCGGCGAGGATCTGGTAGCGGCCCGGCGCCACCCCGGCGGCCAGGCGCTCGCGCACCAGCCCGTGCCCCTCGGCGATCAGCGCCACGTCCCAGGCCCCGCGGTCCTGCTCGTCGAGTGCGACCAGTTCGCCGCCTCCGGAGACCCGCGCGGGGCGACGGGCCTCGGTGAGCAGCATCAGCGCCAGCAGCCCGGCCACCTCGCCGTCGTCCGGCAGGAGGGCACGGATCAGGCGGGTGAGCCGGATCGCCTCGGCGGTCAGGTCGTGCCGCACCGGGTCGGTGTCGGGGCCGGTGGCCAGGTAGCCCTCGTTGAACACGAGGAACAGGACCGTGAGCACACCGGAGACGCGGGCGGGGAGGTCCTCGGCGGACGGGACGCGATAGGGAATGCCAGCCGCCTTGATCTTGGCCTTCGCCCGGGTGATCCGCTGCCCCATGGCAGTCTCGGCCACCAGGAAGGCGCGGGCGATCTCGGGAACGGTGAGGCCGCCGACCATGCGCAGCGTCAGCGCCAGGCGGGCTTCCATCCCCAGGGCCGGGTGACAGCAGGTGAAGATCAGCCGGAGCCGGTCGTCCTCGATGGCACCGAGAGGCTCGGGCGGGTCGGCGTCGTACACCATCTGAGCCTCCTTGTGCTTGTCGTCGCGCTTGGTTTCGCGCCGGATCCGGTCGATGGCCCTGCGGTTGGCGGTGGTGGTCAGCCACGCGCCGGGGTTGGGCGGCACACCGTCGCCCGGCCACCGCTCGACGGCGATCGCGAACGCCTCGGCCGCGGCCTCCTCGGCGATGTCGAGGTCGCCGAAACGCCGGGTCAGGCCGGCGACCACCCGGGCCCACTCCTCGTGGTGGACCCGGGTGATCACCTTCTCGACGTCGCTCACCGGAACGGCCGCACTTCGATCTTCCGGTCGCAGACCTTCGACGCTTCGGTCGCGAGCTTGAGCGCCACATCGAGATCGGGGGCCTCCCACACCCAGACGCCGGCGAGGTACTCCTTGGATTCCAGGAACGGCCCGTCGCTGAACACCGCCTGCTCGCCCCGGTTGTCGATGACCGTGGCCGCGTCGGTGTCCGCGAGCCCGCCCGCGAAAACCCAGTAGCCCTCGGCGATCAGCCTGTCGTTGAACGCGCTGATGGCGGGCTGCCGGTCCGTGCTGCCGGGATTTTCCTTGTCGTCGACGACGGAAACCAGATACTGCATCTCGACTCCTTCGTGGTCGGGGACATCAGGCCGTTGCATACCGCGGGCGCCCGGCCGGCCGGAAGACCTGGATCGTCACGCCCTTCGCGTCGACCCGCGACTCGACCAGGTCGAGCGCGAGATCCGGACCGGTCTCGGGGAACAGTCTCGCGCCCTGGCCGAGGATCACCGGGACCACGAGCAGAATCATCTCGTCGACCAGCTCGTTCTGCAGCAACCACCGGGTCAGGGTGCTGCTGCCGTGCACCTGCAGCTCTCCCCCGGGCTTGGCCTTCAGCTCACCGATGGCCGCCGCGAGGTCACCGCCGAGAACGGTCGTGCCCTCCCAGCCCGGCTCGGCGAGCGTGGTCGAGGCAACGTACTTGGGGGCCTCGGCCAAAGCGACGCCGATCGGATGTGCCCGGCCGGTCGTTCCCCAGGAACCGGCGAACAAGTCATAGGTACGCCGGCCGAACAGGAACGCGTCGGCGCGCTGGTAGGTCTGCGTGATGAACGCCCTGGTCTCGTCATCCCCCGCCCCCAGCGCCCACCCGCCACGCTCGAACCCGTTCCTGCGGTCCTCGTCCGACGCGCCGCCGTTGCCCTGCGTCACTCCGTCGAGGGTGACCTGAGTCACGGTCGTCAGCTTCATGATCGCGGTTCCTTTGCCTCGGCGCCGCCCCGTTGCGGGCGGCCTCACCCCTGCTACGAACACCGCCACCCCGATCCGACACCCCCACCCGGATTTCTTCGAAAACTTTCCGGGACGCCCTCGGCGCTCGACGGCCCGGCTCTCGTGAGTGGTAAGTGTCGTTAGGGCTTGTCGATAATCAACACGCTGGTTTGTTCTTTGGGGTGAGTTATTTCTTTCTACTAGCTCGTATTCTTGGGGTGTCAAGTATCCGAGTGTTGAGTGTCGCCGTTGGGTGTTGTAGTAGTTTTCGATCCAGTCGAATGTCTTCTCTTTCAGGTGTTTTATGGTTGGCCAGGGTTGGGTGTGGATGAGTTCCTTTTTGTAGGTCGCGAAGAATGATTCGGATACTGCGTTGTCGTAGCAGATCCCGGTGCGGCCCAGTGATCGGCGGATTCCGTTGTTGGTGCATTATTCGGCGAAGATTGTGGAGGTGTATTGGGTGCCGCGGTCGCTGTGGAAGATGACGCCGTTGGCGGGGTTGCGGCGGGTGATGGCCATGTTGAGGGCGTCGGTGATCAGGTCGGTGCGCATGTGTTCGGCGATGGCCTAGCCGACCAGCGCGCGGGAGTGCAGGTCGATCACGGTGGCCAGATACGCCCAGCCGTCCCAGGTCTTGACGTAGGTGATGTCCCCGCACCAGCGGCAGATTGGCCGCCTGGGCGGTGAAGTCCCGGCCGATCAGGTCCGGCGCCGGTACCGGCGCGTCGCCTGCGACGGTGGTGCGTTTCCACGGCTTCGGGTGGCGTCCCTGCAGGCCGGCGTCGCGCATGAGCCGCCAGACCCGCTTCGGGGACACCGTGTGCCCCAGCGTGATGAGTTCGGCGTGTACGCGGCGCACGCCGGGGTTGCCGCGTAGCCGCTAAGCACGCGCGCTTGATGACCGCGAGCAGGCCCGCATCGGCCTGTGCGCGCTCGCTGGGGGCGCGGCCGCGCCAGGCGTAGTAGCCCGAGCGGGACACGCTCAGCTCGCGGCACATGAACTCGACCGGGAAGCCGTCGTCGGAGTCCGCCCAGTCCGCGATCGCAGCGAATTTCACTGCTTGTCTTTCGCGAACCAGGTCGCTACTTTTTTTGCGAACTCGACCTGCATCTTCAACTGGGCGTTCTCAGCCCGCAACCGCTCCAGCTCGGCGCGTTCGGAATCCTCCAGCGGCTTGCTCGCCGAGTCGTCGGACTCTCTGGCCTTCTTCACCCATTTCCCCAGTGTCATCTCGTGCACGCCGATATTGCGTGCGACCTCGGCAATAGGCCGATGATCATCGATGACGAACGCTACCGCCTGCGCCTTGTACTCCTCGGTAAATCGGCGGCGTGTCGGTGAGGCCTGCGGTGGCGGCGTAGGTGGTCAGGTCGGTCAGGGTGGCGAGTTTTGTTGTGGTGGGGGTGATGGGGTGTTGGTCGAGTAGCGGCAGGATTTGTTGTTGGGCTTGGGAGATGGTGCGGGTTGCGACGCCGAAGAGGTCGGCGAGGGCGTGCTGGGGTAGGTGGAAGCGTAGCCGGAGGACGGTGGCGAGGGTTTTCTCGGCGATGGTGAGTGCGGGGGCGGGGCCGCGTTGGCGCTGGTGGAGGGTGGCCAGTGTGGTGGTGAGCTGGTGCCATTCGATCCGGCTCATCCCGGTCAGTGCCGGGTGTGTCCAGGTGGTGTTCTCGCCGTCGCGGCGGGGGTTCGGTGTTGCTGTGGGTGAGGGTGTCGGGGTGGGTGGTTCGGGGTGCAGGGTGTAGTTCCATTCGCCGTGCCAGTCGTGGCGGGTGATGGGCAGGCCTGCGAGTTGCTGGTCGCTGATGGTGATCCCGGTCGGGTAGTGGCCGGTGTCGAGTTCGGAGTGGACGGTCAGTCCGGTGCGGGTGGTGGTCGCGGCGATGCTGGCGAGGATGACTTCGTGGCTGGTCAGGGGGCGGGCGCGCCAGTTCATGGTGATGTGGGAGAACAGTCGGTGCTCGATGGTGTTCCATTTGGAGGTGCCGGGTGGGAAGTGGCAGACCGTGACCTGAAGGCCGGACTCGAGGGCGAAGGCGGCGATCCCGGTTTTCCAGGCGCGGGTGCGGTAGCCGTTGGAGCCGCCGGCGTCGGCGGTGATCAGCAGCCGGGTCGCGTCGGGGTAGTCGGTGCGGCCGGTGCCCTCCCACCAGCGGCGTACTGATTCCACCGCGAACGCGGCGGTGTCGTGGTCGGTGCCGACGTTGACCCAGCCGGTGTCGGCGGTCAGGTCGTAGATGCCGTAGGGCACGGCCTTGCCCAGGGTTTTGTCGGGGAAGTCGTGGGTGTCCACCTTGAGGGGATGCCCGGTGGGGTTCCATTCGCGTCCGGAGTTTTTGTACTCGCCGACGAGTTCTTTCTTCTTGGTGTCCACGCTGATGACCGGTTCGGTACCGGCCTGGTGGTCTTTGACCTGGTCGTTGAGGTAACGGAACTGGGCGTCCCGGTCAGGGTTCTGGGTGCCTTCCAGGGTTTTCGCGTTGCCTTGAAGGCTGAAACCCTCTTCTCGCAGCAGTCCCGCGACGGTGTCGGCGCCGACCTTGTGTCCCGCGGCGGTCAGTTCGTCGGCGAGGTTGCGGGTGGACTTCGTCGTCCACCGCAGCGGCGACATCGGATCGCCCCGCGGGTCCGGTTCCACCAGCGCAAGCAACGCCGGAAGCAGCCCCGGATCGGTGTCGGTGACCCGTTTGCGGCCCCCGCCCGGGCGACGGACCCGCCCGAGCGGAGCCACCCCGGACTCCAGTTCGGCCACGCCGGCCGAGATCGTGGCCTCCCGCGCACCCGCGGCGCGAGCGACCCGCCTGATCCCGCCATGCCCCAGCGACCTGGCCTCCGCAGCCAGCAGCAACCGCCGCTGCCGCTCATCCAGATGCGGCAGCAGCACCTCCAACTTCGCCGCCAACGCCGCCCCGGCATCCTCTGTCACACCCATAGCACAAGCATGACAGCAACAACCGAAATATACGGTTTATTTATCGGCGTGTCCTTAGAACGGCACTTACCACTCACGAGAACCCGACCCGCACTCAACTCGCAGGTCCCTACCCTATTTGCCCGGTTCGGCTGATCGGCCCGGTTCTCGTCCTGCCGGTCTACTGGGCGGTGCCGATGGCGCCACCGCGGTCCGCGCTCCCGGGTACCGTCGACATCGTTGCCAGGTATGACATCCTGGGCCAGGCCGCCCGAGAGAGCTGGACAAATCCCAGCCACTACACGGCCATGCCCAGCATGCACGTGGGCTGGTCGCTGTGGTGCGCGTACGCCATATGGTCCGCGCTCCGGGGAACGCATCCACGCCTGGCGCTGTTGTCGTGGTTGTTCCCCTTGCTCATGACGGCGGACGTGCTCACCACGGGCAACCACTACGTTCTCGACATCGCGGGCAGCATCAGCCTGCTGGCCGTTTCCATCCTCGCCGCGTCGATGTGGGGTCGCCTCGCCGCGCGCTTGGTGCCGGCTGACAGCGGCCTTCATGGATGACCCGTGCCCTACTAGGCTCCTGGGACGCGGCGTCGGCGAAGGGGTGGGGATGGCTGTCAGGTGGCTGAAGCGAAAAGGATGTCGTTGCGACCCGCAGTGGCCGACGCTGGTGACCGAACAATACGGCTACTCGATGCCCGCGATTCCGGACGAGCACGGTAGTCCGTGGACCCGGATGAACGATCTTCGTGCGCGGTGCGAGGTCTGCGGTGCCACCTACCCAGGCAACTTCGTGATAGCGCCGGGGACGCCGCCGCCGTTCGCGTGGGCGCGGGAACCGGAAAACTAGAGGATCCGCGCGCACGCCGCCCTTGAACGCGATCACCACCATGGTCGCCATGGTGGTGATCGCGTTCAGCTTGGATTGGTCGCTGGGACTAGAGACCCATACTCGCGCCGAGGCTGTCCAGCGCTTTTTGAACCAGGGCTTGGGTATTGCTGTTCAGGTTGGAGTTGGTGCCGTTCACGACCCAGGACGAGCCGGAGAAGATCACCACGGTCACGCCGTTGTCGACGCCACCGGTCGTGCCGCTGCTGGGGATTCCGAGCAGCGAGGCCGACTTCACCGACGCCTCGCCCAATTCGCGGGAGTCGTTGTCCGAGGTGGTCTGGTCGTTCCCGGTCTGCGTGTCACCGAAGATCGCGCCGATGCACTTGCTCTTGTAGAACATCAGCGCGAACTGCCGGCCCTTGATGCCGTGTTCCTTGTAGAAGAAGTGCGGGCAGGGCTTCTTGCGATCCCAGCAGTCGTCGCCCAGCACGAAGAACGGCACGTGGTGCGCGGCCAGCTGCTTGCCGTTGCTGTCCTGGAAAGTCGTCTCGCCCTGGTGGTCGGGGTCGGGATCGGGGTCGCTGCCGTCGTCGTCGACGGCCAGGCCGGAACTGTAGGCGTAGACACCCGTCGCCACCTGGAACACGTTCACGTTCTGCGACCGCGTCATGGTGTTGATGTGGGGTTTGGAGTTGACCTTGTTCGCGGTCGTGCTGTTCTTCTTGACACCGGCCAGCACCTGGGCGGCCGTGTACGTCGGGGCCTTGGCAGTGTCCATCGTGGCGGCGTCGGCGGTCTTGACAGCGAGCGGGGGCACGGCAAGCGTCAGTGCCGCAACAGCTATCGCAGCAAAGCGCGGACGGGGTGACATGGGCGGGGACCCTCCATCGATAGTTAGGAAAGTTACCTAACATAGGAAACCACCTGTGACCCCAATCACGTTAGGATTTTACTAAAGTTTTAGGCAGATGTTCCGGTCTCCGGGGCATGCCGGTGATGCGACGATGTCGGCCATGGAGCTACTGCGGGAGTTCATCGAGGCCGAGGTGGCGGCGGACCGGCTGCCGGGCGCGGTGGTGGGAATCGTGCACCGCGGGGAGGTGGTCTTCCTCGAAGCATGGGGGTACCGGGACAAGGCTCGCGGTGTTCCGATGACGACGGACGCGCTGTTCTGGATCGCGTCGATGAGCAAGCCGATCACGGCGGCCGGCGCGTTGCTGCTCGTCGAACGAGGCCGGCTCGTCCTCGACGAGCCGATCGGTACGTATCTCCCCCAGTTCGCCGGGCGGCCGGTGGAGCCGACGGTGCTCGATCTGCTCCGGCACACCGCGGGGATGCCCGAGGGGCTGCTCGGCGACTCGCCGGTGCACAAGCTCTACGCGGAGGCTGTGGGCGACGGCATGACGGACCTGACCGGCGCGGAATTCATCGGCAGGCTGAGCGAGCTGCCCCTGCTGCACGAGCCGGGCGCGATGTGGCACTACGGCTGGGGACTGGACCTCACGGGGTTGATCATCGAGTCCGTGGTGGGCACGCCGCTGGGCAGTTCCTCCGGGACGAGGTCTGCACGCCGCTGGGGATGCCGGACACCACCTTCGGCGTTCCGGAGGAGCATCGGGACCGGTTCGCCCGCCCGTTGCCGGAGCAGGTGCTGCCCGACCTCTCGATCGCGCGGTTCCACTCCGGCGGGGCAGGACTGGTGAGCACCGCGGGTGACTACCTGCGGTTCGTCAAGATGTTGCTGGACAAGGGAAAGCCGCTGCTCGGCCGCAAGACCGTGGAGTACATGCTGTCCGACCAGCTCGCCCCGGGCACCGATACCAGCCGCCTGGAGAAGCCGGGCTGGAACCCGGGGCACGGTTTCGGCATCGGGCTCGCGGTACGGCGGCGGATCGGTGGTGCGCCCACCCCCGGTTCGGTCGGCGAAGTGACCTGGCCGGGCGCGGGCGGCACCACCTGGTGGGCGGATCCGGACGAAGACCTCGGGGTGGTCGTGATGGCGCACACCACGGCAAAGATCGAACCGCAGCTCAGGGCACTTGTGCTGCGATCACTGGGATGAGCGCCTCGCCCACGCCGCCGGCTGCTCCGGCCGGTGATCACCGCCGGCGGCGCCTTCCCGCCGAGGTTCAGCCTGTACGCGATCGTGCAGGTCCTGGCGTCCGCATCGTTCGCACTGATCATCCGGGAGATCCGGCGCGAACACCTGTACCGCACGGACGTCCCGCCCGTAGGAGTTCGCCCAGAGCCAGGTGCGCAGCATCTGCCTGGCGGCGCAGGTCGTCCTCGCCGTTGCCGGCCGCATCCAGCGCCGCACCGTCCGCCACGGGTAGTACTCGTCCTTGATACACGTGTCGCATCGGACCTACTCTTCACCGTCGATGCTTGCCGAGGAGGAGTCATGCGAGGCGGCCGGTTACTGATCATTTCGTGCACGCTGGCCGCCGGTCTGGTGGCCGCGATGAGCCCAGCGGCGGGGGCAGCGCCGCTGTTCTCGCCCGGTGCACCAGGCGCCGGGGATCCGTATTTCCCCGACATGGGCAACGGCGGCTACGACGTCGGCCACTACGACATCCAGCTCGCGTTCGATCCGAAAACCCAGGCAATCAAGGCAACCACGACAATCCTGGCCACGGCCACCCAGGATCTCTCCCGCTTCGACCTGGATTTCCAGGGGCCACTGACGATCAGCAAGCTCTCGGTGGACGGCCGGAACGCCGGCTTCACCCGCAGCGGCGCCCAGGAGCTGGTGATCACCCCGCCGTACGGTCTGCGGAAGGGCCACGCGTTCGCCGTCTCGGTGACCTACGCGGGCGTCCCGCAGAAGATCGACGACCCCGCGCTGGGCCTCTCCGGCTGGGTCGCCACCAAGGACGGCGCGGTCGCGCTCAACCAGCCGATCGGCGCGGCGACCTACTACCCGGTGAACGACACCACCGACGACAAGGCGACCTACACCCAGACCATCACCGTGCCCACCGGACTCACCGTGCTGGCCAACGGTGAACCCGGGCCCACCACCACCCGCGATCACCAGACGACCTTCCGCTGGTCCATGAACCGGCCGATGGCCAGCGAGCTGAGCATGCTCGCGATCGGCGATTACGACGTCACCCGCACCGTGACGGCCGGCGGCCTGCCGAACATCACCGCGATCGGCAAGTCGATCGACACCAAACCCGGTCAAGGCAAGGTGTTCAACGAGACCACGGCGCAGATCGTCCAGTGGGAATCATCGGTGTACGGGCCGTACCCGTTCGACTCGACCGGCGGCATCCTGGCCGACGTCGGCGTCAACTATGCCCTCGAGACCCAGAGCCGGCCGGTCTACGACCAGAGCACCAGCGATGTCGACGGTGACCTGCTCGCCCACGAACTCGGCCACCAGTGGTTCGGCGACAGCCTCACCCCGGTGCACTGGTCGGACATCTGGCTCAACGAAGGCTTCGCCACCTACTCGGAATGGCTCTACCAGGAGAAATTCAACGGCATCCCGGTGCAGACCAGCTTCGAGAAGACCTACGCCGGCGAGAAGGACTGGAGCGGCAAAGTCGCCGACCCCGGCCGTGATCACATCTTCGACGACCTGGTGTACAACCGCGGCGCGATGACCCTTCAGGCGTTGCGCATGAAGATCGGCGACAGCGCCTTCCTCCGAGTGCTCACCCAGTGGCCGACGATGCACCGATACGACAACGTCTCGACG
This sequence comes from uncultured Actinomycetota bacterium, assembly GCA_963762765.1. Classification (GTDB taxonomy): domain Bacteria; phylum Actinomycetota; class Actinomycetes; order Mycobacteriales; family Pseudonocardiaceae; genus Amycolatopsis. Next base: position 10,640 of record CAVXMR010000046.1, read on the forward strand.
CAGGACTTCATCCACTTCGTCGAGCGTCTGACCCATCGTGATCTCGGCTCGTTCTTCCACACCTGGCTCTACCAGCCGGGCAAGCCGACGCTCTGAGGTTCGCGCCGGCGGTCAGCTCTCCTCGGCGGCGAGCTGGCCGCAGGCCGCGGCGATCTCCTGGCCCCGGGTATCCCGCACCGTCCACGCCACTCCCCCGGCATTCACCAACCGCACGAACTCACGCTCCACCGGCTTCGGCGACGCATCCCACTTCGAACCCGGCGTCGGATTCAACGGAATCACGTTCACGTGCACGAGCTGACCAAGGTGCTTACGAAGCCGCTTCGCCAGCCCCTTCGATCCCACCCGTCACCAACACCGGCGCGACCCGCTTCATTTCACACCAACGCTCACGACATTATGCGCACGCCATGAGGTCTTCGACTGTAATAGGTGCGCTTGTGCCAGAGCTGTATGCGACGGTCAGCATTCTCTGCCCGGTGAAGCCGCACGGCGAGGTTTCGAAACTATAGTCGGAATAGATCGTTTGCTGCTGACCGGCGGCCAGCGCTACGACACCATGGTCGTCGTCGCGCCACGGCGCACCGATCAGACTCCAGTCCAGGTCCCAGGTAACCGTGCGAGAACTCGTGGCGGTGTTCTTCACGCCGAGGTACCCGCGATGAAAACAGGAGTTGCTGTCACAGTTGTATCGGACGCACACCTGATAGCGGATGGGCCCGTAAGACGCCGTGCCGGAACACTTCGGAGACGCCAGGATTCCCACATCGACCGCCGCCGCTGCAGGACGGCTCGCCACGTCTGCGGCCTCTGCGGCACCCGCGGTGCCAACCCCGAAGGTGAATGCCGTTGCTATCGTGCACGCGACCAGCATGATTCCCAGTAGCTTTTTCAGCGTAGCGCCTCTCGCGGCCCATGAATATCACTGCGACCGGCTTAGAGGGACACGAAATACAAACGTCGCCGTAATGCGCCGGAATGCGTACTCGCATCGGGCGACTAATTGGTCCACCTCGAGATCGTCAGGGCCATGAACGCCTGACGCATAGCAAGCCATGGCCGCGTGATCCAGCGAAGGGTTGCTCACGCTGGCCGGGTGCGTGTCGGCCGAGCACCTGACCGGGCCCGGCGCCACGTCTCCGGGGGTGATCGCGGGAACCGGGGATCACAGCAGTCGGTCGACGAGCCTGTCGATGTAGTCCGCGGTGAGCGGGCCCATGTCGAACAAGACGCGGATGTACATCGGGGCCAGGACGTGATCCAGCACGTCGAACGCGTCGGGTGCGTGCTCGCCGCGGTCGTGGGCGCGATCGAGCATGGACTGCAGTTGCCGCATGCGTTCGGCGCGGAGGCCGCCAGCGGCCCGCAGGCCCTGCTGACCGTTGCTCGATAAGGCGACGGCCAGGTGCAGCACGGCCGGGCCGTCGGGGCCGGTAATTTCGCGGGCCACTTGGGCCGCGTAAGTGCGCAGGTCGCCGTCCAGGCTCCCGGTGTCAGGCATCGGTGACACCGCGTTGAGGCGAGTGAGCGCCACGTCGGTGAGCAGGCTTTCCAGATTGCCCCACCGGCGGTAGATGCTGCTGTCGGCTACGCCCGCGCGGGCTGCGACCTCGCCGACGGTGAAGTTGCCGTAGCCGCGTTCGCTGATCAGGTCGGTGACGGCCCGGTGGACCGCCGCGCCGACGCGGGCGGCGCGCCCGCCGGGTCGTCGGACTGGCTGTCGCTCGTTCACGCCACACACCTTAACGCAGTCGAGACTTGCTTTTGTGCGGCAACATCCTTTATGGTCCTCTAACGCAGTCTACGACTGCTTTAGCGTGCCAGGGCGGAAACACTCTCCGCGTCAGCCGTGGCCGGCGCAACCAACGATTGAGAGGAATTCCTTGTGGCTCCCTCGGATGAGGCCGTAGGTGGTCGATCAAGCCGGGCCGCGGACTACTCCGTGGTGATTGCCGGAGGCGGCCCGGTGGGCCTGATGTTGGCATGCGAGCTGGGGTTGGCCGGCGTCGACGTGCTGGTGATCGAGCGGCTCGCGAGTATCGACCCGACGATGAAAGCCGGGTACGTGAACTTAGCTACGGCTCAAGCCTTTTACCGGCGTGGCATGCTGCCGCATCTGCAGGAGCGGCACGACGCCGCAGTGGAGCGCATGCAGAAGTTCCTGGCGTCCAAGGGAATCGAGAACGCTGTCGGCGGCGGTCCGGTCGGAGCCCACTTCGCGGGCATTGTGCTCGACACCGGTCTGGTTGATTTCGCTGGTCCGATGTTCGCGCATGCCGGACCGGCGGCGGGCGTGATCCTGGTGTCGCAGCAGGAGATCGAGGCGCTGCTGAATGAGCGTGCGGCCGACCTCGGCGTCACGGTGCTGCGCGGCGCCGAAGTCGCCGGCTTCGCCGCCGAGGGTGACGGTGTCACAGTCGGATTGGGCGACGGGCGCACGGTTCGAGGCGAATGGCTGGTGGGCGCAGACGGCGGGCGCAGTGTCGTGCGCAAGCTCGGCGGGTTCGAATTCCCCGGTGTAGACCCGGAAGTCACGGCGCGCCAGTTCGTTGTCGACATGATCGGTCACGAGAAACTGCGAGCGGGGTGGAATCGCACCGATGGCGGCGTTTATCTACACGGGCCATACCCGGGGCGGGTGGTCACCGTCGAGTTCGATGGTCCACCGGAAGATCGTGAAGCACCCATCACGCCGGCGGAGTTGGAGGCGACGGTACGGAAGGTGGCAGGTGTCGACGTCGAAGTCACCGCGATCCACTCGGCTACTCGCTTCACCGACCACACGCGACAGGCGAACACGTATCGACTGGGTCGGGTGCTGCTGGCCGGCGATGCGGCACACGTGCATTCGCCCTTGGGCGGGCAAGGGCAGAACCTCGGCATCGGTGACGCGGTGAACCTGGGTTGGAAACTCGCCGCCGTTGTGAAGGGTACGGCGCCAGAGGATTTGCTCGACACCTACACCGCCGAGCGGCATCCGGTCGGCAAGTGGGTGTTGGAGTGGACGCGCGCACAAGTCGCCGCCATGCGAACCGATGCGCGCAGCCTGGCACTGCGCAACGTGCTCACCGACCTTATCTCCACACCCGACGGTGCGACCTATGTGCTAGCCAAGCTTTCCGGTGTACTGCACCGGTACGAGTCCGGGGACCACGACCTGGTCGGAAGGCCCGCCCCGGACGTCGAGCTGGCTGACGGCACACGCATCGGCGACCGTTGCCCGGACGGACGTGCGCTGTTAGTGGATCTGGCCGACAACGCGACAGTGCGGGATGCAGTCGATGGCTGGGCAGCTCGGGTTCGGGTGGTGTCGATCAAACCCGCGCAGCAGGTGGCGTGGTCCGCGCTGCTCGTCCGGCCCGACGGCTACGTCGCTTGGGCCGCCGACGAGAACCCGGATATGTCCGCCCTGTCGGTCGCGCTGCGCCGGTGGTTCGGTGGGCCGACTCTTCGAGATTCTTCACCGCAGGCTCACTGATCTGCCGTGGCTACCACCAAGAAGTGACGAAGGACTACCCCTCGGCGGCGAGCTGCCCGCAAGCCGCGGCGATCTCCTGGCCGCGGGTGTCCCGGACCGTGCACGCCACACCCCCGGCGTTGACCAGGCGCACGAACTCGCGCTCCACCGGCTTCGGCGACGCGTCCCACTTGCTGCCCGGCGTCGGGTTCAACGGGATCACGTTCACGTGGACCAGCTGGCCCAGGTGCTTGCGCAGCCGCTTCGCCAGCAGCTCCGCCCGCCACGGCTGATCGTTGATGTCCCGGATCAACGCGTACTCGATGGACACCCGACGACCGGACGTGTCGGCGTAGTACCGAGCCGCCGAAAGAACCTCGTCCACCGACCAGCGCTCGTTCACCGGCACCAGCGTGTCCCGCAGCTCGTCATCCGGCGTGTGCAGCGAAACCGCCAGCCGCACCTGCATCTTCTCGTCCGCCAGCTTCCGGATCGCCGGCGCCAAACCCACCGTCGACACCGTCACCGAACGCTGCCCGATCCCCAGACCACCCGGCGCAGGATCCGTGATCCGACGAACCGCAGCCACCACCCGCTTGTAGTTCGCGAGGGGTTCGCCCATACCCATGAAGACGATGTTCGAAAGCCGACCGGGGCCACCGGCCATCGCGCCGTCGCGCATCACCGCGGCCGCCGAGCGGACCTGGTCGACGATCTCGGCCGTCGACAGGTTGCGGTCGAGGCCGCCCTGGCCGGTCGCGCAGAACGGGCACGCCATGCCGCAGCCGGCCTGGCTCGAGATGCACAGCGTCGCGCGGTCCGGGTAGCGCATCAGGACGCTCTCCAGCAGCGTGCCGTCGTGGGCGCGCCAGAGGGTCTTGCGGGTCGCTGCCGTCGTCGGCACTCCAGTGCGCGGACCTCGGTCAGCAGCGTCGGCATCAGGTCGCCGACCAGCCGCTCGCGCGACGCCGCCGGGATGTCGGTCATCTCCGCCGGGTCCACCGTCAGGCGCGAGAAGTAGTGGTTCGACAGCTGCTTCGCGCGGAACGGCTTCTCCCCCAGCTCGGCCACCGCTTCGGCGCGTTCGGCCACCGAGAGGTCGGCGAGGTGGCGCGGCGGGAGGCCGCGCTTGGGCGCGTCGAAGACGAGGGGGAGGGCAGTCATAACACACCCAGTCTCCCACGGGCCCCAAAACCCCGCCTGAGCTGCCCTCCTCTCGTGTCGTCCAGGTCACGTCAGCCGGGCTCTGTGAGCGGTGTCACCGAACCAGGGTTGTCATCCGACCGTTTCCGATATATCGTGAACGTGTCGCAACAGTTCGAGAAAGGAACACAGACATGGAGACAACGACACCCCTTCGCCCAAGAACGTGGGCGTGCACCTTTCGGTCCGTTCGGTGGACCTGGCGAGTCCCCTCCTGGTTCGGGACCGGCGGTGGACGTGGCCGCGGCCACGGACCCGGCCGCCGGGGACACGGCGGACGCCGTAGCCGGCGCGGCGACGTCCGCGCCGCGATCCTGGCGCTGCTCGCCGAGCAGCCCCGGCACGGCTACGAGATCATCCGCGAAATCGGCGAGCGCTCCGGCGGGTTCTGGAGGCCGAGCCCCGGCTCGGTCTACCCGACCCTGCAGATGCTGGCCGACGAAGGCCTGGTGACCAGCAAGGACGAGCACGGCAAGAAGCTCTTCGAGCTCACCGAAGCCGGGCAAGAAGCCGCGCAGGCGCAGGACTAGACCCCGCCCTGGGAGCACATCGCCCAGGACGTCGACCCGACCGAGGTCGGGCTGGCCAAGGCCGGGAAGAACCTGGCCGCCGCCGTCCTGCAGATCATGCGCGCGGGCACCGAGCGCCAGCAGGCCCGGCGGCCGAAGTGCTCAACGAGGCCCGGCGTGCGCTCTACGGCATCCTCGGCGAGGACGAGGAGAGACTCCGACGAGGACGCCGAGTGACCTGGCAGGACGAGGCCGGTGGGCTTGACCCGCGTATGGACGCGGTAGCCCACCGGCAGCGTCAGGTCCGCCTCGCGACTCCCGTTACGGCGGCAGGACATCCGCGATCGCCTGGTCGGCGACGCGGCTTGCTGAATTCGATCTTCAGCACCGCCTCCGCCTCCGCCGGCGGTGGCGAAGCGCCATTCGGTGGCCACCCGGCGGCAGCCGAACCCGGCCCGGGCGAAGAACCGCTCGACGGCGGGCGGGTCGTAGTGCGGTAGGTCGGCGCGCATCCAGCCGCCGTAGGGCTCGCTGGTGACGTCGAGGTCGACGATCAGGATCGCGCCGCCCGGCCGCAGCACCCGCTCCGCCTCGCGGAGCCCGGGTTCGCACCCGGGCCCGAAGAAGTACGCGGTACGCGCGTGCACGACGTCCACGCTGGCGTCGTCGACCGGCAGCCGCTGCGCCCGCCCCTTGCGGACCTCCACCCCAGGCAGCGCTTTCACCCGCTTGGCGGCAGCGCGCGCGAGTGGTTCGTACGGTTCGATCCCGAGCACCGAACGCGCGTCGCGCGCGAAGCGCGGTAAGTGGAAACCGTCACCGCAGCCGATGTCGAGCACGTCACGGCCGGACCAGTCGAACTCCTCGCGCAGCACGCGCCAGATCTCGCCGCCGACGTCCTGCGCGCGGTTCTCCAGCTCGTAATCGCCTGGGTAGTACCAGATGTTCGGGCTGGGCAGGACCTCCGTCCGCCGTGACAACCAGCGCATCGCTACCCCTCCCTCCCGGGACCGTTCGCCGAAGTGATCTTCCGGCGTCGAAATCTTGGCGGAAACCATACGGATCCCGCCTAGAATCCTTGAGGTCTCGGGAGGGAGCACCCCATGTCACTCGGCTCGTCCAGTACCCCGCCCCCGGTCCCGGCCGGAATCCCGTGCTGGATCGAGCTCGCCTGCCGCGAGCAGGCCACCGCCGAAAGATTCTACGGCGGTCTCTTCGGGTGGCAGTACAGCACCATCCGCGATCCGGCGACGTCCGACGGGCGCTACGCCATCGCGTCGCTCGACGGCAGGCCGACCGGCGGTCTGTACCGCGCCGCGAGCCACGGCCCGCTCGGCTGGATGCCGAATCTCTCGGTGCCGCACACCGACAGCGCGGCCGAATGGATCGAGCACCTCGGCGGGCGGATCACGCTCGGCCCGGTCGCGATCCCCCACCGCGGCACGGTCCTGCACGCGATCGACGCGTGCGGCGCGCCGGCGGTGTTCTGGGAGGTGCCGCCGGACTGGGAGTTCGCGACGGGTTCGCCGAACACCTTCAGCGGCGCGGACCTCAACACCCACGACGGCGTCGCGGCGGATCACTTCTACACCAAGCTCTTCAACTACTCGAGCCACCAGATCGGCGACGGCGACTCGCTGAACTACGCGGAATGGATGATCGAGCACACGCCGGTGCTCTACCGGTACGTGATGGGCGCCGAGTACAGCCCGGACACCCCGCCGCACTGGCTCGTCTACTTCGACATCGACCCGCCGCGAGGCACCGACGCCGTCGCCGGCGAGGCGCTGATGCTCGGCGGCACAGTGGTCATCCAGCCCTACGACACCCCGTTCGGCCGGATGGCGATCCTCGCCGACCCGGAGGGTTCGGTGTTCGCGGTGATCGACCACTCCCGCGTCACCGAGGGCTGGGGCCGCGCCGAAGTCGACGACCCCTACGACGACTGACCGTCAGTACGCTGGGCCGCATGGGGGAACTTCGGCGCGCCCGGCTGGCCGTCTCGATCGTCTTCGCCGTGTGCGGCGCCGCTTTCGGCACGTGGCTCGCGCGCGTGCCCGCCGTCCAGGAGAAGCTCGGGCTGAGCACCGGGCAGCTGGCCACCGGTCTGTTCGGGCTGGCCGCGGGCTCGGTGCTGATGCTGCTCGGCGCGGGCGCGCTGATCACGCGGATCGGCAGCCGCCCGGCCGTGCTGCTCGGCGCTTCCGTGCTGTGCGCGGGATTGCCGCTGGTGGCGTTCGCGCCGAGCTTCGGCGTGTTCGTCGCCGCGCTGGTCGTGCTAGGCGTCGGCAACAGCCTGCTCGACGTCGCCATGAACGCGCACGCGGCCCGCGTCGAGGAAGGCTATGGCCGGCCGATCTTCGCCGGGTTCCACGCTTTCTGGAACATCGGCGGGCTGGCCGGGTCGGGCGCGGACGCGCTGATGGGCGCGTGGCATGTGCCGGTCACCGTGCACTTCGCCGTCGCGGGCGCGGTGCTGTTGAGCCTGGCTTTCGGGGCGACGACGTCGGGATTCCTGCGTGGTCCGGACCGCGGTCAGGGCGAGGCGGCGTTCGCGTTGCCGAGCAAGGCGCTGATCCCGCTGGGCGTGATCGCGTTCTGTGGGTTCGTGGCCGAGGGCGCGGTGAACAGCTGGAGCGCGGTGTACCTGACCGAGGTCACCGCGGCTTCGGCTGCTTTGGCGTCCCTGGGCTACTTCGCCTTCTCCGGCACGATGGTCGTGGTGCGGCTGGCGACCGATCGGATCGTGCATCGCGTGGGCGCGGTGCTGTTCGCCCAGGTCGCGACCGCCGTTGCCGTGCTCGGCTTCGCCGTGGTGCTGGCCGTGCCGACGTCGGGCTGGGGCATCCTCGGTTTCGCCGTCATCGGCGCCGGTGTCGCCGGGATCGTGCCGATCGCCTGGAGCGCCGCTGCCCGGAAACAAGCCGACGCACCAGGGCAGGCCGTGGCCGCCGTCGCCGCGTGCGGCTACCTGGGTTTCCTCGTGGAGCCGGTCATCATCGGCGCGCTCGCGAGCGGCATCGGGCTGCGCTGGGCGCTGGGCTCCGCGGTCCTCATGACCGCGGCGATCTTCGCGCTCGCCCCGGCGTTGCGGGTGCGGGAACCGGCGCTGAGCTAGGGAACCGCGACGAAAGCCGAGAGCAGCAACCAGGACACGACCGCGCTCGGCAGCAGCGAGTCGAGGCGGTCCATCAGGCCGCCGTGGCCCGGGAGCATCGTGCCCATGTCCTTGACGCCGAGGTCGCGCTTGATCAGCGACTCGACCAGGTCGCCCAGGGTCGCGGTGAGCACGATCGCCGCGCCGAAGAGCACGCCCTGCCAGGCGTGTCCATGCAGCAGCAGGCTCAGCGTCAGCGCGCCCGCGACCACACCGGCGACCATCGACCCGGCGAAGCCTTCCCAGGTCTTCTTCGGGCTGATCGACGGCGCCATCGGGTGCTTGCCGCCGAGGACCCCGGCGATGTAGCCGCCGGTGTCCGAAGCGACGACGCCGATGAGGAACGTGAGCACCCGGCCGACGCCGTCGGAGGGCGGCACGAGCATCGCGGCGAACGCGCCGAACAGCGGCAGGTAGGCCGCGGCGAACACGGACGCGCTGATGTCGCGCAGGTAGTTCTTCGCCCCGCCCGGCAGCCGCCAGATCAGGCAGGCGAGCACGGTCAGCACGAACGCGGTGAGCGCGCCCTCGCGGCCGTAGGGCCAGGCCAGCCAGATCATCGCCTGGCCACCGGCCAGCACCGGGATCATCGCGACATGGGAGTCGGCGACCCGGCGCAGCACCCCGGCGAACTCGATCGTGCCGACCGCGATCGCGATCGCGATGATCCCGATGAACAGGAAGCGCACGGTGAGCAGGGAAACGATGATCGCGGCGCCGAGCAGCAGCCCGACCCCGATGGCGGCGGGCAGGTTCCGCCCCGCCTTAGAAGCCTTCTTGGCCGGCTCCGGCTGGTCGGGAGTGACCGCCGGCTCCGGCTCCGGGGCGTCCACCCGGTCTTCGCGTTCCTCGCTCACCTGGCTCATCAGACCTCGAGCAGCTCGGCTTCCTTGTGTTTCACCAGCTCGTCGACCTTGTGCGAGTAGGTGTCGGTGAGGTTCTGCAGTTCCTTCTCGGCGCGCACGACCTCGTCCTCGCCGGCCTCGCCGTCCTTGCCGATGCGGTCCAGCTCTTCCTTGGCCTTGCGCCGGATGCTGCGGATGGTCACCCGGGCGTCCTCGCCCTTGCTCTTGGCGACCTTGACCATCTCCTTGCGCCGCTCCTCGGTGAGCTGCGGGATGACGATCCGGATCACGTTGCCGTCGTTGCTCGGGTTGACGCCGAGGTCGGACTCGCGGATCGCCTTCTCGATGGCGACGAGCTGGGTCTGGTCGTAGGGCTTGATCAGCGCCATCCGGGCTTCGGGCACGTTGACGCTGGCCAGCTGGTTCAGCGGGGTCGGCGCGCCGTAGTACTCGACGACGATCCGCGAGAACATCGACGGGGTGGCCCGGCCGGTGCGTACCGACGTCAGGTCATCCTTGGCGACGGACACCGCTTTTTCCATCTTCTCCTCGGCATCGAGGAGGGTCTCGTCGATCACGGCTACTCCCGTTGTTGTGATGATGTGGCGCTTGCTGATCCCAGCAGGTCTAGACGGATACCCCGTCGGCGGGGGTACTCACCAGAGTCCCGATTCTTTCACCACTGACCGCGCGGGCGATGTTCCCCTCGGTGAGCAGGTTGAACACGATGATGGGCATGTTGTTGTCCATGCACAGGCTGAACGCGGTCGCGTCGGCGACCTTGAGGTCGCGCTCGAGCACCTCGCGGTGGGTGATCTCGCGGAACATCTCGGCGTCCGGGTCGCTCTTCGGGTCCGCCGTGTAGACGCCGTCGACGGCCTTCGCCATCAGCACCGCTTCGCAGCCCAGCTCGAGGGCGCGCTGCGCGGCCGCCGTGTCGGTCGAGAAGTAGGGCATGCCGACCCCGGCGCCGAAGATCACGACGCGGCCCTTCTCGAGGTGGCGCTCGGCGCGGCGCGGGATGTAGGGCTCGGCGACCTGGCCCATCGTGATCGCGGTCTGCACCCGGGTGGGCAGGCCCTCCTTCTCCAGGAAGTCCTGCAGCGCCAGGCAGTTCATCACGGTGCCGAGCATGGCCATGTAGTCGGCGCGGTCGCGGTCCATGCCGCGCTGCGACAGCTCCGCGCCGCGGAAGTAGTTACCACCGCCGATGACGACGGCGATCTGGACGCCGGTCCGCGCGACGGCCGCGATCTGCTGTGCCACCGAGTGCACGACGTCCGGGTCGACACCGATCGAGCCACCCCCGAACATCTCGCCGCCCAGCTTCAGCAGTACCCGCCGGTACCCGCCTTCGACCCGGTCACCCATCTAATGTCGCCTCCTGTGGCGCTTGGTTTCCCCGTGGACCCGACTGTGCCCCGTCCCCGTTGGACGGAGACGGGGCACAGTGAGCTGAACCGCTACCGGCCTCAGGCCTGGCCGACCTCGAAGCGGGCGAACTTGGTGATCGTGACACCGGCCGCGTCGAGCAGGGCCTTGACGGTCTTCTTGTTGTCCTTGACCGAAGGCTGCTCGAGCAGGACGTTGTCCTTGTAGTAGGCGATGACCTTGCCCTCGATGATCTTCGAGATGGCCTGCTCCGGCTTGCCCTCTTCACGAGCGGTCTTCTCCGCGATGGAGCGCTCGTTCTCGACGATCTCGGCGGGCACCTCGTCGCGGGTCAGGTACTTCGCGCGCAGCGCGGCGACCTGCATGGCGGCACCGCGGGCGGCGTCGGCGTCGTCACCGGTGAACTCGACCAGCACGCCGACGGCCGGCGGCAGGTCGGAACCACGGCGGTGCAGGTAGGTCGCGGTCTGGCCCTCGAAGGCCACGACACGGCGAAGCTCGAGCTTCTCGCCGATGCGGACCGAGAGCTCCTGGACGACCTCGGCGACGGTCTTGCCGTCGAGCTCGGCACCCTTGAGCGCCTCGACGTCGCTGGTCTTGAGCGACTTCGCGACCTCGACGATCTTGGCCGCGAGCGCCTGGAAGTCCGCGTTCTTCGCGACGAAGTCGGTCTCGGAGTCGAGCTCGATCAGGACGCCGCCATCGCCGGTGACCAGGCCCTCGGCCGTGGCGCGCTCGGCGCGCTTGCCCACGTCCTTGGCACCCTTGATCCGCAGGAACTCGACGGCCTTGTCGAAGTCGCCGTCGTTCTCCTCCAGGGCCTTCTTGCAGTCCATCATGCCCGCGCCGGTCATCTCGCGCAGGCGCTTCACGTCAGCGGCGGTGTAGTTCGCCATCGTGCTAGATCCGTCCTTTTCAGGTACGTGAAAACTTGGGGGGTGCTACGCCGGTGCGGCCGGGCGTGAACCCGGCCGCACCGGCGGTCTGACTTCAGGAGGAGGCGGTCGCCTGCTCGGCCGGGGCCTCGACGGCCTCGGTGGTGGCCACCTCGGCCTCGGTCGCGTCGGCGGCAGCGGTCTCGGAGCCCGCGAGGAGCTCCTTCTCCCACTCGGCCAGCGGCTCGTCGGCGGCCACACCCGGCTCCGGCTTCGTGTCGGCCGAACCACCGTTGCGGCTGGAGCGGGCCATCAGGCCGGCGGCCGCGGCTTCGGCGACGACCTTGGTCAGCAGCGCGGCGGAGCGGATCGCGTCGTCGTTGCCCGGGATCGGGTAGTCGACCTCGTCCGGGTCGCAGTTGGTGTCCAGGATCGCGACGACCGGGATGTTCAGCTTGCGAGCCTCGCCGACGGCGATGTGCTCCTTCTTGGTGTCGACGATCCACACGATGCTCGGCACCTTGGCCATGTCGCGGATACCGCCGAGGGTCTTCTCGAGCTTGTCCTTCTCACGGGTGAGCGTGAGGATCTCGCGCTTGGTGAGACCCTCGAAGCCGCCGGTCTGCTCCCGCGACTCGAGCTCCTTCAGGCGGAGAAGACGCTTGTGGACGGTCTGGAAGTTGGTCAGCATGCCGCCGAGCCAGCGCTGGTTCACGTAGGGCATGCCCACGCGCGAGGCTTCGGCCGCGATGGCTTCCTGAGCCTGCTTCTTGGTGCCGACGAACATGATCGTGCCGCCGTGCGCGACGGTTTCCTTGATGAACTCGTACGCACGGTCGATGTAGGTCAGCGTCTGCTGCAGGTCGATGATGTAGATGCCGTTGCGCTCGGTGAAGATGTAGCGCTTCATCTTCGGGTTCCAACGGCGGGTCTGGTGCCCGAAGTGCACGCCGCTGTCGAGCAGCTGCTTCATGGTGACGACGGCCATTGCCGGAATCACACCTCTTCTGTCTCGCGCGCGCCTTCGAAAGAATCTCCGGCACGCTGGTCGGTTTCTCGCTCGCGGCCGGGTGGCCGCTCGCCCTGGTGCCGTGCCGGTGCCCGGACCCCCGGATGCAGACCGAGGGACCGCCGGGCGCCGTGCGTACCCCTCCGTCCGGGTCTCCGTTGAGCGGGAAACCGTCCGGGGGAACGCGCACGTGCACGCGAAGTCAGCCCGCTGACGCGGACCGCGGAAAAGATTCTACCCCCTGCCACCAGCCCCTCCCCCACCGGCGGCCACCGGGCGGCCCGGTTGTCCACAACCAGGGCGGTTGTCCACAGATTCGCCGGACACGTCCCGTTGAGCTGTGCCGTGCCGCACGCTGGAACCGTGACTTCGATCTTGCCTCGCCGGACCAGCGCGTTACGCCGTCTGGCTGTCCTGTTCACCCTGGTCACGGTGGGCTTCACGGCCCCCGCGACGGCCCGTGGCGCGCCCCAGCCACGGCTGTCGTGGCCACTGTCCCCGGTCCCGGCGGTCACGCGGTATTTCGACGCCCCGGACACGCCCTACGGCCGTGGCCACCGGGGCGTCGACCTCGCGGCCGCGCCCGGCCAGCAGGTCCTGGCCGCCGACGCCGGGGTGGTGATCTTCGCGGGGCCGGTGGGCGGGCGGCCGGTGATCTCGGTCGACCACGACGGCGGGCTGCGCACGACCTACGAACCGGTGACGCCGCTGGTGGCCGCGGGCGATCAGGTCTATCGCGGGCAGGTGCTGGGCACCGTGCTGGCCGGACATCCCGGCTGCCCGGTCGCGGCCTGCCTGCACTGGGGCGTGCGGGCACAGGGCGAATATGCCGACCCGCTCGCGTTCACCGGCGAGACGGGTGAATTCCGGCTGAAACCGTGGGACGGCTAGCCGCCCGGCTGCTCGACCAGCTTCGCGCGCAGGCGGATCACCGCGCGGGTGTGCAGCTGGCTGACCCGCGACTCGGTGACGCCGAGGACCTTGCCGATCTCGGCCAGCGTCAGGCTCTCGAAGTAGTAGAGCGAGACGACCGTCTTGTCGCGCTGGTCGAGCTGGGCGATGGCCTCGGCGAGCTGACGGCGGTTGTCGCGGTCGACGAGCACGGCGACCGGGTCGATGGCGTCGTCGTCGGGCAGCGTGTCGACCAGTGAGCCACTGTCCTTGCCCGCGGCGACCAGGTCCTCGAGCGCGACCACGCTGGTGAGCTGCAGCTGGCCGTAGAAGTCACGCAGCTCGTCGAGGCCGATGCCCAGCTCGGAGGCGAGCTCGGCGTCGTTGGGGGTGCGGTGCAGGCGGGCACCGAGGCGCTCCAGCGCGCGCTCGGCCTCCTTGGCCTTGCTGCGCACCGCGCGGGGCACCCAGTCCTGGGAGCGCAGGTCGTCGAGGATCGCGCCTCGGATGCGCTGCATCGCGTAGGTCTCGAAGCGCAGGCCGCGTTCGGGGTCGAACTTCTCGATCGCGTCGACCAGCCCGAAGATCCCGGACTGGACGAGGTCGCCGACGTCCACGTGAGTCGGCAGGCCGGTGCCCACGCGGCCGGCGACGTACTTGACCAGCGGCGCGTAGTGCAGCACGAGCCTGTCCCGCGAAGTCTGGTCCGGGGTGTCGGCGAACTGCTGCCACAGCGCCGCGATCCCGGCGTCGATTTCGTGGCCGGGACGTGCCTGTCCGGGCGCGGCGTCGGCACCGGGGGTGTCCACCCCGGTGGCTTCGGTGACGTGCGGTCCGGCGGTCATTGCACAGTCGTTCTCGGCGTGCGGCTCAGTGTCGTCTCCGTGCTCGTGCGGATGCGCGTGCGCCGCCGATTCCGCTGGCTGCGACCTTGGCGAGCGCGTTCCCGGGCCCCTCATGCCCGGGGGTGTGCTCGGTCATGGATCGCTTTCAACCGGTCGACGGTCACATGAGTGTAGAGCTGCGTCGTGGCAAGCGTAGCGTGACCAAGCAGTTCCTGAACGCTCCTGAGGTCCGCGCCGCCTTCGAGCAGGTGCGTCGCCGCCGAATGCCGCAGCCCGTGCGGGCCCATGTCGAGGGCACCGGGCACCGCCGAAACAGCGTCATGGACAACCCGCCGGACCGCGCGCTGATCGAGCCTTTTCCCGCGAACGCCCAGGAAAATGGCCCTTTCTGACCCGGAACTGTCCAGTTTCGGGCGTCCGTCATCGAGCCAGTCCTCCAGCGCACGCTGGGCCGGAAGGCCGAACGGGACGACTCGTTCCTTGGCCCCCTTACCGAGCACGGTGACCACCCGACGCGAGAAATCGGCGTCTCCGATGTCCAGTCCGCAGAGCTCCGACACCCGGATCCCGGTCGCGTAGAGCAGTTCGACGACCGCGCGATCACGCAGCGCGACCGGATCACGTTCGGCCGCTCCCACCGCCGAGGCCCGCATGACCTCCTCCGCCTGACCGGCACGCAGCACCCCGGGCAGGGTGCGATGCGCCCGCGGCGCGGCGAGCCGCCCGCCGGGATCGGTCGCCAGGACCCCGCTCCGGTGCGCCCAGGCGGTGAACGTCCGCGCCGACGCCGCCCGCCGGGCCAGCGTCGTCCGCCCGGCGCCGCCGGTCTGCTGGGCGGCGAGCCAGCCGCGCAGCCGTCCGAGATCGAGGTCTTCGAGCTCGCCCCCGGCCTCGGTGAGGAAGTTCAGCAGCGACACCGCGTCGCCCAGGTACGCCCGGACGGTGTGGGGCGAAAGGCCACGCTCGGAGGCGAGATGCCGCTCGTAGCCGTCGAGAACCGACCGCGCGGCGGCCGGCAGGGCGGCCCGCAGCGCGCGCAGGTCGGGGCGACGGGCACGAGAGCCCGGGCGGGACGGCGGCATAGGAGTCCACGCTGAGGGAACTTGCCCGCCGGGTCAAGGATCGCCACACCCCCGGGCCGCCCCGGCCGTCGAATTCGACGATTTCCTCCCCGCGGCCCGGTGAAAATCCGTGAAGGCCACTCGGAGTCATGAGGTGGCGCGCTCTCCGGGAGCACGAGTGGGCTGACTCGAGGTGCCTCTCAGCAGAACACGGACGTTCCGAACGCGGGACACGCCGAAGGTAGCTATGCGGCGCGTGGCGTGTCCCCGTCCCGCGCAGGTCCTTTGTGGACTTAGTGGAGCGAGGGGGCCTTGGCCCCTTCGCTCCATCTCACCACCTCAAACCGCGCCCGAAATCTACCGATAAGTCTTTATCATCCGGTCATCGCCCGGAGATGCGCTGATTGGGCCGAGGCCACCAGCTCTGGACGTCCAGCTCACCGCCGAAACGCCGCGTTTGCCTTGCCTGCCAATAGACTCCCTCAAAGTGGCCTGCACTCCAGATTCTCGAACCGGCGGTCCACGTCCGTGAACCGTCGGGTCCATCTCCTCACGCAGTTCCACCTGGTTCGCGGTCACCGCGTTGATCACCCTGGTGTGTCCGCGCTGCGTCGCCTTGATCTCGGCGACATCCTGCCTCTCAAGGCGGGTGACGCGCTCGTTCAACTCTTCGTCGACCACGACGTCCCCCTTCTCTCAAGCAGCCCGTCGCTGAAGTTCTGCCATTTGCTGCTCGAGGCGCGCAAAGCGCTCTTCGAGTTGTTCTTCGACCATGGTTTCGCCCCTGACTGTCACGTGGGAGGTAACAGCAATAGCTGGATGTGGGGTTCAGGCTTGCTTGCGGCTACGCAACCATCCGGCCTCCCCTCGGGTCGCGAAGCCGTCGATCTCCAGTTCCGGCAGCAGGGCACGGACTTTGTTCAGCGGGACACCGGATTCGGCCGCGATCCGCTCAGCCGGGCGGCCCGCGCGTGGGGCCAGAGCCTCATACACTCGCAGGGCTTCCGGTCCCAGCCGGTCGGTGGCCCGGCGCGGTGACTCCTTCGCCGCGCCACCGGAACCCAAGCGGCCCACCGTTTCCAGCACTTCGTCCACAGAGGACACAAGGGTCGCCTGGGAGTCGCGGATCAGCGCGTGGCAGCCCGTCGACAGAGCCGACGAGATCGGGCCCGGCATCGCCATCACCACCTTGCCGAGCGCGCCCGCGGTGCCCGCGGTGTTGCGCGCCCCGCTGCGGCGGCCCGCCTCCACCACCAGCGTGCCGTCGGTCAGCGCCGCGATCAGGCGGTTGCGCACCAGGAACCGGTGCCGCGCGGGTGGGGTGCCCGGCGGGTACTCGGACAGCACCGCCCCGCCGTGCGCGGTGATCCGGGCCAGCAGGCCCACGTGCCCGGCCGGATAGCCCACGTCCAGCGCGCAGCCCAGCACCGCGACCGTGATCCCTTCGGCGGCAAGCGCTCCCCGGTGCGCGGCACCGTCGACGCCGTAGGCCGCGCCGGAGAACACCGGGACGCCCCGGCTCGCCAGGCCGTAGCCGAATTCGGCCGCATGATGTTCGCCGTACTCGGTGGCCGCTCGCGCGCCGACCACCGCCACCGCACGGTCGGCCGCCTCGTCGAGCGGGACCTCCCCGCCCACCCACAAAGCCAGGGGCGGGCCGGCGTTCTGCACACCGCGATCGGTCGCGTTCTTCAACGACAGCAACGGCCACGCAGGCCACTCCCGGTCCTCCGGCACCACCAGCCGCGCACCTGCCTGGCGCGCCTGCTCGACGTCCTGCGCGACGAAGTCGTAGTCCCGCCGTGCCTCGGTCTCCTGCCGGACCGCGGGAGGACAGTCGCCACGCCGGACGCGCTCGGCCGCCGCCTCCGCCCCTTGCTCGACGACGAACGCGTGCAACGCCGGCGCCGGCGGTTCGGCCACCCGCAGCAAATAGGCCCTGGCGAGCCGCAGTTTGTCGGTCATGCCGCGCTCCGCTCACGGAAGGCCAGCGCCGCACCGACCTGCTCCGGGCCCGGCCGGTCCGCGCCCTCGAGGTCGGCCAGAGTCCAGGCGATCCGCAGGCACCGGTCCGCACCGCGGCCGGTGAGCTGCCCGCGGTTGAGCGCACGGTCCAGCAGCGAGGTCGCCTCGGCGGGGATCCGGAACTCCCGCCGCAGCGCGGGGCCGGGCACCTCCGAGTTCGACCGCCAGCCATGGCCGTCCCAGCGCCGGGTGGCCCGGTCACGGGCACCGAGCACGCGCTCACGCACGGCGTCCGACGGCTCGGGCGTGCCCACTTCGTGCGCGCTGATCGCGGTCAACGGCCGCAACCGGACCCGCAGGTCCACCCGGTCGAGCAACGGACCGGACAGCCGCCCCAGATAGGCCCGCCGCGCCGTCGCCGAGCAGGTGCAGTCGATCTCCCTCGGCGGCGCACAGGGGCAGGGATTGGTCGCGAGCACGAGCTGGAACCGCGCCGGGTAGCGCACCGCGCCCTTGACCCGGACGATCCGCACCTCACCGTCCTCGAGCACCGTTCGCAGCGATTCGAGCCCGGCGCTGCCGAATTCGCAGACTTCATCCAAGAAGAGCACCCCTCGGTGGGCCCGGCTGATCGCGCCCGGCGAAGCGAGACCACTGCCGCCACCGATGAGCGCCGGGACCGAAATCGAGTGGTGCGGAGCGACGAACGGCGGCACGGTGACCAGCGGCGAAGACGCCGAAAGCGAGCCGTCCACCGAATGGACGGCCGTGACCTCCAGCGATTCCTCCGGCGAGAGCCGGGGCAACAACCCTGGCAGACGCTGAGCCAGCATCGTCTTCCCGACGCCGGGTGGCCCGGTCAGCAGCAGGTGATGCCCGCCGGCCGCGGCGACCTCCATCGCCCACCGCGCCTCCGGCTGCCCCACGACGTCGGCAAGGTCCGGCACGTCGGGCGGCTCGGGCGGAACACGAGGACCCGGCCGGACCAGGTCGGCCTCGTTCTTCAGCCAGGCCACGAAGTCCCGCAGCCGGGTCGCGCCCGCCACGTCGAGACCGTCCACCAGAGCGGCCTCGACCAGCGACTCCGCCGGGACGACGGCCCGGGTGTAGCCGGCCGCGCGGGCGGCCAGCAGCCCGGGCAGGACGCCGCGGACCGGGCGGATGCGGCCGTCGAGGGCCAGCTCCCCCAGGAGGACCGTGCGCAGCAGCCGGGTCGCCGGGACGGCGCCGAGCGCGGCCAGCACGGCCGCCGCGATGCCGAGGTCGTAGCCGGAGCCGACCTTCGGGAGGTTCGCCGGGGACAGCCCGAGCGTCACCTTGCCGTCCGGCCACGACTCCCCCGAATTCCGGATCGCCGACCGCACGCGGTCCTTGGCTTCGCGCAGCCCCGCGTCGGGCAGCCCCACGAGAGTCACTTTGCTGAGGCCGCCGCCGAGGTCGGCCTCGATCTCGATCAGCCGGCCGTCGATGCCCAGCAAGGCCACCGACCATGTCTTCCCGATCGGCATCAGAACGCCGCCTCGTGATGACGCAGCTTCGGCCGCGCGCCAGGCTCCGCGAGCACCGTCAGGACGTCGTAGCGGGTCGGGCACCAGCCGACGCCGAACTCGCGTAGCCATTGTTGAGCGGCGCGGTGGACCCGTTGCGCTTTCTCCGCCGTCACGGTCTCCGACGGCAGCCCGTACTCGATGCCGGAGCGGGTCTTCACCTCGCAGAAGATGACCCGTTGGAAGTCCGTGACGACGAGATCGAGCTCACCCTCGCGACATCGCCAGTTCCGGCTAAGGATCTTCAGCCCTTGCCCCTGCAGGTAGCGCGCCGCCAGATCCTCACCCCAGCGCCCGAAGTCCTGGCGCCAGAGCGCCGAGCGGTCCTGCGTCCCCATCATCGTGTGCCCCCTCGCCCTGCGCACCGCGATCGTCACGGTGCGTGTGCGATCCACGATGCCGGGCGACGACCCCGCCGCACCAGACCCGCCGCGGCGAGCTGTGGACAACTGGGGGGATGTGGACAAGTCCGCCGCCGGCGCGGGCCGGCGGCGGAAAATGTCGGGGGTTCGTGCTAGGTGCGCGTCACCCGGAGAACGGGCCGTCCTCCGGCAGGCGGAGGTCCGGCTTGTCGAGCTCCTCGACGTTGACGTCCTTGAAGGTGATCACCCGGACATGCTTGACGAACCGGGCGGGCCGGTACATGTCCCACACCCAGGCGTCGGACATGCGGACCTCGAAATACACCTCGCCACCGCCGTCACGCACCTGCACGTCCACGGCGTTGGCCAGGTAGAACCGACGCTCGGTCTCCACTACGTACGAGAACTGACCCACTATGTCGCGGTACTCGCGGTACAGCGACAGCTCCATCTCGGTCTCGTACTTCTCGAGATCCTCTGCGCTCATGAAATCCGCGCCCCTCCTCGGGATCGTGCTGCTGCTCCGGCGGCGGAGCGTTCATTGTCACCTACGCCGGCGGCCGGGGCATGCAGCGGCAGGCTCAACTGTGTCTCGAAGGCCTCGTCCAGTGCGGCGGCCATCGGCGCGGCACCGTTTTCCAGGGCCCGTTCGAGGGCGGCATACGTCAGCACCACCGGGCGTGTCGGGCGTACGCCGCGGGCCAGCGCCACGGTGGCGACGTTCGTGTAGGACCACCGGTGGACGTCGCTGGGCCCGTGCTCGCGCAGCGCCGCCAGGTGGTCGGACGTGCTGTAGCCCTTGTGCACGTCGAAGCCGTAGTGCGGCAGGTCCTCGTGGTGCCCGGCCATGATCCGGTCCCGGGTGACCTTGGCCAGCACGGACGCGGCCGCGATGCAGGCCACCGACCGGTCGCCCTTGATCACCGCGGCGTTCGGCGCGGTGAGACCCGGGACGCGGAACCCGTCGGTCAGGACGTAGCCGGGCGAAAGCCGCAAGGCCGACGCGGCCCGTCGCATGCCCTCGAGGTTCATCACCCGGATGCCGTAGAGGTCGACCTCGGCGGTCGGGATGACGATCACCGAGTAGTCGACGGCCCTGGCCAGGACCAGGTCGTAGACCCGGTCCCGCGCCTTGGCCGTCATGAGCTTCGAGTCCGTCAGCTCCGGCAGCTTCGCCGCGTCGCCCTGCTTGAGCACGCACGCGGCGACCACCAGCGGACCGGCGCACGCACCCGCGCCCGCCTCGTCCACACCGGCGACCGGGCCGAGGCCACGGCGGTCGAGGGCGCCCTGCAGACCCCAGAAGAGGTCGCCGCGCACCACCGCCCGCGGTGGCCGGATCGGCTCGGCCGCCGTCAGGGGAACGGGGACTGTCAAGGCTGTTACCCGTCTGGGAGCGTCAGCGTTTGCGGCCCGCGGCCGCCTTGCGCACCCCGGCCTTCAGCTTGCGGCCGAGGAACAGCGTCGGCCAGGCCGCGGCGATCCCGACACCGAGCGGGAGCCCGCTCTGGTAGGCAGGGGCGCCGAGCGCGACCGGCTGAGCCGTCGCCTGCGGGTCGTGGTCGGTGATCCCGCCCCAGCGGCCCGGCGGCAGCACGATGATCCGTGCCTTGCCGATGATGTTGTCCACCGGCACCGCGCCGTTGGGACCACCACCGCCCTGGAACCGGGAGTCGTCCGAGTTGTTGCGGTTGTCGCCCATCACCCAGACGGTGCCCGGCGGCACCTGAACCGGCGCGAAGTCCTTCTGCGCCTGGTCGGCCAGGGTTTCCCAGTGGATGTAGGGCTCGTCGAGTGCCTTGCCGTCCACGATCACGCGGTTCTGCGCGTCACAGCACTGGACGGTCTGGCCTCCGACGGCGATGACGCGCTTGACGAAGTCGCGCTCGTCCGGCGGGGCGAACCCGACCAGCGAGCCGAGACCGCGCAGCGCGCTCACGACGACGTTGCTCGACTCCTGCGGCGCGATCTCGTTGTTGACCCACGCCGGCGGGCCCTTGAAGACCACCACGTCACCCGGTCCGGGCTCGGTGAAGTCGTAGGTCACCCGGTCCACGAGGATGCGGTCACCAGTGCAGCCGGTGCAGCCGTGGAGCGTGGCCTCCATCGATCCCGACGGGATCATGAAGACCTTCGCGAGGAACGACTGGATCAAAATCGTGAGCACGAAGGCGATCACGAGCAGGATCGGAAGTTCCTTCCAGAACGACCGTTTCTTCGCGGGCTTGCCGCGACGCCGGCGGTGAGAACCCCCGCGCTCCTCCGAGCGTGACAAGCGAGGCTTGTCCTCTTCGAAGCGATCGGGGTCATCCTCAGCAGCGTTCTGGGACACAGGTTCGGCCACGACGTCAGGCTACCGGTAACGGTGTGGTCGCTCAGTGAGCCGAGGTCGTCTCGCGGTTCTCGCGACGCTCCTTGATCTTGGCCTTCTTGCCGCGCAGGTCGCGCAGGTAGTACAGCTTCGCGCGCCGCACGTCACCACGCTTGTGGACCTCGACCTCGGCGATGTTCGGCGAGTGCACCGGGAAGGTGCGCTCGACGCCGACGCCGAAGGAAACCTTGCGGACGGTGAAGGTCTCGCGGATGCCGCCGCCCTGACGCCGGATGACGACGCCCTGGAAGACCTGGTTGCGCTCGCGGTTGCCCTCGATGACGCGGACGTGCACCTTGAGCGTGTCGCCCGGGCGGAAGTCCGGGATGTCGGAACGCAGTGACTGCTTGTCCAGCGCGTCCAGGGTGTTCATCGGTGGTCCGTCCTCGTCTTCGTATGGCTTGCGTACACGTCCCCGGGCGCGCAACGGCACCGCTGCGGGCGACCCAGGGGGCTGATGGCGGGCTCGTGAACGAGGAAGTCCACTCACGCCAACCTGTCAAGTATTGCAGACGGAAGATCCGGTGAAAGCACCGGGCTAACCGTCGGCGGGGTCCCAGGCGTCCAGGACCCGTCGATCGTGCTTGTCGAGACTACCTTCCGGCAATCGCGCCAGGAGATCGGGGCGGCGCGCGGCGGTGCGCCGCAGCGCCTGGTCGCGTCGCCACCGGTCGATCAGCGCGTGGTTTCCCGAGCGCAGGACGTCCGGCACGGCCAGCTCGCGCCAGACCTCCGGACGCGTGTAGCTGGGCCCTTCGAGCAGGCCATCCGAGAAGGAGTCCTCCTCGGCCGAGCGCGCGTTGCCGAGCACGCCGGGGAGCAGCCGGACCACGGCCTCGACCATGACCAGCACCGCCGCCTCGCCGCCGACCAGCACGTAGTCGCCGATCGACACCTCGTCCACCGGCATCCGGCGCGCGGCGTCGTCGACGACCCGCTGGTCGATGCCCTCGTACCGGCCGCAGGCGAAGACCAGGTGCTTCTCCTCGGCGTAGGCGTGGGCCAGCTCCTGGGTGAACGGCCGCCCGGCCGGGGTCGGCACGACCAGCCGGGTCTCCGGCCCGCACACCTCGTCCAGGGCGGGGCCCCAGATCTGCGGCTTCATCACCATGCCGGGCCCGCCGCCGTACGGCGCGTCGTCGACCGCGCGGTGGACGTCGTGGGTCCACTCACGCAGGTCGTGCACGCCGAGGGCGATGAGGCCACGGTCGATCGCCCGGCCCAGCAGCGCGGCACGCAGCGGGTCGAGGTACTCAGGGAAGATCGTGACGACGTCGATGCGCATGTCAGGCGTCCAGCAGCCCTTCGGGCGGGTCGAGCACGACACGCCCGCCCGCGACGTCCACGGTGGGGACGATCGCGAGCACGAACGGCACCAGCACCTCACGGCCGTCGACGTCGAGCTCCAGCAGCTCGCCCGCGGGCGAGTGGAGTACCTCGACGACCTTGCCCACGACCGTGCCGTCGAGCAGCTCGGCCCGCAGGCCGGCCAGCTCGTGGTCGTAGAACTCGTCGGGGTCGCCGGTCGGCGGCAGCTCGTCGGTGTCGACCAGCAGGAGCGCCCCCCGCAACGTCTCGGCGACGTCCCGGGTCAGCACCTCCTCGAAACGCACCAGCAGCCGCCCGCTGTGTTCGCGGGCGGCTGCGATGGTGAGTTCCCTTTTGCTGCCGTCACGCAGCTTCGTCGTGACGGCCGCACCGACCGTGAACCGCTCGTCCGGCGAGTCCGTGCGCACATCCACCGCGAGTTCCCCGCGGATGCCGTGCGCCTTGGCGATACGGCCTACTACGACGTCCATCCTGAGACCGTTCCGAAAGATCCGGGTCAGCGGTCGGTGTCGACGACGTCCACGCGGACGCCGCGGCCACCGATGCCGCCCATGACGGTGCGCAGGGCGGTCGCGGTGCGTCCGCCCCGGCCGATCACCTTGCCGAGGTCGTCGGGGTGCACGTGCACCTCGAGCGTGCGGCCACGGCGCGTGGTCAGCAGCTCGACCCGGACCTCGTCCGGGTTGTCGACGATCCCGCGCACCAGGTGCTCGAGGGAGTCAGCCAGAAAGCTCACTCGGCCTTCTCACCGTCGGCGGCTTCGGCCTTCTCGGCCTCGGCCTTCTTCGGGGCGGAGCGCTTCTTCGGCGTGGTGGCCTCGGTGCTGGGCTCCTCGCCGGCCGCGGCGAGAGCCGCGTTGAACAGGTCCTGCTTCGACGGCTTCGGCTCGGCGACCCGCAGGGTGCCCTCGGCGCCCGGCAGGCCCTTGAACTTCTGCCAGTCGCCGGTGATCTCGAGGATGCGCTGGACCGGCTCGGTCGGCTGCGCGCCGACGGCCAGCCAGTGCTGGGCCCGCTCGGAGTCGACCTGGATCAGGCTCGGCTCCTCCTTCGGGTGGTACTTGCCGATCGTCTCGATGGCCTTGCCATCCCGGCGGGTGCGCGCGTCGGCGACGATGATGCGGTAGTACGGCGCACGGATCTTGCCGAGGCGCTGCAGCTTGATCTTGACGGCCACGGGTGTGGGTACTCCTCGTACTCTCTGATGCTGGGTGGGCGCACGCGGGCCGAGTGGGGACACGGACACGGGCACCCGAAGGGTCGCTACCGCACGGTGAGAGGGTCCGGCGGAAGCAGGCAGTAGGACATTCTGCCAGACGGCCCGAACGCCCGGCGCGATGGCCCTCGGTTTACCAGGCGATCCCGAAAGCGCCGAGCAGGATCGTCAGCGCCGGGAGGAAGTTGTTGGTCTGGTGCGCCACGATGCTCGCGGGCAGCCTGCCGGTGGCGAACCGGGCCAGCCCGATGGGGATCGCTATGACCAGAAGGAGCGTCGTGCGCAGCGGTTCGAGGTGACTGGCCGCGAACACCGCGGTGGACAGCACGAACGCGGCCATCCGGCCCGCGCGCTCGCCCCGCCACTGCAGCCGTTCCACCGCTCCCCAGAGGAGGCCGCGGTAGATGATCTCCTCGCAGATCGGCCCGAGCAGCCAGAGGTAGACGAACATCACCAGGGCCGCCGGGATGGACATCTTCCGGTCCTCGACCAGCGCGCTGATCGCGGAGGTGGCCTGCTGGTCGCCGACGATCCGGGTCCAGACGTAGGCGGCCGTGGAGGTGAAGACCAGCCCGATGCAGCCGTATTTGAGCCCGGTGCCGATGTCCGACCACCGCCACTGGAACCTCAGGTCGAGCACCGGGCCGTTGCCGCGGATCACCGTGATCAGCAGGGCGACGCCGGCCGCGATCATGGTCGGCAGCATCGTGCCGAGCAGCACCACCTTGATCGGCAGCGGCTGGCCGGGCGCGGTGTCGCCGACGAGCACGCTGATGAACGCCGCCGACGCGAGCAGAACCGCTTCGACGAGAAGGAAGGCGCCGAAGCCCCATCTGTGCGGCGGAGCGACGAAGGCGTCTTCTGCGGGGAGCGGCGCGCCATCGGAAACCGGGTCCCGTGGCTTCGATGTGGTCACGCCAGTCCTCCGCGATCGGTCCGGGGTCCTGTGTCGAGCCTAGCGGCCGGACAGTGATCGCACAGTGCCTGTCCAGCTACTGTCCGTCCGTCCGCGAAATGTCCGTTCAGTGGGTGACGAACAGCAGGACGGCCGGCGGCAGGTTGTTGGCGGCGTGCGCGACGATCCCCGCGCCGACGCGCCCGGAGAGATGCCGGGCGAGGCCGAAGGCCAGTCCCTGCGCGAAGAGCGCGATCGTGCGCGTCGGCTCGCCGTGCAGCTGCGCGAAGACCAGGGAAGTCAGCACCAGCACCACCCACGGCGGCACGCGGTGGAAGGCCAATGCGTTCCACAACGTCCCGCGGACCAGGAGCTCCTCGGTGAGCGGGGCACCGACCACGACGATCACCGCGGCCAGCACCATCCACCCGGTGTCGCCCCCGGAGGCATCGGCGAGGTCGGACAGGGGGCTGTCGGAGACGTTGTCGGTGCCGTAGACGGCGATGAGCAGCAGGTTCAGCCCGTAGCCCGCGACCAGGGCGAGGACGCCGCAGGCCAGCCCGATCCGGACGTCACGCCAGTTCGGGACGATGCCGAAATCGGCCCGCAGGCCGCGGCCTGCCAGCCACGAACCGGTCGCCGGGCCGAGGCCGAGCATCAGGTTGGGCAGAAACGCGAGGATCAGCAGCGGGCCGACGTCGCGCAGCTCCAGGGGGTCGAACTCGCCGAGCGTGCGGTTCATCGCGGCGGCCGTGACGAGGGTGACCAGGTGGTAGCCGGCGATCCCGGCGAAGAACGCCAGGAACGCCCAGTGCGCGCCCAGCACGCGCCGCCCGCCGTCCTCCGTCACGCGCACCACGCTAAAGTGCCGCTGCGGTAAGGAAAACGCCGGGGTCAGGTGTAGACCACGCCGCCCAGCACGATGTGCTCCGGATGCCGCAGGACGCCCAGGTCCTCGCGCGGATCGCTCGCGTAGACCAGCAGATCGGCCGGGGCGCCGTCGCTGATGCCGGGGTGGCCGAGCCACTCGCGGGCCGCCCAGGACGCGCTGGCGAGGGCCTGCTCGCGGGTCATCCCGGCGCGGTGCAGCGCCTCGATCTCGTCGACGAGCCGGCCGTGCTCCACCATGCCGCCCGCGTCACTGCCCGCGAAGACGCGTACGCCCGCTTCGATCGCCGTCGCGACCATCTCGCCTACGCCTGCGTGCAACGCGCGCATGTGCGCCGCGTAGGCCGGGTACTTGCCCGCCTTGCCGGCGATGCCGGGGAAGTTGTCGATGTTGATCAGCGTCGGCACCAGCGCGACGTCGTTGCGGGCGAGCTCGGCCAGCTGATCGGCGCTCAGGCCGGTGCCGTGTTCGAGGCAGTCGATCCCGGCCGCGATCAGGCCCGGCAGCGCCGCTTCGCCGAAGACGTGCGCGGTGACGCGGGCGCCGTGGTCGTGCGCGACCTCGATCGCCTCGGCCAGGATGTCGTCCGGCCAGAGCGGGGCGAGGTCGCCGACGCCGCGGTCGATCCAGTCCCCCACCAGCTTGACCCAGCCGTCGCCGTCCCGTGCCTGCTCGGCGACGGCCGCGGGCAGCTGCTCGGGGTCGTCGAGCTCGATGCCGAGGCCGGGGATGTACCGCTTGGTGAGCGCCAGATGGCGCCCGGCGCGGATGATCGTCGGCAGGTCGGCCCTGGCCTGCAGCGGGCGGACGTCGATGGGCAGCCCGCAGTCGCGGATCAGCAGCGTCCCGGCCCGGCGGTCGGTCAGGGCCTGCTCGGTGGCGTCGGCCAGGGAGACCGGGCCGCCGATGCCGATGCCGGGATGGCAGTGGGCGTCGACCAGCCCCGGCACGAGAAAGCCTTCGTCAGCGAGGGTTTCCGCGTCGGCGACCGGCTCGGACGTGATCCGGCCGTCGTCGATCCACAGCTCGCGGTGCTCGCCGCCGGGCAGGACCGTGCCGGCCAGGTGCAGCGTCGTCACCGGTCTTTCTTCGGCGGGAGCTTGAACTTCGACGGGTCGAAGCCCGGGATGTCGTTCATGCCGCCGAGCTGGGAGAGGTCCGGCATCCCACCGCCGCCGGGAGGCATCGCGCCCGGGGGCAGCATCGGCATGCCGCCGGGGAAGCCGCCGCGCACCTTCGGCTGCGTGGGGCCGCGGCCCTTCTTCCCCTTCTTGCCCTTGCGCGACTTCGAGCCGCCGCCACCGCCGCCGAAGCCGAAGCGCCCGGCCATCTGGGCCATCATCTTGCGGGCCTCGAAGAACCGGTTGACCAGGTCGTTGACCTCGCGGACGGTGACGCCCGAGCCGTTGGCGATGCGCAGCCGCCGCGAGCCGTTGATCATCTTCGGGTCGTCGCGCTCGGCCGGGGTCATGCCGCGGATGATCGCCTGCAGCTTGTCCAGGTGCTTGTCGTCGACCTGGGCGAGCTGGTCCTTCATCTGGCCGGCGCCGGGGAGCATGCCGAGCAGGTTGCCGATCGGGCCCATCTTGCGGACCGCGAGCATCTGCTCCAGGAAGTCCTCCAGGGTGAGCTGGCCGCTGCTCAGCTTCGCGGCCGCCTTTTCGGCCTGGTCCTGGTCGAAGGCCTCGGTGGCCTGCTCGATCAGGGTCAGCATGTCGCCCATGCCGAGGATCCGCGACGCCATCCGGTCCGGGTGGAAGGTGTCGAAGTCCTCGAGCTTCTCGCCGTTGGAGGCGAACAGGATCGGCTGGCCGGTGACCTCGCGGACGCTGAGCGCGGCACCACCGCGGGCGTCGCCGTCGAGCTTCGTCAGCACGACACCGCTGAAGCCGACACCGTCGCGGAACGCCTCGGCGGTGGTCACCGCGTCCTGGCCGATCATCGCGTCGACGACGAACAGGATCTCGTCCGGCTGGACCGCGTCGCGGATGTCCGCGGCCTGCTTCATCAGCTCTTCGTCGACACCCAGGCGGCCCGCGGTGTCGACCACGACGACGTCGTGCTGGGCGTGCTTGGCCTCGGCGATGGCGCGGCGGGCGACGTCCACCGGGTCGCCGACGCCGTTGCCGGGCTCGGGCGCGAAGGTGGTGACGCCGGCGCGTTCGCCGACGACCTGCAGCTGCGTGACGGCGTTGGGGCGCTGGAGGTCGCAGGCGACCAGCAGCGGCGCGTGGCCCTGCTTCTTCAGCCACATCGCCAGCTTTCCGGCGAGCGTCGTCTTACCGGCACCCTGCAGACCGGCGAGCATGATCACCGTCGGCGGGTTCTTCGCGTAGCTCAGCCGCCGGGTCTCGCCGCCGAGGATGGCGACGAGCTCCTCGTTGACGATCTTGATGACCTGCTGGGCCGGGTTCAGGGCGCCGTGGACCTCGGCGCCCTTAGCGCGTTCCTTGATCTTGGCGATGAACGTCTTGACCACGCCGAGGGCGACATCCGCCTCGAGCAGCGCGATGCGGATCTCACGTGCGGTCGCGTCGATGTCGGCGTCGGACAGCCTGCCCTTGCGCGTGAGCGTCTGAAGGGCGGCGGTGAGCCGATCGGAGAGAGTGTCGAACACGGGTGTGCACGCTCCAGCTGGGTCGAGAGTGGCGCGCCGGGAGCGACCCGGCCTTTTCGAGGGTAGTCGCTCCCGGGTCGGTAAACACAGGTGTAAGGACTCAGTCGCGCTCGGACCACTGATTCGGGTGACCCTCGGTAAATCGCGAGACTGCCCGCCGCCGGTTTGGTACACATATGCGTATGACTTCCGCGACGACCACCCGCCCCACGCTCGCCGAGCCGGCCGGCGACACGGACACCCCCGTGCCGCTGCGCCGGATCGCCGGGCTGTTCCGGCCCCATCGCGGCGCGATGGCCGGGCTGTTCGCGCTGCTGGTGCTGCAGGCCGGGCTCGGCGTGGTCTCGCCGTTCCTGCTGCGCGAGATCCTCGACGACGCGCTCCCGAACCGGGACACCCTGCTGATCAGCCTGCTGGCGGCCGGGATGATCGCGGCGTCGTTCGGCAGCGGCTCGCTCGGCGTCGCCACGACCGGGCTGTCCAACACCATCGGCCAGCGCGTGATGAACGAGCTGCGGGTCTCGGTGTACGGCCACCTGCAACGGATGTCGCTCGGGTTCTTCACGCGGACGAAGAGCGGCGAGGTGCTTTCCCGCGTGTTCAACGACATCGGCGGCGTGGACAACGTGATCACCACGACCGCCGGGTCGATGGTGCAGAACGCGACGACGACGGTGGCCATCGTGGCGGCCATCCTGTTCCTGGACTGGCAGCTCGCCCTGCTGTCGCTGCTCGTGGTGCCGCTGATGCTGCTGTTCACCCTGCGGCTGGGGAAGAAACGCCGGACGCTGGCCCGCGGGCGCACCCGGCGGATGGCCCGGCTGACCACGATGGTCGAGGAGTCCCTGTCGGTCACCGGGGTGCTGCTGGCCAAGACCATGGGCAACGAACGCGCGATGCGCGAGCGGTTCGGCGCGGAGTCGCGCGAGATCGCTTCCCTGGAACGCAGTGCGGCGATGGCCGGGCGCTGGCAGGTGGCGTCGCGGACGATGAGCCTCACCGTCATCCCGGCGCTGGTGTACTGGATCGCCGGGCTGGCGCTCGCGGGTGGCGCGTCCCCGATCTCGCTCGGCACCGTCGTGGCGTTCACCAGCATGCTGAACCGCCTGGTCACGCCCGCGTCGGCGATGCAGTCGATCGGGCAGAACGTGGCGACGTCGAAGGCGCTGTTCGCACGGATCTTCGAGGTGCTGGACCTGCCGGCGGAGATCACCGACAAGCCGGGGGCGGGCCGGCTCGAGGTGCGCGAGGGCGTGGTGTCGATGCGCGGGGTGTCCTTCCGCTACGACGATGAAGGCGCGTGGACGCTGCGGGACATCGACCTGGAGGTCCCGGCGGGGACGACGACGGCGCTGGTCGGCTCGACCGGCTCGGGCAAGACGACGCTGGCCTACCTGGTCGCGCGGCTCTACGAGGTGAACGAAGGGAAGGTGTCCATCGACGGGACCGACGTGCGGGACGTGACGCTGGATTCGCTGGCCGCGGGCGTGGGGCTGGTGTCCCAGGAGACCTATCTGTTCCACGACACGGTGCGGGAGAACCTGCGGTTCGCGAGACCGGACGCGACCGACGACGAGATCGAGCAGGCGGCGAAGGCCGCGCACATCCACGACACGCTGGCGGGGCTGCCCGAGGGTTACGACACGATCGTCGGCCAGCGCGGCTATCGGTTCTCCGGCGGGGAGAAACAGCGGATGGCGATCGCGCGGATCCTGCTGCGCAACCCGCCGGTGCTCATCCTCGACGAGGCGACGAGCGCGCTCGACACGCGCACCGAGCGGTCGGTGCAGGCGGAGCTGGACAGGCTCGCCGCGGGCCGGACGACGCTGACGATCGCGCATCGGCTGTCCACTGTGGAGCACGCGGACCAGATCGTGGTGCTGCACGAGGGCCGGATCGCCGAACGCGGCACCCACGCGGAACTGCTGGCACGCGACGGGCGCTACGCCCGCCTGGTGCACGGAGAACCGCCCGAAACCGCCTAATGTGGGGTGATGCAGACCGAATCCGACGTCTCGCCGGGCCCGCGCGATCTCGACGCGGAACTCGCCGGGCGCGGTTGGCACGTCCGGGGCGAAGCCGGGTTCGACGCCCGGGCCCGGCTCGTCGGCGAAGCGGCCGGAGAGGAATCGGAGCTGGCCGAGCTGGCGTTCCGGGTCCGCGAAGGCGTCGGGCGGCTGAACTGGCGGATGCGCGCGGAGCGGGACCCGAACGGCCCCGGCCCGGCGGTCCTGGCCGTGCTGAGCAGGCTGTACCGCGCGGGCACGCACTCCCCGACCGAGCTGGCGGAGAGTGAGCGGCTGCAGCCGCAGTCGCTCACTCGGGTACTGGCCTGGCTGACCGACCGCGAGCTGATCACCCGCACCCCGGACCCGGCCGACGGCCGCCGGTCCCTGATCGACATCACCGACGGCGGCCGTGCGGTGCTGCGCGAGTACAGCGCCCAGCGCGAGCGGTGGCTGGCGGAGGCGCTGACCACGGAGCTGTCCGAAACCGAGCGGCAGCTGCTGCGGCTGGCTTCGGACCTGCTGATCCGCCTCGCCGACGCGTGAGCTGAATGGCCTTGAACGACTCGTGAGTGGCAAAGCCGGTTCTACCGGCCCGCGCCACTCACGAGTCCGGAATGATTTGAGGCTGCCCGAAAGGGCAATTCACGTTCTCTCTCCCCTTTCAACGTATACCGGGGAGGGGGACTTGCCGCAACCCCTTGGTGAGGACCCATAATCGCTGGTCCGAGCGCCGCACAGGCCCGGTTCCGCAATCACCGAGAGGAATTCGCGATGCGTGTTCTCCTGTCCACGATCGGCACCCGTGGAGAGGTTCAGCCGATGCTGGCGCTCGCGCTCCAGCTGAGGGAACTCGGCCGGGACGTCCGGGTCGTCGCACCGCCGGACTTCCGCGAACTGCTGGAGGGCTACGGACTCGACTTCGTCCCCATCGGGCCCGAACTGCGCAACGCCGGGGCAGCGCGTCCCGCCGGGGCGGCCCGGCCGACGCCCGAGCTCATCCGCAAAATGGCGGAAGGCACGATCGAGGCCCAGTTCACCGCGATCGGGGCGGCCGCCGAAGGGTGCGACGTCCTCGTCGGGTGCGGGGAAATGCAGTTCGCCGCCCGCTCGATCGCGGAACATCGCGGCATTCCCTATTTTTTCGCCGTCTACTGCCCGGTGACCTTGCCCTCCGCGCACCACACGCCGCTGCAGGTCGGGCAGCCGCCTGCCCCCGAGGGCGCCGGCAACCACACCCGCTGGGAACTCCTCGCGCAGCACCGGACCGGTCTTTTCGGTGAAGCTCTCAACACTCATCGGGCGGCGTTGGGCCTGGATCCGGTTACCGATGTGCTCAGCCACGCCTTCACCGAAAGTCCGCTGCTGGCCGCCGACCCCGTGCTGGCGCCGTGGCCGGCGGATTCGGACCTGACGGTCGTCCAGACCGGGGCCTGGCTGGTGCCGGACGAGCGTCCGCTCCCCGATGAGGTGACGGCGTTCCTCGATGCGGGCGAGCCGCCGATCTACTTCGGCTTCGGCAGCAGGCACGCCGCGGAGGACACCAGCCAGGAGATGATCAAGGCGGCGCGAGCACTCGGGCGCCGCGCGATCCTCCTGCGCGGCTGGGCCGGCCTGTCTTCGG
Organism: uncultured Actinomycetota bacterium; assembly: GCA_963762765.1. GTDB lineage: Bacteria > Actinomycetota > Actinomycetes > Mycobacteriales > Pseudonocardiaceae > Amycolatopsis. The sequence goes on from CAVXMR010000046.1 coordinate 42,704, forward strand.
CGGACGGCGAACCCGACTGCCTGTCCGTCGGCGAGGTCAACCAACAGGCGCTGTTCGGGCACGTCGCCGCCGTCGTGCACCACGGCGGCGCCGGTACGACGACCACGACCACGCTGGCCAAGGCACCCCAGGTCGTCGTGCCGCACCACTACGACCAGCCGTACTTCGCCCAACGCGTCGAAGAGCTCGGGATCGGCGTCGCGCACGCGGTCACCGCCACTCCGACCGTGGACTCGCTGACCGAGGCACTCGACCGCGCCCTGCGCCCGGAAGTGGCGGAGCGCGCCCGGTCCGTCGAGGTGCGGACGGACGGCGCTCTCGTGGCCGCGAAGCACATCAGCGGCTGAACAACGAGAAAGGCCGCCGTGAGGTCCCCTCGAACCCTCACGGCGGCCTTTCCGATGCCCCCAGTTTCGGGTCCCGCCGCCTCCTCCACGGCGAGACCCGGGCTCCGGGACCGGACCGCTCCTCCTTCGGCCTTGCCCCGGAACCCTTCGGCGGAAGGCTCACCTCCCCAGGGGCCTTCCGCGCGTGCACGCCGTCGGGAACCGGGTGAGACCGCCGTTGACCTGGCGAAACATCCTCCGGGAAACTTCCCCGCCGTGCGTTGAGGAGAAGTCTGCCGCGCGGGACGGCGATGCAGGAGTGTGGGAACCCTCAATTACCCGTGAGTAGCACTACTCAGCCGGAGTCTTGGCCTTTCCGCGGCCGCGCGTCGCGGCTTTCTTCGCGGCCGTACGCGCCTTCGCGGCCTTCGCGGCCGCAGCCTTCGCCTTGCCGACAGCGGCGTCGCGGCCGCTTTCCGCTTCGGCGACGCTCTGCTGCAGAGCCGCCAGCAGCCGCGTGACGCCTTCGGTCTGCTCCGCCGCGGTGGGCTGGACGACGTCGGCGCCGTCGATCTTCGCCTGGATCAACGCCTCCAGGGCCTCACGGTAGCGGTCCGGATAGCGTCCTGGGTCGAAATCGGCGGTCAGGTCCTCGACGAGGTTCACCGCCCGGCGCAGCTCGCCTGGCCGGATGTCGACGTCCTCGTGCAGGAACGGGAAGTCCGGGGCCCGCAGCTCGTCGGGCCACAGCATGGTTTCGAGCACGATCACCTGGTCACGGACGCGCAGCGCGCCGAGGGTCTCACGCTGACGCAGCGCGACCTTGACGATGGCGACCCGGCCGGACTGCTGCAGCGCCTCGCTGAACAGCACGTACGGCTTCGTCCCGGCCGGTTCGGGCTCGAGGTAGTAGCTCTTCGCGAACCAGATCGAGTCGACCTGCTCCGCCGGCGCGAAGCCGCGGATGTCGATCGAGCGACCGGGCATCGGCAGGGTCGCGAGGTCGTGGTCGTCCAGCAGCACGACGTCACCGCCCGGCAACGGGTAGCCCTTGACCAGCTCGTGCGCGGGGACCTCGGCGTTGTCGACCTCGCAGACCCGGCGCACCCGGATCCGGCCGCCGTCGGGCCCGTGCACCTGGTGCAGGGTGATGCCGTGCTCCTCGGTGGCGCTGTACGCCTTCACCGGAACGGCGTACGTCCCGAAACCGATCGTGCCCTGCCAAACCGCGCGCATACCGGCCACCTCCGCAGGTCCAGGCTAGACATGCGGTCGCGCGCGCCGACAGCTACAAACGGGTGTCAGGACCCGCGGATTCGCTCACACATTCGAAGGACGGCCGCGCCTCGTCGAGCGCTTCGGCCGAACAGGCGACCGCGGTGGCCGCCGCCCGGAGCACTTCGGTGACGACTTCGAGGTCGACCGGCGGCGCGGCAGCGAGCGTCTCGGCGGCGTCGACCCGGACCGCGAGCCCGGCCAGCGCGCTCGCGAGGGCATGCTGACCGGCGACCAGCTGCTCGACGACCTCGGCCAGCTCACCCGCGGTCGCGGGCGCCCCGCCGGGCTGCAGGGAGGCGGCCAGCTCGTCGGCGCAGGTGCGCAGATGGGCGGCAACGACGGTGGGCGGCAACGCCAGCCGCGGCGGATCCTGCTCGTGCCCCAGCACCCGCTCACCGCCTCTCTTCGTCGACCGCGGGGCCATCCTGCCACCGGCACCGGGCGTAGCCACGACGACACCCCGAAGGCCCGCTTTCTTGACCGATCGTTCTCGAATCGGCTAGCTTCACTCCGTGTCCCGCGTGAAGGAGTTCGACGTCGACGCCGCCTGCGAAGCGGCGCTCGCGCTGTTCTGGCAGCAGGGTTTCGAAGCGACCTCGGTCAACGACGTCGTGGCGCACCTCGGCGTCGCCAAGGCCAGCCTGTACGCGACCTTCGGGACGAAGCACCAGCTGTACCTGACAGCGCTGAAGCGCTACGTCGCCAGGGCCGACGCGCGCGTGATGGCCGACCTCGCCCGGCCGGGTCCCGCCCTGCCCGCCGTGCGCGGGCTGATCACGCGTTATGTCGAGGAAATCCTCGGCGACGACGGCCGGATCGGCTGCTTCGTGGTCAACGCGGCGATGGAGCTGCTCCCCCGCGACGCCGAGGTCGCCCGCCTGGTCGAACGCAGCTGGGACACCCTCGAGGTGTCGCTGACCATGGCGCTCGAGCGCGCGAAGGCGCAGGGCGAACTCGGCAAGGCCTCCGATCCCCCGGCGTTGGCCAGCTTCCTGCTGACCGTGCTGCAGGGCCTGCGCGTCCTCGGCAAGGGAACCGACGCCGAAGCGCGCGTGCGGGCGGCATCCGCGCACGCTCTGCGCGTCCTCGCCTGAATTCAAGAACGATCAGACCAGAAAGAGGCATCATGGCCAGGTTCACCGGGAAGATCGCGCTCGTCACCGGCGGCGGCTCGGGCATCGGACGCGCCACCGCGCACGCCTTCGCCGCCGAAGGGGCCACCGTGGTTGTCGCGGGCCGCAGCCTCGACAGTCTCGAGCAGACCGTCAAGGAGATCGAGAACGGGAGCGCCGTGCGGGCGGACGTGACCCGGGCCGACGACGTGCGGCGCCTGATCGCCACGATCGTCGACCGGCACGGCGGGCTGGACATCGCCTTCAACAACGCCGGGATCCTCGGCCCGAACGCCGCTGTCGGCGATCTCGACGAGAGCGACTTCGCGGCCGTCGTCGACACGAACCTCACCGGCGCGTGGCTGTGCATGAAGCACGAGATCGCGCACATGCGGGCGCACGGCGGCGGGGTGATCGTCAACATGGCCTCGAACATCGGCGTGCACCGCCGCCGTCCCGGCCTCGGCGCCTACGCGGCGTCCAAGGCGGCAGTCGCCGCGCTGACCCGGACCGCCGCGATGGAGCACATCGCCGACGGCATCCGCATCAACGCAGTCAGCCCGGGCGCGACCGACACAGAAATGTCGCGCGCCCCCGGCGAATCCGATGCCGACCGGGCTGCACGCCTCGGCGCCTCGATCCCGCTGGGCCGCGTCGGCCGCACGACGGAGATCGCCAACGCAGTCCTGTGGCTGGCTTCCGACGAATCGACCTTCGCCGTCGGCCACGACCTGGTCCTCGACGGCGGCGCCACCGCATAAGCCGTGAAGGACTCCTTACCGGCTGTGAGACTCGGTAAGGAGTCCTTCACGGCTGATCAAGAAGCCGCGGTGAGGACTGCCTGTTCGACTTCGCGGCGCCAGCCCGGCTCGATGTGGCCGCTGCGCGGCGTCACGCCGAAGGAGTCCACGACCGCTCCACCGAGCGTCGACACCTTCGCCCACCGCACTTCGGCGTTGCATCGCCGCAGCGCGCCGGCGACGCGGAACAGCAGCCCGATCCGGTCGGTCGCCCGCAGTTCCAGCACCACCGTGTCCGGGCCGCTGGTCTCGTCGTCGAACCACAGCACCTTGGGCGCCACCGGATCCGCGGAGGAGCCGTAGTCGCGCTCCTTCGCCGCGAGACGCTGCGTCAGCGGCAACGTCCCGGCCACGGCCCGCGCGAACTGCTCGCGCAGCAGCGTGACCTCCGGCAGCGATCCGAACTTCGGTGACGCCGTGAACACCCCGGCCCGCCCGCCGTCGTGCGCGCGCAGGACGGCCGAGTGGACCTCCAGGGAGTTCAGCGCCAGCACGCCCGCCGCCGGCGCCAGCAGTTCGGCACGCGCCGGGACGGCCAGGAGCACCGTCACGACCTTGCCGTGCGCGGAGATCCGGACTTCGCCGGTGCCGGACGCCACCGCCTGCGCCACCAGCTCGCGCTGTTCTGCGTCCATCGGCTCGGGTGCGGTGAATCCCTTGCCGTGCAGCACTTCATCGCAGCCCGACACCAGCTCGGCGAGCAGCCGCGCCTTCCAGTCGGTCCACACGCCCGGCCCGGTGGCCAGCGAATCCGCCTGGGTCAGCGCGTGCAGCAGGTCGACCAGCACGATGTCGTCGTCCAGGGTCTTCACCACCCGCGAGACCGTCTCGGGCTCACTGACGTCGCGGCGTGTGGCGGTGTGCGGCAACAGCAAGTGGTGGCGGACCATCGCCGACACCGTGGCCGTGTCCGCCTCGGAAAGCCCGAGCCGCGCCGCGACCTGCGCCGAGATCTTGGCGCCGAGCTCGGAATGGTCGGCCTCGCGACCCTTGCCGATGTCGTGCAGCAGCGCGCCGATCAGCAGCAGGTCCGGCCGCGCCACCGTGGTGGTCAGCTTCGCCGCCTCGACGCAGGCGCGCACGAGATGACGGTCGACCGTCCACGAAATGCACCGGCGAGCGCGGCGGGAGGTCGCGGACCGCGCCCCATTCCGGGAAGAGCCGAGCCCACAGGCCGGTCCGGTCGAGCGCTTCCACCGCGTCGACGAGGCCCTCCCCCGCACCCAGCAGCTCGGTCAGCGCTAACGCGCTCGGCGGGCCATGGCGCCCTCAGTTCCGGCGCCGAATCGGCGAGCGACTTCAACGTGCCCAGCGCGATCGGCTTCCCGGTGCGGGCCGAGGCCGCCGCGACCCGCAGCAGCAGCGCCGGGTCCTTGGCCGGGATGGCGTCCCTCGCCAGCGCGACCTCGTTGCCATGCAGGACAACGCCTTCGGCCAGCGGGGTCCGGCCGGGCGTCGTCCGAACCGCGTCTTCGGAGGCTCCACGGTGGACCGAAGGGCGACATCCAGCGCGTACGCGATCGTGCGTCCCGCGCCAGACAGCTTGCGCGCCAACATGAACCGGTCGCCGAAACCGAGTTCGGCGGCCACCAGCTCGGCCTCCGGCGCGGCCAGGACGTCCCGCTCGCGCCGGATCTCGCGCCGCAGCTCGGTCCGGACGTCCAGGAGAAGACCCTTGGCTTCGAGGAGTTCCTCGCCCGGGCGGGCGACCAGCTGCGCCGCCGCCAGCGCGTCCAGGACGGCGAAGTCCCGCAACCCGCCCCGGCCGTGCTTGAGGTCCGGTTCGGCGGACTGCGCGATCTCGCCGCTGCGGCGCCAGCGCGTCCGCACCGCCTCGGCCAGCTCCGGGATCCGGCCGCGGGCGGTGCGCCGCCACTGTTCGCGGGCGGCCGAAACGAGCCGCCCGGTCAGCTCGGCGTCCCCGGCGAGGTGCCGGGCCTCGAGCAGGCCCAGCGCCGTCCGGAGATCCTCCGAAGCGACCTTCACTGCTTCGCCAGGCGTACGGACCGAGTGGTCCAACCCGACCTTCGCGTCCCACAGGGGATACCAGAGCGCGTCCGCGATCTCCCCGACGCCGCTGTTGCCGTTGTGCACCAGCAGCAAGTCGAGATCGGAGAACGGCACCAGCTCCCTCCGGCCGAGCCCGCCCACGGCGACCAGCGCGACACCCGGTTCCGCGGTGTCGACGCCGGCCGCCGAGGCGCCCCTGCCCAGCCAGAACTCGTAGAGGTCGACCAGGGCCGCCCGCAGTGCGGACGCCCCCAGCCTCCCGTGCCTGCCCTCGAGCAACCGCTCGGTGGCCTTGTTCAGTTCACCCCCGTCGACCATCCCGGACGCCTATAGGGCGTCCGTGCCGCGTTCGCCGGTGCGCACCCGGATGACGGTCTCGACCGGGGTCACCCACACCTTGCCGTCGCCGATCTTGCCGGTGTGCGCGGCCGTGGTGATGGCCTCGAGGACCTTCTCCACGTTGGCGTCGTCGGTGACGACCTCGATCTTCAGCTTGGCCACGAAGTCCACCGAGTACTCCGCACCGCGGTAGACCTCGGTGTGGCCCTTCTGGCGGCCGTAGCCCTGGACCTCGCTGACCGTCATGCCCAGCACGCCCAGCTGCTCCAGCGCGGAGCGGACGTCGTCCAGCGTGAACGGCTTGACGATCGCGGTGATGAGCTTCATGCCTTGCTCCCCTCGAGTTTCGTGGTACCGGTGGCGGACTTGACCGGGATGATCGTCGGCTGGCCGAGGCCGCCGCCCGAACCGGTGAAGTCGTACGCGCTCTCCGCGTGCTGAGCCTCGTCGATGCCGCTGACCTCGTCCTCGGCGCTGACGCGGAAGCCGCCCGCCTTCTTGATCACGAACCCGATGATGAAGGAAAGGATGAAGGAGTACCCGAACACCGCACCGGCGGCCACCGCCTGGCGACCCAGCTGGGTGAACCCACCGCCGTAGAACAGGCCGTCCGCACCCAGCGCGTTGACGCTGGTGGTGCCGAAGAAGCCGATCAGCAGCGTGCCGACGATGCCGCCGACCAGGTGAACACCGACGACGTCGAGCGAGTCGTCGAAGCCGAGCTTGTACTTCAGCGAAACCGCGAGCGCGCAGACCGCACCGGCGATGACACCGATCGCGATGGCGCCGAGCGGGCTGACGAAACCACAGGCCGGGGTGATCGCGACCAGACCGGCGACCGCGCCCGAAGCCGCGCCGAGTGTGGTCGGCTTGCCGAACTTGATCTGCTCGACCACCAGCCAGCCGAGCACGGCCGCGGCGGTGGCGACGGTGGTGTTGGTGAAGGCGACCGCGGCGAGGTCGTTGGCGGCCAGCGCGGATCCGGCGTTGAAGCCGTACCAGCCGAACCACAGCAGCGACGCGCCGAGCAGCACGAACGGGACGTTGTGCGGGCGCCCGGTGTCCTTCGGCCAGCCCTTGCGCTTGCCGAGCACGATCGCCAGCGCCAGGCCCGCGGCACCGGCGTTGATGTGGACCGCGGTACCACCGGCGAAGTCGAGTGCCTTGAGGTTGTTGGCGATCCAGCCGCCGACCGCGTTCTCGCCGATGAAGCCGTTGAACGAGAACACCCAGTGCGCGACCGGGAAGTACACGACGGTCACCCAGATCACGACGAACAGCGTCCAGCCCCAGAACTTGGCGCGGTCGGCGATGGCGCCCGAGATCAGCGCCGGCGTGATGATGGCGAACATCAGCTGGAACATCACGAAGGCCAGCACCGGCAGGCCGTCGGGGCCGGGCCACGGCACCGCGGGCGCGGAGTCCGTCGCGGCCACCGCGAAGCCGGCGAGCTTGCCGAAGGTGTTTTCGAGTCCGGCGAAGTTGAAGTTGCCGAGCAGGCCGCCGAAGGCGTCGTCACCGAACGACATCGAGAAGCCGTAGAGCGCCCACAACACCCCCACCACGGCCAGTGCGATGAAGTTCATCATCAACATGTTCAAGACGCTCTTCGCGCGGACCATGCCGCCATAGAAGAAGGCCAATCCCGGCGTCATGAGCATGACCAGCGCGGCGCTGGCCAATACCCATGCGGTGTCTCCTGCGTTCAGCACATCGTCCTCCCGTGCCCTGGGCAACTGCGAGGGCAGTTTTGGCCCGCGGTGTTTCACCGGGCGGCGCGACAGGTTTCACCCGCGTGAACTGTCGGTGCCCGGTTGTTACGTCCAGGTTTCCCAGGACCCGTACTGGAGTGTCCGGTTGCGAAACCTCGTGGTCGAATATCCCCATGACACCGGCCGACCGCGGTAATGACCCACTGCCACCCCAGGTCGTGGCCGCGCTGCGATGCTCGGTGTGCGGTACCCCGATCGGGCTAGCCGAACGCACCCTGAGTTGCGAGAACCGCCACTCTTTCGATCTAGCGAGACAGGGTTACGTGAACCTGTTGCATGCGCGAATCCCAGCCGGGACGGCGGACACCGCGCCGATGGTTTCGGCGCGCGCGGACTTCCTCGGATCCGGCGCCTACCGGGAGCTCGCCGTGGCGCTCGGACAGCTGTGCGCGAACGCCGAGGGACTGATCGTCGACGCGGGTGCGGGCACCGGCTACTACCTGGCGCACGTGCTCGACGCGGCGCCGCACGCTGTCGGGCTGGCGCTCGACGTGTCGGCCGTGGCGCTCCGGCGGGCCGCGAAGGCGCATCCGCGGCTGGGCGCGGCGGTGTGGAACCTGTGGGAGCCGTGGCCGGTGGGCGACGAGGTGGCTTCGGTCGTGCTGAACGTCTTCGCGCCACGTAACGGGCCGGAGTTCCACCGGGTGCTGATGCCGGGCGGCCTGCTGGCGGTGGCCATGCCCGCGGCCGACCACCTGCGTGAGCTGGGCGACCTCGTGCTGGGTGTCGACTCGCGCAAGGACGAACGGCTGGACGGGACCCTCGGGGAGTACTTCGCCCGCACCGGGCGGACCGAGGTCCGGCGGGCGGTGGAGATGACGGCGGCGCAGCAGCGCCAGGCCGTCGAGATGGGGCCTGCCGGGCATCACCTGGACCGCGGCGGTCGCCGGGAGCGGCTGGAGGCGCTGGCCGAGACGCGTACGGTGACGGTGTCGTTCACGGTCTCGACGTTCCGGCGCCTATGATCGGCCGTATGCAGGTGAGCGCGACGCTGCTCGCCGACGCCACCTGGGTGCGGGCGCGGATCGGCGGGGCGGCGAAGCTCTACGGCTGCGCGCGGCCCGAGGTGCTCGGGACGATCTGGTGGTACTCCCTGTCGTCCGTGCTCGTCGCGCCTTCGGTGAACTCGCTGCTCGACGGCCCGCTCGTGGATCCCGCCCTGGACGCGCTCACGATCGACATGGTCGAGGACGGACGCTTCCTCGGCGTTCAGTCGTCCCGGGTACTCGAAGGCGGCCTCGACGAGCTGGGCGCGGCCTTCGCGAAGACCCTCGGCACCGCGATCACGACAATCGCGGACGTCACGGGCGCCAATGCCCGCGCCCTCGGCGCCATCGCGACCGACTCGATCGGCAACCGTCTCCTCTGGACCTCCGACCCCGAACGCGCGATGACGCTCGCCGAGCGCCTGGTCGCCGCGATCGGGCTCGGTATGCCGAAGCCGCGCTTCGTGCGCGTCGGGCGCACTCCGGCTGTGAAGCGTGCTTCGTGTTGTCTCATCTACGAAGTCGGCAACCCGAAGTGCACCAGCTGCCCGCGTCAGACGCCTTCAGAGCGCGAAGCACGCCTTCGCGCTGCGCTGGGTTAAGCGGTCGCTGAAAAGCTTCACTGTCTTCTAGCGGCAACCTACGTTTGCCCGATGAGCATCGCTTTGGCCGCACTGGCATTGGCCCTCGGCATCGTCTCGCCGGAACCCTGGCAGCCCTACCCGACCGCCCCCTTCGTCCTTCCCGCCGGGCAGTACTGCGCCTTCCAGGTGAACGTCGACGTCGTCGCCGACGAAGGCGAGATCCGCGTCGACGCGCGTTACCCCGACGGAGCGGTTCGAGTCGACGAGTTCCGCGGAAAGCTCGTTGTCCGCTTCGTCGCTTCGTCCGGGAAGTCCGCGGAGCGGGACCTGTCCGGCAGCGGCTGGATGGAGCTCTACCCGGACGGCGTGACGCGGAAGTCGTTCACCGGCGTCGGCCCGTTCGGCGCCCGCTTCGAGGCGCGCGACGCCTACCCGCAGGGCTACTACCGCTTCGACGGCCTCACCGTGATCACATTCGACCGGGACGGCACCCGTCACGTCCCCTTCGCGACCGGGCCGCGCGAGAACCTCTGCGAAACCCTCAGTTGAGAGACAGAGGTGAGAGCAGGTGCGTGGTCGGGTCTCGTGAGTGGTAAGTCGGGTTAGAACCCTACTTACCACTCACGAGACCCGACCCCTGCGCCACTTTCCCTTACACGGCTTAAGAACGCGAAGGCGCGTACGCGGACGTACGCACGCGTACGCGCGGAAGTGGTTGTCACATAGGCGAAACAGCGCCTCCCTTGTGGTGAATCCCCGCGTGGCTTGCGCCGGTTCGCGCGGCGGCGGATCTAGCGTGCGGGCATGAACGAAAAATCCACCGTGCGGTCGCGGGAACTGGGTATCGAGCTCCGGGCGCAGCGTGAAGCGCAGGACCTGACGCTGCGCGAGATCGCGCGCCGCGCGGACTGGTCGGCGGCCAAGGTGTCGGCCTGGGAGAACGGCCGCCGCGTCTCCGCCATCGACGCCGCGATCTACCTGGCCAACTGCGGCGCGAAGGGCGCGGAGCGCCGTCGCCTGCTGGAGCTCACGAAGCCACCGAGCGACCTCTACTGGGTCCGCCCGTACTTCGACACGCTCGTCGACCCGATGCGGTCCCTGATCATCCAGGAGAACCTCGCCACGTCGATGATCTACTACAGCCCGGTCGCCATCCCCGGCATGCTGCAGACCGAGGACTACGTTCGCTCGATCTTCGAGCTGACCGGGCGCTACACCGCCGACAGGCTGAAGGTCCTGGTCAAAGCCCGGATCGACCGGCAGCGCCTGTTCGAGCGGAATCACCCGCCGCGGTGCGTGTTCTACGTCCACGAACGCGCGCTGCACTCGATGACCGACCACAGACTCATGCAGGAACAGCTGCAGTACCTGCTGCTCGCGGCGAACGTGCCGTGCAGCTCGGTCCGGATCGTGCCGGAGTCGGCGGCGGCCTTCCGGACCATCGGCAGCACGTTCACGGTCATGGAGTTCGCCGACCATCCGCCGGTGATCTACGAGGAGACGTACGCGGCGGGCTTGTTCGTCGACGACCGGATCGCGGTCGAGGCGTTCTACATTCTCGCCGCGCGACTGGAACAGGACGCGCTACCCGCGAGAGAATCGCGGGACCTGCTCGTCCGGCTGGCGGACGAGCACGAGCGGGCGAAGGGGTAACCCATGGCGGGCGGCTGGACCTGGTTCAAGAGCAGTCACAGCGAAGGGCAGGAGCACAGCACGTGCGTCGAGGTGGCCTTCGCGCCGGACGTCACCGCGATCCGCGACTCGAAGGCCCCCGAGGCGGGGCACCTGACCGTGCCCCACCCGGCGTGGTCCGCGCTGCTCGACACCTTGCGCTGAGCCTCAGAGCACGCAGAACTCGTTGCCCTCGGGGTCGAACATCGCTGACGTGGTCCGGCGTGCCGTCGACCTCGTCCACGGACAGGACGGTCGCGCCGGCCGTCTTGAGCCGCTCGACCAGGTCGAGCACGTGCGGCCACCGCGTCTCCGGCGGCACCTGACGCCCACCGCCGGCCTGGACGTCCAGGTGCACTCGGTTCTTCGCGGTCTTCGGCTCGGGCACCTTGAGGAAGGAGATGTTCGGCAGCACCCCGTCCGGATCGGTGAGGAACGCGCCGTCGTTCCACTCCTCCTCGGCGACGCCGTGGTGCGCGGACCACGCGTCCCAGCTGTCGAAGCCTTCCGGCGGCGGCCGATCCACCCAGCCATCGCCGCGGTGAACGCGGATCGGGCCACCGTTGACCTGGGTGGTGTAGGAGCCGTTCGGGTTCGCCCAGGTGCTGGCCGACTCGGTGCGTTCGGAAAGCGCTTCCAGCGAGCGGTGCTGTTGCCGCCAGCGCGACGGCGGTGGGCAGGTCACCGGCCTCGCTCACCCGTGCCGCTTGGGCGGGGACGGCGATCAGTACCAGACCACCGAGCAGAACCCGGTCATCAGATGGCACGCTCTTCGCGTGGTGGGCAAGAAGGCAGGACGCATCGGATCTCCCTCGTCGTCGAAGCCCGACGGAAGCCGGGCCCCTTCAACGCGCTGACCAGCGGGTCATCGGTCGCTGAGATTCCCGCCGAGTTCCGGGAAGTTCGACGCCCGATCCGTCGTTGCACCTGCACATGGTTACGAAACTGGGGTTCACCTTTCTCGGCGGCCCGACCGCGGTCCTCGAACTCGGCGGCATCCGCCTGCTCACCGACCCGACCTTCGACGAGCCCGGCGACTATCCGATCGGCGCCCGCGCATTGACCAAGACCGAGCCCTCGGCCACGGCCGACGTCGGCGCGATCGACGCCGTGCTGCTGTCCCACGACCAGCACCCCGACAACCTGGACACGGCAGGACGCAAGTTCCTGGAGTCGACTCCGCTCACCCTGACCACTCCGACAGGCGCCGAGCGACTCGGCCGCACCGCACGCGGCCTCAAGCCGTGGGAGGACGCCGAAGTCGGATCACTCACGATCACCGCCGTCCCTGCGTTGCACGGTCCGGAAGGCGCGGAGCCCGTAACCGGCGAAGTGACCGGCTTCGTGCTTCGCGGCGAAGGCGTGCCCACCGTCTACGTAAGCGGTGACAACGCTTCGCTCGACGTCGTCCGCGAGATCGGCGCGCGCTTCACGATCGACATCGCCGTGCTGTTCGCCGGTGGCGCGCGTACGCCGTTGTTCGACGGTGCTCCCCTGACGCTTACAAGCGCCGATGCTGCCGAAGCAGCGAAGATCCTCAACGCCGCGAAAGTCGTCCCGCTGCACTTCCGCGGCTGGAGTCACTTCAAGGAGGGGGCTGACACGCTGCGCGAAGCGTTCGAAGCCGCTGGGCTCGCGAAGCGCCTGACGCTGCTCGAACCCGGGGAGCGCGCGGAGGTCTGAAGCGCGCCCGTGAGAGGGTGGCGGCATGGCGAAACCCACTCCGCTGCAGTTCAGGAACCTTCTCGTCGCGGTGCTCGCGGCCGCGGGTTGCGTCTGGAGCATCGTCGTCGGCATGCAGTGGTGGGTGAGCGTCATCGTCGGCGCTGCCGCCATCCTCTCCCTCGCCTCGGCCTACCTGAACCGGCCCGAAGCGAAGTAGGAAAGTGCTCAGTTGATGAGCACTTTGGCGCGGAGGATGGGTTCCAGCACCACTTGAGGGAAGGAACCCCACCGATGTTGCGAGGACTCACCACTATCACCTACTTCGCCGACGACGTCGCGGCGGCCGTGGCCTGGTACACCGAGGTGCTCGGCGCCGAGCCGTACTTCGCCCGCGAAGTCGAGGGCAAGCCGGCGTACGTCGAGTTCCGCATCGGCGACTACCAGCACGAGTTGGGCATCCTCGACAGCCGCTTCGCGCCGCACGGCCTTTCGCAGCCGGGCGGCACCATCGCCTACTGGGCCGTCGACGACGTCCAGGCCGGTTACGACCGCCTTCTCGGGCTCGGCGCCACCGTGCACGACAAGCCGACCGAGCGCGGCCCCGGGTTCGTGACCGCGTCGGTGATCGACCCCTTCGGGAACATCCTGGGGATCATGGTCAACCAGCACTACCTGGACGTCCTCGCCAAGGCGTGATCAGCCGAAGGCCACGTGGGTGAGCCAGCTGTCCAGCACTGCCTCGTCGCCCCGGACGTCCACGGCGGGCTTGCGCCGGTAGATCACCAGGAGCAGGTCCGTCAACGGGGCGCGGACCGTCACGGCCGCTTCGCCCGGCCCGCGTCGCCAGCGGATGACCTCACCGGTGAGGTCGACGAACCACGAGACCCCGGCGTCGGCCGCCTCGAACGCGAGCGTGCGGCCGGCGCCGAGGATTTCGCGCTTACGCGGGTCGTACTCGAAGTGCACCGGATTCGCGTCGAGCTCCATCCATTCGTCGACGGCGTCGAGCGCGACCGGCTCCGCGACCGTGAACTCCGCCCCCACCGCCAGGGTCGCGTCGGCGCGGTGGACCAGGGTCTCGTGGGTGAACCGGCGCGCCCAGAACTTCGGCGTGCCGTCGGCGAAAGGAGTCCAGACCTCCTGGTCCGGACCGGCCGCGCGCAAGGTCCCGGCAAGCAACCGGGCACCTTCGAGCAACCATTCCACCGGCGCCTCGGCGGTGTCGTCACCGTCGAGTTCCCGCAGCTCGTCGGCGCCGATCACGCCCTCGGACCGGGTCCGGATGATCTCCTCCGCCCAGCGTTGCCCGCCGCCGATGTGGCGCAGCAGCATGCCGAGCGTCCACTCCGGGCAGGACGGGACGGGCTTGCGCAGGTCGGCGCCCGCGATCGCGGTCGCGAGCAGTTCGGTCTGGGTGACGATCTCGGCGCAGTGCTGATCGAAGTCCATGGCTTCCTCTCTTCGGGGATCTTCACCCTGGAGTCGGAGCCGGTCCCCCCGACCGGACCTACGTTACCGAGTTTTCTGGAACCGCCCGGTGAGCTGCGCGCGGCCGCGGTTGGTCAGGGCACCGAACAGGCGCAGGCGCGCCAGGCCGCCGTCCGGGTAGATGTCGAGGCGGGCTTCGGTCACCTCCGGTCCGCTCGTCAGCGCGAACCGGTGGCGGGTGTCGGGCTGCAGGCGTGTCTTCGGGAGCAGTTCGACCCACTCGCCGTAGGTGTCGCGGCCGCTGACCGACGCCCAGCCGGGCGCGTTGCCCTTCAGGTTGCTGGTGTCGACCTCGGCGAACCGCACGATCCCGGCGCCCGCGAGCCGCACGGTCACCCAGTCGTTGCCACTGTCGCGCCGCCGCGCCGTCTCCCAGCCCTCCGCCTGGTGAGCGGCCAAGCCGGGCGAGAACAGGTTGTTCGGCGAGGAGTAGAACTTGTTGCTGCAGCCGGTGACGACGGCGCCGTTCTCCAGCGCGGCGAGGTCGAGCGCGCCAAGGTCGAGCAGGCCCGGATCCGGGATCGGGGCACCGTGGACGCGCAGGCGAGCGACGCCGCCGTCGGGGTGCTGGGTCAGCCGGACGTGCGTATAACGCCGGGAACCGTTGACGGTGAAGAAGTTCTCGGTGTCTCCCGCGGCCGAGGCGCGGTCGACCAGGATGTCCCAGTCCACTTCGGACAGTTCCGCCGCGCTCGGGTAGCCCGGCGCCGACGCCGCTTCGACCGAGACGAACGGCGGGTAGTTGCCCTTGAAGAAGGCGGTGTCGACGACGACGCCGGTGACCATCCCGGCGACGCCGAGCCGCAGGATCGCCTGGTCGTCGCCCGGTTCGCGGTGACGGCGGGTCTCCCAGCCGTCGTAGACCTGCCCCTTCGGGCCGAAGGTTTCCGCGCGGTGCGCCGGCGTCCACGGGTTGACGAGGTTCTCCTTCTCGGCGAACAGCTCGTCGGTCGCCCACATCACGGTGCCGCCGAAGCGGCGCGACGCCAGGTCGGGCAGGTCTGTCCACTCGGGACGGTCCACGGTCTCCTCCATGTTCAGCAATCCCCTCGGGTCAACAGCGCGCCACGCGGCTCGTCGCCGGTGATTTCCGCGCCGCGCAGCCAAGTACTCCGCACGACACCGGCGAGCGGGCGCTCGTTGTAGGCACTGACCGGGTTGCGGTGCTTGAGTTTCGTGACATCGACGACGAAAGCCTCGTCTGGCGCGAACACACTGAAGTCGGCGTCGTAGCCCACCGCGAGGTGGCCCTTGCGGCGCATCCCGGCCTGCGCGGCGGGCTTTTCGGCCATCCAGCGGACGACGTCGGTGAGCGCGAACCCGCGCTGGCGCGCCTGGGTCCAGATCGCCGGGAGCCCCAGCTGCAGGCTGGAGATCCCGCCCCAGGCCTGGCCGAAATCGCCGGTGTCGAAGCGTTTCAGCTCCGGCGTGCACGGCGAATGGTCGCTCACGATCGTGTCGATCACGCCGTCGGCGAGGCCCTGCCAGAGCAGTTCCCGGTTGGCCGCCTCGCGGATCGGCGGGCAGCACTTGAACTGCGTGGCGCCGTCGCGGATTTCCTCGGCGGTGAAGCTCAGGTAGTGCGGGCAGGTTTCGGCGCTGAGCGCGAGGCCGTCCCGGCGAGCCGCGGCGATCAGCGGCAGAGCGTCCGAAGAGGACAGATGCAGGATGTGCGTACGGGCATCGTTGCGGCGGGCGGCCTCGATCACCTGCGAGATGGCGAGATTCTCGGCGCCTCGCGGTCGCGAAGACAGGAAGTCGACATAGCGACCGCCGTGCGGTTCGGGTGCGTCGTCGATCGCGTGTGCGTCCTCGGCGTGCACGATCATCAGCGCGTCGAACGAGCTCAGCTCGCGCAGCGCGACGTCCAGGCCTTCGGGGTCCAGCGGCGGGAATTCGTCGACGCCGGAGTGCAGCAGGAAGCACTTGAAGCCGAACACGCCGGCCTCGTGCAGCCCGCGCAAATCCTTGGCATTGCCCGGAATCGCGCCGCCCCAGAACCCGACGTCGACGTGCACGCGTCCGGAAGCAGCCGTGCGCTTGACCTCCAGCGCCTCGACGTCGACCGTCGGCGGCAGGCTGTTCAACGGCATGTCCACGATCGTGGTCACCCCGCCCGCCGCGGCGGCGCGCGTCGCGGTTTCGAAGCCCTCCCATTCGGCGCGGCCGGGATCGTTGACGTGCACGTGGGTGTCGACCAGTCCGGGCAGCAGCACGACGTCCTCGCCGAGTTCGAGCACCCGGTCACCGTCGAGCGGCGCGGTCTGCACGGCGACGATCCGCCCGCCGTCGACGCCGAGGTTCGCCGGGCCCTCACCCAGCGCGGTGATCGCCCGCGCCGCGCGCACCACAAGGTCCATCCGAAAGCCCTTCGCCGGGATATTTCACAGTACGGAACGGATGTTTCGCAAAACGACAGTAACCACGGCTCGCGCCGCTCGTCAACGACGGACGCGGCGCGTTACGGTCATCCCGTGCAGCTTGAGGCCGAGTTCACCAGCGAACCGTTCCACGGCGAGGGTCCGCCACCCGAGCACGCCGTCGCCGCGCGCGACGCGGCCCAGGAAGCCGGGCTGGACACCGATTTCGGCCCGCTCGGGACGCTCGCCCGCGGCGAGGCCGCCGAACTGCTCGACGCGCTCCCGGCGATCGCCAAGGCCGCGCTCGACGGCGGCGCCACCCGCGTGACGCTGCAGCTGCGGCGGGCCGATGGCGGGGCCGTCACCCCGGCCGTCGAGCTGAACGACGCGCTCGCCCGGCTCATCGCCGATGTCGAGCGTGAGCTGGGCGCGAAGCTCGGCGAACTGGACCGCGCCGGCAAGCAGCGCGCGGTCCGGCTGCTACGCGAGCGGGGCGCCTTCGGGCTGCGGAAGTCGGTGTCGTCGGTGGCCGACGCACTGGGCGTCACCCGGTTCACGGTCTACAACTACCTCAACCGGGAAGCGGACTGACCAGGGCTTTCAACAAAATGTTGACGGAACTCCGGCCGGGTCGTACCGTCTGAGCCGTGCCGCTTTCGCTCACCGAGTTCAACGCCGCCGCCGACGTCCGCCCGACGCTGACGGCGTGCCTCGCCGTCCCGCGCTGGGTGGACACGCTCGAGGCCAGGCGGCCGTACGAGTCCGTGTCCGCCCTGGTCGAGGCGGCCGACATGCCGCTGACGGCGGACGAAATCCGCGCGGCGATGGCCGCGCATCCACGCATCGGCGAGAAGCCGAAAACCGCCGGGCCGGAGTCCGGCTGGTCGCGCTCGGAACAGTCCGGTGTGGACAATGCCGACGCGTTCGCGGCGGCGAATGCCGAGTACGAAGCCAGATTCGGGCACGTCTACCTGGTCTGCGCGAGCGGCCGCAGCGGCGCCGAGCTGCTGGAGACCCTGAAGTCACGGCTGGCCAACGACCCGGCGACCGAGCTCGCGGTCGCGGGCCGGGAGCTACTGAAGATCGCCGCGCTGCGGCTGGAGAAGGCGGTGGCGGAATGAGCCTGGTGACCACACACGTGCTCGACACGGCGAAAGGCCGTCCCGCGGCGGGGATCGCGGTGCGATTCGAGGCCGCCGAGGGGTCTTTGGTCGCGGAGGGCGTGACCGACGACGACGGCCGGATCCGCGACCTCGGCCCGGAGACGGTGGCGGCAGGCGTGTTCCGGCTCGTCTTCGACACCGGCGCCTATCTGGGCCCGGACGCGTTCTTCCCGGAGGTCACGCTCACCTTCCGGATCGGCGCCGACGCGCACTACCACGTCCCCCTGCTGCTGAGCCCGTTTGCCTATTCGACCTACCGAGGGAGCTGAACCGTGGCCATCACCCTGGGCCCCAACCAGTACGGCAAAGCCGAGGTCCGCCTGGTCACGGTGCGCCGCGAAGGTTCCGTGCACCACCTCAAGGACCTCACCGTTTCGACGTCGCTGCGCGGCGAACTGGCGGCGACGCACCTGACCGGCGACAACGCCGCGGTTTTGGCGACCGACACACAGAAGAACACCGTGTACGCCTTCGCGAAGGAAGCCCCGGTCGGCGAGATCGAGGACTTCGGCCTGCGCCTGGCCCGGCATTTCACCGGCACCCAGGAGAACATCAGCGGCGCGCGGATCCTGATCGACGAGCACGGCTGGAACCGCATCGCCGTCGACGGCGCCCCGCACGACCACGCGTTCAGCCGCGCGGGTGACGAGCGGCGCACCACGGCTGTGACGGTGCAAGGGGATCGCGCCTGGGTAGTGTCCGGTGTGGACGGTCTGGTCGTGCTGAAGTCGACCGGCTCGGAGTTCCACGGCTTCCCGCGGGACAAGTACACGACGCTGGCCGAGACCGACGACCGGATCCTCGCCACCGCCGTCACCGCTCGCTGGCGGTATCTGGGCTTGGACGTCGACTGGACGTCGTCGTTCGAGGCGATCCGGGCGCTGCTTCTGGAGACTTTCGCGACGAAGCACAGCCTTTCGCTGCAGCAGACGCTGTACGCGATGGGCACGGCAGTGCTCGAGGCGCGTCCGGAGGTGGCGGAGGTGCGGCTTTCGCTGCCGAACAAGCACCACTTCCTCGTCGACCTGAGCCCGTTCGGGCTCAAGAACGAGAACGAGGTCTTCTACGCCGCCGACCGCCCTTACGGCCTGATCGAGGGCGCCATCCTGCGCGACGACGCTCCCGACCCCGGCCCGGCCTGGGACCTGCACTGAGCAGCCCCCGTTTTCCAGGCTAACGGAGGGCACCGACAGTTCCGGCCCCAAGCACCCCAATGCCACATTGGGGTGCTCGTCTGGATAGAACGCTCTAGTTAGACTGGGAGCGTGACAGGGACGAAGGATCGCATCATGGCCGCCGGCGCCGAGCTGTTCCGGCGCAACGGGTACACCGGCACCGGGCTCAAGCAGATCGTCTCCGAGGCGAACGCGCCCTTCGGATCGCTGTACCACTTCTTCCCCGGCGGGAAGGAACAGCTCGGCGAGGAGGTCATCCGGACCTCCGGGATGCAGTACATCCAGATCCTCGGCATCTTCCTCACGCCGGACCGCAGCCTCCTCGAAGGCCTCGAAGCCGCCTTCGCGGGAGCCGCGGTCACGCTCCAGGAGACCGACTACGCCGACGCCTGCCCGATCGCGACCGTCGCGCTCGAGGTCGCCAGCACCAGCGAGCCTCTGCGGATCGCCACCGCCGACGTCTTCACCGCGTGGACCGACGCGGGCACCGAGGCCTTCAAGCACTACGGCCTCAGCGAGGACGCCGCGCGCACCCTCACCATCACTTTCGTTACCAGCCTTGAAGGTGCGTTCATTCTCTGCCGCGCGTTACGAAACACCGAAGCGCTGGCCATCGCGGGGTCCGCCGTCGTGGACGTCGCCCGCCGGCTGCTCGCGGAGAGCAAACTTTAGTCGGAAATCCAACACGATTACCCAAGATGGCGCTTGACTCGACAGGATCCAACACGGATGCTCCCTCTAGCTGGAACCTGGTTGGTCTAGACCTCCTTCCCACACCGCCGTACGGACGGAGCGCGCCATGCGTCGTTTCACGCAACGCCTTTTCACCACTTTGAGCGCCGCATTGGTCGCTACCTCGTTGGCAGTCCCCGCGTCGGCCCTGGAAAACGGCCTGGCCCGCACGCCGCCGATGGGCTGGAACACCTGGAACACCTTCGAGTGCAACATCAACGAGACTCTGGTCAAGCAGACGACCGACTTGATGGTCAGCTCGGGCATGCGCGACGCGGGCTACAACTACGTCAACCTCGACGACTGCTGGATGACGATGAACCGCGACGCCGCGGGCAACCTCGTCCCGGACCCGGTGAAGTTCCCGAGCGGGCTGAAGGCGCTCGGCGACTACATCCACGCGCGCGGGATGAAGTTCGGCATCTACGAGGACGCGGGCCTGACCACCTGCCAGCACTACCCGGGCAGCCTCGGCCACGAGCAGCAGGACGCGAACAGCTTCGCCTCCTGGGGCGTCGACTACCTCAAGTACGACAACTGCAACAACAACGGCAGCAATACCAAGGAAAAGCACATCGCGCGCTACACCGCGATGCGCGACGCGCTGAAGGCCACCGGCCGCCCGATCGTCTACAGCATCTGCGAATGGGGCGAGTTCGACCCGGCGACCTGGGCGGGCCCGGTCGGCAACCTGTGGCGCACCACCGGCGACATCAGCAACAACTGGGGCAGCATCGACTCGAACTACCACACGAACGTGAACCTCGCGTCCGCCGCGAAGCCGGGCGCCTGGAACGACCCCGACATGCTCGAAGTCGGCGACGGCATGGACTTCCAGGAGGACCGTGCCCACTTCACGCTCTGGGCCGCGATGGCCGCCCCGCTGATCGCCGGCGCCGACCTGCGCACGGCGAGCGTCGCCACCTTCTCGACCTACCTCAACCGCGACGTGATCGCCATCGACCAGGACAGCCTCGGCAAGCAGGCCACCCGCGTGTCCTCCTCGGGCGGGCTGGACGTGCTGGCCAAGCCGCTGTCCGACGGCGATGTCGCGGTGGTGCTGTTCAACGAGAACGGCACCACCCGCACTGTGTCGACCACCGCGTCCGCGGTCGGCCTGCCCGCCGCGTCGAGCTACAAGCTGACCAACCTCTGGTCCAAGGAGCTGACCACCAGCACCGGCACGATCAGCGCGGCGGTGCCGTCGCACAGCACGGTGGTCTACCGCATCGAGCGGGGTTCGGGCAGCAGCATCGGGACGTCCCAGCCGATCCAGGGCGCCTCGTCCTCGCGCTGCGTCGACATCAACGGCAACACTTCGACGCCCGGCGCGAAGGTCGACATCTGGGAGTGCAACGGCAGCGCCGGCCAGTCCTGGACGTTCACCAGCGCCGGTGAGCTGCGGGCCAACGGCGTCTGCCTGGACGCCACCGGCGGCGGCACCGCCAACGGGACCAAACTCGTGACGTGGGGCTGCCACGGCGGCGCGAACCAGAAGTTCAAGCTCAACCCGGACGGCTCGATCACCGGCACCCAGTCGGGCCTGTGCGTCGACGTGACCGGCGGCGACAAGCCCTCGGGCAACGTCAACGGCATCCAGCTGGAGCTGTGGTCCTGCAACGACGACGCCAACCAGAACTGGAAGCTCAAGTAAAGACTCGTGAGCGTTCCGGGCGGTTCTAACCGCCCGGAACGCTCACGAGTCCTAGGTCCCGGTGATGTGCTCCGGCCGCACCGGCACCCGGGGCAGCTCCAGTCCGGTCGCCGCGCGGATGGCGGCCACGATCGCCGGGGTGGACGAGATCGTCGGCGGCTCCCCCACCCCGCGCAACCCGTACGGCGCATGGGGATCCGGGCGCTCCAGCACGTCGATGTCCATCGGCGGCATGTCCAGCACGGTCGGGATCAGGTAGTCGGTGAACGACGGGTTCCGGATCTTGCCCCCGGACGTCTGGATCTCCTCCATCACCGCCAGCCCGAGCCCCTGCGCCGACCCGCCCTGGATCTGCCCGAGCACCGCCTGCGGATTCAGCGCCTTCCCGACGTCCTGGGCACAGTCGAGTGCGACGACCTTCACCAGCCCCAGCTCGACATCGACGTCCACCACGGCCCGGTGCGCGGCGAAAGCGTACTGCACGTGCGCATTTCCTTGCCCCGTCGAAGCGTCGATCGGGACCGTCGGGCGGTGGCGCCACTCCACGGTCTCGTCGTAAACCACGTCTCCCAGGACGTCCACCAGGTCCGCCAGCACGCTCCCGTCCACCGCGACGACCTTGCCGCCGACCAGCCTGGCTCGTTCGATACCGAGCGAAGACTGCACCTGCGACCGCACCGCCGCACACGCCGCCTGGACCGCGCCGCCGGTGACGTAGGACTGGCGCGACGCCGACGTGGAGCCGCCGTTGCCGATCGAGGTGTCCATCGGCAGCACGGTCACCTGCTCGACGCCCAGCTCGGTCCGCACGATCTGCTGCATGATGGTGACCAGGCCCTGGCCGACCTCGCACGCCGCCGTGTGCACGGTCGCCGCCGGTTCGCCGCCGACGAGCTGCAGCCGCACCCGAGCGGTCGAGTAGTCGTCGAAACCCTCGGAGAAGCAGACGTTCTTGATCCCGACGGCGTATCCGACTCCGCGCACGACGCCCTCGCCATGGGTCGTGTTGGACACCCCACCCGGCATGTGCCGCAGGTCAAGCTCCGAGCGAGCAGACGGGTAACGGCTTGGCGCGCAACCGTTCCAGCAGTTCGGCAACGGGCGCCTCCGAGTCGACGACCTGACCGGTCGGCATCAGCGAGCCCTCGCTCATCGCGTTCAGCACACGAATGTCGACCGGATCAAGACCGCACGCGACAGCCAGCTTGTCCATCTGGGACTCGTACCCGAACGCCGCCTGCACCGCGCCGAACCCGCGCATCGCACCGCACGGTGGATTGTTCGTGTACATGCCCCAGCAGTCGATCGAGACACTGTCCACTGTGTACGGCCCGATGCCGAGCGTGGCCGCGTTCGCCACCACCGCACCGGTGGACGACGCGTACGCGCCGCCGTCGAGATACAACCGGGTGCGGACGTAGACCAGACGGCCGTCGCGCGTGGCTCCGTGCTCGTAGTACATCTTCGCCGGATGACGGTGGACGTGGCCGTAGAAGGATTCCTCGCGGTTGTAGACCATCTTCACCGGCTTGCCGGTGTGCAGCGCGAGCAGGCACGCGTGCACTTGAATCGACAGGTCCTCGCGCCCGCCGAACGCACCCCCGACGCCGCCGAGGGTCAGCCGCACCTTCTCCACGGGCAGCCCGAGCGCGGCGACGATCTGCTGCTGGTCGACGTGCAACCATTGCGTGGCAACGTAAAGATCGATACCGCCCTCGGTGTCCGGCACCGCGAGCCCGGACTCCGGCCCGAGGAAGGCCTGGTCCTGCATGCCGACCTCGTACACCCCCGAGACGACGACGTCGGCCTCGACATCCTGCGGCCCACGCCGGATCTTGGCGTGCCGCACGACGTTCCCGCCGGGATGCAATCGAGGCCCGGCGGAAGCCGTCTCGGCGTCGGTCACCGGCTCGAGGACGTCGTAGGTGACCTTGATCCGTTTCATCGCCCGCTGGGCGGTCTCAGGGTGGTCGGCCGCGACCAGCGCCACCGGTTCCCCTTGGTAGCGCACGACTTCGTCGGCCAGCACCGGCTGGTCGTTGTGCTCCAGGCCGTAACGGTTGACGCCCGGGACGTCCTCGTGCGTCAGCACCGCGTATACCCCGGGCACCGCAAGGGCTTCCGTGATGTCGATCCCGGTGATCCGGGCGTATGGATGCGGGCTGCGCAGCGTGACACCCCAGATCATGTCCTCGTGCCACAGGTCCGAGGAGTAGGCGAACTCGCCGCGGACCTTCACCGTGCCGTCGGGACGCCGGGCATTCGCTCCGATGCCCTGAGCGGTCTCGACCGGCGTCGAAGTGGTGGTACTGGTCATCGTGCCTCCCGCAGCCGCGCGCTCGCGGCCGCCAGCTCACGCGCGATCACGGACTCGTCGGCGCCCGTCAGCACGCCGTCGGCCACGACCGCGCGACCGCCGACGAACAGGCGCTTCACCGGCGGCGTCGTGCCGAGCACCAGCGCCGCCACGGGGTCCGTGATGCCCGCGTAGTTCAGCCCGTTCAGGTCCCACACCGCGAGGTCGGCGAGCTTCCCGACCTCGACCGAGCCCAGCTCGCCGGACCGGCCCAGGCACCGCGCGCCGCCGAGAGTGCCCATCCACAGCGCCTCACGGGTGGTCAGCCCGCGCGGCCCGCCGCGTTGACGCGCCTGCAGCAACGCCTGGTGCAGCTCCTCCCCCAGCCCGCCGGACTCGTTGGACGCCGCACCATCGGCGCCGAGCCCGACCGGCGCGCCCGCGTCGATCAGGTCCCGAACCGGCGCGATGCCGGCGCCGATCCGGCCGTTGGACGTCGGGCAGTGCGCGGAGCCGGTGCCGGTGGCGCCGATCCGGCGGATCGCGTCGGGCGCGAGGTGGATGGTGTGCGCGAGCCAGACGTCGGAGTCGAGCCAGCCCAGCTTGTCGGCGTACTCGGCGGGGGTGCAGCCGACCTCGGCGAGGCACTGCTCCTCCTCGTCGATCGTCTCCGCGAGGTGCGTGTGCAGCCGGACGCCCCGGCGGCGCGCGAGTTCCGCGGCGCCGCTCATCAGCCGCTCGCTGACCGAAAACGGCGAACACGGCCCGGCGGCGATCTGTACGTGCGCGTTGGTGGAGACGTCGTGGAAACGGTCGATCGCGGCCTCGGTGCCCAGCAGCGCGGCCTCGGTCTCCTCGACCAGGTTGTCCGGCGGCAGCCCGCCGTCGGACTCGCCGCGGTCCATCGAGCCGCGCACGACGTGCAGCCGCACGCCGATCCGCTCGCGCGCGGTCACCAGGGCCTCGACCTGGTCACCGCCGTCGCGCGGGAAGACGTAGTGATGGTCGGCGACGGTCGTGCACCCGGTCAGCGCCAGCCGTGCCATGCCCGCGGTCCCGGCGGCATGCGTGATCTGCGCGTCCAGCTGCTTCCAGACCGGGTAGAGCGCGATCAGCCATTCGAAGAGCGTGTGGTCGGCGGCCATCCCGCGGGTCGCCCACTGGTAGAGGTGGTGATGGGTGTTGATCAGCCCGGGCGTGACCAGGCAGCCGGACGCGTCGACGCGCTGGTCGGCCGGGCCCTCGTAGGCACCGGGCCCGACGGCGACGATGTGCTCGTCCTCGATGACGACGTAACCGCTGGCGTATTCGGGGCCGGAGACCGTCGCGACGGCCCCGTTCTCGATGGCAGTCCTCATTTGGCGGCCATCCGGACGGCGTCGAGGATCTTTTCGTAACCGGTGCATCGGCAGAGGTTGCCTGCCAGTGCCTCGCGGATTTCCTCGTCGCTCGGATCGGGGACGCGGTTCAGGAGGTCGTGCGCGGCGACGACGAGGCCAGGCGTGCAGAAGCCACATTGGACGGCTCCGGCATCCACAAAGGACTGCTGGACCGGGTCGAGCGTGTCGCCGTCGGCCAATCCCTCGACCGTGCGGACCTCGCGGCCCTCGACCTGACCGGCCGCCACCAGGCAGGAGCAGACCGGGACGGCGTCGAGGTAGACCGTGCAGGACCCGCATTCGCCCTGCTCACAGGCGTTCTTCGAGCCCGGGAGGCCGAGCCGCTCGCGCAGCACGTACAGCAGGCTTTCGCCCTCCCAGACGTCATCGGCCTGGCGTTTTTCGCCGTTGATCGTGACATTCACGCGCACGAGCGCTCCCCCGTCCTGTGTTCGTCCCATGCCCAGGTCAACGTACGCCGGGCGAGTACCGAGAGCGCGTGCTTGCGATAGGCCGCGCTGCCCCGGACGTCGTCGATCGGCGACGCCGATTCGGCCACCAGCTCGCCGAAGCGGCGCTTCAGCGAATCCGCCAAGGGCTCCGGTGACGTCCACGGCAGCTCATTGGCGAGGAATTCCTCGGCCGCTTTCGCACGCCGGGGTGTGGGCGCGGCGGACCCGACCGCGGCGCCGATCTCAGCCCGATCGGGTCGCAAGGAAAGCGCGAAGGAGCACACCGCGATGACCATCGCGTTGCGCGTTCCGACCTTGGCGAACTGCTGCGGCCCGGCCGACGCGGGCAGGTGGACGGCGGTGATGAGCTCGTCGGGCGCCAGCGCGTTGCGCTTCACGCCGAGATAGAACTCCTCCGCCGGGAGGACGCGGGTCCCCCGGGTCGACGCCACCTCGACGCTGCCGCCGAGCGCGAGCAGCACCGGGTGGGTGTCCCCGGCAGGAGAGGCGGCACCGAGGTTCCCACCGACCGTGCCGCGGTTGCGGATCTGCGGCGAACCGACCGTGCGCGACGCCTGCGCCAGCGACGGAACGAGTTCACCCAGCTCAGCGATCACCCGGGTGTACGGGACGCCGGCGCCGAGGCGAACCTGGCCGTCCGATGTGGACCATCGCGTCAGCTCGGCGACCCGGGTCAGGTCGAGCAGCGCGGCGGGACGCCGGTGGTCGAAGTTCAGCTCGACCATGACATCGGTGCCGCCGGCGATCGGGACCGCGTCGGGCCGGTCGGCCTTGGCGGCCAGCGCGTCGGCCAGCGTCTCGGGACGCAGGAAATCCACTCGTGGCTCCTTCGTGAGGGCGATAGACCAGTAGACGCCCAGACCGCCCGGAGCGGCAACGGCGTAAAGCCATGAAACACACGGCAGCGGAAGCGCCGCCCTTTGTGCTTTCCTACAAGCCTGATGACGACCGTGAAAACTCTCCTGGACCTGCCGGGGCTGCGGCTGCGTCCCCGGGCGGGCGCCGAGCTGCTCGACCGGCCCGTGACGCGCATCTACGTCACGGAACTGAGCGACCCCGGACGGTATCTGTCGGCCGGTGAGCTGGTGCTGTCCGGGCTGCTCTGGTGGCACCAGCCCGGCGACGCCGAGCCGTTCGTCGCCGACTTGGCGCGGGCGGGCGCGGCGGCGCTGGCGGCGTCGGGCGCCGACTCCGGCGGCATCCCGGACGACCTGATCGAGGCCTGCGTCCGGCACCGGATCCCGCTCCTGGAAGTACCCATCGACCTGTCGTTCTCCGTGGTCACCGAGCAGGTCGTGCTCGCGCTCGCGGCGGCGTCGGAGAGCTCACGCAAACGTTTGCTCGCCGTCGCGGACGCGTCGGTCGAGACGCTGCTGGAGCACGTGTCCGCCGAACTCGGGCTGCCCTGCTGGGTGCTTTCGGGGCTCGGGCGGGAGGTCGCGGGGACAGCGCCGCTGCCGATGCCCGCACCCGACGTCGTCCGGCGGTTCGCCGCCCGCGAGCAGGGGGCGTTGACGCTGGTGCCGGTCGAGGGCGCACACGCCGTGCCGTGGCTGATCGCCGTCGGCGGACCGCTGAGCACCGCGCAGGAAGAGCTCGCCGAGGAGCTGGCGGAGCTCGTCGGAGTTGCGCGTGCCCGGCTCAAGCGGCCTGAGCCTCGCGCTGGGGAGACGCGGGTTGTCGCGTTGCGGACCGAAGGGAGCGAGGAGAGCCGGGACGTCCTGCTGGAGCTCCTCCCCTCGGCGGTGGTCGAGAGCGGCGGCGAGACGACGTACGCGGTGACGGCGGACTGGCCGTCCGATGTGGTCACCGCTCTGTCCACTGTGGAGCCCCTGCTGAGCGCGCGGCGGGTGCTCTGCGGGGTCGGAGACGCCCGGGAAGTCGCCCGGTACGCGCTGGAAGTGGCGGCCGCGGAGCCGGGACCGGTTTCGGTGATCCCCGGTGACGAGGTCGACGTCCACCGGCTCCTGCTGGCCGGGGCGCCCGCCGAATTGCGGTCGGCGCTGCGAAGGCGAGTGCTCGGGCCCTTGCTCGACTACGACGCCGAACAGCACTCGGATCTCGTGCACACCGTGCGGGTTTTCCTTGAGTGTTCAGGATCTCCGACCCGCGCGGCGAAAGCGCTTCACGTCCACGTGAACACCTTGCGATACCGGATCGGGCGGGCCTCGGAGCTGCTCGGGACCGACCTCACCGAGTTCACCGACCAGCTGGACGTCTACCTGGCGTTGCGCGCCGGGGACCAGCCGGGATGATGGGCGAGGAAGCGAGGTGCGTGTGGAACCGGTGATCATGACGGCCCAGCAGGCGGCGAACGATGCCCGTGTGCTGGCGTTCGGGCGGCTGCAGGGCGCGGCCAACCGGCTGGAGTACCTGCTCGGGCGGACCCTGGAGCAGGAGTGCGGGATCTCGCACCTGATGTTCGAGGTGCTGCTGATCGTCGGCCGCGCCGGCGAAAAGGGCATGAGCATGCGCTCGATCGCGCAGGAACAGGTGCTCACCACCGGCGGCGCGACGCGGCTGGTGGACCGGATGGAGGCACTCGGCCTGGTGACCAGGACGCCCGACCCGGCCGACCGCCGCGTCCAGGTCGTCCGCCTCACCGACCTCGGCGAGCAGACCACGGTGCGGGCGTCGCGCCTGCACGTGGAGAACATCGAGACGTACTTCTTCAAGCCGCTTCCGGAGGGCCACCGGCAGCAGTTCGCCGAGGATCTGCGGACGCTGAGCCACTCCGCGCGCGACGCGCTGCCCCGGCTGCGGTGACCTGGCCCACCTCAGGGAATGCCTGACTGGTCAGATACCGTTCTCACGGGTGCCGTCAACCCGGGAGAAGGGCCATTTCCATGGAGCTCGTGTACGTCTTCGATGCCTACTGCGGCTGGTCGTACGGTTTCGCGCCGACCATGACCGAGCTCGCCCGGCGGCACCCCGAGCTCCCCGTACGGGTGGTCTCGGGTGGACTGTTCACCGGCGCCCGGCGGTTGCCGATCTCCGAGTTCGGCTACGTCCAGGGCGCCAACGCCAAGATCACCGAGCTGACGGGGGTGCCGTTCGGTGAGGCTTACGACCGGCTGATCGCCGATGGCACCTTCGTGATGGATTCCGAGGCCGCCGCTCGCGGGATGGCCGCGCTGGCTTCGGTGGCGCCTTCGCGGGCGGTCGAGTTGGCTCAGGTGCTGCAGGAAGCGTTCTACGTGGACGGGTTGAGCCTGTCGTTGGCTTCGACGTACCGGGTGGTGGCTTCGCGGGCTGGGCTCGATCCCGACGTCGTGGTCGCGGAGTTCTCTTCGGCTGTTGCTGATTTCCGGGAGGCTCGGGGGTTGGGGGTTTCGGGGTTTCCTACTCTGCTGGGTGTTCGCGACGGTGTTGCGCATACGCTTGCTGTTGGGCATGCCACGGTTGCGGACGTTGAGGCACGGTTGGGTTTCTCCGGTTGAGTTTCAAGCAGGCGTGGACCGGCCACGGGCGCACCCCTCTGCCCAAAAACCGCAGCCACGCCGTGGTCAAG
>CAVXMR010000047.1:0-77435 GCA_963762765.1 uncultured Actinomycetota bacterium
GCCCGCGATGGCCGTCGCCAGGACGGTCGAAGGCGACTACGCGCTCCCGCCGCCCGACCTGCTGAAGCTCGGCGACGCGCCGAAGTCCCGCAGCAAGGCGAACGACGCCATGATCGAGGCGATCACCGGCGTGCTGGAGCAGTTCAACGTCGACGCCCAGGTCACCGGCTTCACCCGGGGCCCGACGGTCACGCGGTACGAGGTCGAGCTCGGCCCCGGCGTGAAGGTCGAGAAGATCACGGCGCTGACCAAGAACATCGCGTACGCGGTGGCGACCGACAACGTCCGGCTGCTGGCGCCGATCCCGGGCAAGTCGGCGGTCGGCATCGAGGTGCCGAACTCCGACCGCGAGATGGTGCGCCTGGGCGACGTCCTGCGCGCGCCGACGACGGTCAAGGACAACCACCCGATGGTGATCGGGCTGGGCAAGGACATCGAAGGCCACTTCGTCACCGCGAACCTGACGAAGATGCCGCACCTGCTGGTCGCGGGGTCCACCGGTTCCGGTAAGTCCAGCTTCGTCAACTCGATGCTGGTCTCGCTGCTCGCGCGGGCGACGCCGGACGAGGTCCGGATGATCCTGATCGACCCGAAGATGGTCGAGCTGACGCCGTACGAGGGCATCCCGCACCTGATCACGCCCATCATCACCCAGCCGAAGAAGGCCGCCGCCGCGCTGGCCTGGCTGGTGGAGGAGATGGAGCAGCGGTATCAGGACATGCAGGTCAACAAGGTCCGGCACATCGACGACTACAACAAGAAGGTGCGCTCGGGCGAGATCACCGCGCCGCCGGGCAGCGAGCGCGAATACCGGCCCTACCCCTACATCATGGCGATCGTCGACGAACTCGCCGACCTGATGATGACCGCCCCGCGCGACGTCGAGGACGCGATCGTCCGCATCACCCAGAAGGCGCGCGCGGCGGGCATCCACCTGGTGCTGGCCACGCAGCGCCCGTCGGTCGACGTCGTCACCGGCCTGATCAAGACCAACGTGCCCTCGCGGCTGGCGTTCGCGACGTCGTCGCTGACGGACTCGCGGGTCATCCTGGACCAGCCGGGCGCCGAGAAGCTGATCGGCATGGGCGACGCGCTGTATCTGCCGATGGGTGCCGGGAAGCCGGTCCGCATCCAGGGCGCGTTCGTCGGCGACGAGGAGATCGCGTCCGTCGTCAACTACGCGAAGGAGCAGGCGCAGCCGGACTACCAGGACGGCGTCACCGCGCAGAAGGCCGGTGAGAAGAAGGAGATCGACGCGGACATCGGCGACGACCTCGACGTCCTGCTGCAGGCGGCCGAGCTGATCGTGACGTCCCAGTTCGGCTCGACGTCGATGCTGCAGCGCAAGCTCCGCGTGGGCTTCGCGAAGGCGGGCCGCCTGATGGACCTCCTGGAAAGCCGCGGCATCGTCGGCCCGTCGGAGGGCTCGAAAGCCCGCGACGTGCTGATCAAGCCGGAGGAGCTGGAGTCGGTGCTGTTCATGATCCGCGGCGGCGACCCCATCCCCGCCGACCCGGACGACGAAGACTGACTCGCTCACGAGTCCGTGGACCCCATGCAACGCCGGGGGCGTCCGTTCCGTCTGCCTGGACGTGGACACCAAGCGATTCGTCGTCAGCCTCCTCGCCTTGGCCGGGATCGCCGTCGGGGCCGGGAGTTCCGTCGCCTCCGGGCAGGTCACGGCGCCACCCGCCGCCGGCCCCACGACCGTTGAACCCGCGAAGCCTGCGCCCTCCACTGTGGGGACCGCGCCCGGCGAGGACGTCACCCTGATCCCCGGGCAGGAGGCCAAGCTCTCCACCAAGGACGTCACCGTCCGGTTCACCCGGCTGGTGTCCGACTCGCGTTGCCCCCCGACCGCCATCTGCGTCTGGGCCGGGGACGCCACCGTCGAGCTGATGCTCAGGGAGCCGGGGCGGGGTGAGAGCACGAAGGTCGAGCTGCACACCGGGCTGGGCCTGGCGCGCGAGGAGGCCCGGTTCGCCGGCACCCGGGTGGAGCTTCTCGACGTCGCCCGCGATGGCTCGAAGATCACGGTGCGGATCAAGGACTCGTGAGTGGTGCGGCCGGTTCTAACCGGCCGCGCCACTCACGAGTCCTAGTGCAGGGGATTCTCCCAGTGGTCCAGAAACGCCACTTCCTCCAGCGGCCGCCGCGGCGCCGGTTTGAAGTCCGGCGTAGTCGTGTAGGCCACCGGCAGCAGGCCCACCTGCGTATAGCCGGCGGGAATGCCGAGGATCTCCGCCGCGGCTTCCTCGTGCTGCAGGTGGTACGTCGTCAGCGTCGAGCCGAGGCCACGCGAGCGCAGCGCCAGCTGGAAGTTCCACACTGCCGGGAAGATTCCGCCGTAGAACGCCGCGTCGAGGCCGTTCTCGCCGCTCGGGCGGCCCTTCAGGCACGGGATCACGTACACCGGCACGCGGTCGATCACGTCGATCAGGTGACGGCCGGAGGCGAGCGCGCGGGCCGCGGAGGGGCCTGAAGCGGATGCCTCCGCAGCGTCCAGATAAGGCGTCCCCACAGAGCGGAACAGTGCCGCCAGCCGGTCCTTCACGCCCTGGTCGCGCACGACCATCCAGCGCCACGCCTGGGCATTGCCCGGCGTCGGGGCCTGCAGGGCGAGCCGGAGGCACTCGTCGAGAACCTCCGGCTCGACCGGCCGCTCGAGGTCCAGCTTCCGCCGGACCGCGCGCGTCGTGCTCAGCAACTGGTCGGTGTCCATATCGCTCCTCCCATTACCGTCCACAAGAGACGGTAGCGGGAGAACGGGCTCAGCCGCCGAACTGACGCACGGCCTGGTAGTAAGTCCAGGCCGTCGCCTTGCACGCGGCGTTCGACCCGCAGACGCTCTTGAGATCGGCGTAGAGGTTGTCGTCGATCGTCTTGCGGGTGGTCTCGTTGAACCGGCCCTGCTTCTTGTAGTTGCGGTACCCGAAGTCGTGGCGGTAGCAGCCCGGCAGGAAGTTGAACCCGAACGGGTTGTCGGGGGAGTCGGAACAGCCGTCCGACGACCAGTCCAGCTGGCCGTTGTACGGCTTCGCATTACGGGTCGAGACGAAGTTCGACAGCGAAGTGTGGAAGAGATAGGTGTCGGTCACGGTCGGAATGTCGACCGCCGAAGCGGTGCCGGTGCCGACCACGGCCCCCAAGCCGACAGTCACGGCCACCGTCACGGTGGCCCCCAGGTTCCGGAGTGTCGTACGCATGCTGGCATCCCTTGCTGGTCAAGTGGACGAGATCGCTTGATCAGCTTCAGGCGCCGCCGCCGCGCAGTCACCCCCCGATAGGTGGGCAGCGGGTGAATATAGGGGGTATTCAGAGTTCCCGGAGCATGCGCGAATTGCCGAGCGTGTTCGGTTTGGCATAGGGCAGGTCGAGGAATTCCGCGACACCGGTGTCGACCGAGCGCCGCATCTCCTCGTACACCTCTTGGGTCACGGGAGTGCCCTCGATTTCGAAGAATCCCTGCCTGGTGAAGAAGCTCGTTTCGAAGGTCAGCACGAACAGCCGCTTGAGCCCCAGCTCGCGGGCCTCCTCGATGAGCCGGCCGACCAGCACCCCGCCGACCCCTTGCCCGCGCGCGGCCTTGTCGACGACCACGGTGCGCAGCTCGGCGATGTCCTCCCAGAGCACGTGCAGGGCGGCCGCCCCGACCACCTCGCCGTCCGACTCGGCCACCCAGAACTCCTGGACCGCCTCGTAGAGCGTGACCAGCTCCTTCTCGAGCAGCACCCGGCCGGCGTCGGCGTCCACCAGCGCCTTGATCTTGCGGACGTCGGCGATGCGGGCGCGGCGGACGGCCGGGCGGGGCGAGTCTGAGGGCACGAAGACCAAGATTGCCACACCGCGGCGAACCCGCCCGACACGACCGGGCCACGCCGTCGTCGGGCCGCCCGGGACCGGCGGCTACCCTGAACGTCGTGCCTTCTCCCACCACGGAACCTGCCGCCACTCGCCGTGTCTCCTTGCTGACGCTCGGCTGCGCTCGCAACGAGGTCGACTCGGAGGAGCTGGCGGGACGGCTGGCCGCCGGGGGCTGGGAGCTGGCCGCGGAGCCCGAGGACTCCGACGTGGTCGTGGTCAACACCTGCGGGTTCGTCGAATCCGCCAAGAAGGACTCGGTCGACACGCTGCTCGCCGCCGCCGACACCGGGAAGAAGGTCGTCGCGGTCGGGTGCATGGCCGAGCGGTACGGCCACGAGCTCGCCGACAGCCTGCCCGAGGCGGACGCCGTCCTCGGCTTCGACCATTACGCCGACCTCTCCGGCCGCCTCGACGACGTCCTGGCCGGCCGCAAGATCGCCTCGCACGAGCCCTCCGACCGCCGCAAGCTGCTGCCGATCAGCCCGGTCCAGCGCCCCGCCGCGGCCGAGAACGTCGAGGTCCCCGGGCACGGCTGGGGCCCGCGCGTGCTGCGCACCCGCCTCGACGACTCGCCGGTGGCCGCGCTGAAGATCGCCTCTGGCTGCGACCGGCGCTGTTCCTTCTGCGCGATCCCGTCGTTCCGCGGCTCGTTCGTCTCGCGCCAGCCGGACGAGATCGTCGCCGAGGCGATGTGGCTCGCCGAGCACGGCGTCAAGGAAGTCTTCCTGGTCAGCGAGAACTCGACGTCCTACGGCAAGGACTTCGGCCGGGACGGCGCCCGCGCGCTGGAGCTGCTGCTGCCGCGCTTGGCCGGGATCGAGGGCATCGAGCGCGTCCGCGTCTCCTACCTGCAGCCCGCCGAGACCCGCCCGCAGCTGGTGAAGGCCATCGCCACCACACCGGGGGTCGCCGAGTACTTCGACCTGTCCTTCCAGCACTCCAGCGAGCAGGTGCTGCGCCGCATGCGCCGCTTCGGCTCCACCGATTCCTTCCTCGCGCTCACCGAGCAGATCCGCGAGTACGCGCCGGAGGCGGGCATCCGCACCAACGTGATCGTCGGCTTCCCCGGCGAGACCGAGCACGACCTCGCCGAGCTGGAGCGCTTCCTCACCGGCGCCCGCCTCGACGCCGTCGGCGTGTTCGGCTACTCCGACGAGGACGGCACCGAGGCCGAGACCTTCGACGGCAAGCTCGACCCCGACGAGGTCGCCAAGCGCGTCACGCGCATCTCGGCGCTGGTCGAGGAGCTGACCACGCAGCGCGCCGAGGAGCGGATCGGCACGTTCGTGGACGTCCTGGTCGAGCTGGACGACGACGGCGAGCTCACCGGCCGTGCCGCGCACCAGGCCCCCGAGGTCGACGGCGAGTGCGTCATCCTCGATGCCCCCGAGAAGGCTGTGACATCCGGGGCTCCGCCCCGGGCCGGGGGCTCCGCCACCCGGACCCCCGGAAAGAAGGTCGCGGTGGGTGACTTCCTCCGCTGCGAGGTCGTCGACTCCGCGGGTGTCGACCTGATCGTGCGTCCGGTACCGGACGCCGACCGGTGAGTGCGCTCCCCAGCGACGCCGACGAGGGTCGCGAGGTCGCGGCCCACGTTCCCGAACCGACCCCGGTTCCCACGCTCAACCTGGCGAACCTGCTCACGCTTTCCCGGCTCGTGCTGGTCCCGCTGTTCGTGGTCGCGCTGTTCACCGGCGACGGCTCGGACACCACCTGGCGCGCGATCGCGACCGGCCTGTTCGCGGTCGCCTCGGCCACCGACCAGCTCGACGGCTGGGTGGCCCGCAAGTACGGCCTGATCACGGACTTCGGCAAGATCGCCGACCCGATCGCGGACAAGGCGCTGACCGGCGCCGCGCTGGTCGGGCTGAGCATCCTCGGCGAGCTGGGCTGGTGGGTCACCATCGTGATCGCGGTCCGCGAGATCGGCGTCACGCTGCTGCGCTTCTGGGTGATCCGCCACGGCGTGATCCCGGCCAGCCGCGGCGGCAAGGCCAAGACCATGGCGCAGATCGCCGCGATCGTGGCCTACCTGCTGCCGCTGCCCGCCGGCGCCGACCCGATCCGCTGGGCGCTGATGGGCCTGGCCGTGGTGCTGACCGTGGTCACCGGCGTCGACTACCTGATCCGCGCGCTCAAGCTGCGGGCCGCTGGGAGGCGGGTCACCGGTGTCTGACGCCCGGGCGCTGGTCGCCCGGCTCGTCGCGCGGGGTGAGACGGTCGCCACAGCCGAGTCGCTGACCGCCGGGCTGGTCTGCGCGACGCTGGCGCAGGTGCCCGGGGCCAGCGCCGTGCTCCGCGGCGGGCTGGTCGTCTACGCCACCGAGCTCAAGGCCAGCCTCGCCGGGGTAGACCCTGAGCTGCTGGCCGCCCGCGGCGCCGTGGACCCCGAGGTCGCGGCGCAATTGGCGGCCGGTGCGCGCACACGCTGTGGCGCCACCTGGGGCCTCGGCCTGACCGGCGTGGCCGGTCCGTCGTCACAGGACGGCGTCGATCCGGGCACGGTGTATGTCGGGCTCGAGGGGCCGGGGACACGCACAGTCCGTACCCTGGAGCTGGCGGGCGACCGCGACAAGATCAGGACCGAATCGGTATGTGCGGCGTTTGCCCTGCTCGGGGAACATCTCGAGGGATAGGGGCGTTCGCCCTTGGCGTACTGGGGTGCCAATTCCTGCGTCCGGGGCGCCGCTCTGGGTAACGTAGGGGGTACCTGTTCGGAAGGGAGGCGCGTGATGACCGTGCTGTTGCGTGAGGCGATCGGTGATCGGCTCCGTCATGCCCGCACCAACCAGCGACGAACGCTGCGCGACATCTCCCGCGCCGCCCGGGTCAGCCTCGGCTACCTCTCCGAGGTGGAGCGGGGGCAGAAAGAGGCGTCCAGCGAGCTGCTGGCGTCGATCTGCCAGGCACTGGACCTGCCGCTCGGTGAGCTGTTGCACAAGGTTGCGGCCGACATCTCCGCACTCGACACCGTCGACGTGGCCCCGGTCGAGGCCGCACCACGGGGGAAGGTCCCCGAGCGTGGCGAGTCCTCGACCATCGAGGGCGGCCGCCTGGTCTCCGAGCTGATCGGCAACGACCTCGCGGACCTGCGGCTTTCCCCGGCGCCGCGGATGAGCACGACGCTGCGCACGACGATCGGCCAGCCCAAGCTGGCCCGGACCATCGCGGCATAGGACCGACGACGACGCTTTACGGCCCCGGGCACCCGCCCGGGGCCTTCGTCGTGCGCGGAGGGACTCGTGAGCGTTCCGGGCGGTTAGAACCGCCCGGAACGCTCACGAGTCCCTGACGTGAGCCAGGTCACCCTGGTTGGACCGTACTCTCGGTAAGGGCGATCCCTGATTTCCGCCGGGTCGCCTGGAAGACGAGTGGCCGACCTGACACGATGGAACCCAACGCCGGGGTAAGTGCGTTGCACTAGGCAAGGGGAGCGACGCCCCACACCCCGACTCAGGCCCGTGGGACGCAAGAAGGCAGGCGGAGGAGATGGCCAACCCGTTCGTGAAGTTCTGGAAGTACATGATGGCGGCGTTCTCGTCGAAGATCGACGAGCACGCTGACCCGAAGGTACAGATCCAGCAGGCCATCGAGGAGGCGCAGCGCAACCACCAGGCGCTGACGCAGCAGGCCGCCTCCGTGATCGGCAACCAGCGTCAGCTCGAGATGAAGCTCAACCGCCAGCTCGGCGAGGTCGAGAAGATGCAGGCGTCCACCCGCCAGGCCCTGGTGCTGGCGGACGAGGCGCGCGCCAAGGGTGACGAGCAGAAGGCAGGCGAGTACGAGAGCGCCGCCGAGAGCTTCGCCACCCAACTGGTGACGGCCGAGCAGAGCATCGAGGACCTCAAGACGCTGCACGACCAGTCCCTGCAGGCCGCCGCGCAGGCCAAGACCGCGGTCGAGCGCAACGCCTCGATGCTGCAGCAGAAGCTGGCCGAGCGCACCAAGCTGCTCTCGCAGCTGGAGCAGGCGAAGATGCAGGAGCAGGTCTCCGCCTCGCTGAACCAGATGAGCCAGCTCGCCGCGCCGGGCAACACGCCGTCGCTCGAAGAGGTCCGCGAGAAGATCGAGAAGCGCTACTCGACCGCGCTGGGCTCGGCGGAACTGGCGCAGAACTCGGTGCAGGGCCGCATGCTCGAGGTCCAGGCCTCCACCACGCAGATGGCCGGGCAGTCCCGGCTCGCGCAGATCCGTGCCTCCATGGGCGGTGACTCGGTGGCTCAGGTGACCGACGGCGGCGCGGCGAAGAAGACCAGCAGCGCGGCCGACATCCAGCGTGAGATCCAGGCGCGGGTGCAGGCCGAGCAGGGCAAGAACCCGGCCTGACGCCGAATTCTTTCTGAGGGGCGAACGATGGCGCACCAGGGCAGACGACGCGACTTCAGCGAGTTCAACGCGAAGCTCGAGAAGCACATCGAACGGCTGCCCGAGTACGCCCAGCGCGCTCAGGAGAAGCTCCAGAAGATCCAGGAACGCTTCCCGCCGGCCGACCAGGCCGGCGGGAAGCAGTCCCGGCCCGCGCCGCCGGCCAGGCCGAACCCGCTGCAGCGGCCGCGGGTCCCGAACACCCTCGCCGCGGTCGCCGGCCAGGTCCCGGCCTTCGCCGAGGCGAGGGCCAAATGGGACCGCTGGAACGAACCGGCCGCGAAGCACCAACGCCGCATCCGCCGCACGTCGCGAGCGCTGACGATGTGGCTCCTGCTGACCGTGCTGTGCGGCATCCTCGCCGTCGCGGCCGGGCTCGGCTGGATGAGCGCCACCGGGGTGGCGATGATTCCGCAGGCGGTCATCGCGTTCGCCGCCGCCGTCGTGTTCGGCACCTTCAGCGTGAAGTCGGGGCTCAAGCTCAGCGGTCTCAAGCGCACCGCGCTGCCGTCGGCCCCGGCCGGGCCTCCGCCGCTGCCCGCCGCGAGCTCGTCGGCACGCCGGCCGATGGAACGGCTCGCCGAGGCCGAAGCGTCCCTGGCCGAGCTGCTGCGCCAGCTGTCCGTCCCGTCTTCGGTGGGGACGACGGCGGTGCCCGAGCTCTCGGTCGCCGACGCCCGCCAGACCGCGAACGAGGCCGCCGCCGCGCTGCGCGGGCTCGCCGCGCGTATCCAAGCCATCGAGCGCGGCCGTGACGCCGCGCCGGATCGCGAACGCGCGGCGCTCGACGCCGCGGTCCGCAAGCTCTGCGAGCAGCTCGACGACGGCCTGGAGGGCTACGGCAGTCTCGTCGCGGCCGCGGGCCACACGGTCGCGGCCTCCAGCGACGGTCTCATCACCTCGAAACAGGCCCTCACGGACGCGACAGACCACCTCGCGGGACTCGCCTTGGCCCTGCGCGAGCTTTCCTGACGCCGTGTCGTCCATCCAGGTACGCGTTACGTCCATCTGAGTACGCGTGTCGGCCATTCGGGCGCATCGGCGCACGTTCGGCACTCAGCGTGCGTGATCGTGCGTTGCACCTCGGCGTCGCCGCCTGTTCACCTGTTGGTCCTGAAACCCGGGCGTAATCGGAAACTGATGGCTAAGGAAACGCACGATGTCTAACGTTTGTGTCATGCAAGCTGAGGTGTCACTCGCCGGGAGGCCCGCCGTGCTCT
Source organism: uncultured Actinomycetota bacterium (assembly GCA_963762765.1). Classification (GTDB taxonomy): domain Bacteria; phylum Actinomycetota; class Actinomycetes; order Mycobacteriales; family Pseudonocardiaceae; genus Amycolatopsis. Next base: position 9,450 of record CAVXMR010000047.1, read on the forward strand.
GAGATTCGCCGGTGCCGACCGTACACAGTGGACTTTCTCGACCTCGACCCCGCCGAGGAAAGGACGCCCCGTGAACACGCTCCCGCCGGATCCCGAGCCCGTGCCCCTGGCTCCACCGAGTGCCTCCCAGCGCGTCCTGGCCGCTTTCGAGCGGATCGCCGAGGTCGACCGTCCCGAACTCTGGACCACACTCCGCGCCGTCGAAGACGTCCTGGTCGACGCCAAGGCCGTCGACGAGCGCGTCCGGGCGGGTGAGGACCTGCCGCTGGCGGGCACGGTCGTCGCCGTGAAGGACGTGATCGACGTCGCCGGGCAGCCCACCACCGCGGGCTGCCCGTCGTTCGCCAGGGTCCCCGAAACCAGCGCCACCGTCGTCTCGCGGCTCACCGCTGCCGGCGCGGTCGTGCTCGGCAAGACCAACCTCGACCAGTTCGGCTTCGGCCTGACCGGCACCCGCAGCCCCTACGGCGAGGTGTCCGCCGCCTGGGACCGGCACAAGGTCGCGGGCGGGTCGAGCAGTGGCTCGGCGGTCGCCGTCGCGCTCGGCATCGTCGACCTGGCGCTCGGCACCGACACGGCGGGCTCGGGCCGGGTGCCCGCGGCGCTCAACGCCGTCATCGGGCTCAAGCCGACGCTCGGCCTGCTGCCGATGACCGGCGTCCTGGCCACTTCCCGTTCGTACGACGGGGTTTCGCTGTTCGCGTCCAGCTTGGTGGCCGGGCGGCGGGCGCTGGCGATCATGACCGGACCCGACGGCGTCGACCCCGGCGCGCGGCCGTGGCCCGCCGACGTCCGGCTCGGTGCCGGCGACCACCCGCGGATCGCGATCCCGGACGAGGCGGGGCTGGCGCCGCTGACCGCGGCCGCCCGGTGCGTGTTCGCCGACACGGTCACGCGGCTCCGCGCCACCGGCGTGGTGGTCGAACCCCTTGACATCAGCGTGTTTCGCGCCGCGGGGGAGCTGGTCTACACCGGTTCGCTGGACGCCGAAAGCAGCCCGGCGGTCGGCGAGTTCCTGGCCAAGGATCCCGAAGACGCCGATGCGACCGTCACTTCGATCCTGCACGCAGCGGGTGGCCATACGGCGCAAGCGTTCGCGGCGGACCGCCGCCGGATCGCCGAGCTGAGGATCGAAGCCGCGCGGGCGTTCGAGGGCTTCGACGCGCTGCTCGTCCCGACCGTGCCGGACCACCCGGAACTGGCCGAGGCCAAGGCCGATCCGGTCGGCGTCAGCCGGCGGCTGGGCACCTACACCGCGTTCGCGAACATCCTGGACTACGCCGCGGTGTCGGTGCCGGTGCTGCCCGGCGACCGCCGCCCGTTCGGCGTCACGTTCGTGACCAGGGCGTTCGAGGATCAGCTCGGCCTCGACCTGGCTACCGTCTGCACCGACGAGCCGATGACGCCCTATCCGGAGCAGGGCGCGGATCTGGTCGTGTTCGGGGCGCACCTGCGCGGGCAGCCGCTGAACGAGCGGCTGATCGCGGTCGGGGCGCGGTTCACCGGGCCGGTCCGTACCGCGGAGCGGTACCGGATGGTGTTGCTGGCGACCGAACCCCCGCAGCCGGGCGTGCTCGAGGACGCCGACGGCACCGGGCTCGACGGCGAGTGCTGGCGGCTTTCACCGGGCGCGCTCGGCCGGTTCGCCGCTTCGCTGCCCGAGCCGTTCGTGCTCGCGCGGGTCGAGCTGGAAGACGGCTCGCGTCCGCTGGCCGTCCGGTGCGACGACGCGGCGGCGTCCGGTGCCCGTGGCCTGGAACGGTACGAATCCTGGCGCGGCTATCTGAGGTTCTGCTCTACCGCCGGGCTGCGAGACCCCGGCTGACCCGGCGCACCAGGCCCGGGCCGTGCAGGGCGAACCCGGTGTAGAGCTGCACCAGGCTCGCCCCGGCGTCCAGCATCCGGGCGGCGTCGCCGGCGTCGAGAATGCCGCCGACGCCGATGATCGGCAGCTTGCCGCTGGTCTTCTCGTGCACGAAGCGCACGACCTCCAGCGAGCGGGCGGTCAGCGGCCGGCCGGACAGTCCTCCCGCCTGTCCGGCCAGGCTGCTTTCCGCACTGGCGATGCCGTCGCGGCCCAGGGTCGTGTTGGTGGCGATGATCCCGGCGATGCCGTGCTCCAGGCAGACCTCGAGGAGTTCGGCGAGCGCGTCGTCGGTGAGGTCGGGCGCGACCTTCACCAGCAGCGGCGTCGGGTTCTCGGGGACCGCCGTCTGCAACGCGGCGAGCAGCTCCGCGAGCGCCGTCTTGTCTTGCAGCGCCCGGAGTCCCGGCGTGTTGGGGGAGCTGACGTTGATGGCGAAGTAGTCGGCGTAGGGGTAGAGCGTCCGCAGTGAGAAAAGGTAGTCGTCGACGGCCTCCTCGAGCGGGGTCACCTTCGACTTGCCGATGCTGATTCCCAGCGGCACGCCGGGTTTGCCCTGGGCGAGCTTGGCCGCGAGGGCTTCGGCGCCGTCGTTGTTGAAGCCCATCCGGTTGATGACCGCGTCGCTCGCGGGAAGGCTGAACAGCCGCGGTTTCGGGTTGCCGGGCTGAGGGTGCCGGGTGACCGTGCCGACCTCGACGAACCCGAAACCCAGCGCGGGCCACGCCGCGAGCGCGCGGCCGTTCTTGTCCATCCCGGCGGCCAGGCCGACGCGGTTGGGGAAGCGCAGGCCGAGGACGTCGACCGGATCGTCGGTGCGGTAGACGCGGTCCATCGCGGCGAGCGCAGGCGCGAAGCGGCTCACCCGGGCGAGCGCGGCGACCGTGCGCTCGTGCACCAGCTCGGGGTCGTGGTAGGCGAGACGGTACAGCGCCGGGCGGACGATCTTGTCGAAGAGCACGCCCTCATGCTGCCAAACCTGCTGGCGGGGGGCGCGGCTCGGGTCTCGTGAGTGGTAAGTCGGGTTAGAACCCTACTTACCACTCACGAGGGCCGGGGGATCAGTCCTCGTCGGCCTGGCCGGCTTTCCACTCGTCTTCGAGCATCGCGTAGATCAGCTCGTCGGTCCACTCGCCCTTGACGATCTCGTTCTCCTTGAGGTGCGCCTCCTGGCGCATGCCCAGGCGCTCCATCAGGCCGATCGAGGCGGTGTTGCGGCCGTCGCAACGGCCGATGATGCGGTGCAGCCCCAGATCCTCGAAGCCCAGGCGCAGCAGTTCGGTGGTGGCCTCGGCGGCCAGGCCCTTGCCGTGGTGGTCGGGGTGGAAGACGAACCCGATCTCGCCCTGGCGATGCTCGCTCGAGATCCACTCGAGGTTGAGGTCGCCGATCAGCTTGCCCGTCGAGGCCAGTTCCACCGCGACGGCCAGGAACTGCCCTTCCTTCGTCAGCGTGGAGCTGTGGATCCGCTTCGCCAGCGCGGCGGCCGACTCGGCCCGGCTGCGCGGCCCCCAGTAGAGGTAGCGGGCGACGTCGGAACGGGACTGGAAGGAGTTCAGCGCGTCGAGATCCTCGGGCGTGAACGGGCGCAGGAGCAGGCGATCCGTGGTGATCGGGTAGTCGGGCCTGAGCATGGGATCCAGGCTAACGAGCGGGCCGGAACCCGGAAACGGACTGGTTGCACCCGATCGGCGAAGGCCGAACTCGGATCGCCGGACGGTCGACTGGCGTCGGTGGACGGCCGGTTGGTGGCCCTGACCTGGGCATAAGGGTGGCCCCCGGGGTGCCTCTCGGGACGCCGTCAAACGTCCGAGTCCGAGCCGGACCGGTGCTCGGAAACCCTGGGGGCCCGGTGACTGCCTGGTATTCGCTATCAGGCATACACGTGAAGCGGGCGACGAGCCGAAGGTGGCTCAGAGTGCATCGCCGCTCAAAGTCCCATCACGTGCCATCCGCTAGCGGACAGCCACCTCACAAGTCCTGTTGGAATACAACTTAGGACCACCTCCTCTCTTGTGTACCACCAAGCTAGGCGAACTCCGTGGCTCCCGGCAACGTCATTTCCGTGATCTCGCTCAGCAGGACGGCCTTCCGCTCGGGCTCGAGGAACGACGCCTGGACGGCGTTCCCGGCCAGGGCCGCGATTTCGCGGGTGCCGAGCCCCAGCGTCTCGGCCACCGCGACGTACTCGCCGGTGAGCGTGGCGCCGAACATCGGCGGGTCGTCGGTGTTGAGCGTGACGAGCACGCCATGGTCCAGCATCCGCCGCACCGGGTGCGCCGCGATCGAGGCGACCTGCCCGGTCCGGACGTTCGAGGTCGGGCAGACCTCGACCGGGATCCGTTGTGCGGCAAGGTGTTCCAGCAGGGCCGGGTCGGCGGTGCAGCTCGTCCCGTGGCCGATCCGCTCGGCGCCGAGGTCGTGCAGCGCGGACCAGATGGTGGCCGGCCCGGTGGTCTCCCCGGCGTGCGGCACACTGTGCAGCCCGGCCTCCCGCGCCCGGGTGAAGTAGGGCTCGAACTGGGCGCGGCCGACGCCGATCTCGGACCCGCCGAGCCCGAACGAGACCAGGCCTTCGGGGCGTTCGCGGAGCGCGAACACGAGGGTTTCGTTGCCGGCCTTCAGGCCGTAGTCGCCGGGGATGTCGAAGCACCAGGCCAGTTCGACGCCCAGCTCGGCCGCCTCGGCCCGGCCGGTCGCCATGCCGGTCAGCAGCTCGTCGCCGGGCATCCCGGCGAGCAGGTGGCCGTAGGGCGTGACGGTGACTTCGGCGTACCGCGCGTTGTGCGCGGCGAGATCCCTGGCCAGGCCGGCGACCAGGGTGTGGATGTCGTGGCGGTCCCGGACCAGCGAAACCACGGCGGTGTAGACCTTGATGAAGTGGGCGAAGTCCCGGAAGGTGAAGAACTCGGCGAGCTCGCGCTCGTCGGTCGGGACCCCGGCGGACGGCCGGCGCCGAGCCAGTTCGAGCACGGTCGGCACGCTCGCCGAGCCCACCAGGTGGACGTGCAGCTCGACCTTGGGCAGGGCGTGCGCGAAGGCGCGCAGCGCCTGCCCGGTCAGGATTTCGGGCATGACGAAGCTCCCTGCTCGTAGGCCGTGAATGGCACATTCACGGTCGTTAAGGCCCGCAATTTGTGCCATTCACGGACATCGGTGGTTCTACCCGGCCGGACGCGGGCCAGGCTGGCAATGCGGGCAGAACCACGTCGGGCGCTGCTGGACGTCGTGGCCCTGCGTGGCGACCAGGACCCGCCCGCCGCACCGGAAACAGCCCTGCCGCGTGCGCTCGTACACCCAGTTCCGGCGGCCGCGGGCGAGCTCGCCGGTGGTGGACTGCTCGTGGCGCCAGGCGTTGGCCAGCAGCAGCTTCCGGCCGAGCGCCACGGCTTTCACGGCGTCCACTTCGGACACCGGCGTCCACGGGGAGACCTTGAGCAGGAAGCAGATCTCGCACTTGTAGAGGTTGCCGATCCCCGCCATGATCCGCTGGTCGAGCAGGGCGAGGCCGAGCTCGCGCGCCGGCTGGGCGGTGAGCGCGGCCGCGGCACGCGCGGCGTGTTCGTCCGTCCATTGTGGATCGAGCAGGTCCGGCCCGAGGTGTGCCACCAGATCGTGTTCCCGCTCGGTGGGCACGAGCTCCAGGTCGTGCACGCGGAAGCCGATCACCTGGACGTCGGCGGTGGCCAGCACCACTCGCGCATGATGCCCGGGTTTGCGCCACTTCGCGCCCGCCGGGTAGATGTCCCAGCTGCCGTCCATCTTGAGGTGGCTGTGCAGCGTGAGGCCGCCGGAGAACCGGGTGAACAGGTGCTTGCCGACCGTGCCGACGCCGAGCACGTCCCGCCCGCCGAGGTCCACAGTGGCCAGTTGCGGGACCCGGAACTCCCCACGCAGCAACGTCTTCCCGGCGAGCGCCTTGTCGAGCAGCTTCCCGGCGAGGAAGACGGTGTCACCCTCGGGCACGGTTCAACCCGCGTTCTTCTCGGACACTTCTTCCGCCGCGGAATCGGACGAGTCGGACGCCTGGGCCGTTTCCGGCGCCGGTCCGTGGGGCCATTCGGGGCCGTCCTCGCCCTGGACGCGGTGGCGGCCGGCGCGGTTGGAGCGCAGGATCTTCGCCAGCACCATGTTGAACGTCAGCGCGATCTCCTGGGCGCCGGGGGAGTGCCACTCGTGGATCGGGCTGCACGCGCCCTGGGCCTGCTGCACCGCGAGCCGGTCGGTGATCGCCGTCGGCATCACCAGGGAACCGAAGTTCTCGCGCAGCTCGGCGATCCGGAACTGGTGCTCGTAGGACCGCACCCGCAGCTTGTTCACCAGCACGCCGATCGGGCGCAGGCCGGGGTTGAGCTCCTTGCTGATCTTGTCGATCGCCTCCAGCGCCCGGTGCGCGCCGGCGACGGCGTACATCGTGGGCTCGGTGACGATCAGCGCGCTGTCCGCGGCGACGAGCGCCGACTTCGTGAGACGGCCCAGCGACGGCGGGCAGTCGAGGACCACCAGCTCATACGGCGTTTCGCGCAGCGGCGTGCGGTGCAGTTCGTCGAGCGCGCGCGAGAAGTTGGCCAGCCGCTGGCTGTCCGCGTCCGGCTCGTTGAGCAGCTCGAGCTCCTCGGCGCCGACCAGGACGTCGACGTCCTCGCTCCACACGCTCGGCGCGATGGCGCGCTCGAGCATCTCCCGGGTGGGGTGCTCGAGGACGTCCGCCAGCGTCGCGTCGGTGAACGGCGGATCCAGCGACGTGGTGGCGTTGCCCTGGGGATCGAGGTCCACCACCAGGGTCCGGGTGCCCCTACGCAGCGCGGCGGAGGCGATACCGAGAGCGACCGTCGTCTTGCCGACGCCTCCCTTGAGGCTGAGTACGGCGACCGTGTGCACGGGTCCAGCCTACGGGCCTCGGGCACCGGTCATGATGCGTGGAGTTCCTTCACTCGAAAGAGTGTTCGGTCTCGTGCCGGTGATCTGGGTAAACCGCCCCGGGACCCGGGCACTACGCTGTCGCGCTATGAAGACGGACACCGTGGCCGCCCGCGGTTCGGGCGCGGTCCGCCGGGTGCTGGAGGCGGAACTCAAGGCCGCTCGCGCGCGTGGCGTGGAGCAGCCGAGCGTCGTGGACGTCGGCGGCGGCAGCGGTGGCTGGGCCGTCCCGTTCGCCGCGGCGGGCTGCCGGGTGACCGTCGTGGAGCCGAATCCGAACGCGCTGGCGACGCTGCGCCGCCGCGCCGACGAAGAGGGCGTTTCGGACCGGATCACGGTGTTCGCGGACGACGCCGACGCCCTCGCCACGCACGTTCCGGCCGGTTCGGCGGACCTGGTGCTCGCGCACGGCCTGCTCGAAGTGGTCGACGACCCGGCGGCCGTGCTCGGCGCGCTGGCCACCGCGGCCGCGCCCGGTGGCGCGGTGTCGGTACTGGTCGCGAACCGGTACGCGGCGGTGCTGCATCGCGCGCTCGCGGGGCGGCTGGGCGAGGCCCGGCAGCTGCTCGCCGACGGCGTCACGCCGGAAGACACCGTGCTGCGGCGGTTCGACACCGAAGGCCTGCGTGCCCAGCTGGTCGACGCCGGGCTGGAAGTGACGCTGCTGCAAGGTGATCGCGTGGTCGCCGACGTCATGCCGGGCGGAGTCCGTGAGGACGAGCTGGCCGAGTTCGAGCTGGCGGTGGCCGAAATTCCGGCGCTGCGGGACGTCGCGGGCCGGCTGCACGCGCTGGCGCGGCGCCCCGCCTAGGAGCTCGCCGCGAGCGTGCGGACCGTGTTCCGTCCGGACCGTTTCGCCTCGTACAGCGCCGCATCCGCCCGCGCCATCAGCTCTTCGCAGGTCGGCGTGTCGGCGGTCAGGGCGGCGACGCCGATGCTCACGGTCAGCGGCGCGGTCCAGTCACCGGAACGCGCTTCGACGGCGAGCCGGATCTCCTCCGCCCGTTTCATGGCGTCCTCGAGCGCACAGTCGCGCAGGGCCACGGCGAACTCCTCGCCGCCGATCCGGGCGAGCAGGTCCGTCTGGCGGGTCTGGGTGCGCAGCACGCGCGCGACCAGCCCGAGCGCCGTGTCACCGGCCGCATGGCCGTGGGTGTCGTTCAGCCGCTTGAACAGGTCGAGGTCGATCATCAGCAGGCACAACGGCGTCCCGTCGCGCAGCAGGCCGGCCAGGCCGTCGTCCCAGGACCGCCGGTTGGGCAGGTCGGTGAGCTTGTCCGTGCGCGCCTCGCGCGCCGCCGACTCGACCGTGCGGTTCACCTGGCGGCGCAGGCTCGTGGTCACCACGAGCGTGACGATGGACGTGCCGATCATGTACACCGAGGGCGTGATCCCGGGCGTGCCCCTGGTCCAGAGCGCGATCGGCGGGTAGACGAGCGCGATGAGCGTCACGTTGAACACGGCGCTGCGCAGCGAGAGGAAGTAGGCGCTGAACAGGACCGGCCACAGGTACAGCAGCTCGCTGCCGTCGCCGGTGGTCCCGGTGAGGATCGAGGACCCGGCGATGAGGGCGACGCCCAGCGGGCCGATGCAGAGCACGAACCAGTGCGGGACCCACCGGGCCCAGATCATGCAGCCCACACCGATGACGACGGCGAACCCGCCGGTGATGAGCGTCGGCACCGAATGCCCGTGCACGAACCCGGGCATGGTGGCGACCAGGACGAGCGCCAGTGCGCCGCCGATGGCCAGCAGCAGGCCGCCGAGACGGGCCGCGGTGGCCTGCGCGCACGGTGAACCGGCGTCGGCGGGCCGGTCGCCGTCCGATGGGCGGCTGAGCCGCGAGGATCCCCACATCGGGAGGCAGCCTAACCGCCGCCGTGGTCCCGGTCACAGGTAAGTGTCACCGCGTCGAGGTATTTCCGGGATCACCTTGCGTGATCACTGCTGGGTCCACAAAGGACTTGCGGCGAAACTGTCGGAGGTGGCGGGTAGCGTCCCCGGCGTGGGGCGAAACACTGAACTGCCAGGTGGGATGGGCCGCTTCCGGGTGCGGCCCGGGGAGCCGCCGCCGGACGACGCCGGCTGCCGGATGCTGCACGTCGACATGGACGCGTTCTTCGTGTCCGTGGAGCTGCGCACCCGGCCCGAGCTGGTGGACCGGCCCGTGGTCGTCTCCGGGGGCGGGCCGCGGTCCGTGGTGGCCGCGGCGAACTACCCGGCGCGCAAGTTCGGCGTGCGCTCGGCCATGCCGTTCTCGACGGCGAAACGGCTGTGCCCGCAGCTGGTCTGCATCACCCCCACGGGTGGTCTCTACGGCGAGGTCTCCCGGGGCGTGATGGGCATCTTCCGCGAGCTCACGCCGCTGGTGGAGCCGCTGAGCTTGGACGAGGCCTTTCTGGACGTCGGCGGCGCGCTGCGTCGGCTCGGCGCCACCCCGGCCGAGCTGGCCGCCCGGATCCGCGCGCGCGTCGCGGCCGAGCACGGGATCACTTGCTCGGTCGGCGTCGCCTCGGTGAAGTTCGTGGCCAAGCTGGCCTCCGGTATGGCGAAACCGGACGGCGTGGTCGTCGTCCCGGCGGCCGAGACGCTGGCTTTCCTGCACCAGCTGCCGGTTTCGGCGCTGTGGGGCGTCGGTGCCCGCACCGAGGAGCACCTGCGCCGCCTGGGCCTGGAGACCATCGCCGACGTCGCCGCATTCCCGCTGGACCGGCTGAAACGCTCGGTCGGCACCGCCGTCGGCGAGCATCTGTACCGGCTGGCCCATGGCGTCGACGACCGGGCCGTCGTCCCGGAGACCCTGGACAAGTCGATCGGCGCCGAGCACACCTTCGAGGTCGACCGGCACGACCGCGCTGAGCTGGGGCTGGAGCTGCTTCGGCTGGCCGAGCGCGTCGGCGGCACGCTGCGCCGGCGCGGGCTGCGCGGCCGGACCGTCTCGATCAAGGTGCGGTTCGCCGACTTCGCGACCATCACCCGGGCCCGCACGCTGGTCTCGGCCACCGACGTCGCCCGGGAGATCCACCAGGTCGCGGTGGCCTTGCTGACCGAGCACGCACCGAACGGGGCGGTCCGGCTGATCGGGGTCCGGGTCGAGGGTCTGGACGGCGGCGAGGCGGGGGAGCAGCTGGCGTTCGAGTCGGAGGCGCCGCGCTGGCGCGACGCCGAGGTCGCCGCGGACGTCGCCCGGTCCAAGTTCGGGGCCGCGGCGGTGCGCCCCGCGTCACTCCTGGCGCCCCGCGAGCCCGTGAGATCGGCGACGGTAACGGTCCGTCAACCCCCTACGGTCCGGATTTACCCCAATTCGATCCCTTCTGGATGCGGGATCGGGTAGTCCTGCGAGCGCCGGGCTCGTATCCTGGACAGTGCCGCCCCGCCTGGGGTTGGCAGTTGGGTCCAGGACGTTGCGCGGCCCGGCGCCCGCGACAGCTGTGCCGGAGGAGGAAAGATGCCACTCTCCGAGCATGAGCAGCGGCTGCTCGATCAGATCGAGCGCGAGCTCTATGCCGAGGACCCCAAGTTCGCATCCACGGTGCGTGGCACCCGGTTGCGGCGCCCCGCTCGCCGACGGCGGATCCAGGGCATCGCCCTGTTCGTAGTGGGCGTCGCACTGCTGGTGCTCGGCGTGGTGGTGCCACAGTTCCGGGTGGCCGACATCCCGTTGATCAGCGTGCTGGGTTTCCTCGTGATGTTCTTCGGTGTGGTCATGGCGCTCACGTCGATCCGCCAAGGCGGCGACGGGGACGCGAAAGGTGGGAACACGCGCGGCGGAAGCAGGCAGTCCGGTCGCCGGAGTTCCTTCACCCAGCGCATGGAGGAGCGGTTCCGCCAGCGCTTCGAAGAGCAATAGCGCCCCTCGAACCCTGAAGATCCGCGTCCAGCCCCTACCGGGTGGGACGCGGATCTTCTTGTGTGCTCGGAACCCTCTGATTCCCCCGCCCGCCCTGGTGACGGAAGGTGACCGGGCGGGTGGCCGCTTGGCGCCGCGCAACCAGAGCCGCCACCTTTGCCTTACCGCTCAATAACCTCGTAAACACTCACGACCCGCCGTGCAACACCTCATCAGCCCCAGCAGTAACGAGACCGGGCCACTGATCAGTCGCGGCGCTTGAAGATCGACTTGGGGAACAGCCGGCCGCGCCACGACATCGGCGCGTTCCGGTGCAGGCTGCGCCGCAGGTGGTCGAACGCCGGGCGCAGTGTCGGGTCGGGGTTGGCGTCCTCGCCGTACCAGGACTTCTCCAGTACGCCGATGACCGTGCGCAGGCCGTCCTTGCCCTCGTCGTCGAGGTGGTGCTTGCTGGCCAGCTTCTGCCCGGCGACCCGGACGGTGTCGCTGGGCGGGATCGGCACCCCGCGGTCGGCGCATTCGGCGAGCAGTTCGTTCCACGCCGCGTCCGCCGCGCCGGGCCGCTGGCCGGCGATGGCCTGCAGCCGCCGCCGTCGCCCGACGTCGCGGGCCGCGGCCGGGCCGACCAGCATGATCAGGAACACCATCACGATCAGGCTGAACCACCAGGTGACCGCGAACCACGTCAGCAGCCCGATCACGGTGATCCACAGGGTCGTGGTGATCAGCGGCAGCCAGTTCTGCAGCGCCGCCCCCAGCCCGGTCCGCGGCGTCAGCTCCACCGGTTCCGCCTCCGGGCGCCGCCGGTACAGCATCAGGCCGATGATGGTCAGCACGGTGCACACCGCCGCGATCACGGCCAGGATCCACGCCACCAGCCACCAGATCGACGGGACACCGACGGCCTGCTGCTGCTGGCCCTGCTGGTTCTGGGTGTCCTGGTCACGCGGGACGCCGGTCGGCGCGGCGCTCGACGCCGCCGTGCTCGGGACTTCCTGCGTGTCGTTGGGGGTGTTGCTGTCGCTCGGGTTCGCCTGCAGGTACGGCGGCGTGATCCCGCGTCCGTCGGACAGCGGCGTCGGGTCGAACGAAACCCAGCCCTTGGCCCCGAAGTACACCTCGACCCAGGCGTGCGCGTCCTGCGTGCCGATCGAGAGCGTGTTGACGTCCCCGTTCGACGGGACGCCGGGGGTGAAGCCGAGCGCCACCCGCGACGGGATGTGCGCGACCCGCAGCATGACCGCCATCGCCGAGGCGAACTGCTCGCAGAATCCGCGCTTGCCCTTGAGGACGAAGTCGGCGAGCGCGTCCTTGTCGGTCGCGGCCGCGGTCTTCGTGTCGTACACGAACCCGTTCTGCGCGGTGAAGTATCGCCAGATCGCGGTGGCCCGGTCGAAGTCGTTCGACGCGCCGGCGATCAGCTGCTCGGTCTGGCGGACCACACGCGGGTCGACGTCGTCGATCTTCGTGTACGCCGGGGGCAGGTCGTCGACCTGCGGCGTCGCGCGCAGCTCTTCCTTGGTCGGTTCCTTGAGCGACGCGGTCTCGGTGTAGGTCGGCGGGACCTCGCTCTTGGTGGTGAAGATCGTGCCGCTGACCTGGTTGTACAGGTAGTTGGGGCCGGCGCCGTCGATGATCCGCGGCGCGCCGAAGACCGGCAGCCAGTTGTCCTTCCAGTTCACCGGTTCGATCTGGATGTTGCGGGGCTGGGCGGTGCCGTCGTCGCCGGGGGACAGCGGAAGCTCCCGGCCGACCTCCATGCCCTGCTGGGACTTCCCGTCGTTGAGCAGCCCCCAGCCCTTGTCCGGGGTGTAGGTGTCCAGCGTCAGCGCGCGCAGCAGTTTCTTGTCCGGTCCCATCCCGCGCACCCGGAACAGCTCGCCGTTGGTGCCCTGGTCGAGCATCCCCCGCAGCTCGGTGAACGGCTGGATGCCGAACCCGCCGGCCCCCGCGCCTCGCCCGTCCGCGCCGGCGCCGAAGGGGATTTTGCCGACGGTGCCGACGAAGGTGAAGGCGCTGGCGAACAACCCGAACACGATCGCCGCGCTGACCACGGCCACCGGGGCCGAAAGCACGCCCTGCTTGCCGCTGTTGCCGGGCGCCTCCCGGGTCCGCCAGCTGCGGTGCCGATGGTTTCCGTCCACCGCCAGCAGCGCGGCGAACGCCGCCGCGCCGAGCAGGAACGTCCACCAGGGCAGCATTTCGTCGGCCAGCGCCGCCGGGACGGCGTACACGCAGAGCAGCACCAGCCCGGTCGCGGCGGGCGCCGCCGCGGCCACGGCCAGGGTGTCGACGAGCACCGCGACCAGGCCGATCGCGATGGTGACCAGGCAGAGGATCGGCGGGGTGCCCTCGACCGGCGGCAAGCCGGTCCGGATCTGGTCGGCCGCCGCGCCGAGCGTCTGGCCGATCTCGTCGAAGGCGTCCGGGCCCGGGATGACCTGCAGGATCCCGTGCGTGGTGAACGCGCCGGTGATCAGCATCAGCAGCACCAGCAGCTGGGCGAACCCGACCAGGATCGTCGGCACCTGCAGCGAGCGCAGCGCCAGCCCGGTCGCGGCGATCAGCAGCACCGCGACGAACAGGTAGCCGAACCACGCCATCCCGCCGACGACGCTGGTCAGCGAAGTGGCGGCGCAGAGAGTGGCCACCCCGGCCGCGACCGGCGCGAGCACGCTTGCCCGCCAAGCAGGGGCCGGACGCCGGGGCGGAGAGGCTTGCGGACGAGGCGGGGCCGTGGCGGTCATCGCGGGCCCCCGATCAGCGTGCCGCGGCGGGCACCGGCCTGGCAGAGGTCGGCCCACACCTGAGGCATCGGCGACGCGGGCCCGGCGAGCACGACGCCCCAGCCCGCCGCGCGCAGCAGCGCGGCCGACTCGTCGGTGGCGGCGGCCCGCTTCTCCGGCGCCGACACGCCCGCTGTCCACGACGGCGTGTCGAGCAGGACGGCGAGGCTGCGGATGCCGCGTGGGCGGTACTGCGCGAGCTGCTGCACGGCGTCGGAGCTGACCGTGCCGAGGACGGCGATGAGCTCCTGGCCGTCGCCGGGGTCCTGGGCCAGCGTGATGTCACGCTGGTGGGCGGGCTGCAGCGCGGCCATCGCGTCCAGCAGCACGTGGTCGTAGTGGTCGCCGCCCTCGCCGGGGGTGTCGGCGATGGTGTGGCCGTGCTCGCTGACCAGCCGGACGCGGTGCCCGGACCGGCGCAGGTGCAGCGCTGCCGAAGCGGCGAAGGAGACCGCCCACTCCAGGCTGGCCGCCGGCCCGGCGCCGTGGTGGGCCGCGGCCCGGTGGTCGAGCAGCACGGTGGTGCCACCGCGCCAGGGCCGTTCCTCCACCCGCACCATGATCTCGTCGCGGCGCGCGGTGGACCGCCAGTGCACCTTCCGCAGGTCGTCGCCCTGGCGGTACTGGCGGACGATCACGTCGGCCTCGCCCTGCCCGGCGTGCAGCCGGACTGTGCCGTCGTCGCCGACGCCGATGCCCGCGCCGCTGGGCAGTCCCCACAACGGGACCACCCGCGGCACCACGACCAGCCGCGAGTGCCCGATCAGCTCGCGTTCGAACTCGCAGAGCCCGAACGGGTCGGTGATCGTCGCGCGCAGCGGGCCGACCTGCTGGACCCCGCGCAGCACCGGCTGCAGGGGGTAGCGCAGGGCCACCCGCCTGTCGTGCGGGAGCCGCTCGACGACGAACCGCGGCCGCGAGCCCAGCGCGTACGGCACGCCGTCCTCGAGGAGGATCTCCCCGGCCGGCAGCCGCCCGCTGCGCCACAGCTCCAGCTGGACCTCACCGCTCGTGCCGACCGCGACCCGGTCCGGGCGCAGGGCACGGGCGGCGCCGATCTTCAGGCGCGACGCCGAGATGAACACCGCCACCAGCAGCGGCAGCGCCACCACGAACACCGCGACCCGGAGCAGGTCGCGCTCGTTGAGCACGAACGAACACACCGCCGCGGCGAGTCCCGCGGCGAGGAGGCAGCGGCCGCGGGTGGTCAGCCCGGACAGTGCACGCAGCATGCGGTCCTCTATCTCTGCGGCCGGTCGAGCCGGTTACGGGCGGTGGGCAGGACCCTGCGGCACCGGTACGCGGTGCAGCACCGCGCGGACGACGTCGGTCGCCGAGCGGCGGGCGGCGTGTGCCTCGGTGGTGAGCACCAGGCGGTGCGCCAGCACCGGGACCGCGACCGTGTGCAGATCGTCCGGGACGACGTAGTCACGGCCCGACAGGGCGGCCTGAGCCCGGGCGGCGCGCACGAGGTGCAGCGTCGCGCGCGGCGAGGCGCCGAGCCGGATCTCGGGGACCTGGCGGGTGGTCGCGACGATCTCGACGGCGTAGCGCCGGACCTCGGGCGCCATGTGCACGCCGCGGACGGTCTCGATCAGCCTGTGCACGGTCTCGGCGTCCGACACCGGTTCCAGGTCGGCCATCGGGTTGTGCCCCGCGTGCTCGTCGACCATGGCCAGCTCGGCCTGCAGATCGGGGTAGCCGATGGACACCCGCGCGGTGAAGCGGTCCCGCTGAGCCTCGGGCAGCGCGTAGGTGCCCTCCATCTCGATCGGGTTCTGGGTGGCGATCACCATGAACGGCTCTTCGAGCTGGTACGTCGAGGTGTCGACGGTGACCTGGTGCTCTTCCATGCATTCGAGCAGCGCCGACTGCGTCTTCGGCGAGGCACGGTTGATCTCGTCGCCGACCACGATGTTCGCGAACACCGGGCCGGGCCGGAAGTCGAAGTCGCCGGACTGGCGGTTGTAGATCGACACCCCGGTGACGTCGCTGGGCAGCAGGTCGGGGGTGAACTGGATCCGGCTGACCGTGCAATCGATCGAACGGGCGAGTGCCTTGGCCAGCGAGGTCTTCCCGACCCCCGGCACGTCCTCGACCAGGAGGTGGCCCTCGGCGAGCAGGGTCACCAGGGCGATCCGGATGACGTCGGGTTTGCCGACCAGCACCCGCTCCACGTTCGCGGCGATCCGGCGCGCGGTCTCGTGCAGCTCGTCCAGGGAAACTCTGCCCGGCCGGCCGTTCTGCCGACCGTTGGCCGAGGGATCCGCCACGGGGTACTGCGGATGCTCGGCGGCCTGCTCGCCCGAACCGGGCGTCGCAGACTGGATTCTCGACGTCACTCGACCTCCTGGTGGCGCATGGCTTTGCTCACTGCCGGGCCCTGGGCGGCCCCCTCGCTCATCGCGCGCAGCGACCAGCCTGCCCTTCAGTGTGTCAAACTCCGGCTAGCTCAGGGTGAGAACCCTGCGGTGACACTGCGCAAGCAGGGACGATACTCCGTTTGGGGGGTTGATCGCCGGTTTCCGGGCGCTCCCGCTGACTGCCAGTTCTGTCGTATGCTCCGTTACGAGGTCGCCCGGCTACGGAGAGGCGTAACCGCTTATGAGCGAGGTGCGAACGAAGCCACCGTTCGACGTCCGCGGGTTCGCGGTCGCGCCGGATCTGGCGACCGACGCCTACGCGAAGCTCGCCGCGCTGCAGGACGTCGTCGGCGAGATGGTCCGCGAGGCCAAGGTGCTCGGCCGGACCGTGCCGCTCGGCGGGGGCTACGCCGGCGAGATCGGGAAGTTCATGGCGGAGTACGGCATCGGCGGCGAAGGCTCGGCGGTGCAGCAGCTGACCGCGTTCGGCAAGGAACTCGAGTCGCTCAAGCACAAGATCGGCGACGCGCTGAAGAAGTACCAGCACGCCGACGAGACGGCCGCGGAAGGCGTGGACTGCGTCGGTGGCTAAGAAGCTCTGGTGGGCCGCGCTCCTGCTGCCGCTCGCCGCCTGTGGTGCCCAGCCGGCGCCGGAACCGGTCGTGGCGGAGCACGTGCCCGCGTCCCCGCCGCCCTCCTCGGCCATGCCCGGGACGTTCGCCGCGCTCGACCCGTGCACCCTGCTCTCGCCGGCCGAACGCTCGACCGCCGGCGTCTCCGTGCTGGGCAAGGCCAAGAAGATCGCCGACACCCGGGCGTGCGACTGGACGATGCCCGGCAGTTTCGGGGTCACCGTGACCCTGGACGACAAGGTCGGGCTCGGCGGCCTGGACGTCGCCAAGAAGACGGCGACCAAGACGAAGGTCGGCGCGCATCAGGCGATGCAGGTCGCCGACCGCAAGGCCGCCGACGGCACGTGCGCGGTGCTGCTCGGCGTGGGGGAGTCCGCCAACGTGCAGATCGACGTGAGCAACAGCAGCTTCTCGGACACCGCGCTCGCCTGCCGCCGCGCGGGCACGGTGGCCGGGCTGGTCGAACCCAAGCTCCCCTGAAAGGTGCGCCGTGCCCGCTGAACCCCCGGCTCCCGCCGCCCGGTACGAGTCCTACAGCCACGAGGCCATGGCCGCCGAGGTCGCGCAG
This sequence comes from uncultured Actinomycetota bacterium, assembly GCA_963762765.1. Classification (GTDB taxonomy): domain Bacteria; phylum Actinomycetota; class Actinomycetes; order Mycobacteriales; family Pseudonocardiaceae; genus Amycolatopsis. The sequence continues at coordinate 26,433 of CAVXMR010000047.1, forward strand.
GACAACGACCCGGTCGCCGCCGGCGAGATCGGCGCCCGCTGGGAGGACATGTCCCGCCGCCTGCAGGACTCGACCGAGGAGCTGGCGCGGCTGATCGCCGGCACGCACGAGCAGTGGCAGGGCGAGGCTGGCGACGCGGCGCGAGGCGTATTGGGCAAGGCGGCGCACTGGCTCGCGCACTCCGCGGCGGTGTCCGCGACCCTGGGCGACGCCGTCGGCGGCCAAGCCGAAGCGGCGGCGCGGGCGCGCGCGGACATGCCGCCGCCGGTGACCTTCGACCCGGCCGGGATGATCCGCGACGCCGCGGGCAGCGGCAGCATCCTGGCCCTGGTGGCCCTGGCCGACGAGATGGAGACCCGCCGCGCCGAAGCGGAAGCCGCGCGGCAGAAGGCCATCGACGTGATGAACACCCGCGACGCGGCACTGCACAGCCTCGCGCCGCGCACCGGCTTCCCTTCCTTCGGCGGCCCGGCTTGATCCGCGTCTCGGCTTCGGCGTTCGACGTCCTCTGGTCCGACCTCGGTTTCGGTCAGCCGCCTTCCCCGCTGACCGTCCGCAGCGTCGGCGCGACCGAGGAGGAACGCGCGCAGGTGCGGCAGGCGGTGTACGAAAACCTTGCCGGGCGCGGGCTTCACGACGGCTCACGACTGGAACCGGCGCTGGCGGACCGCCTCGCCCTGCTTGCGGACGCGTCGACTTTCGTGGCCTGCGAGGCCTTGGCGGACATGACGGCCTCGGTGCCCTTCCGCGCGGTGGCGGCGGTCCGGGGCCGCCGCGGTGTCCTGGCCACGCAGCCGGAGCAGACGATCGGCCTCGACGGCATCCGCCCGGCCGACCTGTGCACGGCGATCCTGGACGTCCTGCCGGAGCTCAGCCCCGGCCCGGGGTACGGCGTGAGCCTCCCTTCGACGGCGTTGGCCGGCGGGGTCGAGGATCCGGTGTTCTCCTCGCCTGGCGGGCGTACGGCGGCTACTTCGGCTCAGCTGCGGGAGGTTTTGGCGATCCAGGCGCGGCCGGTGTACTCGGCTGGGCAGTTCAGCGTGCGGGTCCGGGGTGCGGACGGGCGGGTTCACCGGACCGGTGGGCTGACGTGGTTCGACACCGACGTTGGTGCTTACTGTGCTTCTTCCGCTCCTGGGCGCGGTGGCTCTTCCTGGGTCACGGTGACGCCGACTGATGGGCCGCGTCTCGCTGCGCGTCTCGCGGAGCTCACCTCGGCCGGGTAGCGCGGACCAGAAGGTCGTGAATGACGCGTTCAGGACGTCGCACGTCCTGAACGCGTCATTCACGACCTTCGCTTCCCCCTCCCCACGGGTCCCCACCCGCGTCCCGCACTTCCCCCACCAACCCCCACGCCCCGGCCCCACGGTGCCCCACTGGCCGGGAAATGGGGCTCTCGCGGCCGATATGCGGACGCATGAGGACCCGTCGAGGTTGCGTGACCCCCCGCCTCGGGGGATCTTGGCCACCGTCCCCCACCGCACCCCCCACCTGGCCCCACCCAGCTGACCAGCGAAAACGCCTGACACGACGGAGTGGTCTGCCCGTTTGTCGCGTTGACTGTGGTGAAAAGTGGGGTACGGTGGTGGCCAGTGGGGCGGAAGGGAAGCCCCGGAGCCGCTAACGGAGGTTCGCCACCGGGCGCGGTAGGGAGGTGGAGGCCGTGTTCCTCGGCACCCACACCCCGAAACTGGACGACAAAGGGCGGCTCGCGCTGCCCGCGAAGTTCCGTGACGCCTTGGCGGGTGGGCTGATGGTCACCAAGGGGCAGGATCACTGCCTCTTCGTCTTCCCTCGCGCCGAGTTCGAGCAGATGGCGCGCAAGGTCGCCGACGCCCCGTTCACCAACGAGGCGGTTCGGGCCTATCAGCGTTACCTGTTCGCGGGTACGGACGAACAACGCCCTGACGGGCAGGGGCGCATCAGTATCGCGCCCGAGCTTCGCCGCTACGCGGGGCTCAGCAAGGAATGCGTGGTGATCGGTGCGATCACCAGGCTGGAGATCTGGGACGCCGAAGCGTGGCAGGGCTACCTGGAAGAACACGAAGACAGCTACGCGAAGGCTCGAGAGGAAGTACTGCCGGGCGTCTTCTGACGCGCGGACGGAGCACCCACGTCGTCGGGGGACGGGGGTTCGCCGTGCCGCACAACGGAAACGCCCATCCGGATGCCGTGAGGCCTCTGTCCGCTCAGTGGCCCTGGTGCACCTTCCCCGGTACCAGGTCAGGAAAAGCGGGCGGACAGGGACCTGACGGCATCCGCTGTCTTCCCCGAAAGTGCACGGCGAATTGGGGGAGGGAGATGATGATGGCACCTGAACACGTCCCGGTGCTGCTGGCTCGCATCGTCGAGCTCTTCACCCCTGTCTTCGCCGATCGCGACGCCACTCTCGTCGACGCGACCGTGGGGCTCGGCGGGCATTCGGATGCCCTCCTCGAAGCCTTCCCGCGGCTGCGCCTCATCGCGCTGGACCGCGACCCGGACGCGCTCGAGAAATCCCGCGAACGCCTGCAACGACACGGTGACCGCGTCGACCTGGTCCACACCGTCTACGACGGGCTCCCCGACGCCGTCCAAAGCTTGGGACTGTCCCATGTGGATGGCATCCTGTTCGACCTCGGGGTGTCCTCGATGCAGCTGGACCGCGCCGAGCGTGGGTTCGCCTACAGCAAGGACGCGCCGCTGGACATGCGGATGGACCCGACCACCGGGTTCACCGCCGCCGACGTCCTCAACACCTACGCGCCCGGCGAGCTGATCCGGATCCTGCGCGACTACGGCGAGGAACGGTTCGCCCAGCGGATCGTCCGGGCCGTGGTCAAGGAGCGCGAGAAGGAACCGTTCACGCGCAGCGCGCGGCTGGTCGAGCTGCTCTACGACGCCGTCCCGGCAGCCAGCCGCCGCACCGGCGGGCACCCGGCCAAGCGGACGTTCCAGGCGCTGCGGATCGAGGTCAACGGCGAGCTGGAGGTGCTGCGCCGGGCCATGCCCGCCGCGCTCGGCGCGCTGGGCATGGGCGGGCGCATCGTCGTGGAGTCCTATCAGTCCCTCGAGGACCGGCTGGTCAAGCAGGCGCTCGCGGAATTGGCGAAATCCCGGACCCCGGAAGGACTTCCGGTGGAACTGCCCGGGCACGGGCCGGAGCTGAAGCTCCTGACCCGAGGGGCCGAAAAGGCCGGTGAAGAGGAGATCGAACACAACCCGCGCGCCGCCTCGGTGCGGCTGCGGGCCGCAGAGAGGATCGGAGAGCCGCGATGACCGCTCCCGCCAAAACCCGCCGCCGGGCCGCCGCCCCGGCGACGCGCCAGCGCGCGCGGGCCACCACGGTCGAGCAGGACCCGGAGACCACCGCGCCCGAGGTCGCGCCTCGCCGCGCGTCCCGGGGCCGGACGTCGGCGGCCGAACGCGCCTACGCGCGCCGGGCGCAGCGCGCCGACCTGCTGCAGCAGCGCGAGCAGCGTCCCGCGCCGCAGAAGCTCAAGGTCACCGACCAGGACAAGACCGGGACCAAGCTCAAGATCCACTGGCCGCGCTCGCGCGCGTCCTTCGTGCTGATGATGATGGGCCTGCTGGCCGTCGGCGTGGCCTGCACGCTGTGGCTGACCACGCAGGCCATCGCCGACTCCTACCGCCTCGAGCAGCTGCGCACCGGCAACGCGAAGCTGGCCGAGACCAAGGAGCGGCTACAGCGCGATGTCGCCAAGGCGGAGTCGCCGGCGTCGCTGGCCCCGGCCGCGCAGCAGCTCGGCATGGTGCCCGGCGGCGACCCGGCGCGGATCGTGGTCGGTCCCGACGGCAAGACCTCGCTGGTCGGCGAGCCCAAGAAGGCCAAGGCCGACGTCCAGCCGGTGCCGGCCGCGCCGCCGGTCGCCCCGGCCAACGGGACGCAGTCGCAGCAGGGCGCGCCGATCGAGGGCGACCAGCCCGCGGTCCCGACCGAAGAAGCGGCCCAGCCCCAGAACGCGGCACCGCCGGCCGGCGGTGACGGCCGATGATGGCTTCGAGCCGAGGCAAGCCCGCGGCGCGGTCGGCGGGCAGTGCCCGCCGGACGTATGCCGCGGGTACCCGCCGCGCGGCCGCGCGACGGGGCAACGGCGGCCAGCGCAGCCGGTTTTCGGCCGTGCGGCTGATCCTCGTCGCGCTGCTGCTCGTCGCGGGCGGGAAGCTCGTGCAGGTGCAGTGGTTCGAGGCGGGCGCGCTGTCCGAGGCGGCCACCCGCCAGCGCGTCCAGACCGTCGACATCCCCGCCCAGCGCGGGTCCATTGTGGACCGCAATGGGTCGAAGCTGGCGTTCAGCGTCGAGGTTCGCACGCTTTCGGTGAACATCAGGACCTACAAGGCTCAGCTGGTGGACTACAAGCAGAAGAACCCCACCACGACGAAGACGTACGACACCGAGGCAGCGGACGCGGCGAAGTACATCGCGGCGAAGATCCCGGAGCTGATCACCGAGCAGCAGCTGCTCGGCCTGCTCCACAAGGACGCGTCCTTCGTGTACCTGGTGGACAACGTCGAGCCGTCGATCGCCAAGGACATCCACAAGCAGTTCCCGTGGATCGCCCTGGAGAACCGGGCGATGCGGCAGTACCCGAGCGACTCGCTGGCGGCCAACATCGTCGGCTACGCGAACTGGCGCGCCAACAGCGAGAAGGTTTCGCAGAACAACCTGCACGGCCTGATCGGACTGGAGCAGTCGCGGGACAACGACCTCGCCGGGACCCCCGGCCGGATGCTGGTCAGCACCAAGAACGGCAGCGACAACGTCGTCATCCCGGGTACCGAGCAGGACGTCCAGGCCGCGGTTCCCGGTTCGGACCTGGAGCTGACCATCGATTCCGACCTGCAGTACGAGCTGCAGCGTCAGCTGACCGACTATGTCGAGCAGTCCCACGCCCAGGGCGGCCAGGCGGTGATCCTGGACTCGAAGACCGGTGAGGTCTACGCGCTGGCCGACAGCAAGACGTTCAACCCGAACGACCCGTCGACGCGGCAGGACGCGGACAACCTCAACGACCGCCCGGTCACCACGCCGTACGAGCCGGGCTCGGTCAACAAGATCGTGACCGCGACCGCGGCGATCGACTACGGCCTCGCCACGCCGGAGTCGACGATCCAGGTGCCCGGCTCGCTGCAGGTCGCGGACAAGACCGTGCACGACGCCTGGAACCACGGCACGCAGACGTTCACCACGGCAGGCATCTTCGCCAAGTCGTCGAACATCGGCACCCTGCTGCTGGCCCAGAAGGTCGGCGAGGAGCGTTACTACGACATGCTCAAGAAGTTCGGCCTCGGCCAGCGCACCGGCGTCGGCCTGCCGGGCGAGAGCGCGGGCTTCGTCCCGGCGCGCAGCCAGTGGTCGGCCACGACGTTCGGCAACCTGCCGATCGGCCAGGGCCTGTCGATGACCGTGCTGCAGATGGCCGGGATGTACCAGGCCATCGCCAACGACGGCCTGCGCGTCGAACCGCGGATCGTCAAGGCCAAGGTCAACCCGGACGGGACGGTGGTGCCGGAGCCGGCACCCAAGACCGTCCAGGTGGTCAGCGCGCAGACGGCGAAGACGGTGCGCGACATGATGCGCGCGGTCGCGCAGAACGGCAAGGGGCTGCAGAAGGGCACCGCGCCGAGCGCCTCGGTCGAGGGCTACCAGATCTCCGGGAAAACCGGCACCGGCCAGCAGGTCGACCCGCGGACGAAGGCCTACAGCGACCACCTCTACAACATCACCTTCGCCGGGATCTTGCCCGCCGACCACCCGCGGTTCGTGGTCGGCATCCGGCTGGACGCGCCCGACACGACGCTGCCGGTGGGGCACTCCGCGGCGCCGCTGTTCCACACCATCGCTTCGTACCTCACGCAGCGGTACCAGATTCCGCTTTCCGACGGCCCTTCCCCGGAAGTTCCGCTCATTATTCCGTAGGCACAGTCCGTGAAGGCCCCCTTACCGGCTCTCATAGCCGGTAAGGGGGCCTTCACGGCATTGTCCACATGGGTTGGTGCGGGAAGCGGGAAGTCCTTACCCCGCAACGATGTCCGCGCGCCGCACTAGCACATGTGCCGAGCGTGCACGCATTCGCCGTACCGCGTGACAAACCCCCGGACACGCCTCGGTAGCCTCTGTGCCGTGTCCGTGTCCTCCTCCAGTCCACAGGTGCCGGAATTCCCGGCCAAGGCGGTCCCCGCGCCGCCGCGACCGGCGCGGATCCACCCGGTCCCGCTGGCCACGCTGCTCGCCAGGGCGGACGCGCGGCTGATCGCCCAGAGCCCCGACGCGGCCGAGCTGACCGTCACCGGGACCACGCTGCGCGCCCAGCACGTGCTGCCCGGCGACCTGTTCGCCGCGCTGCCCGGTGCCCGCGCCCACGGTGCCGACTTCAGCGGCCAGGCGGTCGCCGCCGGTGCTGTCGCGGTGCTGACCGACGCCGAAGGCGCCGAACGGCCCGCGCTGCGCGAGGCCGGGGTGCCGATCCTGGTGCACGCGGACCCGCGCGCGGCCCTCGGCGAGATCGCCGCCTGGATCTACGGCGAGCCGTCGCTCAAGCTGTCCGTCCTCGGGGTCACCGGCACCTCCGGCAAGACGACCACGTCGTACCTGGTCGACGCCGGGCTGCACGCGGCCGGGCTGAGGACCGGCCTGATCGGCACGGTCGAGACCCGCATCGCCGGGGAACGCCTGGTCAGCGGCTTCACCACGCCCGAGGCGCCGGACCTGCAGGCGCTGCTCGCGGTGATGGTCGAGCGCGGTGTCACCCACGTGCCGATGGAGGTCTCCAGCCACGCGCTCGCGCTGGGCCGGGTCAACGGCGTCCGGTTCGCGGTCGGCGCGTTCACCAACCTCTCCCAGGACCACCTGGACTTCCACAAGGACATGCAGGAGTACTTCGCCGCGAAGTCGCTGCTGTTCGACGGCCGCTCGACCACCGAGGTCGTGGTGGTCGACAGCGCCTGGGGCCAGGCCCTGCGCACGCCGCACACGGTCACCGTCTCCACCGAACCGGGCTCGGACGCGCAGTGGCGCGCCACCGACCTGGAGGCCACCGCGCACGGCGAGCAGACCTTCACCCTGCACCGCCCGGACGGCGTCAGCACGCCCGCGCGGATCCCGCTGCCCGGCGAGTTCAACGTCGCCAACGCGGTGCTGGCCGCGGCCATCCTGAGCACCGCCGGGGTGAGCCTGGAGCACATCGTCGCCGGGCTCGCCGACGTCCAGGTGCCCGGCCGGATGGAGCGCGTCTACGTCGGCCAGCAGTTCACCGCCGTCGTCGACTACGCCCACAAGCCCGCCGCGGTGGCGCAGGGCCTCGACGCGCTGCGTGCCCGGACCGAGGGCCGGATCATCACCGTCCTCGGCTGCGGCGGAGACCGTGACACGGCGAAGCGCCCGATGATGGGCGAAGCGGCGGCCCGGCGCAGCGAAGTGCTGATCGTGACCGACGACAACCCGCGTTCCGAGGACCCCGCCGCCATCCGCGCGGCGATGCTGGCCGGGGCGCGCGCGGCCGAGGGCGCGGGGGAGATCCTCGAAATCGGCGACCGCCGCGAGGCCATCGTCCACGCCGTCTCGCTGGCCGAGCCCGGGGACATCCTGTTCCTCGCCGGCAAGGGGCACGAGTCCGGCCAGGAGGCCGGCGGCGTCGTGCACCCGTTCTCCGACCGCGACGAGCTGGCCGCGGCCATCCGCAACAAACTCGAGGTGAGTGTGTGATCGTGCTCAGCCTGGCCGAGATCGCCGACGTCGTCGGCGGCCGGCTGCACCGCGCCGAGGGCACCCCGGAGGTGACCGGCAGCGTCGAGTTCGACACCCGCAAGCTCACCGCCGGTGGCCTGTTCGTGGCCCTTCCCGGCGAGAAGGTCGACGGCCACGACTTCGCCGCGCAGGCCGTCGCCGCCGGCGCGGTCGCGGTGCTCGCCGCCCGCGAGGTCGACGCGCCCGCGATCATCGTCCCGCCGCTGCCCGAGGGCGAGGCCCACGAGCGCTCGGTCGCGCTGACCGGCGACAAGGACGGCTCCGGCGCCGCCGTGCTGGCCGCGCTGGGCAAGCTCGCCCGCCACGTCGTGCAGACCCTGTCCGCGAGCGGCCTGACCGTCGTCGGCGTCACCGGCTCGTCCGGCAAGACCTCGACCAAGGACGTCATCGCGCAGCTGCTGGAGCCGATCGGGCCGACGGTCGCGCCGCCCGGGTCGTTCAACAACGAGCTGGGCCACCCCTGGACCGCGCTGCGGGCCGACGCGCACACCTGCCACCTGGTGCTGGAGCTCTCCGCCCGCGGCCCCGGCCACATCGCCGAGCTGGCCGCGATCGCGCCGCCGAAGATCGGCGTGGTGCTCAACGTCGGCACCGCGCACGTCGGCGAGTTCGGCTCGCGCGAGGGCATCGCGAAGACCAAGGGCGAGCTGGTCGAGGCGCTGCCGGAGGACGGCGTCGCCGTGCTCAACGCCGACGACCCGCTGGTCGCGGCCATGGCGAGCCGGACGAAGGCCCGCGTGGTCACCGTCGGCACCAGCCCCTCGGCGCACGTCCGCGCCGCCGACATCACCGTGGACGACGAGGCCCGCGCGTCCTTCCGGCTGATCACCCCGGCCGGCGAGGCGTCGGTGAAGCTGCCGCTGCACGGCGAGCACCACGTCGGCAACGCGCTCTCGGCCGCGGCCGTGGCCCTCGAACTGGGCGCGACGCCGGTGGAGATCGCCACCCGGCTCTCGGCGCTGGAGCGGCGTTCGGCCCGGCGGATGGAGGTCACCACCCGCCCCGACGGCGTGACCATCCTCAACGACTCCTTCAACGCCAACCCCGAGTCCATGCGCGCGGGCCTCAAGGCGCTCGCCGCGATGGGCCGCGACGGCCGCCGGACCTGGGCCGTGCTCGGCGTGATGGGCGAGCTCGGCGCCGACTCGGTGACCGCGCACGACGAGATCGGCCGGCTGGTCGTCCGGCTCAACATCGCCAAGCTCGTGGTGATCGGGCCCGAGGCCGCCGCGATGCACCAAGGCGCGCACCAGGAAGGCTCCTGGGGCGAGGAATCCACTCTGGTACCCGACGTCGAGGCGGCGGCGGCCCTGCTGCATGATCAGCTCCGTCCCGGGGACGTGGTGCTGGTCAAGGCCTCCAAGGTGGCCGGCCTCTGGCGGGTCGCCGAAGCGCTGCTCACCTCGGCTCCGGACAATTTCCCTTCTCACGAACGCTCGAACGGTGGTGACGCGTGATCAGCATCCTGATCGCGGCCGCGGCGGGCCTGCTGGTCTCCATCCTGCTCACGCCCTACCTGATCCGGGTGTTCTCCCGGCAGGGCTTCGGGCAGGAGATCCGCGAGGAAGGCCCGCAGGGACACAAATCCAAGCGTGGTACCCCCACCATGGGCGGTGTCGCGATCATCATCGCGATGGTCGTCGGGTACTTCGCCGCGCACCTGATCAACTGGACGGCCAACGCCCGCAGCGCCGCGCCGTCGGTGTCCGGTCTGCTGGTGCTGTTCCTGGCGGTCGGGCTCGGCATCGTCGGCTTCCTCGACGACTTCATCAAGATCCGCAAGCAGCGCAACCTCGGGCTCAACAAGACCGCGAAGCTGGTCGGTCAGCTGGTCGTCACGATCGCGTTCGCGTTCCTGTCGCAGCAGTTCGCCGACGTCCGCGGGCTGACCCCGGCCTCGCCCGCGCTGTCCTACGTCCGCGACCTCGCGCTGATCACGTTCCCGTCGGTCGTCTTCGTGATCTTCTGCTACATCGTGATCTCGGGCTGGTCGAACGCGGTCAACTTCACCGACGGCCTCGACGGCCTGGCCGGTGGCGCCGCGGCGATGGTGCTGGCCACCTACGTGGTCATCTCGTTCTGGCAGGCCCGCCTGTCCTGTGCCGACGCCCCGCAGCCCGCCTGTTACGACGTCCGCGACCCGCTGGACCTGGCGGTGGTCGCCGCCGCGGCCACCGGCGCCTGCGTCGGGTTTCTCTGGTGGAACGCGGCACCGGCCAAGATCTTCATGGGGGACACCGGCTCACTGGCGCTGGGCGGCCTGGTCGCAGGGCTGTCGATGACCACCCGCACCGAGCTGCTCGCCATCGTCATCGGCGGCCTGTTCATGGTCGAGATGATCTCGGTGGTCACGCAGATCGTGGTGTTCCGGACGACCCGGCGAAGGCTCTTCCGGATGGCGCCCTTCCATCATCACTTCGAACTGGCCGGGTGGGCGGAAACCACGGTGATCATCCGGTTCTGGCTGCTCTCGGCGATCTGCTGCATGTTCGGGCTCGGCTTGTTCTACAGCGAGCAGCTCGGGGTTGGTGGCTAGTGGACGTCGCCGGTCGTCACGTCCTGGTCGCCGGGGCCGGGGTCACCGGGAAGTCGATCGTCCCGGCGCTGGTCGAGCTGGGTGCCCGCGTCACCGTTACCGACGGGAATGCCGAGCGCCTGGCCGAGCTCGAGGGCCTCGGCGCCGAGCTGGTGCCGGGCCTGACCGAACCGCCGTCCGACGCCGTGCTCGTGGTGACCAGCCCGGGCTGGCGGCCGGCGTCGCCGCTGCTGGTGGCCGCCGCCGAGGCCGGGGTCGAGGTGATCGGCGACGTCGAGCTGGCCTGGCGCGTCGGGCAGCTGCGTGAGCACCCGCCATCCTGGCTCGTTGTCACCGGCACCAACGGCAAGACGACCACCGCGGGCATGCTCGAGTCGATCCTCAATGCGGCCGGCGCGAACGCCGTGGCCTGCGGGAACATCGGCTACGCGGCGCTGGACGCGGTCCGCGCCGGGTACGACGTACTGGCCGTGGAGCTGTCCAGTTTCCAGCTGCACTGGTCCTCGACGCTCGCGCCCGAGGCCGCCGCGGTGCTCAACCTGGCCGAGGACCACATCGACTGGCACGGCTCGATGGAGGAGTACGCGGCGGCGAAGGGCCGCGCGTACGTCCACGCGAACGTCGTCGTGCACAACGTCGACGACGAGTGGTCCACCCGGATCGCCGACGAGCACGCGGGTGAGGACGCCCGCCGCGTCGGCTTCCAGCTCGACACCCCGCGGCCCGGCGAGCTGGGCATCGTGGAAGACCTGCTGGTCGACCGCGCTTTCGTCGAGGATCCGTCGATCAGCGCCGAGGCGCTGGCGACGCTGTCCGACGTCCGCCCGGCCGGTCCGCACAACGTCGCCAACGCGCTCGCCGCGGCGGCGCTGGCCCGCGCCCACGGCGTCTCGCCGGACGCGGTGGCGAAGGGCCTGCGCGAGTACCAGCCCGCGCCGCACCGCGCGGTCGAGGTCGCCGAGGTCGGCGGGATCCGGTACGTCAACGACTCGAAGGCGACCAACCCGCACGCCGCCGCCGGCTCGCTGCGGTCCCACGAAAGCGTGGTCTGGATCGCCGGTGGCCAGCTCAAGGGCGCTTCGGTGGACGAACTGGTGAGCAGCATCGCCGGCCGCCTGCGCGGAGTTGTGCTACTCGGTGTCGATTCACCCGTGATCGCCGCCGCGGTCGCGCGACACGCGCCGGATGTCCCGGTGAAGAGCCTCCATCCGGGTGACGATGAACCCATGACTGCGGCGGTGGATGCGGCCAGCGCGATGGCCCGGCCTGGTGATGTGGTGCTGCTCGCGCCCGCCGCGGCGTCGTTGGACATGTTCCGCAACTACGGCGAGCGCGGCGACGCGTTCGCGCGTGCGGTCCATGTTCTTCGCGACGACGCAGCGGGGGAGCCGAGTGACGGCTCCTGAAGAGAAGAAGCAGCCCGCGCCGAAGCGGCCCCGTCGTCAGCGTAAGGAGAGCGCGTTCGTCGCGATCCGCACCGCGCTGACCGCATGGCTCTCGCGGCCGCTGGCGTCCTTCCACCTCGTGCTGGCGCTGACCGGCGTGCTCACCACGATCGGCATCGTCATGGTGCTCTCGGCGTCGTCGGTGGCCTCCTACAACCCGAAAACCGGCAGCGGCGTGTACGCGCTGTTCACCAAGCACCTGTTCTTCGTCGGCCTCGGCTCGGTCGTGTTCTGGATCGGCCTGCGGATCAAGCTGGAGCGGATCCGGGCGATGTCGGCGACCATGGTCGTGGTCTGCCTCGGCCTGCTGATGCTGGTGCTCACGCCGCTGGGCGTCGAGGTCAACGGCTCGCAGGGCTGGTTCAAGCTCGGCGAGTTCGCCTTCCAGCCGGTCGAGGCCGCCAAGGTCGCGCTCGCGTTCTGGGGCGCGCACATCCTGGTGATCAAGTACAACGTGATCCACCAGTGGCGCCACCTGCTGGTGCCGGTGGTGCCGATCGCGCTGCTGATGTTCGGCCTGCTGATGCTGCAGCCCGACCTCGGTGGCACGGTCACCCTCGCCGTCGTGCTGCTCGCCCTGCTGTGGTTCGCCGGCGCGCCGAAACGGCTCTTCGGGGTGATCATGGCCGGCGGCCTCGCGGGGGTGCTGGTGCTGGCGGTCATCTCGTCGTACCGGCTGCAGCGGGTGCTGTCGTTCCTGTCCTCGGACAGTGACACCAGCGCCGCGGGCTTCCAGGCGAACCAAGCCAAGCTCGCGCTCGCCGACGGTGGGCTGTTCGGCAAGGGCCTCGGCCAAGGGGCGGCCAGCTGGAGCTACCTGCCGAACGTCCAGAACGACTTCATCTTCGCCCTGATCGGCGAGGAGCTCGGCTTCATCGGCTGCGTCGTGGTGCTGAGCCTGTTCGCGGGGGTCGCCGTGGTCGGGCTGCGGATCGCCACCCGCAACATCGACCCGTGGATCCGGATCGTCTCCGCCACGCTGACGGTGTTCCTCGTGGCCCAGGCCGCCATCAACATCGGCTACGTCGTCGGTGTCCTCCCGGTCACCGGCGTCACGCTGCCGCTGATCTCCTACGGCGGCACCTCGCTGGTGATCACCATGCTCATCATGGGCGTGCTCGCCAACGCCGCCCGGCACGAACCGGAGGCGGTGGCCGCACTGCGCACACAGGGGCCGGGTAAATTCGGACGCCTGCTGCGGCTGCCCGCGCCCGACCCGTACCGCCCGCCCTCGGCCCGCAAGGGCAGCGGCCGGGGTGGGGCGAAGGCGGCCCGGCCGGCGCCGCGCGCGGCCCGGCCCGCACCGGCGCAGGAACGGCGCCGGTCGGTCCGCGAGCCGGTGCGGCGGAGTGCGGCCAGGAAGAGCACGGCTCGGACTGGCGCGGCGCGGACAACAGCGAGCCGTGGTACCCGGAGTACCGCGAACCGGAGAGGTCATAGGTGAGTAAGCCCGTCAAGGGAACCGAGCGATCCGCCGCTGGTACCAGCAGGGGGCCGGTGGTCGTGGTCGCCGGGGGTGGCACCGCTGGACACATCGAGCCCGCGCTGGCACTGGCCGACGCCGTCAAGCGCCTGCGCCCGGACGCCACCGTCATCGCGCTCGGCACCGAGCGCGGCCTGGAGAACAAGCTCGTCCCGGCCCGCGGTTACGAGCTGGAGCTGATCCCGCCGGTCCCGCTGCCCCGCAAGCCCACCCTCGACCTGCTGCGCCTGCCGCTCAAGGTCCGCGACTCGGTCCGGCAGACCCGCGAGGTGCTCGACCGGCTCGGCGCGGACGTCGTCGTCGGCTTCGGTGGCTATGTCGCGCTGCCCGCGTACCTCGCCGCGCGTGGCCGGGTGCCGATCGTCGTGCACGAGGCCAACCAGTCGCCAGGCCTGGCGAACAAGGTCGGTGCCCGGTTCGCCGCGCGGGTCGCGGTGGCCGTGCCCGGCACGCCGCTGCCCAAGGCCGAGGTCGTCGGCATCCCGCTGCGGCGCTCGATCACGTCGCTGGACCGGGCCGCGCTGCGTGCCGAGGCCCGTGCGCACTTCGGCCTCGACCCGGACGCGCCGACGCTGCTGGTCTTCGGCGGTTCGCAGGGCGCGCAGTCGATCAACAACGCCGTCTCCGGTGCGGCGAAGGACCTGGCGGACGCCGGGGTCGGCGTGCTGCACGCGCACGGCCCGAAGAACACCCTGGTCGTGCAGGAGTTCCCGGGGCGCCCGGCCTACGTGCCGGTGCCGTATCTGGAGCGGATGGACCTGGCCTACGCCGCCGCCGACGCCGCGGTGTGCCGGTCCGGCGCGATGACCGTGGCCGAGGTGACCGCGGTCGGCCTGCCCGCGGTGTTCGTCCCGCTGCCGCACGGCAACGGCGAGCAGGCGACCAACGCGCGCCCGGCGGTGGACGCCGGGGCGGCGCTGATGGTCGCCGACGGCGAGCTGTCCGCGGCCAAGGTCGCCGAGCTGGTGGTCCCGCTGGTGATCGACGCCGACCGGGTCGCGAAGATGAGTGCCGCCGCCGTCGGCCTCGGGCACCGCGAAGCCGACGAGACCCTCGCCAAGATCGTGCTGGAGGCCGCTCGTGGTTGACCTGCCCTCGGAGCTGACCCGAGCTCATCTGATCGGGATCGGCGGTGCCGGGATGTCCGGGATCGCGCGGATCCTGCTGGCGCGTGGCGCGCAGGTGTCCGGTTCGGACGCCAAGGAGTCGCGCGCGCTGCTGTCGCTGCGGGCGCAGGGCGCGACGCTGTTCGTCGGCCAGCAGGCGTCCAATCTGGACTCGTTGGCCGAGCCGCCGTCCGCGGTGGTCGTGTCGACGGCGATCAAGGAGACCAACCCGGAGCTGGCCGCGGCGCGTTCGCGCGGGATTCCGGTGCTGCACCGGGCGCAGGCACTGGCCGGGCTGATGGAGGGCCACCGCGTCGCCTGCATCGCGGGCACGCACGGCAAGACGTCGACGACGTCGATGCTGACGGTCGCGCTCCAGCACTGCCGGCTCGACCCGTCGTTCGCGATCGGCGGCGACCTCAACGAATCCGGCGCGAACGCGCATCACGGCAGCGGCGGCATCTTCGTCGCCGAGGCCGACGAGAGCGACGGCTCGTTCCTGACCTACACGCCGTCGGTCGCGGTCGTGACGAACGTCGAGCCGGACCACCTGGACCACCACGGCACCGCCGAGGCGTACACCAAGGTGTTCACCGAGTTCGTCGGCCGGATCGCGCCGGGCGGCCTGCTGATCGTCTGTGATGACGACGAAGCAGCGTCCGCGCTGGGCGACGAAGCGCTCGCGATGGGCGTCCGGGTGCGGCGCTACGGGCATTCCGCCGCCGCCGATGCCCGCGTGCTGTCCTACCTGCCGCTGCCCGACGGCGGCGTCGTGCGGATCGCTCTCGACGGCGAGGAAGCCGATGTCACGGTCGCGGTTCCGGGTGAGCACATGGCTTTGAACGCCATCGCGGCGCTGCTGGCCGGGGTCGAGCTGGGCGCGCCGGTGGCGGGCCTGGCCGAGGGGCTGGCGGCGTTCGGCGGCGTGCGCCGGCGGTTCGAGTTCAAGGGCCGCGCGGGCGACGTCCGCGTTTACGACGACTACGCCCACCACCCCACCGAGGTCGCCGCGCAGCTGCGCGCGGTCCGCACGGCGGCCGGCAGTGGCCGGGTGCTCGTGGTGTTCCAGCCGCACCTGTACTCGCGGACGAAGACGTTCTTCCAGGAGTTCGCGGCGGCGCTTTCGCTGGCCGACGAGGTCGTGGTGCTGGACGTCTACGGTGCTCGTGAGGAGCCGGAGCCGGGTGTCACGGGCGCGCTGATCGCGGACCAGGTCTCGGTGCCGGTGCACTACGAGCCCGCGTTCGACGTGGCCGCCGGGCTGATCGCCTCGCTGGCGAAGCCGGGTGACCTCGTGGTGACCATGGGCGCGGGTGACGTCACGCAGCTGGGTCCGGAGATCCTCGCCGAGCTGGACAAGCGCTGAGATGAGCCCGACCAGGGAACGCCGCCGTCCGTCCGATGAGGACGAACGGGATCGCGCTGCCCTGGCCAGGGAACGCCGGGGGCGGCGCTCCGAGGAGGAGCGTCGCCGTACCCGCACGCAGACTCAGAGCGTGCGCCAGCGGCCCACCCGGCCGCAGGAGATCCGGCGCCGCTGGGTCGCGCTGCTGACCGTGCTGACCGTCGCCGCGGCGGTGTATCTGCTGTTCTTCAGCTCGATGCTCGGCGTGCACGAGGTCGCGGTGAACGGCGCGCGGAGCGTGCCGGCGGATCAGATCCGCACGGCCGCGGCGGTGCCGCCCGACAAGCCGATGCTCCGGCTGGACACCGACGAAATCCGCGACCGGGTGACGCAGCTGCCGGGCATCGCGACGGTCGAGGTGTCGCGGTCGTGGCCGAACACCGTCGAGATCACGGTGACCGAGCGGACCGCGATCGCGTTCTTCGACAGCGGCCCGGGCGGCGACGGCGTCCACCTGGTCGACGGCGGCGGCGTGGTGTTCAAGACAGTGCCCGCCCGGCCGCCCGGCCTGCCGGAGCTGAAGCTGCCGAAGGTCTCGGCCGACGACCCGGTGACGCGCGCGGTGACGGCGGTGCTCGGCGTGATCCCGGAGCAGCTGCTCAAGCAGGTCACGACGGCGTCGGCGCAGACGCCCGCGAGCGTGGAGTTCACGCTGACCAGCGGGAAGATCGTCCGCTGGGGGACCGCGGAGCAGACCGACCGCAAGGCGAAGGTCCTGGCGGCGCTGCTTTCGCAGCCGGGCAAGATCTACGACGTCGCGGCCCCGGAGCTCCCGACCATCTCCTGAAATCCCGGTTCACGGACTTCTCGTATGCTGTACGCTCACTTCTCGTACGTCATACGACAAAGGGGGTTCTGGTGACGATCCTGGTGACGGGCGCGACCGGAAACGTGGGACGGCTGGTGGTCGACGAACTGCTCGCGCGGGGTGCCGATGTCCGGGCGCTGACGGTCGATCCTGCGCGTGCCGCGCTTCCGTCTGGTGTCGACGTCGTGGTTGGGTCGCTGGCGCGCCCGTCGACGTTGCCGGTGGCGCTGAAGGGTGTTTCCGCGGTCTACCTGGCGCCGATGGCGCGGACCGTCGGGCGATTCTGCGAGCTGGCTGTCGAAGCGGGGATTCGGCGGGTGGTGGCGTTGTCGGGGGCCAGCGTCGGCGAGGAGCACGAAGGTTCGAGCGGGCACGAGTACGGCGCCGTGGAGGCGGCCGTGCGCTCGGCGGGGTTCGACCGGACGTTCCTGCGGCCGGGGGTGTTCATGAACAACACGCTCGGCTGGGCCGACATGGTGCGCGCGACCGGAGAGGTCCGATCGGCCTACGGCGAGGCGACGCATACGCCGATCCACCTCGGCGACATCGCGGCCGTCGCCGCACATGTCCTTACCACAGAAGGACATGTCGGCAAGACATATGTCCTCAGTGGACCGGAGTCGATCAGCCAGCGCGCCCAGGCCGCGGCGATCGGCGCGGCGCTGGGGAAGCCGATCACGTTCCGCGAGCTGACCCGGGCCGAGCAGCGTTCGCAGTGGGTCGCCTACGGCATTCCGGAGGGGGCAGTCGACTGGATTCTGGACGGTTTCGAGCTCGCCGTGCGGCATCCGCAGGTGCCCACCGGCGTCTTCGAGGAGCTGCTGGGACGTCCCGGCACGACGTACGCGGAGTGGGCTTCGCTGAACGCGGAAGCGTTCAGCTGACCGTGCGCGTCATCCCCGGCGGGCGAACGATCTCTTGGTGACCTACCGCGGTGCGGACTTCGGCGGGTGCAGGTCGGGTCTCGTGAGTGGTAAGTGACGTTCTAACGTCACTTACCACTCACGAGGGGCCGGGGGAGAAGGCTCAGGCGAGTGCGGCGTCCATGGTGATCGTGGTGCCTGCCAAGGCCTTCGAGACCGGGCACGTCTTTTCCGCAGTCGCGGCGAACTCCGCGAACTGCTCGGCGGAAACGCCGGGGACCGAAGCGCGCAGGGTGATCGCGATGCCGCTGATTTCGAAGCCGCCGCCCTTGGCCGGGCCGAGCGTGACCTCGGCGCTGACATCGATCGAGTCCGCGACGATCTTCTGGGATTCCAGCACGCCCGACAGGTTCATCGCCAGGCACGAGGAGTGTGCCGCCGCGATGAGTTCTTCGGGGCTGGTCTGGCCGTCGGGGTCGCCCGCGCGGGTCGGGAACGAGACCGCGAACGTGCCCGCGTTGGACGAGTCCAGGGTGACTTCGCCCTTCCCGCTGTTCAATCCGCCGACCCAGTGGGTGGTGGCGTCACGGCTGGGCATAGTGCCTCCTCAGTGAGAACGATCGGAATAGGCGACGGTCGACGCGGTCAGCCGGCGCAGGGTGTCGATGAGCTGCCGCCGCTCGGTGTCCTCGAGGCCCAGTGCGCAGCCGATGGCCGTCGGGATCCCGGCTGCGCGTGAACGCACGGCCCGGCCCTCCTCGGTCAGGCTGATCACCACGGTGCGTTCGTCGGTGGCGAGCCGTGCCCGCGTCACCATGCCGTTGGCCTCGAGCCGCTTGAGCAGCGGGGAAAGCGTGCCGTAGTCCAGGTGCAGTGCCTCGCCGATCTCCTTGACCGGCCGCGAGTCGGACTCCCACAAAACCAGCAGCACCAGGTACTGCGGGTACGTCAGGCCGAGCTCGCCGAGCAGGGGACGGTAGGTGTCCGTCACCGCTCGCGACGCCGCGTACAGCGCGAAGCAGGCTTGCTCTTCGAGAAGGAACTCGTCCGGCACGCGCACAAACATAGCCCACGATTACATCGTGTGCAAGGTATCGCAGCCGACGAAAAACTGTCGGTGGCATCCGGAAGACTGCGGATCATGACCGAACGACCGAAGCGCCCGGACGTCCCGCTCACCGGCAGCGAGAGGGAAATCCTGGAGGGCCTGCTCGACTACCACCGCGCCACCGTCGTGTGGAAGTCCTCCGGGCTGACGATCGAGCAGGCTCGCCGGGCGCACCTGCCCAGCGAGCTGACCACCATCACCGGGCTGGTCGCGCACCTGACCCTCAACGAGTTCTACTGGTTCAGCGTCGTGCTGGACGGGAAGGAGGACACCTGGGAACCCATCCTGGAGAAGGATCCCGACGCGGAGTTCCGCGTACCGGAGGGCATCACCGTGGAGAAGCTGCTCGCCGACTACGACGCGGAGTGCGCGCGCAGCCGCGAGATCGTCGGCAGGCTCGAATTCGGGCATGTCGTCCCGTTCCGCGACCGCGAGGTGAACGTCCGCTGGGTGCTCACGCACATGATCGAGGAGACCGCCCGCCACGTCGGCCACCTCGACGTCCTGCGCGAGCTGACCGACGGGCTCACCGGGGAGTGACGCGCTTGGGAGGCAACGGGAAGAACCCGCTGGTCCGCTCGACGTAGCTCGCGTACGCCGGACGGGTCCGAGCCATTCCCTTCTCCAGCAACGGTTTCCCCGTGCCACGCGCCAGCGTGTACGTCATCGCGATCGGCGACAACACGGTCGCCGCGCCGGGCCAGGTCGAGCACGCCAGGAGGTAGAGGCCCCACCACACGCACGCGTCGCCGAAGTAGTTCGGATGGCGGGTGTAGCGCCAGAGCCCGGTGTCGAGCACCCGGCCGCGGTTGCCCGGGTCGGCTTTGAACCGGCGGAGCTGCTCGTCGCCGATCGTTTCGAAGGCGAACCCGACGAGCCACACCACGACGCCGAGCCAGCCCAGCACGCTCAAACCCGTGCCGTACTGGGCGAACTGCACCGGCAGCGACACGAAGTACAGCACCACGGCTTGAAGGAGGTAGACCCGTACGAAGATCTTGAGCGCCGGGTTCGGCCCGGCGCGCTCGGCCATCCGCGCGTACCGCGGGTCCTCGGGCAGCTTGTGGTTGCGCAGGTGCAGATGCAGCGAAAGCCGCACGCCCCAGATCACCGTCAGCGCGGTGACCACCAGCCGCAGCGAGAGCGGCCCGTCCCCGAGCGGGAAGGCGACCAGCGCGACCACGGCGAACCCGACGCCCCAGAACGTGTCGACCGTGTCGTAACGCTTGCGCGCCAACGCGATCCCGAACGTCGCCGTCATCGCCACGAGCGTGACGGCGGCGGTGACGAGCAGTGCGCCGCCCAGGGGCATCAGGACCACTCCCGGGTGGGTGGCAGCCCGCTCACGCCGTCGTCCGACGGCCGTACCGCGAGGATCTGGTCCACACCCATCCGGTTCTCCTCGAACGCCAGCGCCCCGCCGACCAGGTAGAGCCGCCAGACCCGAGCACCCGGCTCGCCGATCAGCGCCACCACGTCGGCCCAATTCCGTTCGAGCGTTTCGGCCCACGCGCGAACGGTGTCAACGTAGTGCTCGCGCATCGCGTGCACGTCACGGAGCTCGAACCCGGCGGACTCGAGGTGCCCGAGCGTCCGGCTCAGCGGGCGCATGGTCATGTCGGGCGCGATGTACCGCTCGATGAACGCGCCGCCACCGGGCGCGACGTGCCCGCGCGACATCTGCTGCAGCACCAGGCGTCCGCCCGGCTTCACCATCCGGTACAGCGTTTGGGTGTACGCCGGGTAGTTCGCTTCGCCGACGTGCTCGCCCATCTCGATCGACGCCACCGCGTCGAACGGCTCGTCGGCCAGCTCCCGGTAGTCCTGGCGCCGCACTTCGACGCGATCCTCGAGGTCGTGCTGCGCGAGCCGGCCGCGGACGTGCTGCAGTTGCTGCGCCGACAGCGTGATGCCCACGGCCTCCACGCCGTGGTGCTTCGCCGCGTGCACCAGCAGCGAACCCCAGCCGCAGCCGACATCCAGCAGGCGCATGCCCGGCCGCAGCCCCAGTTTGCGGCAGATCATCTCCAGCTTGTCGAACTGTGCCTGTGCCAGGCCGTAGCCGGGCTCGTCCGAGGTCCAGTAGGCGCAGGAGTACGCCATCGATTCGTCCATCAGCAGCTGATAGAAGGCGTTGGACAGGTCGTAGTGGTGCGCGATGGCGGACTTGTCCCGCAGCAGGCTGTGCAGCCTGCCGCTCAGCCGGGCTTCCTCGGCGGGGGGCTTCGGCGGGAGCCCGAACACGCCGAGGCGCCCCGCGAGCGTGACCGCCTCAGCCCAGTCGCGCGGGCCGAGCTTCACCCGGTTGAGCTCACCCGAGCGGGTGAGGGCCCAGACGCGCCGGAAGCCCTCGGCGAGGTCGCCTTCGACGTCCAGATCGCCCGAGACGTACGCTCGCGCCAGCCCCAGCTCGCCCGGGGAATACAGCAGACGGCGCAGCGCGCGGCGGTTGCGCAGCACGACGGCAGGCCCCTGAGCTGGGCCGACGCGGGTTCCGTCCCAGGTTCGCAGGCCGACGGGCAGCGGCCCGCCGAGGATTCTTTCGACGAAGGAAGCGAGGCGGTGCGCGGTGCGGTTCGGCATGCCGGGGATTCGCGCCCGCGCGCATGGGGGATTGGTCCGGCGACCGGCCAATCCGGCGGCGCCGCGGTCTCGAAACACCGGTGTGGAGATCACGGGACAACGCATCGGCGTCATCGGCAGCGGGGTGGCCGGGCTGACAGCCGCATACCTTTTGCAGCGGAAGTACGAGGTGCTGCTGTTCGAGGCCGACGACCGCCTCGGCGGGCACGCGCACACCCACGACGTGCCCAGCGCCCACGGCGGCACCATCGGTGTCGACTCCGGCTTCATCGTCCACAACGAGCGCACCTACCCGACCCTGCTGCGGCTGTTCGGCGAGCTCGGTGTCCGCACCCACGACACCGAGATGTCGATGAGCATCCGCTGTGACGGCTGCGGCCTGCAGTACGCCGGCGCCAAGGGCCTGCCCGGACTGTTCGCCCAGCGGCGCAACGTCACCCGCACCCGCTACCTGCGGATGCTGGCCGAGGTGAAACGGTTCCACCGGCACGCGAAGCGCCTCCTGGAGGCACCCGAGGCCGGGGACGTCACGATCGGCGCGTTCCTCGCCATCGGCGGCTACACCGGCTACTTCATCGACCACTTCGTGCTGCCGCTGGTGTCCACGGTCTGGTCGGCCGACCGCGTGGACACCCTGCGCTACCCGGCGCGCTACCTGTTCGAATTCCTCCGCAACCACGGCATGCTCAGCGTGAAGAACTCGCCGGCCTGGCGGACCGTCGTCGGCGGCTCCCGCGAGTACGTCCAGCGCGCGGCGAAGCAGCTGACCGCGGTCCACCTGTCGACGCCGGTGCGGTCCGTGCTGCGCACCGCGCGCGGCGCCGAGATCCTCGACGACGGCGACACCCGGCACCGCGTCGACAAGGTCGTCATCGCCACGCACGCCGACCAGGCGCTGCGGCTGCTCGCGAACCCGACCGAAGCCGAACGCGACGTGCTCGGCCAATTCCGTTACTCGGTCAACGAAGCCTGGCTGCACACCGACACCAGCGTGCTGCCGACCCTGCCCGACGCGCGTTCCGGCTGGAACTACCGCGCGCCCGCGTGCGGCGCGCACGCGCGGGCCGTCCAGGTCAGCTACGACATGAACCGCCTGATGCGCCTGGACGAGCCGACCGGCTACGTCGTCACGCTCAACCCCGGCGAGGGTCCGCACAAGGACTCCGTCGTCGCCAAGATGACCTACGAACACCCGGTGTATACGCCGGAATCCGTTGCCGCCCAACGGAGGCTGCCAGAACTGAACGACGGGGTGCTCGCCTACGCGGGCGCGTACCACGGCTGGGGATTCCACGAGGACGGCTGTTCCTCGGGCGCCCGCGCCGCCGAGAGTTTGGGGGTCATCTGGTGACGGCGGTGCTCTACGACGCCACGGTCGCGCACGTCCGGCGGATCGACCCGCCGCACTCCTTCGCGCACCGGATCTGCGTGTGGCTCATCGACCTCGACGCGCCGCCGCGGCTTTCCTGGTGGCTGCGGCCGTTCGCGCGCTTCGACAGCCGCGACCACTTCCGCCCCGGCGACCCGGCGAGCATCCGCGCGAAGCTCGACGACTGGCTCGCCACCCGCGGCGTGGATCTCAAGGGCGGCAAGGTGGTCATGCTCGCCGGCGCCCGCGTGCTCGGCTACGCGTTCAACCCGATCACGGTCTACTGGTGCCACGATCCCCAGGGAAGCCTGGAGTGCGTCGTCGCCGAGGTGCACAACACCTACGGCGGCCGCCACGCCTACCTGCTCCGGCCCGACGAAGCGGGAAACTCCCGTGCGGACAAGGAGTTCTACGTCTCGCCGTTCCAGCGCATGGACGGGGAGTACCGGATGCACCTGCCGCACCCGGAGTCGCTGCTGGCGCTGAGCGTTTCGCTGCACCAGAGCGGCACCACGCCGTTGGTCGCTACGCTTCGCGGGGTTCGCCGACCCGCGAACCCGCGCTGGCTGGCCCGCATGGTGCTGGCCAGGCCGCTGCTGCCGCAGCGGGTGTCCGGCCTGATCCGCCGCCATGGTGTCGCGCTGTGGCTCCGGAAGGCGCCGGTCACCGCGCGCACCCCCCAGAACGCCGGAGGACAGCTGCATGGATGAGTCCGCCCGCCCGCGGCACATGGCCCCGGTGCCGCCGGCCGCTTCGGCCGGGCCCACCGCCGAGGAGCTCCTCGTGCGCGTGGCGAAGGGCGACGAGCGGTCCTTCGAGCTGCTCTACGACCAGCTCGCCGGGCCGATCTACGGCCTCGTGCGGCGGATCGTGCGCGACGCGGCGCAGTCCGAGGAGGTCGCGCAGGAGGTGCTCATCGAGCTGTGGCGTACGGCCACCCGGTACGCGCCGGAGCGCGGCAGCGCGCTCAACTGGGCGATGACGCTGGCACATCGGCGCGCTGTGGACCGCGTCCGCTCGGCACGGGCGAGTACCGAGCGCGAGCAGAAAGCCACCTTCGAAGCGGCGCGCGGACGGCCGTTCGACGAGGTCGCCGAGTCCGTCACGGCACGTCTGGAACGTTCCCAGGTCCGCAAGTGCCTGTCCTTCCTGACCGACCTGCAGCGTGAGTCCGTGCTGCTGGCGTACTACCAGGGTTACACCTATCGCGAGGTGGCCGAAGTGCTGTCGACCCCCCAAGGAACCATCAAGACCCGCCTGAGGGACGGCCTGATCCGCCTCCGGGACTGCCTGGGGGTGACCGCATGACCACACCGGAGATGCACACGCTGGCGGGCGCGTTCGCGTTGGACGCGGTGTCCGATGTGGAGCGCGCGCAGTTCGCCCGGCACCTCGAGCAGTGCGAGTCGTGCGCGCAGGAGGTCGCCGAGCTGCGCGCGACCGCGGGCCGGCTCGGCGCGGCGATGGCCGAGGAGCCGCCGGCCCGGCTCAAGCCCCGCGTGCTCTCGGTCATGCACGCGACGCGCCAGCTGCCGCCGCGGACGCGGCCCGGCCCGCACGAGCGGGCCCGGCGTAGCTCGCGGGCTCCGCGCTGGGCGGTCGTCGTGTCGACCGCCGCGGCCGTGGTCGGCCTCGGCGCCGGCGGCGTGTTCGGCGGCATCGCACTGACCACGCAGAACCAGCTCAACGCCGCGCAGGGCCGGCTGGACCAGGCGAAGGACACCTACGCGCCGGTCGCGGCGCTGCTCGCCGCGCCGGACTCGAAGACCGGCCACGGCCAGTCGAAGATCGGCGGCGGCGCCACGGTGATCGCCTCGCGCTCGCTGGACCGGGTGATGCTGATGGACGCCGGGCTGCCGCCCCAGCCGTCCGGGCAGGTTTATCAAGCCTGGCTGATGGCAGGCACCACCCCGCCGCGCCCGGCCGGGCTGATCAGCGGGAACGGTGGGCTGGTGATCGCGGACGGGGTCGGCGGTGCCGACAAAGTGGCGCTGAGCGTGGAACAGGCCGGGGGATCGGTGACCGGCGCACCGTCCGGGGACGTCGTCCTGGTCATGCCGATGCCCGCCTGATCTTGCGCCATACCAGACTGCAACAAGAGCGTGATCCCGGCTCCCCGCTCTTGCGGATGGGAAGACGTTGTGGCAAAACACCTTTGCGACACACGGCGTGGCTACTGGATCTGAGCCTGCCTGGTGCCTACCGTCCTGCCTAACGTCGGCAGTTGACATAACTCTCAAGCAGTGGTTGAGGGTTCCCCGCTCCGATGGGCTGTACGGGCACAACGATCAGGAAGGCGGACCCGATGACGCCCCCGCACAACTACCTTGCGGTGATCAAGGTCGTCGGCATCGGCGGCGGCGGCGTGAACGCCGTGAACCGCATGATCGAGGTCGGCCTCAAGGGCGTCGAGTTCATCGCGGTGAACACCGACGCCCAGGCACTGCTCATGTCCGACGCCGACGTCAAGCTCGACATCGGCCGCGAACTCACCCGTGGTCTCGGAGCGGGAGCGGCGCCCGAAGTGGGCCAGCGGGCCGCCGAGGACCACCGCGAAGAGATCGAAGAGGTCATCAAGGGCGCCGACATGGTGTTCGTGACCGCCGGCGAGGGCGGCGGCACCGGCACCGGCGGCGCCCCGGTCGTCGCGCAGATCGCCCGCAAGCTGGGCGCGCTGACCATCGGCGTGGTGACCCGCCCGTTCACCTTCGAGGGCAAGCGCCGCGGCAAGCAGGCCGAGGACGGCATCCAGGCGCTGCGCAACGAGTGCGACACGCTGATCGTCATCCCGAACGACCGCCTGCTCCAGCTCGGCGACATCGGCGTGTCCCTGATGGACGCGTTCCGCTCGGCCGACGAGGTACTGCTCTCCGGTGTCCAGGGCATCACCGACCTGATCACCACGCCGGGCCTGATCAACCTCGACTTCGCCGACGTCAAGAGCGTGATGTCCGGGGCAGGGTCGGCGCTGATGGGAATAGGGAGTGCTCGCGGTGAGGGCCGCGCGATCCAGGCGGCGGAGAAGGCGATCAACTCGCCGCTGCTCGAAGCCTCGATGGACGGCGCGCACGGCGCGCTGCTGTCGATCGCGGGCGGGTCGGACCTCGGCCTGTTCGAGATCAACGAGGCCGCGTCGCTGGTGCAGGAGTCCGCGCACCCGGACGCGAACATCATCTTCGGCACGATCATCGACGACTCCCTCGGCGACGAGGTCCGCGTCACCGTGATCGCGGCCGGCTTCGACGCCGGCGCCCCGACGCACAAGAAGCTCGACCCGTCGACGTTCGGTTCGCGTTCGTCGAGCACCACCGCGTCGGCCTCGGCCGGCCAGGTGGCCACTCCGCAGACGCCGCCCTCGGGGGCGACTCCGGTCCCGTCGTCGAGCACCCCCGGTTACCCGGTGGCGCCGCCGCGGACGCACTCGTCGATGCAGTCCTCGTCGGGCAACGGCGGCGGGCTGCCGCAGCCGGGCGGCGGGAGCTCGCGGGGCTACTCGCCGATCGGCTCCAACGCGACCCAGGGCAGCCTGCCCGGGCGCGCGATGCCAGTCCACGACGACCCGTCGGACGACGAGGTCGACGTCCCGCCGTTCATGCGCCGCTGACGTTCAAGCTCGCTGAAGGGGACTTTCCTCGCGTCTCGCGGGAGGAAAGTCCCCTTCGTTGCGTCTGACGCGACGAACGTCCCCTTCAGCGCGGCGGTGCCACGGCGGCACTAAGCTGCGGTGAGCGGGAAACGCGGGGAGCGGAGGACGGTCTTGCGGGTACGTCGGGTGATCACGACCAGGGCGGGCGGTGCCTCGAAGGCGCCGTACGACAGCTTCAACCTCGGTGATCACGTCGGGGACGACGAAGCCGCCGTCGCGGCCAACCGCAAGCGCCTCGCCGCCGAGCTCGGCCTCGCCGACAACCGGCTCGCCTGGATGGAGCAGGTCCACGGCCGGACCGCGACCATTGTGGACGGTTCCGAAACCCAAGCCGCCGAAGCGACCGACGCGCTCGTGACCGCAACGCCCGGGCTCGCGCTCGTGGTGCTCGTCGCCGACTGCGTGCCCGTCCTGATGGCCGATACCGAGGCCAACGTCATCGCCGCGGTGCACGCCGGCCGTGTCGGCACGCGCGTCGGGGTGGTGCCCGAGGCGCTCAAGGCCATGCAGACGCTCGGTGCCGAACCGCACCGCGTCGAGGCGCTGCTCGGCCCCGCCATCTGCGGCGACTGCTACGAAGTGCCCGCGGAAATGGCCGCAGACCTGGAAAAGCACGTCCCCGGCAGCGCCTGCAAGACGCGCAAGGGCACGCCCGGCATCGATCTGCGCGCGGGTCTTTGGCGTCAGCTGGCCGACCTCGGCGTCGGCAAGATCGGCGTCGACCCGCGGTGCACCAATGAGGACAAGACACTCTTCAGCTACCGCCGCGACGGGACCACCGGCCGGATCGCCGGGGTCAGCTGGATCGACCCGTCATGAGCCGGCGCGACGAGCTCGAGGCGTCGCTCAAGTCCGTCGAGGAGCGCATCGCCGCCGCGTGCCGCGCAGCCGGCCGGGCCCGCGAAGAGGTCAAGCTGATCGCGGTCACCAAGACCTTCCCGGCGACCGACGCCGCGCTGCTGGCCGACCTCGGCGTCGAGCACGTCGGCGAGAACCGCGATCAGGACGCCGGGCCGAAGGCTGTCGAAGTCACCCGGCTGCGGCCGGAGTCGAAGCTGCGCTGGCACATGGTCGGCCGGTTGCAGCGCAACAAAGCACGCTCGGTGGTGCGCTGGGCACACGAAGTGCAGTCGCTCGATTCTCCGCGCCTCGCCGACGCGCTTGCCAAGGCCGCCCGCGCCGCGCAAGACGAAGGTGATCGAGCCGACCCGCTCGACGTCTTGATCCAGGTGAGCCTCGACGACGACCCCGAGCGGGGCGGCTGCCCCCTCGACGGCCTCGGCGCGCTCGCCGAGCATGTCACTCACATGGGTGAACTGCGGCTCCGCGGGATCATGGCCGTCGCGCCGTTGGGCGCCGACCCGGGCGCGGCCTTCGAGCGGCTCGCCCGCGCGGGGGAGGGGCTCCGAAAAGATCACCCGAATGCCACGGACGTCTCGGCTGGGATGAGCCATGATCTCGAGCAGGCGATCACGCACGGCTCGACCTGTGTGCGTGTCGGAACCGCACTGCTCGGCGGACGCGGTTTAGCCTCGCCGTAGGGAGCTCGCGCCATGGTCACGTTTCGTGTCCGGCCGCGCGGGGCACTGATGGCGTGGACAAGCGTTGGTGCGGGAGCGGCTAGGGCTAGGGAGAGGCATGAGCGCGCTGCAGAAGCTGAAGGCCTACTTCGGGATGGTGCCCGCGGACGACGAGGGCTACGACGTCGAGGACGACTACCGGGACGAGTACGAGTACGAGGAGCCCGTTCCCCGGTCTCGGACACGCTACCGCGAGGTCGAGGACACGTACGACGAGCCTGTCACCCGAAGTCGCTCACGCTCTGTCACCGCGTCCGAGCCTGCCGTCCACGGCGCGCTCGCGGTCGATCGCCAGCCCGAGCCGGTCGCCCGGCTGCGCCCGGTCACCGAGCCGGTGCGCCAGCACGTGCGTGACCCGCTGAGCCGGATCACCACGCTGCACCCCACGAGCTACGTCGAGGCGCGCGCCATCGGCGAGGCCTACCGCGACGGCATCCCGGTGATCATCAACCTCACGCAGATGGAGAACGCGGACGCGAAGCGGCTTGTCGACTTCGCTGCCGGGCTCGCCTTCGCGTTGCGCGGGTCGATGGACAAGGTGACCAACAAGGTGTTCCTTCTCTCACCGCCGGACGTCGACGTGACGGCTGAGGACCGCAGGCGGATCGCCGAGGGCGGATTGTTCCTGCGGGGCTGAAGTCGCGCTTACCGCTGAGCGCAAGCAGACGTGATTTTGTCGACTCAATGCCGCGTCGACGCCCTCAGCTGCGTCTCTCTGGGGGTTCCGTGGTTAGAGTAAGGACGTGGAAGCTGTGTGGCTGGTCATCTGGTACGTGCTGTTCGCGTTCTGGTTACTGCTGACGGCGCGCATCGTGATCGAACTGGTGCGCACGTTCGCGCGGGAGTGGCATCCGGCCGGAGGGGTTGCGGTGACGCTCGAGACCATCTACACAGTGACGGACCCGCCGGTTCGGCTGTTCAGGCGAATCATCCCGATGGTGCGGATCGGCGGCGTCGGACTGGACTTATCGATTATGGTGCTGCTGTTGGTTGTGTTCTTCGCGATGCAACTGGCGACTCCAAGTTGATCGGGGAAACTTGGGTGGACCCTGCAGGCCATGGAGTGCGTGAGGTGATCTGATGTCGTTGACCCCCGCTGACGTGCATAACGTCGCGTTCAGCAAGCCGCCCATTGGCAAGAGGGGCTACAACGAGGACGAGGTGGACGCGTTCCTCGACCTGGTGGAAACCGAGCTTGCTCGGCTGATCGAGGACAACAACGAACTGCGCCAGCAGATGGAGCAGCTGGACAACGAGCTCGAGTCGACCCGGAGCGAGCTCGAGAACGCCAAGGCCGCCGGCGTTGGCGCACCCCCGATGCGGGAAGAGCCGTCGCGTCGGCTCGCGCCGGTGCCGCCGCCGCAGTCGGCCATGGAGCAGACGCAGTCGCACCCGATGGTCGGCGACAGCGGCGAGCCCAACGTGCAGGCCGCCAAGGTGCTCGGCCTGGCACAGGAGATGGCCGACCGGCTGACCGCCGAGGCCAAGACCGAGTCCGACGGCATGCTGTCCGAGGCCCGCACCAAGTCCGAGCAGCTGCTCTCGGACGCCCGGGCGAAGTCGGACTCCATGGTCAACGAGGCCCGCACCCGGGTCGACACGATGCTCAACGACGCGCGCACCCGCGCGGAGACGCTCGAGCGCCAGGCCCGTGACAAGGCCACCACGCTGGAGCGCGAGTCGCAGCGCAAGTACACCGAGACGATGAACAGCCTCAACGCCGAGAAGGGCGGGCTGGGCAAGAAGATCGAGGAACTGCGCACCATCGAGCGCGAGTACCGCACGCGGCTGCGTGGGTTCCTCGAGTCCCAGCTGCGTGAGCTCGACGACCGCGGCTCCGCCGCACCGGCGTCGGCCTCGTCCAACTCGGGCCAATCGCCGTCCGGTTCGGCAGGCGGCGGCCAGGGGTATTCATTCGGTCCGCGGGCCGAAGCAGGCTGATTTCGTTCGTCGCACACCCCGCCTGCGCCGCATTCATGTGGCGCAGGCGGGGTGTTGCCACGGACAGGAGTCGATCCGGTACCCCACGTGGGCGGGTCGAGGCCGTTTCCTGAAGCGGTTCGTGCTCTAATTCACCGTGCTCTACATCGTCCTGGTACTGGTACTAGCGGCTCTGGGGCTGCTCGTCACCGCGCTGATCACCGCGAGTTCGCTGTGGGCGTGGGTTTCCATCGGCCTGTCGGTTCTCGCCGGGCTGATCCTGATCGTCGACTGGCTGCGTCGCCGCCGCCGGGCCGCCGCCGCGGAAGCGAGCGAACCCGAGGCCGCGGCGCCCGCCGCCGAGCCCGCGCCGGAGCCGGTGGACGAGGAACAGACCACCTTGATCCCGGCCGCCGGTGAACTCGGCGACCCGGCCGACACGCCCGAGCCGGATCTCCCGGCCGAACCCGAATCCCCGGCCGAGACCACCGTCGTGGTGGCCGCCGCGGAACCCGAGACCGAGCCGGTCCCGGCCGCCGGGCCGGACCCGGGGGTCGAGCCGACCTCACCCGCCGACATCGCCACGGTTTCCGAACTCGACGACGAGGTCGTGGTCGTCGACGAGTACCCCCGCTACCACCTCACCGACTGCGGCTGGCTCGCCGGCCGCGTCACGATCCCGATCGGCGTCGGCGAAGCCCGCCAACTCGGCTTCACCCCCTGCGTCCGCTGCACTCCCGACGCGGCGCTGGTCGCCCACGCGAGGTCCCGGTCCAAAGCGGACAACTGACGTACCCAGAGGGTCGGCTCGCGTACCCAGACGGTCGACGACCCTCCAGGTACGCGAGCCGACCCTCTGGGTACGCGAGCCGACCTATTCGGTCAGGTCGGCCAGCAGCGCTTCCACATCGGACCGTTGCCGGGCCGCCGACTCCGGAAGCTCGGCCAGCGCGGCCGTGAGGATCGCGCGGGCTTCGGCCACGCGGCCGAGGTCGCGCAGGATGCGGCCACGGAGGACGTCCGCGACGGCCGCCTGAGCAGAAGCGCCCAGCGCGCGCAGGAACTCCGCAGACGGTGTCGCGCGCGACAGCGCCTCCTCGGGACGGCCTAGGTTCGCCAGGACGCGAGCCGAGTCGTAGCCGACCATCGCGCGCTCCCACGAAACGTGCGGGTCGTCCGAAACCGTGGCGACGGCCACCGCCTCGGCTTCCGCGACGGCCGCGAGTGCTGCCTCCGCGTTGCCGGACCAGTGCCACGACAGCGCGGTGCGGCGGCGGGTGCGTAGCTCCTCGGCGGTCAGCTCGGCGGCGCGGTAGAACTCCGCCGCGCGGGCGAACTCGGCCGCCGCCTCGGCGTCGCGATCCAGCGCGTCGAGGGTTTCGGCGGCGTTCTCGCTTGCCTCCCCGGCTCCCGCCGGATGCTCCGCCGCCACGAAATGCTCGACGACCGGGGCGAACAACGGCAACGCCAGCTCACGCCGGCCGAGCGCCCGGTAGGCCTTGCCCAGCAGGAACCGAGCGGTCGCGAGCTGGTGCTCGGCGTGCACCTTGGCCAGCACCGGCTCGGCGTCCTCGGCCGCGTCCGCGGCTTCCTCGGGCAGATCCAGGTTCAGGCAGGCCAGCGCGAGGTCGACCCGCACCACCGCGGCTTCGACCGGCTGCCCGGCGGCCTCGAACTCGGCCACCGCGGCGCGGAACGCCGCCGCCGCGTCCTCCGGACGTCCCAGGTCGGCGGCGAGCTGGCCCTCGAAATGCCGCAGCTGCGCGCGTGCGCCGCCGTCGGTGCAGCCCCGGACCGAGGTCACCACGGCGTGGGCGCGCTCCAGATCGTCCAGCGCCGCGTGCAGCCGGGCGGTCTGCAGGCGCATCCACGCGACGCGGTTGGCCGCGCCCGCCTCCGCGTACTGGGTCGCCGCCGCCTCGGCGAATTCGAGTGCCCGCGGCAGTTCTTCCTGGGCGCCGAGGACATCCGCGTTCAGGCTCAGCCACTGCGCGAGTAACACGGCCGACCCGCTCGCGCGCACCGGCTCCTCCGCGCGGGCGAGCACCTCGGCGCCTGCGGCGAAATCGTTGGTGGCCAAGAGGTAGTAGACCTGCCGCAGCAATGCTCCGGCGTGATACCGCGGGACTCCGTGGGCCGCGATCCGGTCGGCGGATGCGGCGAGCTCGGAGCCGTCCAGCTCGCCGGTGATCGTGCGCAGCAGCGTGCGCTTGCTCAGCGCGACCTCGGCCAGCAGCGGATTTCCCGCTTCGGTGAACAACTCCGCGGCGCGTGACCAGTCCCGTGCCGCGGCTTCGGGGTCGCGGTTCCCGACGTTGTCGGCGGCCGCGGTCAGCCGCCGCGCCAGCAGTTCGCCTTCGGGCGCCGGGCAGATCTCGTCGAACCGGGCCCAGACCTCGCCGTCCGAGCCGCCCAGCCGCCCGCGCTCCTCGGCGAGATCGGCCAGTTCCACCGGGGACGCCGGAAGGTCTACAGTGGACGGTTCGGCCACCGGCACGACGAGCACCGGGCCGGACAGCGGCAGGTGTTCGACCAGCGGCTCGGCGGCGAGCGTCGCGCGGAGCACGTCACCCTGCTCGGAACTGCCGTTGCGCGCGTCGAACCGGTCGGCGATCGCCAGTGCCCGCTCGGTCAGCTCCTCCCGTAGCTTCACGGCCGGGACTTCCCCGCCGGGGCGCCGGACCTGTGCGTCGCCGTGCCCGGATTCGGTCACCAGCCGCAGGGTCAGCGCCGCCGCGGCGGCGAAGTCCAGCTCCGCCAACGGGGTCGGGGCGTCGTCGAGCCAGCCGAGATGCCGCTCGACGAGGTCGAGCCCGCGTGCGTGGTTGCCGGTCAACGCGCAGAACTCGATGTGCACCGAGATTTCCCGCAGCTGTGCCGGGTCGTGCTGGATCGCGCGGTACGCCTGCCGATGCGCCTTGGCCGCCTCCTCCAGACGTCCGGTGTGGACATACGGAAGCAGCAGCGACGTCAGGATGTCCTGCGGTTGCTCGACACAGCTGAATTCTCCACCGAGCACCGGCGTCGCGACGTCGATCGCGTCCTCGTACCGGCCGAGCCAGCTCAGGTGCCCGACCTTGTCGCTCGGCTCGCAGCCGATGCAGTCGGACATGTCGCCACGCGGCGAGGCGGCCCACAGCCGGTACTGCTCGGCCGCGGTCTCGCGGTCCCCGACGTGCCGCGCGACCCGGGCGCGGTACTGGTGCACCGGGTTCACCGTGTGGCCCGCGACGCGGTACCGGCGCTCCATGTCGTCGAGCACCGCGTACGTGCGGTCCAGCGGGATCTCGGGAAACCCGGTCATCGAGCTGACCATGAACTTGAAGAACCAGTACAGGTTCTCGTTCCAGCGCGGGTCGGCCTCGCCGCGGTCGTACACCGCCAGGCACCACGAGAACGGCACGAACGCCTTCGCGGGCTCGCCGCCCATCTGGTATGCACTGGTGATGAAAATCCGTGCCGCGTAACGCAATTCGGCCGAATCCAGCCGGTCGGCCTCGCGGAGGACCGTCTCCAGCGCGGTGATCTGGGCCTTGCCCCGCGGCAGCTGCTGGGTCGCCCAGAGCCGATTCCAGAGCTCGTCGGTCGTCATCGGACATCCTCCCCGGGGACGGCCTGGTCGAGCAGGCCGAGGAACGAGCGGTTCAGCAGGGTGGCGTCGGCAGGCCGGATCGGATGGTGCCCCAGCAGCAGCGCCTGTCCGTAGAGTGCCTCGACCGCGAGCGCGACCATCGCGTCGTCCTGCAGCAGGGAAACCCGCCGTACCAACGGGTTCCGGTAGTTCAGCACGAGTTGCGGCCGGTCCTCGGAAGGCTTCTCGAAGGCCGACAGCACTCCGGCCCACAGCTCGTCGACCTGCTCCTTGGTCGCCCGCAGCTCACCGGCGAACGCGGCGGAGCGGTCGACCAGGTAGAGCACTGGCAGCGTCGGCGGCTCCAGCTCACGCAGCACGACCTCGCAGCCGAGCCGGTCCAGATGCCGCTGTGCCGCGGTGACGAACGGCCGGGTGGCCAGCGCCGTCGCACTGTCCAGCTCGGTGAACGCCGTGGTCAGATCGCTCGGGTCGAGCCGGACGACGGTCAGGCCCGGCTCCAGCGCGCGCATCCGCTCGACGAGTTCGCTGTCGTAGGTGTAGCCGCCGTTGATGACGGCCAGTTCCTGCGCGGCCGCGACCCCGGCCAGCTGCTGGAACTCGTCGGTGGTGACGGTGTAGCGCAGCAGCCCGTAGCGGTCGCGGAACTCCTCGAGCGTCATCCGCCCGACGTTCGTCTCGACCGGCCACCACTGCGCGACCAGCCGCAGCATCTCGTCGTCGTGCAGGGCCAGCGCCTTGACGCCGAGGTGATGGATGCCGAGGAAGCGGTTCAGCCGCTCCGGGCTGGTCCGGCCGAGGCCGACCAGCCAGCCGCGCAGCCGGTCGCCCAGCGCCTCGCGGGTGGAGTCGAGCTGGCCGTCGTCGTAGAGGGCCTCCCGGCTCGCCGTGGGCCGCAGCTCACCGGCGTCGATCACGCAGCGGGCGAAGAACGCCCAGTCCGGCAGCAGGGTCGGCGCGCTCTCGGCGAGCAGCATCCGCTTGAGGTACACCCGGTGCCCGCCGTGCTCGGCCGGGCTCGCCGGGAACGGCAGCACGTAGGCGACCCCGGTCAGGCCGACCTCCGGGACGTCCAGCTCGATGGCGTCGAACGGCGTGAACCCCAGCGTCTCCTGCGCGTAGCCGACGAGGTCGGCGCGGCGGTGGCCGG
The DNA here is from genome assembly GCA_963762765.1 of uncultured Actinomycetota bacterium. GTDB lineage: Bacteria > Actinomycetota > Actinomycetes > Mycobacteriales > Pseudonocardiaceae > Amycolatopsis. The sequence goes on from CAVXMR010000047.1 coordinate 60,774, forward strand.
GGGAGCGGTCGTCGGCGCGCCATGGCGTCCCGTCGCCGCTGATCGCCTTGCCGTTGACGGTGACCTCGAAGGGCAGCATCGAGCCGTACAGCGCGGCGAGCTCGGTCACCGTCTCGGGGACGAACCACTGGTCGGCGCCGGGCCGCGCGGTGAGCGTGACCGTGGTGCCCACGGCCTCCCGCTCGCCGGGGCCGATCTCGTAGGTGCCGTCCGAGCGGCCGGTCCAGGTGACCGCGGCGCCGCCGGTGGCCGAGCGGGTGAGCACCCGGACCTCGTCGGCGACCAGGAACGCCGAGAGCAACCCGATGCCGAACTGGCCGAGGAACTCGTGCCGGGCGAAGCCCAGTTCGTCCCTTTTGGAGCTTCGGCCGATCGTCGCCAGCAGCTCGTGCACCTGGGGCTCGGTCAGCCCGATGCCGGTGTCGGTGATCCGCAGTGTGGTGCCCTCGACGTCGATCGCGATCGTGCCCGCGGTGCCGCGCGCGGTCACCGCGTCGACGGCATTCTGCAGCAGTTCGCGCACATACACCCGCGGACTCGAATAAAGGTGCTGGCTCAGCAGATCGACGACACCGCGAAGATCGACTTGAAAAGTACGGCCCACCGTGAAACTTCCCCCTCGTGCTTGGATTGTTCGCCACCGCTTGACCTGGAGCGGGGCGTCCGAGGTCATGGTATCGAGGACGCGGACCCGGTGCCCTGAAGATTTTCCGGCCGGGAAGAGCGGCCTGGCGACAACCCGGTTGCGCGGGGCGGTTAACCTGGAAGGAACACGGCGTCGATCCGGCCATCACCGGGGAGCCTCCGGAAGAACAGAACGCTCGCGCGTTCCCAGTAGAACCGGACGGGTGCGGCCCGTTACAGCCGTCCAACGAGAGGCCCGTGAGAGCGGGCAAGCGGGGTGGTACCGCGGTACGCCGCAAGGCGTTTCGTCCCCGTGTGGGTGACCGGCAGGGAGCCGGTCGTCCGTACGAGCGCGACGAACCACGAGGAGCACCCGCGATGTACCCCCAGGCCCAGCTGGACGGCGGCGCCGGCGTCCCGTCCCAGCCGTCGTTCCCCGAGCTGGAGAAGCACGTCCTCGCGTACTGGGAGACCGACCGGACGTTCCAGGCGTCGATCGACGCCCGGCCCGAGGGGGAGCACGGCGACAACGAGTACGTCTTCTACGACGGCCCGCCCTTCGCCAACGGCCTGCCGCACTACGGCCACCTGCTCACCGGGTATGTGAAGGACCTGGTGCCGCGCTACCAGACGATGAAGGGCCGCCGCGTCGAGCGCCGCTTCGGCTGGGACACCCACGGCCTGCCCGCCGAACTCGAGGCGATGCGCCAGCTCGGCATCACCGAGACTTCCGAGATCGAAGAGATGGGCATCGCGAAGTTCAACGAGGCTTCGCGCGAGTCCGTGCTGCGCTACACGAACGAGTGGCAGGATTACGTCACGCGCCAGGCGCGCTGGGTCGACTTCGAGAACGACTACAAAACCCTCGACGTCAACTACATGGAGTCGGTGCTGTGGGCGTTCAAACGCCTGTGGGACAAGGGACTCGTCTACCAGGGCTACCGCGTCCTGCCGTACTGCTGGCGCGACGCGACGCCGCTGTCCAACCACGAGCTGGGCATGGACCCCGACGTCTACCGCAACCGCCAGGACCCGGCCGTCACGGTCGGCTTCCGCCTGGAGGGCAACGGTCCCGCCGGTGTCGAACTTGATGGCACGTACCTGCTGATCTGGACGACCACGCCGTGGACGCTGCCGTCGAACCTCGCCACCGCCGTGCACCCCGAGGTGCAGTACGTCGTAGTCGAGCACGACGGCAAGCGGTTCCTGCTCGCCGAAGCGCGAGTGGCCGCGTACGCCCGTGAACTCGGTGAAGAGCCGACTGTCGTCGCGCACTACACCGGTGCACAGCTGCTCGGAACCCGTTACGCGCCACCGTTCCCGTACTTCGTCGGCACCGAGAACGCGCACCAGGTGCTCGCGGCGGACTACGTCACCACCGACGACGGCACCGGTGTCGTGCACATCGCGCCCGCCTATGGTGCCGACGACAAGGTGGTGACCGACGCCGCCGGCATCCCGCCGGTCACGCCGGTCGACGCGCACGGCAAGTTCGACGCGACCGTGTCCGACTACGAGGGCCAGCAGGTCTTCGACGCCAACCCGAACATCGTGCGCGACCTCAAGAACGGCACGGGGTCGGCGGGACAGCAGGGCGCTGTGCTGCTGCGCCACGAGACCTACGACCACTCCTACCCGCACTGCTGGCGCTGCCGGAACCCGCTGATCTACCGCGCGGTGTCGTCGTGGTTCGTCGCGGTGACGCAGTTCAAGGACCGGATGGTCGAGCTGAACCAGCAGATCACCTGGTACCCGGAGAACATCAAGGACGGCCAGTTCGGCAAGTGGCTGGAGAACGCGATCGACTGGTCGATCTCCCGCAACCGCTACTGGGGCACGCCGATCCCGGTGTGGCAGTCGGACAATCCCGAATACCCGCGTACGGACGTCTACGGCTCGCTCGACGAGCTCGAGGCCGACTTCGGCGTGCGCCTGGACAACCTGCACCGGCCCTACATCGACGAGCTGACCCGGCCGAACCCGGACGACCCGACGGGTGCGTCCACCATGCGCCGTGTCACGGACGTCCTGGACGTCTGGTTCGACTCGGGCTCGATGCCCTACGCCCAGGTGCACTACCCGTTCGAGAACGCCGACTGGTTCGAGCACCACTACCCGAGCGACTTCATCGTCGAGTACATCGGCCAGACCCGCGGCTGGTTCTACCTGCTGCACGTGCTGGCCACGGCGCTGTTCGACCGGCCGGCGTTCCGCACCTGCGTGTCGCACGGCATCGTGCTCGGCTCCGACGGCGCGAAGATGTCGAAGTCGCTGCGCAACTACCCGGACGTCAACGAGGTCTTCGAGCGCGACGGCTCGGACGCCATGCGCTGGTACCTCATGGCGAGCCCGATCCTGCGCGGCGGCAACCTGGTCGTCACCGACAAGGGCATCCGCGACGCCGTCCGCCAGGCCGTGCTGCCGCTGTGGAACTCGTACTACTTCCTCGCGCTGTACGCGAACGCCGAAGGCGTCGAGGGCAAGTGGCGCACGGATTCTCCGCACGTGCTCGACCGGTACGTGCTGGCGAAGACGCACGAGCTGGTCACTGATGTCGAGTACGCGATGGACAACTACGACGTGGCCGGCGCGTGCCAGACCGTGCGGGACTTCCTCGAGGTCCTGACGAACTGGTACGTCCGGCGCTCGCGCGATCGCTTCTGGGCCGGTGAGCAGGACGCGATCGACACCCTGCACACCGTCCTCGAGGTGACTTCGCGGGTGACGGCGCCGCTGCTGCCGCTGACCACCGAGGTGGTCTGGCGCGGGCTCACCGGCGGCCGTTCGGTGCACCTGACCGACTGGCCGAACGCGCTCGACCTGCCCGCGGACGCGGCGCTGGTGACGGCGATGGACCGGGTCCGGCAGGTGGCGTCGTCGGCGTTGTCGCTGCGCAAGGCGAACAAGCTGCGCGTGCGGCTGCCGCTGTCGAAGCTGCTGGTCGCGGCCGGGGACGCCGAATCGCTGGGCGACTTCGCCGACATCCTGCGCGACGAGGTCAACGTCAAGGCGGTCGAGCTGACCACCGACGTCGCCGCGCACGGCGGGTTCGAGGTCGCGGTGAACGCGCGCGCGGCCGGGCCGCGGCTGGGCAAGGACGTCCAGACGGTGATCAAGGCGGTCAAGGCGGGGGACTGGACCTTCGACGGCGGCAAGGTCGTCGCGGCCGGGATCGCGTTGGAGGAGGGCGAGTTCGAGCGGCGGCTGGTGGCCAAGGGCGGCGGCGCCGCGGCGGAGCTGCCCGGCGGATCCGGGCTGGCGCTGCTCGACACCGAGGTCACCCCGGAACTGGCCGACGAGGGCCTGGTCCGGGACCTGATCCGGGTCGTGCAGCAGGCCCGGCGCGAGGCCGGCCTCGACGTCGCCGACCGCATCGCGCTCACCGTCGACGCTCCCGAGGACGTCCTCGCGGCGGCTCGGAAGCACGAAAAGTTCCTCGCGTCGGAGACGCTGGCGACCTCCGTCGCCTACGCGCCGGTCGCCGAGGGCTTCGCGGGTACGGTCGGCGAAGGCACCAAGGTGACCGTCGCGGTGGCCAAGGCCTGATGATGTCGTGAATGACGCGTCCGTCACAGCGGGCGCGTCATTCACAACAATCACCGGCCATCCGGCACCAGGTTGTGCCGCCTTTCCCCGCAGATCACGAAATGGTCTCGGGATGGTCGCTTTCTCCCTGCTGACCGCCCTTTCCGGTCGGCTGTCGGCATGCTGGGCCCTCGGGCGAATGCTTCGTTCCAGGGGGAGGAAACGCGCGAAATGAGTCCTGCCAGAAAACGCGGGATCCTGATCGGCGGCGCTTTGCTGGTGATCGCGATCGTGGTGACGGCCGTGGTGGCGCTGAATTCGGGGGACCGGGCACCGGTGGCCGAGGCCGGGCCGGCGACCGAGACCGGGCCGGTGGCGGGGGACCCGACCTCGGCGGTGTCGGAGTACCTGCAGGATTTCGCGGAGGGGAACACCGACGCGGCGAGCCGGCTGACCGACGATCCGGCGGCCGCCGCGGTGGCCCTGCGCGACGCGCGCAACCAGCTCGTGCCGACGAAGGTGGCCGCGACCCTGACCAAGGTCGAGCCGACCGCGGCCGGGGCGAAGAAGACCAGCGGGACGTTCTCCGTGTCCTGGACCCTGGCCGCCGGCAAGGTCTGGACCTATGACGACACTTTCGACGTCGCGCTGACCGGGACCAACTGGCGGATGCACTGGGCACCCACGCTGCTGCACCCCAAACTCGAAGCGGGGCAGCGGCTGGTGGTCAGCACCGCGGTGGCCGACACCCCGGTGGTCGTCGACCGGGACGGCAAGCCCCTGGTCGTGTCCGGTGCCGCAAGTGCTCACGCCGCGCCGGGCAACCCGGCGCCGCTGCTGCAGCCGGCGTTGGTCCAGCAGGCCGCGGTCGCCAACTCGGACGGCTTCGCCGTCGCCAGGGCGGACGCTTCGGGCAAGCCGGTGGAGACGCTCTTCGGCGGGGTCTCCGGCAAGGTCAAGGCGGCGACGGCGTCGCTGAGCCTGCCCGCCCAGAACGCCGCGCAGGCCGCGGTCGACGGTTACCACGGCTCGGCGATGATGGTCGCGCTCGACGCGTCCAACGGCGACATCCTCGCCGTGGCACAGAACTCGGCCGCGGGCAGCTCGCTCAGGGCGTTCAGCGGGCAGTACCCGCCGGGTTCGTCGTTCAAGATCGCCACGGCGACCGCCGCGATCGAGACCAGCGGACTCAGCGCGGGCTCCCCGGTGGACTGCCCGCTGACCGCGACGATCGGCACCCGCACGGTGTCGAACGAGGGTTTCCAGCTGGGCGCGACGACGTTGCAGAACGCCTTCGCGCGATCCTGCAACACCACCTTCGGCGCGCTGGCCCTGCAGCTGCCCGCGGACGGGCTGAAGAAGGCCGCCGACCAGTACGGGCTCAACGCGGACTTCGAGATTCCCGGGGTCAAGAGCGAAATGGGCAAGGTCGAACAGGCGGCGAGCAAGGACGAGCAGGTCGAGGACGGGTTCGGCCAGGGGCGGCTGCAGATGAGCGCGCTCGGCGGTGCGCTGATGGCCGCGACCGTGCGCTCCGGCAAGGCGGTCACGCCCCGGCTGTGGCACGACGCCGCGACGAACGTGGTCAAGGGCTATTCGCCGCCGCCGGGCGCGGTGCTCGGCACGGTCCGGACACTGATGCGCGCGGTCGTCACGAGCGGCACCGGGAAGGCCGCCGCGTCGGCCGGGCAGGTGTACGGCAAGACCGGCACGGCCCAGGTCGGCAACGGCACCGAGGCCGCGGGCTGGTTCGTCGGCTACCGCGACAACGTGGCTTTCGCAGTGGTGCTGGAGAACTCGAACGACTCGGGCCCGGCTGTGGAGCTGGCGGCGAAGTTCCTGAAGTCGTTGTGAGCTGAAGGGGACTTTCCTCTCACGCGACGCGCTGAAGGGGACTTTCCTCTCGCCTGACGCGAGGAAAGTCCCCTTCAGCTCAGTTCGGCCGCGGCCGAAGCGTGCGGGCTCTAACGTGGGGGAATGGAGACCATCGCGCTGGCCGAGGTGGCCGCGGTGCTGGCCGACCCGAGCCGGGCCACGATGTGCATGGTGCTGCTGGACGGACGGGCGTGGACGGTCGGCGAGCTCGGCAAGGCCGCCGGGATCGCGCTGTCGACGGCGAGCGAGCACGTCTCGCGGCTGGCCGATGCCGGGTTCGTCGCGCGGGTGAAGCAGGGGCGCGCCAGCTACGTCCGGATCGCCGACCCGCGAGTCGCCGAGCTGATCGAACATCTCGCCCAGCACGCCGGCCATCGCCCGGCTACCGGGCTCCGGTCCTCCGTCCGGGCGAAGCGCCTTGGGTTCGCGAGGACGTGTTACGACCATCTGGCCGGGAAGGTCGGGGTCGCGCTGCGGACCGGCATGCTCGCCGAAGGGCTGGTCGACACCGGCGCCGGGCTGGCGGTGACCACGCGCGGCCGGCACGTTCTCACCGGGCTCGGGGTTGCGCTCGAGCCGGCCGGACGGCGGCCGCTGCTGCGTGACTGTCTGGATTGGACGGAGCGGCGGGAGCACCTCGCCGGGGCGCTGGCCGCGGCGTTGCTCGACCGGGCCGTCGACGCCGGATGGCTCAGCCGCGAGGGAAATCGCGCGATCAAGGTGCTGCCGGACGCGCGGGAACCGTTCGCCGCGCTGGGTGTCGACCTGGACGCGCTGGGTGCGTCGGCGCAATAACACACCATGTGGCCGACTTTCGGCAGCGGTACACGAACGAGTTAACCCGACCGCCTCACTATCCTGAGAGCCCCACGGCACCCGGGACGGAGGCGACATGGATCAGCTTCCCGTGCTGCTCGGCATCGGCGGCGTCGTACTGCTCTCGTCCGTGCTCGCCGTGCGCATCTCGATCCGGCTGGGCCTGCCCTCGCTGCTGCTCTACCTGGCGATCGGCGTCATTCTCGGCGAGTCCGGCTTCGGGATCCGCTTCGACAATCCCGGGCTGACCCAGTCGCTCGGGCTGGCCGCGCTGGTCATGATCCTCACCGAAGGCGGGCTCACCACGCGGTGGTCGGCGGTGAAACCCTCGCTGGGACTGGGAATCGTACTGTCCACAGTGGCCGTCGGGGTGAGCATCGCGGTCACCGGCGCCGCGCTGCACTGGCTGCTCGGGCTCGACTGGCGGATGGCGCTGCTGTGGGGCGCGGTGCTCGCGTCGACCGACGCGGCGGCGGTGTTCTCCGTGCTGCGCTCCGCCGGAGTGGGCAAACGCCTGGTCGGCACGCTGGAGCTGGAGTCCGGCATCAACGACGCCCCGGCGTACATCGCGGTGGTGGTGCTGGCCGAAAGCGCCACTGTGGACTGGACGTTGCCGCTGCTGGTGGTCTACGAGCTGATCGCGGGCCTGCTGATCGGGCTGGTGTTCGGCTGGCTCGGCGCGGTCGCGCTGCGGCGGGCTGCGTTGCCCGCCACCGGTCTGTACCCGCTCGCGACGGTCGCGGTGTGCATCGTGGCTTACTCCTCGGGCCAGCTCGCGCACGCGTCGGGGCTGCTCGCGACCTACGTCGCCGCGCTCGTGCTGGGGAATTCGCGGCTGCCGCACCGATCCGACACGCTTTCCTTCGCCGAGGGGCTCGGCTGGCTCGCGCAGATCGGCCTGTTCGTGCTGCTCGGGTTGTTCGCCTCGCCGAGCCGCCTGCTCGAGACGCTGGTGCCGGGGCTGGTCGCCGCGGCCGTCGTGCTGCTGCTCGCGCGGCCGCTCTCGGTGGTGCTCTCGGCGTTGCCGTTCCGGCTGCCTTGGCGAGAACAGGCCTTCCTGTCGTGGGCCGGGCTGCGCGGCGCGGTGCCGATCGTGCTCGCGATGATCCCGCTGTCCGAAGGCCTGCCGGGCGCGCAACGCCTGGTCGACGCCGTGTTCGTGCTGGTCATCGTGCTGACCCTGCTCCAGGGGGCCACGCTCGCGCCGCTGGCCCGGGTGCTCGGCCTGTCGAAGCACCCCGACCCACACGAGATCGAGGTCGACGCGGCACCGCTGGATGAGCTCGACGCCGTGCTGCTGCAGGTACGGATCCAGCCGGGGTCGAAGATGCACGGCGTCTACCTGTCCGAGCTGCGGCTCCCGGCCGGTGCGACGGTCAGTCTCGTCGTGCGCGACGGCACCGGGTTCACCCCGCAGAAGACCAGCCGGCTGCAGGAGAGCGACCAGCTGCTGGTCGTCACCACCGCGTCGGTCCGCGACGCCGCCGAACGCCGGCTCCACGCGGTCGACCGCGCTGGCCGCCTCGCCCGCTGGAAGGGTGAATCCGGCCGCTGAACAGGTGATTGTCCTGTTCGTGTCCGGTCCGTGACCGATCGGACGACTCGGCCGCATAACGGCAATCGGTTGCGGCTTGGCGATCACGCACTGTGCGGGCCGCCGATTTCGGAACTCGCTGTTCAGCGAGGGGAAAGTTGCAGATTTCGTCTTGTCGTGATCAACGCCGACCTGCGGATTGATCTCTGTCTAGTCAGGGAGTTGGTGGATTTCGCACACAAAAATCTCACACGCTGTTCCATTGATCCAACCTTTGGCTTACGGTGCGCTCGATTCGGCTAGATCGAATGGGTGAGTGCATAGCCAAAGGGAGTACACACGGTGACGAAACTTCACGTGCGTTGGGCGGGCCTGGCCGCCGCGACCGCCGCGGCCATCGGGCTGCTGGTGGCCCCGAACGCGACCGCGGTCAGCGCGTTCCCCGCGTTCGGCCTGCCGTTCAAGGCGGGTCAGCTGGTCTACTCGGCCGGCATCCACTCGGACGACGGCAGCACGGGCGTGAAGAACGCCATCGACTTCAGCCCCTCGGACAAGACCGTCCGGGCCGCGCTGGCCGGGACGGTCCGGCTGCAGCACTGCGCCGGCGGCGACTGGGTGACCATCGACCACGCCGGCGGCTGGCGGACCGGGTACTACCACATGGAGGACATCAAGGTCGTCGACGGCCAGCAGGTCGCGACCGGTGACGTCCTCGGCTCGACCGGCAACGCGCTTCCGTGCGGCGGCTCGAGCACCGGCGCCCACGTGCACTTCACCCTGTGGACCCTGCCGGACGCCCCGGCCGCGCAGGCCCGCTCGGCCGACGTCGGCGAGCGCGTCGAGGCGGGCAACTGGGACAACGTCGCCTTCGGCGAGGTGTCGACGGCGGTCTCGGCGGTGTACGGCGAGGCTGTCGACGGGAAGACGATCGGTGGCTGGCTGTTCACGGCGGGGGCGGAGCAGTACACGGGGACCGCGACGCACGTGGCCGACAAGGCGGTCACCCAGCTGCCGGGCAAGTTCCGGGCCAAGCTGTAAGGACTCGTGAGCGTTCCGGGCGGTTAGAACCGCCCGCAACGCTCACGAGCGGGTGTGAGGGCGGTCTCAGAATGTGGGGCGGGGGTTTGCACGCCGGGCCGGGTCTCGGTTACCGTCTGTTTCAGGTCATGAGTGCCAGCGCGTAGCCCCGGCTTGCTGGCCGGCAACCCTCCTTCCGCGGTGGGGTGCCCCGGGTGAAGACCGGGCCGGTCGCGTAGTGCGACGGGCAAGCGCGGGCCCCTCGCCGGGGTCCCCCGGACTGCCGAGGAGGCACCCCGATGACTCTCGCCCTCGATCGCACCCCTGAAATTGTTGCGCCGCAAGAGATCCCGACCGTCGCTGGCGCGAAGCTGCGGGTCCCGCTGGTGACCGGCGGCGACATCGGCTACGCCAATCTCGATCACGCCGCGAGCGCGCCCTGTCTCGACGCCGTGCGCGACGCCGTCGACGAGTTCCTGCCCTGGTACGCCAGTGTGCACCGCGGCGCCGGGTTCGCGTCGCAGGTTTCGACGCGGCTCTACGAGCGCACCCGCGACATCCTCCGCCGGTTCGTCGACGCCCGCGCGACCGACACCGTCGTTTTCACCCGCAACACCACGGATTCCTTCAACCTGCTCGCCCGCAGCCTGCCTCGGCACACCTCCGTGGTCGTGTTCGACACCGAGCACCACGCCGCGCTGCTGCCGTGGAAGGGCCCGAACGTCCGCCGCATCCCGACCCCGCGCACCCGGCTCGCGGCAGTGTCCGCTGTGGACGAAGCGCTCGCGGAATGCCCGCAGGGGCCCGGTTGGTGGTCGTCACCGGAGCGTCCAATGTGACCGGTGAGCTGCTTCCCGTCGCGGAAATCGCCGCGGTGGCACGGAAGCACGGCGCCCGCATCGCGCTCGACGCCGCTCAGCTCGCGCCGCACCGCCGGATCTCCTTGCGGGACTTGGACGTCGACTATGTCGCGATCTCTGGTCACAAGCTCTACGCACCCTTCGGCGCGGGCGCGCTGATCGGCCGCGCGGACTGGCTGCGCGCCGCCCAGCCGTACCTTGCCGGCGGGGGCGCGACCAAGGTCGTCACCGAGGAGTCGGTCGTCTGGAACAACGGCCCCGAGCGCCACGAAGCCGGTTCGCCCAACACCGTCGGCGTCTACGCGCTGGGTGTCGCGTGCGAGGAACTGGGCAAGCGCTGGGACGCGATCGCGGAGCACGAGCAGACCCTGCTTTCCCGGCTGCGCAAGGGACTCGAGAGCATTCCGGGCTGCGCCGAGCTGCGGCTGTTCGACGCGCCGGTCGACCGCGTCGGCACGCTCAGCTTCGTCGTCAACGGCTTCGAGCCAGGCTGGGTCGCCGCGGTCCTTTCGGCGGAGTACGGCATCGGGGTGCGGGATGGCGCGTTCTGCGCGCACATCGCGACCCAGCGGCTGATCGGCGTCGCGGGCGGGGACGGCAGGCAGGCCATCCGCGTCAGCCTCGGCCTCGGCTCCACCGAGGAGCACGTGGACCGGGTTCTGCTGGCGCTGCGCCAGATCGTCGCGCGCGGCGCGCGGTGGGAGTACGCGAAGGTGGACGGCCGCTGGGCGCCCGTCGGGGATCCGCGCGAACTGCCCCCGTTCTGCCGCTGAGCCCACTACGGTGCCCGGATGGGGCGCTCCTGGTTTCCGCTCGCACTGTTCGGTTTCGGCCTGCTCGCCATGGTCGGGTTCACGATCGGATCTTCGCCGTTGTGGGACTTCGGGCCCTACAGCGCGGCCGATGGCGGGTTCCAGCTCGTGACCGGCAACCTGCAGATGGGGACCGGGGGCGTGGGGGGCACGGGGTACGTGACGGCCGTGGCGCCGGCGAGCGGCTGGTCCCCGCTGTGGAGCTGGGGACCCGGGATCCATGCCGCGAGCACGGCGTGGCTGGTCGTGAACATCGGCGGCTACCTCGGCACCTTGATCCACTACGCCCGGCGTGACCGGCGGTTGCGAGGCGGCCGGCTCGTGGCGCTCGTGCTGGGCGGCCCGGTGGCGATCGTCCTCGTCGACCTCACTGTGTATGGGGAGCTGAAGCTCGACGGTGATGTCCGCGGCCCGCTGCTCGCGACGGTGGGGCTCCTCGGGCTGGCCTGGCTGGAGCGCAGCCGCCTGGTGCTGGTGGTCGCGGTGGCTTTCGCTCTGGCCGACGTCGTGCTGCTCGCCGGCGCGGCCGGTGCGCTGCTCGGTGCGGCGATTCTCTTCGCGGGGGCGTTCGCGGTACTCCTGCGGCGGCGACCGAGCGCGACCGTGGACAATGGACCGGGTGAGCACTGAGTCTTCCCCGTCCGAACACGACGTCGAACCGGCCGAGCCGGTCGAAACCCCCGAGCCCGAGACGCCGGAGACGCCCGCGCAGCCGCTGCCGAAGCGCCGCGTGGCCTGGGTGTTCGCGGTCGCCGTGGTGTTCTGGGCGGTCGACCTGATCACGAAGAACCTGGTCGTGGCCAACCTGGAGGGCAAGGAGCCGGTCCGCATCCTCGGCGGGCTGATCTACCTGCAGGTGACCCGCAACCCGGGCGCCGCGTTCTCGATGGCGACCGGCATGACCTGGATCCTCGCGCTGGTCGCGGCGGCTGTGGTCGTGGCGATCATCTGGCTTTCGCGCCGGCTGCGCTCGATCGGCTGGGCGATCGGGCTCGGCTTGGTGCTGGCCGGCGCGACCGGCAACCTCACCGACCGCCTGTTCCGCCCGCCGGGCGCGCTGCAGGGCCACGTCGTCGACTTCATCTCGGCCTTCGCGCCGAACGGCAAGGGCTTCGCGATCTTCAACATCGCCGACTCGGCGATCTGCGTCGGCGGCGCCCTCATCGTGCTGCTCTCGCTGCTGGGCCGTGACTACGACGGCACGTCCACGAAGTCCGCGAAGTCCGCGAAGGACACAGAGAAGAAGGAACAGGCGTGAGCGCACGGATGCTCCCGGTGCCCGACGGGCTCGACGGGATGCGCGTCGACGCCGGGCTCGCCAAGATGCTCGGCCTCTCGCGCACAGTCGTGGCCGAGCTCGCGGAGTCGGGGGACGTCCTGCTCGACGGCCGCCCGGCGGGCAAGTCGGACCGGCTCGCCGCGGGCGGGCTCCTGGAGGTCACCCTGCCGGACCCGGCGTCGCCGATCGAGATCATCGCCGAGCCGGTCGACGGCATGCAGATCCTGCACGACGACGACGACATCGTGGTGATCTCGAAGCCGGTCGGCGTGGCCGTGCACCCGAGCCCCGGCTGGACCGGCCCGACGGTGGTCGGCGGCCTGGCCGCGGCGGGCCTGCGGATCGCGACCTCGGGCGCGGCCGAGCGCCAGGGCGTCGTGCACCGGCTCGACGCGGGCACCACCGGCGTGATGGTCGTGGCCAAGAGCGAGCACGCGTACACCGTGCTCAAGCGCGCGTTCAAGGAGCGCACGGTCGACAAGGGCTACCACGCGATCGTCCAGGGTCACCCGGACCCGACGCGCGGCACCATCGACGCCCCGATCGACCGCCACCCCCGCCACGACTACAGGTTCGCGGTGGTCCAGGGCGGCCGCCCGAGCGTGACGCACTACGAGGTCGTGGAGGCGTTCCGGGCCGCGTCGCTGGCGCACATCAAGCTGGAAACCGGGCGGACACACCAGATCCGCGTGCACTTCTCGGCGTTGAAGCACCCGTGCGTCGGGGACCTGACCTACGGCGCGGACCCGGTGCTGGCCCGCAAACTGGGACTCTCGCGGCAGTGGCTGCACGCGAAGACGCTCGGTTTCGCGCACCCGGCGGACGGCCGCTGGGTCGAATTCGAGTCGGAGTACCCCGAGGACCTCGCGAAGGCGCTTCGCATCCTTCAGTCCGAGAACTAGTGAGGGGTAAGGCAACCGTGGTGTGTTCGGTGGGGTGCTGGACGTCCTGGAGTTGCCGGGCTCGGCCTAACCAGCTCATCGCCCCTTCGCTCCACCAAGTCCACACAGGACATATGCGGTGACCGGGCATGCGCGTCCTGCGGCCCAGACTCGCCACGTTTGCCTTACGGACTTCAGTCGTCGATCGACCAGGTGAGGGTGCGCTCGTCCGGCTCCGGGCGCGGGCTCCAGCGGACCGAGACGACCCGGGTCGCGTCCGGGAGGACGTACACCGTGTGCCCGCCCAGCGTCTCGCCCGGGCGGACGCCGATCTTGTGCGGCGGCCGGGAGGTCAGGGACACCGGGGCCTTGCCGATCGGCTTGCCGTCGGCGGAGATCAGCTCGAGGTAGTTGTCCGGCAGGGAGACGAACGGGATCGCGCCGCGGTTGGTGATCTCCGTGTGCACGACGACCGAGCGCTCGCCCTCCTCCAGCCGGTAGCCCGCCGCGCTGAACAGGTAGTCGGCCGGGTCCTGGACCTCCAGCAGCTGCACCGTGAGCTGCTCGCCCTCCAGCCCCTGGGTCTCCATGACCTCGCCGAGCTTGCCCTGTTTCCCGCTCGACGCCGGCTTCGGCTTGTCGTCGCCGCGCGCCCAGGACGCCGTCTGCGGCGGGCCCCACGTGCTCAGCACCGGGTCCGGCGGCAGCGGGGCGAACTGCGGGCGTTGCTGCTGCTGGAACTGCTGCGGCGGACGCGGCGGCGGCCCGGGGTAGCGGCCGGACGGCGTGCCCTGGACGTTGTACGGCCCCGAAGGCGTGCCTTGCACGTTGTACGGCCCGGACGGAGTGCCTTGCACAGGGTGGGGTCCCGACGGAGTGCCTTGGACGGGGTGGGGGATCGGCTGGGACGGCGGCTGGCTCGGGTACTGGGGCGCCGGGCGGTTCGCCCACGACGGCGGCGCGCCCGCGATGGCCGCACGCAGCCCGTTCGGGTCGCTTTCGACGCCCACCAGGAGCGGCAATCCGCTGCCCGAAAGGGCTACCAGCCGGTAGGCGACTTCGCGCGGATCCATCCCGACCTTCGCCGCGAGCTCGTGCACCGCCGCCTTGCCCAGGTCGGCGAGCGCGGCGAGCAGGCGGGTATCCACGGGATCGGTCACGGCCACTCCCTGAACGCTACCGCCTCGCCTTCCGAGCCGCGTTAAAGGCCGCCGCGTGCCGCGGGAGTCTCCGTTAGGGTCGGCGGAAAGCCTTGTCCCGATGCACGCCTGGGGGTTCCCGCCATGACCGCGGTCACCGAGCTCGCCGACGCTTACGTCGAAGCGCTGTTCGCCGCCGACCCGCTGATGCCCGCGTTGCTGGGCATCCGCCCGGCCGAGCCCGGCCTGCCCGACCTCTCCGCCGAGGCCGAGCAGGCGTTGCGTGCGCAGCTGACGACGTTCGCCGAGCAGGCCCGCGCCCTCGAACCCGCCGAGCTGAGCGCCGAGGACCGCGTCACCCGCGAAATGCTGATCAGCTCCGCGGAAGGGCGGATCGCCTCGATCGACACGCGGATGGCCGAGTTCACCGTCACCGACCTGTTCGTCGCGCCGGCGTCGATGCTGCTCACCGCGCTGCCGATGGCCACCGTCTCCGATGCCGCGACCGCCGAGGCGCAGCTCGGGCGCCTCGCCGCCGTGCCGGAGTGCCTGCGGCAGGCGGCCCGGCGGCACGCCCAGGGCATCGCCGACGGGCTGGTGCCGGTGAAGCACCTGGTCGACGCCGCCATCGCGCATCTCGACCGGTACCTGGCCGAGCCGGACGCCGACCCGCTGCGCCGCCAGCCCGCGCCCGACGAGCGGTTCGCGAAGGAGCGCGAGCGGCTGATCACCGAGGTCGTCCGGCCGGCGGTGGCCGAATACCGCGAGTTCCTGGTCACCGAGGTGGCGCCGCACGGCCGTTCCGTGGAGCAGCCCGGCGTGTCCTGGCTGCCCGGTGGGGACGAGATCTACGCCAAGGTCGCCCGGTTGCACACCACTACCGACCGCACCCCGGCCGAGCTGCACCAGACCGGCCTGGACATCATCGCCACGCTCGCCACCGAGTACCGCGAGCTGGGCGCGAAGGTGTTCGGCACGGATGACCTGCAGGAGATCTTCCGGCGGCTGCGCACCGACCCGGCGCTGCGCTGGAACAGCGGCGAGGAGCTGATGGACACCGCCCGCGCGGCCATCGAGCGGGCCGCGGCCGAGGCGCCGAAGTGGTTCGGCCGGATCCCGCCGCAGCCGTGGGACGTCCAGCCCGTCCCGGAGGAGGCCGCGCCTGGCGCGCCAGGGGCGTACTACATGCAGCCCGCCGCCGACGGCTCCCGGCCCGGCATCTACTTCGCGAACACCTACGAGGCCACCGAGCGATTCCGGCACGCCGCCGAGGCGACCGCGTTCCACGAAGCCATCCCCGGCCACCACTTCCAGCTCAGCTTCGCGCTCGGCCTGACCGAGCTGCCGCTGCTTCGCCGCATCGGCGACTTCACCGCGTACACCGAGGGCTGGGGGCTCTACACCGAGCGCCTCGCCGAGGAGATGGGGCTGTACTCCGACGACGTCGCGCGGCTCGGCATGCTCACGCTCGATTCGATGCGCGCGGGGCGGCTGGTCGTCGACACCGGCCTGCACGCGTTGGGATGGAGCCGTCAGCAGGCGGTCGACTACCTCGTCGAGCACACGCCGATGTCGCCGGTCGAGATCGAGGCCGAGGTCGACCGGTACATCGCGTGGCCCGGCCAGGCACTCGCGTACATGGTGGGACGCTTGGAGATCCTGCGGATCCGCGCGGCGGCGAAGCAGAAGCTCGGCTCGCGCTTCGACATCCGCGCGTTCCACGACGTCGTCCTGTCCGGGGGCGCGCTGCCGCTTTCGGTGCTGGAGAGCGTGGTCGACGAATGGGTGGCCGGCTACGGCGACACGGTCAACGGCCTCGCCGACGAGGTCCTGCGGCTGCACTTCGAGAAGGATCCGGTGTGGCCGTCGATCCTGGGCCTGCCCGGGGATCACGACCGCCTCGGCGACCAGAGCGCGACGGAGGTCGAGCGGCTGCGCGCCGGGTACGCGGATCTGGCCGCGCGCGCGAAGGCGCTCGACCCGGCGACGCTGTCCGCCGCCGAGAAGATCACTCAGGACGTCGTGATCGCCCAGGCGGAGACCGTGATCGACCGGATGGACTCGCGGCTGGCCGACTTCGCGGTCAGCAACGGCCTGCACGCGCCCGGCCTGGAACTCCTGCTCTACCTGCCGTTCTACGCGCTGGACGACGAGGCCAAGGCCCGCGGCTACCTCAGCAGGCTCGCCGGGCTGGAGACCTACCTCGACACGCTGACCGGGCGTCAGCGCGCGGCGCTGGCCGATGGGCTCGTGCCGCCCGCGTACCTCGCGCAGGTCGGCGTCGACTACATCGACCGCTA
>CAVXMR010000048.1:0-45394 GCA_963762765.1 uncultured Actinomycetota bacterium
ACCCCAGCGGGTGGCCCAGACCATCTTGTCGACCTCTTCCTCCACCGAGGACCAGACGGCCGAGTTGCCCATGTTCGCGTTGATCTTCACCAGGAACTTCTTGCCGATGATCATCGGCTCGGTCTCCGGGTGCTTGCGGTTCGCCGGGATCACCGCGCGTCCGCGGGCGACCTCGTCCCGCACGAACTCCGGCGTGACGCGTTCGCGCGCGGCGACGTACTCCATTTCCCGGGTGATGACGCCCTGTTTGGCCCAGCCGAGCTGCGTGTTGTGGTCGCGCCCGTCGGCCCAGCCGGCGCGCAGCCGGTGGAGTCCACTGTGGACGTCGATCTCCGCCTCGGGATCCGTGTAGGGACCCGAAGTGTCGTAGACATCGAAGTGCTCACCATTGGTGAGATCGATCCGGCGCGCGGGGACGCGGAGGCCGGACTCGGTCTGGTGATACACCTTGTGCGAGCCCGTGATCGGGCCGGTGGTCACACTAACGGCAGCATTCATCTTTTGGGCAGCAGAGTCGAGCGTCGTCAACGACTTTCACTCCCTACGCCGGCATTACCCGGTCAGGTTCATGCGGTCGGCGACACCGGGTTCTCCCCAGTCGCCCTCTCAGCCCGCCATGGCGCGAGCTCCCGCGGTGTTTGGTTGTGCCCCGACCATGCCACGCCGGGGCCCCAGACTCAAGTCCGGTCACCTCACCCGACGAGTTCCGCGGGTGTCGCGTAGACGTCGACCATGGCTCCGTTGCGCAGCACTGTGATCGGGAGCGCAGTTCCGATGACTTCCGCGAAGAGCTGACGCTGGATGCCCTGCGCGTCCGAAACCCGCGTGCGGCCGACGGTCAGGACGAGATCCCCCGAGCGCAGTCCGGCCCGGTCCGCGGGCCCGCCGGAGACGACCTCGCGCACGCGGAGCCCGGCGCTCTGGCCGGTCCGCTCGGCGATGTCGTCCGGCAGCGGCGCGGGCACGCCGACGACGCCGAGGTACGCGCGCCGCACCCGGCCCTCGACGACCAGCGTGTCGATGATCCGCCGGGTGGTCGTGTTGATCGGGACCGCGAGCCCGAGGCCGATCCCGGCGACCGCGGTGTTGACGCCGACCACGCGCCCGGCGGAGTCGGCGAGCGCGCCGCCGGAGTTGCCGGGGTTGAGCGCGGCGTCGGTCTGGATCACGTCCTCGATGACCCGCGCGTTCCGGCCCTGTCGCACCGGCAACGCCCGGCCGAGCGCGCTGACCACCCCGGCCGTCACCGAGCCTGAGAAGCCGAGCGGGCTGCCGACGGCCACCACGAGCTGACCGACGACGAGCTTGTCCGCGTCGCCGAGTGTCGCGGGCGAAGGCGCTTCGCCGCGTGTACGCAGGACGGCCAGGTCGGACAGCGGATCGGCGCCGACGACCTCGAAGCGCATTTCGCTCCCGTCCGAGAAGGTCGCGAGGCCGCTTCGCTGATCGCTGACGACGTGGGCGTTCGTCAGGAGGTAGCCGTCGTCGGCGAACACCACGGCCGAGCCGCCGCCGCGCGCGAGCTGGACGCTGGCCACATGCGGGGTCACGGTCCTGGCGACCGTGCTGACCGAGCGCGAGTAGGCGTCCATCGCCTCGGAGTCGTCCATAACCACCTCGATTACACCGTTGCACCTGATACAAGTGTGCCCCGTGTTCGTCTCAGTGCGGCCGATTCCCGTTCGCTGATGGTGAACCTAGGTAGCGGCTGACGTACGTGGCCGCGGTGAGCATGGCGACGCCTCTCGCGGTGAGCTTCCGGTGCCAGTCGTCGAGGGACCTCGCCAGAGCCTCCGTGCCGCCGGCCGTGCGGACTTGGTCGACGACGGCGGCGATGTGGTTCAGCAGGTAGCCGCCGCGCCGGAGGAGGTGCGCGAGCTCGGCGTCGCGGATGTCGCTCGCGCGGTAGCCGCGGTACCCGGCCTTGTCCCTGGCCGGGGTGAGGATCCCGGCGTCCTCCCATTTGCGCAGGGTCGCCGGGGTGACGCCGAGGCGGTGGGCGAGTTCGCCGATGGTCAGATCCGGTGCCGGGCTCGGCACGGCGTCAGCCAGGTGGTTCACCGCTTTCCTCACCGTGGCAAGGGTTTCCCGGTCGCGCAGCAGCTGGCTGTGGCCGCGGTCGATGATCGTCAGGGCTTCGTCGAGGTCGTCGGCCAGCAGCGCGGCCATGATCCGGCCGCCGAGTGCGTGCCCGTAGGCCGGGACGAGGGCGAGGAAGGCGCGCAACGCCGCCGCGTGCGCCTCGGTGTAGATCCGGTAGCCGCTCGACGTGCGCTCGGCCGGAGGGATGAACCCGTCGCGCTCGTAGTTGCGGACCGCCTGGGTCGAGATACCGTGCTCGCGGGCGAGGTCGGCCGGTCGGAAGGTGATCACCGGTTTGAAACTTTACCCGAGGCTGGAGAGGTCAGCGCTCTGGAAGTCTCAACTGGAGCTTTCAACGATACGATTCAGACACATGAGCCAGGACATCCGAGACTTCCTCACCCCGTCATGCGAGCTGCTGGCCTTCGGCGAGCCCACGCATCAGGAGCCCGCGTTCGGGCGGGTCCGCAACGAGCTGTTCGCCCAGCTGGCCGAGGCCGGCTTCCGATCGATCGCCATGGAGACCGACCGCGTGGGCGGCCTCGCCGTGAACGACTTCGTCCAGGGCGGTGCGGGAACCCTCGACGTCGCGATGAAGGGCTTCTCCCACGATTTCGGCGAGCTGGAGGCCAATCGGGAGCTGATCGCCTGGATGCGCGAGTACAACCAGGACCGGCCGCCGTCGGAACGCCTGGCGTTCCATGGTTTCGACGCCCCCACCGAGACGATGAGCGCGCCCAGCCCGCGGACCTACCTAGAACACGCCCGCGACTACCTGGGCCTGGACATCGAGCTCGACTTCGGCGACGACGACCGATGGGGCCGCACCGAAGCGATCATGGACGCGGCGATGTCGATCGGGAACACATCGGAGGCCGCGCGGCTGCGCTCGATCGGCGAAGACCTGCTCACCGCGTTGTATGCCCGCGCGCCGGAACTGATCGCGTCAACCTCGCGCGCCGAGTGGTTCCGCGCCAAGACCCACCTCACCGCCGGTCTCGACCTGCTGGGGTACCACAAGCAGGCAGCCGAGCGGCTCGAAACGGGGGAGCGGGTGACCCGCCTGCTCGCCGTCCGGGGCGCGATCATGGCCCAGAACGTCTTGGACATCAGGCTCATCGAGAATCGGCGAGGCGCCACGATGCTCTTCGCGGCCAACGGCCATCTGCAGCGCAGCGCGAGCAGTTGGCGTTTCGCGGACCGGGAGTTGCATTGGTTCAGCGCGGGCGCGATCCTCACGTCCATTGTGGACGAGAAGTACGTCTTCGTTCTCGGAAGCCTTGGGCGCAGCGAAGCTTTGGGACTTCCGGCACCTGAGCCGGACACTTACGAGGGCGCTCTTCAGGGTTCCGGCTGGCACCTGACTCCGGCCGCCGACGTCGCTCCCGGCCGCACGCGCACCGGCTTCGACCCGATGACGGGCTATGCGCCGCTCGCCCAATCGCTCATCGACTCGGCGGACGCGGTCCTGCACATCAGCTAGCTCTGGAATGGGATCGCGAACAGCCGTGAAGGCCACCTTGAGGGACTTATTGGTAGGTAAGGCAAGGTGGCGTGTTCGGTGGGGTGCGGGTGTCCCGGAGTAGCCGGGCTCGGCCTAACCAGCTCATCGCCGTGATGACCGGATAGGACGGACGCATCGGGAGTTTTCGGGCGCGGTTTGGGTGTGGTGAGGTGGGGTGAAGGGGCCCTTGGGTGCGTCTGATGCACCGAAAGGCCCCTTCGGTGCATCAAGTCCACAAAGGACTTATGTCGTGGCCGGGGCCGGGGCCGGGGCCGGCGTGGGCGGGCACGAACTGCGGTCGGACAGCACGAACACGCCTGCCTTGGGGTTGCTGACGTTCGTCACCAGCAGCCCAATTGTCGCGAAGATGGCTTGCGCAGCTCCGAGCTGCGGCGTCAACGCAACCATGGAGGTGACCACAAGAGGTCGTCGGACGCCGCGCGCGCCGATAAACACAGTGGTTCACCGGATCGGAGCATGTGCCGGACAGAAACTGTCAGGCAGACTGCCAGGCGCTTCTGTAACGGTGCAGAGGTGGATTTTTCTGTGGGGTTGATATGCGCAAACTCATGTTCGGCGCTCTCGCCGGGCTGCTGGTCACCGGCCTGATCCCGGCGACAGCGGCGGCCCAGGCCGGGGGCGAGGCACCCGGTGCGCCGGGTGCCCATCCCAGCTGGCTTCCGGCGAACAAGACCGGTTTCGGCACCGCCCGCGACCGGGGGAGCAACATCTGGTTCACCCTCCAGGGCGGCCAGCTTTCCGAGGTCTACTACCCGGACCTGTCGACGCCGAGTGTCCGCTCGATGAACTTCGTGGTCACCGACGGGCGAAGCTTCGCCGTCGCCGATTCGGCGGCGAAATCCCAGCAGGTCAAGCGGCTCGACGGCCTTACCTACCAGCAGACCATCACCGACGACCAGCACCGGTGGCGGCTGCGCAAGACCTACGTCACCGACCCGCAGAGCGCGACCGTGCTGGTGGACGTCGACTTCACCTCGCTGACCGGGCGGCCGTACCAGGTCTTCGCGGTCGCCGACCCGGACCTGACCAACGATGGTTCGGACGACTCCGCCGCGCGGGCGGGCTCGGTGGTCACGGCCCACGACGCCACCAACGCCGCCGCGCTCAGCGCGTCTCCCGCGTTCAGCCGCACGAGCGTCGGGTACGCCGGGAGCTCGGACGGGGCCACGCAGCTGGCCAAGACGTTCAAGCTGACGTCGTACGACACGGCGTCGAAAGGCAATGTCGTGCTGACCGGGCAGCTCGCGGCCGACGGGCTGCGCTCGCGGCATGTCACGCTCGCCTTGGGCATGGGCTCGAAGACTTCCGAAGCCGTGGCGAACGCGGTGCAGCGGCGGCCGTTCTCCGTGGTGGAGCGGGACAACTCGCGCGGCTGGAAGGCCTACCTGCGCGGGGTGAGCAAGCCGCCTGCGTCGGCGAACCGGGACCTGTACGAGGCCTCGGTGCTGACGCTGGCCGCGAGTGAGGACAAGCATCACCCGGGCGCTTTCATCGCGTCGCCGAGCATGCCGTGGCGCTTCGGCAACAACGACCCCGAGTGGTCGCCGTCGGGGACGTATCACCTGGTCTGGCCGCGTGACCTCTACCAGATCGCGACCGGCCTGGCCGCCGCCGGCGATCGTGGCGCGGCGAACCGGGCGGTGGACTACATGTTCGGCACCCAGCAGCAACCGGACGGGCACCTGCCGCAGAACAGCAACGTCGACGGCAAGCCGTACTGGACGTCGGTCCAGCTGGATGAAACCGCTTTCCCGATCGTGCTCGCGCAGCAGCTCGGCCGCAACGACGTCTGGCCGGCGGTGCGGAAGGCCACGGAGTTCCTGCTGTCCTACCGCGGGTCCAACGGCCAGGGAGCGGGATACACGCAGCAGGAACGGTGGGAGGAGCAGGACGGCTGGTCCCCGTCGACGATCGCCGCGGTGATCGCCGGGTTCGTGTGCGCGGCGGACATCGCTTCGCACAACGGCGCGGCCGCGGATGCCAAGCGGTACCTGGCCGCGGCCGACGCGTACAAGGCCGCGCTGATGAAGCAGACGATCACCACGAACGGCCCGCTGTCGAAGGATCCGTACTTCGTGCGGCTCACCAAGGACGGCAACGCGAACGCCGGGACGGTGTACAACCTCGGCAACTCGAGCGTGGACGCCGACCAGCGGTCGGTGACCGACGCCGGGTTCCTGGAGCTGGTGCGGCTGGGCATCTACCGGGCGGACGACCCGGTGATCCGCAACAGCATCAAGGTGACCGACGCGGACATCGCGTTCACCACGCCGAAGGGCCAGTTCTGGCACCGCTACACGAAGGACGGCTACGGCGAGAAGGCCGACGGCTCGGCGTGGGACTACACGTTCCCGCAGGGCAGCCGGACGACGTACGGGCGGTTGTGGCCGCTGCTGGCGGGTGAGCGCGGGGAGTACGACCTGGCGGCCGGCGACCGGGCATCGGCCGCACGGCGGTTGCGTGACCTCGGGCGGGTGAGCAGTTCGGCCGACACCATGCCGGAGCAGGTGTGGGATCAGAACCCGCCGTCGGGCCAGACCGGCTTCCCGGCCGGCACGCCCACGACGTCGGCGACCCCGCTGGCCTGGACGCACGCGCAGTACATCCGGCTGGCGTGGTCGGTGCAGACCGGCTCGGTGCTGGAGCAGCCCGCGGTGGTGCGCTGCCACTTCCTCGGCTGCTGATCAAGACTCGTGAGTGTTGCGGCCGGTTCTAACCGGCCGCAACACTCACGAGTCTTTCCCGGGTCAGATGACGGCGCCGTCGTCCTCGGGGGTGCGGGGCGGCAGCCAGGACAGGCCCGGGACGCCCCACTTGTTGGACTTCAGCATCTTCTTCGCCGCGCGGGCGTGGCGGCCGACCAGGCGGTCCAGGTAGATGTAGCCGTCCAGGTGGTCGGTCTCGTGCTGCAGGCAGCGCGCGAAGTAGCCAGTGCCCTCGACCTCGATCGGGTTGCCGTCGACGTCGAAGCCGGTCACCTTCGCCCACTTCGCGCGGCCCGTCGGGTACGACTCGCCGGGCGCCGAGAGGCAGCCCTCCCAGTCGTCGTCCGGGTCCGGCATGGTCTCCGGGATCTCGGAGGTCTCCAGCTTGGGGTTGACCACGACGCCCTTGTGGCGCACGCCCTCGTCGTCCGGACAGTCGTAGACGAAGACCCGCAGGTCGAGGCCGATCTGGTTGGCCGCGAGGCCGACACCCTCGGCGGCGTACATCGTCTCGAACATGTCGTCGATGAGCGTGTGCAGCTGCTGGTCGAACTCGGTGATCTCCCGAGTCGGGTGGTGCAGCACAGGGTCGCCGGCGATCCGGATGGCGTGGACGGTCACGAACGCGCAGTTTAGTCGGACCCTTCTGGTAGACCTGCAACAGACCATGACGCGCCGGTGTGGATGCCCACGTCGGGCCCTGGTTCCGTGGTTCAATGGCGGCCGCGGACCGACAGATCTGTGATCACCCAAAGCCTGACGGAGAGGGACTCGGATGGACGCCGCGGAGTCGATGGCTGAGCCGCAGCCGTCGCCGCCGAAGCCCGTACCCGGCCTGACCGAACGCGAAGTCGAGATCCTCGCGTTCGAAAGGCAGTGGTGGCGACATGCCGGGGCCAAGGAGAACGCCATCCGCGAGCGGTTTTCGATCTCGCCCACCCGCTACTACCAGCTGCTGAACAAGCTGCTGGAGAAGCAGGAGGCCATCGAGGCCGACCCGATGCTGGTGAAGCGGCTGCGCAAGACGCGCGCCACCCGGCAGCGCAAGCGTGGCGCCCGTCGACTGGGGATCGAGCTGAAATGAGTGTCTTTTCGGGACTGTCCCGGCCGATGAAGGCCGCGGGCGTCGCGCTGGTCGGGATCGCCATCGTGGCGGCCGTGATCGGCGGCATCACCGCGCTGAGCGGCAACGGCTCCAACGAGGCCGGGCCGAGCACCACGCCGACACCGACCACGCCCGGCGGCGCCTTGCCGCCGTCGACCCCGTCCTCGCCTACACCGAGCACGCCGCCGCCGCCGTCCAGCACGCCGTCGCCGACCCCGCCGCCGAGCACGAGCGCGCCGGCCTCGCCCCCGCCCCCGAGCGGAGACCAGCAGGCCTCGAACAAGTGGGTCACCGTCCGGGTGCTCAACAACTCGCTGATCAAGGGGCTGGCCGATCGGGCGGCGGACGACTTCCGCGGCTCGGGCTGGAACGTCACCGAGGTCAGCAACTACTCGCAGGGCGTCATCGAGACGACCACGGCCTACTTCCGCGCGGGCACCGACGAGGAGGCGGCCGCGAAGCAGCTGGCTCAGGAGTTCGGCATCAGGGCCCTGCCCCGCTTCGAGGGCATCAAGGACGCGACGCCCGGTGTCATCGTGATCGTGACGAAGGAATACCAGGCCGGCCACAAGGGCAGCTGAACTCGACTCGGGTCTCGTGAGTGGTAAGTAGGGTTCTAACCCGACTTACCACTCACGAGACCCGATCCGTATGAAGCCTCGCTACTCGCCCGATTGGGAGTGGGCGTAGGCCTCCAGGGTCGCCAGCTGGGCCGGGTCGAGGCTCGGCCGGACCGTCTTCCGGGCCGTCTCCAGGTGGGCCGCCGTGACTTCAGCGGCCTCAAGCGACTCCCGCATCGCCGTCAGCGCCGCCTCGCGGATCAGGGCGGCGCAGTCCGCCGCCGAATAACCGTCCAAAGTGGACGCGACCACGGCCAGGTCGACATCCGGGGCCAGCGGGGTGTTCTTCGACGTCGCGGCCAGGATCGCCGCGCGAGACTCGGCGTCCGGCGGTGGGACGTAGACCCGGCGCTCCAGACGGCCGGGGCGCAGCAGGGCCGGGTCCACCAGCTCCGGGCGGTTCGTCGCGCCCAGCACCACGACCTCGCGCATCGGCTCGACGCCGTCGAGTTCGGTGAGCAGGGCCGCGACCACGCGGTCGGCGACGCCGGAGTCCGACGACTGGCCGCGGCGCGGCGCCAGGGCGTCGACCTCGTCCAGGAAGATCAGCGATGGCGCGGCTTCCGCGGCCCGCCGGAACAGCTCACGGACCGCGCGCTCCGACTCGCCGACCCACTTGTCCAGCAGTTCGGCGCCCTTGACCGCGAACACGTTCAGCGCGCCCGTCCCGGCCAGCGCCCGCACCAGGAACGTCTTGCCGCCACCGGGCGGACCGTAGAGCAGCACCCCGCGCGGCGGCTCGATGCCCAGGCGCGCGAAGGAGTCCGGGTAGCGAAGCGGCCAGAGCACGGCTTCGGTGAGCGACTGCTTGACGTCGGTCATGTTGCCGACGTCGTCCAGGCTCAGCCCGCCGGTGGCCAGAGTGTCCGAAGTGGACATCGAGACCGGGCGGACGGTCGCCAGCGCGTCCAGCAGATCCTGTTGGGAGATCCGGGGTTCCTCCGCCTCGCGCTGCCGCAGGGCCGCTCGGAGTGCCGCGTCGCGCCGCAGCGCGATCAGGTCGGCGGCGACGAAGCCGGGGGTGCGTTCGGCGAGCACGCCGCAGTCGATGCCCGGCTCCAGCGGCACATCCCGCAGCAGGACGCGGAGCAGTTCCGTACGCGTCTTCGCGTCCGGGAGCGGCAGGCTCAGCTCACGGTCCAGCAGGTCGGCCGCGCGCAGCCGCGGGTCGGCGGATTCGGCACGCGCTGTCGTCGCGACGACAGCGAGGCTCTCCCGGCGAAGCGCAGTACGCAGCTCCTCCAGCACGACGGTCGCCACCGGCGGCGGCGTGGTCGCCGGAAGCAGCGCGTCGACATCGGTGATGAGCAGCACCGCCGGACCTTCACCGCCGGAGGCTCGCGCGACGACCTCGCGCAGCCGCGCGACCGCGACGTTCGGGTCCAGGACCGCGATGTTCGGCGCGGACAGCGGCACCACCCGGATGTCCTCGGCCTGCGCCACGGACCGCACGAGAGTCGCCTTGCCGACGCCCTCCGGCCCGGACAGCAGCACGCCGAGGTGCGCCGGGGCGCCGAGCTTGGCCAGCAGATCGGGCCGGTGGAAGGCGAGGTCGAACCATTCGGCCAGCTTGCGCGCGACCGCTTCGCCGCCCACCAGGTCGGCCAGCGGCGGCGCGGGTTCGACGATCTCCTCGGCGACTTCCTCCTCGACGACCTCGGCGTCGATCCACTCCTCGGCCGCGGTCACGGCGGTGGTGCGCACCAGCGCGGTCGCCGAGCGCGGCGCCGACGGCTCGGGCGCGGCCTGCCGGGCGCCGTCGCGCCAGGTGACCACTGTGGACGGTCCAACCGCGACAGTGCCGGCGGGCTCGGTCGCGGTGACCGTGAGCAGTTCGTTCGTCCAGGTCGCGCCGATCGCGCGGGACAGCTGCCCGCGCACGCCGGCGGCGTCCGAGCCCGGCGGTGGCGCGAGGTCCTGGGGCAGCAGGGAAACCGCGTCGCCGACCGTGAGCACCTTGCCGATCAGTGCCAGCCGCAGTGTGTGCGGGCTGAGCGAGACGCTGGCCAGGCGCGACCCGGCGACCGTCACCGTCTTGGCTGCGGACACCGCCGCCGGCGCCACCACGACCTCGGACCCTTCGGTCACACCGAGGTTCGACATCGTGACGTCGTCGATCAGCACCAGGCCGGGGATGCCTTCTTCGGCGGGCGCGGCGAGCGCGGCACTGACCCGGGCGCCGGTGAGGTGGACGGCGTCCCAGGCCCGCAGGCCGAGCGCGTCGAGGACCTCCGGATGCAGCCGGACGACGCCGCGCCGGGCGTCCAGCGCGGAGGGGGTGTGCCGGACGGTCAGCGTGATCTGCGGGTGGCTCACGCCGCCCACCCTAGCGAGCTGAAGGGGACGTTCGTCGCGTCAGACGTGGTGAAGGGGACTTTCCTCCCGCGAGACGCGAGGAAAGTCCCCTTCAGCTACTTGCGGCGCAGCCCGATCTGACGCCAGGAGCGCCGCCGCGGCCGCCCGTTCTCGGACGCGTCGCCGTTCTCGCGCGAACGGGTCGTGCGCACGAACTCGCCGGTGCGCGGCAGCCGGACCGCGCGCATCGCCGCACCGGCCACGCGACGCCGCAACGGCGGGCGCAGGCCGAGCCGGCGCTGGGAGCGGGCCCGGCGGATCGCGCGGCGCTCGCGCGGCGGGACCGTCCAGGCCTCGGGGTGCGCGGCCAGCCAGCGGTGCCGGTAGATCGAGTACGGGATGTGCGCCAGGTACAGCACCATCGCGATGACGAGCATGATCAGCGGGAACTGGATGATCCCCGCGGCGATCAGCGCGACCACCAGCAGCATCGGCGCGATCGCCCGCGCGGGCACCTTGATGGTCTTCAGCGACAGGGTCGGGATCCGGCTGATCAGCAGGGCCGCGATGGCGATCGTCCAGCCCCACACGACGTACTGCGAGGACCACCAGCCCTCGCCCCACTGCAGGTACGCGACCAGCGGCAGCATGCCGAGCAGCCCACCGGCCGGCGCCGGGACGCCGACGAAGAACTCGCTCGCGTACGGCGGCTGCTCGGTGTCGTCGAGCAGGGTGTTGAACCGGGCCAGCCGCAGGATCATGCAGACCGCGAAGATCAGAGACGCCACCCAGCCGATCCGGTCGGCGCCGGTCTGCCAGATGTAGATGACCAGCGCGGGCGCCACGCCGAAGGAGATGCCGTCGGACAGCGAGTCCAGCTCGGCGCCCATCTTCGACGTCGCGTCGAGCAGCCGCGCGATCCGGCCGTCCAGGCTGTCCAGCACCGCGGCGATGCCGATGGCGGCGATCGCCATGCTGTAGTTCCGGGTGAGCGCGAACTGCACCGCGGAAAGGCCCGCGCACAGCGCGAGCACGGTGATGGCGTTCGGCAGCAGCCGGACGCCGGGGGTCGTCGTGGTCACGCGGACCATGGTCAGCCTTCCGAATGCGCGGCGGGGAGTTCGGCGATCACCGTCTCGCCGCCGACCGTGCGCTGGCCCTTCGAGACCAGCACGGTCGAGCCCGGCGGGAGGTAGAGGTCGACCCGCGAGCCGAAGCGGATGATCCCGTACGTCGCGCCGGCGGCGACCTTGTCACCCTCGCGGATCTCGCAGAGGATGCGGCGCGCGACCAGCCCGGCGATCTGCACGACGACGAGTTCGTGGCCGTCTTCGGTGCGCATCAGCACGGAGTTGCGTTCGTTGTCGTCGCTGGCCTTGTCCAGGTCGGCGGAGAGGAACTTGCCGGGCCGGTAGGCCACGCGCTCGATCACCCCTGGCGCCGGCACGCGCTGGACGTGCACGTCGAACACCGACAGGAACACCGAGACCCGCATCCGCGGCTCGGCGGGCAGGCCGAGCTCGGCGGGCGGGATGGCTTCCTCGATCAGCGAAACCAGGCCGTCGGCCGAGGCCAACGCGATGTTGTCCCGCTGCGGCGCGACGCGCTTGGGCTCGCGGAAGAACGCGGCGGTGGCCACGGTCGCGAGGCCGCCGACGACGCCGAGGCGCTTGGAGAACCGGCGGGCGAGCAGTGTCGCGGCGATCCCGCCGAACACGAACGGGCGACCCGCCGGGTGCATCGGCGGCAGCGTCTCGCGGACGAGCTGGAACGCGTGGGCGACGGGGTTGCCGGTGGGCTCCGGCCGGGTGCCGCTCATGGTCGGGTCCCCTGGTTTCGTGTCGGAAGGGTGGGTCGGCGCCGGGTCCGGCGGCCGCATATGGGCGCCACCACGCTACCGCTGCCCTCGCGTGGACCCCCGGTCCGGGTGGCGGGCGGCTCCCCCGGAAGGGTTTCCCCGGTGCGGGTGGAAGCGGCCACACTCCGGTAACGGGTGATCGAATATCGGAGATAACTCTGGGTAGTTGACGCCGTTCGGGTCGCTGTGGCCCGCCAGATGCCCGGGGGGATCGATGACCACCGACCCAGCCGACGCTCGCCTGGCCGAGCTGCTGACGGCGTGGCGTCAGGACATCGCGGCGGTGCCGTTCCCGTCGCTGGTCGACCCGCGGCACGCGCTCGAGGTCGTCATCGAGGCCAAGAGGCGGCGCCGGGTGCATGCGCCCCCCGACGGCGCATGCACCCGGCGGCGGGATCAGGGGCGCCGGGACGCGCAGAAGGACATACTTTAGTCGCCGGCAGGCTGTTGATCACGGTTTGTCCGGGAAAAGTTACAAACGGTCACTTGGCCGTCGGCCAATACTGCTCACGAGCCGCAGGATCGCCAGCAGCACGACGGCGCCGAGCATCGCGACGCCGAAGCTCGGGAAGTCGAAGTCGAACGTCCGCTCCTGGCCGGTGACGAGGCGGTAGATCAGCCCACCCAGCGCGGCGCCGACCACGCCGACCAGCACGCTGACCAGGCAGCCCAGCCGCTGCCGGGCGCGGCCGCCGATCACCAGGTTCGCGGCCCAGCCGACGACGGCGCCGAAGATGATCCACGAAAAGAAGCCCATGGCCTGCATGGCGTGAGCTTACGCGGGCGCGCTTCCCGGGACTGATACGTGAGTCGATGCTTGTGGGGGCTGATGGGGCAGCCGTGGTGGCCTACCTCACCGACTCACCCGCCCCAGCGACACCTCGCGCCCCCTCTGTCACAACCGCACCATCAAGCCGGGCGGCCACAACCCGCAATCGGATACGTGAACAGATGCACACGACACGGATGGGACAGGCATGACTGGTGCGCATCGATTCACCTCCACCAGGAACGGCCCGCCAGGGGCCAACCCCATCTCGTGAGCGTTGCGGCCGGTTCAGGCTGGGACTGCTGGGGCAGGGGCGCGGTGCCGAAAGGCCGGGAATGGCACATTCACGGCCCTCATTGCGGGGCCTACAGCAGCAGGACGTCCACCTCGTCGCCTTCCGCAACCGACGTGACGTCCTCCGGCAGCACGATCAGGCAGTTGGCCTGAGTGAACGCCGCCAGCAGGTGCGAACCCGGGCCGCCCCGCGGTCCGACCACCCCGGTCACCTCCCGATCCGACGGCGTGTAGACACCCCGGCGGAACTGGCGGCGGCCCGCGGGGGAGGTCATCGCCTCGAGCAGGCGGGCGCGGGCCTGCCGCCGCCGGACGTCGGTGTGGCCCATCGCCGCGAGCAGCGCCGGGCGCAGGAACGCCTCGAACGACACCAGCACGCTCACCGGGTTCCCGGGCAGCGTCACCACCGGCACGCCCTGCCAGCGTCCACAGCCCTGAGGCCCACCCGGCTGCATCGCGACCTTCGCGAACTCGACGCCCTGGCCGGACAACGCGTCCTTCACCACTTCGTATGCTCCGGCGCTGACGCCGCCCGAAGTCACCAGCAGGTCCGCTGAAGCCAGCCGCGGCTCCAGGACCTTCTCGAACTCGGCAACGTCGTCGACGACGCTGCGCACAACCGAAACCTCGCAGCCGAGCCCGCGCAGCGCCGCCGCGAGCATCACGCTGTTGGACTCGTAGATCTGGCCGTACTTCAGCGGCGCCGGCGCGTCGATCAGCTCGGTGCCGGTGGAGGCGACCAGGACCCGCAGCGGCCGGTGGACCCGCACCTCGGCGAGCCCGACCGCCGCGGCCAGGCCGAGCTGCGAATGGCCCAGCACCGTGCCCGCGTGCAGCGCCACCGAGCCGGAGACCACGTCCTCGCCGGTCCGCCGGATGTGCGCGCCGAGGCGCGCGGGCGCCGAGAACGTCACGGTCGACGTGCCGCCGTCGGTGTCCTCGACCATCACCACGGCGTCCGCGCCCGGGGGCAGCGGCGCGCCGGTCATGATCCGGTGTGCGGTACCGGGCTCCAGCGGCTGGACGTCCACCCGGCCCGCCGGGATGTCGTCGGCGACCGGGAGCGTCACCGGTGCGGTGGCGACGTCGGCGGCGCGGACCGCGTAGCCGTCCATCGCCGAGTTGTCGAACGGGGGGAGCGACACGCCGGCCAGGACGTCCTCGGCCAGGACGAGGCCGGCGGCGTTGGCGAGCGGGACAGCGGCGGCGGGGGACCGGCCGAGCAGCTCGGTCACCCGGTCCCGGTAGGCGTCGACGGAGATCACCCGGACCATCCTTCACCTCGCGTCCGCTCGTGCAAGACTCTGCCTCGTCGCAGGCACGCCATCGGGGAGAAAGAATGCAGGTTCGAGTCCGTCAGCAGCCGTCCTTCGCCGTCGCCAGGCTGATGCTGGCGCCCGGCGAGCCGTGCCAGGTGGAAGCCGGCGCGATGATGGCGACCAGCTACGGCGTGCAGGTCCAGTCCCAGTCGCAGGGCGGGATCATGAAGGGCCTCGGCCGCGCGATCCTCTCCGGCGAGTCCTTCTTCATCTCCACCTACACCGCCCCGCCGAACGGCGGCTGGGTCGACGTCGCGGCCAACCTGCCCGGCGACATCCAGGTGATCCAGCTCGACGGCCGCACCGGCTGGGCCGTCACCCGCGGCTGCTGGCTCGCGTCGTCGCACGGCGTGCAGACCCAGACCAAGTGGGGCGGGATGAAGAACCTGGTGGGCGGCGAGGGCGGCTTCCTCACCCACGCGACGGGCCAGGGCGAGCTGCTGGTGGCCTGCTACGGCGCGGTCGAGACGATCACGTTGCAGCAGGGCGAGATGGTCACCATCGACACCGGGCACGTCGTGGCCTACGCCGACACCGTGCAGTACCAGATCCGGAAGGTGGCCCAGGGCATCATCCAGTCCATGAAGAGCGGGGAAGGTCTCGTGTTCGACTTCGTCGGTCCCGGCCAGGTGATGACCCAGACCCGCAACCCGTCCGGGCTGGTCAGCTGGATCATGACGCACATCCCGTCCCGCTGAGCCGATGCGCGTCCAGACGAGGCACACTCCCGGGTTCGGCGTCGCCCGCGTGCTGCTGAACCCCGGCGAAGCCGTCCAGGCGGCCCCCGAGACGATGCTCGCCAGCCGGTTCGGCATCACCGAAACGACAGCGGGGCGCGGCGGATCGCGCGCCGGAAAGACGGTGCTGTCCACCTACACCGCGCCTTCGGACGGCGGCTGGATCGATTTCGCGCCGTTGACTCCCGGCGACGTCTACCCGCTCGAATTCGACGGCCGCAGCGGCTGGAGCGTGCACCGCGAAGCGCTGCTCGTGCGCCCGTCTTCGATCCGGCAGGACGCCACGTGGGCGCCGTTGCAGCAGCTGTTCGGCGCCGATTCCGGTTTCCTGGAGCATTACAGCGGCACCGGTTCACTGGTCCTCTCCGCGCCCGGCCCGGTGGACGCCTTCGAGCTCGGCACGGGCGAGCTCGTCACCGTGCAGCCCGGATATCTGCTCGCCTACCCGGACAACGTCCAGTGCCGGCTGCGCGCGCTCGACCCGAGCGGGCCGCAGTCGCTGCGCACCGGAGAAGGACTCGTGCTCGACTTCGCCGGGCCCGGCACGTTGTTCGTCCAAGCGCGGAACAGGCGCCTTTCGAACACCTGACCTTGAGGCGAATTGCCCATTGCCGAGGGCGGTAATTCCGGTAGCGTGAACTGCACTCGCACCGCTGGCATCCACTACGGGCCAGCGGATCCTTTGTGCTGAGGGAGGGCGCCGTGGCTGTCGGCACCGTCAAATGGTTCAACTCCGAAAAGGGCTACGGATTCATCGAATCCACCGAAGGGCCCGACGTCTTCGTTCACTACTCCGCCATTCAGTCCGAAGGATTCCGCACTTTGGACGAAGGGGACCGAGTCGAGTTCGAGGTCCAGTCGGGTCGTGACGGGCGTAGCCAGGCAGCGGACGTGCGGAAGGTTTCGTAGCGGCACGGGCCGGGGGGCAGCGCCCCCCCCGGGGCGGGGTCTGGAGGTTGCACCCCCAGGTGGCACAGCCCGGTAGGGCGAACCAACGGCGGCCCCGGAACCAGGGGCGTTAGGCTGCGCTGCGTGACAGGCGATGTGTCGGGGGACCTCACCGGTCGCCGGCTGGGCAACTACCGCATCGACGGGGTGCTCGGCAAGGGCGGCATGAGTGTGACCTACAAGGCCACTGATGTGCGGCTCGGCCGCAAGGTGGCCTTGAAGATCATCGGTGACCACCTCGGGGCCGACGCCGAGTTCCGCGAGCGATTCGTGGACGAGGCGCGGAACACCTCCGCGATCGACCACGCCAACGTCGTGCCGCTGTACGACTTCGGCGAGCTCGACGGGATGCTCTACATCGCCATGCGCATGGTCGACGGCGGTGACCTCGCCGGGCTGATCTCGTCCGGCCCGATCGCGCCCTCACGGACCCTCACCATGCTCGACCAGGTGGCGGACGCGCTGGACACCCTGCACAGCCGCGGCCTGGTGCACCTGGACGTGAAGCCGGCGAACGTGCTGGTCACGAAGAAGGAGACCGCGCGCGAGCACGTCTACGTGGCCGACTTCGGGCTGACCAGGCGCGGCGCCACCGGGCACCGCACGCGCGGCGGTGACTTCCTCGGCTCGCCCACCTACGCCGCCCCCGAGCACCTGCGCGGCGAGCCGCTGGACGGGCGCACCGACCAATACGCGCTGACATGCGTCCTCTATGCCTGCCTCACCGGCAGCCCGCCGTTCAAGGGCGATGTCCCGACGGTGATCAAGGGCCACCTCAACGGCGAGCCCCCGGCGATCTCGCGCGCGGTGGCGCTGCCGCCGGCGATCGACGAGGTCATCCGCAAGGGGATGGCCAAGAACCCCGCCGACCGCTACCCCACCTGTGTGGAGATGGTCGCCGCCGCCCGCCGGGCGCTGGGCCAGTTCGCGACCTCGGACACCCCGCCCGGGCCCCCGGGAGTGAATTCGGGCGGAACGCCCGTGGCGCAGCGCCCCGGTCAGGTACAACAGGGCGCGCACCAGAACACCGCACCACAGGGAGAGGGGGCCCCCGTGCACCCGTACGGAGGACAGCAGCCGGGGTACGGCCAGGGACCACAGGGCCCACAGGGTCCGGGCGGCCCGCCGCCGGGCTACGGCGGCTACCCGCAGCAGCAGGGTCCGCCGCCGGGAATGCCGCCCCAGGGCATGCCCCCGCAAGGCCCTCCGCCCGGCTACGGCTACCCCCAGCACCAAGGCATGCCCCCGCAGGGCCCGCCCCCTGGCTACGGCCCGCCGGGTGACCCGATGCGGCTGCGGCCGCCTTCGCCCGCCGGTGGCGCGGGCGCCTTCCAGCAGCCCAAGAGCGGCGGCGGGAAGACGTGGCTCTGGATCCTGCTCGCCGTCCTCGTGGTCGCCGGGCTGGTCGTCGGCGGCATCTTCCTGTTCGGCGGGGACGACAAGGGCGGCAGCACGCCCGGCACGCAGTCCAGCGCGCCCGAGATCCCGGTCGGCCCCGGTGGCTCGCAGGGCGCGCCCACGACGTCGCTGAAGGCCCCGCCGCCCTCGATCACCATCAAGCCCAGCAGCTGAGCCCGACACGGCGGTGAGCTGTGTTTCTTGCACTCTCGGGGTGAGAGTGCTAAACACGGAGTTGGCACTCGACGCCGTCGAGTGCCAAAGGTCGGGACGGTGAGGCTGGCCCCCACCCGGGTCCAGTCGTCCGTCGCGGGCACCGAGCCTGGCCGAGGAAGAGTCCTGCTGCCGCCGCTGCAAGCAACCAGCGCGGCGGTGGCGCCCAATACCGGAGGACCACACCGCAATGGCCAAACTGATCGCGTTCGACGAGGACGCCCGCCGCGGTCTTGAGCGCGGCTTGAACATCCTCGCCGACACCGTCAAGGTGACCCTCGGCCCGCGGGGCCGGAACGTCGTGCTCGAAAAGAAGTGGGGCGCGCCGACCATCACCAACGACGGCGTCTCGATCGCCAAGGAGATCGAGCTCGAAGACCCGTGGGAGAAGATCGGGGCCGAGCTCGTCAAGGAAGTTGCGAAGAAGACCGACGACGTCGCGGGTGACGGCACCACCACCGCCACCGTGCTTGCCCAGGCTCTGGTCAGGGAAGGCCTGCGCAACGTCGCGGCCGGCGCTGACCCGATCAGCCTGAAGCGTGGCATCGAGGCGGCCGTCGAGGCTGTCACCGAGCAGCTGCACAAGATGGCCGTCCAGATCGAGACCAAGGAGCAGATCGCTGCTACCGCCTCGATCTCGGCCGCTGACCGCACCATCGGCGAGCTCATCGCCGAGGCGCTGGACAAGGTCGGCAAGGAAGGCGTCGTCACCGTCGAGGAGAGCAACACCTTCGGTCTCGAGCTCGAGCTCACCGAGGGCATGCGCTTCGACAAGGGCTACGTGTCGGGTTACTTCGTGACCGACCCGGAGCGCCAGGAAGCCGAGCTGGAGGACCCCTACGTCCTGCTCTACGGCTCCAAGATCTCCAACGTCAAGGACGTCCTGCCGCTGCTGGAGAAGGTCATCCAGTCCGGCAAGCCGCTGCTGATCATCGCCGAGGACGTCGAGGGCGAAGCCCTCGCCACCCTGGTGGTCAACAAGATCCGTGGCACCTTCAAGTCCGTCGCCGTCAAGGCGCCCGGCTTCGGTGACCGCCGCAAGGCCATCCTCCAGGACATCGCGATCCTGACCGGTGGCCAGGTCATCAGCGAGGACGTCGGCCTCTCCCTCGAGAAGGCGGACCTGTCGCTGCTGGGCCGCGCCCGCAAGGCGCTGATCACCAAGGACGAGACGACCATCGTCGAGGGTTCGGGCGACGCCGACCAGATCCAGGGTCGCGTCAACCAGATCCGCGCCGAGATCGAGAACTCCGACTCGGACTACGACCGTGAGAAGCTCCAGGAGCGTCTCGCGAAGCTGGCCGGCGGCGTGGCCGTCATCAAGGCCGGCGCCGCCACCGAGGTGGAGCTCAAGGAGCGCAAGCACCGCATCGAGGACGCCGTGCGCAACGCCAAGGCCGCTGTTGAAGAGGGCATCGTCGCCGGTGGCGGCGTGGCTCTGCTTCAGGCCGCCGAGGCCGCGTTCGCGGGTCTGAAGCTCGAGGGTGACGAGGCCACCGGTGCGAACATCGTTCGCGTCGCGGTCGAGGCTCCGCTCAAGCAGATCGCGATCAACGCCGGCCTCGAGGGCGGCGTCGTGGTGGAGAAGGTCAAGGGCCTCCCGCAGGGCCACGGCCTCAACGCCGCCACGGGTGTCTACGAGGACCTGCTCGCCGCCGGCGTGCCGGACCCCACCAAGGTCACCCGCTCCGCGCTGCAGAACGCCGCTTCCATCGCGGCGCTGTTCCTGACCACCGAGGCTGTCGTCGCCGACAAGCCCGAAAAGGCCGGTGCCGCTCCCGCGGACCCGTCCGGTGGCATGGGTGGCATGGACTTCTGAGTCCGGTTTCTTTCCGGGAAGGCCCGGTCCGCTTCGGCGGGCCGGGCCTTTCCCGTCTTCGTCGTCAGGGCCGGGTGACGAACCACACCGCGAAGCACCCGGCGACGACCACGCCGAGGGCGAGCACCCCGAGCCCGGTCAGCCAGGCCGTGACGGGCTCCTCGGCCTCCATCGCGACGACGACCGCGCCGATCCCGGTGAGCAGGACCCAGATCGCGGTCGCGGCGGCGGCGAACAGCAGCACCCTGGTCTCCCCGGCGCTGTGGTCGTGGTCGAATCCGAGGCCGCGGACGGCGGCGTAGGCGGCCAGGCCGAGCCCGCTGAGCAGGTACAGCAGCCCGACGATGCCGACGACGACCTTCGCGGCCCGGCTGCCGTGCCCCGGCGCCTCCTCGTCCATCCGGGTGATGCTAGGGCGTCCGAGGCCTCGGTGGGGACGCCTTTTTCCGCCGCGTCAGAGCAAGCCCAGGACAAGAACCGGACAGACGGTGCCGACCGCGAGCGCGATCAGCCCGGCGAACCAGGCGAGTCCCGCCCAGCGGGAGACGAACGCGGCGCCGATCGCGACCAGCGCGCACGCCACCGAGATCGCGAACGGCAGGCCGGCGGGCCAGAACCCCGGCGCGCAGTCGTCGACCAGCTCGCAGGCGGCGTCGTCCAAACCCAGCCAGACCAGGGTGATGACGCCGCCGAAGCACACGACCAGCCCCGACAGCACGCAAATGCAGACCCTCGCCACGATCACCGACACCGGCGTCGGAGCTTCGACATAGACGGTCAATCCGCTCACCCCGGGCTCCAGGATGGCCCGGCCCCCGGCACGGCAAAAGGCCCGGACGCCCTCCGCGTCCGGGCCGTTATGCCCCTATGCACCCCCGTCACCCCGTTCGGTCCGGCGGGCACCGATCCCCCTGCGGCCGGCGCCCGCCAGGATCAGGAGTCCGAGCCCGCCTCGGGCGTCAGAATGGCGGCGGCGATGTAGATCGGGATCGCGATGCCGACGGAGAGGAACACCGCGGCGACGAGGCCGATGCGGATGAGCGCGGCGTCGACGCCGAGGTAGGCAGCCCACCCACCGCAGACGCCGGTGAGCATCTTGTCGGTGCGGCTGCGGAAGATCTTCTTGACCGGGGTGTGAGTGCTGTTCGTCATGACTCAATAGTCGTGCGGCGGGCGCGTCCGCACATCGGGGAACTGCCCGGACCCCGACCCTGAACTCCGCCTCGGGGAAAACCGGATGCCCGGCCCGGGGGTGAGCCGGTACAAACAACGACCATGAAGCACGACAACCCCGAATTCGCCGCGATCGCCGAGCAGGGCACGATCCTGCGCTGCCAGGTCGGTTCCGGCCTGCACGGCACCGCCGTCGACGGTCAGGACGACCGCGACGAAATGGGGCTGTGCGTGGAACCGCCGGAATACGTCGCCGGGCTGCGCCGGTTCGAGCAGTACGTCTTCCGCACCCAGCCCGAAGGCGCCCGGTCCGGTCCCGGTGACCTCGACCTGATCGTCTATTCGCTGCGCAAGTGGATGCGGCTCGCGCTGACCGGGAATCCCACGATTCTGCTGCCGTTGTACGTCCCCGAGGCGGAAATCGTGCGGATCACCGAGCTCGGCCACGAGCTGCGGGCCAACGCGCACCGGATCGTTTCGAGCCAGGCGGGGCTGCGGTTCGCGGGATACCTGCGGACGCAGCGCAAGCGCCTGCTCGAGGGCGAACTGAAGGTCAACCGGCCGGAGCTGATCGAGAAGTACGGCTTCGACACCAAGTACGCGATGCACATGGTGCGGCTCGGGGTCCAGGGCGTCGAGCTGCTGGAGACCGGGCGGCTGACGCTGCCGATCGCCGAACCGTGGCTGAGCTGGCTGCGTGACCTGCGGCGCGGCAAGCACAGCCAGGCCGAGGCCGTCGAGGTCGCGGCCGAGCTGGAGGCCCGGCTGGAGCAGCTGGTCCAGTCCGGGTCGGCGCTGCCTGAACAGCCGGACCGCGCCTGGGCCGATGCCTGGCTGTCGCGCGCGTATCGCTCGGCTTGGCAACTGGCCGCGTAGTCGTGAGTGGTAAGTAGGGTTATTGAGGAGTAGGTCAAAGGTGGCGTGGTGAAGCGAGGGGGACCTGCCGACGGGCTCGTGAGCGTTGCGGGCGGTTCTAACCGCCCGCAACGCTCACGAGTCCTCGATGCCGCAGCACGCCACGTTTGCCTTACCGCTCAATAGAACCCTACTTACCACTCACGAGAGCCGACCCCAGCGCTCCAGCCACTTCGCCCTCGTTTCCGGTCCCGCCGCGTACTCCCCGGCCTTGTCCGGGCCCGGTGCCTGCCGCAGCACGGGCAGGTAACCGTCCACAGGGGACAGTGAGTCACTGCAAACGTCCCCCGTCAGCAGGGAAATCGTGCCGAGGCCGCACGCGTAGTCCAGCGTCGGCAGTGCCCCTGCCAGCGCAAGTCCCGCCGCGAGGCCGACGCTCGACTCCACGGCCGAAGACACTACGCACGGCAGCCCGCATGCCTCGGCGACCTCCAGGGCGCGGCGGACACCACCGAGCGGGGCGACCTTCAGCACCGCGATGTCCGCGGCTCCGGCCACCGCCACCTTGAGCGGGTCCTCGGCGCGGCGGATCGACTCGTCCGCGGCGATCGGCACGGAGGTGCGACGCCGGACCTGCGTCAGCTCCTCGATCGACGGGCACGGCTGCTCGGCGTACTGCAGGCCACCCGCGGCCTTGTCCAGCTCGCCGATCGCGCGGACCGCGGTGTCGACGTCCCAGGCGGCGTTCGCGTCGATCCGGATCGCCCCCGACGGGCCCAGGGCGTCGCGGACCGCTTCGAGCCGGGCGCAGTCGTCGGCCAGCAGCGAGCGCGGGCCCGCGACCTTCACCTTCGCCGTCCGGCAGCCCGAGGCGCGCACCAGCTCGTGCGCGCGTTCCGGCGTGACCACCGGCACTGTGGTGTTCACCTCGATGCGGTCACGCACCGGCGCCGGCCAGCCCGTTTCGCTCGCCTCCAGGGCGGAGGCGAGCCAGGGCGCGCTCTCGGTGTCGGAGTAGTCCCAGAACGGGCAGAACTCGCCCCAGCCCGCGGGGCCGGAGACCAGCACGCCCTCACGGACGGTGATGCCGCGGAACCGGGTGCGCAGGGGGATCGCGTAGACCTTCATCAGCGCCGATCATGCCACCGCCACCGGGATGTGCCCGGCGAGCGGATTGCGGACACAATGGCCCGGTGGTCCTCGACTTTCGCGTGCTCGGCCCGGCCGAGGTCACGGCCGACGGCCGGGTACTGCCGCTCGGGGGCAGCCGGCCGCTGATCGTGCTGGCCGGGCTGCTGCTGCGGGTCAACCGGGTGGTCCCGGTCGACGAGCTGGGCCGCTGGCTCTGGGACGACGACAGCCGCCGGTCCAAGGGCGCGCTGCAGACGTATGTGCTGCGCCTGCGACGGGCGCTCGGCGACCAGGTCGTGATCCGCACCGAGAGCGGCGGCTACCGCATCGAGCTCGAGGAGAACGCCCTCGACCTCACCCGCTTCCGCGCGCTCGCCGGCCGTGGCCGGGTCGCCATGGATCGTGGCGACGCTCGCCAGGCGGCCGGGCACTTCGCCGAAGCGCTCGCGCAATGGCGGGGCACGGCACTGCTGAACGTCGAGTCGGACGCGCTGCACCGCGACGAGGGCGGCCAGCTGGCCGAGGAACGCCTGCGGGTGCGCGAACAGTGGGCGGACGCGCTGCTCGCGGTCGGCGAGTACGCCACCGTCGTCCCCGAACTGACCCGGTTGACCAGGGAGAACCCGCTCCGGGAGCGGCTGCACGAGCAGCTGATGGTCGCCCTGTACCGCTCTGGCCGGCAGGCCGAGTCACTCGAAATCCACCGCCGGATCAGCGCCGTGCTCGCCGACGAACTGGGGCTCGATCCCGGGCCCGCGCTGCAGCGCACGCACCAGGCGATCCTCACCGGGACCGGCCTGGCGGGGAACTCCGCGCTGTACCGCGTCGGCGCCGAACCGCAGATCCCGCGTCAGTTACCCGCCGACCTGCGTGCGTTCTCCGGCCGCGACAGCGACTTGAAGGCGTTGCACGCGCTGCTGCCGGAGGCGCTCGAAGGCGATTCGTCGACACCGATCGCGTCCGTGGAGGGCATGGGCGGCATCGGCAAGACAACCCTGGCGGTGCACTTCGCGCACGAGGTCGCCGACCGCTTTCCGGGCGGCCAGGTCTACCTCAACCTGCGCGGTTACGGACCCGGCGACCCGGTCGAGCCGCAGGCCGCGCTGACGGCGATGCTCACCGCGCTCGGCGTCCCGTGCGATCAGGTTCCCGACGATCTCGACGGCCGCGCCGCGAGCTGGCGCACGCACAGCGCCGGGCGCCGGCTGCTCGTCCTGCTCGACAACGCGAACAGCACCGAGCAGGTGCGGCCGCTGCTGCCCGGGCCCGGCTGCCTGGTCGTGATCACCACCCGCTGGCAGCTGCGAGCGCTGGCCGCGACCCATGGCGCACGCCGGATCGCGGTGGAGGAGCTGCCCGAAGGCGACGCCGTCGAGCTGCTCACGGCCGCCGTCGGGCCGGACCGGGTCACCCGCGATCCGGCGGCGACCGAGCGGTTCGTCCGCTACTGCGGCGGGCTGCCGCTGGCCATCCGGATCCTCGCCGTGCGCGCCGCGCAGTTCCCGGACCTGCCGCTCGGCGAGTTCGTCGCCGCGCTCGAAGCCGACCCTGACCGCCTCGGTTCCTTCGACCTCGCCGACGGCGAGGGCACGAACATCCGCTCCGTGTTTTCGTACTCCTACCAGGCACTTGAGCCCGCGGCGGCGCGATTGCTGCGGTTGCTCGGGCTGCCCTGCCTCGACTTCACCGTGCCCGCGGCGGCCGCGGTCGCCGGGCTCAACCCGCCGGATGCGCGGGCCTTGCTGGGGACGTTGGCCTCGGCGCACCTGCTCGCCCAGCCGAGGCCCGGCCGGTTCCAGTTCCACGACCTGATCCGGGCCTACGCCGCCGAACTCGCCGAGCAGGTCGACGGAGCTGACATCCGGGACGCCGCGCTGACCCGGCTGCTCGACTGGTACCTCGCCTCGGCACTGAACGCGTCGCGCGTGATGCGGCCCGAGCGCTACTACCGGCTGGTCGACCTGGACGACGCGGCCGGCGGGATGAGTTTCGAGGGCTACCACGGTGCGATGGACTGGTTCGCCGCCGAGTACGCCAACCTCATCACCGCGGTGGATCTGGCTTACCAGCGCGGAAAACACGACCGCTGCTGGAAGCTGGCGTGGCTGTTGCAGACGTACTTCGCGGCGCGTTCGCGAGTCGAAGACTGGCGTTCGGTGTTCGGGGTGGCGCTCAAGGCCGCACGGGCGGCGGGCAACCGGCCCGGTGAGGCAGGCATCCTGAGCGGCCTCGGCGTGGTCAACGGCATCGCGCGGCAGTACGCCGAATCGCGGCGCTATCTCGAGCAGGTGCTCGCGATCCAGCGTGAGCTGGGTGCGCGCGAGGGCGAAGCGCGGGCACATTTCAATCTGACGCTGGCGGCGCATTCGCACGACGACTACGCGGCCGCCTACGAGCACGGGTGGCAGGCGCTGGAAATCGTGCGGGAGCTCGGCATCGGCGAGTTCGAGGCCAGCGTGCTGCGGGCGCTCGGCGACGTCTGCGCGGCGACCGGCGACCACGAGCAGGCCCTCGCCCTCGCCGATCAGGCTCTGGCGATCACCGGGCCGGACGGCGCGCCGATCGACCTGCGGTACACAGTGCATACCCGCGGGCTCGCGCTGATCGGGCTCGGCCGGTTCGCCGACGGCATCGCCTGCCTGCGCGAGGCCGCGGACATGTTCCTCGAATTCGGCGAGCAGTTCGACGCCGCGGACGTCTTCGCCCAGCTCGGCAGCCAGTACCTGAGACACGGCGATCCCGCGCAAGCGCGCGAAAACTGGCTCCGGTCGCTGCGGCTGATGACCGAACTCGGCCATCCCGGCGCCGACGAGATCCGGGCAAAGCTCGCGGCCCTGGTCGGGGCCGCGAGCTGACCCCCCGGTCCGCTCCGGACGCGCGTTCGCGTGCTGACCCCCTGGCGCAGCACGAGAACACGCGAGTCCGTTACCCCCTCACCCAACAGGACGCCGCTCACTGTCCACTGACTGTCGGAAGTGAGAAATTCTCCCCGCGCCCTTCGCTCAGTCCCAGCGGTCGGGCGGCTCCCGGCGCACGCCCAGCAGTTCCGCCAGCCTCAGCGCGTTTTCGGGCGCGGCGACCTTGGCGTCGTTGTCGAAGTACACGTAGATGTCGCGGTTCCCCCGTTCATGCCAGGTGGTGATCTTCTCCGCCCAGCGGCGCAGCGCCGCCTCGGAGTACGAACTGACGTAGAGCTCCTCGTCGCCGTGCAGCCGGACGTAGCCGAAATCAGCGGTCTGGTCCTCCAGCAGCGGCCAGCGCCCGGCGGTGTCCGCGACCACGAGCGCGATGTCGTGCTTGCGCAGCAACGCTTTCGCGGCCGGCTCGGCGAAGCTCGGATGCCGGACCTCCAGCGCGTGCCGCAGCTCGCGGTGCTTCCCGGGCTTGGTGTGCGCCCGTCCTTCGAGGCGCTCGTCGTGCTTCCGGGCGAGGTGCGCCGCCGCGGTGGTCGTGCGGGGCAGCAGCTCGAAGAAGCTCTCGAGCCGGTCCGGATCGAAGGCCGGCCGCGGTGGCAGCTGCCACAGGAACGGGCCGAGCTTGGCGCCGAGCGCCAGCACTCCCGAGGCGTAGAAGTTCGCCAGTGCCGTTTCGATCCCCTTGAGCTGCTTGAGATGCGTGATGAACCGGCTGCCCTTCACCGCGAACACGAAGTCCGCCGGGGTCTCCTCGAACCAGGCCCGATAGCGCTCCGGCCGTTGCAGCGAATAGAAGGAGCCGTTGAGCTCCACGCCGGCGAACCGCTGCGCCAGGTACTCCAGCTCACGTCGCTGAGGCAGCCCGGCCGGGTAAAACTTCCCGCGCCACGGCGGATACCGCCAGCCCGAGGTGCCCACCCGGATCATCGCGCTCACCACCCTCCTGGCTCGGGGATTCCCCCTTCCCAGGCGGTGGCAAACGGGCCCGCGCTGTCGGCCGGACGGGTGTACCGCCGGTTGGGACAGCCGCCCCAAGCCTGTGGACAGCCGTCTGACCGTGCCGGTGCTGCTTCTGCTCATGCCCAGGAGAACCGCCACAACCGCGACTGCACCAGCTCCGAGGCGTACTCGCGCAGGTTGCCCGGCTGGCCCGCGAAGGTCGGCAGGCTGAACGCGCGATGCTCGGCGGCGACGGTGAGTGCCCTGGCCTGGTTGCGCGGCGGCGCCGCGACGGACAGCTCCAGCGTGTCGAACCCCAGGACCACCAGCGTGGCGCCGAACCGGTCCTCCCAGCTGCGCAGCACCGCGGACAGCTCGGCGACCTGGTCGGTCGACTTGATCATGCCGGTCCAGCCCAGCAGCGCCGGGATGTCGGCGGGCCGGTCGGTCTGGACCAGGCCGAGCCGGTGCGGCGCGCGGGTGGCGAGGATCGAGCCGGTGTTGCCCGCCTCGGCCAGCGGATCGGACTTGCGGGCGCTGCGCTTGGCCAGA
Source organism: uncultured Actinomycetota bacterium (assembly GCA_963762765.1). Classification (GTDB taxonomy): domain Bacteria; phylum Actinomycetota; class Actinomycetes; order Mycobacteriales; family Pseudonocardiaceae; genus Amycolatopsis. Next base: position 27,253 of record CAVXMR010000048.1, read on the forward strand.
CCGGGGAAACGGGCGCCGAAGGGCCGCAGGCACGCGCCGTCGCAGCAGGAGCCGTCCCACCAGCGGGACAGCGCGGCCGCCGGATCCGCACCGGCGACCCGATGCCCGGCCGGGGCGAGCCGGCCGCGGTCGTCGATCCAGTCCTCGCCGTTGGCCGCGAAGCGCTGGTCGTGCGGGATGAGCACGGGCCACAGCCCGGACCGCTCGTACTCGGCCACGCACCCGAGATAGCGCTCCGGCCTGGTCAAGGGCAGGTCGGACACCCAGAGCCTGCCGTGCCAGCGGCCGGGTGGCAGCGTCTGGACCGGCGGGGCGGGTGTACCGGGGCGGAGCGGTGCGATCGTCATGTCATCCCCTCGAACTCATGTTCGGCTGGTGCATGTCGAACAGTAGTTCGAGGGTCCGACAATTTCCAGCGTTCTGGCCGCTCATCCGTTCGAGTGAATCTGCAAAGCCGCAGGTCAGAGCGTTGCTGTTGCTGGTGTGACGGAAGATGTTGCTGAGATGAGCCACTGGGCTGAACGGGCGGCGGTGCGCTAAAGCCGTGAAGGCCCCCTCGCCGGCGGTGAGAGCCGGTAAGGGGGCCTTCGCGGCCAACGGGGATGCTGGGATCAGAGAGGGCGCAGGAGGTCGTCGGCGTCGACGATGCGGTAGGCGTAGCCCTGCTCGGCCAGGAAACGCTGGCGGTGCGCCGCGTACTCCGTGTCCACCGTGTCGCGCGAGACGATCGAGTAGAAGTGGGCCTGCCGTCCGTCGCCCTTGGGCCGCAGCAGGCGGCCGAGCCGCTGGGCCTCCTCTTGGCGCGAGCCGAACGTGCCGGAGATCTGGATCGCCACCGAGGCCTCCGGCAGGTCGATCGAGAAGTTCGCGACCTTCGAGACGACCAGCGTCTTGATCTCGCCGCGGCGGAACTTGTCGAACAGCTCCTCGCGCTCCTTGTTGCGCGTCGCGCCCTGGATCACCGGCGCGTCGAGCTCGTCGCCGAGCATCTCCAGCTGGTCCAGGTACGCGCCGATGACCAGCGTCGGCTCACCGGCGTGACGCTCCACAATGGACTTGATCACCGGGGTCTTGGTCAACGCCGTCGCGGCCAGCTTGTAGCGCTCGTCCGCCTCGGCCGTCGCGTACTCGAGGCGCTCGGCGTCGGTCAGCGTCACGCGGACCTCGGTGCACTCCGCCGGCGCGATCCAGCCCTGGGCCTCGATGTCGCGCCACGGCACGTCGTAGCGCTTCGGGCCGATCAGCGAGAACACGTCGCCCTCGCGGCCGTCCTCGCGCACCAGCGTCGCGGTCAGGCCGAGGCGCCGCCGCGACTGCAGGTCAGCGGTCATCCGGAACACCGGCGCCGGAAGCAGGTGGACCTCGTCGTAGACGACCAGGCCCCAGTCGCGGGAGTCGAACAGCTCCAGGTGCTTGTACTCACCCTTGGTCTTGCGGGTGATCACCTGATACGTCGCGATGGTGACCGGCCGGATCTCCTTGCGCTCCCCGGAGTACTCGCCGATCTCCTCCTCGGTCAGCGACGTCCGCGCGATCAGCTCGCGCTTCCACTGCCGCCCGGCGACCGTGTTCGTGACCAGGATCAGCGTGGTCGCCCCGGCCTTAGCCATCGCCGCCGCGCCGACCATCGTCTTGCCCGCGCCACACGGCAGCACGACGACGCCGGACCCGCCGGCCCAGAACGCCTCGGCGGCCATCCGCTGGTAGTCGCGCAGCTTCCAGTCCGTCTCGTCGAGCGAGATCGGGTGCGCTTCGCCGTCGACGTACCCGGCGAGGTCCTCGGCGGGCCAGCCGACCTTGAGCAGCGCCTGCTTGAGCCGCCCGCGCTCGGACGGGTGCACGATGACGGTGTCCGGGTCGATCCGGGCGCCCAGCATCGGGCTGATCTTCTTGTTGCGCGTGATCTCTTCCAGCACCGCGCGGTCGGTGGTGGACATCACCAGGCCGTGCGCGGGGTGGTTGGCGATCTGCAGCCGCCCGAACCGGCCCATCACGTCGACGACGTCGATCAGCAGCGGCTGCGGCACCGGGAACCGCGAGTACGTCGTCAAGGCGTCGACGACCTGCTCGGCGTCGTGGCCCGCGGCGCGCGCGTTCCACAAGGCCAGCGGCGTGATCCGGTAGGTGTGGACGTGCTCCGGCGCGCGCTCGAGCTCGGCGAACGGCGCGATGGCCATCCGCGCGTCGTTCGCCTGGGGGTGGTCGACCTCCAGGAGCACGGTCTTGTCGGACTGGACGATCAGCGGGCCATCGGTCACAACTACTGTTATACGTGCCTCGTCCGGCTTGACCCCCGTCGGTGGGAGGATGAGGCGAGGTCAGCACTCGAGGGGGCACGGTGACCGAAGAAAATCCGTTCCAGCCGCCGGAATACGCCGCGCCGGCGGTGCCGGTGATGCCGTCGGGGCCGGCGCCGGTGCAGCGGACGTCGTGGTTCACGCCGATGGTCCGGATCGTCATGGCGGGCTGCGTCATCGCCGCGGGCGGTCTCGGCGTGCTCATCGCGCTGTGGATCACCGACTTCCGGACGACCGGCACGCCGGGCACCGGGGACTGCCTGTACCTGACCCAGCAAGGCGTCGGCCAGAGCTACCACAAAGTCTCGTGCTCGAACGACCAGGCGATGTACAAGGTCGACGACTGGCTGACCGGCACCAGCACGTGCGGCGCGGGCGACTACGTCCGGTTCCAGGTGCTCAGCTCCGGCAAGAACGCGCGGACGCTGTGCCTGGCGCTCAACGTCAAGTCCGGGGACTGCCTGCGTGACGTCGACAGCGACGCCATGATCAACAAAGTCTCGTGCACCGACCCGACGGCGCAGGACCGCGTGCACGTGATCGACCAGGCCGATGCCGAGGATCGCTGTGAGGACGCGGACCAGGTGTTCAGCTACCCCGGCCCGCCCGGCCGCACCGTCTGCCTGCTTCCCACCGGAGAGCACATCTAGGCGACTCGTGAGTGGCAAAGCCGGTTATTGAGCGGTAAGGCAAGGTGGCACTTCTGAGGTCTGAGCCAGGCAGGGCCTCGTGAGTGGTAAGTCGGGTTCTAACCCTACTTACCACTCACGAGAACCCGACCCGAGCGCAACCAGAGCCGCCACGTTTGCCCCACCCCCCAGGGTCTTTAGTGCCTGCGGTGAGCCTTGAACCACCTGGCCAGAGCCGCCTCGATGCCCGTGTCGGTGCCGTAGCCGTCCGGCCGCACGAGCAGCAGCCGTCCGCGGTATTCGCCGCCGCCGGCGGCCCTGAGGAACCGCACCGGGCCGCCCGGCTCCGGGTGGTCGCCGAGGTCGAGCAGCAGGCCCCGGCCGTCGTGCAGCAGCGTGGACAGCCTTGTCGGGCCGGTTTCGGTGACGAGGTCCAGGTCGGGGATCCGCACCGCGCCCGGGTACGCGATGTCGAGGCCGGAGATCAGGCCGCTGAAGTAGCGGTTGCCGTCGGGCAGCCGCATCAGGTCGACGACGATCTCGCGCAGCGCCTCGACGTTCTCGGTCCGGTTCGGCGCGGTTAAGACGCGCTGGGCCGCGGTGTGCCGCAGGACGCGCTCGGCGATCGGGTGGCGTTCGTCGTGGTAGCTGTCGAGCAGGCCGTCGGGCGCCGTGCCGCGGACCGTCGCGGCGAGCTTCCAGCCGAGGTTCATCGCGTCCTGGACGCCGAGGTTGAGGCCCTGGCCGCCCAGCGGTGGGTGGATGTGGGCGGCGTCGCCCGCGAAGAGGATGCGGCCGTGCCGGTACTTCTCGAGTTGCCGTGTGGCGTCGTTGAAGCGCGAAGCGGCGTACACCTCGGCTAAGCGCGTTTCGTCGCCGTACAGCGCTATCAGCGCTTCGGACACTTCGCTGTCCGACACCGGCGCTTCTCTCTCCGGCTGCGTTGTCGCCGAGCCGAAGACGAAGCGGTGTGTGCCGTCGCCGAGGGGCACGAGCATCGCCCAGTAGCCGTTCGCCTGCCGGGTGACCTGGCTGAAGTGCGTCATCCGCGGCGGCACGAGCTCGGACGCCGACGCGAGCCGGAGGTGGACCTGCGTCGCGACGTAGGTCTCGGTGCGGCCGGGAAACGGCAGGCCGAGCCGGGTGCGGACGGCGCTGTGGGCGCCATCGGCGGCGACCAGGTAGCGGGCCCGGAAGGTCTCGCCGCTCGCCGTCACGGTCACGCCGTCGTCCTGGTGGACGTCCGTGACCTCGTAGCCGCGCCGGATCTTCGCGCCGAGCTCGGCCGCCCTCGTCTCGAGGAAGCTCTCCACCTCGGTCTGCATCCGGTTGACGACCCGCGGGTGGCGGGTGTTCCAGGGCGCGTGGTCCAGCGGCACCGGCAGCCCGGCGAAGTGCCCGCTCGGGCCGGAGATTTCGCCGTCGTCCGGGAGGAGTCCCCGCAGGTCGAGCAGCTCCGCGGTCCGGGGTTGCAGCCCGACCGGCCTGGGCAGGGCCGGCGCGTCCGCCCGTTCCAGCACTTCGACGTCGACCCCCGCGAGGGCGAGCTCGGCGGCCGTGAGCAGCCCGGTCGGGCCGGCCCCGGCGATCAGCACTTCGGTCACGATCACTCCCATCTAAACCGAGAGCAAAAGTATACCAAGTGCAGAAAATTCGGGCGAGCGCCACTGCGCCCAATGCCACATCGGGGTGTTTGGGGTCCGGGAAGAGCGAAGTTAGGAAGCGTTTTGACCGGGGAGGAGGGCCTGGACGTCCAGGCGGGCCGCCAGCTGGCCCGAGTTGTGCATCAGGTCCGCGACCCGCTGCAGCCGGATGCCGTTGAGCGAGGCCGGGTAGGAGCCCAGCGAGATCAGGGCCGCCGTGGTCGCGTCGATGTCGGAGAACTTCGGCAGCGCGTCCCGCACGATCGCCGGGTCGGCCGCGCTCTGCTGCGCCGTCCCCAGTGCCGTCCGGAACGCCGCCAGCGTCCGCGGGTTGGTCTCCGCGAACGGCTTCGCGGACGCGTAGGCCGACATCGGGAAGTCAAGGGTCGCGCCCCGCGAGCCGTCGGCCAGGATGTGCGCGCCGAGGTCCTTCTCCGCCCGCGTGATGAACGGCTCGATCATCAGGGCCGCGTCGGCGGTGTCCGACTGCAGGGCCTGCGGCATCTGGTCGAACGCGACCTGCTTGAACTGGATCTTCGACTCGTCGACGCCCGCGGTGCCGAGCACCGACCGCGCCACCAGTGAGCCGACGTCCTCGAGCATGTTCACCGCGATCTTCGGCGCCTTCTTGCCGCCCGGCATCGCATATTCGGAGCCGGGCAGGGTGACCAGCGCCATCGTGTTCGCGCCCGACGTGTACGCCTCGCCCTGCAGCTGCAGCGGGGTCCCGCCGGCCGCCGCGCGGAAAATCGAGACGTCGCTGGCGAACGTCACGTCCAGGTCGCCGGCGGCGAGCTTGGCCAGCCCGTCGTCCGTGCCGAGCTCCACCAGCTGCAGGTTCAGCCCGGCCGCACCGAACTTCCCCGCCGCGACGGCCACCCGCAGCGGCGCGGTGTCGATGGCATTGCCCACGCCGACGCGCAGGGTGGTTCGTTCCAATGGCGGCGGAGAATCCTTGCCACCGGAGGACAAGATTCCGCACCCGGAAACCGTCAGCAGGACGGCTACCAGCGGAATCAGCTTTCCGCGCTTGATCATGAACACTCACCTACCGCGAGAATCTGATTCTCGTGCTTGGAGCTTAAGGTCCGCGACCCATACGATCGCGGGCAGGGCCGTACCGCACCGCGGCGGCTTCCGGATCTTCGTGAACGCGGCTACTGTTCAGTAGGTTCGAGGTGTCGTACGTCCGCGGGTGAGGTACCGCGGTGGAAAAGGAAACCAGGTGACCCGTCGCGATCAGCGTCCCCGCAAGGGCGGCGACGCGGCGGAACGACGCCCTGAACAGGCCGTTCGAGGCCGCTGGCGTATCCGCAACTGGCGTCTGGGTACCAAGCTCTTCGCCGTTCTGCTCATCCCCGTGCTCGCCGTCATGGCACTCGTGGGCCTGCGCGTCGGGTCCGATCTGCGGGACGCCCAGCAGCTCGCCGAGTTCGCCGCGCGCGGCCAGGTGGACAGCACGGTCGCCGAGGTCGTGCACGAACTGCAGCGCGAACGAGACCTGACCGTCCGCTTCGTCGCCCAGAACCGGCAGGGCAACCTGCCGGACCTGACCGCCCAGCGCCAGCGCGTCGACCAGGCCATCGGCGGCTTCGAGCGGACGCTGGCCGACAGCCGCCCGCGCCTCGACGCGAACTCCGCCGAAAGCCTTCAGCAGACCGAAGACCGGCTAAAGGTGCTTAACGGCCTTCGCTTCTCCGCCGAGCACTCCGCCTTCCCCGCCGACGCGCTGCTTCGCTCCTACAGCGAGCTCGTCTCCGGCCTGCTCGACATCAGCGACTCCGCCGCGGCCGACGTCTCCGACCCTGACCTGGCCCGGATGCGCCTGGCGGGCAACGCGCTGGCCCGGATCAAGGACCAGATGTCGGTCAAGCGCGCGGTGATGGCCGAGGCGCTGGCCGAGGGCTCACTCAGCCGCGACCGCACCCGCGCGCTGCTCGGCGCCGAGGCCGAGCTCGCCGCAGCGCGCAACGACTACCAGACCTTCGCCACGCCTGACCAGCAACGGATGTTCGACGACACCGTGATCGGGCTGGTCGTCGACATCGGCAACGACATCGTCGAGTCCGCGCTCACCCGCGCCGAGAACAACCAGGACCTCTCCGGCCTCGACCCGAACCAGTGGGATGCCTCGGCCACGCACACGGTGAACCTGGCCCACCAGGTGCAGCAGGCGCTGCTCGTCCAGTTGCAGGAACGCACGGACTCGCTCGCGTCGACCGCGCGGACCGCGGCGATCTGGGACGGCGGGATCGTGCTCGGCGTGCTGCTGATCGCCGGCGTGCTCTCGGTGATCATCGCCCGTTCGCTGCTGCGGCCGCTGCGGATTCTGCGCCGGACCGCCCTCGAGGTTGCCGAACACCGGCTGCCCGCGGCCGTGCAGGGCCTGCTCACCGATCCCGAGCCCGCACCGGAGAACCTGCGCAAGCGCCTCGCCGTCGCGCCCGTGCCGGTCTACACGCGCGAGGAGGTCGGGCAGGTGGCCCGCGCGTTCGACGCGGTGCACGGCGAGGCCGTCCGGCTGGCGGGCGAGCAGGCGATGCTGCGCGAAAACGTCAACGCGATGTTCGTCAACCTCTCGCAGCGCAGCCAGGATCTCGTCGAGCGCCAGCTTTCGGTGCTGGACCGGATGGAGGCGGGCGAGCAGGACCCGGACACCCTCGCGGGGCTCTTCGAGCTCGACCACTTGGCCACGCGGATGCGGCGCAACAGCGAGAACCTGCTGGTCCTGTCCGGCCACGACGCGATCCGTGAGGACGCCGGGCCGGTGGCCGCGGACGAGATCGTCGGCGCCGCGCTCTCGGAGGTCGAGTACTACCAGCGGATCGAGCTCGGCCCGGCGCCGCAGGTCGCGGTGCGCGGAGAGGCGGTCAACGACCTCGTGCACGTCGTCTCGGAGCTGCTGGAGAACGCCACGCGCTACTCCGGCGAGCAGACCGTGGTCACCGTCTCCAGTGCCGAAACCCACGACGGCGACTGGCAGATCGAGATCATCGACCGCGGCGCCGGGATGCCGCAGGCCGAGATCGACCGCACCAACGCGCGGCTGGCCAACCCGCCCGACGTCGACGTCGAGGTGTCCCGCCGGATGGGCCTTTACGTGGTCGCGACGCTGGCCACCCGCCACCGGATCGACGTCAGCTTGCGCCCGGCCGAGGGCAGCGGGCTGGTCGCGACGGTGCTGGTCCCGGCCGCGCTGATCGTCGAGGCCCCGCCGATGCCCGCGTTGCCGCCGCCACCACCCGTCGAAGCGGCGCCGGAGCCGGAACTGCTGGCGCCGCTGGCCCCGCTCACGCCGCCGGAGCCCGAGCCGGAGCCGGAACCCGAGGTCCCGACCCCGCCCGCGCTCGACCCCGGCCCGTTGCGCCGGGCGCCGGTCATGGAGCGCGAGGCCACGCCGGAATGGCCGCCCGCCGACGACGATTCGCACCTCGACTTCGACGCCCCGACCGAGCGGATGCCCGCCTACCGGGACGTTCTCTCGCGGTGGTTCGACGCCGCCGCCGAAGCGCCCGCGCCGCCTCAGCCCCCGCGTCCGGTCCTCGAAACCCCGGCGCAGCCACCGAAACCGGACCCCGAACCCAAGCCCGAACCCAAGCCCGAACCCAAGCCCGAACCCAAGCCCGAACCCAAGCCCGAGCGCGACACCGTGCCGCACGCCCGGCACGCGCTCGTCACGCCTCCGCCGCCCGAGCCGGCGCCGGAACCCGAGCCTTCGCCCGACGACGAGGACACCGAACCGCGGATGGCGGTCGTGAAACCCACTGCGGCGAACGAGGATCCCGCGCCGGCGTACGAGTGGCCGACCTCGCTCGAGCTGGAGCAGGAGGACGGCGCGGAGGACACCTGGCCGTTCATGCATCCCGCGGATTCCAGTGCCAGCCCCGCAACGGTGCCGGAGCAGCGGCCGATACTCTCTCTTTCCCCGGAAGCGGTGCGCGAACGGATGACGAGCCTGCAAGGCGGCTTCCGGCGAGGGCGGCATGCGAGGGGAGAAGACAGCCGGAACCAGTGAACGGATGAGGCATGAGCTCGAAGACGCCCCTGCTGGAAGTGATCGCGTTGGACGCGGCGGACGCGGAACGCGCGCAGGAGGGTGGGGCCGACCGCCTCGAACTGGTCGCGGAGATGGCGCAGGACGGGCTCACACCGTCGCTGGAGACGGTCCGGGACGTGCTCGGGGCGACCGACCTGCCGGTCCGGGTGATGCTGCGGGACAACGGTTCCTTCGCCGCCGGTGACCTCGAGGGGCTGCGCGCGGACACCGCCCGGCTGATCGAGCAGGGCGCGCGCGAGTTCGTCTTCGGGTTCCTGAACGTGGACAGCGAGATCGACCTCGACGCCTGTTCGGTGCTGCTCAAGGAGCTCGACGGCCTGCCCTGGACGTTCCACCGCGCCATCGACCGCACGCGGGACCCGTTGCGCGCCTACGACCAGCTAGCCGACCTGGGGTGTGACACCGTGCTCGCCGCCGGGCACCCCAACGGCGTCGCGAGCGGCCTTTCGGTGCTGCAGCGGATCGCGCAGCGCGCGCAGGGGCCGTCGCTGCTCGTCGGCGGCGGGCTGCGCGCGCAGCAGGTGCATCTCCTTCGGGCCGGGGGCGTGCGCGGGTTCCACGTCGGCAGCGCGGTGCGGCCCGGTGGCTGGACGTCCTCGGTGGACGCGGAGTCCGTGCGAATGTGGGCAGGCCTCGTCAAGGATTGAGCGTATCCGGTAAAACAGTGACGACCGCGGAAGTCGTATGTTTCCGCTGGTGCGCCGAAAAATCCGCAGCTGAGTGGTGAATGATTCCGGGTTTTCGTCGGCGGTTTTTAATCCGTTGTTCTCCGGACTTCCTTTGCAAACGGAGCTTGCGAATGGGACTCGGCGCGGGCGCGTGCAGCTGCTCGTGCACCGGATTCGTTGGGCTGTTTGGTGGATGAACCTGCGACACCCGGTGGCTATCGTGGGCAAGTCGGCTGGTTGTGGCCGGATTTCTGGCGGACCCACAGAATCCGTGGCGAGTTTTCGCCGGTCGGCTCCTCGGTGTCATTTATCGTTCGACAAGCGCGGGAGGCGGCGTTGTGGGCGCGCGAATCCAGTTCGCGATCAATTCTCTGAGAAGTAGTCAGGACAGCAGATCGGCCGCACTGCGGCGGATTTGCGCGGCGCGGGACAGATTGATTCCGCGCGGATACCGGTCTGGTGTCAATGGGGTCACGCGAAAGGCGGAATCGTGACCGAGGCGATACCACGGCAACGCACTGCCGAGACCTCGGAGGACGCCTTCGCCCGGCTGGGCCTCGGTGGCTCGCTCGCCCTCACCGGCCTGCTCGCGGCGGTCAAGATCGCCGAAACCGCCACGGGAGTGGTGCTCACGGCCGCCGGGGTATTCCCCGGGGCCGATCCGCCGGCGCGCGCCGCCGCCCCTGGCGGGGAGTGATCGGGAGGCGGCTCCCGAAGGACGGAGGGCTGCCATGTACGGCAGTAACGGGTGGGAAGCCCGACGCGGGACTCGTGTGGGGCTCCCCGACGTGCGCCGGCTCGAGGAGAGCATCGCCCAGTTGCGCGCGCTGGACTACCAGTACGGCGGCGGTTCCTGCCGCGCCGCGATCGAGGCGCGGCTGCCGGCCGCGGCCGAACTGATGCGGGCCACGGTCCGGGCATCGGTGCGGCCCCGGCTGGCCACCGCGGTCGCGGACCTCTACAACCTGGCCGGCTGGACCAGCTTCGACGAGAACCGCCCGGACGCCGCACTCGCCGCGTTCCGGCGGGCGCTGGAGTTCGCCGTCGAAGCGGGCAACGAGGACCTCAAGGCGAACATCCGCTACCGGACCGGCCGGCTGCACCTGCACTACGACGCCGTCGACGCGGCGCTGGACGAGTTCGGCCACGGCCAGGAGGCCGCGCGGCTCGCGCGGTCGAAGCTGGCGCAGGCGATCCTGTCGGCCAATCAGGCGTGGGCACTGGCCAAGAAGGCGGACGCGGCCGCCGCGCTGATCTCGTTGCGCCGCGCGAAGGAGGAGTTCGCCGCCGCCGAGGACACGGCGCCGACGCCGTGGGCGGCCTTCTTCGGCCACGCGGACATGGCGGCGATGATCGGCACGGTGTACGGGGAACTGGCCCAGGTGGTCGACGTGGGGCACGGCAGGCGCGGCATCCCGATGCTCGTCGAGGCGATCGCCGGGTACGGGCCGGGCATGGCACGCAGCCGTTCGCTCACGCTCATCTGGCTGGCCACCGTGCACGCGCTGGAGGGTGATCTCGACGTCGCCGAAGAGCTCGGGCGGGAGGCGATCGAGGTCGCCGCCGCGCTGCGCTCGCCCCGGACCCGGCAGCGGCTGCGGTCGCTTTCCGCCGCGGCCAGGCGGTATCCGGGGGACGTCCTGGCCGGCGAAATCATCGACCGGATCGACGACCTCAACCGATGATCCACCCAAAACGGATTTAATGGATCATCAGGAATGGAAACGGTCAGCCGCGCGGACATAGCACGCGAAACATGACGGAAACAAAAATGGGATAGCTGAAAGCTCAGACAAAAGTAGGTTCTCGGCGGGTACCCGGTTTCTTATGCTTCTCGCCAGTCCGCGGTTGGCTGATTGCCCGCGGGCCCGGTCCCCACCGCCGAGAGGAAATTCCCCCATGCGCTTGCGCAAGCTCGTCGCGGCCGCTGTGCCGCTGCCGGCGTTGCTCGGCCTCGCCCTGGTCGCGCCCGCCGCCCAGGCCGTCGCGGAACCCCTGGTCACGCTGGCCGACAACGCGGCACCGCTGGTCAACAGCAGCCGCACCGGCGACGTCGGCGCCGACCAGCCGATCACCGCGGCGCTGTCGCTGAAACTGCACAACCAGCGCGCGCTCGAACAGTTTCTCGCCGATGTGCAGAACCCGGCTTCCCCGCAATACCACCGTTTCCTGACCCCGGCTCAGTTCAATGCCGCGTTCGGTCCGACGCAGGCCGACGTCGACAAGGCTGTCTCATTCCTTGAGAAGGCGGGTGCGACCGGGATCGAGGTTTCCGGAAACCGCCAGGCGATCACGTTCAGTGGTTCCGCGGCCCGGCTGGGATCGGCGTTCCACACCCGGTTCGGCGCCTACCATGACGCCGCCTCCGGCCGGTCCTTCTACGCCAACGACGTCGCGCCGACGGTGCCCGCCGGTGTCTCGGAGGTCGTCGGCAACGTCGTCGGCCTGGACAACCACGCCGTCCGCACCCACTCGGCCAAGGCCCAGCCGAACGTCGTCAAGTCGGTGACGCCGCCGATCCTCAAGACGGCCTACGGCACCAGCGGTCTATCGGCGACCGGTGCCGGCGTGAGCGTCGGCTTCGTCGAATTCGACGGCTACCAGAAGTCCAACATCACCAAGTACGACAGCACGTACGGTCTTTCCGCGGGCTCGGTGACCACGGTTCCGGTCAGCGGCGCGAACTACGACTCCGCCCCGGGTGACGGCCAGATCGAGGTCGAGCTCGACATCGAGGTCGTGCACGCGCTGGCCGCGGCGGCGAACGACTACGTCTACGAGGCGCCGAACACGAGCGCGGGCGAGCTCGCGATGTACCAGAAGATCGCGTCCGACAACAAGGTCAAGGTCATCTCGATCTCTTGGGGCGCTTGCGAATCCGCCGAGGGTTCGAGTGCGGCTAAGAGCATCAGCAGCGCGATCGCGACCGGCACCGCGGAGGGCATCTCGTACTTCGCCGCCGCGGGCGACGATGGCACGACCGACTGCTACCGCCAGACCGGCAGCGCCGCCAAGGCCGTCGACTTCCCGGCGTCCAGCCCGAACGTCACCGGCGTCGGCGGCACGAAGCTGACGCTGACCTCGTCGAACGGCTACAGCAGCGAGGCCACCTGGAACGACGGCAGTTCGGGCGGCTCCACCGGCGGCGGCATCTCGACGGTCTTCACCGCCCCGTCGTACCAGTCCTCGCAGAGCACGACGTACCGCAAGGTTCCGGACGTCTCGGCGGACGCTTCGCCGACCTCCGGCTACTACATCTACAGCGCCGGGAGCTGGGGAACCGTCGGCGGTACCTCCGGCGCGGCGCCGCTGTGGGCCGGCTTCGCCGCGCTGCAGAACCAGATCCACGGCGGTTCGCTGGGCAACCTGAACACGAAGTTCTACTCGATCGGCAACGGCGCGTCGCGCGCCACCGGCTTCCACGACGTGACCACCGGCAACAACTCCTTCCACGGCACGACCGGCTTCACCGCCGGCACCGGCTACGACCAGGTCACGGGCTGGGGTTCCTTCAAGGCCGCCGGCCTGTCGGGCCTGATCGGCTGACCTAAGTGGTTGCCGTCGGAAGTCCTTCGGGGGTATTCGGCGGATCCAGGTTTCTGCTGGGCGTGCGGCCGCGAGGTCCTCGTACCGGGGTTGTACTCGGACCTCGCGGCCGTGCGTCCAGCGGGAAGCTGGGCCGTCGAGACCCCCGGAGGACTTCCGATGGTGACCACTAAGTCCGTGAATGCCACATTGACGGCGTTGACGACCGTCAATGTGGCATTCACGGCGTTCGGCTAGCGTGGGGACCATGGGTGAGCGCACGGTGCGGGACGCGACCAGGGAACTCCTCCGCGAGCTGGGTTCGACCACGGTGTTCGGCAATCCGGGCACCACCGAGGTCCCGTTCCTCACCGGCTGGCCCGACGACTTCGACTACGTCCTGGGCCTGCAGGAGTCGGCCGTGGTCGCGATGGCCGATGGCTACGCGCAGGCGTCCCGCCAGGCGGTGCTGGTGAACCTGCACTCCGCGGGCGGGGTCGGGCACGGGCTCGGCAACGTGTTCAACGCCTTCCGCAACCGGACGCCGATGGTCGTCGTGGCCGGCCAGCAGGTCCGCGAGCTCCTGCCGCACGACCCCTTCCTCGGCGCGACCGACGCGGCGGAATTCCCGCGCCCGTACGTGAAATGGTCGATCGAACCGGCCTCGGCCGAGGACGTCCCGGCGGCCATCGCGCGCGCGTTCCATGTGGCCACGCAGGCGCCGCAGGGGCCGGTGTTCGTGTCCGTCCCTGCCGACGACTGGGACGTGCCGACCGACCGGCCGATCGTGACGCGCCCGGGTATCCGCGGCTTCGCGCCGGACCCGGAGTCGGTCGCCGAGCTGTCCACCGCGCTCGACGCGGCCGAGCGGCCCGCGCTGGTGGTCGGCGGGGCAGTCGACCACGACGGCGCGGTCGACGAGGTGGTCGCGCTGGCCGAGCGGCTCAACGCCGGGGTGTGGGTCGCGCCGATGTCGTACCGGTGCTCGTTCCCGGAGGACCACCCGCTGTTCCTCGGCTTCCTACAGCCCGAGCGCGGTTCCATCGCCGATACGCTGGCAGCGCACGATCTGGTGCTCGTGCTGGGCGCGCCCGCGTTCACCTACCACGTCGACCGCGGCCGCAACCTCGCCGAGCTGCCGCCGCTGTTCGTGATCAGCGACGACGAGCAGATCCTCGCCCGCGCCTACGACGGCACCGGTATCCGCGCGACCCCGAAGCTGGCGCTGCGGGCGTTGCTGGACAGCGTCTCCCCGGCGACCCGGAACGCCCCGGACCCGTTGGTGCGCCCACCGAAGCCGGTGGCAGCCACGCCGCTCGGCGCGGACTTCGTCTACGCGACGCTCGCGGATCTGTTGCCGGACAACGCACTCGTCGTCGAGGAGACGCCGAGCCACCGCAACATCCTGCACGACCACCTGCCGATCAAGGCGACCGACACCGGCTTCCTGACCATGGCGAGCGGCTGCCTCGGTTACGGCCTCCCCGCGGCGGTCGGCGCCGCGATCGCGCGCCCGGACCGCAAGGTCGTGGCCGTGGTGGGCGACGGCTCGAGCATGTACGGCATCCAGGCGCTGTGGACGGCCGCGCGCCAGGACCTGCCGGTGACGTTCGTGATCCTGGACAACACGCAGTACGCGGCGGTCAAGATCCTCGGCGACGCGATCGGCGGCGAGAAGCTGCCGGGGACGGAGCTGGGTGGGATCGATTTCGCCGCGCTGGCAAGGGGAATGGGTTGCCAGGCGCACACGGTTCGCGAGGCTTCGGAGTTGGTGGCCGTGCTGACTGAAGCCTTCGCGGACCGTCGGCCGACGCTGGTGCACGTCCGGGTGGACGGGGCAAGTGAGGGGCTGTACTGACTGAGGACTCGTGAGTGTTGCGGCCGGGTAGAACCGGCCGCGACACTCACGAGTCCGGAAAGTGTCAGCCCCCGGTCTTGGACTCCGAAGATTCCGAAACGTCCACGGCCGTCTGCTCGGCCAGGTCCCATTCCGCGGCGTCCGAGGCCGCGGCCGCAGCTTCGGCGAGGGCTCCGCCCTGCAGCAGCCGGGCGACTTCTCCGCGCAGCGCAACGAATTCCGCCGATTCGCGGGTCGTGATCTGGTCCCGGTCGGCGGGCAGTTCGACGCGCAGGTCGGCCACGATCGACGCCGGGGACTTCGACAGCACCAGCACCCGGTCCGACAGGTAGACGCTTTCGTCGATGTCGTGCGTGACCACGAGGACCGTGCTGCCCTGCTCGCGCTGCACGCGCCGGGTCAGGTCCTCCAGCTCGAACCGCGTCTGCGCGTCCACCGACGCGAACGGCTCGTCCATCAGCAGCAGCGCGGGACGGCTGGCCAGCGCCCGCGCGATCGACACGCGCTGTTGCATGCCTCCCGACAGCTGCCACGGATACTTCGAGCCGACGCCCGCCAGCCCGACGTGCTCCAGGGCTTCCTGAGCCCGCTTACGACGTTCGGCGCGCGAAATCGGCCGCCACCGCAAGGGGAATTCGACGTTCTTCTGCACCGAAAGCCACGGGAACAGCGAACGGCTGTAGTCCTGGAACACGACCGCGAGGTCGTCCGGGACGGCCGTGACCCGGTCGCCGTGCAGGCTGACCGTGCCCTCGCTGGGCGGGGTGAGCCCGGCGAGGCACCGCAGCAGCGTGGACTTCCCGCCGCCCGACGGGCCGACGATGCTGACGAGCTGCCCGGCTTCGACGGTGAAGGACACGTTGTCCACGGCCGTCATCGCCTTGTCTCCCTTGCCGTACCTGTGGGTCAGGCCGGAGACTTCGAGCATGGTTGACATTGCGGGCCTTTCGCGTTTCATTCGCGGCCGAGGCGGGTGGGCTGCCAGGCCAGCACCCGCCGTTCCACGGCCAGGAAGACCGAGTTGAAGAGGTACCCGAGGATCCCGAGCAGGACGATCCAGGCCCACATCGCCGGCAGGTTGAAGTCCAGCTGGGCATCGATCAGCGCGCGGCCCATGCCGAGGGTGTAGCCCGGGAACTCCGAGATCACCATGAGCAGCAAGGAGATCGACAGACTCAGCCGCAACCCGGCGAAGATCTTCGGAGCCGCGGCGGGCAGCACGACCATCCCGATCCAGTACGCCTTCGGCGTGCGCAGGGACCGCGCCGTCTCGAGCTTGACCTGGTCGACCGAGCGCGCGCCGTCGACGGCGTTGAGCAGCACCGGCCAGATCGCGCCGAAGATGATCGACCCGGTCTGCAGGCCCGGACCCAGCCCGAGCAGCGTGATGAACACCGGGATCAGCAGCGGCGGTGGGATCGAGCGGAAGAACGTGAACAGCGGGTTCACGAACTCCATCGCCACCCGGGACCGGCCGATGAAGACGCCGAGCGCGATCGCGATCACCCCCGCGATCGCCCAGCCGCCGAGTGTGCGCCCGAGGCTGGGGAAGACGTAGTCGAACACCGCGTCGGTGAGGAACAGGTGCCCGGCGGGGCCGGTGAACCACAGGTCCGCGGCGATGACGGCGATCTTCGACGGCGGCGGGAAGAACGGGCTGGCGCTCAGCCGCGTCACGCCTTCCCACACGCCGACCAGCACCACGAAGAGCAGCCAGCGCTGCACGAGGCCGGACACCCCGCGGCCCACCTGCTTGCCGACCCGCGTCGACAGCGTCACCGCGGTCACGCGCGCGCCCCGCGGTCGACCGTGCTCCAGCGGAACATGCGCTTCCCCAGCAGTTCGAGGCCTTCGTTGATGAGCAGTCCGAACGCGCCCGCCACCACGGTACCGGCGTAGACGAGGTCGAACCGGGTGCCACCGGTGCTGGCCACCAGGATGAAGTTGCCGAGCCCGAGGTCCGAGCCGGCCAGGAACTCGGTGCTCACCACGGCGATCAGCGCGATCGTCGCGGACAACCGGATGCCGGTGAACACGAACGGCGCGGCGTGCGGGAGCGCGACCGAGGTCAGCATCCGGGCCCGGCTCGTCCCGCAGGCACGCGCGGTTTCGGTGAGCACCGGGTCGATTTCGCCCAGGGCGTAGATCGTGTTGAACATGATCGGCCACACCGACGCGTACACCGCGAGGCTGATCTTCGCCTCCGGCCCGGAGCCGATCAGCAGCAGCACCAACGGGATCAGCGCGGCCACCGGGATCGGCCGGAGGAACTCGACCACCGCCGCCGTCGCGGTGCGCGCCGCCGGAATGCTGCCGAGCAGCAGGCCGGCGGGCACCGCGATGGCGACGGCGATGAGCAGCGCGATCAGCCAGGCGAGCACCGTGGCGAGCAGGTCACGCAGGAACGAGACGTCGCCGAGCAGCTTGCCGATGGCGGGGAGTACCGCGCTCGGCGGTGGTACGGCGTCGACACTGACCAGGCCGGCCCGGACGGCGATCTCCCAGAGCAGGAGGAACGCGACCAGACCGGCCAGTCCACGGAACAGGCGGGTCACGTCAGCTGGTGGCCTGCGGCGCGATCATCGGGGCCGCGTCGATCCCCGCGGTGATCGCACCCAGCTGCAGCAGCAGGTCGGGCACGCGCTGCAGGCGCCGGGCGTCCAGCGTGGAGCCGTAGCCGGGCAGGGTCAGCAGGCTGGCCGTGTCGGTGTCGATCTTCGCGTACTTGACCAGCAGCGGCTCGATCTTCGAGCGGTCCGAGGAGTCGCGGGTCGCCTTCTGCATCGCGCGCTGGAACGCGGCGAGGGTCTTCGGGTTGGCCTGCACCCACTTGGTCGTGGTGCCGTACCCGGTCAGCGGGAAGCCCTCGGTCGCTCCGGTGTTGATGTCGATGATCGGCGTCGCGCCCGCGGTCTTCGCTGCCTGGGTGATGAACGGTTCCGGCAGGTAGGCCGCGTCGATCTGCCCCTGCTTGAGCGCATCGGCGATGTTCGGTAGTGGGATCTGTGACCACACGACCTTCGAGTAGTCGATGCCGTGGTCCTTCATCACCGACTCGGTCAGGAGGTGTGACGCGGTGTTCTTCGCGGTGATGCCAATGCGCTTGCCGGCCAGGTCGTTGATGGTCTTCACGGTTGAGTTCGGCACGGTGACGATCGCGTTGGTCTTCGGGTTGACCGAAGTCGCGTCGGCGACGAGCTGGACATCGGCGGCGCCGGTGCTCTTCGCGATGAAGAACGGGGTGTACGTCGAGAGAGCGATGTCCGCCTCGCCGGAAATCGCTTTCGTCATGGACGCCTGGCCGCTGGCCGCGACGACCGACTCGACCTCCAGGCCCTCGTTCTTGAAGTAGCCGTTGTCCAGCGCGAGCCAGAACGGCCCGAGGTCGGTGGTGGGCATGATCGAGACCTTGATCTTCGGCTTCTCGAGGCCGCCGCTGTTCGACGAGGCGCTCGAGTCGCTGCC
>CAVXMR010000049.1:0-327910 GCA_963762765.1 uncultured Actinomycetota bacterium
CGTGATGTCGTCACCGGCCACACCACCCTGGTGGAACGTACGCATCGTCAGCTGCGTACCGGGCTCACCGATCGACTGGGCGGCGACGATGCCGACGGCCTCGCCGACGTCGACGAGCAGACCTGTCGCCATCGAGCGGCCGTAGCAGGTCGCACACACACCGACGGCCCACTCGCAGGTCAGGACCGAGCGGACCTTGACCTTCGAGATGCCGCTGGAGAGCAGCTTGTCCAGCGCCGGGTCGCCGATGTCGTCGGCGGCGTTGAGCACCACGTTGCCCTTGGGGTCCACCGCGTCCGTCGCGAGGTTCCGCGCGTACACGCTGGTCTCGACGTGCTGGTCACGCAGGGACCTTGCCGCCGCCGATGTCCTCGCCGATCGGCATCATGATGCCGCGGGTGGTGCCGCAGTCGACCTCGCGGATGATGATGTCCTGCGAGACGTCCGCCAGACGCCGGGTCAGGTAACCCGAGTCGGCGGTACGCAGCGCGGTGTCGGCCAGGCCCTTACGGGCGCCGTACGACGAGATGAAGTACTCCGCCACCTTCAGGCCTTCACGGAAGTTGGCCTTGATCGGGAGGGATGTACCCACCCTACGGGTCGGCCATCAGGCCGCGCATACCGGCCAGGACCGGACCTGCGACATGTTGCCCGGGCGCCCGACAACGCCATCATGTCGATCGGGTTGTCGGCCGGGCGCGACGTCTCGATGATCTCGGGACGTCTTCGGTGGCCTGGGCCCACACCTCGACGGCTCGTTGTTGCGCTCCGCGTCCGAGATTTCGCCACGCAGGTAGCCCTTCGCGACCTGGTCGGCATTGGCCTCGTACGGCGTCGAGGATGGCCTTCTTGCCGGCGGGGTGGAGCACGTCCGCGATCGCGACGGTGATGCCGGCGCGGGTCGCGAACTAGAAACCGAGGTCCTTCAGGCGGTCCAGGGGCTGCGAGACCTCGGCCGGCGAGTAGCCCTCGGCAGGTCATCACGATCGCGGCCTGACGCTTCTTACGCATCGGATCGTTCATGTACGGGAAGTCCGCCGGCAGCACCTCGTTGAAGAGGACGCGACCCAGCGTGGTCTCGGCGAGCCACATATTGCCCGGCTGCCAGCCGTTCTCCCGAGGACTCGCCTCGTCGGCCTTGGCCTGCGAGACGGTCGGTGATGCGCACCTTGATCGGGGCGTGCAGGTCAGGTTGCGGTCGAACGCCATGACCGCCTCGGCCGGCGAAGATAGGCTTGCCCGCGCCCTTGCGCTTCTCGTTGAGCATGGTCAGGTAGTACAGACCCGTCACATGTCCAGTCGCGGCATGGCGAGCGGACGGCCTGACGCCGGCGAAAGGATGTTGTTCGCCGACAGCATCAGGATCCGGGCCTCGGCCTGCGCCTCGGCCGACAGCGGCACGTGCACCGCCATCTGGTCACCGTCGAAGTCCGCGTTGAACGCCGCGCAGACCAGCGGGTGCAGCTGGATGGCCTTGCCTTCGACCAGCTGCGGCTCGAAGGCCTGGATGCCGAGGCGGTGCAGCGTCGGCGCGCGGTTGAGCAGCACCGGGTGGCTCGGTGATGACCTCTTCGAGCACGTCCCACACCAGCGGGCGCAGCGCTCGACCATCCGCTTGGCGGACTTGATGTTCTGCGCGTGGTTCAGGTCCACCAGCCGCTTCATGACGAACGGCTTGAACAGCTCGAGCGCCATCGTCCTTCGGCAGACCGCACTGGTGCAGCTTCAGCTGCGGGCCGACGATGATGACCGAACGGCCCGAGTAGTCGACGCGCTTGCCGAGCAGGTTCTGACGGAACCGGCCCTGCTTGCCCTTGAGCATGTCGGACAGCGACTTCAGCGGGCGGTTGCCGGGGCCGGTGACCGGGCGGCCGCGGCGGCCGTTGTCGAACAGCGCGTCGACGGCCTCCTGCAGCATCCGCTTCTCGTTGTTGACGATGATCTCGGGCGCGCCGAGGTCGATCAGCCGCTTCAGGCGGTTGTTGCGGTTGATCACGCGGCGGTACAGGTCGTTCAGGTCGGAGGTCGCGAAGCGGCCACCGTCCAGCTGGACCATCGGGCGCAGGTCCGGCGGGATGACCGGGACGGCGTCGAGCACCATGCCGCGCGGGTCGTTGCCCGTCGCCTGGAACGCGGCGACGACCTTGAGCCGCTTCAGCGCGCGGAGCTTCTTCTGCCCCTTGCCGTTGCGGATGGTGTCGCGCAGGTTGTCGGCCTCGGCCGCGACGTCGAACTCGGCGGCCAGCTTCTGGATGGCCTCCGCGCCCATGCCGCCGGTGAAGTACTCGCCGTAGCGGTCGATCAGCTCGCGGTAGAGCAGCTCGTCGGCGATCAGCTGCCGGGGGTCGAGCTTGGCGAAGGTGGTCCAGACCTCCTCGAGGCGGTCCAGCTCGCGCTGGCCCGGTCGCGGAGCTGACGCATCTCCCGCTCGCCGCCCTCCTTGACCTTGCGGCGCACATCGGACTTGGCGCCCTCGGCCTCCAGCTCGGCCAGGTCGGCCTCGAGCTTCTGCGCCCGCGCCTCGATGTCGGCGTCCCGCTTGGTCTCGACGTTCTTGCGCTCGACGCCGATCTCGTTCTCGAGCGTCGGGAGGTCGTTGTGCCGCAGCTCCGTGTTCACGCCGGTGATCACGTAGGCAGCGAAGTAGATGATCTTCTCGAGGTCCTTCGGCGCCAGGTCGAGCAGGTAGCCCAGCGGGACGGAACGCCCTTGAAGTACCAGATGTGGGTGACCGGGGCGGCCAGCTCGATGTGGCCCATCCGCTCACGGCGGACCTTGGCGCGAGTCACCTCGACGCCGCAGCGCTCGCAGATGATGCCCTTGAAGCGGACGCGCTTGTACTTACCGCAGTAGCACTCCCAGTCCCGGGTCGGACCGAAGATCTTCTCGCAGAAGAGGCCGTCCTTCTCGGGCTTGAGCGTGCGGTAGTTGATGGTCTCCGGCTTCTTGACCTCGCCGAAGGACCACTGGCGGATGTCGTCGGCGGTGGCCAGGCCGATCCGGAGTTCATCGAAGAAATTGACGTCCAGCACGTCTGTTCCCCTTGGGGTTGTTTCGCCTAGAGGGGTTGGCGGGCAGAGGCGGGCCTGCGGGATGCCAGGCGCCCGCCTGAGCTCGCGATCAGTGCACGACGTCGTCCACCGAGGGCGACTCGTTGCGGGACAGGTTGATGCCGAGGTTCGCGGCAGCGCGCTCGAGGTCCTCGTCGTCGGAGTCGCGCATCTCGATCGCGGCGCCGTCGCTGGAGAGCACCTCGACGTTGAGGCACAGCGACTGGAGCTCCTTGAGGAGCACCTTGAACGACTCGGGGATGCCGGGCTCCGGGATGTTCTCGCCCTTGACGATGGCCTCGTAGACCTTGACGCGGCCGACCACGTCGTCCGACTTGATGGTCAGCAGCTCCTGCAGCGTGTATGCCGCGCCGTAGGCCTGCATCGCCCAGCACTCCATCTCACCGAAGCGCTGGCCACCGAACTGCGCCTTACCACCCAGCGGCTGCTGGGTGATCATCGAGTACGGGCCGGTGGACCGGGCGTGGATCTTGTCGTCCACCAGGTGGTGCAGCTTCAGGATGTACATGTAGCCGACCGCGACCGGGTACGGGAACGGCTCGCCGGAGCGGCCGTCCAGCAGCGTCGCCTTGCCGTTCTCCTTGACCATGCGCTCGCCGTCGCGGTTCGGCATGGTCGCGCCGAGCAGACCGGTGAGCTCGTCTTCCTTGGCACCGTCGAACACCGGGGTCGCGGTGTTCGTGCCGGGGGCGACGTCGTACAGCTCCTCGGGCAGGTTCTCCGCCCAGTCCGGGTTGCCCTCGACCTTCCAGCCCTGCGAGGCGAGCCAGCCCAGGTGCAGTCTCGAGGATCTGGCCGATGTTCATCCGGCGCGGCACACCGTGCGTGTTCAGCACGATGTCGACCGGGGTGCCGTCCGCCATGAACGGCATGTCCTCGGCGGGCAGGATCTTGCCGATGACGCCCTTGTTGCCGTGGCGGCCGGCGAGCTTGTCGCCCGTCCTGGATCTTGCGCTTCTGGGCCACGTAGACGCGGACCAGCTCGTTGACGCCCGGGGGCAGCTCGTCGTCGTCCTCGCGGGAGAACACGCGGATGCCGATGACCTTGCCGGTCTCGCCGTGCGGCACCTTCAGCGAGGTGTCGCGGACTTCGCGGGCCTTCTCGCCGAAGATCGCGCGGAGCAGGCGCTCCTCCGGGGTCAGCTCGGTCTCGCCCTTCGGGCGTGACCTTGCCGACCAGGATGTCGCCGTCGCTGGACCTCGGCACCGATGCGGATGATGCCGCGCTCGTCGAGGTCGGCGAGGACCTCCTCGGAGACGTTCGGGATGTCCCGGGTGATCTCCTCGGCGCCCAGCTTGGTGTCGCGGGCGTCGATCTCGTGCTCCTCGATGTGGATCGAGGTGAGCACGTCGTCCTGCACCAGGCGCTCGCGAGAGGATGATCGCGTCCTCGTAGTTGTGGCCCTCCCACGGCATGACCGCGACGAGCAGGTTCTTGCCGAGCGCCATCTCACCGTTCTCGGTGGACGGGCCGTCGGCGATGACCTGGCCCTGCTCGACCCGGTCGCCCTCGTTCACGATCGGGCCGGTGGTTGAAGCAGGTGCCGTGGTTGGAGCGGCGGAACTTGTACAGTCCGTAGCTCTTCCGGGTGCCGTCGTCGTGCATGATCGTGATCAGGTCCGCCGAGAGCTCCTCGACGACACCGGACTGCTCGGCGACGAGCACGTCACCGGCGTCGACCGCGGCCCGCAGCTCCACCCCGGTGCCGACGTACGGCGCCTGGTTGCGGAGCAGCGGCACGGCCTGGCGCTGCATGTTCGCGCCCATCAGCGCGCGGTTCGCGTCGTCGTGCTCGAGGAACGGGATCATCGCGGTCGCGACCGAGACCATCTGCCGCGGCGAGACGTCCATGTAGTCGATGTCGACCGGGTCGATCAGCTCGACCTCGCCGCCCTTGCGGCGGGCCAGGACCGCGGCTCGACGAAGGTGCCGTCGTCGTTGATCGGCGCGTTGGCCTGCGCCTTGACGAACCGGTCTTCCTCGTCCGCGGTCAGGTAGTCGACCTGGTCGGTGACCCGGCCGTCGACGACCTTGCGGTACGGCGTCTCGATGAAGCCGAACGGGTTGACCCGCGCGTAGGAGCAGAGCGAGCCGATCAGGCCGATGTTCGGGCCTTCCGGCGTCTCGATCGGGCACATCCGGCCGTAGTGCGACGGGTGGACGTCCCGGACCTCCATGCCGGCGCGCTCACGGGACAGACCACCGGGGCCGAGGGCGGACAGACGACGCTTGTGCGTCAGCCCCGACAGCGGGTTGTTCTGGTCCATGAACTGCGACAGCTGCGAAGTACCGAAGAACTCCTTGATCGCCGCGCCGATCGGGCGGATGTTGATCAGGGTCTGCGGGGTGATCGCCTCGACGTCCTGGGTGGTCATGCGCTCACGCACGACGCGCTCGGTGCGGGACAGGCCGACCCGGATCTGGTTCTGGATCAGCTCGCCGACGGTGCGCAGGCGACGGTTGCCGAAGTGGTCGATGTCGTCGGTCTCGACCGGGATCGTCGGTCCCGTTCGCGGCGTCCATCTTGTCCTCGCCGGCGTGCAGCCGGACCAGGTACTCGATGGTGGTGACGATGTCCTCTTCGGTCAGCGTCCCGGTGTCGTACGGCGATGGACAGGCCGAGCTTCTTGTTGACCTTGTACCGGCCGACCTTGGCCAGGTCGTAGCGCTTCGCCTTGAAGAACAGGTTCTCCAGCAGGGTCTGCGCGCTCTCCTTGGTGGGCGGCTCGCCCGGGCGCAGCTTGCGGTAGATGTCGAGCAGCGCCTCGTCGGTACCCGCGGTGTGGTCCTTCTCCAGCGTCGCCAGCAGCGTCTCGGAGAAGGAGAAGCGCTCGCGGATCGCCTCGGTGGTCCAGCCCAGCGCCTTCAGCAGCACGGTGACCGGCTGGCGGCGCTTGCGGTCGATGCGGACACCGACGGTGTCGCGCTTGTCGACGTCGAACTCGAGCCACGCACCCCGGCTCGGGATCACGCGGACGCTGAAGACGTCCTTGTCGGTCGTCTTGTCGACGTCCCTCGAGTAGTAGACGCCCGGCGAGCGGACCAGCTGGGACACGACGACACGCTCGGTGCCGTTGATGATGAAGGTGCCCTTGTCGGTCATCACCGGGAAGTCGCCGAGGAAGACCGTCTGGCTCTTGATCTCACCCGTGTTGTTGTTGACGAACTCCGCGGTGACGAAGAGCGGCGCCGCGTAGGTCATGTCCTTGTCCTTGCACTCCTCGATCGAGGCCTTGACCTCGTCGAAGCGCGGAGCGGAGAAGGACAGGGACATCGAACCGGAGAAGTCCTCGATCGGGGAGATCTCGTTGAGGACCTCTTCGAGACCACCGACCGGGTTTTCTTCACCTTCTTCGACACGACGCTCGAACCACGCTTCGTCACCGGTGAACCACTGGAACGACTGGATCTGGACATCGAGCAGGTTGGGGGTGTTGAGAGGCTCGCGAATCTTTGCGAAGGAGACCCGCTTGGGCGCGCCGGGGATTCCCGTGGCCTCCGAGCGAGATACAGCCGAGGTGGTCGCAGCAGTGGCCTGGTTCGCGGGAGAGACTGCCAAGATGCGTCCTTCCGGGGACAATGAGCGGTGACAGCCGCCATAGCAACAGCTATGAGGGACTGTCAAGGGTGCCGTGTGCCCACTATCCTAACTACCGGCTCCGGGCAGCCTGAAAGAGGGCAGCGCAAAGAGACAGTCTAGCCCGAACGTCGCGGTCTGTCCAGGGGGCGCTCCCGACGGGGCCCAGCCTGCTTCGCAACGTCTTCAGGTATGCCTCCAGGCGAGCCGGTTGTCCCTCCCGCAAGGGCCGCCGGTTTCGCCGTTCGGGAGTAAGCGTGAACCCACCGGCGCCTCCAGTCAAGATGCCACACGGGGGTCCCGCCGGTTGGCGCAGCGTGGAAGAGGTTCAGCGGAGCGTGAGCGGCGGAATATCATTCCAGCTACCAGCGGGTAGCGCCACCAAACAGTCCCCCACCTGCGGGTTCCCCCTCCGCGCAACCCCTTGCCATGTGTTCTCCTCCACACGCGTTTAGCGGGCAAACCGTGGTCCCAGGCGTGCCGGAGGCGACTCCGCGCGGGCGATTCGGACGGTCCGGCCGCACCCTTTGCCGCAACGGAAAGACAAGCGCTCGACACCCAGGGTGATCGGTGGCTAGGGTGCCGGACGGGAGATCATTCGTGATCGAGGGGCTGGGTTCTTTGTCTGTTCTGACTGATCTGATCGCGCGGGTGCGTGCCGGGGAGGGCGCCGGCGAGGCCATGGTCGAAGCCGTCCGCGCCACCGCGCTGCTGGTGCCTCGAAGCCCGGACGGCACGCTGCCCGCCGCCGACGTCGGCGGTATCCGCTGGCTGTTCGCCTTCACCTCGCCGGCCGAGCTGGCGGCCTGGACGCTCGCCCGCGGCGGTGACGTTGACGGTGACGCCGAGCAGGAGTACCTGACGATCCTGGGCCGTCGGCTGCTGACGGTGGCGCCGGCGAGCGCGGACGTTCCGGTCGGTGTGGCCGTCGACGTCGCCGGTGCGGCGCCGATGCTGCTGCCGCCGATGTCCGGCATCGTCCCGGCCGCGTTCGCCCTGGACGTCTGATGGGCGAGGGCTATGGCCTCGACCCGGTGGCGCTGCGGAAGACCGCCGACGGCATCAACGAGGCGATCGGCGAGCTCAAGGCGCTGGGTTTCGAGGAAGGCGCCGAGGCGGGACGCGGGTTCTCCGAGCTGTCGCTGTCCGGCACGCAAGTCGGGCACGCGGGGCTTCAGCAAGCCTTCGACACCTTCGGCGACCGCTGGGAGTGGGGCGTGCGAACGCTGGTCCGGGACGGCAACGAAGTCGCTGCCCGGCTCGGCCTGGCCGCCGGCCGCTACCACGACATGGAGCAGTACGCCGTGGGCGTGCTCAAGGACGTCGCCGTCGGCATCGGCGGGAACCCGCACCAATCCGACGAGCAGGTCGAGCAGCAGTCCTGGCAGCAATTGACCGCGGGCATGAAGCCCGACTACAGCGCCGGCTCGTGGGCCAAGGCCGGGGATGAGATGGCGGCGCAGTGGAAGGCCGAAGGCCGTGACCTCGCCGAGGGTCCGCTGGGTCTGGGCAAGACGGCGGCGGAGCTCGCCGGTGCGGGCGAGGCGTATGAACGGACCGAGGACGAGGTCTTCGGTCCGGCGCCGGAGGGCTCCTGATGGGGGCCTGGGAGTTCCTCGACGAGATCGAGGAAGACGTCGAAGACGGCGCGAAGGCTCTCGGGCGCGGAATGGGGAAGGTCGCCGACGAGGCCGCGCACGTCGTCGGTGATGGGCTCGACGCGCTCGGCCTGCACGCGGCCGCCGAGGCCGTGGACGACTTCGGGGACACGGTCGCCGACACTCTCGGCGCCCAGGTCGGCGAGGCTCGGCTCGGCGAGACCGAAGATCCGGCGAAGCTCGTGCACGGCGACGGCGACGGCTTGAAGAAGACTGTCGAACACCTGGGCAAGTTCGCGGCGGCGTTCGGCAAGACCGCGGACGGGCTGAAGGGGATCGACAGCGGGCACTGGACCGGCACAGCCGCCGACGCGTTCCGCGCGCAGTACCAGCAGCACCCCGCGCAATGGTCGGACGCCGCGCAGGCGTGCCAGAAAGCCGCGACAGCGATGGCGTCCTTCGCGGCGGCTGTATTGCTGGCACAGGCGCAGGCGGGCGAGGCCGTCAAGCTGTACAACCAGGCGAAGCAGGCTTCAGCGCAGGCGCGTGCTGCCTACAACCAGCAGGTCAGCACCTACAACGACCAGGTCAACCGCTACAACTGGGCACTGACCGCGGGCACCGACCCGGGGCAGTCACCCGCGAAGCCCGGCGACTTCACCGACCCGGGCGCCGAAATCGCCCAGCGCGCCCAGCAGTTGCTCACCGACGCCCGCGCCCAGCGCAACGCCGAGGGTGATCGCGCGGCGGCGGCCATGGCGGCGGCGACGGCCACCGCCCCCGCGGCGCCGCGGTTCACCCAGCGACTGCTCGACGACGCCGGGGACCTGGTCCAGGAGGGCATGGACGGGGTCGTCCACTTCTACGGCGGGATGGCCAAAGGCGTCGGCGGGATCCTGAAGTTCGGCCGCAGCGTGAACCCGCTCGACCCCTACAACCTCACGCACCCGGCGGAATACGTCGCCGGGCTGTCGGGCACCGCGGCCGGGCTGCTGCACACCGTGAACCATCCGATGGACCTGGTCGAGGGCATGGTCGGGGACGGCTGGGGCAGCGACCCGTTCGAAGCGATGGGCAAACTGGTCCCCAACGTCGCACTGGGCCTGGCGACCGACGGCGCGGGCGGCGCCGCGGAAGCGGCCGGCGAGCGGCTCGCGGTGGGTGTCGGCGAGGACGCGGCCGAACAGGCAGGGCTCGCGGCAGGCCGAACTGGCGCAGCGGACGCGGGTGCCCTCGGCGAACGGACAGCCGGGTACGCAGACGACTTCGGCAGCTTCGGCGACGACGTGGCCTCTGCCGGCGAAGACTTCGGCCCGCAGGGCAGCACTCTTCCCGAAGAGCCGCCACCTGCGTACTACGAGAAGCCGGAGATTTCCGATCCCCTCGGCCACATCGACGAGAGCGGCCACGACTACTCGGACCCGCTCGGCACCCACGCCGACGACGTACCTGGCGAACACAGCAGCCCGCTCGACGACACCGCAACTCCGGACGACCTGCACCAAGACCACGAACATCCCGGTAGCGGTGACGTTCCTCCTTCCGATCCGGTACCGCTGCCCGACTACAGCGGTGATCCGAACTTCCGGCGACAGATGGAGATCATGCCGCGTTCCGTGAGCGTATCCGGACTACACCTGCGAGCTCAGGAGATTCAGAAGATTGTCGCCGATCATCCCGAACTCTCCGGAATTCCGGAGGCGGATTTGGTCAGCATCCGCGGCTACACGAGCAACAGCTTCTACGAGGACATGAACAAAGGTCTTCGCGAAGGCGATCCGGAACTGATCGACCGCTATGATGCCCACTCGCGATCACTGACTTCCGGGTTGAACCAGATGTCCGGCTACGAAGGCAACGTCTCTCGTGGCATTCACCTCACGGGGGAGAAACTGTTCGACGTCATCAACCGCTACGAGCCGGGCACCGTGGTGGAAGAGCCGGCCTTCTTCAGCACGGACAGGATCAAATCCTTCCCGGGGAACGTCCAATTCGAGGTGGAGTCGGTGACCGGCCGCGATGTCCAGAGCCTGTCGACACACAGTGACAGTGAAGCCGAAGTGCTCTTCCCACCGGGAACCAAGTTCAAGGTCTTGAATCGCGCGTACGATTCAGCGTCGGAACAGTGGTGGATCAAACTACAAGACGTCAGCTAGGAGACGGGACCATGACCGACGAGAGCTCATCGCGCCGACACAAGGACCTCGAACAGATCGAGGGGGACAAACAGGCCCTTCAGGAACAGAATCTGCGATTGGCTCGAGAACTAGCCGAGAAGGACAAGAACTACGTTCCCACAGAGGAAGAACGCAGGGTCATCGAAGAATTGGAGAAGAGTCAACGGGAGGCGAAGCGAGCGCCTGCAGAGCCACCACGGCCAGCCTGAAAAGTACGGCTTCGCCGCCGGGGATAGCCCCCGACGGCAGTCTGTACCCGGTGCACGAGAGCAAATGAGCCCGGACCGCCGGCGGCGTCCGGGACCCGCCACCGATGCTGCGCCCATCGTCGCCGAGCCACGGTTCCAGGACGGTGAATGGGACGGGGCGACACTGCGGACGACCTATCGAGAGGACGAGGTCGCCCGCCGCGACTGGATCGCCGACGCCGCGCGCGACGGTCGCTGGGCGCAGCTGCTGGAAGTCCTGGATACCGCTCACGTCAACCGGACACGGCTCGGCGGCGAGAAGGGTTTCGCGCCACTCCATCAGGCGGCGTGGCACGGCGCGCCCGTCGAAGTCGCGCAGCGGCTGATCCAGCTCGGCGCGTGGCGAACGCTCCGCACGAACGAAGGTCAGACCGCGTGGAACATCGCGGCACAGCGCGGTCATCAGCACCTGGCGGAGATCCTGCGCCCGGCACCGCTCCACTCGCTCGCCGACGATGTGGTTCGCGGCCTCGAAAAGCAGCTCCATCTGCTCATCCGCGGTCGCTCCGCCGAGTTGGTACTCCAGTGGCGGTTGACGCTCCCCCAGCTCGCGCCGATCACCGAACTCACCGAGCCGAAGCTGTGGTTCCCGGTCCCCGGCCAGTACGGCGGCTTCCGCATCGAATTGCACGGCGAAGAGCTGAAGGTGCCCAGCTGGAACCGCGTGTTCGGCGGCTGGGCGCAGACGCACCGGATCACCCACGACATGATCCAGCTGATCGAGGACGGCTGGGATCTGCCCTAGCCGAGCCAGGCAGGCAGAGGCTCGCAGGCGGCGAGCCAGTCCTCCGGGATGGGGGTCCCGCCCGCGGCGAGGACGCCGCCGGTGATCGCGCAGACCGTGTCGACGTCCTCGGCGAGGCCGGCGGCGGTCCACATCGCCTCGACGTAGGAGTCCGCGTGGCGGGCCGCGATCCAGAGAGCCAGCGGGACCGTGTCGTGCGCGGCCATGCCGCTGCCGGTGCCGAGCGTCGCCGCCGCCGTCTCAGGGGAAGCGTCGAGCAGCTCTAGGGCGGCTGTAAGGCCGTCACGGACACGGCCGGGCGGGACCAGGGGGACGACCTGGGCCAGCAGAGCCGATCCGGCCAGACCCGGGGTTGCCGCACGCAGGGCGGCTGCCGCGGCCACGGCGACCGCGCCGGCGATGCCCTCGAAGTGGGAGTGGGTCACGACGGCCGACAGCTCGGCCTGGCGCAGCGCCTGGGGGAGGTCTTCGGCGAACCACGCCCCGAGCGGCGCCACGCGCATCGCCGCGCCGTTGCCCCAAGAGCCCTGTCCCCCGGCCGCCGCCGCGGCGAGGTCCTGCCAGTACTCACCGTTGCGCATCCGCGTCAGCAGCCGCTCGACGCCGGAGCCGTAGCCCCGGGCCGGGTCGTGGTGGGCGGCGAACGAAAAGGCCAGTTCGTCCTGGTCCACGACGCCGTACCGGGCCACGACCTGGTAGATCGAGCAGGCCATCTCGGTGTCATCGGTCCACTGCCACGGCGGCGCCGGGAGCCGTCGCGCGACGACGTCGGGGTGCTCGCCGGGCAGGAGGATCTGGGCGCCGAAGGCGTCGCCGACCGCCAGCCCGACGAGCGCCGCCGAAGCCTGTTCGGCGGCCATCTACTGCTTGCTGGTCGCGGTCGGCTCGACGACGTAGATCACGCGGTGCTCCGCATCGCCGGGCGGGCCGTCGAGCTTGAGGCCGTAGCGCTCGGCCAGCTCGCCGAAGAACGCACCGGTCGGGTCGTCCTCGATCCGCACGACCTTGCCGCGCACCTCGAGGTAGCGGTACGGCTGGTCCGGGTCGTTGACCGAGATCGCGACCTCGGGGTTCGCCGTCACGTTCTTGTACTTCTGGCGGATTTTGGTGTTCGTGAAGCGCAGGTACTCGCCGTCCCACGAGAACCACATCGGGTTGACCTGCGGCTTCCCATCCGGACGGATGGTCGCCAGGTGCGCGTAGAGCGGGCGCTCGAGCAGGTCGCGGTAGTCGTCGGGAATGACGCTCATGAAGTCCCCCTTCATCGGTTCGCAACCACCCTAGCGAGGCCGCCGATGGGTGCTGGGAGACTGGCCCGATGTGCTGGGAATGCGAGCTGGCCGAGGAAACCGATGAGCTGCTGCCGGCACTGGCGCCGGTCGTGCTTCCTACCGCCGCCGAACTGGTTGAAGCGGCGAACCGAAGCGTGGCGCTGGAAGAACTACGTCAGTACGTGAGCACGCTGGACGGCGCAAGCGCCCGGGGAACCGGTCTTCTCCCGCGCTGGGCCGAAGCCTGCGGGCTGGTGCGGGTCCACAAAGGCACGCACGTACCCATGAAGAAGAACGCGAAACTGCTCAAGCAGCCGTTGGAGCTGTGGGAACAGGCGCACGCCGCCATGGACGAAGCCGGCTACGGCATCGCCACGGAAGACGAAACCGTCCCGTTCTCCTTCGGGATCCTGTTTCCCCAGCTCCTGGGCATGCTGAGGATGACGCTGTACTCCGCCGGCAGCGTCCCGCTACCCCTTGAGCTGCTCTACCAGCTCGCCGACAGCGTGCCGGGGCTCCTCCTCGGGTTCGACACGGACGAACCGGATCCGTCGTGGCGGCGCGGCCTGCTCGTCACTCTCGATCTGCTGGAACGGCTGGGCGCCGTCGAGCGGTCCACCACCACCGACCCGGCCGAGCTGGCCGAGATCGCCGAGCTGACCGGTGTCACCGCTCCGGATCCGACGCTGTTCCGGCTGACCCCGATCGCGCTGTGGGCGACGAACCGGATGCTCCGTGCCGAAGGGACCGACGCGCCGGTCGTAGGTGAACTGGCGGGAGAGACCCTCGACAAGGTGTGCGCGCACCTCGGGGTCTCGCCGCCGGAAATCGCCGAAGCCGAGATGACGGCCTGGGTGGCGCATCGCGAGCCGTCCGCCGCGGCGGACGAGGCCGCGGACTTCCTCCGGCGGACGGACGCCCCGGCGAACCGGCTGTTCGCGTTGCTCGCGCTCGGCCGGACCGGCGAGCCGGGCGTGACCGCCGCCGCCCGCGTCCGGTCCGACGGTGGCATCCCGGGCGCGGTCACCGCGGTCTGGCTGGTCGAGCGGGACAAGGTCGCACCGGAGACGATCACGCCGGAGGAAATGGCACTCGGCTTCACCGACCACTTCGCCGCTCTCCACGATCAGGGCATGTTGCTCACCGAACTGTGCGCTATGCCGGACCAGGACAAGGTCGTCGACATCATCGTCATGGCCGAGCACCCGGCGCGGCTGGAACTGCTCGACGTGATCGCTCAGGAACACCCGGACCGCAAGGTGGCCAAGCGGGCCCGCAAGGCCCGGCTCAGGCTACGACTGAGCTAGGGCGTTCCTCAGCTCGGCGAGCTTCACCAGCAGCGCGTCGGGCGTGCCCGGAACCGTGGTGACGAACCGGCCATCGGCGGAGCAATGGCTCAGCCACCGCCCCTGGTCGGTGTCCACGAACGTGACAGGCTCGCTGCGGCGACGCCCCCGGTCGCTGCGCACCCCTGCGTAAAGCTGCCCGGCAGCCGACCGTGGCCGCGCGAAGATCGCGGCGACGCGGCGGGCATCACCGCGTGGTTCCGGCGACTTCAGCTCGGACACCGGAACCGACAGCGAGCTCGCGCGCCCGGCCGCGCATTCCGGCAGTTCCAGCACCACGGTGCGGGCGAGCGCCTCAGGCCGGGCCGGACGCAGCAGGATCCGCCGTTCACGCGGCAGGTAGCAGGCGAACGCGGCGGTGCGGCGGCCTCCGGCCGCGTGCAGGCGGTAGGTCAGGTCTTCGGTCTGGACGTACGCCGAAACCTCGTCCCGGCCGCGGCACAGGAGCCGCAGAGACTCCTCGAGATCCTCCCCGACCGCGTCGCGATGGTCGAGCAAGCCTTCCTCGGCCAATTCGGACCTGGCCGTCGCGGCATGGGCGGCTTCGGCGTCGGCGCTGCGCCACACCGGTTCCGGCGCCAGCGTGACCGGCAGCGTGAGGCCGAGCTGTTCGGCCGCCCACTGCACGGTGCCCGCGCTGAAGACGACCTCGCGATCGACCGCCATCAGGTGCCGATCGTCGGCGGTACCGGCTTCATCCCGTCGGGGTAGCCACCGAACAGCTCGTCGGCGTCCGGCTCCAAAAGGTATTCCGGCCGCTTGTGTTCCTTGTCCTCTTCCTTCTTGCCGCCGCGGCCCTGCGCACCACCGCCGAGGCCTTGCGCGCCGGGCTTTCCCGCGGCACCCGCGACCCCGCGACCGGCCGAGCCCGCCTGGCCGACCTGTCCCGCGCCGGTGCGCGCGCCCGGTCCGCCGGGCCCGCCTCGGGCACCGGAGCCGCCGCCTTCCTCACCGGGGAAGCCCGGGGCGAGCCGGGCGCCGATGTTGCCGTAGCCGCCATCCGGGCCGAACCCGCCGGACGTGCCGCCGGAGATGTTCGGCAGGCCGAACGACGGCGGGGCCGGCGTGACCGGGTTCGGTCCGGCGGTCACCGGGACGACCCCGGAGGTCTGGGTGGTGTCGTCCTGCCCCGGCGCATGCCCCGGCACGGGGGCTGGCTGACCCGGCTGCGGCCCTGGCCCGCCAGGCGGAGCGGGTTCGCCCGGCCCGTGGCCACCCGCCGGTCCTTTGGCCTTCGGTTCGACCGGGTGCTTGGCCGCTGTCTTGGGTTCACCCGGCCGCGGTCCGGGCGGAGGCGGCGCCACCGGAGGAGGGGCATGC
Source organism: uncultured Actinomycetota bacterium (assembly GCA_963762765.1). GTDB lineage: Bacteria > Actinomycetota > Actinomycetes > Mycobacteriales > Pseudonocardiaceae > Amycolatopsis. The sequence goes on from CAVXMR010000049.1 coordinate 15,355, forward strand.
TCGACATCGGCGCCGCCCGCGGGGAGCGTGAGGTCGCCGTAGTCCTGGGGGAAGCCGGTGGTGTGGCCGGAGCTCTGGTCGGCGTAGGTGCTGTAATGCTCGACGACCTGCTGGGCCTTCGCGTTCCACGCCTCGATTTCCTCGTCCTTGCCCGTGAAGACGGGCAGGTTCCGGCTGAGGAAGTCGTCATCCGGCTGCGGGCCCGGACCGTCGCCGACCTTGTTCTTGAGGTCGGCGAAACCGCCACCCTGGCCGCCGAGCGATCCCTGCGCGGCCTTGAGGTGCGACGCGCTCACCTCGGAAGCCACCAGCAACGGCCCGGCACCAGCCTGCGCCTGACCCGCGGCATCGCCTTCCCACGCCTCGGCCATGGCCGACTGAAGCCGCGTCATGATGTCCCGCGCCTCTTCATGCTTGGTCGCCATTTGCTGCGCCCCGTCGCCCGAGCCGAAAAGACTGTCCGGTCCGTCTCCGGCCTTGAGGAATTCGACGATCTGCAGCGCTGTGTACTCGGCCATCAGCCCGCCTTCATCGTGGACACAGCCAATTCCGCGGCCTTTTGCGCCACGGGACACGGGTTCTCGTAGTCCTTCGAGTCCGACGAAATCGTCACCTGAACGCTGTAGATCAGGTCATCCCGAACCGCGACACTCGCATCGCACTTGCCCTTGGGCTCGCGCATCCACCAAGTCCAGCAGAACCCCTGGATATCCTGCGAAGTCGGCCACCGGTTTGAAGAACTTCCACTGCCCTTGCTCATGCTGCTTATACAGCTTTGCCAGGCTGGTCCCGGCTGTCACCAACCGACCGCCCAGCGTCAGCCCGATCTCGTCGATACGCGTTCCACTTGCAGCTAGGGCCAATCTTGTCGTCAGGAGCCGGCTTCGGCGTCGTGGCGATTCCCAGCTGAGCAAGCTGACTCGTAGTCAGCGCTGCACACGGCTCCTTCTCGAACCTGGCCGTATCGATCGGATGTGTCACCTTCGGTACGCCCGGAGCGGCATCAGCCGAGGACGACGTGCTCGTGCCACTCACCGGACCAGGATTTCCCTGAACCTTGCTCGAACACCCGGCCAGAACGACGACGAGTCCCAGTCCCACTACCAGCTTCGCCCTTGTCACAGCGCCGACCCCAAACCCTTGAGTACCGATCACTGCCGAGCCGTCGCTGTGCTCGTAGTCCGCAATCATCTTCTCCAGCGCCTTCACGTACCCATCCGCGTATTTCCATTGATCCTCGATACTGCGCTGATACAGGTCGGCATGCGCCAGCGCAGCTCGGTTGTGCATCAGACTCGCCTCGTCTGCGGCAGGTGGCCTCACCAGCGTCAGCGTCGGATGCAGCTGTACGAAGCTCAGCTAGTTTGTCGCGGAGGTCTTGCCATTGGGGCAGCAGGGTGCGCATCTGCTCGACGTCCATTTTGAAGCCGCCCGAGCCTGTCGCGGCCGGGCCGCGGTCGAGTTGCTCCTGGAGCATCTGCATTGCGCGGTAGTCCGCGCCCTTGAACGACGGGTCGTCCACCGGGACGCGATATCCGGCGGCCCCCGAAACCGCCCGTGCCAAATCGGCCATGAAGAACTTCCTCCCCGAAGCTCTGTGAGCGACCGCACACGCTCGGTCAGCGGATCACGCTATCAGACTCCGGGGAGCAAGTCAGCGGTTCCGCCATCCTCAGGAGGTCACCCGGATGGAGTCGAGGATCGGCCGCCGGGCGGGCTCGTCCATCGTGCCGCCCAGGAACACGACGACGACGTTCCGGTCGCCGCCCGCCGGGAAACCGAGGAGGTCGAGAGTGATCCGGTCCGATGCGGTATTCAGGTCGAAGGGGACGCACGGAGCTGCGACAACCGCGATCGTCGCGCGGCGGCCCCGCACCGTTCCGGCGGCGATGTCGTGGGCGACACCTCCGATCGCGCCCGCCTGCGGGCCGAACAGCCGGGTGACCAGGCCGGCGCCGAGGACCCTGGTCAGTGCCTCGTCGACCGTCGCGGCCCCGGTGACCAGGCCGCTCGCGAGCAGGCCGTCGCGCAGGTCGGTGTTGACACAGCGGGACAACCCGTGTTTCGCGACCTGGTCGAACGTGGTCACACCGAGCGGCAGGATCTCGTCGCTGCGCGTCCAGTCCGGGCCGAGGTCGTAGCTCACCACACCCCGGTCGGCCACGCCGTCCGTGCTGCAGCCGGACACCAGCAGCAGCACACCGGCGACCAGCCGCGCCGCCTTGCGTCGTTTCACCGGGTTTCCCACCGCGAAAGCAGCTCGGTGAGGTGCGCCCGCAGTTCCTCCGGCCCGAGCGACACCCGGCGAAGCCGTTCGTAGGCGGTCGCGTATTCCTGCACCTGGGGCCCGTCCTCCCGGTAGGTCCCGCCGGTGAAGTCCTCGAGGTAGACCAGGGAACCCCGGTCCGGAAACCGCAGGATGCGGAATGCCTGCGGGGTGAACGCCTCGTCGTGATTCGGCGTCGCCGGCGGGGCGAACGGGCGGAGCTGCAGGCGGACGCCGTCGTGCTCGGACAGCTCGATCAGATGCTCGAGCTGGGCGCGCATGATCTCCGGGGTACCGATCCGGCGATGCAGGCAGGCCTCGTCGAGGATCACGTCGAGCCTGGGGTGCCTCGCCTGGCGATGCCTCAAGAGGTCGAGCCGGACGTCGATTTCCTGGCCGCCCGCATAGGGCTCGTCCGCTTCCAGCAGGACACGTGCGTACTCGCGCGTCCGCAGGAGGCTGCTGACGACCGCGTTGTCGTACGCGACGATCTCGGCGGCCTCGGCTTCGAGCGCGAGGTACCGCTGTGCCGCGTGGGGGAGCTTCTCCGGGCGGGAGGTCCGACGCCGCCTCGGCCACGGAACGGCCGCCAGGCGCACGGCCTCCGCGGCGGAGGTTTCGTCGGCACCGTAGAAGTCGAGCAACACGGTGACCTCACCGGCGGGAATGCCCTGCTTGCCGTTCTCGACCAGGCTCATCTTCGCCGGGGAACAGCCGAGGTGGAGGGCGGCTTCGGCGGCGGTCCGGTCGGCTCGCTCCCGGAGGCCACGCAGGACGAGGCCCAGCCGGATCCGGGCGAGGGCCGGGTCGTCGACGGCGGGCGGGTCGTGGGGAGCCATGGCGCCAGCATGGCCGACACCGCGGCTTCCCCCAACATCATTCACACGATCGAGCAATACTTAAGACTAAACTTTAGCCTTAACGTCGAGGTATGACCGCGACATGGCGCCCGAGCCGCCTTCATCCCGACCGTCTCCACCTGCCGGCAGCGGACGGCCGCGCCCGCTGCGGAGCCACCGTGACCGAGCCGGTGCGCTGCGCCCTCTGCGTCCTGCTCGCCGAGGACGATGCCGCCGACACCCCGCCGGCCGACCACGGTTAGCCCGCTAAACGCGAGGTCCGCGGGTGTCCAGGCGCGTTCAGCGGGCTAACCGTGGGGCTACTTCGAGGGAGTCGGTGAGGCCGGGGCCGAGGAGGCGGGGGCCACCGGGGCGGCGGGGTTGCCCGCCGGGTAGGTGTTCATGTCGGTGATCTTCCACTTGTCCCCCTGGAGCTGGGCGTTCAAGTGGAGCTGGGCGCTGCCCGCGGTGGTCTTCTTGGTGTCGGCGCGGGTCGAGGTCTGGTCGACGAACACCATCACGTCGGCCAGGTCGCCGTTGAGCCGGATCACCGCCGCGCGGGTCACCTTGCAGGTCACGACCATCTTCTGCGCCGGGGCGAGCCGCTTGACCTCGCCCATCAGCGAGCTGTACTTGGCCTTGACCTCGTCGTTGACCAGCAGGTCGTTCGCCGCGTCCTCGGTCTTCTTGATGTTGTTGTAGTCGTAGGAGAACAGCGCCTCGGTCGCCTTCGACACCTGGTCCTTGACCTGCGCCGTCGCCGCGACGTCGAGCAGCGCGGTGTTGCTCGTCGCGTCCGAGACCTCGATCTTCTGGATCAGGAAGAACGCCGAAGCGCCGAACAGCAGCAGGCCGACGACCACGAGCGCCGCAGCGAGCTGGTACGTCCGCTTCGCGGGCGAGGCAGCCACCTTGACGGGCTTCACGGACTCCGAGGCTTCGTCGACGTCCGTCGGCTTCGCCTCGCCGGAGTCGCGCACCTTCCGCCTCGGCGCGGGCTTCGCGGACGAAACCTCCTCGGCCTCCCCGGTGAGCGGGTCGACGGCCTCGAACACCGTGGTGTCCTCGACGTCCGTGCTCGCCTGGAACCCCTCGCTCTCCGGGAACCGCCCGGGCCGGGGAACCGGCCGGGACGCCGGGCGCGGACGCGGCCTACGCGGCTCTTCGGGCGTCGACGGGGCCTCCGGCTCGACGGCGGAGGTCTCCGGCTTGCGCAGGCCGGCCACGCGGGGCTTGCGCACCGGCGGGGTGCTGCGGGGCGGCTGGCGGCGGGACGGGGGCACTACGAGCTCCTTAAAACCGGGGTGACGCTACTGACCGGCGGCGACGAGCGGGACGTTGTCGATACCGGACAGCTTCCACTCCTCGCCGACCCTGGTCATCGAGACCTCCAGGCGCAGCGGCTTGTCACTGCTCTTGTCGCCCTGGGTGACGTGGGTGCTGATGGCGGCGAGGAAGCTGGCCTTGCCTTCGTGGTCGTCGAGCTCCTCGACGGCCACGTCGAAGACGTTGGTGGTGACCTTCGTCTTCGCGTCGGTCAGCGCCTTGCGATAGGTCGGCTCGAGCTGCGAAAGCTGCTGGCCCATCTTGTCGTCCGAGACCGACTTCTGCCGGTTGAAGAAGTCGTCCAGGTGCTCGAAGTCGACCTCGGTGTAGGCCTTGATGGCCGACACCCCGGCCTTGGCCACGGCGTCGCGCGAGTTCGCCAGCGTGGCGTTGTCGTCGGCCGCGGCCGCCCACCACATCACGCCGAACACCGCGGCCGCGATCAGCCCGGCCAGCGCGAACAGCGCCGCGCCCAGCACCAGCGTCCGGTTGCCGGACGGCGCCGGGGCCTCGGCAACGTCGGTGACCTCGGCGGCCTCGGCGTCGCTGGTGGCCGCTTCGTCCGAACTCATAGCACTCCAGGGTAGGTAACGGTCATCAAATCCACGTCAGGTCAGCCCGAGCAGCGCGCCCAGGCTGGTCAGGCTGACGCCGGGGCTGCCGACGACACCCGGGACCTGCTGGTTGCGCTGGTCCGCGAGCTCCTGGGCCGGCCGGTTCGCGTTCGCCGCGACCTCGGAGTCGGACGGTGCCACCGGCACCCCGCCGTACGGGGCGTTCTGCGCGCCACGGACGTTGATGGGGCTGCCCTTCGGCTCGGCACAGTACGCGTTCTCGTCCGCGGGCCGGACCGAGGTGTCCGAGCCGGGCCGGAACTGCTTGCCCGGGATGTAGCCCTTCGTGCAGGACGGCGGGTTGAACAGGTTGAGCACCAGGCCCAGGTGCGCGGTGCCGTCGCCGGGCGCGACACTGCCGGCCGCGGCGGACAGCGCCGGGTAGGTCACCAGGCCCTGCTCGATCCCGTCGAGCCGGGTCACCGTCAGGTTCGACGTCGTGAGCAGGTTCGCGGTCAGCGCGCCCAGCCCCGGGCCGGACTCGGCCAGCACCTGGCTGATCTGCTGCGCGACCACCGGCGTGATGCCGATCAGCCGGCGCAGGTCCGGGTCGGAGTTCTTGAGCGTGCCGGAGAGGTCCTTGAGGTTCCGGCTGAACGTCGCGAAGTTGTCGGCCTCGCGGTTCTGCGTGTCCAGCACCTTGCCGCCCGCGTCGAGCAGCTGGATCGTCTGCGGCAGGTACTGCTGCGCGGTGGTGGTGAAGCTGCGCGCGGTGTCCAGGAGCTGCTGCAGGTCGCCGCCGGTGCCCTGGAACGCGTTGTAGGACTCGTCGACGACGGTCCGCAGCGCGTCCGTCGGCACCGACGCCGCCAGGGTGTCGAGGTCGCCGATCAGCCGGTCGGTGCTGACCGGGGTGGTGGTCTTCGACGCCGGGATGACCGAACTCGCGTTCAGGTACGGGCCCTTGTCGCCCTTCGGCCGCAGGTCGACGTACTGCTCGCCGACCGCCGAGCGGTTGGCGACCACGGCATCGAGGTCCGCGGGCACCTGCGGCGCCGACGGGTCGATGTTGAGGTCGGCTTCCAGCCCGGTCTTGGTCAGCCGCAGGTCGCCGACCCGGCCGATGTTGAAGCCGCGGTAGGTGACTTCGGCGTTGGTGAAGATGCCGCCGGAGTCGTTCAGCTCGAGCTTCACCGTGTAGCCGCTGTTGCCGAACACCGTGCCGAGCCCGGCGAAGCGGATCAGCGCGTACACGATCGCGACGATGGAGATGATCGCGAAGGCGACCAGCTGGAACTTGGTGCGCCGGATCAGCATTGCTTACCCCCGAACAGTCCGCCGAAGAGCCCGCCGAGCCCCTGGCACTTGCCCTGCGCGGGCTGCTGCGCGCCCTCACCCGGGATCGGCAGCGGCGGGTTCGCCGAGGCGCCCTCGGTCCCGCCGGTCAGTCCCTGGAGCGGGACGACGCCGCTGAGCGGGTTCTGCCTGCTGTTGCCCAGGTTCGCGATGACGTCCTTGAGGTTCAGGTCGATCTTCGCGAACAGGTTGAAGTAGTCGCCCTTGACGTCGTTGACGGCCTGGTCGCTGAACGGGAAGGTCAGCAGGATCTCCAGCGCCTTCGGCAGGTCGTTGCCCGCCTCGCCGAGCTTCTGCAACGTCGGGGTCAGCGCCTTGAGGTCCGCGACGAGGTTCGCCTTGGACTTGTTGACCGTCTCGGTCGCGACGCCGGAGAGGTTGTTCAGCGCGTTCAGCATGGTGACCAGCTGGCCGCGCTGCTGCTCGAGCACGCCGAGGCCGGGGCCGAGGTTGTCGACCGCGCCGACGAGCTTGTCCTTCTGGCCCTTCAGCGTCGAGGACAGCCGGTTCAGCCCGTCGATCGCGCGGGTGATGTTCGCCGACTGCTTGTCGAGGTTCGTGACCAGCTCGTTCGCGTTGTTCAGCAGCGCCTTGATGTCCGGCTCGCGGCCGGACGTGGCGTTGTTGAGCTCCTTGGTGATGGTGTTGAGCTGGTCGACGCCACCGCCGTTGAGCAGCAGCGACAGCGCGCCGAGGAGCTCTTCGACCTCGACGCTGCGGTTCGTGCGGGCCAGCGGGATGGTCGCGCCGTCGGCGAGCTTGCCCTGCGCCTGGTCGTCGCCCGGCGAGGCCAGCTCGACGTACTTCTCGCCGAGCAGGCTCGACTGCTTGACGTTGGCCAGCGCGTTGGCGGGCAGCTTGACGTCGCCGTTGACGCGCAGGGTGACCAGCGCGTGCCAGCCGTCCTGGCTCAGCCCGACTTCCTCGACCCGGCCGATCGGCACCTCGTTGACCTTCACCCCGGCCTGCGGGGTCAGGTCCAGCACGTCCCGGAACTCGACCTTCACCGTGTACGGGTGGCTGCCGAGGTCGGCACCGCCGGGCAGCGGCAGATCGTAGATGCCCTTGAAGGCACAGCCGGACAGCACCAGAGATGCGGCGGAGGCGACCGCTGCGCATTTAAGACTGGCAATCAGGAGCTTCTTCACTTGCCACCTCCCGAGCCGTAGAGCGCACCGGCGACCGGAAGCGGCAGCGGTGGCAGCTGGCCGCTCTGCAGCGCCTGGATGGTCTGCGCCGCCGAGGGCAGCGGGATCAGGCCGTCGAGCACGCCCGCGATGGAGCTGCACAGGCTGCCGAGCGCGCCGACGCCGACGGGGGTCTGCTTGAGCAGGTTGCAGATCATCACCAGCGGCGGCTGGGTCAGCTCGTTGAGGTTCGCGCGGGCGTCGAGCGTGCCCGCCGCGCCGTTGTAGGTGTTGACCAGGTTGCTCAGGCCGACCGGTGCGACGTCCAGGATCTCGGCGAGCGAGCTGCGCTGGTCGACGAGCACCTTGGTGACGCTGGCCAGCTTGTCCACATTGGACTTGAGCCGGTCGTGGTTCTTGTCGATGAACGCCTGCACCGCGGTCAGTGTCGTGCCGAGCTGGGACACCGTCTGGGCCAGCGAATCCTTCTCGCCGGCCAGGTAGCCGCTGACGTCGGCGAGCTGGCTCTCGAAGTTGCGGACCTGCTTGTCGCTGTCGGCCAGCGTCTGCGAGAACTTGCCGAGGTTCTCGACGGTCTTGAACAGATCGTCCTTGTTACCGTCGAGGGTGCCCGCGGCCTGGCCGAGCTTGGTGATCGTGTCGTGCAGCGCCTGGCCGTTGCCGTCGAAGTTGGCGGCGGCGGTGGTCAGCAGGTTCGACAGCGAGCCGTTCTTGTTGGCGCCGTTGGGGCCGAGCGTCTCGCTGACCCGCGCGAGGCTGGCGGCGAGCTGGTCGACCTCCAGGGGGACCTCCGTGCGGTCCAGCGGGATGACCGTGCCGTCGGAGATCCGCGGGCCGCCGGTGTAGGCCGGGGCGAGCTGGATGTAGCGGTCGGACACCAGCGACGGCGCCACGATCAGCGCCTTGGCGTCGGCCGGGACGGCGACCGTGCGGTCGTACTCGAAGTCGACGCGGACCTGGTTGCCCATCGGCGTGATCTTGGTGACCGTGCCCATGTCGACGCCGAGCATGCGGACGCTGTTGCCCTCGTACAGGCCGACAGCGCCGGCGAAGTACGCGGTCAGGTGGTTGCGGCCGGCGTCCTTGAGCGTCCACCAGATGCCGCCGGCGACGACGAGCGCCAGCACGATGGCGATGCTGAAGCCCTTCGTGAGGGCCTGGCCGAAGCGGGTGTCACTCATTTCGCGTAGCACCCATCCTTGTTCAGCGGGCCGACCGAAGGCAGCAGCAGGCCGCAGATGTAGTTGTCGAACCAGCGGCCGTTCCCGATGGTGTTGGTGAACACCCGGATGAACGGCGCGAACTTCGCGATGCCCTGGCCCAGCGCGTCCTGGTTGCGCTGCAGCATCGACGTGAGCTGGTCGAGCGAGGTGAGCACCGGGTCGAGCTGCTTGTCGTTGTCGTCGACCAGGCCCTGCAGCTGGGTGGCGAGCTCACGCGAGCCGTCGAGCAGGGCGGTGATCGCCTGCTCGCGCCGCGAAACCTCGTCGAGCAGCAGGTTGCCGTCCGAGATGAGCTTCTGGACCTCGGTGTCGCGGTCCACCAGCGTCTGCGACACCTCGCGGGTGTTGGACAGCAGGTTGGACAGCTGCTGGTCGCGCGAGGCGATCGTGTCCGACAGCTTCGACAGCCCGCTGAGCGCGCTCTTCACGTCGTCCGGCGTGTTGGCGAAGGTCTGCGAGATCGTGTCGAAGCTCTGCGCCAGCTGCTTGGTGTCGATGTTGTCGACCGTCTGGGACAGCCCGCGGAACGCGTCGAGCACGTCGTAGGGGGCCATCGTGCGGTCACGCGGGATCCCGGTGCCCGGGTTGAGCGCCTTCTCCCCTTCCGGGTCCAGCGACAGGTACTTCTGCCCGAGCAACGTCTTGATCTTGATGGCCGCCGTGGTGCGGTCGCCGAGCCAGGCGTCCTTGACCTTGAACGACACCTTGACCTTGTCGCCGTCGAGGGCGATCTCGGAGACCTTGCCGACCTTGACCCCGGCGATCCGGACGTCGTTGTCCTTCTGCAGCCCGGAAGCCTCGGAGAAGTCGGCGCTGTAGGTCGTGCCGCCGCCGATCACCGGCAGGTCGTCGGAGTTCAGCGCGGCGATGAACGCCAGCGCGAGCACCGCGATCCCGACCAGCGCGATCGGCACCGGGTTGCGTTTCTGGAACGACTTCATCCGGTGCACCTCTCCCGGTTGGCGGGGAGGATCGGCAGGTCGATCGGCTTGGTGATCAACGGGGGCAAGCTGACACTCCCGATGGCTTCGCAGGCGTAGAAGTTGAACCAGGACCCGTAGTCCGCGGTGCGGGTCAGCGTGCTGACCTTCCCGGGCAGGAACTGGATGAAGTGCTCGAGCGCGGGCTCGTTCTTGTTGAGCTTGTCGGCGAGCCCGCCGAGCGCGGTGATGTCGTCCTTGAGCGGCGCACGGGCGTCACCGAGCAGGCCGGACGTCGTCTGGGCGAGCTGACCGAGGCCCTCGATCGCGTCCCCGATGGGCTTGCGGTCCTCGGCGAGGCCGGAGACCAGCTGCTGCAGGTTGACGATCAGGGTGTCCAGCTGCGGGGTGTGCGCGTTGACCGTGTCCAGCACCGAGTTGAGGTTGTCGATGACCTCGCCGATCACCTTGTCCTTGTCGGCGATCGTGGTGGCCAGCGACGCGGTGTGCGAGAGCAGGCTCTCCACGGTGCCGCCCTCGCCCTGCAGGACCTGGATGACCTCGTAGGACAGCTTGTTGACGTCGTCCGGGTTGAGCGCGGTGAACAGCGGCTTGAAGCCGTTGAACAGCTCGGTCAGGTCCAGCGCCGGCGTCGTCCGCTCCAGCGGGATGGTGCCGCCCGGCTTCAGCGTCGCGCCCGAGGTGTCGGTCCCCTGGGTCAGCGAGACGTAGCGCTGGCCGACCAGGTTGCGGAACTTGATCTGCGCGGTCACCCCGGCGGGCAGCTGACGCCCCGAGTCGACCTCGAACTCGACCTCCGCCTGGCGCTTGTCGACGATCTTGACGTCCTTGACCTGCCCGACCCGGACGCCCGCGATGCGGACGTCGTCGTTGGGCAGCAGCAGGGTCGCGTCGACGAAGCGCGCGGAGTACTCGTTCGTGCTGGTGGTGTTGATGTTGGCGATGCTGATCCCGAGCACGGTGGTGAACAGCACGGTGACCACCACGAAGATGATCAGCTTGATCAGCGGTGCGAGCAGTCCCCTCATGCCTTCCCCCCGTCTGCGCGCGATCGCGATAGCGAGGCCTTCGGCCGGGGCGCGCGCGCGTGCGTCAAGTTTCCGAGAGGGGCTTCGGCTTCCGTTTCGATCACTGGACGGTCACCTCCGCACCTCGGTACAGCGGGCCGACGAGCAGCGCGCTCCAGTTGGGCATGTTCGCGGCGTCGATGCCGACCTGGGGGCCGAGCAGCTGGGCCAGGAAGTCCTGCTCACCACTGCTGTAGGCCGGGTTGCCACCGCCCGCGCCGCCGCCCTGCCCGGCCGCGTCGGCCTTGAAGTTGGCGGGGTTGAGGCCTTCGGTGGTCGTCTTCGGGGCGGTCTGGTGGATGGTGCCGTCCTTGAACGCGCCGTCCGGCGGCTCGGCCGGGAACGGCTTGGGGATGTCCTTGATGTCGTAGCAGCGCGGGCCGCGCTTGTCCTCGAACCGCGGCTCTTCCTTGCCCGCCTTGTAGGCGGCGCGCGGGACCACGATCTCGATGGTCGCGTGCAGGCCGGGCTTGTCGGTGCCCTTGCCCAGCGCCTGGTCGATCAGCGGCACGTTGGCCGCCATCTGCTTCATCACGCAGGGGTACTCCGGCGCGTACTTCGCCAGCAGCTCCGCGGTGGGGCGGGCGGTGGCGGCGAGCTGGATGATGTTGTCGGCGTTGTTCGCCAGGAACGTCTGCAGATCCACCGAGGCCTGGGTCAGGCTGCCGTAGAGGTTCGCCAGGTTCTGGCGCTCGTCGACCACGGTCCGCGCGGTGGTGCTGAGGTTGTCCAGCGTCTGAACCACGTCCGGCGCGGTGTCGCTGAGGTGGCCGGAGAACTCGGTGAGCGCCTTGAGGTTGTGCTCCAGCTCCGGCGTGTGCGGGTTGAGCTCGCCGATGTAGGTGCCCAGCTGCGAGAGCGTCTCGCCGAGCGGCTTGCCCCGGCCCTCGAGCGCGGTGGAGATCGCGGTGAGCGTGGCGGAGAGCTTCTGCGGCTGGACCGCCTGCAGCACCGGCATCAGGTGCGCGAAGGCCTGCTCCAGCTCGACCGCGCTGGACGTCCGGTCCTGCGGGATGACGTCGCCGGTGGCGAGCGTCTTCGCGGACGGGTTCTCGGGGATCTCCAGGGAGACGAACCGCTCGCCGAACAGCGTCTTCGGCAGGAAGCGCGCCGAGACGTTCTGCGGGATGAGCTTGGCCGAGTCGGGCTGCAGCGCGAGCGTGAGCTCGGCGCCCTTGTCGGTCGCGGAGATGTCGGCGACCGAGCCGACGATCAGCCCGCGGACCTTCACGTCGGACTGCCTGATCAGCTGGTTGCCGATCTTGTCGGCCTCCAGCTTGACCGTGACCACCGGGGTGAAGGCCTTGTCGTAGAGCGCGATGGACAGCGCGACCCCGCCGACCAGCATCGCGACGAGCAGCAGGCCCAGCAGCCTGGTCCGGAGCGCCTTCATCCCGCGATCCTTACCGTGACGTCGGTTCCCCAGATGGCGAAGCCGATGAAGAAGTTCATGATCGAAACCGTGACGATGGACAGGCGCACCGCCTTGCCGACGGCGACACCGACACCGGCGGGGCCGCCGCTGGCGCGGTAGCCGAAGTAGCAGTGCGACAGGATGATCAGGATGCTGAAGATCAGCACCTTGATGAACGAATAGAGCACGTCCTGCGGTGGTAGGAACAGGTCGAAGTAATGGTCGTAGGTACCGGCCGACTGGTTGTAGATGTAGATGACGACCAGTCGTGACGCGAGATACGAGCTCAGCAGGCCGATGATGTAGAGCGGGATGACCGCGACGAACCCGGCGATGATCCGGGTGGTCACCAGGTACGGCAGGCTCGGCACGCCCATCACCTCGAGCGCGTCGATCTCCTCGGAGATCCGCATCGCGCCGAGCTGGGCGGTGAAGCCGGCGCCGACGGTCGCGGACAGCGCGAGGCCGGCGACCAGGGGCGCGATCTCGCGGGTGTTGAAGAACGCGGTCAGGAAGCCGGTGAACGCCGACGTCCCGATGGAGTTCAGCGCCGAGTAGCCCTGCAGGCCGACGAGGACACCGGTGAACAGCGTCAGGCCGACCATGACGCCGACCGTGCCGCCGATGACCGCGAGCGAGCCGGAGCCGAAGCTCACCTCGGCGAGCAGGCGGAGGACCTCTTTGGTGTAGCGGCGCAGCGTCCGCGGGGTCCACAGGAGCGCGCGCCCGTAGAACGACATCTGGTCGCCGAGCTGATCCAGCGTCTGCAACGGGCGGTTGGCGACGCGTTTGGCGCCTTGGAGGAACGTCATCGGCGGTCAGTCCAACTTTCCGGGCACGATCTGCAGGTAGATCAGCGTGATCACGAAGTTCACGACGAACAGCATCAGGAACGTGATGACCACCGACTGGTTCACCGCGTCGCCGACCCCCTTGGGGCCGCCGGACGGGTTGAGGCCGCGGTAGGAGGCGACGACCGCGGCGATGAAGCCGAAGATCAGCGCCTTGAACTCGCCGACCCAGAGGTCGGGGAGCTGGGCCAGTGCGGAGAAGCTGGCGAGGTAGGCACCCGGCGTCCCGCCCTGGAGCACGACGTTGAAGAAGTAGCCGCCGAGCACGCCGATGACGCTGACCATGCCGTTGAGCAGCAGCGCGACCAGCATCATCGCGAGCGTGCGGGGCACGATCAGGCGCTGGACCGCGGAGACGCCCAGCACCTCCATCGCGTCGATCTCCTCGCGGATGGTGCGGGCGCCGATGTCGGCGCAGACGGCGCTGCCGCCCGCGCCCGCCACCAGCAGCGCGGTGACCAGCGGGCTGGCCTGCTGCACGGTGGCGAGCACGGAGCCCGCGCCGGTGTAGGACTGCGCGCCGAGCTGGCGGGCGAGCGAGCCGAACTGCAGCGAGATGACCGCGCCGAAGGGGATGGCGACCAGCGCCGTCGGCAGGATGGTCACGCTCGCGATGAACCAGGACTGCTGGATGAACTCCCGCAGCTGGAACGGCCGTTGGAAGATGCCACGAACGATGTCGAGGCCGAGGGCGAACAGGTTCCCGGTCTGGCGCAGCATGCCGATCCCGGGGATCTTCGCCTGTGTAGCGGGAGAGCTCACCTGCCACCTGGCCCGTTGTCTCGGGGCGGCGTCCGGTAGTTGCCGGGTCTCGGCGGCTGGCCGCCGGGGATCCGGGCGATCTGCTCGGTGGGCAGCTGGCCGTGGTGCTGGTCGGGCAGCTCCCCGCCGAAGGCGTTCGGCGCCGGCGCGCGGGTGCCGGTGCGGGCCATCATGTGCGGGTGCACGCCGTAGTGGCGCTGCTCGTCGGGGCTGAGCGACTCGATGATGCCCTCCTGGGCGGCGGGGGGCAGCGTGTGCAGGATCCGCATCACGCGGTCCTTGCGGCGGCGCTCACCGGTGCGAGGCGGCAGGCCGGGGCTCGGCTGCATCTGCGGGATGACGCCGCGGACGTCCTCGTCGGGGCTGCCGTCGTGGTGCCCGGCGGCGGCCTCGGCCTCCTCGCGGGCCATCGTGGCGGTGTCCTTCTCCTCGGACATCCCGATGGGGCCGCGCTTGCGGCCGTTGAGGAACTGCTCGACGACCGGCTCGTCGCTGGTCAGCAGCACCTCGCGGGGGCCGAACATGACCAGCTCCTTGCGGAAGAGCATGCCCAGGTTGTCCGGCACGGTGCGGGCCAGGTTGATGTTGTGCGAAACGATCAGGATCGTCGCGTCGATCTGGGTGTTGAGGTCGATCAGCAGCTGCGAGATGTAGGCGGTGCGGACCGGGTCGAGGCCGGAGTCGGGCTCGTCGACCAGGATGATCTGCGGGTCGAGCACGAGCGCCCTGGCCAGGCCGGCGCGCTTGCGCATACCGCCGGAGATTTCGCCGGGGAGCTTCTTCTCGGCGCCGGCGAGGCCGGTCATCTCGAGCTTTTCGAAGACGATCTGCCGGATCTCGGTCTCGGACTTCTTCGTGTGCTCCCGCAGCGGGAACGCGACGTTGTCGTAGAGGTTCATGGACCCGAACAGCGCGCCGTCCTGGAAGAGGACACCGAAGAGCTTGCGGATCTCGTAGAGCTTGTGCTCGGAGCACGTGACGATGTCGACACCGTTGATCACGCAGCGGCCTCGCTCCGGCTTGAGCAGGCCGATCATGGACTTCAGGAAGACCGACTTCCCGGTACCCGACGGACCGAGCATCGCCGACACCTCGCCCGGAGGCAGGGTCAGCGTGACGTCCCGCCAGATGGCCTGCTTACCGAAGGACTTGGTCAGGCCTTCGACGACCACCTCGGCACCCATCGCACCTCCAGGAACTGTTCGCGTCATTGCGCCCCGCTGCACCACTGCCGCCTGATGTCCGGCGGCGGGCACGCGCTTCGCGCCTTGATTCCCGCGTCAACCAGGTGCAACGAGCTGAGTGCGAACAGGTTACTCACCAGTTTTCTTTTCTGGCCAGACCCGCAGGCAACTTCATCCCGCCGTGACAAGTGATCGGGTGAGGCGCTGGCAGCACCGTAGTGCACCCACACCTGGTCCGCAGATCACCGATACCCCTGGTCCGCCCCATTAGGGAGTCCGGACCACCCACCTAGGGACCCCCACCCCGGCCCCCGACGTCGCGTTTAGCGGGCAAACCGCGCTCCTTGCACCCGCCCACTACCCGCCCTCACAACCACCCGCGTTCCGGCGCTCCGACGTCGCGTTTAGCGGGCTAACCGTGCTCGTTGCACGCGCAGGCAACCTGCTCCGGCAATTATCAGATGTGGACACCGACCGCGCGTTCAGCGGGCAAACCGCGGAACTTCGGTGCCCTACGCAACTGGTTGCATCGGGTAGCGCAAGTAGCACGGTTAGCCCGCTAAACGCGACTTCCCGGGCGTCAGCAGCTGTAGATGCTGCAGCGGTAGGACGAGCTGTTGGACGAGCGCGAGTTCGCCTCGGTCACCTGGACCGCGATGATGATCGCGCAGATCACCGAGACCACGACGCCGAGCACGGCGATGCTCGCCAGCACCAGCAGGTGCCGCCGGGCCGCGACCTGCTGGGCGAGGATCTCGACCAGCAGGCGATCGGTGTACTGCTCGTGCGACACCGCGAACTCGCCGGACTCCTCGTCCTGCGCTGCCGCCCCCTTGACGCGTTTCTCGATGCCGTCCGGCGTGATGTCGGCATTGGCGAAGTACCGGGCCCGGCTGTTACCCACCATCATTCCCCTCGTCCTTCCGTAGCGTCCTGACCTCGGAAGTCGCCGCTGTCGTCCGTCCCGCTACGGCCGTGACCAAAGAGAAAGGGGCGGGCATCCGAGTGGATGCCCGCCCCTTTTCGAGGTGGTGCGTAGGCGCTTGCGCGCCCTAGATCACTTGATGCTGATCTTGGCGCCGGCGGCCTCGAGCTTCTCCTTGGCGGCCTCGGCGGCCTCCTTGTCGACCTTCTCCAGGAGGGCCTTGGGGGCGCTCTCGACGAGCTCCTTGGCCTCCTTCAGGCCCAGGCCCGAGACGACCTCGCGGACGACCTTGATGACCTGGATCTTCTTGTCGCCGGCGCCCTCGAGGACGACGTCGAACTCGTCCTGCTCCTCGACCGGGGCGGCAGCGGCGGCACCCGGGCCGGCAGCGGCGACGGCGACCGGCGCGGCGGCGGTGACGTCGAAGGTGGTCTCGAATTCCTTCACGAACTCGGACAGCTCAAGAAGGGTGAGCTCCTTGAAGGCGTCGATCAGCTCGGTGGTGCTCAGCTTCGCCATGATGGCTTCCTCTCAAAAACGAACTTGACGTTCGGGGGTGGGGTAGATCAGCTCTCGGCGGGTGCTTCGGCTGCTTCGGTACCGGCGTTGCGCTGCTTCTCCTCCAGCGCGGCAGCCAGGCGGGCGACCTGGGACGCCGGCGCCTGGAACAGCGCGGCGGCCTGGGAAAGCTTCGCCTTGAACGCGCCCGCCGCCTTGGCGAGCAGGACCTCACGGCTGTCGAGATCGGCGATCCGGTTGATCTCGTCCACGGACAGCGCTTTGCCGTCCATGTAGCCGCCCTTGATGACAAGCGCGTTGTTGTCCTTCGCGAAGTCGCGAAGCGCCTTCGCGGCATCGACAGCTTCACCTTCGACGAAGGCGATGGCGGTCGGGCCGACGAACAGGTCCTCGAGACCCTCGACACCGGCGTCCTGGGCGGCACGCTTGACGAGGGTGTTCTTCGCGACCCGGTACTTGGCACTGGTGCCGAGAGCGCGGCGCAGCTTGGACAGCTGAGTCACGGAGAGGCCGGAGTACTGGGTAACGACGGTGGCCGAGCTGGTGCGGAAGCTCTCCGCGATCTCGGCGACGGACGCCACCTTGTCGGGCTTCGCCATGGTCGCCTCCTCTCTTGGCTAGTGATTCCACTGGCGAAGAGCCTTGAGACGACGAAACGCCCCAGCGCAACAGGCGCGGGGCGTTGATGGCACACGACCAGGTATACGGTCGCGAGCGAGCCTCGTTCCTCCTGCGCGGGCCGCCCGCCACTGCGGGGCCTTCGTTCCTCGCACCCTGGAGGTGCGGGGAAAACCAGCGGTCTTCGGTAGAACCGTCGTCAACTATACGTGCCCCTCGGCGGCCCTCTCACCCCACCCCCTCCTGACCTGCGTTTAGCGGGCAAACCGCGGTGCTTAGCCCGCCTGACGCAACCGCTTGCGCGGCGTCCGCAACGACAACGGTCAGCCCGCGAAACGCGAGCCCTGAAGGGTCCACGAACGTGGTGGGGAGGCATCATGGGTGACGTGGCGGAGCAGCGTGATGACGGAAAGCCGGGCACCGAACCCGGCACGGACATCGAACCCGCGAGCGGAGGCTCGGCGGCGCAGCCACCGGCAGTCCAGCCACCGGCCGAACCGGAGCTCGATCCCGAGCAGCTGCGACAGTTCCAGCAGTTTCAGCAGTTCCAGGACTACCTGCGGTTCACCCAGGCCCAGCAGGGCAACCAGCCCGCACCGGTGCCGAACGGAGGCGTTGTCTCCCAGCAACCACCTTCGGGGCCACCGGCCGTCCCGCCGGGTGGCGAGCTCGTGCCCGCGAAGCGTCCGCTGCCGAAGGCACCTCGTTGGCTGAAGTGGCTGGCTCGGAAGATCCTCGGCTGGATCATCGCCATCGTCCTCCTCGGCATCGCCGCGACCTGGGCGTACAACCACTTCTTCCCCAGCAGGCAAGACGACGATCGACCTGCGTCCGAGACCGGCGGCGGGCAATACCACCAGTACGACTCGCTGCCCAAGTCCCCATACGAGGCTGTGCGAGCCATCTACGACTTCGTTTACCGCAAGGACCCCCTGGCCTGCACCCGCTTCACCGACGCGGCGCGCCAGCAGTTCACTGCGGATCTGCATTTCGCCAGCTGCGAGCAGGCCGTCCAGGAACTGGGGAAGCAGGTCACCGACCCGTGGGCATACGGGTTCTCGATTCCGTCCGCGGGCAAGGAGGGCACACCCACCTCGCCGATCTCCATCAGCTCTTGCACCTACAACCCCCAAGGCGGCCCCGCCCTGGGCACCTTCATGCTGACTCAGGTCGAGCGCGGGCAGTGGCTCATCATCGGACATCAGCCGGATCCGTCGCCGTGCCCGGCTGCGGCCGGGACCCGCTAACTGCGGCGCCTGAGCAGCGCAACCAGGTCGGGTAGACGCGCGGTGACGTCTTCGGCCGGGGCAGCCAGGGCGAGGGCAGCCACAACCCGGTCGCGCTCGAGCACCGGGACAGCGACCGCGGCCATCGCGTGCATTACGTGGCCCGCATCCAGCGTCGCGTAGCCCTGGGCGCGGATCCGCTCGCACTCCTCCAGCAAGCCCACCGCGCGCATGTCGTCGCCGAGCGCACCGACCACCTCTCGGCGTTCTCGCTCGGACAGATACGCGAGCAGGACACGGCCGGCGGCCGTGTTCGGCAGCCCCGAACGAAGCGTGCGGGAGAGCGCGAAGTCGAACGGCTCGTCCGTGCCGGCCCAGTCGACGTACACCGCGCTATCGCCGACGCGGACCGCGAGCAGCGCCGCGCAATCCGCCGCTTCGCTGAGCGCAGCGAGGTCCGCATGGCCGACCTCCCGGATCGGGATGCGTCCCGAGCGGACGGTCAGGACGTGCGGCGCCGGGCCGAGGACGAACCGGCGCTCCTCTTCGTCCAGGTAGCCGACCGCGACCAGGCCGTTGACCAGCTTCTGCACCGAGGACACCGGCGCGTCCAGGCGCGCCGCGAGCTGGGTGAGGGTCAGGCCCGACGCGCTGTTCGCGACAGCTTCCAGGATCGCCGCGACCCGGTCGACCGTCCGGTGTCGAGGCCGTTGTTTATCCATATAGGTATCAAAGTATCACATTGCGTACTTTATTTAGCCTAGCTAAGTTAATGGGTGACAGTCCATGAACACGACGGAGGAACCATGAACGGCGCGCTCCACGGAATCCGGGTCATCGACCTCTCGTCGGTCGTGATGGGGCCTTACGCCACCCAGATCCTGGGCGACCTCGGCGCCGACGTGATCAAGGTCGAGTCACCGGCCGGCGACAGCACCCGCCGCACCCACCCGCAGCGCCACGAAGGGATGGGCGCGCTCGCGCTGAACGTCAACCGCAACAAGCGCAGCATCGAGCTGGACCTCAAGACCGAAGCCGGGCACGAGGCCTTCCTGCGGCTGGCCCGCGAGGCCGACGTGCTGGTCACCAACATGCGGCCGGGCGCGCTCGAGCGGCTCGGGCTCGGCTACGAGCAGCTCGCGGCGGAGAACCCGCGGCTGATCTATTGCAACGCCCAGGGTTTTCGCAGCGATTCCGACCGCGCCGGGCTGGCCGCGTACGACGAGATCGTCCAGGCGTCGTCCGGGATGGCGGACCTGATGCGCCGCGCGACCGGCACGCCCACCTACGCGCCGACCATCCTGGCCGACAAGCTGTGCGCGCTGACCATCGTCTACTCGGTGCTAGCCGCGGTGATCCACCAGCGCGAGACCGGCCGCGGCCAGCGCGTCGAGGTGCCGATGGCGGACACCATGCTCGCGTTCAACCTGGTCGAGCACCTGGCCGGGCACACCTTCGAACCCGCCGTCGGGCCGATGGGGTTCAACCGGTCGATGGCCCGCGGGCACCAGGCCGTCCGGACCGCCGACGGCTGGGCCTGCATCCTGCCTTACACCGAGAAGAACATCCGCGACTTCTTCGTCGCGGCCGGTCGCCCGGAGGTAGCCGACGACGCCCGCTTCGCCGATCAGGCCAGCCGCGCGAAGCACTACGGCGAGCTGTACGAGGAGATCGAGCGCGCCGCCGTCGAGAAGACGACCAGCGAGTGGCAGAAGATCTGCGCGGACCTGTCCGTCCCGTTCGCGCCGGTGCTCGAACTGGAGGACGTCCAGGACGACCCGTACTTCACCGGCAGTGGCCTGGTCTCGCTCGTCGAGCACCCGACCGAGGGCACTTACCGTCAGGTCGCGCCGCCGATGATCCTCTCGGACTCCCCCGCCACCGTCCGCCGGCACACCCCCGGCAAGGGCGAGCACACCACCGAAATCCTCACCGAACTCGGCTACTCCCGCGACGAGATCGCCGCACTCGCCTGACCAGGCACTTCACGTTTAGCGGGCTAACCGTGGGCGCTCTGACCTGCGGATTCACGGTTAGCCCGCTAAACGCGAAGTCGCTGGTCAGGGGGCTGCGAGGAACGTGAGGAGGGATTCGGAGAAGGCCGGGGAGGTTACGGCGGTCATGTGGTCGCCGGGGATGCGGACCAGGCGGGCGCCCGCGATCGCCGCCGCCAGGCGCTCCGGTTCGGCCGCGAGGGGGTCCTGGTCGCCGGCCAGGATCAGGGTCGGGACGCTGATCGCCGAGAGGTCCAGAGTGCCTTCGCGCGCCGCCAGGGCCACCGCGGCCAGTGCCCGGCGGTCACCGCCGAGGACGTCGGCCAGCAGCCGGAACGGCGCACCCGCCGCCGGGACCAGGGACGCGTCCTCGGCCAGCAAGGCCGAAGCGATCTCCGCGGGCTTGACGACCCGCAGGTCGACGCCGCCGAAGTCGACGATCCCCGAGCCGACCCCGCCGGTCGCCAGGCACCGGATCCGCGGGTCGGCCGCTGTCGCCGCCAGCGCGATGATCGCGCCCATCGAGTACCCGACCAGCGAGACCTCGGCCAGCCCCAGCTCGTCCAGCAGCGCGGACACGTCCCGCACCATGCTGTCCTCGCCGTAGTACGCCTCGTCGTGCGGCTTCTCGGACCGGCCGTGGCCGCGGGCGTCCAGCGAGATCACCGTGAACCCGGCCTTGCGCAGCGCGCCGACGACGCCGGTCGAGATCCAGTTCGCATTCGTGTCGGCGGCGAAGCCGTGCTGCAGCACTACGGGACGCGCGGAACCGCTGCCCTCCCACAGGCTGTAGTTCAGCTGAAGACCGTCGAACGACGCGAATGTCGGCATGCCGTCAATAAGACACGAAAAAAGAGCGCCCCCGCACTAGGCAGGAGCGCTCTTCTTCGTGATGTCCGACTCAGACGTTCGCGTCCTCGGAAAGGAGGTTGCGGGTCCGCAGCGGGTCGACCGGGATGCCCGGGCCCATCGTCGTGGTGAAGGTGACCTTCTTCAGGTAGCGGCCCTTCGCCGACGACGGCTTGGCGCGGAGGATCTCGTCCAGCGCCGCCGCGTAGTTCTCGACCAGCTTCTCGGTGTCGAAGGAAGCCTTGCCGATCACCAAGTGCAGGTTGGCCTGCTTGTCGACGCGGAAGTTGATCTTACCGCCCTTGATGTCCGTGATGGCCTTCGCGACCGCGGGGGTCACGGTGCCGGTCTTCGGGTTCGGCATCAGGCCACGCGGGCCGAGGATGCGAGCGATGCGGCCCACCTTGGCCATCTGGTCCGGCGTCGCGATCGCGGCGTCGAAGTCGAGCCAGCCACCCTGGATGCGCTCGATCAGTTCGTCGGTGCCGACCGCGTCCGCACCGGCGGCTTCGGCCTCGGCGGCCTTGTCGCCGACGGCGAAGACGATGACGCGGGCGGTCTTACCGGTGCCGTGCGGCAGGTTCACGGTGCCGCGGACCATCTGGTCAGCCTTGCGGGGGTCCACACCGAGACGCATCGCGACCTCGACGGTCGCGTCCATCTTGGACTTGGAGGTCTCCTTCGCCAGCTTCGCGGCCTCGAGCGGCGCGTAGAAACGCGACTTGTCGATCAGCTCCGCAGCCTGGCGGTATGCCTTGCTGTGCTTGGTCATGCTTCTGTCCTTAACTTCGAAAACGGATCAGTGTGGTGACGAGCCAGCACTGGCTCTCCCACGGGTGCGAAATCGCGCCGGTTTCTGGACCGAGTGATTCCGATCGGCCCCTCGGGCCGAGCGGAATCAGGAGGGAAGAAATCGGCTTCCCGGCGATTTCGCCGCCTCGGCGGAGCCGAGGCAGATCATTCAGTGACCGTGATGCCCATGGAGCGGGCGGTGCCGGCGATGATCTTCGCGGCCTGGTCGATGTCGTGCGCGTTGAGGTCGGTCTCCTTGGTCTTGGCGATCTCGCGGACCTGGTCCCAGGTGACCTTGGCGACCTTGGTCTTGTGCGGCTCGCCGGAGCCCTTCTCCACGCCCGCGGCCTTGAGCAGCAGCTTGGCGGCCGGCGGCGTCTTCAGCTTGAAGTCGAACGACCGGTCTTCGTACACGGAGATCTCGACCGGGACGACGTCCCCACGCTGCGACTCGGTCGCGGCGTTGTAGGCCTTGCAGAACTCCATGATGTTGACGCCGTGCTGACCCAGAGCCGGGCCGACCGGCGGCGCGGGGTTGGCCGCACCCGCCTTGATCTGCAGCTTGATGATCGCCGCAAGCTTCTTCTTCTTGGGTGGCATTCCTGTTCCTGTCCTGTACTACGTTCCCCGCGTACCTGCCGTGGACACGGGGACTGCGACCGCGCTGCGGCCGTCAGATCTTGGAGACCTGCGTGAACGACAGCTCGACCGGGGTCTCCCGGCCGAAGATCGACACCAGGACCTTCAGCTTCTGCCCGTCGATGTTGACCTCGGAGATCGTCGCGGGCAGCGTCGCGAACGGGCCGTCCATGACGGTGACCGACTCGCCGATCTCGAAGTCGACCTCGACCGACGGACCGCCGAGCTGCGACGAAGCCGAGCTGGACTCGCCCTTGGCGCTCTTGGCCGGGGCTTCCTTCTCGACCCGCGGGGCGAGGAACTTCAGTACCTCGTCCACGGTCAGCGGCGACGGGCGCGAGGTCGCGCCGACGAACCCGGTGACGCCCGGGGTGTTGCGCACCGCGCTCCACGAGGCGTCGTTGAGGTCCATCCGGACCAGGATGTAGCCGGGCAGCACCTTGCGCTGCACCTGCTTGCGCTGGCCGTTCTTGATCTCGGTGACCTCTTCGGTCGGAACCTCGATCTGGAAGATGTAGTCCTCGACGTCCAGGGTCTGGGTCCGGGTCTCGAGGTTGGTCTTGACCTTGTTCTCGTAGCCTGCGTAGGAGTGCACGACGTACCACTCGCCGGGCGCGGCCATCAGTTCGGCGCGCAGCGCGGCGACCGGGTCGTCCGCCTCTTCGGCGGGTTCGGTCTCCTCGGCCACGTCCTCGGAGGCGGCTTCGTCGACCTCTTCGCCGGCTTCAGCCACCTCGACGGGGTCAAGGTGCGCGGACTCCTCGTCACCGAGTGCCGCGTGCACCTGCTCGTCGGAGAGCTCGGTCAGGTCGTGACCGGCTGCTGTGCCGTTGTCGGAGGTCACGTTCCGTCCTCTCAGTTGAATCATTTGCCGGGTCCGGTCGGGACCGGCCCCGCGCGCACATCCCCGGCTCAGCCGAAGATGTACCCGATGCCCTTCTTGAAGAAGAAGTCCAGCACGCTCACCAGGGCGACCATGAACACCACGAAGCTGAGGACGACCACCGTGTAGGTGACCATCTGCTTGCGGTTCGGCCAGATGACCTTGCGCAGCTCGGCCCAGACCTCGCGGATGAACCGCATCAGCCGGGCGAACAGCGAGGCCTTCTTGGCCTTCTGGTCGCGCTTGGGGGTCGGCGCGTTCTTGGCGTCGGGCGCGCTCTTCTCACCCGGCTTGGCGGCCGGCCGGGTCTTGTCGTCCGCACGTGCCGCGGACTTCCCGGCCGGACGAGCGGTCCCACGGCGTTCACGCCGGGCAGCGGCTGTCACCGGGCGGGACTGGGCCTCGGGTTCCTGACCCGTGCCTTCCTGCTCCTGCTCGCCGCCGCTGGCGTCGCTGTCGCTCACGACCACTCCTCCGCTCCACCAGTTCCCTTACGCAGGGGTGACAGGACTTGAACCTGCAACCTGCGGTTTTGGAGACCGCTGCTCTGCCAATTGAGCTACACCCCTGTGGAGCCCTGATCGCTCAGCGCTCCGGAGGACGCATTCCATCATCCCCACCATCCAGGCGGGGATGACCGTAGTGCGTTCCAAGTCCCGAAGTCTACGGCAAGCCCTCCGACACCCCGCAACCGCGCCCCCTCATCGCGTGCCGGGGCACCGACGAGCCGAAAATCCGGCGCGGCCACGGCGTCGATCATGCCAGGATGACGGCATGCGCGCCGCCCCCACCCGAGTGTCCGCCCGCATCGCCGGGATCACCCCGTCCGCCACCCTCGCCGTGGACGCCAAGGCGCGGGAGCTCCGGGCCGCCGGACAGCCGGTGATCGGGTTCGGCGCCGGCCAGCCCGACTTCCCGACGCCGTCGTACGTCGTCGAAGCGGCCGCAGCGGCGGCGCATGAGCGCGCGAACCACGGCTACACGGCCGCTGCCGGGCTTCCCGAGCTTCGCGAGGCCATCGCCGCGAAGACGCTTCGCGACTCCGGGTACGCCGTCGACGCGAGCCAGGTCCTCGTGACCAACGGCGGCAAGCAGGCGGTCTATTCCGCCTTCGCCACCCTGCTCGACCCGGGCGACACCGTCCTGGTGCCGGCGCCCTACTGGACCACCTACCCGGAGTCGATCCAGCTCGCGGGTGGCGTGCCGGTGCCTGTGGTGGCCGACGAAACCACCGGCTACCTCGTCACCGTCGAGCAGCTCGAAGCCGCCCGAACGGAGCGGACGAAGGCGCTTCTGTTCGTCTCGCCGTCGAACCCGACCGGAGCGGTGTACCCGCGCGAGCAGGTGGAGGCGATCGGCCGCTGGGCGCTCGAGCACGGCCTGTGGGTGATCACCGACGAGATCTACGAGCACCTCGTCTACGACGGCGCCGAAGCGCCTTCGATGCCCGTCCTGGTGCCGGAGCTGGCCGACCGGACGGTGGTCCTCAACGGCGTCGCGAAGACGTACTCGATGACCGGCTGGCGGGTCGGCTGGATGATCGGGCCGCCGGACGTGACCAAGGCCGCGACCGCGCTGCAGTCGCACATGTGCGGCAACGTCACCAACGTCGCCCAGCGCGCGGCGCTCGCCGCGGTGGCCGGGCCGCTGGACGCCGTCGCCGAGATGCGGGCCGCCTTCGACTCGCGGCGCAAGCTGATCGTCTCCCTGCTGAGCGAGATCCCGGGCGTCACGATTCCCTTGCCGAATGGCGCTTTCTACGCCTACCCGTCCATGAAGGCCTTGCTGGGCAAGGAAATCCGCGGCGAGCGGCCACAGGACACCGTGGCACTGGCCGATTTGCTGCTCCGAGAGGCCCAGGTCGCGGTCGTCCCCGGCGAGGCGTTCGGCACGCCGGGCTACTTCCGGATCTCCTACGCGCTCGGTGCCGGCGAGATCACCGAGGGCATCACGCGCCTCGGCAAGGTCCTCTCCGAAGCGCGGTGACCATGCGGCTCGGACTGGCCCTGCCGCAGTACGGCCCGCTCGCCGATCCGGCCGCGGTGGCCGCGTTCGCCCGGGCCGCCGAGGAACTCGGCTTCGCGTCCCTGTGGGTCGGCGACCGTGTGCTGGCGCCGCACGAACCCTCGGACGTCTACCCCGGCGGCGGAACGCCGGAGCAGCCGTATCCGCCGGAGTTCCGGACGTTCGCTGACCCGTTCGTCACGCTGGCGACCGCGGCCGCGGCGACCCGCTCGGTACGCCTGGGCACCAGCGCGCTGATCGCCCCGGTGTACTCGCCGGTGCTGCTGGCGCGGGCGCTGACAACCCTCGACCTGGCCGCGGCGGGACGGCTGGACGTCGGGCTGGGCCTGGGCTGGCTGCGCGAGGAATACGGCGCTACCGGCGCGTCGTGGGCGGGGCGAGGCAAGCAGCTCGACGAGGTGCTCGACGCCTTGGAAGCGCTGTGGACCGGCGACCCGGCCACGCACGAGAGCGACCGCTGGCGGATCCCACCGTCCACTGTGGACTTGAAGCCGATGCAGCGGCCGCGGCCCCCGGTGCTGCTCGGCGGGTTCACCCCGGCGGCGCTGGCGCGGGTGGGGCGGCGCGCGGACGGCTGGCTGCCCGGCTGGATTCCACCGCAGGCGCTGCAGCAACTGTGGTCCGTCGCCGTGACAGCAGCGGAGAAGAGCGGACGCGACCCCGGCGCGTTACGCCAGGTACTGCGCTTCAACCCGCGAGAAGGCACTTCGGTGGTCACGATCGCCGACGTCGCGAGCTGCCTGGAGCAGGCTCGCGAGATCGGTATCGACGAAGCGTTCGTCGACCTGCACTTCGTCGCGAAGGACGTCTCACACGCGCTGGAGCTGGCGCAAGAGCTGAGCGAATTGCCCTGAAGGCCCCTTTACCGGCTGTGAGAGCCGGTAAAGGGGCCTTCACGGACAAAGATCAGGCTTCGCCGTCGGCCAGCGCGATGAGGGCGTGCGCCTTCGCGGCGTACTTCCAGTTCCCGAGGTCGCGGACGGTCTTGATCTTGAGCTCGGCGAGGAGCTCGTCGTGCTTCGGCGTGAGCCCCTCGAGCGCGGACGGCGGGGCGTCCAGCAGCTCGTTGATGGTCTTGTCCTCGTAGGCCTTGTCGACCAGCTTGTTCAGGTTCAGGCTCACCGCTTTTTCCTGCCTTTCTCCGGGGGACCGCTCGGACGCGCCCCACCCTGGCCGTCATACCGGTCACGCGCAACACCCTGCGGCGGATTCACCGGGCGTTCATGTGGTGAATCGGTACCCCTGTTGTCACCCGGATTGCCGAGCCACCACACCCCGGCATCTTGTAGAAACGGACAAGTGGCGAAAAAGAGCGGTGGGGGCGGCTGTCTCCTCCTGGTGATCGTGCTGGCGCTGCTGGGCTTCGGGTACTACAAGTGGCAGCACGGGTCTTCGGCGGCGCCGCCGACCGGGGACGAAACCGGTGGCGGATCGGGCCGGTACGTCGCGCTCGGGGACTCCTACACGTCCTCGCCGCGCACCGGCGGGCAGGCGGGGCCGCCGGTGGGCTGCGACCGCTCGGACAACGACTACCCGCACCTGGTCAGCGCGCGGATCAAGCCCGCCGAGTTCGCGGACGTGAGCTGCAGCGGCGCCACGACGGCGGACATCACCTCGCCGCAGAAGACCAAGAACGGCACCAACCCGGCGCAGCTGGACGCGGTGAACTCGGCGACCACGCTGGTCACGCTCGGGATCGGCGGCAACGACATCGGCTTCATCGCGCTCGCGTCGTCGTGCACGACGGTCCATCCGAACGCGTCGCCCTGCAAGGACAAGCTGACCGCGGGCGGGCACGACCAGCTCGCCGAGCGGATCGACGCGACCGGCCCGAAGGTCGGCGCGGTCCTGGACAACATCCACAAGAAGGCGCCGAAGGCCAAGATCGTGGTGGTCGGCTACCCGACGGTGCTGCCCGACGGCAACGGCTGCTGGCCCAGCCTGCCGGTGGGCTCCGGCGACGTCGCCTACATCCGGGACTCGCTGGCCAAGATGAACACGATGCTCAAGGACCAGGCCAAGGCGCACAAGGCGGGGTTCGCGGACACGGCGACGCCGGGCAAGGGCCACGACCTCTGCACGGCGTCCGACACGCGCTGGGTGGAGGGGCTGCTGCCGTCGTCCCCGGCCGCCCCGCTGCACCCGAACGCCCGGGGCGAGAAGGGCATGGCCGACGCCATCGTCGCCCTCCTGACGCTCCCATAAGCCGTGAAGGCCCCCTTACCGGCTTTCACAGCCGGTAAGGGGGCCCTTCACGGACCATGCGCTAGACCCGGACGACCATCTGCGGCTTACCCAGGACGGTCTTGCCGTCGAACTTGGCCACCAGGTCGATCCGGGCGGTGCCGTCGTCGTTGACCACGGCCACTTTCCCGGTGAACTCCACGAGCGCGCCTTCCGGCGTGTTCGGCACGACGACCGGGCGCGTGAAGCGGACGCTGTAGTCGACCAGCCGGCCCGGGTCGCCGAGCCAGTCGGTGGCCACGCGCCCGGCCAGTGCCATGGTGAGCATGCCGTGCGCGATGACGTCGGGAAGACCGACCTCCTTGGCGAAGGCCTCGTTCCAGTGGATCGGGTTGAAGTCCAGTGCCGCCCCGGCGTAACGCACGAGCTGGTCTCGGGTGATCCGGACCTCGATGGGGGGCAGTTCGTCGCCGACGTTCACGCGTCCTCCCCTCGCACCACGAGCTGGGCCCGGGTGGTGGCGATGTGCGCGCCGTCGCCGTCGGTGATCTCGGCGCGCAGGTTGATGAAGTCGTTGCCCGCCCTGGCCATGATCCGGTCGATGTGGGTGGTGAGCAGCAGCCGGTCGCCCGCGTGCGCGGGGCGGGTGTAGGTGAACTGCTGGTCGCCGTGGACCATCCGCGAGTAGTCCAGCCCGAGCTCCGGGTCGGTCACGATCGCGTTGATGGCGGCGAGGTTGACGATGGTGATGAACGTCGGTGGCGCGATGACGTCCGGGTGGCCGGCCGCGCGGGCCGCCTCCGGGTCGCGGTAGACCGGGTTGGCGTCGCCGATCGCGTCGGCGAACTCCCGGATCTTCTCCCGGCTCACTTCGTAACTGGTCTGCGGCGGGTACACCCGCCCGGTGAACGACTCGTCCAAGGGCACCCGAGGAGGCTACCAACAGCGAAGAGCCGCCCTGGTGGTCCAGGGCGGCTCATCGAAGCTGGTGTGAACGCGCTACGTCAGCGGGTCTCTTTGTGCGTCCGGTGCGTACCGCAGTTCGGGCAGAACTTCTTCATCTCCAGGCGATCCGGGTTGTTGCGCCGGTTCTTCTTGGTGATGTAGTTGCGGTGCTTGCACTCTTCGCACGCCAGCGTGATCTTGGGTCGCACGTCGGTGGAAGCCACAGCGTTTCCTTCTCTCTAGGTCCGGGGTCCTGACCCCAGCGTTACCGCGTAGCGGTGGCCGGACTTGAACCGGCGACACAGCGATTATGAGCCGCTTGCTCTGCCAGCTGAGCTACACCGCCCTTACACAACCCAAGCCGCGACACGCCAAGGTGCCACGGCTGAGCTTGCGAGCCCCTTTACGGAATCGAACCGTAGACCTTCTCCTTACCATGGAGACGCTCTGCCGACTGAGCTAAAGGGGCCTTGTCCTCGCGAGGACTTGAAAAGATTAGCAAGGGCCTTCACCCGGCCGTGCAACCGGGGTCCCCTTACCGCGAAACCTCAGGTCAGCAGGGTCAGCACGGTCTCGGAGTGCCGTCCCGGCGACCGCGCCGTGCGGGCCTGCAGCCACGCCTCGAGCCGGTCTTCGGGCAGCGGCCGCGAGATCAGGTAGCCCTGCGCGACGTCACAGCCCATCGCCTCGAGCTGGTCGCGAGCCACGTCCTCCTCGACGCCCTCGGCGACCACCGTCAGGCCGAGTGAGTGGCCGAGCTCGACGATCGAGCGGACCACGGCGAGGTCGCCGAGGTCGGTGCCCATGCCGAGGACGAAGCTCTTGTCGATCTTGACCTGGTCGACCGGGAGCTGGCGCAGGTAGGCCAGCGACGAGTAGCCGGTGCCGAAGTCGTCGACCGCCAGCACGATGCCCAGCGAGTGCAGCTCGCGCAGGATCGGCAGCGCCTTCTGCGGGTCGGACATCACGCCGGACTCGGTCAGCTCGAAGGTGAGCAGCTCGGGCGGGACGCCGTAGCGCTCCAGGTCACGGACCACCTTGTTCGGGAAGTCCTCGTCGGCCAGGTTCCGCACGGAGAGGTTGACCGCGACCGAGATCCGCAGGCCCTCGTCGAGCCACTTGCGGCAACGCTTGAGCGCCTCGCCGAGCACGAACGACGTCAGCACGCCGATCAGGCCGGCCGCCTCGATGGCGGGCACGAACTCGTCCGGGCCGAGCCTGCCGAACTCCGGGTGCACCCAGCGCACCAGGGCCTCGACACCCTGGACCTGACGGTTCGGCAGGGTGATCTTGGGCTGGTAGTGCACGCTGACCTGGCCGTCCTCCAGGGACTGCCGGAACTGCGTGACCATCTGGAAGCGCCGCAGGAAGATCTGGCCCATGCTCGGCACGTAGCCGCGGATCTCCTCGCCGCCCTTGGTGGCGCGGACGGCGACGTCGGCGCGCTGGAGCAGGCCTTCGATGTCGACCGCGTCGCCGGTCTCGTCGACCGACGTCGTGGCGTAGCCGATCATCGCGTTGGCCTCGACCGAAAGCCGGTCCACCGGGTACGGCGCGGACAGCTCCTCGCGCAGCCGTTCCGCGGCCTGGTGGGCGTTCTCGGGCGCGCAGCCGACGAGCAGCGCCGCGAACGACGCGCCCTCCAGCCGGGCCAGCGGGACGTCGGGGCCGAGCGCGTCGAGGATGCGGCGGCCGGCGGCGATGACCATCCGGTCCGCCCAGGCGTACCCCAGCGCGTCGCTGACCGTGGAGAACACGTCGAGGTCGACGCGCAGCACGACGGCGTTGGCGAAGTCCCGCAACGGTTCCTTCGCGACCTGGCGGAAGCCGGGCCGGTTGAGCAGGCCGGTCAGCGGGTCGTGGTAGGCGTCGTGGCGCAAGGTCGCCAGCAGGCGGCGGTTGTCGAGCGACGTCGCCAGGTGGCTGGCCATGGTGCCGAGCAGCTGGACGTCGTACTTTCCGAAGCCGCGCCAGCGGGACAGCCGGTCGTGCGCCTCGACGACGCCGAGCAGCTGGTTGGCACTGCGCAGCGGCACGACCAGTGCTTCCTGCGCGCCGCGGTCGAGCAGCGCGGTGCGGACGTCCGGGTTGGCCTCGGTGATCCGGAAGTGACGGACGTGCGCGCCGGGCAGGCGCAGCAGCGGGTCGTCGGCGGCCGGGTCGGCGGGCGGGAGTTCGTCGCCCGCGACGACCACCCGCATCGCGTCCTTCGGTTCCAGGCGCAGCCGCAGCACGACCCGTCCGGCCGCGAGCTGGTCCTTGATCCGTTCGGCGATGGTGGCCCATTCGCGGACGTCGACGCCGCCGACGAGCTCGTCGGCCCGGCTGGCCGGGCGTGCGGCGGCCTGCTGGCCCGAGCGCGCGACCATCAGGCTGACGTCGGAGAGCGCCTCCATGTCGCGCTGTTCGCGCAGGAGGTCGGAGTAGGCCCAGTACAACGCGGTCAGGCCGAGGAACACGGCCAGCACCAGCGGCCACGCCTTGGGCGTGTTGTCGATGACGAGGTATCCCGACAGGCCGACCGAGGCGTTGACGAAGCCGACGACCAGGATGCGCCCGGTGAGCCGCACCGCGGTGCTCACGCGCATGCGGCGGCGCAGGACACGGACCGCGGCGAGCGCGAGCAGGGTGCTGACCAGCGGCGCGGTCAGGGTGCCCGCCAGCGCCGCGACCCAGGGGATCTTGCCGCCGTCGAGGGTGCCGACGGCCTTGGTGACCAGACCGGCCACGGCGAACGCGCCGGTGATCTCGAGCAGGAACGCGCCCGCGTTGTAGAGGACACGTCCGGCGACCTTGCGGGCGAGCAGCGTCCCGATGCCCGCGACCAGGTGCGCGGCGAGCACGATTTCGAAGGGCGCGACGAAGAATCCGATGACGAGCGGGATCTCGGTGAAGGAGATGGTCCAGGAGATGCCGCTGCGGACGTCGACGTTGATACCGAGCTGCTCGGCGAGGAGGAATGCCAGCGCGAGGACCGGGCCGACCCACCAGAGCTTGGCCGAGCCGTGGAACGGAAGCCAGGAGCCGACCGCGAAGGCGGCGACGATACCCAGGGTGAGCACGACGAAGGTGTAGGCACGGAAGCGGCGTTCGTCGGTGCGGGCTTCCGGTGACGTCACCGAACCGATGCCCGGCCCCGGCTTCGCCTGCGCGGCGGCGTCGCCTCTGCCGTTGCTGTCCGGCATCGAACCTTCCTTCCCGGCTGCCGACCGGTCGTGATCCGTGACGTCTGGTGTGGACAAGGGCCATACCGTACCCCGGAGGGCGTACCCGTGTCCCTTTCGAGACAGTAGGAGATCACCCCAGGGTTAACAATGCTTCGATGGCGCTGACCTGCGTGGACCAAGGGGTGAAACGAGCCGGGGTCCGCGAGGTTGCGGGGATCGCCCCTATTTCTCCCCGCGACGGCGGCCGGACCGCTTCAATGGACCCATGCACAGCGATGTGATCGCCTCCGGGCACGGAGCGCGGCTGGCGTCCGTGGACGCGCTGCTCCCCGGTTCCGTCCCGTTCGAAGGCACCGAAGACGCGGTGGTGCTGGAGGTCGACGCCGGCGACTCCGCCGCGGCGGGCCTGGCCACCAAGATCGACGTCGACCGCGGTTCGCCCAAGGCGCCGTGGCGCGCCTTGACCGAGCACCGCCTGGACGTCCAGCTGGCGGGTCCTCATCCGGCCGCCGCGCTCGACACCCTGCTCACTCGATGGGATGAACATTTGCGGGCGGTCAGCACGCCCGGCGATACCGAGACCGCCGCGGTCGTCCCGCGGGCGAGCCGGGACGCGGCGGGGGCGGCGGAGATGCTGCACCACGGGTTCGCCCCGGTGCGCGTGGTCGCCGCGCGGCCGGCCGAGCGGCTGAACCCGGCGGCCTTCGCGTCGACGCCCGGGGTGAAGATCCGCCGCGCGGTGCCCTCGGACCTGGACACCGCGGTGACGCTGGGGATGGAGCTGCACTCCTACGACGCCCAGTTCGGCACGGTCAACCTCCGCGAAGGCGTCGAAGAGATCCTGGCGAAGGACCTGGCGGAGCAGCTGATGCGGCCCGAGCCGCCGCTGTGGATCGCCGAGTTGTACGGCAGCAGGCCGGTCGGCATGGTGAACGTCCAGCTGCCGGAGGCGACCGGCTGGATCAGCGGCCGGGCCGCGGCGAACCGCGTCGGCTACCTCTCTTCTCTTGCGGTCGCCGAGGCGGCCCGGTCCTCCGGCGTCGGTACGGCGCTGGCCGCGCACGCTCACCAGGTGCTCGACGAGGCGGGCGCGGACGTCGTGCTGCTGCACCACGCCCTGGCGAACCCGCGGTCGACGCCGTTCTGGTACGCCCAGGGATATCGGCCGTTGTGGACCTATTGGCAACGCCGTCCCGCAGTGCGGTGAAAAGCGACAAAACTCCCCGCTGACCCAGCATGTCCCGGCGGCTAATGTGGTGTGCCGTAAGCCGGAGACAAGGGAGCCGCAGTGACCGATTCCGCGCCGAGAGCGCCGGAAGGCGTGGACACCGAAAAGCCGTCCGCCGCCCGGATCTACGACTGGTACCTCGGCGGTACCCAGAACTGGGCGGTGGATCGCGAGTTCGGCCGGCGCATGGAACAACAGTGGCCACTGGTGAAACCGGGCGCGCGGCAGAACCGGGAGTTCATGAACCGGGTCGTGCGCGCGGCGCTGAAGGCGGGTGTCCGGCAGTTCATCGACCTCGGCTCGGGCGTGCCGACGGCGGGGAACGTGCACGAGGTCGTCGAAGCCGAGCTGGCCGAGGACGATCCCGCCACCGTGGTCTACGTGGACTACGAGCCGGTGGCGGTGGCGCACGCGACGCTGATCCTCGAGGAGAGCATGGCGACGGAGTGGGCGGGCATCGTCCAGGCCGACATGCGGGAGCCGAAGGCGGTGCTGCACCACGCCACCACCCGGGAGCTGATCGACTTCGACAAGCCGGTCTGCCTGATGATGATGGCGGTGCTGCACTTCGTCGGGCCGGACGACGGGCCCGAGGAACTGGTTCGGACCTATCGGGACGCGCTCGCGCCGGGCAGCTGGCTGGCCATCTCGCAGATGAGCGAAGGCGACGGGAGCGGCGAAGCCCTGGAGGGGCTGCGCTGGTTCGTCGAGCAGTACCGGAAGACGAGCAACCCCGTCTGGCTGCGCAATCGCGAGGAGATCCTTCCGCTGTTCGGCGACTGGTCGCTGCTCGAACCGGGGATCACGCACCTGCCCGACTGGCGCCCGGATCGGCAGCTGAACGCGATCGAAGCCGAAGCACGGCCGTTCGCCTGGTGCGGCGTCGCCGAGAAGGGGCAGTCATGACCGAGAGCAGCAACACGGCCGCGCCGGTCGCGCCGAAGGGCGTCGACACGGAGAAGCCGTCGGCCGCGCGGGTTTACGACTGGTTCCTCGGTGGTTCGCACAACTGGGCCGTCGACCGGGAGTTCGGCCGGCGGCTGGAGTCGCTGTGGCCGATGTTCCGGCCGGTCGCGCAGCAGAACCGGGCGTTCATGAACCGGGTGGTGGCCGCGGCGCTGGACGCGGGAATCCGGCAGTTCGTCGACCTCGGCTCGGGCGTGCCGACGGTGGGGAACGTGCACGAGATCGTCCGGAACCGGATCGGGGACGACGCGGGCCGCGTGGTCTACGTGGACTACGAGCCGGTCGCGGCGGCGCACTCGACGCTGATCCTGGAGCAGGAGGACGTCACCGACTGGGCCGGGCTGGTGCAGGCGGACATCCGGGACCCGGACGCGGTCTTCGCCGCCGATGAGACCCAGCGGCTGATCGACTGGTCCGAGCCGGTGTGCGTGCTGATGATCGCGGTGCTGCACTTCGTCGGGCCGGACGACGACCCGGCTGGGCTGGTCGAGCGGTACCAGCGGAAACTGGCGCCGGGGAGCTGGCTAGGGCTGACGCACGCCACGGTCGCGGACGACGCGCCGCCGGCCAAGGCGGAGCAGGCGCGGGCCTTCGTGGCGGCGTACAAGAAGTCGTCGAATCCGCTGTGGCTGCGCTCGGACGAGGACATCCGCCCGTGGCTGCGCGACTGGCCGCTGCTCGAGCCGGGCATCAGCCCGCTGGCCGACTGGCGCCCGGACCGGCGGCCGGACTCCCTCGACGCCGAGACCCGCCCGTTCGGCCGCGGCGTGGTGGCCGCCCACCCCTGACCCCACCCCTCCGATCTCTGCGCCCCGGCGTTGACGTTTAGCGGGCTAACCGTCAACGCCGGGGCGTTTTTCGCGCCCGGACGTCAGACCACTGGGTCCAAGGTCTCACGGACATCCGCTCCGCCGACCCCTCCGATGTCTCCCCCGCCGACGTGACGTTTAGCGGGCTAACTGCGACACGCGGGGGCTCAGAGGTCGGAGGGGTGAGATCAGCTGTGGGCGAACGCACTTCGGGAAACAAACGGGTCGATCGGAGAGTTGAGTAGGGCAGACTCAACTACACGAGGAGTGCACATGTCCGACACCCGCCTCCTGCCCGTGCTCCCGCTCGATGACGACGTCGTGCTGCCGGGCATGGTCGTCCCGCTCGACCTCACCGACTCCGAGACCCGGGCCGCGGTGGAGTCCGCCCAGGCCGGCACCCCGAGCCAGGCCTCGTTCCCGGGCATCCGATCGACGAGCGCCGCCAAGGCCGAGGTCCTCATCGTCCCGCGCGTCCACGGCGAGTACGCCGGATTCGGCACCGTCGCCACCGTCGAACGCATCGGCCGCGTCCCCGGTGGCAAGGCCGCCGTGCTGCTGCGCGGCACCCGCCGCGCGCTGGTCGGCCGGATCGCCGACGGCCCCGGCGCCGCCCGCTGGGTGCACGCCGAGGACGCTCTCGAGACCACGAACGACCAGACCGCCAAGCTCGTCACCGAGTACAAGGCGGTCGTCATCTCGATCCTCCAGCAGCGCGGCGGCTGGCAGCTGATCGACGCCGTCCAGCAGGTCGAGGACCCGTCCGCGGTCGCCGACCTCTCCGGCAACGCCCCCTACCTCGACACCGACCAGAAGCTCGAGCTGCTCACCACGCTCGACGTCACCGCGCGCCTGGAGAAGGCGCTGGAGTGGAGCAAGGCGCACCTCGCCGAGCTCGAGGTCAGCGACACCATCCGCAAGGACGTCGCCGAGGGCATGGAGAAGCAGCAGAAGGAGTTCCTGCTGCGCCGCCAGCTCGAGGCCATCCGCAAGGAGCTGGGCGAGCTCGACGGCAGCACCGACGACACGGACTACCGAGCCCGCGTCGAGGGCGCCGAACTGCCCGACCACGTCAAGAAGGCCGCGCTGGCCGAGGTGGACAAGCTGGACCGCACGTCCGAGCAGTCCCCCGAGGGCGGCTGGATCCGCACGTGGCTGGACACCGTCCTGGAACTGCCCTGGAACGAGCGCACGGAGGACGTCTACGACATCGCCGCCGCGCGCGCGGTTCTCGACGCGGACCACGCCGGCCTCGATGACGTGAAGGAACGCATCATCGAGTACCTGGCCGTGCGCAAGCGCCGCACGGAGTCGGGCCTCGGCCCGGTCGGCGGACGTCGTTCCGGCGCCGTGCTCGCCCTCGCGGGTCCTCCCGGGGTCGGCAAGACGTCGCTGGGTGAGTCGGTCGCGAAGGCGATGGGCCGCAAGTTCGTCCGCGTCGCCCTCGGCGGCATCCGCGACGAGGCGGAGATCCGCGGTCACCGCCGCACCTACGTCGGCGCGCTGCCCGGCCGGATCGTCCGCGCCATCTCCGAAGCCGGTTCGATGAACCCGGTCGTGCTGCTCGACGAAATCGACAAGGTGGGCGCCGACTACCGCGGCGACCCGACCGCGGCACTGCTCGAAGTCCTTGACCCGGAACAGAACCACACGTTCCGCGACCACTACCTCGAGGTCGAGCTGGACCTGTCCGACGTCGTGTTCCTGGCCACGGCCAACGCCCTGGAGACCATCCCGGGCCCGCTGCTGGACCGCATGGAGCTCGTCACGCTGGACGGCTACACCGAGCACGAGAAGGTCACCATCGCCCGCGACCACCTGCTCCCCCGCGAGCTGGAGCGCGCCGGCCTGGGCAAGGAGGACGTCAGCCTGACCGACGCCGCCTTCAGCCGGATCGCCGCCGAGTACACCCGTGAGGCGGGC
Source organism: uncultured Actinomycetota bacterium (assembly GCA_963762765.1). Lineage (GTDB taxonomy): Bacteria > Actinomycetota > Actinomycetes > Mycobacteriales > Pseudonocardiaceae > Amycolatopsis. The sequence goes on from CAVXMR010000049.1 coordinate 51,978, forward strand.
GTGCGCGACGCGAACCGGACGATCGCCAAGGTGCTGCGCAAGATCGCGACCAAGGTGGCACTGGAGGAGATCGGGCTGCCACTCGACGTGGACGCCGACGACCTGCCGACCTACCTCGGGCGGCCGCGCCACCTGCCGGAGTCGTCGCTGCCCGCGTCGACCCAGCGGACCGCGACCCCTGGCGTGGCAACGGGTCTGGCCGTGACCGGGGCCGGCGGCGACGTTCTCTACATCGAGGCGTCGCTGGCGGACCAGGAATCCGGTGCGAGCGGCCTGCAGCTCACCGGGCAACTGGGTGAGGTGATGAAGGAGTCGGTGCAGATCGCGCTTTCCTACCTCCGTTCCCACGGCGCGGAGCTGGAACTGCCGGTCGGCGACCTCAAGAACCGCGGCATCCACGTGCACGTCCCCGCGGGCGCGGTGCCGAAGGACGGGCCGTCCGCGGGCGTCACGATGACGACCGCGCTGGCGTCCCTGCTTTCGGGACGCGTGGTGCGCGCCGACGTCGCGATGACCGGTGAGGTGTCGCTGACCGGGCGGGTGCTGCCCATCGGCGGCGTGAAGCAGAAGCTCCTCGCCGCGCACCGGGCCGGGATGAAGACGGTGATCATCCCGCAGCGCAACGAGCCCGACCTCGACGACGTGCCCGCCGAAGTGCTGTCCCAGCTGGACGTGCACGCCGTCGCGAATGTCCGCGAGGTCCTCGACCTCGCCCTGACCCCGGCCTCCGCGCCGGTTCACCAGGCGGCGTAATCCCGATACGCCGCCACTGCGAACGGCCGGTTTCCCCTTCCCCCAAGGGAAACCGGCCGTTCGCGTTGTTCAGCCCCTGGCCGTGACGAGATATCCGGTGCCCAGCCAGCGTTTCGCGCCGCGGCTCACCGTCTTCCCCGGGTGCGCGCGCCAGCTGCGATCCCAGCGGCGGACGACGCGATCCAGCGGCGGCACCAGCGTGGTGACGTCGTAGAACAGCGCGTCCTCCGGCTGCAGGCCGGCCCGCCACATCAAATGACGGAAACGCCGCAGGCTGAGCGTCTCGATTCCGGTGTGGCGCGCGCCATGCCGTTTCGCCTCGGGCACGTGCAGCACCTTTTCGACGCCGCCGACCGCGCGGCGCGCCGGCCAGAAAACACCCCACTCGAACATCCGGTACGGACTGCGTGGGTTCAGCATCGTCGCCACCACCAAGCCGCCGGGTCTTACGACGCGGACGATCTCGGCCAGCGACAGCACCGGGTCGGCGTATTCGAGGACGCCCATCGCGAGCACGACGTCGAAGCTCTCGTCGGGGAACGGCAGCTCCTCGATGTCCGCCACCGACATGCGCACGCGCTCTGCCGCGCGGACGTGCGCGGCGACCGCCGCGACCATCGCCGGTGATTGGTCGCAGGCGGTGATCCGGAAGTCGCCGGGCCGGGTGTCGAGCAGGTGCCGCACCATCATCCCGGGCCCGCAGCCGACGTCGAGCAGCGCGCCGCCGGGGCAGTCACGCAGGACTTCGTCGACCGCGTGCAGCCGGGAGTGGTGGTACCGCGCGGTCGGGCCCCAGCCCCGGTACGCGTCGGCGTAGTCCGTCACGAGCGCGGCGTCCGCGTACTGGACCCGCACCAGCTCCTCACGCTCGAGTGTCGTGGCAATCGACATGTGCACCTCCATGGATCGGCATTTCGCCACCCCTGAAAGACCGCAGAGCCCGTGACCGCTGTCGAGTGGTTCAAGAAATGCGTTACCGGTTCCGCGAAATCCCGACGAAAGGGCTAATGAATCTTCACCCGAATCGTCCAGCGCACCCCGCCGAGCGCGGCGGAAATTGATAAATCACCCATCACCGGAAAATAACGCATAGGCGACGAAGGCGTCATGCCGCTGGCTGGAACAGGGCAAACGGCAGGTGTATGCCTCGTGAAATCCAAGACGGTCACTGTACGAAACCATTTATGGAATTGCCCGCAGCCCGACGGGAAACCGCATACGCCGACCGGGCGCCAGGGCTCGTCCCATAGCCACGGAAACGAGCCCCGCGCACTGCTCAGAATCGGCCGAACACCCAGCTGCCGGGCGCCGCCGCGTTGTCGCCGGCCCAGAACTCCGTCCACAGCCCGGCGAACTCCTCGCGCGAGAGATGCCCGTCCCCGTTCAGGTCGAGCAGGGCGAAGACCTCGGCGGTATCGGTCTCCTGCCCGGTCCACGCCTCGATCAGCCGCCGGTACTCCGCCGCGGAGATCTCGCCGTCGCCGTTCTCGTCGACGGCCTCGAACATCGCGTCCGCGGTGGCGGTGACGGCCTCGGGCATCTCGCCGAGCCGGTCCACCACGACCAGGACGTCGCCCAGGCTCACCTTGTCGCTGCCGGCCGCGCCGGACAGGGTGGCCCACCAGCCCATCATGATCTCGCTCAGCCGCGCGTCCGCCACGCCGCCCCGGATGGCCGTCCATCGCGAGGTGAGCGCCCGGAAGTCGGTTTCGTCGAGGTACTGGTCACCGTTCGCGTCCATCGCGCTGAACACCCCGGCGATCTTCCGCCGCTGGAACTCACTTGCCACGGCCTGCCCCTTCCACAGTCGACGCTGTCGCAGGGCAGTCGCCAGTCGCGCAGGCGCGGTTACAGAAAGCACCCGATCGGCTACGGTATCGCGCGGGGATTGACAAAAGCCCCTGACCTGCCGGTCAGGGGCTTTCGGAGGGTGGCGGGTGAGGGATTCGAACCCCCGTAGGCAATGCCAACTGGTTTACAGCCAGTCCCCTTTGGCCACTCGGGTAACCCGCCAAGACCGGTCGCCCGGCCAGGAAGAAGAGTACCGAACCGCTCCGCACGCGGGCGCACCGGGGGCGCAGGGCTAGGCTGGGTGCCCCCGACAAGCGAGTACGAGGTGTGAGGACACGTGGCGGATCCCTCTTTCGACGTCGTGAGCAAGGTCGACCGCCAGGAGGTGGACAACGCCCTGAACCAGGCGAGCAAGGAGCTCGGCACCCGCTTCGATTTCCGCGGTACCGGCACCTCGATCGCCTGGTCGGGCGAAGAGGCCATCGCGATCGAATCCGAGACCGAGGAGCGCGCGCTGGCCGCGGTCGAGGTGTTCAAGGAGAAGCTGATCAAGCGCAGCATCTCCCTGAAGGCCTTCGAAGCGGACGAGCCCGCGCTGTCGGGCAAGATCTACAAGATCAGCGGCAAGATCCTGCAGGGCATCGCGTCGGACAAGGCGAAGCAGATCGCCAAGTTCATCCGTGACGAAGGCCCCAAGGGCGTGCAGGCGCAGATCCAGGGCGACCAGCTGCGGGTGTCCGGCAAGAAGAAGGACCAGCTCCAGGACGTCATCGCCCTGCTGAAGGGCAAGGACTTCGAGATCGCGCTGCAGTTTACGAACTACCGCTGACGTTCATGAGCCGTGAAGGCCCCTTACCGGCTCTCACAGCCGGTAAAGGGGCCTTCACAGCTCATCAGGACGGCTTGATCGTCCAGCTGCCTTCCCACTCGCCGATCTCCACGAAGGCCGGGCCTTGCAGCGGAATCTTGGTGGTGAAGTCGCCGATCTCGTTGACCGGCAGGTCGATCGTGTCCCCGACGGTGACCCACACCTGGAAATTGCCGGGGCCCTTGCCGGTCAGCTCGGCGTTCGCGGTGCCGGGCGGGACGCGGACCACGGCGTCGCCCTTGCCGGACATCGGCTTGCCCAGCTCGGTCATCGGCACGCTGCGGAAGTCGGCGATCGTCGCCGTCCAGGCCGCGTTCGCGGACGTCACCTTGATCGTCTTCGTCGCCGCGCCCGGTGAGACGTTGAACCAGCGCGTGCCGTGGTACGCGCCGATCGCGTTGATCAGCAGGTGCTCGGAGCCGTCGGTTTCGACGACCACGTTGCCCGAGCACTTCGGGCAGTCGAAGGTGAGGTAGCCCGGCTCGCCCGCCGGCCAGGACGTCGTGAATTCGCCCACGTTCTTGCCGCTGTGGGTCTCGGTCGGGACCTCGGCGGGCGCCGGTTTCCCTGTGGAGCTCGGCGCCGTCGGGCGGCCGGAGGCGCCCGGATCGTCGTCGTCGGAGAGGATCATGCCGGACCCCGAACCCGACTCGGTGCAGCCGGTCAGGAGCATCGCCAGGAGCAGGCCGGTGGCCACCCGGCGGCCGATCGACGTCGTCAAGGTCGTTCCCCCTCGTCAGGCACTCAGTCGATCTTTCGCCGCTACACGACCGAGTGTTACCGGAGCCGGAGCGTAGCCGGTCACCCTTTCAGGTCCGCCGAAACCCCTCTGACGAGCGAATTTGCGGTCGTCACTGCGCGCTACCGGACGCGGTAAACGTTTTCACACACAACTGCATGCTGTAATCGGCCGGTCGCCACTGGAGAGAGGTTCAGATGCGCCGTTTCACGCCCGGACTCGCCTTCCTGCTGTCTCTGTCCGTGGCCGCAGCGCTGCTCACGCCCGCCTCGGCGGCCGAGCGTAAACAGCTCGTGCCGGGGTTCGGGTCCTACCCACGGCTCGTGCGTCTCGAGTACTCGCCGGTCGGCCGCGGCAACATCGTGGCCTCGCTCAGCAGCGAGGACAACGGCGGCAAGTTCACGCCGATCATGGAGAGCACCGACGAGGGCGCCACCTTCCACCAGATCGGGGCGATCCACGACTCCGAGGGCCGCTGGGGCATGTGTTGCGGGACGCTCTACGAGCTGCCGCGCCGCGTCGGCGCGATGCGCGCGGGCACCCTGCTGTGGGCGGCGTCCTACGGCCAGGACGGCGGGCCGCGACGCCGGGTCGGCATCAAGCTGTGGGCCAGCCGCGACGGCGGGCGCTCCTGGTCGTTCCTGTCCGAGGCCGCCCGCTCGCACAACATCGACGGGATCTGGGAGCCCGAGCTGACCGTCGACGCGGGCGGCACGCTTTGGCTGCACTACGCCGACGAGACCCAGGCGCCGAAGTACGCCCAGGTGCTCAACCGGGTCGCTTCCACCGACGGCCTCCGCTGGGGCACCAAGCAGCTCACCCTGGCCATCCCGCCGGACCGGGTCCGCCCGGGGATGCCGATCATCCGACGGCTGCCCGACGGCCGGTACTACTTCGCCTACGAGATCTGCAATTACCGCGACCGCTACTGCGATCCGTACTACAAGATCTCCTCCGACGGCGCGAACTGGGGCAGTCCCACCGACCCCGGCACACGCGTGAACACCGCCAACGGCAACTACTTCCAGCACGCCCAGACCATCGCGCTGTTCCCCGGCGGCCCGAACGGCGTGCGGATCGTGATGGTGGGCCAGATCTACACCAACGCCGAGGGCGCCCCCCAGCCCGGCAACGGCGGAATGCTGCTGGCCAACGACGACTTCGGCGCCGGAAACTGGTACGAGCTGCCCGCGCCGGTGCACATTTCGGGCGTCTACAACAACTTCTGCCCCAACTACAGCTCGACGCTGCTGCCGGTGGACGGCGGCCGCAACGTGCTGGAGATCGCCACCGAGTACTACAACGGCTGCAAGGCCTACTACGGCAAGGGCCCGGCGTTCTGACCCAGCAGCCCGGCGATCCACGCGCCGAACACCCGCTCGGCCTCACCCCGCGTCCGCGCCGGGTCGGCTGAGTTCGCGACGAGCAACGCGGTCTCGATGACCGCGCTGAGCATCAGCTGCGCCAGCACGGAGACCGGCTGCGGCGGCAGGACACCCGCTGAAATCGCGCCCTCCAGGGCCTCGGTGATCAGGCCAAGGCCGTGTGCGTGCTCGATCTCACGCCAGGTCGCCCAGCCCAGCACCGCGGGCGCGTCGATCAGCCCGATCCGGCGGACGTCGGCGCGCTCACAGACGTCCAGGAACGCGCCGAGCCCGAGGACCAGCTGGAGCGCGATGTCGTCCACCGGGTCGGTCGCGGCGCGGATCACCACCATGACCTCGTCCTCGATCTCCTCGAAGACCGTGCGGAACAGGCCTTGCTTGTCGCCGTAGTGGTGGTACAGCGCGCCGCGGGTCACGCCCGCGGCGCGCACGATCTCGTCGGCGGGCACGTCGGCGTAGCCGCGCTCGGTGAACAGTTCGCGCGCGGCCGCCATCAGCGCCGCCTTGGTCGCGGCCGAACGGTCTTCCTGGGTGCGTCGCATCGCCCCCTAATCTGCCATGACGCCGGCGAACGCGATCACCTGCTTCGCCAGCTCGTCCGGCTGGTCCTCCGGGACGAACGTCCACGAGTCGGCGATCTCCTCGACGCGCGACTCGGGCAGCACGTCGGCGAGGCGGTGGGCCAGCGCGACGGGGAAGATCCGGTCCTCGGTGGCCCAGGCCAGCAGGACGGGCTTGCGGAACCCGGGGAACGTCTTCGCGGCGTCGATGGTGAGCTGCGTGTCGACGCCGCGAAGGAACTTTCGGAAGTCCCGCCGGACGAGCCGGTCGGTGAGCACCGGCCGGACGTAGGCGATCTCGACCTCGTCGGGCACCGGGTGCTTCGCGACCAGGCCGAACGCGATGGGCAACCGGCGCAGCGCCTTGAACCGCAGTGGCTGTGCCATCTGCCACATCCCGCCGGGGATCTTCGCCAGCAGCTTCAGATAGCCGAAACCCGGCGGGAAGAACTGGTCGAAGCAGTCCGACGGCGTGAGCACGACGCCACCGAGCCGCTCGGGGTGGTGCGCCATGACCAGCTGGGTGATCGCGCCGCCGGTGTCGTTGCCGATCAGGATGACGTCACGCAGGTCGAGCGCTTCGAGGAAGTCCGCGATGAGTTTCGCCTGGCCGAGCGGGGTGAGGTCGGCGTCGGCGGCCATCGGGAGGCTGTGGCCGCCGAGCGGCCAGTCGGGGGTGAGGCAGCGGAACCCGGCCGCCGCCACCGGGGGCACGACCTTGCGCCAGAGCTCGCCGTTGACGAGCACGCCGTGCACGAACACGACCGGCCGGCCTTCGCCCACCTCGCGGTAGCGCACCGGACCCTGCGGAAGCTGAACCGTTTTGGCTGTCATGCCTCCATAGTTACATACATTCAGTATGTATGTAAGGGTCTCCACTAGGGTGGCCGGAATGAAGGGCATTGTGCTGGCCGGCGGCAGCGGGACGCGGCTGCACCCGATCACGCAGGCGATCTCCAAGCAGCTCCTGCCGGTCTACGACAAGCCGATGATCTACTACCCGATCTCGGTGCTGATGCTCGCCGGGATCCGCGAGATCCTGATCATCTCCACCCCCACCGACCTGCCGATGTTCCAGCGGCTGCTGGGCAACGGCGACCAGTTCGGCCTCCAGTTCTCCTACGCCGAGCAGCCCAGCCCGAACGGCCTGGCCGAAGCGTTCGTGATCGGCGCGGACTTCATCGGCGACGACGACGTCGCCCTCGTGCTCGGCGACAACATCTTCTACGGCCAGGGCTTCTCCGGACGCCTGCGCGGCGCCGTGGACATGCTCGACGGCTGCGTCCTGTTCGGCTACCCGGTGAAGGACGCGCAGCGCTACGGCGTCGGCGAGACCGACGAGAACGGCAAGCTGCTCTCGATCGAAGAGAAGCCTTCGCAGCCGAAGTCGAACAAGGCGATCACCGGGCTCTACTTCTACAACAACGAAGTCGTCGACATCGCGCGCTCGCTCAAGCCGTCCCCGCGCGGCGAGCTGGAGATCACCGACGTCAACCTGAACTACCTGCGCCAGGACCGCGCCATGCTGGTCGACCTCGGCCGCGGGTTCGCCTGGCTCGACACCGGCACGCACGACTCGCTGTTGGAGGCCGGGCAGTTCGTCCAGGTGCTCGAGCACCGCACCGGCGTGCGCATCGCGTGTCTCGAGGAAATCGCGCTGCGAATGGGATTCATCTCGCCCGAGGCGTGCTACGCGCTGGGCGAGAAACTCGCGAAGTCCGGCTACGGCGACTACGTGAAGGCAGTCGCCGTAGCGGCTTCGAGTTAGAAGAGCTGCTCGCGCAACGTCTTCCCGGCGTACTCCGTGCGGAAGACGCCCAGCTCCTGCAGGTGCGGGATCACCGTGTCGACGAAGGCGTCGAGCCCGGTCGGCGTCAGGTGCGGGATGAGGACGAAGCCGTCGGCCGCGTCGGACTGGACGTACCGATTGATCTCCGCCGCGACCGTGCGCGCGGTACCGACGAACTGCTGGCGCGCGGTCACCTCGATCACCAGCTCGCGGATCGAAAGCTTCTTCTCCTCGGCGATCGAACGCCACTTCGCGGCCACGGCGAGCGGGTCCTTCTCGTGCCGCACGCGGCCCCAGGTCAGCGGCTCCGCCTCGGGATCCGGGTCGACTTCGGGGAGCGGGCCGTCGGCGTCGTAGTCGGACAGGTCACGGCTCCACACCTGCTCGAGGAACTGGATCGCGGTCTCCGGGCGCACCTGCTGGAGGCGGATTTCGCGCGCGTGTTCCTCGGCGTCGGCCTCGGTGTCGCCGAGGACGAACGTCGCCGCGGGCATGATCAGCAACTCGCCCTCCGAACGGCCATACGTGGCCAGCCGCCGCTTGACGTCGTGGAAGAACGCCTGCCCGTCCTCCAGCGAACCGTGGCGGCTGAAGATGACGTCGGCGGCCTTCGCGGCGAACTCGCGGCCCTCGTCGGAGTCGCCCGCCTGGATCACGATCGGCCGGCCCTGCGGTGTACGCGGCAGGGTGAACTGGCCGTGGATGTCGAACTGCGGTCCACTGTGGACGAAGCTGCCCGGCCGCGCGAAGACGCCGTTCTCCTTGTCCCCCACCAAGGTTCCGAAGCTGTCCCACAGCTCACGGACGGTGGCCAGGAACTCCTCGGCGCGCGCGTAGCGGTCCTCGCGCTTGAGGAAGCCGCCACGGCGGAAGTTCTGGCCGGTGAACGCATCCGGCGACGTCACGACGTTCCACGCGGCACGCCCGCCCGAGAGGTGATCGATGCTCGCGACCTGGCGGGCGACCTCGTAGGGCTCGTTGAACGTCGAGGACAGCGTCCCGGCCAGGCCGAGGTGCGTGGTGACGGCGGAAAGCGCGGCCAGCACGGTGGTCGTGTTCGGGCGGCCGACGACGTCGGAGTCGAGGATCTTCCCGGCGTGTTCGCGCAGCCGCAGGCCCTCGGCCAGGAAGATGAAGTCGAACTTGCCCCGCTCAGCCGTGCGCGCGAGGTGCTCGAAGGACGCGAAGTCGATTTGGCTGCCCGAGGCCGGGTCGCTCCAGACCGTCGTGTTGTTGACGCCCGGGAAGTGCGCGGCCAGCTTGATCTGCTTGGTCATGCTCGGACCCCCTGGTACTGGTTGGCGACGGCGCCGAGGCCGAGATGCTCGCGCAGGGTGCTCCCGGCGTACTCGCCGCGGAACAGGCCCGCCGCGCGCAGCGCCGGGACGACCTCGCCGGCGAAGAGCGCCAGGTCGTCGGGCAGGACGGCGGGCCGGACGTGGAATCCCGCCACCCCTGTCTCGGCCGCCCACTTCGGCAACTCGGCCGCGAGTTGCGCGGGCGTGCCGACGAACGTGAGGCCTTCGGGTTCGAAGGGATTGAGCGCGTCGAGGGCGCGCTGCCGATCCCACGCGGCTTCGGCGGACTCGGCGAGGGTGATCGCGACAGTCGCGAGGACCTTCGCACCGGGGAACCGCGCCACGGCGGCGCGGACGCCGTCGAGGTCGTTCGCCCTGGTCAGGACGATGTCGGTGGAGGAGCTGTCGTAGCCAAAGGTCACCGGGTGGCCCTGCGGCGGCCGCGGCGTGATCGAGGGCCCCTTGACACTGAAGAAGCGGCCCTCGAAGTCGACGTAGTGCAGTTTGTCGCGGTCGATGAACCGGCCGGTGGCGGCGTCGCGGATGATCGCGTCGTCCTCCCAGCTGTCCCACAGCCGCGCGGCCACCTCGATGACCTCGGCGTTCTCCGCTTCGGCGGCCTCCTCACCGGGCGCCGGGCGACGGCCGAAGTGCGCGGCCTCGGCCTCCGTCCGCGAAGGCACCGCGAGGAGCCCGGCGCGGCCGCCGCTGGCGTAGTCCAGCGTCGCGACCGACGTCGAGACGTGGAAGGGCTCGGTGTGGGTGGTGGTGACCGTCGGGACCAGGCCGATCCCGCTGGTCACGGGCGCGATCGCGGACAGCGTGAGCAGCGCGTCGAGCCGTCCGCGGACGACGTCGGGGCCGCCGGGCTGCAGCGCCAACGTGTCATCGAGGGTCACGAAGTCCAGCGAAGCCGCTTCGGCCAGCTTCGCCTGCGAGAGGTAGTGAGCGGCAGTGAACAAGGCGGCGGGCTCGGCCGCGGATACGCGCCAGGCGGCCGGGTGATGCCCGGCCGCGTCGATGGCGACGCCCAGGTGCAGCTGTGCGGAGACCATGCTTGCGCAACTCTCCCGCTGCGGTCCGGATTCCCGCTCCCACCTCGTGGGATCAGAAGGGACCGCGCTTCGCCATCTCCTCGAGGCGGCGGATGCGCTCGGCGATCGGCGGGTGCGTCGAGAACATCTTCGCCATGCCCTCGCCGGGGCGGAACGGGTTCGCGATCATCAGGTGCGACTGCGAGACCAGCTGCGGCTCGGCGACCAGCGGCCGGGCGCGGGTGCCGAGCTCCAGCTTGCGCAGCGCCGAGGCCAGGCCCAGCGGGTCACCGGTCAGCTCGGCGCCGGACTCGTCGGCCTGGTACTCGCGGGAGCGGCTCACGCCCATCCGGATGATCGCCGCGGCCAGCGGGCCGACCAGGATCAGCAGCAGCCCGGTCAGCGGGTTGCCGTCGCGGCTGTTGCCGCCGAAGAAGAAGGCCAGGTTGGCGAGCACGCTGATCACGCTGGCCAGCGCGCCGGCCACGCAGGAGATCAGGATGTCGCGGTTGTAGACGTGGGACAGCTCGTGCCCGAGCACCGCGCGCAGCTCGCGCTCGTCCAGCAGCTCGAGGATGCCGGTGGTGCAGCACACCGCGGCGTGGCGCGGGCTGCGGCCGGTGGCGAACGCGTTGGGCGCGGCCGTCGGGCTGAGGTAGAGCCGCGGCATCGGCTGGCGGGCGACCGTGGCCAGCTCGCGCACGATCCGGTACATCGCCGGCTGCTCCGCCTCGGACACCGGCCGGGCGTGCATGGCCCGCAGCGCGAGCTTTTCGGAATTGAAGTACGCGTAGGCGTTCATCCCCAGCGCGATGACCAGTCCGATGACCAACGCGCCACGCCCGAAGACGCTGCTGATCGCGATGATGATCGCCGACAGCAGGCCGAGCAGCATCGCCGTCTTCAGGCCGTTCTGGTGCCGGTGCATGCTCGCCTCCATCCGCTCTACCCCGGGGTTACCCATTGGAAACAACGCGATCGGGCGACGCGAAGTTCCTTCACGTGATCCTCGCCCGGGTTAGGCTCCGGACGCGAATTGATCATCATCGGAGGCGCCCATGGGCCGTGCAGAGCTGACGAGGCGGGGTGTGTTCGCGCTGGTCACAGCCGGTGCGGCGACCCTGGCGCTGCCTCGCGCCGCCCGTGCCCAGGACGTCACCGCCATCGACGTCGGAGGGGCCCCCACGGCGGTCGCGGTGAATCCGGTCACCGGGTTCGTCTACGTCACCGACCCGACCACCGGCTCGGTCTCGGTGGTGGACGCTCTGAGCGAGACGGTCGGCGCAGTGATCCAGACCGGTGGCGCGCCCGGTGACGTCGCGGTCGATCCGGCGGCGAACCGGATCTACGTCGCGAATCCCCCGGCGGGCACCGTGATCGTGCTCGACGGGCTGACCCACGACGTGGTGAGCGTGATCGGCGCGGGCGCCGGCGCCTCGTCGGTCGCGGTGGACACCCAGGCGAACCGGATCTACGCGGTCAGCGCGGCGACCGGGACCCTCTCCGTGCTCGACGGCATCGGCGAGCAGCTGCGCACCCTGGTGCCCGCCCCGAAACCGAGCCTGACCGGCGTCGCCGTCGACCCCGGTCGCAAGCTCGTCTACTGCACCAGCACGACCACCGACTCCGTCGAGATCTACGACATCGGCGCCGGGAAGTTCACCGCGAGCGTGAAGGTCGGCCACAACCCCGTCGGCATCGCGGTGCACTACGGGAGCGGCACCGTGTACGTGGCCAACTCCGGCATCCACCACATGTCCATTGTGGACGCGACGACGCACGCGGAGCGCAAGACCGTGTTGCTGGGCAGCGAATCCTCGGCGCTCGCGGTGTACCAGGGCACCAACACCGTCTACACCAACGGCGGCCAGAACGGGCTGAGCCGGATCGACGGCACGGCCGGCACGCTCACGGGTGAGCTTTCGCTCGGCATCAACCCCGGCGCGGTCGCGGTGGACCAGCGCCGCCGCACGGTGTACGTCACAGATCCCTTGCACGGCAGGGTTTCCGTCATCCGCGATTTCTGAACTACCCAGCTGGCGTAACTCCAGGTATACCGTCGGGTGCATGAAACTTGGCCTGCAGATTCCCGACTTCACCTGGCGCAGCGGTGCGTCCGCGCTCGGCCCCGAACTCGCCGCCGTCGCCCGCACCGCCGATCAGGCGGGCTTCGACTCGGTCGCGGTCATGGACCACTTCTTCCAGATCCGCGGCGTCGGTCCCACCGAGAACGACATGCTCGAGGCCTACACGACGCTCGGCTTCCTGGCCGCGCACACCGAGCGAGCGAAGCTGCTGACCGTCGTCACCGGCGTGCTCTACCGGCACCCGGGCCTGCTCGCGAAGGCCGTCACGACGCTGGACGTCCTCTCCGGCGGGCGCGCGATCCTCGGCATCGGCGCGGGCTGGAACGAGGAGGAGTCGCGCGGCCTCGGCTTCCCGTTCCCGCCGCTCGCCGAGCGGTTCGAGCTGCTGGAGGAGAACCTCCAGTACGTGCTGCAGATGTGGGCCGAGGGCGACGCGGCGTTCAAGAGCAAGCACTTCGACGCCGAGCGGCTGCTGAACGTCCCGCAGGCGCTGTCGAGGCCGCGTCCGCCGATCATGATCGGCGGCGGCGGGGAGAAGAAGACGCTGAGGCTGGTCGCCAAGTACGCCGACCAGTGCAACCTCTTCAACAGCCCGGAGCTGGAGCACAAGCTCGACGTGCTCAAGCAGCACTGCGAGAACGAGGGCCGCGACTACGGCACGATCACCAAGACCGTCTACCACATCCTCGACATCGGGCCGGACGGCTCGAAGGCGGGCCGGCTGGTCGACGAGCTGGGCCGGCTGCACGAGCTGGGCATCGACATCGCGCTCGGCGCGGTCCCCGGGCTGCCCGACCTGAGCGTGCTGGAGAAGTTCGGCACCGACGTCATCCCGGCCGCCGAGAAGCTCTGACCGGGGGGAAGGCAAAGGCGGCGTAGTCGTCCTCTGTGGACGCAGGTGGGGTTTGAGGTGCTGCTGGGGTTGATGTGGCGAAGCGGAGGTCCGTGAAGGCCACCTTGAGGGACTTAGACGCCGTGAATGTGGCCTTCACAGCCTTCAGGAGCCTGGAGAGACGCGGCGCACCAGGGCGGCCAGGACGATGCCCGCCACTGCCAGCACCACACCGGCCACGACCAGGCCGGACGCCGCCAGCGACAGGCCCGCGACCGCGAACAGAGCCGCCTCCACGATCAGCCGGAGCGGGTCCGCGAGTCGCCGCCGGGCACGCGGGGCGATCGACAGGCCCCAGATCGCGGCTGCCAGCAGCGGGGCCAGCACTCCGCCGAGGATGCCGAACAGCAGATCGCCGCCGAGCCGGGCCGCGGCAACAGAGAAGCCGGCGAGCAGGGCGAGCTCGCTGAGGAACCGCAGCACGAGCACGGGGCCGGGGCTCGAGGACGTCACCGGGTCAGCCTAAGCCGCCGCGTACGACCGGTGCGTCCACTGTGGACCAGATACTTTCCGTGACGAAAGACACACTCCGCCTGGTCGGAGCAATGATGTTGCGGTTCCGAATCGGTGCCCGCACCCCGCCGACGAGTTGTAACGACCTCCCTGGCGCCATCGACGTGTTTAACGCACATCGCATTCGCGAGCCAAGGAGCCTGGTAGATGACCACATGTCGACTCTGCGGTTCGACAAAGACGGCCAGTGTCGTCGACCTCGGCGCGACTCCCCCGTGTGAGCGATTTCTGACCGCGGAGCAGCTGGACGAGGCCGAGGCCACATTCCCGCTGCACCTGCAGGTCTGCACCGAGTGCTGGCTCGCCCAGATCCCGCCGCTGATCGATCCGGACGACACCTTCACCGAGTACGCCTACTTCTCGTCGTTCTCCACCTCGTGGGTCGAGCACGCGAAGCGGTTCGTCGACGGTGCGGTCGAGCGGCTCGGGCTGGACGAGAAGTCGTTCGTCGTCGAGGTCGCCAGCAACGACGGTTACCTGCTCAAACACGTCGTCGACCGGGGCATCACCTGCCTCGGGATCGAGCCGTCGGTGAACGTCGGGCAGGCCGCGCGCGACAAGGGCGTGCCGACGCTGACCGCGTTCCTCTCCGAGGAGACCGGCCGCCAGGTCCGCGACGAGCACGGCCCGGCCGACCTCGTGGCCGCGAACAACGTCTACGCGCACATCCCGGACGTCCTCGGCTTCACCGCGGGCCTGCGCGCCCTGGTCGCGGACGACGGCTGGGTCTCCATCGAGGTCCAGCACCTGCTCACGCTGATCGAGAAGAACCAGTACGACACGATCTACCACGAGCACTTCCAGTACTACACGGTCGAGTCCGCGCGACGGGCGCTGGCGACCGGCGGGCTGACCGTGGTGGACGTCGAACTCCTGCCGACGCACGGCGGCTCCATCCGGCTGTGGGCCCGTCCCGACGCCGTCGCGGGCGCCCCGAGCAGCCGGATGACCGACGTGCTGTCCGCCGAGAAGGCCGCCGGGCTGCACGAGCTGTCCGGCTACACCGAGTTCGCCGAGCGCGTCACCCGCGTGCGGCTGGACCTGCTGAAGTTCCTCATCGACGCGCGCAACGAGGGTAAGACCGTCGTCGGCTACGGCGCGCCGGGCAAGGGCAACACGCTGCTCAACCACTGCGGGATCCGCACGGACCTGCTCGCCTACACCGTCGACCGCAACCCCTACAAGCACGGCCGGTTCACCCCGGGCACCCGCATCCCGGTACTGCCCCCGGAGCGCATCGAAGCCGACCGTCCCGACTACGTGCTCGTCCTCCCGTGGAATCTCCGGGAGGAGCTGACCGCCCAGCTGTCTTTCGTGGGTGAGTGGGGCGGAAAGCTCGTGTTCCCCATTCCCCGCCTGGAAATCGTCGAGGTGACTTCGTGAAGGTCGTTCTGTTCTGCGGCGGATACGGGATGCGGATGCGCAACGGCACCCCGGGAGACGCCCCCAAGCCGATGCAGATGGTCGGCCCGAGACCGCTCATCTGGCACGTCATGCGGTATTACGCGCATTACGGGCACACCGATTTCATCCTGTGCCTCGGTTACGGCGCGCACCACATCACCGACTTCTTCCTGAACTACCAGGAAACGGCTTCGAACGATTTCGTCCTGCACAACGGCGAGGCCAAACTCCTGTCCACGGACATCTCGGACTGGTCGATCACCTTTGTGCAGACGGGGATCGAGTCGGCGATCGGCGAACGCCTGCGCCGGGTGCGTGAGCACCTTGACGGCGACGAATTGTTCCTCGCGAACTACGCGGACGTCCTCACCGACGCGCCGCTGCCGGAAATCATCTCGCGCTTCGAGAAGTCGAACGCGGGCGCGTCGATGATGGTCGTCCCGCCGCCGGGCACGTTCCACTGCATCGGCGTCGGCGAAGACGGTCTCGTCGACGGCATCACGCCGGTCGACGAAATGCCGCTCTGGGCCAACGGCGGGTATTTCGTGCTCCGCCAGGATGTGTTCGACCACATTCCGGAGAACGGCGACCTCGTCGCGGACGGCTGCACCGGGCTGGCGAAGGAAGGCCGGATGCTCGCGTATCCCTACCGCGGGTACTGGAAGCCGACGGACACGGTCAAGGAGCGCGTCGCGCTCGACCAGGCCTACGCCCGCGGCGAGCGCCCGTGGGCGGTTTGGGAACCCGCGTGATCGGGCTCCGTCCCGGGCGGCTCGGCAGCGTGGTCGCGCTCGGCGCGCACTGCGACGACATCGCGATCGGCGCCGGCGGCACGCTGCTGACGCTGTGCGCGAACCGGCCGGGCCTGCGGGTCGACGCGCTGGTCCTGTCCGGCGGCGGGACGCCGAGGGAGGACGAGGAGCGCGCCGCGCTCGCCGCGTTCTGCCCCGGCGCCGACGTCGACGTCACCGTGCTGAAGATGCCTGACGGCCGCTTCCCGGCGAACTGGGAAGAGGCGAAGAACGCTCTCGAGGAGCTGCGTCGCCGCACCGATCCGGACGTCATCCTGGCGCCGCGGACCGACGACGCCCACCAGGACCACCGCGGGCTGGCGAAGCTCGTCCCGACGGCGTTCCGTGATCATCTTGCGCTGGGCTACGAGATCGTCAAGTGGGATGGTGACCTGGGCAGTCCCTCGGTCTACCAGCCGCTCGACGACGAGTTGGCCGAGGAGAAGGTCCGGCTGCTGCAGACGCACTACGCGTCCCAGCGGCACCGGCCCTGGTACGACCGCGACGCCTTCCTGGGGCTGGCCAGGATTCGCGGGATCGAGTGTTCCGCCAAGTACGCCGAAGCGTTTTTCGTGAAGAAACTGACACTGGATCTGAAGGGCTGAAGCCGATGCGGGTGTTGCTTACGGGGCACAAGGGCTATCTGGGGACGGTGATGGCCCCGGTGCTCGCGGCCGCCGGGCACGAGGTCGTCGGCCTGGACTCGGGGCTGTTCGAGGACTGCGTCCTCGGCCCGCAGCCGGCCGACCCGGCCGGGCACGAGGTCGACCTGCGCGAGGTCACCGCCGAGCACGTCGCCGGCGTGGACGCGGTGATCCACCTGGCCGCGCTGTCCAACGACCCGCTGGGGTCGCTGGCGCCTGACCTCACCTACGACATCAACCACCACGCCTCGGTCAGGCTCGCGAAGCTGGCGAAGGAAGCCGGAGTGAGCCGGTACCTGTACGCGTCGACTTGCTCGGTGTACGGCGCTTCGGGCGGCGGGGGGCTCGTGGACGAGGACGCCCCGCTGAAGCCCGTCACGCCGTACGCGGAGTCGAAGGTGCGCGTAGAGGCCGACGTGCACGAGCTCGCCGACGACGACTTCTCGCCGGTGTACATGCGCAACGCGACCGCGTTCGGCTTCTCGCCGCGGCTGCGCGGGGACATCGTGCTGAACAACCTGACCGCGCACGCGCACCTGTCCGGCGAGGTGCTGGTGCTCTCCGACGGCACGCCGTGGCGGCCGCTGGTGCACGCCCAGGACATCGCGCGCGCGTTCACCGCCGCGCTGGCCGCGCCCAGGGAGGCCGTGCACAACCAGGCCTTCAACATCGGCACCGAGCAGAACAACGTCACCGTGGCCGAGATCGCGCAGGAGGTCGTCGAGGCCTCGCCGGGCTCGAAGCTGCGGATCACCGGCGAGGCGGGCGCGGACCCGCGCTCTTACCGCGTCGACTTCTCGCGCTTCCGCAAGGCGGTCCCGGACTTCTCGTGCGAGTGGTCGGTCAAGGACGGCGCGGTCGAGCTGATCCAGGCCTACCGGACCTTCGGGCTCACCAAGGACGCCTTCACCCAGCGCTTCACCCGCCTGCAGTGGCTGAGGCACCAGGGCGCCGCGGGCCGGGTCGACGACACCTTGCGACGTCTCTGATGGCTGGAGCACCGCCCGAGGCACGCTTTTCCGCCGAGGGCGCATCGATACAGCTGCGCACCGGGGCCGAGCTGCACGCCCTGGTCGAGCGGTTGTACCCGATCTGCCGCAGCATCACCGGCAACGGCCTGCGGCAGACCCTGGACATCATCGGCGAGCACCTCCCGCTCACCCGGCACGAGGTCCCGACCGGCACCCAGGTGCTGGACTGGACGATCCCGCAGGAGTGGAACATCCGCGACGCCTACGTCGCGAACGCCGACGGCGAGCGGGTGATCGACTTCCAGGAGTCGAACCTGCACGTCGTCGGTTACAGCGTGCCGGTGTCGGCGAAGATGTCCCTCGAGGAGCTTCGCGGGCACCTGCACACGCTGCCGGACCAGCCGTCGTGGGTGCCCTACCGGACCAGCTACTACGCCCCGGCCTGGGGATTCTGCCTCGCGCAGGAGAAGCTGGACGCGCTGCCCGATGGCGAGTACGAGGTCGTCATCGACTCGACGCTGGCCGACGGGTCGCTGAGCTACGGCGAGCACGTCGTGCCGGGGCGGGTGACCGACGAGGTCATCGTGTCCTGCCACATCTGCCACCCGTCGCTGGCGAACGACAACCTCGCCGGGGTCGCGGTGGCGATCTCGCTGGCCCAGCAGCTCGCGAAGACGGACCCGCACTACACCTACCGGTTCCTGTTCATGCCCGGCACGATCGGCTCGATCGCCTGGCTGGCGATCAACCAGGAGCGCATCGACAAGGTGAAGCACGGGCTCGTGCTGGCGTGCGCCGGCGACGCTGGGCCGTTGACGTACAAGAAGTCCCGGCGCGACAACGCGGAGATCGACCGCGTGCTGCAGCACGTGCTGAAGAGCCGCGAGCATCGCGTTGTCGACTTCTCGCCGTACGGCTACGACGAGCGCCAGTTCTGCTCGCCGGGCTTCAATCTCGGCGTCGGCTCGCTGACGAGGACCCCGTACGCGGGCTACCCCGAGTACCACACCTCCGCCGACAACCCGGGCTTCGTGTCCCCGGCGGCGATGGAGGACACGCTCGGCGCGCTGCGCGACGCGTTCGCCCTGCTGGACCGCAACCGCCGGTACGTGAACCTGAGCCCGTACGGCGAGCCGCAGCTCGGCAAGCGCGGGCTGTACAGCTCGCTCGGCGGGCGCAGCGACGCGAAGCAGGCCCAGATGGCGATGCTGTGGGTGCTCAACTTCTCCGACGGCGAGCACAGCCTGCTCGACATCGCCGAACGCGCGGGCCTGCCGTTCGACATCGTCGATGTCGCGGCGCGCGCGCTGCACGACGCCGGCCTGGTCAAGGAGTGAACGAGGTGCCCGGGGCCCACCGGCGGCAACCGCGCTCGCTGCTGAAGTCGGGTGCGGTGCGCGCGATGGCGGGCCGGCTGAGCTGGGGGCTGGGCGACCAGGCCGTGTCCAGCCTCACCAACTTCGCGGTCGGGCTGTACGTGGCCCGCTCGCTCGGCACGTTCGCCTTCGGCATCTTCAGCCTGGCCTGGGTGACCTACGGCGTCGTGCTCAACGTGTCACGCGGGCTCGCGACCGACCCGCTGATGGTGCGGTTCAGCGCCGTCCCGGAGGACACCTGGCGCGGCGGGGTCGCGAGCGCGACCGGCACCGCGCTCGGCGTCGGCTGCGTGACCGGCGTGATCAGCCTGCTGGCGGGGCTCGCCGAGGGCGGGCCGCTCGGCAGCGCGTTCGTCGCGCTCGCCTTCGTGCTGCCCGGCCTGCTGCTGCAGGACGCCTGGCGCTTCGCGTTCTTCGCGAAGGGCGAGGGGAAGAAGTCCTTCATCAACGACTGCGTCTGGGGCGTGGCGCTGCTCCCGGCGCTCATCATCGCCGCGCACGTGCACACCGTGGTCGCGTTCGTGCTGGCCTGGGGTGTCTCCGGGGCGGTCGCGGCGCTCTTCGGCTGGTTCCAGACCGGGATCCTGCCGCATCCGCGCGAGATAGCCGGCTGGCTGCGTCGCCAGCGCGACCTCAGCATGCGGTACCTGGTCGAGAACGTCAGCAACAGCGGCGCGTCGCAGTTGCGGGCCTACGGCCTCGGCGCGATCGCCGGGATCACCGCCGTCGGCGCGGTCCGGGGTGCCGAACAGCTGCTCGGGCCGTTCCTCGCGCTGCTGATGGGGCTCTCGCTGGTGACTGTGGCCGAAGGCGCCCGCGTGCTGAAGCGCGCGCCGCACCGGCTGAAGCATTTCTGCATGATCCTCGGCGGCGGGCAGGCCGCCGCCGCGCTGCTGTGGGGACTCGGGCTGCTGATCCTGGTGCCCGACCGCGCCGGCCGGTTCGTGATGGGCCAGGTGTGGGACTCGTCGTCGCCGCTGATCCTGCCGGTGACGCTGGCTGTGGTCGGGGCGAGCTTCGCCACCGGCGCGGCGGCGGGCCTGCGCGCGCTGGGCGCGGCCAAGCGGAGCCTGCGCTCGCAGCTCATCGCGTCCTGCTTCTACGTCACCTTCGGGATCGGCGGAGCGTTCCTCGGGGGCGCGGCCGGGTCCGCGTGGGGCGTCGCCGCCGCGACGCTGACCGGCTCGGTCGTGTGGTGGCTGCAGCTGCGGATCGGGCTGCGCGAGTACACCCCCTCCCCAGAACAAGACCATCAAGAGACGAGGACGGCATGACCACCACGCCACGGCTGACCATCGGCCTGCCGGTCTACAACGGCGAAGAGTTCCTGGGCGAGTCGCTGGACGCCCTACTCGGGCAGACCTACGACGACTTCGAGCTGATCATCTCGGACAACGCGTCGACCGACCGGACCGAAGAGATCAGCCGGGACTACGCGGCGCGGGACAAGCGCGTGAAGTACGTGCGCCACCGCAAGAACCTCGGGTGCGCGCCGAACCACAACTACGCCGTCGACGTGGCCAGAGGCGAGCTGTTCAAGTGGGCGTCGGACGACGACCTCTACGCGCGCGACCTCATCGAGCGCTGTGTCACCGCGCTGGACGAGATGCCGCACTTCGTGTCCGCGCACTCCTACACCGCGATCATCGACAGCGACGGCAAGGTCATCCAGGCCGTCGACTACCCGCTGAACACGTCGTCGCCGCTGCCCGCCGAGCGGTTCCGCAGCACGCTGTTCGCCACCGGTGGCGACGACGACGGCGCGGTGATCCGCACCGAGGTGCTGCGCCGGATCGCGCCGCTGGACAGCTACCACCACGCGGACCGGACGATCATCTCCGAGCTCGCCCTGCACGGGCCGTTCTACCAGGTGCCGGACTGGCTGTACTTCCGCCGCGACCACCCCGGCCGCTCCGAGCGGGAGAACCCGACCGTGCGCAAGCGCTGCGCGAACCTCGACCCGAAACGGGCCGACAAGCTGCGTCACCCGACCGTCCGGCTGCTCGGCGAGTACGTCCTCGGCTACGCGAACGCGATCCGGCGCGCGCCGATCTCGGCGCACGAGAAGCGCGAGTGCTACCAGTCGCTGTGGCAGTGGATGTCCAAGCGGGCCGGGGCGCCGGCGATGGGCAAGATGCCGGACCAGCCGGACGCCGATCTCGGCGAGCAGGCCGTCTCCGTGCACGGGATCGTGGCCGGCCAGGGCAGCCGCTCGTGAGCCTGCGCAGGAGGCAGCGGGTGGGCCTGTTCGGCCTGCTGGGTTCGGGGAATCTCGGCAACGACGGCTCGCTCGAGGCGGTGCTGAAGTTCCTCCGCGATCGGTACCCGGACGCGGTCGTGGACTTCCTGTGCGCCGGACCGGAGGTCGTGCGTGCGCGCTATGGCGTGGAGGCCGAGCGGCTGCACTGGAACCGGCACGAGTACGAGACCGCGGCCGGGATCGGCTCGATCGCGATGAAGGGCTTCGGAAAGCTCGTCGACGCGGTCCGGATCGCGCGCTGGGTGCGGCGCCACGACGTGGTGATCGTGCCGGGCATGGGCGTGCTGGAGGCGACGCTTCCGTTGCGGCCGTGGGGTTTCCCGTACTCGTTGTTCCTGCTCACGACTTCGGGGCGGCTGCTCGGCCGGAAGGTGGCGCTGATCAGCGTCGGCGCGAACCTGATCAAGGATCGGGCGACCCGGGCGGTGTTCACCGCGGCCGCGCGCAACGCGTTCTACCGCTCGTACCGGGATGAGCCGTCGCGGGAGGCGATGCGGCAGATGGGCATCGACACCTCGGGCGACCGCGTGTACCCCGACCTGGTGTTCTCGCTGCCGAATCCGGCTGCGGGCGAGCGCGTGCCGGGGACGATCGGTCTCGGCGTCATGGATTACCACGGCGGCAACGACGATCGAGCCGACGCCGACGAGATCCACGAGACGTACGTCGCGAAAATCAAGGACTTCGTCGGCCAGCTGCTCGACGCGGGGCATCGGATCCGGTTGTTCACCGGAGATTTTTCGGACGAGAAGGTCGTTCAGGACGTCTTCGCCGACTTGGCGGCGAATCGGCCGGAGCTGCCCGGGGACGCGGTCGTGTTCGAGAAGGCGGGCTCGCTGGACGAGCTGATGACCCAGATGTCCACTGTGGACGCCGTGGTGGCCACCCGGTTCCACAACGTGCTGTGCGCGTTGAAGATCGGCGTGCCGACGATCTCGCTCGGGTACGCCATCAAGAACGACGTGCTGATGGCGGAGATGGGCCTGGACGGCCAGTTCTGCCAGACCGCGCGCGGCTTCGACGTGGACCGGCTGGTCAAGCAGCTCGAAGAGGTGCTGGGCCGCGCCGACGACGTGAAGGCGACGCTCACGGACCGGGGTGCCAAAGCCGCGCTGCTGCTCGAGGAGCAGTCCGACATTCTCGCCGCCCGGCTGTTCGGAGGAGCACGATGAAGGCCGTCCCGGTCGCCGGTATCGTCGGCGTCTACCTCTTCGAGCCGACGCCGCACGTCGACGAGCGCGGGTTCTTCTCGCGGACCTTCGACCGCGAGGTGGCCAAGTCGGTCGGCATCGACCCGGACGGTTTCGCGCAGGACAGCGTTTCCCGCTCGGCCAAGGGTGTCGTACGCGGCATGCACCTGCGGTCCGGCGCCGGGGAGTCGAAGCTGGTGCGGTGTTCCTACGGCGAGGTGTTCGACGTCGTCGTCGACCTGCGCCGGGACTCGCCGACGTTCGGGAACAAGGAGTTCTTCGAGCTCTCGGGCGAGTCGCAGGTTTCGATCTACATCCCGGCCGGCTGCGCGCACGGGTTCCAGTCGCTCAGCGAGCCCGCGGACGTCTCGTACCGGATCGACCGGCCGCACGACCCGGCCGAGGACGTGTCGATCGCCTTCGACGACCCCGGGCTCGCGATCCCGTGGCCGCTGCCGCCGACTTTGCTTTCGGCGAGGGACCGCGGTGCGCCGTCCCTCGCCGAAGCGCTAGATCTCTTGCAGAAGTGACTTGTTGTCCCCGTCGAGCAAAGGTGTCAGGTCGACGCCCGGCACGCTGATCCCGCCGCGCATGACCTTGAGGTAGGTCTCGCGGAGACGGGACAGCACGCCGTCCTGGGCGTAGTGGAAGCCGTCGATCTCCTCGACCATGGTCAGCTCGGAGATCGTGCCGGCGACGCCGCACTCTTCGGCGGTGAGCAGCTCCGTGCGTTCCACCGGCTGGCGGGCGAACGGGATCCGCAGGGTCTCGGCGATGGTCGCCAGGGTGTCGACGGTGATGCTGTCGAGGCAGCCCTCGCTGGTCGGCGGGCTGATGATCTTGCCGCCGTTGGCGATCAGGACGCACGCCCCGGTGGCCTCGGCGACCCGGCCGCCGTCGTTGAGCAGGATCGCGTCGTCGTAGCCGAGCCGCCGGGTCTCGATCCGGGCGAGCCGGCCGCCGACGTAGTTGGCGCTGCTCTTGACCCGCGTCGGCAACGCGACATCGGCCGCTCGGCGCCAGGTGCTCACGCCGAGCCGCATCGGGTCCGGGTCGTTCTTCTGCTGGGTGAAGGCCGTCACCACGAGGTCGGCCACAGTGCCTTCGCCCCAGTGGCCTTCGGTCACGTACAGCGTGGTGCGGAACCACAGGTCGCGTTCCGCGACGAGCAGTTCCGCGCCCAGGGTCGCCAGGCCACTCAGGAATTCTTCGTAGCTGAAGGAAATCGGGATGTGCAGCAGGGCGGCGGACCGGCGGAGCCGGTCGTAGTGCCGCCGCGGGCTGCGGACCGCGAAGACCTCGTTGTCTTCGGTCCAGTACCCCTTCAATCCCTCGAAGACGCTCAAGGCACGGGTCAGGGCCTCGGCGCTGATGTGGATCTTGACGTCCTCGTAGCGGACCAGTTCGCCGTTGACCAGTGCCCAGGTCGGGTGCTGTAGCTGGGAGAGAGAAGCGGTGTGAGCCAAAGCCGGCCCCTTCTGGTCGGATGCGCCGCCGGCGTGATGCTATTCGCACGCCCTTAAAGGACATATCGGTCGCCGACGTGGGGAAGTTACGCCATAAGGCTCTTGCCTCGATCACTCTATGGTGTCGGCAGTCGACACCGCCAGGTGACAACGGAGGGAATAAAACCGGCCTAACGTGCTGATCTGTGTGGTCGCTACGGTTACTCGTCGTCATCGGCACCCTGGTGCTGACGCTCCCCGCTGCTCCGGTCGTGATGGCCGAGCCAGGGGGTCAGGCGGTGTGCGACCACCAGCCCGCGGAGAACGAGGATCCGCCCGCGGGAGCGGTGGTCGTCGATCCGGGCGTCGACAGTGACCTCGCGGCGAAAACGGCCGCTAGCCCGCCGGGGACGACGTTCTGGCTTCGCCCGGGCGTCCACACCCTCGGCACCGACCAATTCGGGCAAGTCTCGCCTAAGGACAAGGACGTCTACCTCGGCGCGCCCGGCGCGGTGCTGGACGGGCGCGGGGTCAACCAGGCGGCGTTCACCCAGCAGGCCAAGGGTGTCGCGATCCGCGGGCTCACCGTGCGCGGGTTCGCCGCGCCGCAGGACCAGGGCGTGGTCAACCACGACTCGGGTGACGGGTGGCTGATCGAGAACACGACGATCGAGGGCAACCAGGGCGCCGGGATGATGGCGGGCGCCGGGCAGGTCGTGCGGCACAGCTGCCTGCGGAACAACGGGCAGTACGGGCTCAACGCGTACCAGGCCGGGGACGGGATCGCCGGGCTGGTGCTGGAGGACAACGAGATCACCGGCAACAACACCGGCGACTGGGAGCACAAGGTGCCGGGCTGCGGGTGCAGCGGCGGCGCGAAGTTCTGGGCCGTCAACGGCGCCGACATCCGGCGGAACTGGGTGCACGGGAACCACGGCGCCGGACTGTGGGCCGACACGAACAACAACGACTTCCTCGTCGAGGACAACCTCTTCGAGGCCAACGACGCCGAGGCCCTGTTCTACGAGATCAGCTACAACCTGACGTTGCGCGGGAACACGTTCCGCGGCAACACGCTCGTGCAGGGACGTGCCTACGCCGATCGCGGCGACAACTTCCCGGTAGCGACGGTATATCTGTCCGAGTCGGGCGGCGAGCCACGCGTGCCGGCGCGGACGTCCTCGATCGAGATCGCGGACAACCTCTTCGAGGACAACTGGACCGGGATCACGGTGTGGGAGAACGCCGACCGGTTCTGCACCAGCCCGGCCAACACGTCTTCGGGCTACTGCACCAAGCTGACTTCGGCTTCTTCTTGCGTAGCCGGGAAAATCGCCTCGAGCCCGGCGTACGCCGACTGCCGCTGGAAGACGCAGCGCGTGGACATTCACGGAAACACCTTCCGGTTCGATCCCGCGCGGGTGGGCTGCACTTCGTTCTGCGGGCGGATGGCCGTGTTGTCGAACTTCGGGACGTTCCCGGACTGGTCGCCCTACAAGGGAAACGTGGTCGCGGACGCGATCACGTTCGCCCAGGACAACCACTGGCACGGCAATACCTACAGCGGCCCGTGGACCTTCGTCGCGCATGACACCTCCAAGACCCTGTCTCCTTCAGCCTGGCAAGCCGCCCCGTTCTCCCAGGACACCTGTTCATCCTTTGTGGACGCCTCACCCGGCTGCTGACCGTGCCCCGACAATGGCACAGGGGTCCGACAATTCCCGGATTCCCCCAGCGTGAGGCCGAATTACGCCCCCAATCACGCGAGTTCCGCCTCCCATCACGCGAGTTCCGGATTCCGTCCGACCCTCTGGGTACGCGAGTCGTCCATCCAGGTACGCGAGTCGTCTGTCTGGGTACGCGAGTTCGCCATTCCGGTCCCTGCGTCTTCGATTGAGAGACGCACTGCAGGTTTCCCGGGCGCGACCCTGGCCTCGAATCCCCTGCCGACGGATTTGTCGGTGGTCACCGCTAATGTGGAATTCGGGGGCTTCTCGCGCCCCGTCTTTTGCCATGTTGCTTACGCCACAACGAGAATTCACTTCGTGTCCTGAAAAGGACAGTCGATTGTCCGGTTCACTCGATCAAGCGATTTTGTTTCGAATTCCTGTTCGGTATCGTGGACGGCATGGCGATCGACACGGCTACCACGCAAACTCCCCACGACCGTCGAAGATCCGACGCTGTCGACCAGCTCGCTGCGGCGCACGCACGGATGTGCGCCGCCCAAGAAGAATACGTCCGCGCTCTCGCCGCGGTCGATGATTGCCCCGGCTCGGCCCGCTCGCTGACCTCCGAAGTGGGATTGGTGTTGCGGATCGACGAGGGGCGCGCGATCGAAGAACTCGCCTGGGCCAGCGCCCTCGTGCGACGTTTGCCCAACACTCTTGCCGCGCTGCGCTCCGGCACCATCGATCTCTACAAGGCGTTCATCGTCGCCGAACTCACCTTCGGCCTCTCCGCCGAACAACTGACACAAGCGGACGAGCTGCTCGAAAAGTGGCTGGGGAAGACGCCCGGGAACCTGCGCCGGGCCGTGCACCGGGTGATCCGCGAGGTCGATCCCGATGGCGACGAGCAACGCCGCAAGGACCGTGAAGCCGACCGCAAGGTCGTCCTCAGTCATCGTGAGCACGGCTGGAGCCTGCTCTCGGCGGACCTGCCCTGCCACAAGGCCTCGGCGATCTACCAGTCGTTGACCGACGCGGCCAAGGACCTGCGCAAGATCGACCCGTCCCGCACCATGGACCAGCTGCGCGCCGACATCTTCGCCGACCGGCTGATGGCCGCGACCAACGGCGACTCCAGCGTGAAGGCTCAGGTTTACGTGTATGTGGACTTGTTCAGCCTGTGGAGCCTCAACAACGAGCCCGGCTACCTTTCCGGCTACGGACACATCCCGGCCGAGATCGCGCGGCAGATCGCGGGCGACCCGAACTCCACCTGGACCCGGCTGATCACCGATCCCGACACCGGTCAGCTTCTCTCCGTCGGCCGGAACAAGTACCGGCCACCGGCCGACCTGGCCGACTACGTGCGGATCCGCGCCCGGACCTGCGAGTTCCCCGGCTGCAACCAGCCCGCCCAGTTCGTGGACCTCGACCATACCGAGGACTGGGCCAACGGCGGCGAAACCGACGCCGACGACCTCCGCGGCCGATGCCGGTACCACCATCTGCTCAAGAACGAGCCCGGCTGGCACTACGAGACGAAGCCGGACGGCACGACAATCGTCACGACACCGACCGGCCGGACCTACACGAGCAAACCCGAACCGTTCCACGAATCCCGGCACCAGAACGACGACCCACCACCACCCTCCTAGAGGCAGGAGACGATGCTGCGTACCCGGATCGAGGGCATCGTGTTCGATGCCATGGGCGTGCTCTACGACCGCGCCGACGATGTCGCCGACGTGCTCGTTCCTTACCTGCGGAGTAAGGGATGCACGTTGGCGGACACCGACATCGCGCACTACTACCGCGGGTGCAGCCTGGGCAAGCTGACCTCCGAAGAGTTCTGGATCGAGGCCGGCGCCGCCGGTGCGGGCGACGAGGACTACTGCCAGAACCATCGGCTCACCGAGGGTGTCTTGCCGTTGCTCAGCGAGCTGAAAGACGCTGGGTACCGGCTCGGGTGCCTGACCAACGACGTCAGCGAGTGGGCGGATCTGCTGCGTGCGCGATTCGGGCTCGACGAGTACATCTCCGACTGGGTCGTCAGCGGCGACTACGGGTTTCGCAAACCACGGCCCGAGGCGTACGACGCGATCTGCTCCGCGCTCGCCACCTGGCCGAACCGGGTGCTGTTCATCGACGACCGCAAGGAGAACATCGACGCCGCCCGGAAGGCCGGGATGCACTGCATCCAGTACGGCGCACCCGGTCCATCCACCATGGACGAACTGGAGCGGATCCTGCGGGATCGGTTCACGCCATGGTGAAGCGGTGACTCGGTTCGCCGTCGAGGTGGCCGGCAGGGAGCCGGCGGCCACAAGTGAGGAGGAGCAGATCCTGGGCTAAACCCGTGACCAAGGCTCCGGAGCCGTGCGACCAGTCGAGGTCGGTCGCACGGAGCTCGATGCCGGTGAGGTCGACGCCGAAGTACCGCAAGCCTTTCGCAGACAGGCCCGACAGCACGGCGCGGAGGCGATCTTCCGGCACGCGGCGGTCCAGGCCGAGGGCGACTGTGATGTCGAGGCCGTGGATGACGTCGTGACTCAGCGCGCCCGTCTCGCCGCCGCCCGGCGGCCGCCAGGGGTGCGTGAGGTTGTCGCGCAGGCTCGCCAGCAGCGCCGAAGGCGGGAGGGCGGCGGCGTCGCGACGGGCGGTGCGGTCGGACATGCGGGTGAAGTTGCCGCCCGACTTGGCCAGCTCGAGAAAGAAGCGGACGGGCCGGTACCGGAAAGGCATGGTCATGTGCGCCACGACCTGGGTCACGCCCCAGCCCGCACAGAGCGTCGGCGTCGACCAGGCCGCGGGCGGTAGGTCGGTCAGGACGTCCAGCAGGTCACGGCGTTCGGCGGCGGCCAGTTCAAGGCTCATCGGGGGCTCCTTCGCGAAGTCGGCGGTCGACCCACCGACGAACGGGAAGGGCTCAGACCGACACGCGGTCCACCAGCCACGCCGTGGCGGGAACGACCACCAGCGCCGCGCAGAACCCGCCGGCAGCGTCGGTCGGGTAGTGAGCGCCCAGGGCGACCTCGGCCCAGCCCATCGCGAGGCCTCCGGCCAACGCGAAGCCCAGGACCACGAGCACCGCCGGCACCCGGCTCAAAGTCATTTTGCCGACAACGAGGAACGCCAAGATCAGAGCGAGCGCCGTGGCCAGCGCGGTGTGGCCGCTCGGGTAGGACAGGAAGTCCTCGTGGATCTTGCGGCCGACGACCGGCTTGAGCACCGTCGTGACGCCGACCGTGATCAGCACCCCGGCCAGCGTCAGCACCGTCGTGCGATAGCGGCGAAAAGCGGCGGTGCCCAGGACGACGGCCGCGACCAGGATGGTCGAACCGATGGGTTCGCCGCCGAAGTCGAAGACCAGGGCGACGTAGTGCCAAGGCCCCCCAACGCCGTCGATCGAGGGCAGGATCGCCGCGTCGACGCCGCTCAGGCTCGAGTCGCCGAAGTGCATGGCGCCCAGGACAACCACGGCGACGGCGGCCAACGCGGCGACGATCAGGAGCGGACCCCGCAAAACGACAGGCAAGGCAACGGGGGCCGAGCGCACGCTGCTCCTCACGCGTGTGCCTCGATCGCCGCCTCGTATCCCGCGATCAGCCGGTCCAGGCCGACGGCGGGGGTGAAGTCCTTTTCGTACCGCACGCGTGCGGCGTCGCCCATCTCACGGTTGCGGGCGCGGTCGCTCA
This sequence comes from uncultured Actinomycetota bacterium, assembly GCA_963762765.1. GTDB lineage: Bacteria > Actinomycetota > Actinomycetes > Mycobacteriales > Pseudonocardiaceae > Amycolatopsis. The sequence goes on from CAVXMR010000049.1 coordinate 81,133, forward strand.
CGACCGAGCGCAGGCGGTCGGCCAGCGAGGCCGGGTCGCCGGGTTGGTGGAGAAGGCCGGTGACACCGTCCTCGACCAGTTCGGGGAACGCGCCGTGCGCGGCCGCGACCGTGGGGACGCCCGCCGCCATGGCCTCGACCACGACGAGACCGAACGCCTCCAGCCACGTCGAGGGCGCCGCCACCGCTACCGCGTCCGCGGTCAGCGCGCGGCACTCGGCCTTGTTCTGGAGGCCGACGTACGAGACGTCGGCGCGACCCGAAGCCCACACCGCGACCTCGTCCTGCATCGGGCCCGTGCCCGCGATGACCAGGGGGACCCCGAGCGAACCGGACAGCTGGTCCCACGCCTTCATCAGCAGACCGACACCCTTTTCCTCGGTGATCCGGCCGAGGAAGAGCACGTGCTTGCCGTCACCGTTGCGGCGGACGCCGGGGTCGGTGACGAAGTTGTGCTTCACCGCCATCCGGTCGCCGGGCATCCCCGCCGAGACGAGGAGGTCGCGTTGAGCCGCCGAGATGCAGAAGAACCGCGAGATGCCGCTCCACCAGCGGCGCCGGTTGGCCAGCATCGACGCCGCCATCGGCACCGTCGCGAGGCTCGAACCGCGGTAGCAGCCGTGGTGCACCGCCGGAAGCGGCGAGCCGCCGACGCAGTCGGTGCAGATGTGGCCGTCGCGGTGCAGTGTGCCCGGCGGGCAGACCATCGTGTAGTTGTGCAGCGTCGCGACGGCGGGCACGCCCGCGTCGGCGCAGGCCGCGATCACCGACGGCGAGAGCAGCGGGAACGTGTTGTGGATGTGGACGACGTCGGGGCGCGTCGCACGCAGGCGGCCCGCCAGCTCGCGGCGGACCGACGGGTTCCACGGCACCATCAGCGGCACGGAAGCCTTGCGGGGCAAGGACATCGACGCGATGTCGTCGCTGCGGCGTTCGTAGAGGGCAACCCGATGCCCCGCATCGGAGAGGAGCGAAACCTCCGCGTCGACGACGTTGTTCTCCCCGCTCGGCTGCTCGGATCGGTAGCGGTTGTGCACCACGAGCACCTTCATGCGAATGTTCCCCTCACGACACAGCCCCCTTCGCCGGTATGAACGCTTCTTCGTCGGACTGCGGCACCCCGCGGACCAGCAACGACGCCGCGATCGCCAGGTGCAGCAGGTACGGCGACGCATCCCCCAGCCCGGCCTCGGTGTAGGAGGCGGAGATGCAGTACGTGATCAGGAAGATCGCGCAGGCGCGCGCCAGCGACGGCGGCCGCAGCACCGCGACCACCACCAGCACCAGCAGGAAGGAGGCGACCAGCGCGATCCCGACGAACCCCTGCTCGTGGTAGACCGCGAGCCAGCTGTTGTCGATCGGGAGGCCGTCGTAGGACTTGTCGGTCAGGCCGACGCCGAAGATGTACTCCGACACCGACCGCGGCGCCTCGAGCAGCGCGTCCCACACCTTCGCGCGGCCGGTCAGGCTGGAGAAGTTGTCGGCGCTCTGGCCGCGGAGGAACCACGCCTGCAGCGCGCCGGCCAGCGCAATCCCGGCCACGCCACCGATGCCGATCGTCCAGGCGAACACCTTGCGCGCGCGGGCGCTGGTCATCATCAGCGACAAGAACGCCACCAGCAGCCCGGCGACCAGGCCGAGCGTCGCGGTGCGCGTGTGCGTGAGCAGCAGGACGCCGACCACCGGCACGACGATGGCCAGCGCGCTCTTCCACGTCGTCTGCCGGCCGAACCAGAGCAGCAGCGTGAGCCCCGCGACGACGGCCGCGTACTGGCCGATCTGGGGCGGCGTCAGTGGCCAGATCGCGCCGGACAGCCGGCCGCCGTAGATGTAGGGCATCGCGTTGCCCGGCGAGACGACCAGGCCGACCACGACCGTCGCGAGTACCGCGGTGTACATCCGGATGTGGTAGCGGACGAAGTTGAACGTGCCGTCCCACCAGCGCGTCAGCAGCCACAGCGTGCAGACGAACACGGTGAGGCGGAAGCAGCGGAACAAGGCGCCGAAGCCGGACTGCAGGTCGGCGCTGGCGAGGATGCTCGACACCAGCAGCAGCGTCAGGAGCATCAGGTACGCGCTCGGCCGGACGCGCAGGTGCTTGTTGAGCAGCAGGGCCAGCAGGAACGCCGTCATCAGCGACGCCCATGGTGACCAGCTGGCTGACCGAGCGCGGCAGCGGGATGACCGTGGTGGCGCCGGTCGAGCCGAGCGTGTTCAGGATCAGCAACGCCCACGCCGCCCCCACCGCCTTGGGCGTTGCGGGGGTGGCAGGCGCGGTCACCGTGGCCGGCCGGATGCCGGTCAGCTCGGCCATGTCAGCCCCCGCCCTGCGCGGTGAACGTGCTGCCCTGGTCCTGCGAGTACGGCGAGCCTTCCCACTCTCCCAGCTCCAGCACCTTCGCCGTGTCGTAGGTGACGAACGTCCACGGCCCGGCGTAGCTGTTGTCGTGCCAGTGGTTGTCCTGCTTGTACGTGATCGCTTCCTGGACGACGTCGCCCTTGTACGGCGACCAGTCCGGGAAGGTGCCGAAGTTCGACAGCAGGCCCATCCGGCCGCACGCGGACTGGCAGCCGACCACCGCCGGGTCGAACGAGAACTTGTTGTCGTGCACGTCGACGTGCTGGGTCTTCCAGCGGCAATCCGACAGCAGCGGCTCGGAAGTGATCGCGGGCGCCACGCAGCTCTTCACGTCCGGGACCAGCCGGGTGCAGCTGTCGCTGGAGGTGTTGGCCGGGCTGTTGCAGAACCGGTCGGCGTTCTCCCACAGCGTCACGCCGGACCAGTTGTTCTCCAGCACGTTGCGCGAGATCTCGATCTTCGCCGTGCGCGCCTTGACCCGCGGCTCGCCGCCGGACTCGGAGATGTAGATCGTCGCGACCGGGAAGTTGTCGTTGCGGTCGGCGTACTTCTTGCCGTCCACCCAGTTGTTGCGGCGGATGGTGTTGTCGCGGATGACCGCGTTGTAGCTGATCTCGTAGATCAACGCCGGGCCGTCGTTGTTCTCGATGAGGTTGCCCTCGATGAGGAAGTCGTTGTTGTTCGTGTCGGCCCACAGCCCGGTGCCGTGGTTGTCGTGCACCCAGTTGCCGCGCACGTCGGCGCCGTTGACGTCCCAGAACTTGACGCCGCCGGTGCAGCCGCAGCCGTCGATCTTGGTCTCCCAGTCGCCGGTGTTGTTGCCCGCGATCTCGTTGCCCTCGACGACCAGCCCGGTGATCGGGGTACCGCCGGAGAACGCGTTCATGCCGTACTGGCCGTTGCGGCGCAGGCAGTTCCCGCGGACCTGCTGGCGCGCGCCTGCCATCAGCCCGGCGCCGTCGTTGTCCTGGATCGTCGAGTGCTCGATCACCCAGCCGTCGCCCGAGTCGTGGTTGACGACGCCTTCGTCGTGCGGGGCCAGGAAGCCCTGCACGGTCAGGTAGGCGAGCTTGACGCCGGTGCCGTGCCCGGTGAACGCGTACTGGTTGAGCTTGCGGCCGTTGAGGATCGCGCCCGGCGCGCCGATGTAGACGTCGCCGTCCTTCGGCTCGATCTGGTCGAACTGGCCGTCGCCCAGGGTGTGCGTGCCGGTCTTGAGCCAGAACGTCGTGTGCGGGCCGGACGACTTGGTCTTCGCCTGCAGGTCGCCGCGGACGGCCGGGTCGATCGTCACCGCGCCCGCGGGCGGCGTGGCCGGGCCCGCCGGCATCTTGTCGCACACCGCCGCGACCGAACCGGACGGCGCCGACGTCGCCTGGCCGCCAGGCCCGTCGTCGGCGTCCGGGCCGCCGGAGCAGGCGGCCAGCGTCAGCGCCGCCAGGCAGAGCGCGGCGACGCGGCGGGTTCGGTTCGGTCGGGTCATCGGGGTCCTAACGAGAGAAGCGCAACAAGGTGGTCAAGCCGGCCGGGGGTACCGGTGCCGACCAGCGTGGTCGACGGGACCTTCCGGCCGAAGCCCGCCGAATACCAGCCGAGCGGCGGAGACATCTCACCCCGATGAGACGTCCACGACAACTCGGGCGGAAGGTCGAGCACGGCGGCGCCGCCGTCCCAGCTCAGCTGGGCCGTGCCGCCATCGAGCGCGACGGTGATGTCCGGGCCGAGGTGGAACGCCAGGCGTCCGCTCCGGCCCGGGTCGCCGAGCACCTCGTCGACGATCCGGAGCATGGTGCCGTCCAGCTCGACCGTCCGCCGGTGCACGGCGGGCGCGTACCCGTCGTGCGCGGCGGACCAGCTCGAAGGCCCGGAATCCGGCGTGTGGACGCCGACGACCAACGCGTGCGCGTGTTTCGTCCACAGGAACGGCCCGCCGGACACCGACTGGTCTCCCCCGCCGAGCTCGAGCGTGTTGTGCCCGAGCGTGGACCGGAAGTACGGACCGCCACCGCGGTTCGCCGTGGTAGCAGAACGTGCCGGGGTCGGCGAGGACGTCGACGCCGTTGTGGCGCACCTCCACCGACAGTGCGTCCGCGTGCGCGTGCGCCGCGATGGACAGGAAGCCGTGCGGCCCGCCGTCGCAGCGCACCCACACCGGGCCGGACCGCAGGATCGTCATGCCCGCGTCCCGCAGGTGCGCCACCCGCTTACCGGGCCGGACGCCCGAAATGCGGGGTGTGCGCACCGAAAGCCGTGAGCAGCGGCGTGCGGACGTCGTCGCCGGGCACCGCCGGCCACCAGGCCAACCGTCCGAAAAGAACTTCGCCGGTCGCCAGCAGCGACGCCCAGCGGTCGGTCGCGCGTGCCGTCGACGATCAGGCCGAAGCCGTCGTCGGCGTCGCCCTGCCGCGGGGGCCGCAGCGTCGAGTCCACAATGGACGCCAGCGCGTCGGTCATCCGGAGCAGGGTTTCCCACGTCGAATCGGGGACCGGCGTGCCCGCGGCGTCTGCCTCCACCGCCGCGGCCAGGCCGAGCTCCAGTACCAGCCCGTGGTACTCCGACGCGAGCTCCCGGTTGAGCCCCGAGTCGAACGTGTTGCGCAGCAGCTGGGCGTCCAGCGACTCCATGGCCTCGGCCCGCCAGCGCGGCGTCTCCGGGAACCAGGCGAACGCGCAGGTCGCGGCCAGCAGCCCGGCGTCCTCGGCGATGACGTGGTTGTTCGCCGACGAACCGTGGCTGCGCATCGACGACAGCCAGTTCTGGTGGTGCCACAGGTGCAGCAGCGCGTCCGGGTTGTCCTCGAACAGCGCCGCGACGCCGGACCAGCCGTCCAGCAGCCGGCGGACCCAGACCCACGAGAGCAGCCGGATGCCCAGCTCGATCCCGCTCACCCAGTGCGGGCCGAACAGCGGCGGGTTCGCCGCCCACCACGATCGCAGGTGCGCGGCGACGCGCTCGGCGTAGGACTCGTCACCGGTCAGCGCGTACGCCGCCGCCAGCACGGTGAGGTGCTGGTGGCGCGAAGGCTCCCAGATCTGCTTGATGTCGCCGACGGTGTCCTCGGAGCGGTACGGCACGTCGAAGGCGTAGACGTCCGAAGGAGCGCGGCGGCCGGTCTTCGGGTCGAACGCCCAGTCCGGCGCCACCATGTCCTCGCGGACGACGCCGAAGTACTCCGCGCGACCGGCCATCAGCTCGTCCGCCGTGGCCAGCAGCCGTTTCGTCGCCTCCGCCGAGACCTTGCCGAGCGTGCCCGCGGGCAGCGCGGCGGTGAACCGGGGGTGCGACGGCCAGTCCGGCGGCGTCGGCAGAGCGCGCCTCCACTGCCGGACGACGACGGCGCTGCGCGCGCGGCCGACGACCTCCGCCGGCCCCATCCGGGACAGGCGGCGGAGGTACCAGCCGGGACCCATCATGCCGGAGCACCAGCCTTGACGGGCAGCTCGATGCGGACCGGGCCCGCGGCCGACAGGCTGGTCTGCGCGGCCAGCGTGGCCAGGGTGGTGGCGGCCAGCGACGACACCGAGATCGGCATCGGCCCGCCGGTCCGGACGGCGTCGAGGAAGGCGTCGACCTCGGCGGCCTGTCCCTTGTCACGGCCCTTCGGGATGCGCGAGCTGGCCCACTTCTTGCGGCCGTACACCGAAGCGCGGACGAAGTCGTCGAGCTTCAGCACCTTGCCGTCGGCGACGAGGTCGAGGGTTTCCTTCGGGAACGTCGACGAGCCGCTTTCGGTGTAGCTGATCACCGCGGTCGAGCCGTCCGGGTAGGCCAGCGTGACCTGGTCCCCGCTCGCGTACACCGAAACCGGGTCGTCGCCGAGCAGCCAGCTGACGGTGTCGATGAAGTGGCCGCCTTCGCCGACGAACCGCGAGCCCTCGGAGTCGGTCTGGTTGTACCAGCTGCCGTGGTCGAGCCGGCCGGCGTTGACCAGGTACCGGACGGTCGCGGCGCCGACTCGCGGGCCGAACTGGCCCTGCGCCTCGTTCAGCAGCGGCGCGAAGCGGCGGTTGAAGCCGACCTGGAGCCGGTCGTTGCCGGACTCCTCGATGGCGTCGAGGACTTTCTGAAGCTCTGCCTCGGAAAGCGCCAGCGGCTTCTCGACGAACACCGTCTTGCCCGCCAGCAGCGCGCGGCGGGTCAGTTCGGCATGCGAGCTGTGCCGGGTGACGACGAAGACGGCGTCGATCGAGTCGTCGCCCAGGACGTTGTCGATGTCGGTAGACGCCTCCGCGAAGCCGAACTTGCGGCGGGCGTTGGCACCGGACAGCGCCGACGTCGTGGCGACGTGCTTGAGCTGGACGTCGGAGCGCTCGACGAGGTGCGGCAGCAGCATCGAGGACGCGTAGTTGCCCGCCCCGATGAAGCCGAGACGCACCGGCTGCCCGACCGGCAGCGGCGCGACCTTCCGCTCAGGAGTGGACACCTTCACCGACGTCAGCACCGGCTCGGTGTGACTTTCCACATTGGGGTAGCTGAACAGCACCGCGACGGCCTTGAGCTCGCCTTCGTTGAGCGCCTTGTACGTCTCGACGGCTTCGGAGAAGTCGGACACGTGCGAAATCAGCGGCTCGACGTCGAGGCGGTCGCGAGCGATCAGGTCGAGCACGCACTCGAGGTTGCGGCGCTCGGTCCAGCGGACCTGGCCGATCGGGTAGTCGTGGCCATCCAGCTCGTAGGACGGGTCGTAGCGGCCGGGGCCGTACGAGCGCGAGAACCGGACGTCCAGTTCCTTTTCGTAGTAGGCGTTCCACGGCAGATCGAGCTTGCACTTGCCGATGTCGATCACGCGCCCGCGGTCGCGCGAGAGCTTCGCGGCCAGCTCCACCGGGGCGTTCGTGTTGCCGCCGGCGGCCAGGTAGGTCTGGTCGACGCCGGCGCCGTGGGTCAGCTCGTCGACCACGTTGTCGACGACGCCGGAGTCCGGGTGACTGCAGACGATCGCGCCGAGGCTCTCGGCGAGCTTGCACCGCGACGGGTCCGGGTCGACGCCGACCACGCGCACGCCCGAGGACGCCAGCAGCTGGACGACCAGCTGGCCGATCAGGCCGAGCCCGATCACCAGCGCGACCTCGCCGATCTGCGGCTCGCCGCGGCGGACGCCCTGCATCGCGATGGAACCGACGGTGCCGAACGCGGCGTGGCGCGGGTCGACGCCGGCGGGCACGCGGGAGTAGAGGTTCTTGGGCACCCAGTTCAGCTCGGAGTGCAGCGCGTGCTCGTTGCCCGCGCAGGCCACGAGGTCGCCCACGACGACGTCGGTGATGCCGTCGCCGACCTGCTCGACAACGCCGCACAGCGAGTAGCCGAGCGGGGTGTAGGAGTCCAGTTTGGACGTCACCTTGCGGTAGGTCGCGGCGCAGGCCGTTGGTGGCCACGCTCTGCACGACCTTGGCGACCTGGTCCGGCCGGGCTCTGGCCTTGCCCACCAGGGACATGCTGGCTTCCGACACCTTCATCATCTCGGTGCCGGTGGAGATCAGCGAGAACGCCGTCCGGACGAGCACGCCGCCGGGCTTGCACGCCGGTTCCGGCACCTCGAGCAGCGCCAGTTCGCCACTCTTGTAGTTCTGGACTACCTGCTTCACTTTGCTCCCGCCATCGCGTTCCGGTACCAGTACTCAAGAGTCAAGATGTGCCAGAGGTGCTTACTGCGGTCCTGCTGACCGGCGGCGTCCTCGGCGACCATGCGCTGCAACGCTTCCCGCTGCAGGAAACCGGACTCGACGAGGACGCCCTCGTTGACGACTTCGCGCACGAGCGGTGCCAGGTCGCGGCTCATCCAGGCCCGCAGCGGCGCGCTGAACAGGCCCTTCGGCCGGTGCACGATCTCGCTGGGCAGGATGTTCAAAGCGGCCTTCTTGAGCGCCATCTTCCCGGCGCGGCCGACGATCTTCTTGTTGCCGGGGATGCGGAACGCGGCCTTGACGACCTCGACGTCGACGAACGGCGTGCGCACCTCCGTGGACGCGGCCATCGTCGAGCGGTCGGTGTAGGCGAGGTTCAGGCCGGGCAGGAACATCCGCGAGTCGGCCAGGCACATGCGGTTGACGAAGTCGTCGAGCGCCTGGTCGTTGTAGGTGTCGGCGTGCTCGGTCAGTACGTCGTCGACCGCCGGGGCGAGGTCCGGGTTGAGCAGCGCGAGCAGCTCGGCCTGGTCGTACATCGTGTAGCTGCGCCGGAACGCCGTCTCCTCGGGCAGCCCGGCGAAGGACAGGAACCGCTTCGCGAACCGGACCGACCGGTAGCCGCGCTTGGCCGACGCCACCGGCAGTCTGTCCACAAGGGACTCGACCGGACGCCGGACGACGCCGGGAACCTTGTGGTAGCGCAGCGCGATCAGGTTCGCGAGGTGCTTGCGGTACCCGGCGAACAGCTCGTCGGCGCCCATCCCGGACAGCATCACCTTGACCCCGGCCTCGCGCGCGGCCGAGCAGATCAGGAAGGAGTTGATCGCCGCCGGGTCGCCGATCGGCTCGTCCAGGTGGTAGGTCATCTTCGGCAGCAGGTCGAGGACCTGCGGCGCGATCTCGATCTCGTGCAGGTCGACGCCGAACTTCTCGGCGACGATCCGGGCGTACTTGAGGTCGTCCGGCATGGCCTCGAACTTCGCGTCCTCGGCCCGGAAACCGATGGTGTACGCCGAAATCCCGGGCTGCGAACGGGCGGCCAGCGCCGTCAGGTAGCTGGAGTCCAGGCCACCCGAGAGGAACGTCGCCACCGGGACGTCGGAGAGCAGGTGCTTGGCGGTGGACTCGGAGATGACCTCGTGCAGGTCGACCTCGCCCTCGAACGCCGCGCCCTCCTCGGCGACCTCCCGCAACGACCAGAACCGGCCGCGGTCGGTGGTGCCGTCCGGGCGGCAGCGCAGCCACGTGCCCGGCGGCAGCTTCTCCGCGCCGCGGTAGGCGCAGCGGCTGTCGGGGACCCAGTAGTAGAGCAGCGACGCGATCAGCGCCGCGTCGTCGATCTGGAGCGAGCCGCCCAGCTCGCCGGCCAGCGCCTTGAGCTCGGAGGCGAACACGACACCGCCATTCCGCGCCACGAAGAACAGCGGCTTGATGCCCAGCTGGTCACGTGCCAGGAACAGCTCGCCGGTGCGCTCGTCGAAGATCGCGAAGGCGAACATCCCGCGCAGCCGCGGCAGGCAGTCGACGCCCCAGATCCGCCACGCCTGCAGCAGCACCTCGGTGTCCGAGGTGCCGCGGAACCGCGCGCCCGCGGCCTCGAGCTCGACGCGCAGCTCGGGCGCGTTGTAGAGCTCGCCGTTGTAGCTCAACGCCAGGCCGTCGGCGACCATCGGCTGCGCCCCGGTCTCCGACAGGTCGATGATCGACAGCCTGCGGTGTCCTAAGTGGACTTGACCGGGCCCGGCGCGGTGCTCGTACCGGCCGGAACCGTCCGGGCCCCGGTGGGCCAGTGTCTTCGTGAGCCGGTCGGTGAGGCCTCCGCCGTCCGGCCAGAGGTAGGTCCCTGCGATGCCGCACATGCTGAGTGGATCCCCTCTTGGGATTAGGAAACTTCGGCGGAGTCGTCCGGCAGTTCGCCCTGGTGCGCGGTCTCGCCGTGGTCGCGCTTGAACGGCGTGGGCAGGCGGCGCTTGACCGGGGCGAACTTCGTCGTGGGAGCGTCGTCGACCGGCACGCTCACCGTGCCCGGCTCCGGCAGCTGCGTCGGCGGCTTCAGCACCGGGGGCTGCGGCGGGAGCGGCAGCGCGGCGACCGGCCGCACCGGCGGGAACTTCCTGGTCAGCTGCTCCTGCAGGACCCGCTCGACGACCCGGGCCACCGGCTCGTCGACCCGGTCCTCGCGACGCTCTTCGACCCGCACCATCGGCACTTCCCGGCCACGGCCGCGCAAGGCGGTGTGCAGGCCGTCCCAGAGCGTGCCGTCGGTCTTGTCGCGCGGGTCGGGGTCGACCAGCACGATGCCGACGATCGGGATCGCGGAGTCCGCGAGCTGGCGGGCGACGGTGTGCAGCCACATCGAGGCCGCGTGCCCGGCCTTGACGACCAGCACGGTCTCGGCGCCCAGGTGGGTCAGGTCCGTCCACGCCGTGCCCGGGGCCACCGAGCCGACGCCGATCCGGCGTTCGCCGGGCGCGCCATCGGGGTCCCCGGCCGCGAGCACCGGGATCTCGCTCTTGCTCTCGGCGGCGAGCTTGCGGACGTCTCCCTGCTTGAGGTCGTCGACCACGGCGGCCGGGCCGTCGGCGGAGAGCTCCTCGGCGATGTCCAGGGCCAGGGCGGCCGCGACCTTCGGCGCGCCGAGCTCCAGCAGCGACACCGTGGCGGCGTCGGCCTTGATCGCGCGGACCAGGGTGGTGGCCACGCGCCGGCGTTCGGTGACGGCCTTGGACTTCGCCCACAGCCGGGCCGGGCCTCGCAGTTTCGAGGGCAGCTGGGCGATCACGGACGCGCCGAGATGGCTGGAGATCTCACGGCGCAGCACCGGCCGGTCGCGCGAAATCGACGTGACCGCGGCGAGTGCGAGGCCCAGCGCCAGGCCCAGCGCGAACCCGATGCCGCTGTTGGTCGCGCCGGTCTTGAGCAGCCCCTTGGGCAGCGCGCGCGGAGCGTCGATGATCTGTGTGCCCGCGGCGATCTGCGGGCTGCCGATGCCGGCCTGCTGCGAGCGGCTGGTGAAGTCGGAGATCTGGGCGGACAGCGCGGCGCGGCGGCTGTAGAGCGTCTCGAGGTCGGACGGCTTGGCCTTCTTGTCCGCTTCGAGCTGCGTGATCTGGTCGTTGACCTTGTTCAGCTCGTCCTGGGCGTTCTTGCCCTGGTCCAGGATCGCCTTCGACTGCGCGGCCGCGGCGGCCTGGCTGCGCTGGACGTGATCGGCGATGAAGGCGTCCGCCAGGGCCTTCGCCTTGGCCACGGCCTCGTCATTGCTCTTCGCCTTGACCGTGATCTGCATGACGTTGTTGGTCAGGCCGAGCCCGGCGTAGTTCTTCATGAAGTCGTCGAGGGACTCGGTGCTGTTGAGCGCCTTGAGCGCCTTGCCCGCGATGTCGGCGGTGCCCAGCACGGCGACGTCGGTGCGCATGAGCGTGCCGCTGTCGGTCGGCGAGTCGTCCTGGTGGATCACGATGACCTTGGCGACCGCGGTCGGCGGGGCCGGGAGCAGGAACGTGACGAGCCCGCCGAGGACCAGCCCGAGCAGGGCGGTGGCCAGCCAGAAACGGCGCTTGCGGCGGATCGCGACGACGAGACGCTGGAGGTCGACCAAGGGCGCTGCGGGCGAGGAGTCGGTGCTCACGCGGAACCTGCCAAAACTTCCTCGTCGGCCAGAGCCGGGGTGGCGGCCGAGTCCTCCGGCCGGACGGGGTGGGTCAGGATCGCGCCGACGATCTCCTGACCCGCGTCGGCACAAGCCTCGGCGAACCGGACCAGTTCCCATGCGGTGCGTGTTCCGGAGCCGAGCACCAGCAGGACGCCGGAGTCGCCGGTGCTGTCGGGCACGGTCGGGCGTTGCGCGGAGACCTCGAGGGTCCGCAGCGTCATGCCGAGCTCGTCGGCCAGTGCGGACAGCTGGGCCGCGGCCAGCTTCGCGGTCTCGTCGTCGTCCGGGACGACCAGGAGCACCCGGCCGGGGCCGACCGCGACCCTGGCCAGCACCCGCCGGTAGCGGATGTCGCGGTTGGCTTCGTCGGCCGAGGTCTCGACCGGCGGGAGCAGCCACGGCCGGTCGTTGCCGAGCAGCCGCCGGAGCTTGCCGAGCAGGCCGTCGGCCGGAAGCCGGTCGCCCGCCGGGGTCGTGACGTCGATGCCGGCGAGGACCGGAGCGCCGAGCGCCGAGGCGATGTCGGGCTCGCCGCGCAGCCGCCGGTCGGCGCGCGCGGTGAAGAGGTGACCGAACACCCCGGCCAGGAAGAACAGGACCGCGCCGCCCGCGATGAGCTGGGTCATCGTCGGCGCCGCCGGGGCGGTGGGCCGCTCGGCCGGGCCGAGCACGACCATGTTGCCGACGCCGGTCGCCGCGTCGGCCTGGTTGAGGTTGTTGATCGCCTGCTGCAGCGAGGTGCGCAGGCCCTCGAGCTGGGTGCGGGCCTGCACGCCCTCCACGGTCTGGCCGTTCTGGACGTCCTGGGAGAGCTTGCTGATCGTCTGGGTGGTCAGCTGGACCTGCGCGCGGAGGTTCTCCTTCTGCTCCTGCGCCAGCTGCACCGTGGCGCCCGTGGAGTTGGCGGCCAGCTGCGTCGAGTATTTGACGAACTGCTGTGCGACCTGGTCGGCGAGCTGCTGGGCGTGCTCGGCGGTGTCGGCGGTGACGGTGAGCGTGATCACGTTCCCGTTCGCCACCGAGGGCGTCACATGCTTCTTGAGGTCCGCGCCCGAGGGGTGCCAGGACAGCGGCGCGGCCGCCCTGTCCAGCACCACCGAGCTGGTCGCGACCTCGGACTGGGTGAGCAGTTCGTCGGCCTGGCGCGGGCCCTGCAGCAGCACGCTGGCGGTGGTCTCGAAGCCCGGTGAGAGCAGGACCGAGGCCCCCGCGCCGACAGCCGCGCCCAGCACCGCCGTCGCGGCGAGCAGTCGCCAGCGACGGCGGAGGACCTGCCCGATCAGGGCCAGGCGCACCGTGTCGTCAGTCAACGGCGGGTTCTCCATTCCTGAAGCGGGTACGCCGAACGGCCTCAGTTGATCGTCCGGTTACCCGACTCGTCGTAGAGGACGACGTCTTGGTTACAGGTCGGGTTCAGTCTTTGCCGAACCGCTACCGACTTCTTGTGGGGGTCCAGGGGGCTTGCCCCCGGCTGGGGTCTGGGGCTAGGCCCCAGAAGACACAGCTGCCTCGTATGCCGCGAGCAGGGCTTTCTGAGAGTTCTCCCAGGAGAGCGGGCCCGCCACCCGCGCCTGCCCGAGCTTACCCATCCTGACCCGCTCTTCGGGGTCGTCGAGCAGCTGGGAAATCAGCTTCGCGAAGGCCGGTTCGTCGTTCGCCGGGGCGTAGAGCGCGGCGTCGCCCGCCGAGACCCGCGCCTCGCGCAGCTCGAAGGAGACGATCGGCTTGCTCATCGCCATGTACTCCACGATCTTGTTCATCGTGGAGACGTCGTTGAGCGGGTTGAGCGGGTCCGGCGAGAGGCAGACGTCCGCCGTGGACAGGTAGCGGACCAGGTCCTCGTCGGGGACGCGGCCGGTGAACTCGACGCAGTTGGCCAGCCCGAGCTTCGCCGAGAGCGCCACCATGTCGTCCCAGGCGTCGCCGGAGCCGACGAAGACCGCGTGCCAGTCGGTGCGGCCGAGCTCGTCACGCAGCGCGGCGAGCGCGCGCAGGGCGTAGTCGACGCCGTCCTGGGGGCCCATGACGCCGAGGTAGGCGAGCATGAACGGCTTGCCCTTCTTCAGCTCGGGCTCGGCCGGGACCGCCTTGAACCGCTCGACGACCGGCGCGCTGCGCACGACGAAGACGTCCTCGGGCTTCTTCCCGCCGCGGATCATGGCGACCTGCTTGTAGCTCTCGTTGGTCGCGATCACGACGTCGGCGGTGCGGTAGGTGGCGCGCTCGAGCGCGCAGACCCCGCGGTAGAGCAGGTCTGGCCGCGGTCGAAGCGGGACAGGTACAGCTCGGGGCACAGGTCGTGCTGGTCGAAGATGAACTGCGCGCCCCGGCGCTTGAGCACCAGCGCGACCAGGAAGAGCAGGTCCGGCGGGTTGCACGCGTGGACGACGTCGACCCGGCCGATCTTGCGGGCCAGCCGCAGCGTGTGCCACAGCGCGGAGCCGTACTCCTGCAGGTAGCCGGCCGGCCCGCCGGTGGCGGCCTTGAGCGGGTAGCGGTGGATGTGCACGCCGTCGATGACGGCCTCGGCCTCGGTGTCGCGCTTCGTGCCCTGGGGGCAGATGACGTGGACTTCCCAGCCGGCGTCGCGCAGGGTCTGGGACTCCTGCCAGACGCGCCGGTCGAACGGGACCGAGAGGTTCTCGACGAGGATGAGCGCTTTACCAGGCAAGGCCTACGTATCCCTCTTCGTGGCGACGCTCGGCGGCGTCGGGGAGGCGGACGAGATCGACGAGCACCCGGTCGCCGCCCTTCGGCAGCGCGGCGAGGACGTCCGGGTCTTTGCAGCCGACGACGGCGACCTCGGCGTGGTCGAGCACCTCGTCGATGGAGCCGGCGAGCAGCTGCGCGAGGTGCGGCAGGCGGCCTTCGATGTACTCGCGGTTGGCGCCGATCAGCCGGGACAGGCTGACGTTGGCGTCGTAGATCTTCAGGTCGTAGCCCTTGCCGAGCAGCCGCTCGGCGAGCTCGACCAGCGGGCTCTCGCGCAGGTCGTCGGTGCCGGGCTTGAAGGACAGCCCGAACAGCCCGACCCTGCGCTTGCCGGTGCGCGCGACCAGCTCGAACGCGCGCTGCAGGTGGTCGGCGTTGGAGGCGAGCACGTGGGACAGGATCGGCACCGAGACGTCGGCGCGGTGCGCGGCGTAGACCAGGCCGCGCAGGTCCTTGGGCAGGCAGGAGCCGCCGAAGGCGAAGCCGGGCTTGCAGGTAGGCCGGGCTGATGTTGAGCTTGGTGTCGGCCAGGAAGACGTCCATCACCTGGTGCGAGTCGAGGCCCGAGCGCCTGGCAGACCGCGCCGAGCTCGTTGGCGAAGCCGATCTTGAGCCCGTGGAAGGCGTTGTCGGCGTACTTGGTCATCTCGGCGACCGGGATCGGCACCCGGAAGACCGCGCCGGGCAGGCCCTCGTAGAGCGCGGCCACGGCGTCACCGCTGGCGGTGTCGAACTCGCCGATGACCGTCTTGGGCGGGTCGAAGAAGTCCCGGACGCTGCTGCCCTCGCGCAGGAACTCGGGGTTCACCGCGACCCCGAAGTCGACGCCCGCGGTCCGGCCCGACGCCTTCTCGAGGATCGGGACCAGCAGGTCCAGGCAGGTGCCCGGCAGCATCGTGCTGCGGAAGACGACGGTGTGGCGCTCGGTCTTGGTCTTGAGCGACGTCGCCGATCTCCTCGGCGACCCGCTCGAGGTAGGTCGTGGAGAGGCTGCCGTTGGGCGCCGACGGCGTGCCCGACGCAGATCAGCGAGATTTCGCTGTCTCATGACCGCTTCGGCGACGTCGCGTGGTCGCGCTCAGCGCCCCGCTGGCCACGACTTCGGCGATCAGCTCGCCGATCCGCTCCTCGACGACGGGCGCGTGGCCCTGCCGGACCAGGTCGACCTTGACCGGGTTGACGTCGACCCCGACGACCCGGTGCCCCTGCCCCGCCAGGCACGCGGCGGAAACACAACCGACATAGCCGAGCCCGAAGACACTGATCTTCACGCCAACCTCCGCTTTTCCACGCGACCCATCCCTTGGTCGGCCGTGGCACCGGGTTCGTTACCTGGCGGGAGGCGGTAACGGACTCGTGAGCGTTCCGGGCGGTTAGAACCGCCCGGAACGCTCACGAGCCTTTTCTCAGTTCTTGCTGACGAACGTGTTCGCCAGGCTCTCGCCCTTGCTCACGGCAGCGCCGTGATTCTCGATCGGCGAGACGGTCGAATTCTTGAAGCAGATGTACGTCACACCGGAGTCGACACCGCCGTTGGACGGATCGGGGTTGATGCCGAGGTCCTTGGCCGTCGCGTAGGACGCCTCACCGATGATCTGTGTCGGACCGGTGTCGCCGATGACCGCGTATTCGACCTTGCCGTTGTAGATCACCGCGCACGAGCCGCCGCCCTTGAGACCGGACGACGAGTACTTCCAGATGCTGCTGGAGCTCGGCACGACGATGTAGGGCAGCTTCGCGGCGTTCAGCGGCTTGCCGTCACTCTGGTGGAACGCGGTGTCGTCCTGGTAGCAGCAGTCGGTGTTCTCGTTGCACTGCGAGCTCCGCTGGCCATCGCAGTCGACGTCCATGTCGGCCTTCCAGAAGACCGCGCCGTTGGCGTCGCAGACGGCGACCGTCTTGCCCGAGACGTCCTCGTCGGTCTTGTACTTGCCGTTGGAGATCTGCTTGCAGGAGTTGGTCTTCGCCAGCAGCTGCGAGGCGGTGGGACCGGCCTCCACAGCGGCGGGTGAGGACGTCGTGGCCGGCGCCGCCGAGGCGATCGCCGAAGGCATGACCGCTGCGGCCAACGCCAGTGTCGCGAGCAGGATCAGCTTCCGCATTCCTGATGCTCCCTTAATTAGGAAACTTTCCTTACGGCGGCGAGGCCTCAGGATGCCCGGGAACACGACTTGGTTCAAGACCCACAGGTACGGGATTTTCCCATTACCTGGACCGGTTTGACGAAAACCCAGCTAGCGGGATCGCCGCGGGAACAATCGCGCGGCCCAGCGTCCCGCTCGCCGGTACACCCCACCCGAGGAACCGGCCAGCACACCGTCCAGCCACCGCTGATCGAAGTCGTGCCGAAGCTCGGTACGCGCCTGCAGCCACCGGTCGGTCCGGGACGCGCCGCCGTCGCTGGAGTAGACGCGGGTGGCGCCGGCGTGCCGCAGCCGCGTCAGCAGACGACGGTCGTAGGCGCCGAAGGGCAGCGAGTACCGTCGCACCGGCTTGCCGCACAGATCGCCCAGCAGCCGCGGCGCGTCCTCGAGCTCGCGGTGCGCGTGCCGGTCGTCGAGAAGCCGCCAGTCGCGCGGCTCCCAGCCGTGCGAGCCGATCTCCATCCCAGCCTTGACCAACTCGCGCAGCCCGCCGCGGTCGACGTAGCCGCGCTGCCCCAGCCGTCCCGCCAGCGGGAAGAACTCGGCACTCAGCCCGCGCTCGACCAGCCGGGGCAACGCGATCTCGACGTCGGACTCATTGCCGTCGTCGAAGGTCAGGTGGACGTCCGGGCGCTCGCGGACCGCGTCGAGCACCTGCTCGAACTGCTCCACCGACACCCAGCGCTCGTTCTCACCGGGCTCGAGCTGCCGAGCCGGACGGCCGATCCCGTGCATCGCCAGGTTGACCGTCACTGCTGCCATAGCCGGGCCTCACCGCGAGTGGATGGTTGAAGTTTCGCGGATTAATCGCTCTGGCAAATGGGTGAGTTACGGCTTTTTACCGAGAATTAGCCTTTCCGGATCTCCAAAGTGCAGCATTTCGGACCGCCTCCGGCTTTACGCAGCTCAGAGATGTCCACGTAGATCGGTTCGTAGCCGCGCTTTACCAACTGCTCACCCAGCCGGGTGGCTTCGAGGGGGAGAACAACGTTTCGACCGTCGGACACTCCGTTGAGCCCGAAACACTCCGCGTCATCGGCCGTGGCGAGCACCGCGTCCGGGAACAACCGCTCCAGCACCCGGCGCGAACCGGCCGAAAACGCCGCCGGGTAGTAGACGATCTGGGCCGGCGTGGTGTCGGTCGCCTCGGCGAGCACGAACAGCGCGGTGTCGAGGTGGTAGTACCGCGGGTCGATCAGGCTGAGCGAGACGACCGGGACACCGAGCACCTCCTGCGCCTCGGCGTGCGCCGCCGGGTCGGTGCGGAAGCCGGTGCCGGCCAGCAGCAGCCGGCCGGTCCAGGCGAAGTCGCCCTCGGCCTCGTTGATCTTCTCCGGCATCGTGATGTCGCGGTAGCCGTGCTCGACGAACCAGCGGCGGAAGTGCTCGGCCTCGGCGGCGCGCTGCGGGGCGCGGAACCGGGAGCCCAGCACGCGCCCGTCGACGACGGTGCCGGAGTTGGCGGCGAAGACCATGTCGGGCAGCCCGGGCTGAGCGTCGATCTCCTCGACGGTGTGGCCCAGGCTTCGGTAGGTGTCACGCAGCACGGTCCACTGCGCGACGGCGACGTCGGCGCTGACCGGCTTCGAGGGGTCCATCCAGGGGTTGATCACGTAGTCCACCGCGAAGTAGCGCGGGGGGCACATCAGGTACCGGCGGGTGGTCGGCACGCGCACTGGCGAAGATCCCTGCATGACTGCAGGGTAAAGCCGCCCCAATCCGCAATCAATCGCTGTTCGCTGCGCATATCTGTGCTAAATGTTGCGTGTGAACACTATCGACCAGCGAATCGTTTCGTGTCTCGTCGCGAACGCGCGATCCAGCTACGCGGAGATCGGCAAGATCGTCGGGCTGTCGGCTCCGGCGGTGAA
Organism: uncultured Actinomycetota bacterium; assembly: GCA_963762765.1. Classification (GTDB taxonomy): domain Bacteria; phylum Actinomycetota; class Actinomycetes; order Mycobacteriales; family Pseudonocardiaceae; genus Amycolatopsis. The sequence goes on from CAVXMR010000049.1 coordinate 99,501, forward strand.
ACGGCGGGTCGACCGGCTGCTCGAAACCGGTGTCCTGCGCGGCTTCACCGCGGTCGTCGACCCCGAGGCACTGGGCTGGGGCACCGAGGCGTTCGTCGAGATGACCTGCAACGGCAACATCACCCCGGCCCGCATCCGCGCACGGCTGGAACCGCTGCCGGAGGTCGTCGCCGCCTACACCGTTTCGGGCGCCGCGGACGCGATCGTGCACCTGCGCGCGGCCGACATCCACCACCTGGAGACGGCACTGGAGCGGCTGCGCGGCCTCGAGATCGTCGACCGCACGGTGTCGACCGTGGTGCTGTCGCGCCTGCTCGAGCGGCCGCCGACGCCGGAGACCTGAGCCGTGCCACCCTCTGCGCCATGAGCGAAAGCATTCTCAGCACGCACGACCGCGGCGTCGCGCTGCTGACCGTCGACGCCCCGGCCACCCGCAACGCGCTCACCCTCGACCTCTCGGCCCAGCTGGCCGCGGCGGTCACCGCCGCCGAGCAGGACCCGGCGGTGCACGTCGTGGTGGTCACCGGCACCCCGCCGGCGTTCTGCGCGGGCGCGGATCTGACGTCGCTCGCCGAAGCGGACGAGGCCGGCCTCCGCTCGATCTACGACGGCTTCCTCGCGGTGGCCCGGTGCCCACTGCCGACGATCGCCGCGGTCGGCGGCGCGGCCGTCGGCGCCGGGCTGAACCTCGCGCTGGCCGCGGACGTCCGGCTCGCCGGGCCGCGCGCCAAGTTCGTCGCCCGGTTCCTCGACCTCGGCCTGCATCCCGGCGGCGGGATGACCTGGATGGCGCAACGCGCGGTGGGCGCGGTGGCGAACGCGCTGCCGCGATGACGCTGTTCGGCGAAGCGCTCGACGCCGGCCGAGCGGTCCAGACCGGTCTCGCGCACCGGCTCGTCGAAGGCGGCCACGACGAACTGCTCGCCGCCGCTTTCGAACTCGCCGCGCCCGCGGTGGCCGCGCCGCGCGAAGCGCTTCTCGCCACGAAACGCAGCCTCCAGCTAACTCGAGGGTTGGCCGACCACGCCGACGCCGTCGACGCCGAACTCGGCCCGCAATTGGCCTCGCTGGCCTCACCGGCGTTCGCGCAGCGGCTCGAGGCGCTGCGTGCCCGAATCGGTCACCACTCCTGACCTGCGCATTTTAGCTTCACGAGATGCGGGTCACAGCCAGAGACAAGGTCGGATAGTTACGATCGGGGGAATCCGCGAACCGGACACCGGCACGAGAGCAGATGACGGCAACAAAGAGGTCGCCCACGCTCCGGGACTCCAGAAACATCAATGGCGAACGCGAGCTAACCTCGTGGCAGGACCTGGTGATCCGAGCCGACGTCACCGGGCAGGCGATCGCCCCGGATGCCCCGGGGTCCGCATCACGTCGGGAGAGAGGGATTCCCTGACCCATGAGCACGAGTGCGAACGGCAACGGCGCTGGCCACGGCTCATTGGCCGCGACCAGGCCCACCGAGGTGGCCAAGCTGGACCGGGTGGTCATCCGGTTCGCGGGTGACTCCGGTGACGGCATGCAACTGACCGGTGACCGGTTCACCTCCGAGGCCGCGGCCTTCGGCAACGACCTGTCGACCATGCCGAACTTCCCCGCCGAGATCCGGGCACCGCAGGGCACCATCCCCGGCGTCTCCTCGTTCCAGGTGCACTTCGCCGACTACGACATCCTGACCCCGGGCGACCGGCCGGACGTGCTCGTGGCGATGAACCCCGCCGCGCTCAAGGCGAACCTCGCCGACGTGCCGCACGGCGGGACGATCATCCTCAACACCGACGACTTCATCAAGCGCAACCTGGTCAAGGTCGGCTACGACCGCGACCCGCTCGACGACGACACGCTGGCCGCCTACCAGGTCCACCGCGTGGCGATGTCGACGCTGACCCAGGGCGCGCTGGCGGACACCGGGCTCGGCAAGAAGGACGCCGAGCGCTGCAAGAACATGTTCGCGCTCGGCCTGCTGTCGTGGATGTACCACCGGCCGACCGAGGGCACCGAGCAGTTCCTGCGCGAGAAGTTCGCGAAGAAGCCGGACATCGCCGAGGCGAACATCCTGGCCTTCCGCGCGGGCTGGAACTACGGCGAGACGACCGAGTCGTTCGCCACCACGTTCCAGGTGGCGCCGGCGAAGCTGAACCAGGGCACCTACCGGCAGATCACCGGGAACACCGCGCTGGCGTACGGGATCGTGGCCGCCGGGCAGCGCTCGGGCCTGCAGATCCTGCTCGGCACGTACCCGATCACCCCGGCTTCGGACATCCTCCACGAGCTGTCCAAGCACAAGAACTTCGGCATCATCACCTTCCAGGCCGAGGACGAGATCGCCGGCATCGGCGCCGCGCTGGGCGCGTCCTACGGCGGCGCGCTGGGCGTCACCTCGACGTCCGGGCCGGGTGTCGCGCTGAAGTCCGAAGCCGTCGGGCTCGGCGTGATGGTCGAGCTGCCGCTGGTCGTGATCGACGTACAGCGCGGCGGGCCGTCGACCGGCTTGCCGACCAAGACCGAGCAGGCCGACCTGCTGCAGGCGATGTTCGGCCGCAACGGCGAATCGCCGGTGCCGATCGTCGCGCCGCTTTCGCCGGCGGACTGCTTCGACGCGGCGATCGAGGCCACCCGGATCGCGCTGAAGTACCGCACGCCGGTGCTGCTGCTCTCGGACGGCGCGATCGCGAACGGCTCCGAGCCGTGGCTGATCCCGGACGTCGCCACCCTGCCCGACCTGAGCGTCGAGTTCGCCACCGAGCCCAACTCCACGGACGGCTCCGGCGAATTCTGGCCGTACGTGCGGGATCCCGAGACCCTCGCCCGCGCGTGGGCGGTCCCGGGCACGCCCGATCTGCAGCACCGCATCGGCGGGCTGGAGAAGGCCGACGGGACCGGGCACATCTCCTACGACCCGGCCAACCACGAGAAGATGGTCCGGCTGCGGCAAGCGAAGATCGACGGCATCGACGTCCCCGACGTCGTGGTCGACGACCCGTCCGGCGGCAAGGCCCGGGTGCTGGCGCTGGGCTGGGGATCTTCCTACGGCCCGATTGGCGCGGCGTGCCGGCGGGTACGCAAGGAAGGCATGCCGATCGCGCAGGCGCACCTGCGCCACCTGAACCCGTTCCCGTCGAATCTCGGCGACGTGTTGCGCTCTTACGACACCGTCGTGGTGCCCGAGATGAACCTCGGCCAGCTGGCGCTGTTGCTGCGGGCCAAGTATCTCGTCGACGTGCACAGCTACACGAAGGTGGCCGGGATGGCGTTCAAGGCCGAAGAACTGCAGGGCGTGTTCACCGAGATCATCACCAGCGTTACTACGGAGGCGGCGAAGTGACCGCAATCGACATCGGGCTCCCCACCCTCGGCGGCCTGGACCTTGTGCCCACCACCGACGAGCCGCAGAAGGCCAAGGACTACAAGTCGGACCAGGAGGTCCGCTGGTGTCCCGGCTGCGGCGACTACGTCGTGCTCAACGCGGTCCAGTCGTTCCTGCCCACGCTCGGGCTCAAGCGCGAGAACATCGTGTTCATCTCGGGCATCGGCTGCTCCTCGCGGTTCCCGTACTACCTGAACACCTATGGCATGCACTCGATCCACGGCCGCGCGCCGTCGATCGCGACCGGGCTGGCCACGACTCGTCCAGACCTTTCGGTGTGGGTCGTCACCGGTGACGGCGACGCGCTGTCCATCGGCGGCAACCACCTGATCCACGCGTTGCGGCGCAACGTGAACATCAAGATCCTGCTGTTCAACAACCGGATCTACGGGCTGACCAAGGGCCAGTACTCCCCCACCTCCGGGCAGGGCATGGTCACGAAGTCGACCCCGATGGGTTCGGTGGACACGCCGTTCAACCCGCTCTCGCTGGCGATCGGCGCCGAGGCGTCGTTCGTCGGGCGGGCGATGGACTCCGACCGCAAGGGCCTGACCGAGGTCCTGCAGGCGGCGGCGCAGCACCGCGGCTCGGCGCTGGTGGAGATCTACCAGAACTGCCCGATCTTCAACGACGGCGCGTTCGACGTCCTCAAGGACGCCGACGAGGCCGCCACCCGGCTGATCCCGCTGCGCGCCGGTGAGCCGATCCGCTTCGGCCCGCAGTCGGAGTTCGGCGTCAAGCGGGGCGACTGGGGTGGCCTGGACATCGGCAAGGTCGCCGACATCGGCGAGGACAACCTCGTCGTCCACGACCCGTCGATCGCGGACACGTCCTACGCCTTCGCGCTTTCCCGCCTGGGTGACCAGAACCTCAGCCACGTCCCGACCGGCATCCTGCGCCAGGTCGAGCGCCCGACCTACGACGACGGCGCCCGCGCCCAGGTCGAGCAGGCTCGCGCGGCCCGTACCCCGGACCTGCAGGCTTTGCTGCGGGGCAAGGACACCTGGACGGTCGCGTAGTTTTTATTGGCCGCGAAGGCCCTCTTACCGGCTGTGAGAGCCGGTAAGAGGGCCTTCACGGCTTTTGGGGCTTGCCTTGCTTGGGTCATGCGCCCTAAGTTTTAGGACGAGCGACCTAAGACTGGGAGGTGGGCGTGATGGCGGCGCCTTTCGTGTTCTTCGACGTGCGGACGACCGACGTGACGGCGAGCCGGAGGTTCTTCACCGAGCTGCTCGGCTGGCAGCTGAACGACAAACTGCTCGTGACGGAGCAAGGCCCGTGGGGCGGCCTGACCGAGCTCGGACCCGAGGATTCCCGACAACCGCAGTGGCTTCCCTACGCGCAGGTGTCCGACGTGGACGCCGCGGCGGCGAAGGCCGTGGAGCTGGGCGGCACGATCGTCCGTGAGCGCACGGACCTGCCGGTGGGCTCCCTGGTGGTGGTGACCGACCCGGGCGGCGCGGCGCTCACCCTGTTCCAGCGCGCTTGAGGAAACTCAGGTGAGCGGCCGGAAACCGACACGCTCGGCGTCCTCGGCGGTGCGGAACCAGACCTCGGCCACCATCTTCGGGAACTGCGCCGACTCGTCGGTGCAGTACCGCAGCGCCGTCACCGACGCTTTCACCGCGAAGCCCTCGCCGGGACGGCCGCCGCCCGGGCGCGGCATCGCCGAGCCGGGGCCGAACGGGCCGGGCGGCACCGAGTCGGTGGCCACGCCGCGCGCGGGCGGAGCCGGGGGCGCGTCGGGCGAAAGCGCCGCCGCGACCTGGTTCGGCTGCACCGCGGGCTCGAACAGCGAGCCGCTGTGGCCGCCGGAGTCCGGCTCACGCCGTTCCACCGCCCGCATCGACGGCTCGATCGGCCGCGGCGCGTCGAACCCGCCGCGCACCGACTCGCGCGGCTGGCGCTTCGGCAGGACCTGGGTGGTTTCCAGCGGCGTCTCTTCCGGGACCTCGGGCTCGGGAACTTCCAGCAGCCCGCCGGCCACCGGCTCGTCCTCGGCTTCGACCTCGGGCGCGGGCGTGCTCCCGGCGTGCTCACCGATGTAGCGCGTGCGCTCCATCGGCTCCTCGAAGGCCGAACGCTCCGCGGTGGGCTCGTGGTCGAACCAGTCCGGGTCCGGCTTGTGCGCCTCCGAGGTCGGCACAGGCGGCACAGGCGGCACAGGCGACACAGGCGGCGAGAACAGCGACGACGGCTCGGCGTCGAGACGCTGCTCCAGCTGGGAAAGCGCGGGCACGCTCGGCTCGGCGGGCGGGGCGACCGGCTCGGTGTACTCGGTGGGGTCGCCGACCGGGCTGAACAGCGAGCCGGCGGGTTCGGCCGGCTCCTCCGGGGTGAGGAAGTCGCTCGCGACCGTGCGGTACGGGTCCTCGTCGGCCGGGGTCGTCCCGACCGGGCTCAGGTACTGCGTCGCGGCGGCGCGGTAGCGGTCGTCCTCGTCGTCCGGCTCCACCACCGGTTCGGGCACCGTCCGGTACTCGGCCTCGTACGCCTCTTCCGGGTAGTGCTCGGTCGGCGGCGCGGCGGGCTCCGGCTCGAACGTCCGGGTCGGCGTGGTCACAGCCTGGTTGGCGAGGTCGAACTCGTCGAAGTCCTCGTCGACCTCGTCCCGGCCGTTCGCCACCGGGGCGACCGGCGGCGCGGGCTCGATGTCACGCCGGGTGAACGTCCCCGTCGCGGCGGCGACCACGGCGGCGTTGGCCGGCGTGCGTGCGGCGTCCGCGTGCACCCTGGCCAGTTCGCTCTCCAGTCCGCGGTACTTCTTGCGCAGCGGGAGCACCACGAACACCGTCATCAGCAGCACGGCGAGGAAGAACGCGAGGATGCTCCACAGCCACACCTGTCCGAAAATGGACATCTTTCCTTGCCCCTTTAGTGCGTGCGCGCGACCAGGTAGTCGGCGACCGACTCGCACGCGTCCCGAGCGGGTGACGCGGGCAGCGCGCTGAGCTCGGCTCGCGCGCGACGAGCGTAGTCGGAAAGGGTGACGCGTGCGCGTTCGAGTCCACTGCTCGCGCGGAGCAGGTCGAGCGCTTCGGCCACCAGTGCGTCGTCGGAGATGGGTCCGGACAGCAGCTCGACCAGGCGGGGGTCGGTGTCCGGGTCGGCCAGCGCGTAGAGCATCGGCAGGGTCCGGACGCCCTCGCGCAGGTCGGTGCCCTGTGCCTTGCCGAGCTCGTCCGACGGCGACGCGATGTCGATGACGTCGTCGGAGATCTGGAAGGCGGTGCCGATGATGTCGCCGAACCGGCGCAGCGCCTCGATGTGCTCGTCGGCCGCGCCGGACATCATCCCGCCGAACCGGCCGGAGGTGGCGATCAGCGAACCGGTCTTCTGGGCGATCACGGTGAGGTAGTGCGCGACGGCGTCGTCACCCGGTCCGGGGCCGACGGTCTCGCGCATCTGGCCGGTGACCAGCTCACCGAAGGTCTCCGCGATGATCCGCGCCGCGTCCGTGCCCAGGTCGGCGACCAGCCGCGAGGCGTGGGCGAAGAGGAAGTCGCCGGTGAGGATGGCGACCGTGTTGTCCCAGCGCGCGTTGACGCTCTGGGCGCCGCGCCGCATGGTCGCCTCGTCCATGACGTCGTCGTGGTACAGCGTGGCCAGGTGCACAAGCTCGACCGCGGCGGCGGCGATCACGACGTGGTCGTCCTGCTTCGGACCGAACTGCGCGGACAGCAGGGTGAACAGGGGACGAAAACGTTTGCCCCCCGCCTCGACCAGGTGCAGCGCGGCTTCGTTGACCGCCTGGACCTCGCTGCGCACGACCTCGCGAAGCAGCTTCTCGACGTCGGCCAGCCCGCTGGCGATGGCACGCAGCAGGGTCTCGTCGGCGATCTGGAGGCCGACGGTCGCGCGCAGGTCCTCGAGGGCGCCGCCCGGCGCAGCGGGGACGGATCCCGCCCCGGGGGCTGGGGAAGGCACAGACACGTCGGCTCCTCTTCAGTGCACCGGTCGGGTTTGCCCCAAGCGTAGTGGCAACCCCGCCGGGCCCGTTTACCCGCTGTCCAGCGGAAACGGTGACGAACATGACACCGGCGCGGCGTCACGACCCGCACCACCGCGGCTACCGGCGGCACTCGGACGAATCTTGAGATACCCGAGGCATCCGGATACCGATGGGATTACCCATCGGGTTGTTCATGATCCACGAACGGGTGATCAGCGGTTTTGTGCGCAACGCCGTGATCCGGCGGGCGGATATTCACCGCGTGGAAGAACTGCCGATCCAGACAGCTCTCCCGGTCAGCAAGGAGGACAGCGTCATGCGAAGCATCAACGCGAGGCGGGCCGCGCTCGTCGGCACGCTGTTGTTGTCCGGACTGGGTGCCGGCATCGTTCCCGCCCAGGCCGCGCCGCAACCAGGCGTCGCCAACATCGGCTCGGCGAACTTCACCAAGGCCGGCACGACGATCTCGGTGCCGAACCAGGGCCATTGCTCGATCGACGGCCCGACCAGCGCGACCGCCCAGGTGGTCACCAAGACCGGCGTCACCTTCGGCGGCGGGACGTCGTCGTGCACCACGACGGTGACCGACCCGAACACGGACGCGACGACCACGACGTCCACCGCCACCGGCAAGAACTTCGAACTCTCCGCGCTGGTGAGCACCGGCGGGCCGCGCGTCAAGCTCACGACGTTCAAGGTGACGTGCACGGCCACGCACACCCAGACGAACGCGAATTGGAGCTTCGGCGGGCTGAGCGGGATCAGCGGACTGCCGTCGCCGGTCCCGGCGGGCTACACCAAGCCACTCACCAAGTCGAACGGCACGGTGCTGGCGAACGCGGTGTTCAACATCCAGAACCTGCCGGGCGACGGCAGCATCGGCCTGACGATGCTGCGGATCAACTTCCTCCCGGCGTCGGGCATCACCGGCTCGGTGATCCTCGGCCACACGTCCTGCACCCCGACCCCGTAGGCGCGACGGGCTCCGTGCGGTCCTCCCCCCACACCGGGGAGGACCGCACGGTCATTTCCGCCCCCTACGATTTCCGCCCTTTCCGCCCGATTATCTGCCGATCGGCGTAACTTCCCCGAATCATGCTCGACAGATAGTCACCGGCGCGGCGGTCGCTTTCAAAGCGAGTTTCGCGACCGCGGAACCCTGGTAATCTCTCCCGCGTCGGACTACGCAGGGTGCCCGGGAGGGTGCACCCCGCTGCTAGGGGAGAGCACAGTGACGACAACTTCGCGGCGCCCCGCGCCCGCCCCACCCCGCCGCCTCGGCGCCGCGGGGGTGACCCGCCATGCCTGACACACCACCGACCTACGACCCGAACACGGCGCCACCGCCTGCTCCGGTGGACCACTCGGCGCAGTCGTACGGGCCAGGGTTGGGCTCGGCGGTCAGCTTCGGCGGCTTCCAGTACGACGAAGCAACGCTGCGACAACTGGCGAAGGACTGGAACGACCTAGCCAACGACTTCAAGGCTGACCAGACCCAAGCGCGAAACATCGCAACGACTCGGGGTCCCGGACTGGAATACGCGAGCAGCGGCAACGCGGACCAAGTCCAAGCCTCCGGAAGGGCGTTGTACGACACCCTGATAGCACGAGAGCAGTACTGCCGAGCGATGGCTGCAAGGTTCGAGGCCGCACTTCGCAGATACGCGCGTGCGGAAGATACTCACACCACTGAAATCAACCAGACCGGAGGCAGTCTCTGATGCGCCGCACGCTTATCCTGCTCAGCGCATCTCTGCTGGTCCTCTCCGCTTGCTCGAACAAGAATCCGGGGACACCCTCACCGAGCACGAACACGCCGAACAGGCCCGCTTCGTCGAATTCCGCTGGACCGGTGCCTGGGCCTGGAGTGCCCAAGGTGGAATACCCGATCGACACCACTCGTCTCAAGCAAGCTCCCTGCGACAGTCTCTCGTCGGCTCAGATCACGGCGCTTTTAGGCTCCGGGATCACGCCCAAAGCAAACTTGAACGCCGAGGCGGGCCCCACGTGCAGCTGGGATTCTGCCCAGGCTTCGCAAGCCGGTGTGTCAGTTGTCTACAACAAGGTCAACCACGCAGGCCTCTCCGCCATCTACGAGAAGAACGGCACGACGTTCCCGTTCTTCTTACCACTGGACCCCATTGACGGCTATCCGACGGTCGCTTACGGCCTGGTAGATGAACGGACCAGCCGCGGTCGTTGCGCAGTCGCCCTCGGAACCAGCGATCAGGACATGGTCGACGTCTCGATCGCACAGTCGGAAGGAAACGTCGGCAAGAGTGATCCGTGCACTGCAGCACATGATGTTGCCACTCAGATCCTTGGCAATATCCGGGGAGGTTCCTGATGGTTGCCGAGGGACCGTTGACTGCTGCCCAGATCTACGACCAGATCACCGGTGGCAAGGGCACCGATTCGTTGTCCGATGCGCAGCAGGCGGCGTTCGAATTGACGAGGCGGCTCGCTGATCGGGCCGCTCAGGTCTACAGCCTGACCGAGAAGACTCAGGCGGGGTGGACCGGCGCCGCGGGCGACAGTGCTGCCGTTGCCACTATGCCGCTTATCAAGGCCTCTGCAGACGACGCCAAGCATTTGGTGCGGGCCCAGAACGCCGTCAGTGACCAGATGCATGCTTTCGGCACCGCGAAGAACTCGGTGAAGCCCGTTGCAGCTGAACCGCCCCAGCTCACCTCTGACGATATTCAAAACGTGCTCGTCGGGAACGGCTGGGATTCTTACAACACCAGGGTGACGAGCTGGCAGGCCGACAGCCAGGCCAACATCGACGCCTTCAGGACCTATCACGGCGCGAGTACCGAGAACGGCACGCAGATGCCGACGGAGTACGCGCGGCTCAATGATCCGGCGGCTTCGATCTCCCTGGCGCCCCCGGACAGTGGTGGTCCCGGGAAGCCGCCGTCGGAGCAATACCCACCTGGTGGGCGTCCGTCGGGCGGGGCCGTCGAGAGGATGGATGAACGGAAACCCAGTCCTGGCCAACCCGGACCAGGACAGCTGGGTCCAGGACAGCCAGGGCCCGGACAACCGGGACCTGGCATCCAAGATCCGCGCCGGCCCGGTGCCGTGACTCCCAGCGGAGCGCCCGGCTCGGACGCGACCAAGGCGAGTCAGTACGTGCCCAAGCCGGTCATGCCGCCCGCGGCCAGCACCGGCTATCAGTTCGGGCCCACCGGGGAGCCGATCAGCAATCTCGGCGGTACTCCCGGGTACGGCGGCGGGTTCGGGCCGTACGGGCCGGGCAATCCAGGGGCCGGAGCCGGTGGTGGTTACGCGCCGGGGAACGGCAACCGCGGCGGCGAAATGGGGCGTGGTGCGGGATCCGGTGCGCGGATTCCCGAGGAGCGCATGCCGGGTGGGCGTGGCGGGATGGCAGGGCCCGGCGGGGCGCGTGGGGCGAACGGGATGCCGATGGGCGCTCCCGGTGCGGGGCGCGGGAAGAAGGAAGAGGACAAGGAGAAGAAGGCCGCGCCGTACCTGCGGAACGCCGATCCGGACGAGACCTTCGGTGGGACCGACGTCAAGCCGATGCCACCGGTCATCGGCGAGCGGAAGCGTTAGGGGAGGAAAGCTTGCTCCGGCAGAAAGTGGAGCTCACGCTGAACACGCTGCTCACCGCGCTGCAGCAGGTCGGCGGCGGCGAGCCGCATCCGGTCTTCGCGGGCGGGCTGCGGTATGTGCCGCCGTCGTCGGCGGCCGGGGTGAACCGGGCCGCCTTCGAGGAGCTCAGCGAGTTCGGCTTCACCCAGGGCACCGGGTTCGTCAGCGACTTCGAGGACGTCCTCCACATCCTCGACCGCCCGCACACCGAGTATTTCGCTTACGTGCGCAGCCAAAGCGAGCAGTTCGGCGCACTGGTCGCGGTACGCGGGCGGGCAGCGGTCTCGGCGGTGTGCCGGGGCGAGCGGGTCTGGCTGCAGGAGGTGGGCGAGGACCGGCCTGGCGCGCTCGTCGCGCAGCTGCCGGAGTACCGGCCCGCGCGGTTCACGACGTTTTCGTTGCCGCAGGAGGAATTCAACCGCCAAGAAGTCGACGACCTCTTCGAGGAGAGTCCTGCCCGCAGCCGCGAAGCCAGGGAATTGGACGAGGTCTTCCAGCAGCCGTACTACGGTCTCGGCGAGCTCCACGTGGCCCGACGCACCAAAGAGGCACGGACCGAAACGCAGGACACCTTGACCTATCTGGACATCGACGCCGGACGGGTCGCGATCGCGACGAGCAACCGGTACATCACCGTGTCGCCCGGCGAGCCAGGCTTACTGGCCCAGCGGCTCAGTTCCCTGCGTGCCGGGTTGGACAGCTAGCGCGTTCCGCAGTTCTTCGTTGCGCAGCAAGGCGATCAGGTCGTCGTCCGCACGGTTTACGGGCTCGTGAGTGCCGCGTCCGGTTCTAACCGGCCGCGGCACTCACGAGCCCCTGCTCAGGAGGCGAGGAACGAGCCCGCTGAAGCCCAGTCCAGCGCGAACGCCGGGACCAGCCCCAGGATCAGTGTCACGGCTGTGCCGAGGAAGATCGCCGTCCCCGTGCCGAAGCCAGGGATCGTGACCGTCGGGCCGTCCGGCGCGGGCTCCGAGAAGTACATCAGCACGATCACGCGCAGGTAGAAGAACGCCGCCACCGCGCTGAACACCAGCGCCACCACCACCAGCGGAGCCATCCCGTCCGACAGCGCCGCCGAGAACACCACGAACTTCCCGACGAAACCTGATGTCAACGGAATGCCCGCCAACGCCAGCAGCAGGAACGTGAAGACCGCCGCCAGCAACGGCGAACGTTTGGCCAGGCCCGCCCACGCCGAGAGGTGGGTCGCCTCACCGGAGGAGTCACGGACCAGGCTGATCACGCCGAACGTCGCCAGCGTCGTGAAGCCGTACGCGAGCAGGTAGAACAGCGTGCTCGACAGGCCCTGCGACGTCATCGCGATCGCGCCGACCAGCAGGAACCCGGCGTGCGCGATCGAGGAGTACGCGACCATGCGCTTGACGTCGGTCTGGGTCAGGCCGAGCACCGCGCCGATCAGCATCGAGATGATCGCGACGCCCCACAGCACCCCGCGCCATTCCCAGCTGGTCGAGGAGAACGCCACCGAGAACACCCGCAGGATCCCGCCGAACGCGGCCACCTTCGTGCAGGCCGCCATGAACGCCGTCACCGGCGTCGGCGAACCCTGGTAGACGTCCGGGGTCCAGGTGTGGAACGGGCCGACCGAGCCCTTGAACAGCAGGCCGACGGCCAGCAGGCCGAGGCCCGCGAACAGCAGCGTGTCCGAACGGTCCGAGCCCGCCGCGGCCGCCGCGATGTCGGACAGCTTCACCGAGTTCGCGTAGCCGTAGAGCAGCGCCAGGCCGTAGAGGAAGAACGCCGAGGAGAACGCCCCGAGCAGGAAGTACTTGACCGCGGACTCCTGCGACAGCAACCGGCGACGCCGCGCCAGGCCGCACATCAGGTACAGCGGCAGCGAAAGGACTTCCAGCGCGATGAACATGGTCAGCAGGTCGTTGGCCGCGCAGAACGCCATCATCCCGCCGAGCGCGAACAGCGTGAGCGGGAAGACCTCGGTCTGCTGCGCGGTCGCGGTCTGCGCCCGGTCCTGGGCGGTGCCCGGCCGGATGCCCGCCTGCGCGACGAACGCGCCGCCGGGCTCGACCGTGCGGTCCGCGATCAGCAGGATCGCGCCGATCGCCAGCGCCAGCAGCGTGCCCCACAGGAACAGTGTCGGCCGGTCCACCGAGATGGCGCCGCTGAACGTCACGCCCAGCGAGCCGGTGGACTTGAACACCAGGAACGCGCCGGCCACGACGATCGAGATGAGGCTGACCGCGACCTGCCAGGCCTGACGCGCGGCCCGGGGCACGAACGCCTCGACGAGCACGCTCACGCAGGCCGCGCCGAAGATGATCAGGACCGGCAGCACACCGCCGTAGTTCACCGACGGCGTCTGCAACGCCGGAGCTTGAGTAAGCAGCACGGTTTACTTGCCTCCCTGCACGGCAGACAACGTCTGCTGCACCGACGGGGTGACTGTGTCGAGCACCGGCTTCGGGTAGAAGCCGAGGAAGAGGATCAGCACCACCAGCGGCGTCAGGAGCGCGATCTCCCGGCCGCCGAGGTCCTTGATCGCCTTCTTGGCGCCGAGTTCGGGCGCCATCGCGGTACTTACAGCGCCACCCGCCCCAACGCTGCTGGTCGGGGTGGGAGGCCCCATCGGGGCCGGCGACAGCACAGCGTCACCGCGGACGGGGCCCTGCATGACACGCTGGTAGAGCCACAGCACGTAGGCCGCGGCCAGCACCATGCCGACCGTGGCCAGGATCGCGTACACCGGCTGGGTCACGAACGCCCCCAGCAGCACCAGGAACTCGCTGACGAAGGAGTTGGTGCCCGGCAGGGAAAGCGTGGACAGACCGGCGATCAGGAGCATCCCGCCCAGCAGCGGGGTCACCTTCGCCATGCCGCCGTAGTCGGAGATCTTGCTCGACCCGCCGCGCGTGATGATCAGGCCGATCACCACGATCAGCATGCCGGTCGCGAGGCTGTGGTTGAGCATGTACGACGCCGAGCCGACCATCGCCTGCTCGTTGAACGAGAAGATGCCCAGCGAGATGAAGCCGAAGTGGGCGATCGAGACGTAGGCGATGAACCGCTTCATGTCCCGCTGGCCCGCGGCGAGGATCGAGCCGTAGAGCACGCCGATCACCGAGAGCACCAGCACCAGCGGCGCAAGCGTTTTGCTCGCTTCGGGGAACATCGGCAGGCAGTAGCGCAGGAAGCCGAACGTGCCGACCTTGTCCAGGATGCCGACCAGCAGCACGGCGACGCCGATCGGCGCCTCCCCCGCGGCGTCGGGCAGCCAGGTGTGGAACGGTACCAGCGGCGCCTTGATCGCGAACGCCAGGAAGAAGCCGAGGAACAGCCAGATCTGCGTGCCCGTCGGCGCCTCACGCACCACCGTCACCAGCGTGGCCCAGTCGAACGTGCCCTTGCCGAGCTTGTCCGAGGCCAGCGAGTACGCCCCGATCGCCGAGGCCAGCATGATCAGGCCGCCGAGGAACGAGTACAGGAAGAACTTCACCGCCGCGTACTGCCGGTTCGCGCCGCCGTAGCCGCCGATCAGGAAGTACATCGGGATCAGCATGATCTCGAACAGCACGTAGAACAGGAAGACGTCGGTCGCGGCGAACACGCCGATCGTGAGCGCCTCCTGCAGCAGGATCAGCGACAGGAACCCGCCCGCGCTGCGCCCGGCCGGGAGCTTGTCGAGGAAGCCGATCCCGCCGACCACGATCGGCACCAGCAGTGCGATCACCGCGATCATGACCAGCGCGATGCCGTCGGTGCCGAAGGAGATGTGCACGCCGAACGACGGGATCCAGTCGAAGCTCGACGTCTGCTGCAGCCGCGCGCCCGAGGGCGAGTAGCTCGCCCACAGCGGGATGATCAGCAGCAGCTCGAGGATCGAGAACCCGAACGCGACCACGGTGGCGAGCCGGTCGTCGCTCTTGAAGAACGGCAGGACCAGCGCGCCGAGCAGCGGCACCAGGATGAGCAGCAACAACCAGGTCATCAGGAGAACCTCACCAGCAGGAGTGCCACCAGGAGCAGGAACGTGCCGCCCAGCATGGAAAGCGCGTAGGACCGGACGAACCCGGTCTGCAGCCGCCGCAGCCGGCCGGACCCGCCGCCGAGCCCGGCGGCCAGCCCGTTGACCGCGCCGTCGACGCCGCGGTTGTCGACGAACACCAGCGCCCGCGCGAGCCAGGTGCCGGGGCGGGCGACCAGGGTCTCGTTGAGCGTGTTGCCGTAGAGGTCGTTGCGCGCGGCCCGGGTGAAGATCGAGACCCGCTCGGGGCGCTCGACCGGGACGTCGCGGCGGAAGACCAGGATCGCGATCAGCGCGCCCACCGCGGCCAGGCCGACCGTCAGCACGGGGATGCTCCACGACGGGATCGGCGCGTGCTCAGCCTCGGTGTGACTGCCCACGACGGGGGCGAGCCAGTCCACGAACCGGCCTCCGATCGCGAAGAACGCACCCGCGCCGACCGAACCGACCGCCAGGATCGCCATCGGCACCCACATGACCGGCTTCGCCTCGTGCGGGTGGAAGTCCTTGCCGTCGGCCGACTTCAGGTTCTCCCAACGCGCCTTGCCGAAGAAGGTCATCATCATCAGGCGGGTCATGTAGAACGCGGTGAGCCCGGCACCGAGGACGGTCGCGATCCCGAAGGTCCAGCCGCGCCAGCCCTCCTGACCGAACGCTGCTTCGATGATCGCGTCCTTCGTGTAGAAGCCCGACAGGAGCGGGAACCCGATCAGCGCGAGGTAGCCCGCGGTGAACGTCCAGAAGGTGATCGGCAGCTTCTTCCAGAGGCCGCCGAACTTCCGCATGTCGACTTCGTCGTTCATCGCGTGCATGACCGAACCGGCCCCGAGGAACAGCCCGGCCTTGAAGAAGCCGTGCGCCACCAGGTGCATGATGCCCAGCGCGTAGACGCCCGGGCCGAGGCCGACCGCGAGCATCATGTAGCCGATCTGGCTGACGGTCGAGTACGCGAGGACCTTCTTGATGTCGTCGTACGCGCAGCCGATGATGCATCCGATCAGCAGCGTCACGGCGCCGACCAGGGTGACCACGAGCCTGCCGTCCGGCGTGGCGTTGAAGATGACGTTCGAGCGGGCCACCAGGTAGACGCCCGCGGTGACCATCGTCGCCGCGTGGATCAGGGCCGAGACCGGGGTCGGGCCCTCCATCGCGTCCGGCAGCCACGCCTGCAGCGGGAACTGGCCGGACTTACCGCAGGCACCCAGCAGCAACAGGATCGCCATCGCCGTGATCGCCGCGGGCGGGAACTTGCCGTCGCCGACCGCCTGGAACACCTGCGCGTAGCCGGTGGACCCGGCGTACTTGAACATCAGGAAGATCGCCAGCGCCAGCCCGACGTCGCCGACGCGGTTCATCAGGAACGCCTTCTTCGCCGCGGTGGCCGCGGACGGGCGGTTCTGGTACCAGCCGATCAGCAGGTAGGAGGCGAGACCCACGCCCTCCCAGCCGAGGTACAGCGTGAGGAAGCTGTTGCCCAGCACCAGGATCAGCATCGAGGCGACGAAGAGGTTCAGGTACGCGAAGAAGCGGTACCGGCTCTCGTCGGACTCCATGTAGCCGATCGAGTAGAAGTGGATCAGCATGCCGACGCCGGTGATGAGCAGCACGAACGTCAGCGACAGCGCGTCGATCCGCAGCCCGAAGTCCACCTGCAGCGCGCCGACCGGGATCCACGAGTACAGCTTCGTGTCCACGGCGGCCTTGCCGTCCGCGGTGAAGAAAAGGATCAGGCCGTAGACGAAGGCCAGCGAGACGGTGGCACAGCCGAGCAGATGCCCCCATGCCTTGGCTCGCTTACCCGCCAGCAGCAGGATCAACGCGCCGAGGGCGGGAAGGGCCACCAGCAGCCACGATGATGCGGTCACTCGGTGTCTCCTAGTACTTCAGCAGGTTGGTGTCGTCGACCGAGGCCGAACGCCGGGTGCGGAAGATCGCCATGATGATCGCCAGCCCGACCACGACCTCGGCGGCGGCCACGACCATCACGAAGAACGCCATGACCTGGCCGTCGATCCCGCCGTTGATCCGGGCGAAGGTGACCAGCGACAGGTTCACCGCGTTCAGCATCAGCTCGATGCACATGAACACGACGATCGCGTTGCGGCGCACCAGCACGCCGACCGCCCCGAGGGCGAACAGCAGCGCCGAAAGCATCAGGTAGTACGTGGGGTTCATTCCTTCTCCCCCTCAGCCTCGGATCCGACCAGCGCATGCGCGTCCGGCTTCGGCCCTTCGTCGGCAACGAGCTTGCGTTCCTTCGCCAGCTCGACCGCCGAAGTGGCCTCGATGAGCGCGGACAGCGACTCGGGCGCGACCGAGCCGTCGGGCAGCAGTGCCGGCGTGGCCACCGAGTTGGCGGTGGCGAAGACGCCGGGGCCGGGCAGCGGCGACGGGCGGTCGTGCTCGCCGCGGAAGCGGTCGAGAACCAGTTCCTTCTGCGACTTCTTGCCGCCCTTGCCGTGCCGGTCGGTGAAGGCGAGCACCATCGCGCCGACCGCGGCGGTGATCAGCAGCGCCGAGGTCAGCTCGAACGGGAAAAGGTACTTGGTGAAGATCAGCCGGCCGAGCCCGAGCGGGCCGCCGCCGGTGGGCAGTGCCGGGTCGATCGGGAGGGCCGGGGTGACGTTGTCCAGCGCGCGGACCACGCCGGTCGCGAGGATCCCGGCCAGGCCGATGCCGAGCACGGTGGCCACGAGCCGTTGCCCCCGAAGGACTTCGACGACCGAGTCCGAGCTTTCCCTGCCGACCAGCATCAGCACGAACAGGAACAGCATCATGATCGCGCCGGTGTAGACGATGATCTGGGTGAAGCCCAGGAACGGCGCCGACTGGATCATGTACAGCGCGCCCAGGCTCAGCATGGTGAGCACCAGCCACAGCGCCGAGTGCACGGCGTTGCGGGAGAAGATCATGCCGAGCCCGCCGAGCAGCGAGAGCGGGCCGAGGATCCAGAACGCGACGGCCTCGCCGGTGGTGACGCCCGCGCTGGGGTTCGGCGCCTGCGCGAGGAGTGCGGCGATCACTTGACGGCCTCCCCGCGTGCGAGCTCGGGGCCGTTACGTAATAGTCCTGCTCGTTCTCACCCAGGCGCATCGGGTGCGGCGGCTGCTCCATGCCGGCCAGCAGCGGCGCGAGAAGATCTTCCTTCGTGTAGATCAGCCGCTGGCGGTCGTCGTCGGCCAGCTCGTAGAAGTTGATCATCGTCAGGGACCGGGTCGGGCACGCCTCGATGCACAGGCCGCAGCCGATGCAGCGCAGGTAGTTGATCTGGTAGTCCGCGCCGTACCGCTCGCCCGGCGAGAACCGGGCTTCCTCGGTGTTGTCACCGCCCTCGACGAAGATCGCGTCCGCCGGGCAGGCCCACGCGCACAGCTCGCAGCCGACGCACTTCTCCAGCCCGTCCGGGTGCCGGTTCAGCTGGTGGCGGCCGTGGTAACGCGGGGCAGCCGGGGCGCCGGCCTCGGGGTACTCCTCGGTGGCGACCTTCTTGAACATCATCCCGAAGGTGACGCCGAAGCCCTTGATGGGATCAAACATCCCCATCTTGCGCTCCTTCCTGTGCGGTGCCGACGGCCGCGGGCCTGCGCCGCGCGGCCTTCGCCTCGGCCTTGGCCAGAGCCTTCTGGCGCGGGGTGGTCTGGGGGACCTTCAGATCCAGCGGCGGGACCGGGAAGCCACCGCCGGTGACCGGCACGATCTCGGACTCCGGCTCCCTCGTCATCCCTCGCGCGATCAGGATGATCAGCGCCACCGCGAAAACGGTGGCGGCGGCGACCAGGCCGCTGGTCCACGTCCAGTGGATGGTCTTGGCGAAGGTGATCACGATGATCCACACGAGGTTCAGCGGCACCAGGACCTTCCAGCCCAGACGCATGAACTGGTCGTAGCGCAGCCGCGGCAGCGTGCCACGCAGCCAGATGAACCCGAACAACAGGACGAACATCTTGGCGAAGAACCACAGCACCGGCCACCAGCCGGTGTTGAGGACGTTCCCGCCGATCTGCGACAGCGGCCACGGGGCCATCCAGCCGCCGAGGAACAGCGTGGTCGCGAACGCCGAGACGATCACCATGTTGACGTACTCGGCGAGGAAGAACATCGCGAACTTCATCGAGCTGTACTCGGTGTGGAAGCCGCCGACCAGCTCCGACTCGGCCTCGGGGAGGTCGAACGGGGCACGGTTGGTCTCACCGACCATCGAGATCAGGTAGATCACGAAGCTCGGGACCAGCCAGAAGAACCACACGTTGTGCTGCGCGCCGACGATGTCGGCCAGGTTCAGCGAGCCGGACCACAGGATCACCGCGACGATCGACAGACCCATCGCGATCTCGTACGAGATCACCTGTGCCGCGCTGCGCATGCCGCCGAGCAGCGGGTACGGCGAGCCCGACGCCCAGCCGGCGAGCACGATGCCGTAGACGCCGATCGAGGAGCAGGCCAGGATCACCAGCGCGCTGACCGGCAGGTCGAGCAGCTGCAGCACGGTCCGCTCGCCGAAGATCGAGACGACCGGGCCGAACGGGATGGCCGACAGCGCGATCAGCGAGGGCACGACGCAGATGACCGGGGCGAGGAAGTACACCTTGCGGTCGGCGGTGTCCGGGATGATCTGTTCCTTGAACGGCAGCTTGATCGCGTCCGCCAGGGACTGCAGGTAGCCGTTCGGGCCGACCCGGTTGGGGCCGGGGCGGTTCTGCATCCGGCCGACCGCCTTGCGCTCCCAGACGATCAGGAAGATCGTCAGGATCGGGCCGATCAGCAGGATGACCACGCACTTGAGCAGGATCAGCCACAACGGGTCGTCCGCGAGCAGCGCCGCCCGGGTCGCCGCATCGGGCACACTGCCCACCGCAGCGTCGGTGAGGAGCGGGGTCACTGGTCACCTCCAGCCAGGGACACGACCGAGCCGTGTCCGGCACCTAGCGTCTTGCGGACGGCGGAGCCGTCGGAGTTGCCCGGCAGCCACACCACGCCCTCGGGCAGGTCGGCGACCTCGACCGGCAGCGTGATCACGCCGCGGTCGGTGCTGACCTTCACCGTGGCGCCCAGCCCTTCGGCGGTCTTCGCGGACAGCCGCGCGACCGGCTTGCGCTGGGTGCCCTTCAGGTGCGGCTCGTCGTCCTGCAGCGAACCGTTGTCGACCAGCTGCCGCCAGGTGGCGAGCAAGGCCTGGCCGGCGCCCGGCGACGCGGGCGCCGCCGCTTCGGCCTGGACATCGCTCCAGCGCAAAGCCGAAGCGGCGCCCAGCTTTTCGAAGTCGCGGCGGGCCGCGACGGCGGTCTGGGTGAACAGGTCGGCGTCCATCTCGACGGCCAGGGTGTCGAGCACCCGGCAGTCCGGCAAGGCGCCGGTGCCTTCGAGGGTGACGTCGAAGTCGCGGCGGCGGCCCTCCCAGTTGAGGTAGCTGCCCGCCTTCTCCACCGACGGCGCGATCGGGAGGACGACGTCCGCCCGCTCGGTCACCGCGCTGGGCCGCAGCTCCAGGCTGACCACGAACCCGGCGTTGGCCAGCGCGGACAGCGCCAGCTCCGGGTCCGCCACGTCGTACGGGTCGACGCCGCCGACGAGCAGGCCGCCGAGCTCGCGCGCGGCCACGGCCTGCAGGATCGCCGTCGTGTCGCGACCCGGCGTGGCCGGAATCGGGACGCCCCAAGCGTTTTCGATCAGGACGCGGGCGGCGTCGTCGCTCACCCGGCGCCCGCCCGGCAGCAGCGTCGGCACGCAGCCGGCCTGCAGCGCCCCGCGGTCACCGGCGCGGCGCGGGATCCAGGCGATCCGGACGCCGGTGCGCTCGGCCAGCTCGTGCAGCGCGGAGAACAGGCCCGGGATCTCGGCGGCGCGTTCGCCGACCAGGACCACCGCGCCGTCGCCGGCCAGCGCCGTGTCGAGGTCCGGCGCGTGCTTGGCGATACCGTCGATCGCGGCCGCCTCACCGCCGGGGACGCAGGCCAGGAGCTCACCGAAAGTCTTGCGCACCGAGGACGTCGTCCACTGTCCCAAGTGGACAACACGGGTGCGGTTCTTGCGGGCCGCCTTGCGCAGCCGCAGGAACACGATCGGCGCCTCGTCCTCCGGCTCGAACGCGACACACAGCACCGTGCGGGCCCGCTCGATCTCGCCGAAGGTGACGCCGGACTCCGGCGTCGTGCCGACCACGTGCGCGGTGAGGAACGCCAGTTCCTCGGCCGAGTGCGGGCGGGATCGGAAGTCGATGTCGTTGGTCTGCAGGGCCACCCGCGCGAACTTGGCGTACGCGTAGGAGTCCTCGACCGTCAGGCGGCCGCCCGGCAGGACGCCGACGCCGCCGTTGCCGCGGGCCGCGGTGAGACCGGCGGCCGCAGCGCGCAACGCGTCGGTCCAGGAAGCCTCTTCCAGCTCACCGGTTTCGGCGTTGCGGACCAGCGGACGGCGGATGCGGTCCGCGGCCTGCGCGTACCGGAAGCCGAAACGGCCCTTGTCGCAGAGCCATTCCTCGTTGACCTCGGGGTCGTCGCCCGCCAGCTTGCGGGTGACCTTGCCGCGGCGGAAGTCGGTCCGCTCGGCGCAGCCCGACGAGCAGTGCTCGCACACGCTGGGCGCCGACACGAGGTCGAACGGCCGGGACCGGAACCGGTAGGCCGCGCTGGTCAGCGCGCCGACCGGGCAGATCTGGATGACGTTGCCGGAGAAGTAGCTCTGGAACGGCTGCCCGGACGTCGTCCGCGACGCCATGTCCAGCACGTCCGCCGTCTCCGCGGTGCCGATCTGCTGGTGGGCGCCGCGTTCGAGGAGCTCGATGAACGGGTCGCCGGCGATCTCGCGGGAGAAGCGGGTGCAGCGCTGGCAGAGCACGCAGCGCTCCCGGTCCAGCAGGACCTGCGAGGAGATCGGCAACGGCTTGGCGAACGTCCGCTTGGTGTCGACGAACCGCGAGTCGGTCCGGCCGTGCGCCAGCGCCTGGTTCTGGAGGGGACACTCCCCACCCTTGTCGCAGATCGGGCAGTCCAGCGGGTGGTTGATGAGCAGCAGCTCCATCACGCCCTGCTGGGCCTTGTCCGCGACCGCCGAGGTGAGCTGCGTCTTGACGACCATGCCGTCGGCGACGGTCATCGTGCAGGACGCCTGCGGCTTCGGCATCGGCCTGCCGCCCATCTCGACCTCGACCAGGCACTGGCGGCAGGCACCGGCCGGGTCGAGCAGCGGGTGGTCGCAGAACCGCGGGATGACCGTGCCGAGCCGTTCGGCCGTGCGGATCAGCAGCTCACCCTTGGGAGCGATGACCTCTTCGCCGTCGATGACCAGCTTCACGTGGCCTTCGGGGACCGGGGTCGCAGCCGTGTCGGGCTTGTCGGGGGCGATCGTCATGATGCCTGCGCTCCCACCAGTTCGCGCTTGGTGCTCTCGCAGAGAGCCAGGAATTCGTCGCGGAAGTACTTGATACCGCTCTGGATCGGCGACACCGCGCCGTCGCCGAGGGCGCAGAACGACCGGCCGAGGATGTTGTCGCAGACGTCGAGGAGGGTGTCGATGTCCTCTTCGGTGCCGTGACCCTCGACCATCCGCTCGAGGATCTGCGCCAGCCAGTACGTGCCCTCACGGCACGGCGTGCACTTGCCGCAGGACTCGTGCTCGTAGAACTGCGTCCACTTCATCACGGCCCAGGGCACCGAAACCGTCTCGTTGAACACCTGCACGGCCGTGGTGCCCAGCATCGAACCGGCCTCCGCGGCGCCCTCGAAGTCCAGCGGGACGTCGAGGTGCTCGGCGGTGAACATCGGCGTGGACGAACCACCCGGGGTCCAGAACTTCAGCGGGACGCCGTCCTTCATGCCGCCCGCCATGTCCAGCAGCTCGCGCAGCGTGGTGCCGAGCGGGCACTCGTACTGGCCGGGGTGCTCGACGTGACCGGAGATCGAGTAGATCTTCGGGCCCGGCGACTTCTCACGGCCCATCTCGCGGAACCAGCTCGACCCGCCGTTGACGATGAACGGCGCGCTCGCGATGGTCTCGACGTTGTTCACCGTGGTCGGCGCCGCGTAGAGCCCGGCGGCGGCGGGGAACGGCGGCTTGAGCCGCGGCTGGCCACGACGGCCTTCCAGCGAGTCCAGCAGCGCGGTCTCTTCACCACAGATGTAGGCGCCCGCTCCCGCGTGGACGGTGATCTTGAGGTCGAAGCCGGAGCCGAGGATGTTCTCGCCGAGGTAGCCCGCCGCTTCGGCCTCGCGCACGGCCGCGTTGAGGCGGCGGATGCAGTGCAGCGCCTCGCCGCGGACGTAGATGAAGCAGTGGTTGGACCGCATCGCGTACGAGGCGATGATGCAGCCCTCGATGAGCGAGTGCGGGTCCGCCATCATCAGCGGGATGTCCTTGCACGTCCCGGGTTCGCCCTCGTCGGCGTTGATCACCAGGTAGTGCGGCTTGTCGAAGTTCTGCGGCATGAACGACCACTTGATGCCGGCCGGGAAGCCCGCGCCGCCGCGGCCGCGCAGCCCGGAGTCCTTGACCAGCTGGACGAGCTGCTCTGGCGTGCCGGCCAGCGCCTTGCGGACGGCGGTGTAGCCCTCGAGCGCTTCGTACACCGAGATCTGCCAGGAGTTCGGCGACAGCCAGCGCTTCGTGAGGACCGGCGTAATGGGATCGGCCATTACTTCTTCTCCCCATCTTTGGAAGGCACAGCAGGCAGCGGAACGTCCTTGGCGACCGGGGCGACCCAACCGCGCTCCTGCGCGACCCTGGCTCCCCGCAGCGTCTCGACGGCCTGCGAGGGACCGTCGACGTCCTTGCGGTACTGGATGGCGTCCTCCGGGAAGAACCCGGCGAGCTGCAGTTCCGCCGCCTTGAAGCTGGACAGCGGGGCGCCGCGCGTCGGGGCGGGCTTCTTGCCCGCCTGCAGCGCGTCGACCAGCGCGACGGCCTTCTCTTCGGTCTGGTTGTCGTAGTACTCGTAGTTGACCTGGATGACCGGGGCGAGGTCGCAGGCCGCGAGGCACTCGGCGTGCTCCAGGGTGATGGAGCCCGGCTCGTTCGGCGTGCCCGCGGTTTCGTTGTGCCCCAGCGGGTTCTCCTCGGAGCCGAGGTGCGTCTGGAGCTTGCGGTAGATCGCGTCGCCGCCCATCGCCGCGCACAGCGTGTTCGTGCAGACGCTCACCAGGTGCTCGCCGCAGGGCTTGCGCTTGTACATGGTGTAGAACGTCGCGACCGCGCTGACCTCGGCGTCGGACAGGTCGAGCTGGCGCGCGCAGAAGGCGATGCCTTCCTGGCTCACGTAACCCTGCACCGACTGCACGAGGTGCAGCATCGGCAGCAGCGCCGAGCGGGACATCGGGTAACGCTCGATGAGGTTCTGCGCCTTGGCGTGGACGTCGGCGTCGAAGATGTCCTCCAGCGGGGTGTCCGCCAGGATCCCTTCGGCGATCGCCGGTTCCGGCGCGATCGCGATCACGTCGGTGTCCGGACCCGCGGCGGCGTAGGTCTGCTCGGCGGCGTTCGGCCCGGGCTCGGGCACTGCGGTCGAAGAGGTCATCGGTCCACTCCCCCCATCACGGGGTCGATCGAGGCGATGGCGGCGATCACGTCCGCCACCAGGCCGCCTTCGGCCATCGCGGGCATCGACTGCAGGTTCACGAAACTCGGTTCGCGCACGTGGACCCGCAGCGGGCGGGTGCCGCCGTCGGAGACGAGGTGCGCGCCGAGCTCGCCGCGCGGCGACTCCACGGGCACATACACCTGCCCGGCCGGCACCTTGAAGCCCTCGGTGACCAGCTTGAAGTGGTGGATCAGGGACTCCATCGACTGGCCCATGATCTTCTTGACGTGCTCGAGCGAGTTGCCCATGCCGTCGCTGCCGATCGAGAGCTGCGCGGGCCACGCGATCTTCTTGTCCTCGACCATCACCGGGCCCGGTTCGAGCTTCTCCAGGCACTGCTCGATGATCTTGAGGCTCTCGTGCATCTCGTGCACCCGGATCAGGTAGCGCGACCAGCAGTCGGCGCCGTTGGCCACCGGGATGTGGAAGTCGAACTCCTCGTAGCAGGAGTACGGCTCGGTCTTGCGCAGGTCCCACGGCAGGCCGGCGCTGCGCAGCACCGGGCCGGTCACGCCGAGCGCGAGGCAGGCGTCCACCGGCAGGTATCCCACGCCCTTGAGCCTGTTCCGCCAGATGGGCTGGCCGGTGAACAGCTTGTCGTACAGCGGAAGGCGTTCCTTCATCGTCTTGATGAATTCGGTGACCTTCTCGCGGTAGTCCTCGGGCATGTCCTGCGCGAGGCCGCCGGGGCGGATGAACGCGTGGTTCATGCGCAGGCCGGTCAGGTGCTCCAGCAGGTGCAGCACGACCTCGCGCTCGCGGAAGCCGAGCGTCATCGCGGTGGTCGCGCCGAGCTCCATGCCGCCGGTGGCGATGTAGACCAGGTGCGAGCCGATGCGGTTGATCTCCAGCAGCAGCACGCGCAGCAGCTGCGCTCGCCGCGGGGCTTCGACGCCGAGGAGCTTCTCGACGGCGAGGCAGTACGCCATCTCCGTGGACAGCGGCGCGAGGTAGTCCATGCGCGTCACGAAGGTGACGCCCTGGGTCCAGGTGCGGTATTCGCAGTTCTTCTCGATGCCGGTGTGCAGGTAGCCGATGACCGAGCGGAGCTGGGTGACGGTCTCGCCCTCCATCTCCAGCACCAGCCGGAGCACGCCGTGCGTCGACGGGTGCTGCGGGCCCATGTTGATGACCATGCGCTCGTCGTGGGCGGCGTCGGCGATGACGTCGTCCCAGTCACCGCCGGAGACGCTGTAGACGCGGCCTTCGGTGGTGTCACGGGAATCCGCGTAGCCGACGTCGTCGGTGCTGTCCGAGCCTTGAGCGCTGGTGTCGGTACCCGTGGTGACGTCGGAAAGGTTCTCGGTGCTCACGAGTACGACCTCCGCTGGTCCGGCGGCGGGATCTCCGCGCCCTTGTATTCGACCGGGATCCCGCCGAGCGGGTAGTCCTTGCGCTGGGGGTGGCCGTCCCAGTCGTCCGGCATGAGGATGCGGGTGAGCGCCGGGTGACCGTCGTAGACGATGCCGAACATGTCCCAGGTCTCGCGCTCCTGCCAGTCCGCGGTCGGGTAGATCCCGACCAGCGACGGCACGTGCGCGTCCTCGATGTCGAGGGTGACCTCGAGGCGGATGCGGCGGCGGTAGGTCATCGACGTGAAGTGGTAGACCGAGTGGAGCCGCTGCGGGACGTCGACGCCGTAGTCCACTCCGGACACCGAGCTGAGCAGCTCGAAGCGGAGGCCGCCGTCGTCGCGCAGGGTCTTCGCGATCTCGACGAGGTGCTCGCGGGCGACGTAGAAGGTGATCTCGCCGCGGTCCACCGTGGTCTGCAGGATCGCCTCGGCGGGGATCTTCTTTTCCTTCAGCGCGGCGTAGAACTCGTCGGCGAAGGCGTCGAACCAGCCGCCGTAGGGGCGTTCGGCCGGGGCCGGGTTGTACGCCGGGAGCCGGACGCCGCCGTAGCCGGAGGTGTCGCCGGTGCCGTGCACGCCGAACATGCCGCGGCGTTCCTTGCCGGTGACGACGGGTTCGGCGGGGCGGACGCCCTGGGGCTCGAGGCCGCCTTCGGGACGTTCGGCGCTGGACTGCTCGCCGCCGGTCTCAGGGGTATCAGTCATCGTTCACTTCTTCGCGTACTTGATCGACGACGCGACGAGCTCGGTGCGGGCACCGCTGGCGGCGCGGATCGCGGCGCGGCGGGCGTTGATCGGCTCGTCCTGGATCTTGGCGTGCAGCTTGAGGATCGCGTCCAGCAGCATCTCCGGCCGCGGCGGGCAGCCGGGCAGGTACATGTCGACCGGCACGATGTGGTCGACGCCCTGGACCACGGCGTAGTTGTTGAACATGCCGCCCGACGAGGCGCAGACGCCCATCGCGAGGACCCACTTGGGCTCGGCCATCTGGTCGTAGATCTGGCGGAGCACCGGGGCCATCTTCTGCGTGACGCGGCCGGCGACGATCATCAGGTCGGCCTGGCGCGGGGTGGCGCTGAAGCGCTCCATGCCGAAGCGGGCGATGTCGTAGCGGGAGCCGCCGACGGTCATCATCTCGATCGCGCAGCAGGCGAGACCGAACGTGGCGGGCCACATCGAGTTCTTGCGCGCCCAGTTGACCAGGCCCTCGAGGCTGGCCAGCAGGATGCCGTTGGGGAGTTTTTCTTCCAGGCCCATGCTTCTAGTTCCAATCCAGCCCGCCGCGCCGCCACACGTAGGCGTACGCGAACCCGACCGTCGCGATGAACAGCAGGATCTCCACCAGGCCGAACAGGCCCAGGGCGTCCGCCGTCACGGCGAACGGGTAGAGGAAGACCATCTCGATGTCGAAGAGGATGAACAGCATCGCGGTGATGTAGTACGCGACCGGCATCCGTCCCGCGCCGACGAGCGGCTGCGGGGACGGTTCGATACCGCACTCGTAGGCGGCGAGCTTCGCCTTGTTGAAGCGGCTGGGCCCGACGAGCGGGCCGAGCAGCACCGAGAGCACGGCGAAGCCGAGCGCGAGGACGAACAGGAACACGAGGGGCAGGTAGGGCTTCAGGCTCGGGGTCTGTTGAGCCAGCTCCGCCTGCGTCAGCACGGGCAACATCAGCACGGGGTCTTCGCCATCCTTTCCGCGCCGCTGCGGTTTTGCGTGTGGTGGGGAACCGCTTAGCCTCGTCGGCACCCTAAGGGACCTGGGTCACACCGCCGAGGGTCAGGGTCTCCTTACGGCCCGTGGCCGGGCCGCCTGGAGGGAAAGTGCAGCTCGCTTGTGAAATAGTTCACAAGCCACTCGGCGCGGATGTGAAGCGATTCACAAAGCATGGGGGGAGTGTAGGACGCGACTCACATTCTTGTCCCTAGGCCCCGCGCTATAAGGGTTGCCTAAGTTGCGTCGTCAACGTTGTCAGCCCCGCGCGCGTGTACGTGCGCGACCTGCGCGAAGCCGTTTCGACGATCACCCCAGGCCGGACAATCCGGGCGCCGGCCTGTGATCTATCCCACTGACCGCACGGCCAACTTGCTAGGCCGGTCGAGGGACTCGTGAGCGTTCCGGGCGGTTAGAACCGCCCGGAACGCTCACGAGTTCTTTCAGCGCGGCGACGGGGTGGCGCGGGACAGCGCGGCGATGAGCCGGTCGACGCCGTCGCCGCCCTTGGCGTCGTAACACCCCGAAAGCCCCTTGTACACCAAGGGAAGGATCTTGTTGATCCGCAGCCCGTACTTCGTCGCCGCGTGCATGACCTTCGGCTTGCCGATGAGCTTCGCGAAGACGTTCCCCAGCCGGTAATACCCGCCCATCAGCTCGCCCACCGCCCTCGGGTACGCCTCGAGCGCGCGCTCCCGCGAAGGCCCTTCGCGCCGCGCCAGCGCCTGGACGACGACCTCCGCGGCGATCTGCGCGGACTCCATCGCCGCCGAGATGCCCTCGCCGTTGAACGGGCTGACCATGCCGCCGGCGTCGCCGAGCAGCAGCAGGCCGTCGCGGTAGTGCGGAGTGCGGTTGAAGCCCATCGGCAGCCCGGCGCCGCCGACCTTGCCGATCGCGTTCTCCTCGCGGTAGCCCCACTCCTCCGGCGTCCCGTCGAGCCACTGGCGCAGCAACGCGCGGTAGTCGGTCGAGCGGAACGCCGCGGACGTCGAGAGCATGCCGAGCCCGACGTTCACTGTGCCGTCGCCGAGCGGGAACGCCCAGCCGTAGCCCGGCAGCAGCTTCGGGTCACGCGGGTCGGAGCGGTCCCACAGCTCGAGGTGCCCCTCGATGAACGGGTCGTCGTGACGCGGGCTCTTGTAGTACTGGCGGACCGCCACGCCCATCGGGCGCTTCTCGTTCTTCTGGATGCCGACGCTCAGCGCGAGCCTCGCGGACACGCCGTCGCAGGCCAGCACCAGCGGCGCGCGGTAGCGGGCGACGGTCTTTTCGGGGCCGACCTTCGCCTCGACGCCGATCACGCGCCCGCTCGGGCTGGTGATCGCGCCGGTCACGGTCGTGCGCTCGTACAGCCGCGCGCCCGCCGTCACGGCCAGCTTCGCGAGCAGGTCGTCGAAGTCGTGACGCGTGCGCGAGACGCCGTAGGGCGGGTAGCTGGTGAGGTCCGGCCAGTCGAGTTCGAGGGTGAGCTCGCCGGTGAGGATCCGCAGGCCGCGGCTGTGCACCCAGCCCGCGTCGGTGGCTGTATCTATTCCAAGGTCGATCAGCTGCTTGACGCCGCGCGGGGTCAGGCCGTCGCCGCAGACCTTCTCGCGTGGGAACTCGGTCTTCTCCAGCAGCAGCACGTCGACGCCCGCCCGGGCGAGATAGGTCGCGGCGGTGGACCCCGCCGGTCCGGCACCGACGACGATCACTTCGGCGTCCTGGTCTGGGCTGCGTCGACTCATGACTCGAAACTACAGTGGCGCGAAGCGCCTCCGTTGAGGGCGGTGGCGGGGAGGAAGGCGGGGTTAGGCAGGCTTGCGGGCCCGGTGGATCGCCACGACGCCGAATGTGAGGTTCAACCACTCGACGTCGGCCCAGCCGGCACTCGCGATGATCTCGCCGAGCGTGCGCTGGTCGGGCCAGGTCAGCATGGATTCGGCCAGGTAGGAGTACGCCTCCGGGTTCGACGACGTCCGCTTGCCGACCCAGGTGAGCAGCCGCAGCATGAACCGCCGGTGGACGAACCGGATCGGCGCGAACGGCGGCGTCGACACCTCGCAGATCACCAGCCGCCCGCCTGGCTTGACCACCCGGGCGATCTCGGTGAGCGCGGCCTTCGGGTCGACGAAGTTGCGCAGCGCGAGCGAGATCGTCACGGCGTCGAAGCTCTCGTCGGCGAAGGGCAGGTTCAGCGCGTCCGCGGCGACCATCGGCACGCGGCGGTGCAGCCCGGCCTTGAGCATGCCGAAGGAGAAGTCCGCGGCCAGGCACCAGGCGCCGCCCCGGGCGTACTCCACGGTGGACACGCCGGTCCCAGCCGCGAGGTCGAGCACGCGCTCACCGCGCCGGGCGTCGAGGACGCGGGCGGTGGTGGTGCGCCAGCGGCGGTCGAAGCCGAAGGTCATGAACGAGTTCGCCCGGTCGTACCCGGACGCGACGCCGTCGAACATGGCGGCGACCTCGTGCGGATCCTTGTCCAGGCTTGCGCGTGACATGACTCGAATGTAGACAGCCGGGCGCAGCCCGTCCGTTGAGGGTGGTGGTGGGGCGGGGTCCGGGCTAACCCCGGCCTGCCGAGGAGCCGTCCGCTAGGGCAAAGGGAGAACAAAGCGGGGCTCCCCAAGATCGTTCTCAGCGGTGGGCGCCGGGCCCGCCGGATGAGAAAGGCCACCACATGAGCTTCGTGAAGAAGACCGCCGCCATGACGGCGCTGACCGGTGCGGTCCTCGGCGGTTCGCTCCTCGGCGCCGCCCCGGCCACGGCCGCTTCCGACGGCGTCATGATCATCCAGGGCACCTGCGGCGACACCAAGGACCCGAGCGTCGGCGGTGGCGCGGCGGGCTGGACCATCACCTGCTCGGCCGGGCGCGTCCGGGTGAACGGCTGGGTGAAGGACACCGACGCGGACGGCAAGGCCGCCGAGGTCTACGGCACCTGGGGCTACGACAACGCCAGCTTCGGCACCGTCCGCGCGGGCGGCGAGGGCACCAAGAAGACCTTCGACAAGGACCACAAGGGCTCGACGGTCTACCTGTACCTCCGCGTCATCTGACGGCGGGGCGCGCGGGGGCCGGGTGCACACCGGCTCCCGCGGGCTCGCCCGCGAGGATCCGCCGTTCCAGCTCACGCAGCGGGGCACCGGGTTCGAGGCCGAGCTGCCGGACGAGCACGCGGCGCGCCCGGCGGTAGACCTCGAGCGCCTCGGCGCGGCGGCCGTCGGCGAAGAGAGCGGCCATCAGCAGGTAGTGCAGGCGCTCGCGCAGCGGATGCCGTTTGACCAGGCCCGCGAGCTCGGCCGCGACCGCGGCGTACCGGCCGAGCCGGAGCTCGGCGTGGTGCAACCGCTCGATCACCACCATGCGCAGTTCGTCCAGGCGCAAGGCCTCGTCGGCGAGCATCGGGACGTCCAGGCCGCCGTAAGGCAGCCCGCGCCACAGGGAAAGCGCCTCCCAGGCGAGCTCGGACTGCTTTTCCGCACGCTCATTCCGCGCGGCCTCACCCGCGAGTTCCTCGAAACGCTGGGCGTCGAGTTCGCGTGGCAGGACGACGACGCGATAACCGCCGGGCCCGGATTCGAGACGGTCGCGATCGGGCAGGACGGAACGCAGTTTGTGCACGTGCCAGTGCAGTTTCGCTTCACCGCCTTCGTCCCAGAGCGCGCCGGTCAGCACGTCTGGCGGGACGAAGTCGTTGGCCCGCACCAGAAGCAGGCCGAGCAGAGAGCGCCGGAGCCGCCCACGCAGCGGCGCGGCACCCACGGTGATCGGACCGAGAACCTCGAACCTCACCTGGAATTCCTTCCTCACGACGGAGAAACCACCCTCGTGAGGACGCGTACAAATCCAATACAAAACGGACATATCCAGCAATTAGTGACACCTGTGTCGGATATGTCAGCCGAGCGCGGCGAGCATCCCCCGGACCGAGGCCGGCCACGCGAATTCCTCCGCGCGAGCACGGGCCGCGGCGCGGCGCAGGTCCTCGGGACGGTCCAGCAGGCCGGTGACCGCCGAGGCGAACGCGGGCGCGTGATCGTCGACCGCGGCACCACAGGCCGGACGGACGATCTCGCGCAACGCCGACGACGCCGAGACCACCACCGGCGTACCCGAGGCCAGGGCCTCCAGCGCGGCCAGCCCGAACGTCTCGTGCGGGCCTGGCGCCAGGGAGACATCAGCAGAAGCAAGCAGCCGGGCCACTTCACCGCGCCCGGACAGGAAGCCGAGGAAGGTCACCGGGAGGCCGCGCGCCCGGCGTTCGAGGGAGCGCCGCCGCGGCCCGTCCCCCGCCACCACCAGCCGCACCCGCGCGCCGGACTCGGTCAGCTCGGCGACGGTGTCCACACTGCGCTCGACGTGCTTCTCCGGCGACAACCGTCCACAGTGGACCAGGAGGGCGTCGGCGCCATCGGCCAGGGTGACGCGCCAGCCGTCGTCGCGCATCGACGGCGTGAACGTCGTGAGGTCGACGCCGAGCGGCACCCGCCGGACGTTCGGCACCGCGATCCGGTCGAACTCCGCGCGCGCGAACGCCGTCGTGCAGACCACCGTGTCGTAGCTGGCGGCCATCCGGCGGTTCGCCACGTCGGCGACGCGGCGCGCCATCGGCTCGGGCAGCAGGAACTGCTCCAGCAACCGGTCGAGACGTTCGTGCGAGATCACCGTGCTGGGCACGCCGTGGCGCCGCGCCCACACGCCCATCCCCCGCAGCGTCAACCGATCCGAGACCTCCAGGCGGTCCGGCTCCAGCTTCCGCAGCACCGCGCGGACCCGGTGCGGGTCGACCGCGCGATAGCCGCCGGTGCCCGGGATCCGGGGCGCGGGCAAGGAGAACCGCCGCACGCCGGTCGGCAACGTCTCATCGGCGTAGCGGGTGCCGGGTACGACCAGCGTCACCTGATGGCCGCTGGCGACGTACCCGGCGCCGAGGTGGTGCAACGCCGTCCGCAGGCCCCCCGACCGCGGTCCGTAGAAGTTGGCGAGCTGGACGATGTGCATCGGCTAAGCCGCGCGAGCGACTCGGCCCTGCACAGCTTCGTAGTGCCCCAGCAACTCGTGGCACACCGCGGGCCAGGTCCGCCCGAGCACCACCTTGCGCGCCTTCTCCCCCAGCCGTTCCCGCAGCGCCGCGTCGCGCAGGTCGTTCACCCTGGCGACCAGCGCCGGGCCGAACTCCGCACGATCCGCGGGCAACAGGTACCCGGTACGGCCGGGCAGCACCAGGTCCTTCGGGCCGCCCGCGTCGGGCGCGAGCACCGGCAGCCCCGACGCCATCGCCTCCTGCACGGCCTGGCAGAACGTCTCGTGCGGTCCGGTGTGGACGAAGACGTCGAAACTCGCGTACGCGGCGGCGAGCTCATCGCCGTACTTCGCGCCGAGGAACGCGGCATCCGGCAACTGCTCTCGCAACGCGGGGAGCTCCGGGCCATCGCCGACGACGACCAGCTTGATGCCCGGCACGCCGGCCAGCGACGCGAGCCGGTCGACCTCCTTCTCCGGCGCGAGCCTGCCGACGAAGCCGACGATCAGCTCGCCGTTCGGCGCCAGCCGGGACCGCAGCGCCGGGTCGGCGTGGGCCGGGGAAAACCGCTCGATGTCGACGCCGCGGGCCCAGCGGTGCACCCGCGGGATGCCGTGCAGCTTCAGCTGTTCCATCGCGTCGGTGGACGGTGCCAGGGTCCGGTCGGCCCGTGAGTGCACGCGCCGCACCCAGCGCCAGGCGGCACGGGCGGCGATGCCGAAGCCGTATGCGGCGGCGAACCCGGCGATGTCGGTCTGGTAGACCGCGATCGAGGGCACCCGCAGCCGCCGGGCCGCGGCCAGCCCGCGCGCGCCGACGACGAACGGCGAGGCCAGGTGGACCACGTCCGGGCCGAACGCGGCCAGCGCGGTCAGCACGGTCCGGGTCGGCACCCCGATCGGCAGGGAGTTGACCCCGGGGAAGTCCAGCGCGGGGATCCGGATGACCGGGGCGCCGCGGTAGGACTCCGGGCCGGGGCCGGGCGCGATGATCAGCACGTCGTGGGCTCGCTCACGCAGGTGCTCGACGACCCGGAGGACCGAGTTGGTCACGCCGTTCACCTGGGGCAGGAAACTTTCGGTGACTATCGCGACTCGCACGGACCTCACGATCGCACCCGGGTTCCGGCGATGGGCCAATCCCGCGTGACAGCCGGGCCAACGGTGTTCGAACTCCTGTGGTGGGAACTGACCGTCGGCGGATTGGACACGACATGTCATCTCAAGGTCGTGTCCCGTAAACCAGCACCACCCAGACTAAGCAGGCATGACCCTCTTGTCGTCGCGGACGCCGCGGCCCGTCGAGCCCGGCCTGCTGTCGAGGGCCCTCGAGGTGGCCGGGCGCCTGGCCAACGACGCCACCGACGTGATCACCGCCACCGCCGGGCGCGGCGCCCATCCGGCCACCCTCGACTCCCCGTTCGACTGGGTCACCGACACCGACCGGATCCTGGAGCGGCACACCCGGCGGGTGCTGACCGCGGAGTTCCCCGGGATCCCGGTGGTCGGCCACGAGTTCGGCGCCGATCACGGCGCCGACGTGGCCGAGTACCGCTGGGTCGTCGACTCGGTCGACGGCACCGCCAACTACGTGGCCGGCGTGCCGTGGTGCGCCTACAGCCTGGCGCTGATCGACGCGTCGGGGCCGGTGGTCGGGGTGGTCGCCGACCCCTACCGGGCCCAGATCTACGCGGCCGCGCGCGGACGAGGGGCCCGCGCGAACGGCAAGCCGATCAAGCTCACGGACCGGCGGGGCACGGCGGGCGCGATCGTCTGCACCGAGCTGGCGCGCAAGGGCCCGTGGCCGGGCATGGGCAGCTTCATCGAGCGGGCCGCGGCGGCCCACGTCGGGGTGCGGGTGCTGGGCTCGGCGGCGCTGTCGATCGCGCAGGTCGCACTGGGCCACGCGGCCGCGGCGGTGCTGCACAGCTACCACGAGTGGGACGTCGCGGGCTCGGTCGCGATGGCGATCGAGGCGGGCGCGGTGGTCCTCGACAAGGACGGCGAGGACAGCACTCTCCCCACCGACGGCCTGCTCGTAGCAGCCCCCGGCGTCGCCGACGAAGTCCTCGGCTGGTGGCAGGAGACCGCCCACGCCCTCTGACCCCAAGTCCGTGAATGCCACATCGAGGGCCTAAGACGCCGTGAATGGGGCATTCACGGACTTGCGGCAGTCACCAGCGCGCGGCGGTTCTGGCGGCGGATCCACCAGAGGATCGGGGCCGCGACCAGCCAGGTGAAGAACACGAAGCTGCCCAGTGGCAGCAGGGTCAGGGTGGCCGAGCGGCCGGCGACCCTGGCCAGCTCGGGGTCGGCGGCGTCGTACTCGACGCGTACCAGCTGACCCGCGGCAAGGCCGTCCGGGTAGAGCACCCCGTTGGCCGGGCTGTGCACGATGCCGTCGGGGGTTTCGAAGTGGATGATCGTGCGGTCGAAGGCCACCGAGTCCACGGTCGCGTTCGCCGCGCCGAGCTGGCCGGAGATGGCGTGGTCGTTGCGGATCGCCGCGAACAGCAGGCAGACGCACATCACGGTGAGGAGCGAGGCGACGCCGAGGGTGACCCACCACCCGGCGCGCCTCGCCCGCTCGACCTTCGTGTTCACGCGGCGAGCGTAGCGGTCCTGCTAGTGCGCGTGTTCCTTGGCGAGCAACTGGTGCGTCTCCTGGATCTGGTCGTACGACTTCGGCTTCGCCGTCACCTTCGCGGTGAACGCCTGCGCGGCCGGGCCGTTCGGGCCGACCGGGGGCTTGCCCGCGGTGTAGAGCCAGGTGTGGAACAGGTCGTACAGCGGCTTGCCCGAGACCTTCTCCGCCAGCGCGATGAACTCGGTGATCAGCCCGGACTTGCCGGCCTTCTGCACCTGCCAGGCCCGCAGGATCCGGAAGAACGCGTCGTCACCGACGGCCGTGCGCAGCGCCTGCAGCGTCAGTGCGCCACGGTCGTAGACGGCGTTGTCGAACTGGTTGTCCGCGCCGACGTCGGCGGGGACCAGCTTCCACAGGGCGCTGTCGGGACCGTTCGAGTCGTACGTGTACTGCGCCAGCTCCGCGGCCGTGCCCTCGCCAGTGTGCTCCGACCACAGGTACTGCGCGTAGGACGCGAAGCCCTCGTTCAGCCAGATGTCGGCCCAGCGGCCGAGCGAGACGTTGTCGCCGAACCACTGGTGCGCGTTCTCGTGCGCGATCAGCGAGGTGTTCGACCCGCGCGCGAAGTTGCCCACGCCGTAAGTCGGGCGAGTCTGGTTCTCCAGCGAGAAGCTGATCCCGCTGGTGACGATGCCGCCCTGGGCCTCGAACGGGTAGGGCCCGAACTGCGAGGCCAGGAACTCGTTGATCTCCGGGGTCCGTTCGACGCTGGCCTTCGCCGCGTCCAGCGACGCGCCGAGGTCGGCGCCGTAGGCGGTGATGAACGGCTTGCCGTCCGGCGTGGTCGACTGGATGACCTCGTACTTGCCGACCACGAACTCGGTCAGGTAGGTCGCCTGCGGCTGGGTGCTGCGCCAGTACCAGCGCGTCCAGCCCGCCCGGTTCTGCGACTTGCGGACCAGCGACCCGTTCGACAGCGCGACGACGTCGTTCGGCGCCTCGATCGAGACGTCGTAGGTGGCGCGGTCCGTCGGGTGGTCGTTGGCCGGGAACCACCACGCCGAGCTCTGCGGCTCGTCGACGCCGAGGGCGCCGAAGCTGCCCTTCTTCCAGGCGTTGAGGCCGTCGACCTTCTCGGTGGACGGCGTGTCGGCGTAGCTCACCACGACGGTCGCGGTCTGACCCTTGAGCAGCGGCTGCTGCGGCGTGATCACCAGCTCGCCGTTGCCGTTGTTGTTCTGGAACCGCGCCGGGCGGTTGTTGACCAGCACGCTGGACGCCTTGAGCGCGAAGTCCAGGTCGAACCGCGACAGGTCCTGGGTCGCGGTGAGCAGCAGCGTGGTGGCACCCGAGAGCAGGTCGGTCGCGGGCTGATACGTCAGCCGGATGTCGTAGTGCAGCACGTCGGTGCCGCCGTTGCCGGCGTTCGGGTAGTACGAGTCGCCGACGCCCGGAGCACCGGGCGCGGGCGCCGCGCCGGCCACGTTGGCGAGCAGCACCGAGGCGACCCCGGCCGCCAGCGCCCCGAGCCCGGCGCGAGTTCTTGCACGCATGCGAATCCCTCCCAGGATTGGTTTTCAGCGCGCTCGAACGTAGCCAGGTACCGGGTCCCGAGGTACCCGCGAAGGGAGGTTCTTACCGGCTGAGATCAACATCGGAAACCAGTTGACGTGCCGTTTTCGTCCGCCCGTGCACCGCAATGTGGCATTGGGTGCGTAGGACGCAACCAATGTGGCATTGGGGTGTTCGGGACCTAAACCGCTGAAACCGCTTCCGAGACCGCGGCACGCAGGCGGGCGTGCAGGTCGCGGTGCCGCGAGCGGTCCACCCGGACCTCCACCACCCGCAGGCCAGGAGCGGGCTCCAGCGCCGCGCGGAACTCCGTGAGCGTCTCAGCCACGACGTGCGGGACGCGGTAGCCGGCGCACAGCGCACCCAGGTCGGCGCCGTGCGGCGTGCCGAAGACGCGCTCGAAGCTCGCCGAGTGCTCCGGCGCGCCCTGCTCCAGCAGGGAGAAGATGCCGCCGCCGTCGTCGTTGAGGACCACGATGGTCAGGTCCGGCCGTTGCTCGGTGGGCCCGGTCAGCAGGCCGGACGCGTCATGCAGGAACGTCAGATCGCCGAGCAGCGCGTACGACGGCCCGCGGTGGACAGTGGCCGCGCCGATCGCGGTCGACACCGTCCCGTCGATGCCCGCGACACCGCGGTTGCGGTGCACAAGGACGTCCGGGCGCAGCCGCCCGGCCAGAGCGACGTCCCGCGTGGGATTCGAGGACCCCACCACCAGCAGCGAACCCTCCGGCAGCGCGTCCACGAGCTCCGAGGCCAGCCGCAGCCCGGACGGCCACGGCTCGTCGGCCAGCAGCGAAGACACCGCGGAGGACGCCGCCGCGTCGGCGCGGCGCCAACTGGCCAGCCACTCCGGGTCCGCGGGCTTGGTCGGCTCGTCGAACCACTGCCCGACCTGGCGGACGTTGTGCGCGGGCGCCGGCCAGTCCGAGTCGGGACGCACCAGCAGCACCTCCACCGAGGCGTCCGACAGCACGTTCTGGATCTGCCGGAACACCGTCGGCCGCCCGAGGCAGAGCACCTGCTCGGGCCGGTGCCGCCCGATGAACTCCTCGACACCGAGCAGCCACGCGCCCGACGAGATCGCCGTCCCGCCGCCGAGGCCCAGCCCGCCGGTCTCCGAGACCACCGGCCAGCCATGCTGCTCGGCCCACTCGCTGGCCGCCTGGACGCCGGTGTCGCACGCGATGACCAGGCCGTGCCGCGCCGAAGGCACCACGAACGAGGGCAGCGCGCCGAAGTCCGGCAGCTCGGTCCAGCGCTCGCCGTCGGGACGGCCTTCGAGCGATTCGTACCACTCGCCGTCGTCGTCGAGGTCCGGCACGAGGGGCTCGCGGAACGGGATGTTCAGGTGCACCGGCCCGCAGCGCCACTCGCCGTAAGCCGCGTTCCAGGCCCGGCAGATCTGGCTGCGCCAGTACGAATTCTGCCCCGCACGCCGCTCGGCAACGGCCAGCTCGTCGAAGTAGCGGACGGCGTTGCCGAACAGCTGGTGCTGGTCGATGACCTGCGACGCACCCGCCGCGCGCAGCTCGGGCGGCCGGTCGGCGGTCAGGACGATCAGCGGGACGCCGGCGCGGTCGGCCTCCAGCACGGCCGGGTGGAAGTTCGCCGCCGCGGTGCCGGAGGTGCAGAGCACGGCCACCGGACGGCCGGTCCGCGCGGCGACGCCGAGCGCGAGGAAGGCGGCGCCGCGCTCGTCGATCCGGACGTGGAGCTGCAGCTTTCCCGCCGCGGCCGCGTCGTACAGCGCGATCGACAGCGGCGCGTTACGGGAGCCCGGGCAGAGGACGACGTGCGAAACGGTGTTGCGGACGAGCTCGTCGACGATGACCCTGGCCTGCGCGGTCGAAGGATTCACCGGCAGGCCCCTGGTACCTCGTCACTACACATGTCCACACGTCCTATCCTCGCAAACGTGGATGACGCCCGAGTTTCCGAGCTGTTCGATCCCGCCTCCTGGGCGGCTGTCGAAGGTTTCGACTTCACCGACATCACCTACCACCGCTCCGCCGAGAGCCGGGGCGGCAAACGCGTGGTCCGCATCGCGTTCGACCGTCCGGAGGTCCGCAACGCCTTCCGGCCGCACACCGTCGACGAGCTCTACCGCGCGCTCGACCACGCGCGAATGAGCTCGGACGTCGGCTGCGTCCTGCTCACCGGGAACGGGCCGTCGCCCAAGGACGGCGGCTGGGCGTTCTGTTCCGGTGGTGACCAGCGTATTCGCGGACGCTCCGGGTATCAGTACGCGAGCGGGGAGACCTCCGACACCATCGACCCGGCGCGGGCGGGCCGGCTGCACATCCTCGAGTGCCAGCGCCTCATCCGTTTCATGCCGAAACCGGTCGTCGCGGTGGTTCCCGGCTGGGCCGCCGGCGGCGGGCACTCGCTGCACGTCGTGTGCGATCTCACCCTCGCCTCCGAGGAGCACGCGAAGTTCAAGCAGACCGACGCCGACGTCGGCTCGTTCGACGGCGGCTACGGCTCGGCGTACCTGGCCAAGCAGGTCGGGCAGAAGTTCGCCCGCGAGATCTTCTTCCTCGGCCGCGAGTACAGCGCCGAGCAGATGCACCGGATGGGCGCGGTCAACGCCGTCGTCCCGCACGCCGACCTCGAGAAAGAGGCGCTGGACTGGGCGTGGACGATCGTCGGCAAGTCGCCGACGGCGCAGCGGATGCTCAAGTACGCGTTCAACCTGACCGACGACGGCCTGGTCGGCCAGCAGCTCTTCGCCGGCGAAACCACCCGGCTGGCCTACATGCAGGACGAGGCCGTCGAGGGCCGGGACGCCTTCCTCCAGAAGCGCGACCCGGACTTCAAAGACGTCCCGTACTACTACTGACATGCGGGAAGTCCGGCTCGACGGGAGCCGCGCGGCGGTCGACGAGCTGCGCGGCGCCCTCGCCGACGCCCTGGACGGCGGGCCCGCGGTCCTCCCGTTCACCGATCCGGCGATGCGGGACGCGATGGCGCCGGAGGAGCCTGTCGAGCCCGGGACCGCGGTGATCATCGCCACCTCCGGGTCCACCGGCGCGCCCAAGGGCGTGCTGCTCTCGGCGTCCGCGCTGGTCGCGTCGGCGAACGCCACCCACGCCCGGCTCGGCGGACCCGGGCACTGGCTCCTCGCCACCCCGGCGCACTACATCGGCGGCCTGCAGGTGCTCGTGCGCTCACTGCTGGCCGGAACCAGCCCCGCGGCGCTGACCGGCAACGGCTTCCGGCCGGACGACTTCGCCGCGGCGGCGGCCGCGCTCGGCGGCAGCCCGCGCTACACCGCGCTGGTCCCCACCCAGCTCGTCCGCCTGCTCGACGACGGGGGCACCGGGCTCGACGCCGCGCGCTCGT
The DNA here is from genome assembly GCA_963762765.1 of uncultured Actinomycetota bacterium. Taxonomy (GTDB): domain Bacteria; phylum Actinomycetota; class Actinomycetes; order Mycobacteriales; family Pseudonocardiaceae; genus Amycolatopsis. The sequence goes on from CAVXMR010000049.1 coordinate 139,587, forward strand.
TCGACGCGATCGTGATCGGCGCCGCGGCGACGTCCCCCGCGCTGCGGGAGCGGGCCGCCGAGGCCGGCGTGCGGATCGTGCCCGCGTACGGCATGAGCGAGACCGCCAGCGGCTGCGTCTACGACGGCTTCCCGCTCGACGGCGTCCGTGTCGAACTCGACGACGGCCGGATCCGGATCGCCGGCGACGTCCTCTCGCACGGCTACCGGCGCGCGCCGGAGATCACCGCGGAGGTGTTCCGCGACGGCTGGTTCGTCACCTCCGACCGCGGCATTCGCCACCCCGACGGCCGCGTCGAAGTGCTCGGCCGGGCCGACGACATGATCAACACCGGCGGCGTGAAGGTCTCCGCTTCCGCCATTGAGCGTTGCCTGGCGGGGCAGCCCGGGGTGCGCGACGCGTGCGTCGTCGGCGTCCCGGATCCGGAGTGGGGCGAGGCGGTCGTCGCACTGGTCGTCCCGGACGATGGGACCTGCGACACCGGGCGGCTGCGGGACGCCGTGCGTACCGTGCTCGGTGCGGCGTCGGCGCCGAAACGCGTGGAATTCGCCGCCGACCTGCCGCTGCGCGGGCCGGGGAAGATCGACAGGTCAGCGGTCCGCGCCCGACTTACGTCGGAACCGTTCAGCTGAGCGTTGACAGACACGCGGCGCACCCGCTTGGCTACTCACCATGACGCGCTGGATTCGCTTCGCACTCGCAGGCACCGCCGTCACCCTGGGGCTTCTTCTCCCTGCGGGTGTCGCGCTCGCCGACTCGCCCACCGGCGACCCGAACGGCGGGCAGTTGACCTGGCAGCTGCCGGGCAGCTGACCGACACCGGGTGATCGACATGGCGTTGAATGACGCCATGGCGAGCATGAGCGAGTGGATCGAAGGCGCCCGGCCGAGGACGCTGCCCAACGCCGTCGCCCCCGTGGTGGCCGGGGTGGGAGCGGCGATCGAGCTGGACGCGTTCTCGTGGTGGCGCGCCCTGCTGGCGCTGCTGGTCTCGCTCGCGCTGATCGTCGGCGTCAACTACGCCAACGACTACTCCGACGGCGTCCGCGGCACCGACGAGAACCGCGTCGGCCCGCTGCGGCTGGTCGGCTCCGGTGTCGCGAAGCCGAAAGCCGTGCTGACGGCCGCGTTGGCGTCACTCGGCCTGGCCGGCGTGCTGGGGCTGGCGCTGGTCGCGCTCACCGGATACTGGTGGCTGCTGGCGATGGGCGCCGTCTGCATCCTCGGCGCGTGGTTCTACACCGGCGGCTCAAAGCCTTACGGCTACTACGGTTTCGGCGAAATCGCGGTCTTCGTGTTCTTCGGCTTGGCCGCCGTACTCGGCACTTTGTACGTCCAAGCGGGACGCGTCAGCTGGATCGGCTTCGGCTGCGCGGTCGCGGTCGGCACATTCTCGACGGCCGTCCTCACCGCGAACAACCTGCGCGACATCCCGACCGACATCGAGTCCGGAAAGCGCACCCTGGCCACCCGCCTCGGCGACACCGGAACGCGACGCCTGTACCTGACCCTGGTCGCGGTGCCGTTCCTCGTGTCGATCGCCGTCGGAATCACGCGCCCGCTGATGCTGATCACCCTCCTCACCGCGCCGCTGCTGCTGAAGTCCGTCCGCGCCGTCGGCGGTGGCGCGCAAGGCCGCGCGCTGATCCCCGCCCTGCGCGACACCGGCTTGGCGATGCTCGCCTGGGCCGTCCTGTCCACAGTCGCCCTCAGTTTCTGAAGCCTCGCCATAAGCCGGTAAGGACCCCTCCACGGCTATGAGAGCCGGTAAGGGGTCCTTCACGGACTTGCCCTGTCAGACCTCGATGAGCTGAAGTTCGTGTGCTGCCACCAAAGCCGCCGTTCTGCTGTGCACCCGCAGCTTCCGGAACAGCGAGCCCTGCAGGTTTTCCACCGTCCGCGCCGAGATACCCAGTTCCGACGCCGTCTGGCGGGTCGTGCGACCGGAGCTGATCGAGGCCAGAATCTCCCGCTCGCGCCGGGTCAGCGCCAGCGGGTACGGGCCTGCCGGTTCGGACGGCCGGTCCGCGGGCGCGCCGACCAGTCCCAGCCGCACCGCGTAGGCGACGGCGTGGGCCTGGCTGTGCACGTCCAGTTTCGCGAAGATCTGCTGCTTGTGGTTCTCCACCGTGCGCGGGCTGATCCCGAGCACGGTGGCGACCTGCCGCGGCGTGTGCCCGGAGCCGATCAGGGCCAGCACCTGCTGCTCGCGCGCGGTGAGCCGGGGCGTGCCGCGGTGGATGGTGCGGGCGGGCTGCTCGCGCTGCTTGATGACCTCCAGCAGCGTCCGCAGCCCGCCGGCGTAAGACACCAATGTGCTCGTGCCCGCCTCGCACGCGCGCGAGCTGTCCACAGTAGACTCATAGTGGTGCAGGCCGATCATCCGGACGTGGTGGCCGGTCTGTCTCAGCAGCGCGACCAGCCTGCCGTAGCCGCGGGCGTCCGCTTCGAACACCGCGACGTCGAGCACCTGCCCCCCGCAGACCTCGACCAGCCGGGACCGGGTCGACGCGATACCGACCACGACGACCCCGGGATCCCGGGCCAGCCCTTCCGCGAGAAGTTCACGGAAAAGGCGATTTCCATGTTGGACCACGACACGTACGGAGGGAATTCCGCTCACGGCTGTCCCACCTCGATCCGGTAGGTCTCCCCTCTCGAATCGTCTTGCGTAAAGCATTTTCCCACAGGCGGAGTATTAAGGGTCTAGACCAAACGGCGTCACTATCGATCAGGTCAGCTCCGCGAGGGGGAAGCCGCGGTGCCGACGGGGCGGCACCAGGAAGTTCTGCCGCCGGGTTGCCGTGATGAACCGCTCCAGGCCGTGGTCCTCCTCCTCCAGGTCGAACTCGTCGAGCAGGTCGACCGAACCCTGGCTGCGCCGCAGGTCCGCGAAGAAGTCGGCGCTCGGGAAGAAGCCGGAGAACTGCAGTTTCGGCGTGTTCCGGCCGGTCCTGGTGTCTATCGCGTCGAAGCCAGGGCCGTCGATCCGCTGGTGGATCGGTCTGCCCGCACTGGTTCGTCCGGTGCGGTGCAGTGCCGAGACGTGCCCGATCCGGCCGAACTGCACGGCGCTGGTCCGCGCGTAGTCCGTGCCGTTGAACAGGTTTCGCAGCACCGCGCCGCGCTTCGAAAGGGTCCGCGGCCCGCCACCATCGCGGAACGGATCATTCGGGTCTTCGAGCACCTGCGGCGGCGACTGGAACATGTACTGCAGCCGCTCGTCGAAGGGTTCGCGGTGGTCGACGTCGTTGTCGGGTTCCCGGCCGTCGAGGTAGAACTGCTGCAGATCGAGCAGCACGTGCGAAAGATGTTGAATGGCACCGTTGTCGAAATAGTTTCCCGGCTGCGCATTCGTCAGTTTGATGCCGTGCCCACCGAGGAAAGTGATGTCCTGGGCCGGCGCGCTCGCGTCGACCTGCTGGTCGGCGAAACCCATCCACATCGGCGAGAACGGGTTCACGAACGAGGCGAACGGCAGGCTGTTCGCCCCGGCGACGAAACGCGGCAAGCCCATTTGGACGAACATCGCGCGGGTCGAGGTGATCGTCATTCCCGCGTCGAACCGCGGCGAGGAGATCGGCCGCCCGACGAGCCGGTTGCTGCCGGCCAGCCAGGCCACGACGTCGGCGACGTAGCTCCAGTCGTCCCCGCGCACGGTGAACAGCAGGTCGTTGTTCTCCAGCACCAACGGCACGGTGAACTCGGGCCGGCGGAGCTCGAGCGCGTGCGCGCCGGGCGCGACGTCGGTCGGGCCGGCGACCGCGCGCTTGAGCACCGGCTGGTTGCCGGACAACGTGCGCGGCATGGCCGAGTTCACCAGCGAAGCCGGGAAGCGGGCGAAGTAGTTGTCGCTGTAGGCAACGTGCGTGAAGACACCGCCGGGCGCGTAGGGGTAGTTCCCCTCGATCGTCCGGAGAGCGCTTTCCATCCGGCCGGCGTCGGTCCGGGACGGCGCCCGGCTGAGCCGCGCGGTGACGAATGTGGTGTGAATCGGCGGCATTCCCACCGGAACGCCGTCGATCGTCTGCGCCGGCGGCATGAACGCGCCCAGATCGAACTGGATGTCGGGGAAGTTCACGGCCTCGGCGGCCTCGGCGCGGACCGGAACCGCGGCGAGTTCCCCGAGCATGGAGAGCGTGCCCAGTCCCGCGAGCGCCCCGGCGAAGGCGCCACCGCGGTGCAGCGCCGCGCGGCGCGAGACGGGCCGGGTCAGGATCGGCACGATGCTGAATCCCTCATCACCAGGATCGACACGGCGATGACCGGCGACGGGGCATTTCGACACAGGACGTTCCGGTAGAGTGGCGGACACGGCGACCTCCGAAGAGTCAAGCCGCCTGATCGACGGCTCGGCCACCGTAGATCCAGTTGCCGGAACCACACCATGATGAGAAGAACCTAGGTATACGAAGAAAACCCTAGGTGTTTCAGCGTACGTTTCTCACGTCCATAATGGACAGACGACGTCAGTCCGCGTCGGGAAACTTCCCGGTCGTCAGGAATTCGTGGAACAACGCAGTGTGCGGCTCGAGGTCCAGTTCCTGCTGGGTCAGCCATTCGTCATTGTAATAAGTATGCGCGTACCGCTCGCCGCCGTCGCACAGCAGCGTGACGACACTGCCCGCCTGACCGTCCTCCACCATGCGCCCGATGAGCCGGAACGCGCCGTAGAGGTTGGTTCCGGTCGACCCGCCCGCCCAGTGCCCGGTCCGTTCGCGCAGCAGCCGGATCGCGGCGAGGGAGCCGGCGTCGGGCACCTGGAACATCTCGTCGATCACTCCGGGTACGAACGAGGGCTCGACGCGCGGGCGCCCGATCCCTTCGATCCGCGACGGCATCCCGGTGGCGTAGTCGAGCGCGCCGGTCTGCCAGGCACCGTAGAACGACGAATTTTCGGGGTCCACTACGGCGATCTTCGTGGTGTGCCGCTTGTACCGGACATAGCGCCCAAAAGTCGCGCTGGTGCCACCCGTGCCGGCGCCGACGACGATCCACGACGGGATCGGATGCCGCTCCGAGCGCATCTGCGCGTACACCGACTCGGCGATGTTGTTGTTGCCCCGCCAGTCCGTCGCACGCTCGGCGTAGGTGAACTGGTCCAGGTAGTGCCCGTCGCACTCGGCCGCGAGCCGCTCGGCTTCGACGTACATCGCCGGGCCGCTGTCGACGTAGTGGCACTCGCCGCCGTAGAACTCGATCAGCGCGATCTTCTCGCGGCTGGTCTTGCGCGGCACGACCGTGATGAAGCGCAGCCCGAGCATCCGGGCGAAGTAGGCCTCGGACACCGCCGTCGAGCCGCTGGAGGCCTCGACGAGCACGGTGTCGGGGCCGATATGGCCGTTGACGAGACCGTAGAGGAACAGCGAGCGCGCCAGCCGGTGCTTGAGCGAGCCGGTGGGGTGCACGGACTCGTCCTTGAGGTACAGGTCGATCCCCCACTCCGGCGGCAGCGGGAAGACGTGCAGGTGGGTGTCGGCACTGCGGTTGGCGTCCGCCTCGATGATGCGGACCGCTTCGCGGACCCAGCTGCGGCTGTGCAGGCGGCTCATGAGGGGTCGGCGGGGGTGTCACCGCGAAGCTGGGCACGCAGCTGCGCGCGGGCCCGGGCGCGCTTTTCGTTGCGCTGGGCCAGACCGGCGGTGACGCGGGTGTTGAGCGAGCGGAACAGGAGCAGGCCGAGCGGCAGCCCGACGATCAGCCCGATCAGCAGCGCGACCAGCAGCGGGACGTCGAGCAGCGTCAGCGGGTACGCGATGACGGCGACCAGGGCGAACCTCGCCAGCAGGTACAGCGTCAGGTCGCGGGGCAGGTGCTCGGCCTTGTCGTCGCTCACATCTGTGCAGGTTACGCCCTGCCTGCGCCGTCGTTGTGCAGCCCCGCGTTGTTCGGGCGGCCCTCGAAGCGGGTGGAAAGCACGACGGTGGTGTTCGTGCGGCCGACGCCCGGGATGCGCCGAAGCCGGCCGAGCGTGTGCTCGAGGTCGTCGACGGTCGAAACCCGCACCTTGACGACGAAGGCCTCGTCGCCCGCGACGGCGTAGCAGCTCTCGACCTCGTCGAGCCCGCCGAGCGCGTCGGCGACGTCTTCTTCCGTGGCGGTCTCGGTGGGATGGATGCCGACCAGCGCGGTCACCCCCAGCCCGACCGAGCTCGGGTCGACGACGGCGTGGTAGCCGGTGATCACCCCGGCTGCCTCGAGCTTGCCGACGCGTTCGTGCACGGAGGAGGCGGAGAGTCCGACCGACCGGCCGAGGTCGGCATAGGTGGCCCGCCCGTTGACTCGCAGCGCCGCGATGATCTTCCGGTCCAACTGATCCACATGCTCACTCTATGCGGTCGGACAATCCCCCATCTGCCACATCAGCCCCAAAGCACCGACGCCCTGAAGGACGCCTTCAGTGCATCCAATGCAGTGAAGGACGCCTTCGGTGCATCGAGCGCACTGAAGGCGTCCTTCAGCCCACACCCCACCCCTGTGGCCGAACTCACCCGACCCCAATCCCGGCTCACAAACCCCCAGGTCAGCTAACCCCCGTCGCCGGACGGCCACGGCCGGCGACTTCACCGCGGCGCGCCCGCTTGTGCGGCCGCGAGGCCGCCCGAAAAGGCGACGGCAGGGCGCCCCGCCCACCCACCTGCGGATTCCGTACGAAAGCCGCGCCCTGGCGGGGCGTTTTCGGAAGCGCGCCGCAAACAAACACTGTCCGATATGTGCTTTAAGGGCTCTTTACTCTTGGACAACCGTTCGAGTACCTGACGGGTGAAGTGCAACGATTGCCGTGTTAACTGCCCCGGCGCGACGGGCCAGAAGGGCCCGGATCACCTCCGGTATAGCAGTGAGGTCGTTAAGGAGGCGGAAAATGACCGCGACCATGGGCGGACGCCTGCTCACCCCCGGCGAAGTCGCCGCGTTGTTCCGGGTGGACCCGAAGACGGTGACGCGGTGGGCCACGGCGGGCCGGATCGGTTCGATCCGCACCCCCGGTGGGCACCGGCGGTTCCGGGAGTCCGAAGTCAACGAGCTTCTCGCGGAGCTGACCACGGACGCCAGCGAACCGGCCCGCAAGGCCTGAGCTGAACCGATCCGACTCCGGGGTCGTGTGTGAAGTGGGCTGGGCCTACTCCCACACGGCCCTGTTGTCACTCCGGAGTGCTCGGTTCGGCCCCGAATCCGGCCGAAGGGGCTAACCTCGGGGGACTGGCAGCAGCCACACGGAAGGATCCGAGCATGCTCGCTCTGCTCGCGGCGATCGGTGCGCTGGTCGTCGCCCTGCTTTTGTGGCGCACTTTCGCCGGACAGCGGATCGGCGTGCCGAGCACGTCGCGCCGGGCGCCGGTGGCCCCGGACGACGATCCGGACTTCCTTCGCCAGCTCGCCGAACAGCAGCGGAAACGCCGCGCCGACGACGGCGAGGCGTAGCCGCCGCTAGCGGTACTGCTGGCCGCCGAAGCCGTCCGCGACGGTCGCGGCCAGGTCCAGCAGCGCCAGCCGGGTGTCCCCGCTGAGCCGGTCCAGCTCGATTTCCGCGCCTTCTTCGAGGTGCGGGTCGAACGGGATGCGGCAGACCGCGCGGACCTTCGCGCCGAAGTGCGACGAAAGCTTGTCGAGGTCGACCGAGCCGCCCTTGGGGCGCACCGAGTTGATCACGGCCACCGAGCGCTTCACGAGCTCGCCGTAGCCGTGCGCCTCGAGCCAGTCCAAGGTCGCCGAGGCGCTGCGCGCGCCGTCCACCGAGCCCGAGGACACCACGACGAGCGCGTCCGCGACGTCGAGTACGCCCTTCATGGCCGAGTGCATCAGACCGGTCCCGCAGTCGGTGAGCACGATGTTGTAGAAGTGCTCCAGCAGGTTGACCGTGCGCCGGTAGTCGCCCTCGGAGAACGCCTCCGACACGGCCGGGTCCTGCTCGCTGGCGAGGATTTCCAACCGGCTCGAGCCCTGCGACGTGTACGAGCGGACGTCGCTGTAGCGCGTGATGCGGGAAGAGTCGCGCAGCAGGTGGCGGACGGTCGCGGTGGTCTCGATCGGGATCTTCTGGGAGAGCGTGCCGCGGTCGGGGTTGGCGTCGACGGCGACCACGCGGTCGCCGCGCAGCGAGGCGAACGTCGAGCCCAGCGTCGTGGTCACGGTCGTCTTGCCGACGCCGCCCTTGAGGCTGAGCATGGCGATCTTGTAGCACCCGCGCAGCGGCTGGTTGACGCGCGCGATGAGGTCGCGCTGGCGGACGTCGGCCGGGCTCTCCCCCGGGTTGACGAGCTTGCCGGAGCCGACGTAGACCGCCTTGCGCCAGCCGGACTGCGGCGGCCGCTTGGTCTGCTTGACCAGGTGCGCGGTGGACAAGTCGTGCGCGCCGCCGGGCGCGGCGTGGCGCCCGCCGGGGCCTTGCGGCTGGGGCAGGCCGGGCTGCTGCATCTGCTGGACCTGCTGCGGGTGCTGCTGGTACTGCGACGGGTCCGGGTACAGCGGCGGGAGCTGCTGGTCGTAGCCGTACTGCGGCGGCTGCGGCACCTGGTGAGGCCCGGAGACCGCCGGGTTGGGCGGGGACACCGCCTGGGTCGGCTGGACATCGTAGGCCCCGGACGTCTCCGGATGCGGCGCCGAGTCGGTGCGGTCTTCGGAGAACAGCTCGGCCGCGGCTTCCTGCGCAGCCGGCTCGGGGTGGCCTGGAGCCGACTCTTCGCTGGGTCCGGTCACCGGTGAAACCTCCGCGCACTCGCACCTGACATCAGTTCCCCCGATGTCGACGGTAGCCGGAGGTGCGCCGGGATGCTCAGCCCACCCCGGCGTAGGAGTGCAAGCCCGCTGTGACCAGGTTCACGAAGAACAGGTTGAAGATCATCGCGGCGAACCCGACGATGTTGATCGCCGCCGCGCGGGCCCCGCGCCAGCCCGCGGTCGCGCGGGAGTGCAGGTAGGCGGCGTAGACCACCCAGGCGATGAACGCGACGGTCTCCTTGGGGTCCCAGCCCCAGAACCGGCCCCAGGCCGACTCCGCCCACACCGCGCCGCAGAGCACACCGAAGGTGAACACCGGGAAGGCGAAGATCGTCGTCCGGTAGGCGATGCGGTCCAGGACGTCGGCTTCGGGCAGCTTCGAGGCGAAGCGAGCGAACTTCGTCTCGTCCTTCTCGTAGGCCGAGCGGAACAGGTAAAGCACGCTCGCCACGCCGGGCACCAGGAATACGCCGGAGCCGATGATGGCCGCCGAGACGTGGATGACCAGCCAGTACGACTGCAGCGCGGGCTGGACCGGCGCCGCGATCGTGTACAGCAGCGTGCCGTTGATGAACATCAGGATCACGACCGGCAGCAGCAGGAAGCCGGTGAGGTGGCGGACCGGGAACTTCCGGATCACGACCAGCCAGGTCACCACCGTGATGAAGGTGACGGCCATGCCGTACTCGTACATGTTGCCCCACGGCGCGCGGTGCGTGGCCAGCCCGCGCAGCACGATCGCGGACAGCTGGAGCAGCGCGCCGAGCACGAGCAGCGCGGCACCCATCTTGCCGATCCGCTCCGGGCGGCCGGCGTCCTGGGGCGCCTGCTCGGTCGTGATGACCGGCGGGCCACCGGCGCCGACGAGCTCCCGCGCGCGCTGCTTCGCGCGTTCGGTGGCGAGACGGCCCTTCGCGCCGAAGCCCTGCTCGATGAGCGTGAGCATCAGCGCGACGACGTAGATCGCCGCCGCGGTCGTGTACAGCCAGTCGCTGTAGCGCGAAAGCGTTTCGTTGATCGGCATGCCTCAGCCCTTCCGCCCGGTCAACAGGCGTTCACTGATCCGCTGGAACTCTTCGCCGTAGCCGGCTTGGTCGGTGCGCGCGAGCCCGGCGACCTCGATCACGGTACCCGGCTCGTCCTCGGTGCCCGGCTTCACCCGGACCCACAGCCGTCGCCGCTTGACCAGCAGCGACGCGCCGAGCCCGAGGAACATCGTGATGGCGAACCCGAGCACGAAGCCCTGCGTCGGGTCGTGCGAAACCTGCAGGGAGACCCACTGGCCGACGCCGTCGAAGCGGATCTTCGTGCCGTCGTCGAGCTTGAGCTCCTCGCCGACCTTCAGGTTCTGCCGGGCGACCTTCTTGAGCCGCCCGTCGTCGATCAGCGACTGGTCGACCTCGAACACGGACTGGCCGCGCCCGGCGTCCAGGCCGAGGTCGCCGCGCAGGACGTCCACCGCGACCGCGGGCTGGTCGAGGCCCGGCGCGGAGGAGGTGAGCACGCTGCCGTGCATGAACGCGGTCGGCGCCAGGAGGCCGGTGATGGCGAGCTGACGGGTGCGGCGCTGGGCGTCGTCGGTGATGCCCGGCTGGTCGAACTTGGTCGCGCCCTCGGACAGCAGGGTCGTCATGTCGACCGGGCGCCACTGCGTGTCCTGGGTACGGGACGTGCCGTCGGGGAAGGTGACGGTGAACTTCGGCGAGTAGCCGTGGCCCAGCAGGTACACCCGGTCGCCCGCGGTCCGCAGCGGCGAGTTGACCTCGAGGTCGTACGGACGCCAGGTGCCGGACTGGAGGTCGTCGCCGGACTGGTACTCGATCTTCGAGTGGTAGTAGTCGGGTTCGCCGGCCGGGGTGTAGTGCGCGGTGAAGTCGTTCACCTTGACGCAGAAGGGATTCAGGTCGGTGCCGTCGACGCGCAGCCCGGCGTTGAAGGAGTCGTAGTTGTAGATGCCGGAGTTGCAGAACTGGCTGCCGTCGGCCTGGACGATGACCTGGCCCTCGTAGCCGAAGAGCTTGCCCAGCGCGAAGAACACGATCAGGCCGAGCATGCTGAAGTGGAACACCAGGTTCCCGGTCTCCCGCAGGAAGCCGCGCTCGGCGGAAATGCTGATCCCGTCGGCTTCCTCGCGTTCGACACGGCGCCAGCCGGACAGCTGCTGGTGGATCGCCTTGACCTCGGCGTCGACGTCCTGGCCGCGCCGGCCGAGGCGGTAGTGCGGCATCCGGCTCAGGTTGCGCGGGGTGAGCACCGGCTTGGCGCGCATGGCCTTGACGTACTCGAAGCTGCGCGGGGCGAGGCAGCCGACCAGCGAGATCATCAGCAGCAGGTAGATCGCCGAGAACCAGACGCTGCTGTAGACGTCGTAGAACTCCAGGCGGTCCAGCAGCGTGCCCCACCAGCCGTGGGCGCTGATGTACTCGTCGACCTTGGGGGCGTTGAGTTTCCGCTGCGGGAGCAGGGCGCCGGGGAGGGCGGCGAGCGCGAGGAGGAAGAGCAGGACGAGCGCGGTGCGCATCGACGTCAGGCCGCGCCAGGTGTTGCGGAGGAACGCGAAGCCGCGGTTGATCGGGGTGGGGCCATCCGGTGCCTTCGGGGGCGCTTCGGTCGTCGTCACAGCGGCAGCTCGAGATTGGTCGCGAGCTCGTTGCGGAGAAAGCCCATCAGGTCCCCCCAGAGGCCGGTGACCAGCAGGAGCCCGACGATCAGCAGGAGCACCCCGCCGAAGATCTGCACCTGGCGGCCGTGCCGGCGGAGCCAGTCGGTGGCGCGCACGGCCCAGCGGGCGCCGAGCGCGATGAGCAGGAACGGCAGGCCCAGGCCGAGGCAGTAGACGAAGATCAGCAGGTAGCCGCGAGCCGCGGCGCTGCCGGTGGCGCTGGCCAGGCTGGTGACCGCGCCCAGCGTCGGGCTGATGCAGGGCGTCCAGCCGAGCCCGAAGATCGCGCCGAGCAGCGGGGCGCCCCAGACGCCGCCGCGGGGCACGTGGTGCGAGCGGAACTCGCGCTGCATACCGGGGATCCAGCCGATGAACACCAGCGCCATCGCGATGGTGAGGACGCCGCCAAGGCGTTGCAGGAGGTCCTGGTTGAGGGTCAGCGTGGCTGTGAGCCACACGAGCGTCCCGAACGTCGCGACGAAGACGACGGTGAACCCGAGCACGAACAGCAGCGCGGCGCCCATGACGGCGTAGCGGCCCTTCTTGCGCTCCTCGTCGGCGCTCACCGCGGGCGCGTCCGCACCGACGAGCGCGGCGAGGTACGCGAGGTATCCGGGCACCAGGGGAACCACGCACGGAGAGGCGAAGGAGATCGCTCCGGCCAGCAGCGCGACACCCGCGGCCAGCAGCAGCGGGCCCGACAGCGCCAGCTCGGACACGGAGTTCACCCTGATGAGGGTAGGCAGTGAGGTCCTGGTGAGAACTCCGGGGCCTGCTCACAGGACCTTGGTCCCGGTTGCCTTCAGCTCATGCGCCCGCTGATGACGGCTTCGAGGTCCTCGCCGTTCTCGACCACCAGCGGCGCGGGCTCGAGGAGCTCGGCGGGCAGCTGCTCCAGCAGCTCGGGCACCGGGACGAGCAGCGGGCAGCCGACCGGCATGATCACGGCGTTGGCCCGCTCGGCGAACCGGACCAGCAGGTCGAGCACCTGACCGGCGGTGAAGTGATTGATCAGCAGCCCGTTGAAGGTCTCGCCGCTGGGATCGACATAGATGTCCGCGTCCCCGCCGTCCGGCGTGGTGATGTGCCAGAACTCCTGCTCCGGCACGGTCCGGTCGACGTACGGGCCGAACACGGCGTGGAACGGAGCACTGGGCAACGGCGTGGCGTCCCCCTGCCGGAACCCCTGGACGAAGACGTCGGAACTCACCGGCCGGAGGTTACCCGGTCATGCGGGTTCGGCATTGAGTCGCTGGGCGACCGGGACCAGGTCCGTGGCCAGGAGTTCGCGCAGGAAGACCGCCGCCACGCGGTGCTGTTTGTCCAGCACGATCGTCGACGGGATGATGTTGCGCGGGTAGCCGGTCAGCTGCAGCAGCGTGCGGCCCGCCGGGTCGTAGATCGACGGGTAGGTCAGCTTGCGGTCGCGCACGAAGTCCTGCGCCACCGCCTTCGACGGGTCGCGGACGTCGAGGCCGACGACCTGCACGCCGGACGCCGCCACCTTCTGCATCTCGGGCGCCTCGACCCGGCACGGCCCGCACCACTGGCCCCACAGGTTGAGCACGACGATCTTTCCCGCGAAGTCGGCGAGCGAGAGCTGCTTGCCGTCGTTCATCAGGTCTTCGCCGCTCAGCACCGGCGCGGTCTGACGCTGCGCGCCCTCGTAGGTGATGTCGAGCTTGCCGCCGGGCGAGACGAAGGTGAAGCTGCTGCCTTGCACGACGGCGTCCTTGCCCGTGGTGCACCCGGTCAGCACCAGCCCCGCGGCCAGCCCCAGCGCGAGAAGTTTCCTCATGCCCCGGTCACCTTCGGGTCGGTGGCGCCGGCCGGCTCGCTGTAGACGATCTCGCGCAGCTCGCCGCCGTCGAAGATCAGGCTGGTCAGCGAAGCCAGCGAACACTGGCGGCGCCGCGGGTCGTGCCACAGCCGCTTCCCCTCCAGGAACCGCCGCAGCGTCCAGATCGGCAGCTGGTGCGAAACGCACAGAGCCTCGTGGCCCTCGGCGGCGTCCCGCGCGCGGTACACCGCGCCGAGCATGCGGTGCGCGATCTCGATGTAAGGCTCGCCCCAGGACGGCTTGAACGGGTTGATCAGCTTCGGCCAGTGCTTCGGCTCGCGAAGCGCCCCATCGCCGACAGCGACCTGAAGGCCCTCGAACTGGTTGCCCGCTTCGATCAGGCCTTCATCTGTCGCGATGTCGAGGCGATGTGCCGCCGCGATCGGACGCGCTGTCTCCTGCGCGCGCTGAAGCGGCGAAGCGACAACGTGCACGAGGTCGTGTCCCGCGACTGCTTCGGCGACTGTGAGCGCCTGACGCTGCCCGCGCTCGGAGAGCCGGTAGCCGGGCAGACGGCCGTACAGGACCTTCTCGGGGTTGTGGACTTCGCCGTGCCGCAGCATGTGAACGATCGTCGTCACGGCTGGACCGCCTCAGCGGCCGCGCGCGCCGCTGCGGGCAGCGCTGCTTCGATCACGGAGAACGCTTCGTCGTCCATAGCCGCGTTGACGAACCAGGCCTCGTACGCGCTCGGAGGCGCGTACACGCCTCCGTCGAGCAACGCGTGGAAGAACCCCGGGAAGCGCCAGGTCTCGGCAGCCTGCGCGCCCGCGTAGTCGTGTACCGGCTTCTCGCTGAAGAACACGCTTACCAGGTTGCCTGCGTACTGCACGGAGTGCACAACCCCCGCTTCGCTCAGCGAAGCCGCGAAGAGGTCGCCCAGGCGCTTGGCGTTGGCGTCGAGAGCCGCGTACACGGCGTCGTCCGCCGCACGCAGCGTCGCGAGCCCCGCGGCGACGGCGACAGGGTTCCCCGAGAGCGTTCCTGCCTGGTAGACCGGGCCACCGGGGGCGAGCTTCGCCATGATGTCGGCGCGACCGCCGAACGCCGCCGCGGGCAGGCCGCCGGACATCACCTTGCCGAAGGTGTACAGATCCCCGGCGACGCCTTCGAGGCCGAACCAGCCCGCGCTCGAGACGCGGAAACCGGTCATCACCTCGTCCATGATGAGCAGCGCGCCGTGCTCGTGGGCCAGATCGCGCAGGCCGGCGTTGAACCCGGCGCCCGGCGCGACCGCGCCCATGTTGCCCGCGGCCGCCTCGGTGATCACCGCGGCGATCTCACCCGGGTTGTCCACAAAGGACCGCCGGACGGCGTCGAGGTCGTTGTAGGGCAGCACGATCGTGTCCGCGGCCTGCGCGCCGGTGACGCCGGGCGAGGTCGGCAGCCCGAGCGTCGCGACACCGGAGCCCGCCTGGGCGAGCAGCGCGTCGACGTGACCGTGGTAGCAGCCGGCGAACTTGACGATCTTCGCCCGCCCGGTGAACCCGCGGGCCAGCCGGATCGCGCTCATCGTGGCCTCGGTGCCGGAGTTGACCAGCCGCACCCGCTCGACCGGGGCGACCCGGCCGATGATCTCCTCGGCGAGCTCGACCTCGCCGATCGTCGGCGTGCCGAAGGACAGGCCCTGCGTCGCGGCGGCGCGCGCGGCCTCGACCACGGCGGGGTGGGCGTGTCCGAGGATCATCGGGCCCCACGAAGAGACCAGGTCGACGTAGCGGGCGCCATCGGCATCCCACAGGTGCGGCCCCTCCCCCCGGACCATGAACCGCGGCGTGCCCCCGACCGAGTTGAACGCCCTGACCGGCGAGTTCACCCCGCCCGGTACGGCCGCCTTCGCGCGTTCGAACCATGCCTTGGACTGCTCGGTGCCAGTGCTCACGCCTCCAGTCTCGCAAACCCCGCGCACCCGCCGCCGACCCCCGCCACCTGCGACGCCACCATGATCATCCACGAGCGCGCGGCGGCGGGCACGCCTAGGATGGCGCCAGGCGCCTGGGAGGGATACAGCCGGTGAACAAGCACCAGCCGGACCGCAACCCGTGGCTCGTGCTGGCCGGGTTCGTCGGCCTGGTCGCGGTCGTGGCGATCGTCGGCGCGCTGGCCGCGACGTCGGCGCGTGACATCTACCTGCGGCTCGACCTGCCGTCGTGGGCTCCGGCGGGCTGGGTGTTCGGTCCGGTGTGGACAGTGCTCTACGTCACGATCGCGGTCGCGGGCTGGCTCTACTGGCGTACCGACGGCGAGACCCGCGGGTTCGCCGCGTACGGCATCGCGCTGCTCTTCACGATGCTGTGGACGCCGCTGTTCTTCGCCGGCGGGTCCGCGCGGCTGGCGCTGGTCGACATCGTGCTGCTGGACGTCGTGGTGATCGTCACGATCGCCCTCTTCGCCAAGCGCTCCCGCCTTGCGGCCGCGCTCCTGGTTCCGTGGCTGTGCTGGCTCTGGTTCGCGACCGCGCTGAACGCCGCCGTTGTGAGTCTCAATTAGGGACTCGTGAGCGTTCCGGGCGGTTAGAACCGTCCGGAACGCTCACGAGTCCTTCAGCGCGGGGCTTGCTGGGTGATGGCCTGCGCGGCCACGGTTCCGTCGGAGCCCGCCTGCCCTTGGACCGTCACAGTCGCGCCCGGCTTGAGGTCGCCGAGCTTGCCCGCCTGCGTGATCCCGACCGTGGTCGAGTCCGAAGTGGACACCCTGACTTCGGTGCCCTGCGTGGTCTTCACGTACACCGTCGTGCCGTCGACGCGCTCGACCGTGCCCGTCGTGCCGCGCCCGCCGCGGGCGCCACCCTGCGGGACGGCACCGGCACCCTGGCCCGCGGCCTGCGTCGTCCCGCCCTGACGTGCCGGGGTCCCCGACGAAGACGTGCCTGCGAACGCCGAGTGCGTCCACGCGCCGCCCGCGAACGCCGCCGCGATGACGACCAGCCCAGCCAGGATCAGCGTGCCCCGCGAGAACGGCTTCGCCGCGTGCCGCATCTCCTCGTTCAGGTCGCCTTCGACGGCCGGCGACGCCACGACGTCCTCGGGCAGTTCGTCGGGCGGGGTAGTGGTGGAAGAGGACATCAGGCTCCTACTCGTGCCGGAGTGCGTCGATGGGCCGCAGCTTGGCTGCGCGGTTGGCCGGGAAGCTGCCGAAGAACAGCCCGATCAGCGCGGAAACCGCGAAGGCGAGCAGGATCGACGACGGGACGAGCACCGGTTTGATGCCGGAGATGGTGAACCGGCTGCCGATCACCCCGATCGCGACGCCGAGCAGGCCGCCGAACAGGCTCAGCATGGTCGCCTCGGCCAGGAACTGCCCGAGGATCGCCGAACGCGGCGCGCCGATCGCCTTGCGGATGCCGATCTCGCGGATCCGCTCGGTGACCGTGACCAGCATGATGTTGGTGACGCCGATCCCACCGACCAGCAGCGAGATCGCCGCGACCGCGGCCAGCAGCACGGTGAACGTCTCGGTCGCCGAGGTCCGGGTCGCCAGCAGCTGCTCGGAGTTCTGGATCTGGTAGTCCGCGGTGCCGCCGAGCCGGATGCCGTGGCGGGCGTTGAGGATCGCGGTGATTTCGGACTGGGCCAGGGAAACCGAGTCGGCGCTGGTCGCCTGCACCGCGATCTGGCTCAGGTTCCCGTAGCCGGACAACGAGTTCTGCACCGCGGTGATCGGCGCGATCGCGACGTCGTCGGCGTTCTGCAGCCCGGTGCTGCCCTTGCTCTGCAGCACCCCGACCACGGTGAACTGGATGCTGTTGAACAGCACGTTCTTCCCGACCGGCTCGGCGGTGCCGAAGATCGACTGCGCGGTGGTCGGGCCGAGCACGACGACCTTGCGAGCGCTCGTCACGTCCTCGGCGCCGAACAGCTGCCCGTCGGCGATCTCGTGGTTGGTGGTGGTGAAGTACGCCGGTTCGGTGCCCACGACGCTCGGCACGTCGTAGGTGGTCTGACCGTAGGAGGCGGTCGCCGTCGTGTTGACCACCGGCGAGGCGGCCTTCACGTCCGGCGCGCCGACCGGGTCGACCAGCGCGTGCGCGTCCTGCACGGTGAGCGGCCGCGCGGACGCGCCCTGCCCGCCGCGCGCGGGCGAGACGTTCACGATGTTCGTGCCCAGGCCCTGGATGCTCGCGGCGATCGCCGACGACGCGCCGTTGCCGACCGCCACCAGCAGGATCACCGCGGCCACGCCGATGGTGATGCCGAGCGTGGTCAGCGCCGAGCGCAGTTTGTTCGCGGTCAGCCCGCGGACGGCGAATCGGATGACCTCGAAGAAGTTCACGACGCCGCCCCCGCCATGCGGGTGACCTCGTCCGAAACGATCAGGCCGTCGTCGACGCGGACGATGCGGCGCGCGTGCGCGGCGACCTCGTCCTCGTGCGTGATCACCACGATCGTCCGGCCGATCCGGTTGAGCCGGTCGAACACGCCGAGGACGTCCGCGGTGCTGCGCCGGTCCAGGTTGCCGGTCGGCTCGTCGGCCAGCAGCATCGCCGGGCCGGTCACCAGCGCGCGGGCCACCGCGACCCGCTGGATCTGCCCGCCGGACAGCTCGCTGGGCAGGTGCTTCGCCCGGTCCGACAGCCCGACCATCTCCAGCGCGGCCAGGGAACGCTTGCGCCGCGCCGTCCTACCGAGTCCACTGTAGACCAATGGGAGCTCCACATTGGACAATGCAGAAGTCCGCGGGACGAGGTTGAAGGACTGGAAGATGAAGCCGATCTTCCTGTTGCGCAGCAACGCGAGCTGACGCTCGTTGAGCTTGTCGACGCCGAAGCCGTCGAGCAGGTAGCGCCCCGAAGTCGGCACGTCGAGGCAGCCCAGCATGTTCAGCAGGGTCGACTTGCCGGAGCCGGACGCGCCCATGATCGCCACGTACTCCCCCGGCCACACCGTGAGGTCGACGCCGCGCAGCGCGTGCACCGCGGTCTCCCCGGAGCCGTAGGTCTTGCGCAGTCCGGAGACCGCGATCACCGGCTTCATCCGCGTCCCCCGCCGAGCCCGCCGGTGCCCCCGGTCCGGGTGCCGCCGCCGGGGAAGCCGCCCGTCCCGCCACCGGGGAACCCGCCGGTGCCGCCGGTGCGGCCGGTGCCGGTGCCGCCGGTCGCGGCCGTCGCGGTGAGCACGACGTTCTCGCCCTCGGTCAGCCCGGAGGTGATCTCGACGGTGGACTCCCCGCGGATGCCGACCTGCACCGCCCGCGGCACGTTCTGGCCGTTCTCCTGCACGGTGACGAAGCTGTTGGTACCGACCGTCTGCACCGCCGCGGCGGGCACGCTCAGCGCGTTCTGCGCCTGGGCGACGGTGATCACGACGCTCGCCGACTGGCCGGGCCGCAGCCCGTCGGGCGGGTTCGTCAGGGTCAGCTGGGCGCCGTAGGAAACGACGCTGCCGCTCGTGGTCGGCGTGAGGTTGATCGAGGACACCGTCGCCTGGATCGGCTTGTCGGGCAACGCGTTCAGCGTGACCGTGGCCGTCTGCCCGGTCTTCACCTTGCTGACGTCGATCTCCGCGACGGAGGTGTTCGCGACGAGGCCGGTCATGTTGGTGAGGGTGATGAACCCGGTACTGGCCGACGAACTCGAGGAGCTCGACGCCGAGGACGAGTTCTGCCCGCCCTGGCCACTGGCGCTGGACGACGTCCCCGCGCTGCTCGACGCGGAGCCGCCGCTGGAGGACTGCTGGCCGACAGTGCCGTTGACCGCGGTGACCGTGCCGGCGCCCGGCGCGTAGAGCACGGTGGCGTCGACCGAGGCCTGCGCGGTCTGGACGTCCAGCTGTGCTTGATCCAGCTTGGCCTGCAACGAGGTGACGCTCGTGGCGGCGCTCTGCTGCTGGCCGTTGGACGGCGTCGGCGTGGTCGTGGCGTCCTCGGCGTCAGTGAGGTTCTCCTGCGCCACCGCGAGATTCGCCTTGGCGACCTGCAGCTGCTTCGACGCCGTGGTGCCATCGATGGTCGCGAGCTTCTGCCCGGCGCTCACCACGTCCCCGACCTTGACGTCGATCGAGGTGACCTTCCCGCCCGTGGTGAAGTTCGCGGCGCCGGTGTAGGTGCTCGCCAGCGTGCCCGCGGCCGAAATGGTCTCGCTGACCGTCGCGCGACGCACCGGCGTACTCCGCGACTGCGCCTGCGCCGTGCTGGCGGCGGGCGTAAACGCCTGATATATCCCGAAACCGGCACCGGCGAGCAAAACGACCAATGCCCCGTTGATTACCCATGCCCGTCGGGCACGCAGCCGCGTCATGCGGGCAACACTGCTGCCGCCGCTTAGCATTTTCCTATTGGTTTGCTGTGCGGGAGCTGTGTATCAGTCCTGGGGCTTGCGGGGGCGCACACGCACCGCGAGCAGAACCTGACGAACCGCGTCCACCAGCAGGATCGCGGCGAGAATGCCGAGCCCGATGGCAGCTGCGAGCATCCCGCCGAACACCCGCTGCGACACCAGCGGCGTGCCTTCTTCCGACATCGTCGACACCTGTTCGAAGCCGCCGCGCCAGAACCAGAACACGCCCCACACCGCGACGGCGGCCAGCACGACCTCGGCGGCGGCGATCAGGCCGCGCCACGGCTTGTTGAGCCGGGCCGGCGGCACGGGCTCCTCCGGCGGCCACAGTTCGGCCCCGGTCGGCTGAGGAAGGTCGATCACGACACCACTTTCTCAGAGTTCACGCGATTTTGCGCGCTTCCGCGCTCGACTCGCCTCATGTGCCGCGCGCCCGGTCTGTCCATCCTCACTGCTTCGCCGCTCCGGTCGCTTGGATCAACCTGGCCAACGCGGCTTTCAACGCCTCGACGTCCCGCGCCCAGGCGAGCACCACCGTGCCGTCTGCCAGCTTCACCGGGAGTTCGTCGTACTTGCGTGGCACGGACCAGCCGCCGCCCAGCACACGCGTGCCGACCGGCGTGCCGACGTCGTCGACCTCGGCGATCTGCTCCGCGGCGAGCTTCTCGCGGCCCTGCCGGTACTCCCCCGTGGTGACCTCCAGGGACAGGAACCGCCGCCGCGCATAAACCCACGGCAGGGTGAGCGCGCACAGGCCGAACGCGACCACGAGCCAGCCGACGACGTGCACCGGCCCACCGGTGATGAGCTCCGCGAGCAGGCCGATCAGCGCGAACAGCGGAGCCCACACCAGCGCGACCCAGCTGACGCCGGGCTCGTGGTAGAGGCGGCGGTCGGTCACCGCTTGCGGCCGACCTTCGGGAAGTACCCCGCGGTCGCGGGCAGGTACAGCAGGATCAGCGCCACCACGAACAGCAGGATCCCCAGCACGGTGAGGAACTTCAGCACCGGCACGGTGATCATGATCAGCAGCAGCAGGACGATCGGCAGGATCGTGAGCACCGTGCGCGCCGAGCGCGTGCCTTCCCTGGCCTTGTACGCGAACAGCGCGAACAGCAGCGAGAAGACGATCGACGCGACGAGCAGGAACCACAGCAGGCGCTCGACGCCGGTGGTGATCTGCTCGGGGGTGATCCGCGAGTCGTGCGTGTTGTCGATGTAGAGCTGGGTGATCGCGGGCTTGTCGGCCAGCAGCTGGACGTAGCCGAGGATCAGCGCGACCCCGCCGGCGACCCACAGCCAGAACGACACCGCGACCACCCGCGGCGGGCTGGCCTTGGGCGCGACCTGGCCCGGCAATACCGGGTCCGGCGCGCGGCCGCGCTTGCGGCGCTCGTCGTCGGTCAGCCCGGTGAGGTCTTCGGTGTCTTTGTTGTCCTTCTCGGCCACGCGTGGACTCTAGTCGGTCAGTCCAGCCAGGCAGCGGCCTCGGCGGCCCAGTAGGTCAAGATCAGGTCGGCGCCCGCGCGCCGGATCGACGTGAGCACCTCCAGGACGGTCCGCTCGCGCTCGATCCAGCCGTTCGCCGCGGCGGCCTCGACCATCGCGTACTCGCCGGAGATGTTGTAGGCCGCCACCGGAACCGGGGAGATCTCGGCGGCCGCCTTGAGCACGTCCAGGTAGGCCAGCGCCGGCTTGACCATCACCATGTCGGCGCCCTCGGCGAGGTCCAGCTCGATCTCGCGCAGCGCCTCGCGGACGTTGCCCGGGTCCTGCTGGTAGGTCTTGCGGTCGCCCTTGAGCTGCGAATCGACGGCTTCGCGGAACGGGCCGTAGAACGCGCTGGCGAACTTCGCGGCGTACGCCAGGATCGCGGTGTCGGTGTGGCCGACCTCGTCGAGCGCGCGGCGGATGACGCCGACCTGACCGTCCATCATCCCGCTGGGGCCGAGCACGTGAGCCCCGGCTTCGGCCTGCGCGACCGCCATCTCGGCGTAGACACGCAGGGTGGCGTCGTTGTCGACCCCGCCGTCGGCGTCGAGGACGCCGCAGTGGCCGTGGTCGGTGAACTCGTCGAGGCAGGTGTCGGCCATCAGGACGGTGGCGTCGCCGAGCTCGGCCCGCAGGTCGCGCAGGGCGACGTTGAGGATGCCGTTCTCGTCGATCGCGCCGGAGCCCTCGGCGTCACGGTGCTTCGGAATGCCGAACAGCATGATCCCGCCGACCCCGGCGTTGACCGCTTCGACGGCGGCTTTGCGCAGCGTGTCGCGCGTGTGCTGGACGACGCCCGGCATGCTCGCGATCGGCCGGGGCGCTTCCAGGCCCTCACCGACGAACATCGGGAGAATGAGCTGGCGCGGACGCAGGGTGGTCTCGCCTACGAGCCGACGCATGGCCGGAGTGGTGCGGAGCCTGCGAGGTCGATGCTCAGGAAACACGTGACCAACGGTACTCCGGCCCGATCGGCCCCGGATCCGCAGGAGTGCCTAGGTGTCCCGGTGCCCATAAGCCGTAAAGGCCCCCTTACCGGCTCTCACAGCCGGTAAGGGGGCCTTCACGGACAAAGGAAATCAGGAGCGGCGGGCCCGCTTCGCCTTGCGCGGCGGCGGGAGCGCGCCCTCGGCACGCAGCCGCGCCGCGTGCTCGGCGAGGGCGTCCACCAGGTGCGGGACGTCGGCCTTCTCGGGCTGGACGTCCACGCGGAGCCCGAATTCCACCGCGGTTTCGGCGGTCTTCGGGCCGATGCACGCGACCAGCGTGCGGGTGTGCGGCTTGCCGGCGATGCCGACCAGGTTCCGCACGGTCGAAGACGAGGTGAAGCAGACCGCGTCGAAACCACCGGTCTTGATCATCTCGCGGGTCTCGGCGGGCGGCGGCGCGGCACGGACCGTGCGGTACGCCGTCACGTCGTCGATCTCCCAGCCGCGATCGCGCAGGCCGGCGGACAGCGTCTCGGTGGCGATGTCGGCGCGCGGCAGCAGCACGCGGTCGACCGGGTCGAGCACGTCGTCGTACGGCGGGAACTCGGCCAGCAGGCCCTCGCTGGACTGCTCACCCTCGGGCACCAGCTCGGGGATGATGCCGAACGAGCGCACCTTCTCCGCGGTGGCCGCCCCGACGCAGGCGATCTTCACACCGGAGAACGCGCGGGCGTCCAGGCCGAACTCCTCGAACTTCTCCCACACCGCGCGCACCGCGTTGGTGGAGGTGAAGACGATCCACTGGTAGCGGCCGTCGACCAGGCCCTTGACCGAACGCTCCATCTGCGCCGGGCTGCGGGGCGGCTCGACCGAGATGGTCGGCACCTCGTGCGAAGTGGCGCCGTGGCCGCGAAGCCGCTCCGCCATTTCGCCAGCCTGCTCCTTGGTGCGCGGCACCAGGACCTTCCAGCCGTACAGTGCGCGCGACTCCCACCAGGACAGCTTCGAGCGGTGGCCTGCGGCCTGGCCGATCGTCACGATCAGCGGGCCGACCAGCTCGCCGGCCTCGTTCGCGACGGAGGCCAGGGTGCTGTCGAGGGTGCGCTGGGTGTTGATGGTGCCGTTGGCGGTCACCGCGACCGGCGTCGACGCGGGCAGGCCGTGCTCGGTCAGCGCCGAAGCGGCCTCGGCCAGGTGCGCCGAGGTCGCGTGCAGCACCAGCGGGCCGGGGGCGGCGGCCAGCGACGCCCAGTCGACGTCGCCGCGGACGTCGACCTCGGTGTGCGTGCCACCGAGCGCGACACCGGCATACGCCGGGACGGCCGCGGCCGGGGAGACGCCCGGGATGATGTCGAACACGGCGCTGGTGCGGGCCACCGCCTGCACCTCGGCCACCACGGCCGGGCTGGTCAGCGGGTCGCCCGCGATCAGCCGCAGCACCAGGCGCCCGGCCTTGGCCTCGTTCGTCAGGTCCTTGGCCACTTCGGTCGCCTCACCGACGGCCGGGCGTACCTCGGCCCCTTCGGCGGCGAGCGCGAGCACGCCCTGCGGGACGTCGGGGTCGGTCACCACGACCTCGGCCTTGGCCAGCAGTTCCTGGGCGCGGACGGTGAGCAGGCCGGCGTCACCGGGGCCCGAGCCCACGAAAGCGACGCGCCCGGTGGTCTTTCGCGCGGGGGTCATCTCTAGTGCTTCTCCTCTTGCGGCGACCGTGCTCGACGACGGCCGCATCTCTCCTACGTGTAAAAGCTTGGTGGTGCCGGAGACTCAGTGCCCGGAAAGGGCACCGGCACCCAGATCCAGCAGTTCGGCGGCCAGGTCCTTGCCCAGCTGCACGGCCTGGTCCTTGTCGGCCAGCGCGATGGCCCGGATCATCTCCACCGCACCGTCCTCGCCTTCGACGGCAGCGGTGCCGCGCAGCGAGATCCGTTCGACGACCCTGCCCTCGGCGTCGAGGTCCTCGACGATCTGGGCGAGCGCGCCGACCGGCGCCGTGCACCCACCCTCGAGCGTGGCCATCATGGTCCGCTCCGCCGTCACCGCGGCGCGCGTGCCTTCGTCGTCGATCGTCGTACGGAGCAGGTGCTCCAGGTCCACGTCGTCGGCCCGGCACTCCACCGCCAGCGCCCCTTGCGCGGGGGCGGGCAGCATCTGGATCGGGTCGAGGGTCTCGGTGATCGCCTCGACCGAACCGATCCTGGCCAGTCCGGCACGCGCCAGGACCACGGCATCGAGCTCGCCGTCGAACACCTTGCGCATGCGGGTGTCGATATTGCCGCGAATCGGCACGATTTCCAAACCGAGGCCCAGCGCGCGCAGCTGCGCGGTCCGCCGGGGGGCGCCGGTGCCGACCTTCGAGCCCGGCGGCAGCTCGCCCAGCGTGAGCCCGTCACGCGCGATCAGCGCGTCCCGCGGGTCCTCGCGCAGCGGCACGGCGGCGAGCGCGATGCCCTGCTCCGGCGCGGTCGGCAGGTCCTTGTAGGAGTGCACGATGACGTCGACTTCCTTGCGCAGCAAGGCTTCGCGCAGCGCCGAGGTGAAGACGCCGACGCCGATCGTGGGGATCGGCGCACTGGAGGTGTCACCGGGGGTCGTCACCTTGACGATCTCGACCTCGGCGCCGGTGGCGCGCAGGGCGTCGGCGACCGTCCCGGTCTGGGCGAGCGCGAGCTTCGAGCCACGCGTGCCGATGCGGATGAAGGTGCTCACTTACTTCTTCTCACTAGGGGGCGCGGTGGGGCTCGCCACGGCGGACGGGGCCTGCGGGTCGAGGCAGAACAGCTCGCGCAACGCGTTGGCGTAGTCGGTGTCCGCGGTTTCGGCGGCCAGCTGTTTGACCCGCACGGTCGGTGCGTGCAGCAGCTTGTCGACCACCCGGCGGACGGTCCGGCCGACCTCTTCGCGGACCGCGCTGTCGAGATCGGGGAGCCGGTTGTCCAGCCGGAGCAGCTCGGCGTCGACGACCTCGGCCGCGCGCCGCCGCAGCGCCGTCACGGTCGGGGTGACCTCGGCGCTGCGCTGGCCGGCGAGGTACTCGCGCACCTCGTCGAGCACGATGCCGGTGGCCTTGGCCGTCTGCTTCTCGGTGGTCGGGGTGCCGGCCTCGCGCATGCGGCGCTGGATGGTGGCCAGGTCGACCACGCGGACGTCGGCCAGCTCGGCGACCGCCGGGTCGACGTCGCGCGGCAGGCCGAGGTCGCACACGACCAGCGGGCGGCCGGCGCGGGCGGGCACCTGCGCGGGCACGAAGACCGCGTCCTGCGCGCCGGTGCAGCAGATCACGACGTCGGCCTCGCGGACAGCCTCGGCGACCCCGGACAGCGGCACCGCGCGGGCGGGCACGCCCTGGTCGGTGACGTTCGCGGCGAGCCGGCGGGCGCGGGCGTCGGTGCGGTTGGCGACGGTGATCTCGCCGATCCCGGCCTTGCGCAGCTGGGACGCGGACAGCGCGCCCATCGAGCCGGCGCCGACGATCAGCGCGTGCTTGCCTTCGAGGTCACCGGCCGCGGCGAGGGCTTCGGAGACGACCGACGCACCGAGCGCGTCCAGGCCGGTCTCGGTGTGCACGCGCTTGCCGACGCGCAGCGTGGTCTGGATCAGCTCGTGCAGGATGCGGCCGACGGTCCCGGCCTCACGCGCGGTGGCGTAGGCACCGCGGATCTGGCCGAGGATCTGGGTTTCGCCGACGACCATCGAGTCGAGGCCCGAAGTCACCGAGAAGAGGTGCTCGATCGCCGCGCCCGCGTAGTGCACGTACAGGCTGTCGTAAAGGTCCGCGGGCTCCATCCCGGCTTGCCGCGAGAGCACTTCGCTGACGTCGTTGAGGCCGCCGTGGAAGGTCTCGACGACCGCGTAGACCTCGATCCGGTTGCACGTCGAGACCAGCATCGCCTCGCTGACGTGCTCGGCCTGCTGGAGCTCGTGCAGCACCTTGACCAGCTGGTGTGCCGGCACCGCGACCCGCTCCAGCGTGCTCAGCTCCGCGCTGCGATGGGAGAGCCCGACCGCCAACACGCTCATCAGCGCACCACCATTCCGTTGCCGGTGCCGTTCCCGGCACCATTGCCACTACCGGCGCCTTCGACGAGAGCGTCGGCGCGGCGGGCCACATGGAACGAGAGTATCTGCAGCTCGACAGCCAGATCTACTTTCCGGACCTCGATGTGAGCGGGAACCTGCAGCACCACGGGTGCGAAGTTGAGGATGCACTGGACACCGCCCGCGACCAGGCGGTCACACACCGATTGCGCGGCGGTGGGCGGGGTGGCGATGACGCCGATGGAAATCCCGCGCTCGGCGCACACGCGGCCGATGTCGTCCATGTGGGAGACGGGAAGTCCGCCCACCGGCACACCGATCAGGTCGGGGTCCAGGTCGAAGAGCGCCTCGACCGGGAAGCCGCGGCCGGGGAAGCCGCCGTAGTTGGCCAGCGCGTGCCCGAGGTTACCGATTCCTACTACTGCCACTTTGTGTTTACGTGTCAGGCCGAGGATTCGTTCGATCTGGCTGACCAGGACGCTGACCTCGTAGCCGACGCCGCGGGTGCCGTAGGAGCCGAGGTACGAAAGGTCCTTTCGCAGCTTCGCCGAGTTGACCCCGGCGGCCTGCGACAGTTCTTCGCTGGACACCGTCGTCGCGCCCTGCTCGGCCATCGCGGAGAGGACCCGCAGGTAGACGGCCAGGCGGGCGACGGCGGCTTCGGGGATGGACTTCGCGCGGGCTTCCGCGACCTCGCCGTTGCGCGCGTGGCCGTTGTCGTCCACGGCGGGCATCTCGGCGGTCGGCGCGTTGTCGGCGTCCGGGGTGGCCGGGGCACGCCTGCGCGGGGCGCGGGACGGCTGAGCCGGCGTTTCACGCCTCCCCCGCTCTGTCACCACGCTGTGTCTCCTCGGTCGCTGCCACCCGGCCATCGCCACGACCTGGTCCGAACTGTGTCTTGACCCGGCGGCCGGAGTCCGGTTCGATGCCGGGCCGCGCGAGGGCGATGCGTCTACGGTAGTCCACTTGTGAACGCATGCACAAAGTCACAGGTCGGAGCGTGTGCGCGGCCACCTCGAAGGAGCTGAGTCCTCCGAGGTGGCCGTCACGGACTTCAGTTCGTCCCGGGGGTGAGCACCTTGTCGATCACGAAAACGGTCGCGTTCTTCGTCGGGATATTGCCGCAAAGAATCTTCGCGCCGTTGACCGTCAAATTGTCGCCGGAACCCTCGAATTTGAGCTGACCGCCGCCGGTGTCGAGCGTGTCCGCCATTTTCGCCGATTCGAGTCCCTTGGCGTCGTATCGCTTTCCGACGACGTGATACTTGAGAATCGGCGCGAGCACGTCGGGCTTGCCGGCGAGCTCGGCGAACTTCGCGTCGCCGAGGGCCTTGAAGGCGTCGTCCGCCGGGGCGAAGACGGTGATCGACGGCGAACTGTTGAGCGGGTCGACCAGGTTGGTGGCCGTGACCGCCGCGACCAGCTTGGTGAGCAACGGGTTCGTCGAAGCCGCGCTGGCCACGGGCTGCGGGCCCATCGAATCGAGGCTGCCCGGGGCGCTGCCCTGGGGAAGCATCCCGCAGGCCGGGCCGAAGACGTCGGCGTTGCTGGTGACGCCCGCGGGCATGGCTGCGCTCGACGTGGCCGGCGCCGGCGCGGACGTCGTCGAGGAGCCGGTGGACGCCTGGTCGTTACTGCTGCAAGCCGCCAAGCTCAGCGCGGCGACGGCCGCGATCCCGATTCCGGCGGCACGGTTCTTGTTCACGTTTGAATCCCTCCACTGCTTATCTCACTTCCCAGCAGGCATTCGCCGCCGCGGGATGAAGGGATTGGTGGCTCGGCAAGATTTTTGGAGCGGAATCCGTGAATGCCACATTGACGGCCCAAGACGCCGTCGATGTGGCATTCACGGACTTCTGCTCAGCGCGCGTCGAGGGTGACCGAGTGCCAGCCGGTGGCGCCGTCGGGGACGGGGTCGGCGCGGTGGTCGGTCTGGGTGTAGCCGGACTGGTCGGTGGCCCGGACGAACACCTGGTGGGTGCCCTTCGGGACGTCCAGCTCGGTCCACCACATCCGCCAGGTGTCCTTGCTCACCTCGGCCGAGAGCGTGGTCTCCTGCCACCCGCCCTGGTCCATCCGGACCTCGACCTTCGCGATGCCGGTGTGCTGCGCCCACGCCGTCCCGGCCAGCCGGACCCGGCCGGCGGTGACCCCGGCGAACCCGCTGGGAGTGTCGATCCGCGACTCCGTCTTGATCGGCGCCTGCTCGGCCCAGCCGCGGTTGAGCCAGTACGCCTGGCGCGCGTCCCACTTGGTGAATTCGAGCTCCTTGACCCACTTCGTCGCCGAGACGTAGCCGTACAGCCCGGGGATGACGATCCGCGCGGGGAAGCCGTGCTCGACCGGCAGCGGCTCGCCGTTCATCCCGATCGCGAGCATCGCGCCGCGCTGCGGGTCCAGCGCCACCGAAGCCGGCGTGCCGCACGTCCAGCCGTCGACGCTGGTGGCGAACATCTGCTCGGCGCCCGCCTGCACGCCGGCCTCGTCCAGCAGGTCGACCAGGTCGACGCCGATGAAGGCGGCGTTCGAGATCAGCGGCCCGCCGACCTCGTTGGACACGCACGTCAGCGTCACGCGGCGCTCGACCAGCGGGCGGTTGCGGATGTCGGCGTAAGAGAAGGTGACTTCGGCGTCGACCATGCCGTGGATCCGCAGGCTCCAGTCCTCGGTGCGCAGCTGCGGCACGACCAGCGCGGTGTCGATCCGGTAGAAGTCGGCGTTGCGCGTGATGAACGCGGGCGACCCGAGCTTGGCGAAGTCGGCGTCGGCCGGCAGCGGCGGCGCCGTCCGCGCGGGCACCAGCGGCCCAACGGCGGTGCGCGACTCCTCTGCGTTCCCGCTGGTTCCAGCGAGTTCCCCGATCAGTGCGGCGGCCCCGGCCCCCGCGGCGACCCCGACCCCGGCGCGCAGGAACTTCCGGCGGTCGGTGCCCTCGAACGTCCCGGAGAACGTCGACGGCAGGACGAGGTTGTGCAGCCAGGTGAACGCCGCGAGCCCGGCGGCGAGCGACGCGACCGGCGCCAGCAGCGAAACCTGGCCGAGGTCGGTGCGCAGGTATACGGCGGCGATCCCGGCGACGCCGAGCGCGACCACCAGGATCTGCCCGGCCAGCGGCTTGGTGCGCGAGAGCTGTCCGGCCAGCACCGCGAAGCCCAGGAGGACCACACCGAGGCCGAGCTTGAGCACCAGCTTGTCGCTGGTGCCGAGAGTGCGTTCGGCCCACTTCACGATGCTCGTCGGGCTGTGGTCGATGACGAAGTTCGCGACCGCGATGAACGGCGAGGCCGTGTACCCGACGAACCCGGCCACCAGATGTCCCACGCCGAGCGCGGCGGCGAGGGCGAGGATGCCGACCAAGGTCGCCACCGGCAGCGAAAGCCGCCTCGGCTTCTGCTCGGCGGCGGATGTTTCCTGCAAGGTGCTCACAACTCCATCTTCGGAGCGATAACCGCGCCTGGTTGGCTTGCGCACCTTACGGACGTATTACGCCAGTGCGCGACGCAGCCGATCCTCCTCGACGCGCCAGTACCCGTGCTCGGCGCCGTCCACCAGGATCACCGGCACGCGATCGCCGTACTCGGCCCGCCACTCGGGGTCGGTGTCGACGTCGGCGCTCTCCCACCCGACGCCCAGCTCCCCGCAGATCCGCGCGACCTCGGCCTCGGCCACCTCACACAGATGACACCCGACGCGTCCCATGACCATCACCCGGCTACCCACGCCGCCATCCTCCTCCACGAAGGACTCGTGAGCGTTTGCGGGCGGTTCTAACCGCCCGGAACGCTCACGAGTCCTGCTACCTGAGCCGCAGCCGCCGCAGCTTCCCCGTGGCCGAGTGCGGCAACGACTCCGCGAACTCGACGGCGTGCGGCACCTTGTATCCCGCCAGGTGCGCCGTGCACTGCTCGACCACCTGCTGCTCGGACAGCGAAGCCCCGGCCACCGGCACCACGAACGCCTTCACGGCCTCGCCGCTGCGCTCGTCCAGCACCCCCACCACCGCGGCCTCGGCCACCTCGGGCAGCCGCCCGATGACCTCCTCCACCTCGTGCGGGAAGACGTTGAAGCCGTTGACGATGATCAGGTCGTTCGCGCGGTCGACCAGGTGCAGGTCGCCGTCGGTGTCGAGGTAGCCGACGTCGCCGGTGCGGAACCAGCCCTCGGCGTCCGGGCCGTGGTCGCCGTCGGGCCAATAACCGGAGAAGAGGTTCGCGCCGCGGATCGAGACCAGCCCGGTGCCCCCGCCCGACTCGTAGATGTCCCCGGCGTCCTCCGGGTCGAGCGGGACGTCGTCGGCCGCGCCGTCGGAGTCGACCAGCCGCAGCTGGACCCCGGGCAGCGGGCGGCCGACCGAGCCGGGCTTCGGGTAGCCGGTGACCAGCGTGGACGTCACCACCGGCGCGCATTCGGTCAGGCCGTAGCCCTCGTAGACGTCGAGGCCGGTGGCCTGGCGGATCGCGGCGAGGACCTTGGGGTGCAGCGGCGCCGCGCCGGACGTCATCCGCCGGACGGTCGCCAGCCCACGGCCGAGCTCCTCGGCGCCGAGCGCGGCGAACTCGGCGTACATCGTCGGGACGCCGGCGATCGTGGTGACGCGGTGCTCGGCGCAGTCGTCGAGCGTGCGCTGCGCCTCGAAGCGTTCGGAAAGGATCACCGAGCAGCCGACCGCGGTGGCCTGCAGCAGCCCCGGCCCGAGGCCGTAGACGTGGAACAGCGGGATGGTGATGAGCACGCGGTCGTCGTGGCGCAAGGCGCCGTCGACCCCGCTCAGCTGCTCGAGATTGGCCAGCAGCGCGCGGTGCGAAAGCATCACGCCGCGCGGCGGCCCGGTGGTGCCCGAGGTGTACGAAATGACCGCGATGTCCTCGCCCGAGCGGCCGGCGTCCGCGAACTCCGTTACTCCATCCGGATCAACGCGCGCCGTGAGACCCGTCACGCCGTCCGGGAGCTCGGCTTCGGCGTCCCGCTGGATGACAACCTTGACACCCGCGTGCTCCAGTAGCCGGGACAGCTCGGGCAGCGGCGCCTGCGGGGACAGCGGGACGGCGATGCCACCCGCCCGTAACACTGCGTAAAGAGCGACGGCGAAGTCCGCCGAGGTCGGCAGCCGCAGCGCCACCCGGTCGCCCGCGCCCACACCCGCGTCGGCGAGACGCTGGGCCAGCGCGTGCGCGGCGACGTCCAGCTCCCGCCATGTCAACGCCGCGCCGTCACCGGTCTCGCGCACGGCGAGGCCGTCCGGCCAGCGACCAGCGGCGTTGGAAAGCAGGCCGGCCACCCCTTCGCGCGCATCTTGACCGTCGCTCACCCGGGGCCCGCCTTTCCTCGAACTTTTTTCGTGTCCAGTTTGTCATCTCGTTCGCCGTCATGGGGCTCGGCGGCGAGTGTCGCCTCTACGCGACGTCAGGAGCACTACCTACTTCGCGGTAACTACCCGTATGCTGCACTGCGTCGCGGGGTGGTGTTGGTCACTGCCCGCGACCGGAGAGAGGGAGTCGTCGTGACGTACTTGCCTGCCCACGGGGACGTGGGGCACGCGAGCCGGCGCCCTCCTGCTCGCCTGGGGTTCGGGGGTACCGTGGCCCACTGGGCCAGAGCCGCCGCCGGAGGTGCCGCCCGATGACCTTGCCGATGACCGCGCCCCGCGGGCCCGTCATGATGTTCGCCGAGCGTGTGTTCGGCAGGCCCACCGCGGTTCCCGCGAGCAGGCACGCCGCCGAAGACAGCCACGCCGAAGCCGCGAAGGCCGAAGCCTGGGAGCTCGTCCACGCCGCCCAGCAAGGCGACTCCTCGGCGTTCGGCAGCCTCTACGACCGCTACGTCGACGTCGTGTACCGGTACGTGCTGTTCCGGCTCGGCGACCGCGACCTCGCCGAGGACGTCACGAGCGAGACGTTCCTGCGCGCGCTGCGCCGGATCACCTCGGTCAGCTACCAGGGACGTGACGTCGGGGCCTGGTTCGTCACCATCGCCCGCAACATCGTGCTCGACCACGTGAAGTCGAGCCGGTTCCGCCTCGAGGTGGTCACCGACGAGGTCACCGAGCCGAGCGCGGCGCCCTACAGCGTCGGCGCGAGCACCCAGATCGGGCCCGAGCAGGAGGCGATCACCCGGGCGACCCGGGCCGAGCTGCTGCGCTGCGTCGCCGAGCTGGGCGACGACCAGCGCGAATGCATCATCCTGCGGTTCCTGCAGGGGCTCTCCGTGGCCGAGACCGCCGAGATCATGAACCGCAACGAAGGCGCCATCAAGGCGTTGCAACATCGGGCGGTACGCCGTCTGGCACAACTTCTCCCTACCGGTTTGCGCTGATCCGCGCAATTTTTCCGTCTGTTTACCGGGATCGGTAACCCCAGAGGCGTCTGGATCGTTAATCCTGCCAGACCGGTGGTCAGTCA
Organism: uncultured Actinomycetota bacterium; assembly: GCA_963762765.1. Taxonomy (GTDB): domain Bacteria; phylum Actinomycetota; class Actinomycetes; order Mycobacteriales; family Pseudonocardiaceae; genus Amycolatopsis. The sequence continues at coordinate 171,937 of CAVXMR010000049.1, forward strand.
CCGGCAGAGGTGGAGACGGAGCAGCAGCGTGAGGTTTGCGCGTGAGCGAGCCGAAAGTGATCGGTTCGCACGTGCCCTCGAGCCGTCCCCGGTGCGCCGGGACGGCGAGTTCGCCGACGAGCTGGCCGTCGTCGCCGCGCTGCGAGACCTGGGCGAAACCGGCTCGCCCGACCTGGAGACCCGGCAGCGGATCCGCGCGGAGATCGCGGGCCGCCTCGAGACCGCGGCGGCCATCGGACCTCGGAGGTGGCGGCCGCGGACCGCCGATCTGGTGGCCGCCGCTTTGTTCCTTGTCATGGCCGCGACCGGCCTGACGCTGATGCTCTCGCGCAACGCGCTCCCCGGCGAACCGCTGTACGGCATCAAGCGCGCGGGCGAGTCGACGTCGCTGGGCCTGACGTTCGGTGATCAGGCGCGGGCGCAGAAGCATCTGGAGTTCGCCACCAACCGCGTGACCGAGCTGGGTGAGCTGGCCGCCGAGGGCGGCGCGAGCGAGGCCGACTACCGGATGGCCGTCGATGACTTCACCGCCGACGTCCGCGCCGGGGTCGCTCAGCTGACTGAAGTCGCCACCGGCGTCGACGGTGGCGTGCAGCAGCTTTCGGACCTGCGGCTCTGGGCGCGCAATCAGGAAGCGCGGCTCGCCACGCAGCAGAACAACCTCGCGCCTGGCGCGGCAGCGGCGGTCGGCGACGCGCGCGGGTTGCTGGGCAAGGTGCTGCAGCGCTCGACCGCGCTGGTGGCCCGGATGAACTGCTACGAGATCACCACCGGCAGCTCGGACGACCTGGGCCTGCTGCCCGCGCAGGGCGAGTGCACGAAGAAGCCGGCCACCCCGCCGGCGGGCCAGGGGTCGCCGAGCACGTCCGCCGAGCCGACGTCGTCGGAAAGCGTCTCTCCGACGACGGTGCCGGGCACGCAGCTGCCGGGCGAGAGCACGATGACGACGGTGACCCCGCCCCCGACCAACGGGACCACGCCGCCGCCGGAGGTCTACCCCGCGCCGCTCCCGGTGCCGACGACCGCGCCAGGGACGACCACGCCTGAGCCGCCGCCGCTGATCTCCCTGCCGCCGCTGCTGCCGGGATTGCCGCCGATCATCATCGGTTGACGCGCCACGCCTGAGGTGCGGGCCACACCTGCGACAGACGCGTGGGGTGCTCGCTACGCTGTGCGCAAGGACCCGGACGTTTCCCGGCCGCCGGGGCGTCGGCTCGACCTGGAGGCGGTGTGCGTGTCAGCTTGGCGTGGCAAGGATAAGAGTCAGGAGCTCGACCGGCTCGCCACGATCGCGGGTGAGGCGTCGGCCGAGGCGGCCGCCGCGGCGATCGCCGCCGAGCCGGTCAACCCGCCTGCGCCACCGGACCTCACCGCGGCCGCGTTCTTCGACGTGGACAACACGATGATGATGGGCGCGTCGATCTTCTACTTCGCGCGCGGGCTCGCGGCGCGAAAGTTCTTCACCTCCGCCGACCTGGCCGGCTTCGTCTGGGGCCAGGTCAAGTTCCGGCTCGGCGGGCGGGAGAACAAGGAGGACATCAAGAGCCACCGCGAGCGCGCACTGTCCTTTGTGGCCGGTCGCACGGTGGCGGAGCTGACCTCGATCAGCGAAGAGATCTACGACGAGCTGATGGCGGACAAGATCTGGTCCGGCACCCGCGCGCTCGCCCAGATGCACCTCGACGCCGGCCAGCGGGTCTGGCTGGTCACCGCGACCCCGATCGAGCTGGCCGCGATCATCTCCCGGCGCCTGGGCCTGACCGGCGCACTGGGCACGGTCGCCGAGACCAAGGACGGCGTGTACACCGGCCGCCTGGTCGGCGACCTGTTGCACGGCAAGGCGAAGGCCCACGCGGTCCGCGCGCTGGCCTCCCGCGAGGGCCTGAACCTCAAGCGCTGCACGGCGTATTCGGATTCCCAGAACGACGTCCCGATGCTCTCGGCGGTCGGCACGGCGGTGGCGGTGAACCCGGACGGCGGCCTGCGCGACGTCGCCCGCGCCCGCGGCTGGGAGATCCGCGACTTCCGCACCGGCCGCAAGGCCGCGAAGATCGGCGTCCCGTCCGTGCTGGGCGCGGGCGCGCTCGCCGGCGCGGTGGCGGCGGGCATGGCATACCGCCGCCGCTAGCCCAGCCACGCCCCCTAGCCCAGTCACGCCCATGCCCAGTCACGCCCTGCCCAGTCACGCCCTGCCCAGCAACGGCCTCAGCCCAGCCCCCGCCCATTCCGGCAGGGATCCGGCAAAGTCGCCGCGACCTGGCGAAAGGTCAACCTGGTGTGAGGGGAACTTTTCTAGCGCGTGACGCGATGAAAGTCCCCCTCACCTCACCTCTCTGGCACGCCGAATCGAACAAAAGCCACAATTCAGACTTGATTTTGGGTCGATGTGATGCCGCCAATGCGGCCTTCGGTGCGTCCAACGCACCCAATGCCACATTGGGTACAGCGCGTCCACAAAGGACATCCGGGCGCCCAGGCCCCATGACCAAGAGCAGTCCTCGGCGGCCAACGCGACTTCGCGCAGCCCCCACCCGTCCCGGGGGGCGACCCCAGCACCAGTCTATCGGCGCCCACTGACGAACCCGGCCCGTGCGGGCCGGGATGGTGGAGTTGTCCACACTGGGCGGGTTCTGTGGATGGACCTCGGGCGATCAGCCGCGGAAGACGGACTTCCGCTGGGAAAGGCGCTGGTAGAGCGTCTGCTGGATGGACTCGCGGACCTGGTCGGTCAGGGTGAACACCAGCATCGGGTCGTCGATCGCCTCGGGCTCGTAGGTGTCGGTGCGGATCGGCTCCCCGAACTCGATGCTCCACTTCGTCGGCAGCGGGATCGCGCCCAGTGCGCCCAGCAGCGGGAAGAACGGCGTGATCGGGAAGTACGGCAGGCCCAGCATCCGCGCCAGCACCTTGATGTCGCCGATCTTCGGGTAGATCTCCTCGGCGCCGATCACCGACACCGGGATGATCGGCACGCCCGCGCGAAGCGCCGCCTGGACGAACCCGCCCCGGCCGAAGCGCTGGAGCTTGTAGCGCGCCGAGAACGGCTTCCCGATGCCCTTGAAGCCTTCCGGCCACACTCCGACGAGCTCGCCCTGCCGCAGCAGGCGTTCCGCGTCGGCGTTGCAGGCAAGCGTCTGGCCGGACTTCCTCGCGAACGACCCGACCAGCGGCACCTGGAACACCAGGTCCGCGCCGAGCCCGCGCAGGTGGCGGCCGCCGGCCTCGTCGTGCACCGCGACCGCGGTCATCAGCGCGTCGAGCGGCACCGTGCCGGAGTGATTGGAGACGAGCAGCGCACCGCCCTCGGTGGGCAGGTTCGAAATGCCGAAGGTTTCGACGCGGAACCACTTGCGGTACAGCGCGCGCAACGGCGGCAGGATGACCGCGTCGGTCAGCTCGGCGTCGAAGCCGAACTCGTCGACGGTGTAGTCGCCGGTCAGCCGGTCCCGGATGAAGCCGAGCGCCGAGCGCGCGGCTTCGGGCAGCGTGTCCACGGGTTCCACCGGGGCCGCGGCGCCGCCGGGGAAGGCGACGACCGGAGCGGTCCTGGCCTGGTCGTCGCGGGCTGCCTCTTCTTCACGCAGATCCGCCGCCGCGGTGGTCGCGCCGGGTTCGGGGGCCGGCTTGGCGCGGCCCGCTCCGTGCAGGGGGATGACCTGTGCCTCGGCTCCCACCGTTTCCGCCTCGCTTTCGAAGTCGTCGTGCGGTCTGCTCACCGGTTCGCCTGCCCGGTCGTAGCCGCGAGGAGCACCTTGCCCGCCAGGCCGGCGAGGCGGCCGCCGTCGAGTACCGGCCGCAGCCCGCGCCCGGTGATGTAGTCGTCGAACGCCTCGCGGGTCGTCCACCGGGGCGTATAGCCGAATTCCTGCTTGAGCTTGGTGATGTCGACGACCCGGCCGAAGTTCAGCAGCCGGACCTGGTCGGCGGAGAAGTCGACCACGCGGGCGCCGCGCAGCACCTTCCCGACCGACGGCACCACCGTCCTGGGCATCGGCAGTTCGACCCTGCCTGCCCGCCGGATCGCCTGAGAGAGGGTGAGTACCCCTTCCGAGCCCACGTTGAACACGCCGGGTTTGTCGTGCAGCGTCGCCCGCTCCAGCACGGACAACGCGTCAGACGAGTGAAGCAGCTGGAGCCGTGCGTCGTAGCCGAAGACCGTCGGCACGACCGGGAGAGCGAAGTAGCGCGAAAGCACGGTGTCGGTGGCCGGGCCGATGATGTTGGCGAAGCGGCACAGCGTCACGGTGATGTCGGGACGGCGGCGCATCAGGCCGCGCACGTAGCCCTCCATCTCGACCGCGTCCTTGGCGTAGCCGCTGGTGTCGGTCGGGATGAGCTCGGAGTCCTCGGTGAAGACGGCCTGCGAACGAGCTCCGGCGCCGTAGACCGCCGCGGTCGACTTGACGACCAGCTTGCGGACCAGCGGCGCGCGCTGGCAGGCGGCGAGAAGCCGCATGGTGCCGATGACGTTGACTTCCTTGATCGCCGTCCGGCGGCCCGGCCCGGCCGGGTGCGCGGTGCACGAGGCGTGCACGACGGTGTCCACCTTGGCGGTGCTGATGACCTTGGCGATCAGCGGGTTGCGGATGTCGGCCCGGACGAATTCCGCGTTCCCCATCCGCTGCAGCACCGTCTTGTCCGGCGGCACGGTGTCCACGCCGATGACGCGCTCGAAGTCCGGATTGTTGCCCAGCCGCGCGAGCAGCTTCCCACCCAGCTCACCTGCAACCCCGGTGACGAGCACGATGTTGGACGGCATGAGTCTCCCTGCGGCGGCGGGCGTATGGGGCTTGGCGGGTGATCGAGCGGGCGGTGATCACCGGATGTGCGCGACTCTGCACTCACGGGAAGCATCGCGCGGACGCCCTTGAGATGTTACCGCTCAACAGGGGTAGTGCCCGGCTGCCTTACATGCTATTAACCGGCTGCCAGCAGAAAGCAACGAAGGCCTCACTCGTCCGGGGGAACGAACCCACGAAATGAGCGTGGCCCGCCCAGGAACTGGACGGGCCACGGCTACGCTCCGGCTTACTTGCCGGCCTTACGACGCTGGACGCGCGTACGGCGCAGCAGCTTGCGGTGCTTCTTCTTCGACATGCGCTTGCGGCGCTTCTTGATCACTGAGCCCATGTGCGCTCCTTAGGTCGTCGTCGGTCACGCTGCCCGGCGCAGCGTCCAACGGGTGGAGCGCAAAGGCACGAGCGGTTCTTCAGGTTACTCGTGACCCTTCGCGGGCCGGTCGGCGGGCACGGTCCAGCCCCGCGAAGGGTGTGCCCGGCGACCGGATCAGCCCACGTCGAAGTAGGCACCCTGCAGGTATTCGTGCACCGCCTTCTCCGGTACCCGGAACGACTTTCCCACCCGCACCGCGGGCAGCTCACCCGAGTGCACGAGCCGGTACACGGTCATCTTGGACACCCGCATCAGCGTGGCCACCTCGGCGACCGTGAGGAACTGAACCTGCCCGACCGCGGGCAGGTTTTCCTTCTGTTTCGGTGACATTTTTACCGCGTCCTTCGACACGTGTCGCGCCACGAGGCTTCCCCACCTGTGGTATCGACACGCACGTGCTCTATGGAGAGTAGCGGGACTGGTGGGGCTAAAGCGACGTCAGTCACCGAGATGGGCCCTTACCAGCACCGACGGGTGGGCATCCAGCCGCCACACCGGCACTTTCCCGTGAAAGTGCGGCGCTCGACCGGCCCGGAACGGCGCCCTGTGGCCAGCTGCGTGGCCGGTGGTGCTGGTGGTGTGGATGAGGCTGGCGGGGCGCGCGCGGGCAGCTCGTGAGGGGTTAGGAGGGTTAGAACCCCACTAGCCACTCAGACCGTTACTGATGTGGTCACTGGGGCGGCTGGGACAGCGCGACCGACCGGTGGCGAAGAGGGCCTGGATGAGCTGAAGGCGTCCTTCAGCTCTCGTGGGCCTTGCCGAGCTCCACGGAACGATCCCGGGCCGCCTCGATCGCCGCCAGCAGCGCCGCGCGGACGCCGTGCTTCTCCAGCTCGCGGATGGCGTTGATCGTGGTGCCCGCCGGGGACGTCACGGCCTCGCGCAGCAGCACCGGGTGTTCGTCGGACTCCGCCAGCATCTTCGCCGCGCCCACCGCCGACTGGATGATCAGCTGGCCGGCCAGGGCGCGCGGCAGGCCGAGCAGGATCCCGGCGTCGATCATGGCCTCGACCAGGAAGTAGAAGTACGCCGGTCCGGAGCCGGACAGCGCCGTCACGGCGTCCTGCTGCTCCTCCGGCACCTCGACGACCTGCCCGACGTGCGAGAGCAGGTCGCGCACCACCGCCAGGTGTGACGCCGTCGCATACCGGCCCGCGGAGATCGCGCTCATCGCCTCGCCGACCAGCATCGGCGTGTTCGGCATCACCCGCACCACGGGGACGCCGGACGCGAGCCGCCGCTCGTACAGCGCCGTCGGCAACCCCGCGCACAGCGAGACGACCAGCGAATCCGGCCCGAGCAGCGGAGCCAGCCTGTCGAGCACCGGCTCGATGTCCTGCGGCTTGACCGCGACCACGAGCACGTCGGCCTGCTTCGCCGCTCCTTCGACGTCCACGGCGCGGAAGCCGTACTGCGCCGTCAGCTGCTCCGCACGCGGCTGGTGCCGCTCGGTGAACAGGAGGTCCTCCGGCCGGTGGCCGCCGTGCAGCAGCCCCGAAAGCAGTGCCTCACCGATCTTGCCCGCGCCCAGTACCGCGATGACCGTCATGCGTATCAGCGTGCCAAACCGGCCTCAGCCGCCCGGTGCCGGGGCCAGGCCCAGCTGCCGGGCCTGGCACACCAGCCGGCCCTGTGAGTCCACCACCATGGCGTCCGAGTCGAACCAGGACTCGTGCACCGACCGGGACTCCACGATGACCCGCAGCCAGCCCGGCGCCGGCCGGGTGCGCAGCAACGCCGTGAGCTGGACGGTCGGCGCCCAGCCGACCCGGCCGAGGTTCATCACGACCGGCGGGTTGACGTCGGAGGCGAGCAGCGCGAAGAACGGGTCGGCCACGCCTTGCCGCGGACGCACCCACAGTCGCATGCGCGGCGGTTCGCCGGTGCGGCCCGAGAGGTGGCCCGCGGTCGCCGGATCGAGCCGGACCTCGCAGCCCTTCGCCAGGTTGAACACGCCTTCGGTGGTCTCGCCGGCCATCGCGATCGAGCCGGGCGGCGGCTCCGCGGGCATCGACGGCACGTCGGTCCACTCCGGGCGCCGCATCGGCAGCCGCCCGGTCGTGACGCGTGCCTCGACGCAGCTGCGGCCGCGTTGTTCCAGCTTGATCGCGACCACCGTGGCCCGGCGCCCGACCTTGCGGACGTCGGTGCGCAGCAGCACCGGGCCCAGCGCGGGCGGGTGCAGGAACTCCGCGCTCACCACGAGGGGCTCCGCCGGCGGCTCACCGCGTTCGTGGAGCACCAGGATGGCCGCCTTGGCCAAGAGCGCCAGCAGGAAACCCCCGTGCGGATGCGATCCGATGGACCACTCCGCGCGCAGCACCGCGGTAAAGGTGCCGTCCCCCAGCGACCGCGCCGCACTCGCCGCGTCGAAGGACGCGACGGTGCCATCCATCCCGCTCACGAACGCGCGGCCCCGTCGGTTCCCAGCGGGTGCTCCCGGCCTCCGGAGGCGGTGGGACTGATCAACGAGGGCAACGGGTTCACGGTCGGAACTTTACGTGTTCACGTGCCCGAAATGGAGAGAACCGTGATCGTGTCCTGCACGGAGATGCACCATCACTGCCCCAAGTGGAACCGCGCGAACAGCAGCGCCTCGGCCAGATCGCGCACGCGCTGGGCCGCCGAGACGGCGTGACGGGTGTTGACCTCCAGCACGATCTGGCCGCCGAAACCATTGCTGACCAGCTTCTCCAGCAGTTCGGCGCACGGCTGACCACCGCGTCCGGGCACCAGGTGCTCGTCCTTCGGGATGCCGGTTCCGTCGGCGAGATGGACGTGCGCGAGACCTTCGCCCATCCGCTCGGCCAGCTCGAGCGCGTCCATCCGGGCGGCCGCGGTGTGGGAAAGATCAAGTGTGTAGTGCCGGAAGCCGACGTCGGTCGGGTCGATCGAGGGCCGGAACGCCGACACCCGGGACGTCCGCGAGCCGCCGGGCGGGCGGACCTTGAACATGTTCTCGACCGCGATCTCGATCCCGCTGGCCTGCTCCAGCTCGTCGACGAGGTCGCCGAACGCGTCGCCGTAACGGCGCTGCCAGCGGAACGGCGGGTGCACGACGACGGTGCGCGCGCCGAGCTCGGCGGCGGCGTCCACCGACATCCGCAGCCGGACCACCGGGTCCGGCGACCAGATCCGCTGGGTGATCAGCAACGACGGCGAGTGCACGGACAGCACCGGCACGCCGGTGCGGCGCGACCAGCGGCGCAGCGCGGTGACGTCCTGGCTGACCGCGTCGGCCCAGACCATCACCTCGACGCCGTCGTAGCCGAGCTCGGCGGCCAGCTCGAACCCGGCGCCGGCCTTCAGCGGCCAGACCGAAGCCGTGCTCAACCCGACGGGCACGGGCTTCTCGGGATCGCTCACGCGGACATCCTGCCTCGTCACTCCGGGTGCGGGGCAAGGTGGCTGTGCTGAAGGGGACTTTCCTCTCACCGGACGTGATGAAGGGGACTTTCCTCACGTCCGACGCGAGGAAAGTCCCCTTCAGCTCACTTGGAGCCGACGAGCAGCAGGGCCGCCGGGGAAACCGTCACCACCAGGCCGACCAGAACGGCGAGCACGGTGGTCTGGAGGTCCTCGGCGCGGCGGATCTTGCGGACGATCCAGACCAGCGCGACGACCACCACCAGCGCGGCGACCAGGGCCGCGGCGGGGAGGTTCACCCACAGCCAGTTGAAGCCGAGCCAGACCGCGGCACCGCCGACGACGCCGAGCGCGAGCTGACCGGCCAGCGCCAGCCAGGCCTTGCCCGGCGACGTCGTAACGGCGGGCTCCGGGGCCGGCTCGGCGACGTCCTCGTCGTACTCGTCGTCGTATTCGTCCTGCTCGTAGCCGTAGTCGTCGCGGTCGAAGTCCGGGCCCTCGGCCGGGTAGCCGACGGGCTCGGCGAACTCGCGCTCGTACTCGGACAGGTCGTCCGGCACCGGCATCCGCGGGTCGCTGTCCCCCGGCGCGAACGGCATCGGCGGCGGGTACGCCCCGGTCGCCGGGCCCGCGTCGTAGGCGGCCTGGTAGCCACTGGACTCGGGTGAGAAGCCGTCGTCCTCGCCGAACTCGTCGTCGACGGGCACCGCCGGCATCACGCCGATCTCGGTGTCCTCCAGCTGCTCCTTCTCGCGCCGCTTGCGCCAGTTGGCGAGGCCGGCGGGCGAGGAGATGTCCGGAGTCGGCGACGGCTTCTTCGGCGACGCCGGGGGCTGCGGTGTCTCCACCTCGTCCGGCACCGCCGAGAACTGCTCGGTGTAGGCGTCCTTCGGCTGCGGCCGCCGCGCGGGCGTCCGGCGCGGGCGCCGCGAGGTCGCCGACGGCGGCGGCGTGGCGAACTGGCCGCTGGGCATCGGGCCCGGCGGCACGTCGACCTCGGCGTCCGGAGTGCCGTTGAGACCGTCCAGCCGGGCCGAGAGCGCCCCGGAGGGCGGTGCGGCCGGAGGCGTGGGCGGCGGGCCGGCCGGGCGGCGCCGGGCCGGGGTGACCGGCGGGACCGCCCTGGTCGGCTCGGACGACGGCGGGACCGGCAGCTGCTGCGACGGCTGGGGGGTCGGCAGCTGCTGCGAAGGCTGCGGCGGCGGCTGACGCCGGGGCGCGCGCGGCGGCACCGGCAGCTGCTGCGACGGCTGAGGGGTCGGCAGCTGCTGCGACGGTTGCGGAGGCCGGACGTACTGGCTGGACTCCTGCGGCGGCCGGTACTCGGCGGGCCGGGCGGGCGGCTGCTGCTGGGCACCCGGGCGCGGCAGCTGCTGCGACTCCTGGGGCACCGGGCGCGGCGCCGGCGGCACCGGCAGCTGCTGGGACGGCTGGGGCTCCGGACGGCGGCGGGGAGCCGCCGCGGGCCGGGCGGGGGGCGGTGGCGGCGGCGGGGCCTGCTCGGCGTTGACGCGGTCGATGATCGCCTGCGACCCGGTGTCGCTCACGCCGGGACGCCGGTGCGTGCCGGTTCCGCCCTCGGGCGGGGCGAGCTCGTCCTCGTCGTCGGCGGCACGGCGACGCCGTCCACGGCGTCCGCCGTCGACCTGCGCCCCGTGCTGTGCGAGCAGCTCAGCCACGGTCTTCTGCGGCTGGTCGCCTCCGGTCTGGTCCGTCATACCTGTGCGTCCCATGCGCGCTCGGGGATTTCGGCATCGGGTGAAGCGGTACCCGACGGCACACCGGCGGCGTCGCGCGCGCTGAACGCCGACCTCTGCATGTCCGTCACCTTTCCACCGTGCCCGTCCTTCGTCCGGGAAGTCCACCTGCGTGCTGTCACCGGTCCTCCTGTGCGCCGAAGCGCGCCACGAGTGCCGCTCCAGTGTCATCCGCGCCGTTGGAATGGTCCAGCCGCCGCAGGATCACACCTTCTCGCAGTGCCCAGGGGCAAATCTCGAGTTCGGCCAGACCAAGTGCCCGCATTGCGGCCTGTGCAACGAGAGCGCCGGCCACCAGCTGGTGCGACCGGCTCGCGCTGACCCCTTCGAGGTGCGCCAGTTCGGCCGACGGCATCCGGGAGATGAAGGCCAGGAGCTGGCGCAATGCGGTGTCGGTGAGCGTACGGCGGACTCGCGGGCCGCTCGCGGAGGGGGCGGCGCCGGTCAGCCTTGCCAGTGAGCGGAACGTCTTCGACGTCGCGACGACCCGGTCAGGTTCACCCCATTTAGTGACCTTGCGAGCAAGATCGGTGAGCTGATCGTCGAGCCAGGCCGACGTGGCGACGAGCTCCGAGCGCGACGGCGGGTCGTGCCGGAAGCGCGTGCGGGTGGTGCGGCCCGCGCCGAGCGGCAGGGATTCGGCGAGGACCGGTTCCTCGTCGCGGCCCATCGCGACTTCCAGGGAGCCGCCGCCGATGTCGAGCACCAGCAGCTTCCCTGCCGACCAGCCGAACCACCGGCGCACGGCGAGGAAGGTGAGCCGCGCTTCGTCGACGCCGGAGAGGACCTGCAGGTCGACACCGGTTTCCTCGACGACCCTGGCCAGCACCTTCGTCGAGTTCTTGGCCTCGCGGACCGCGGAGGTGGCGAAGGCCATGAGCTCTTCGCAGCCCAGCCGCGCGGCTGCGGCCTTGGCCGACTCGACCGCGTTGACCAGGTCGTCCGCGCCCGCGCGGGAGAGGTCTCCGGTGCGGGTGATCTGCTCGGCCAGCCGGAGCAGCCACTTTTCCGAATGCATCGGCGTCGGGTGGGCGCCGCGATGGGCGTCGACCACCAGCAAGTGGACGGTGTTGGAACCGACGTCGAGTACCCCTAGGCGCACGGGGATCCAGGGTACCCGGGCCCCAGGTCTCGAACATGTAACCAATAACACTCGGTCCGGTACCGCCCCGGCGCGCCTGCTGTGGGGAAGTTCCCGGCCGCTAAAGCCGTGAAGGACTCCTTACCGGCTGTGAGAGCCGGTAAGGAGTCCTTCACGGACCTTGCGAAAGGCTCAGGTCTCGAACTTGTAGCCCAGGCCGCGGACGGTCACCAGGTGCCGCGGCGAGCCCGGGTCCGGCTCGATCTTGGACCGCAGGCGCTTCACGTGGACGTCGAGGGTCTTGGTGTCCCCGACGTAGTCCGCGCCCCACACCCGGTCGATGAGCTGCCCGCGGGTCAGCACCCGGCCGACGTTGCGGAGCAGGTACTCGAGCAGGTCGAACTCCTTGAGCGGCAGCGAGACCTCCTCGCCGTCCACGGTCACGACGTGCCGCTCGACGTCCATCCGCACCGGCCCGGCCGAGAGCACCAGCGGCGCCAGCTCGCCCTCGGCGCCCGGCTCGCCGCCACGACGCAACACCGCGCGGACGCGCGCGATGAGCTCACGCGCGGAGTACGGCTTGGTGACGTAGTCGTCGGCGCCGAGCTCCAGCCCGACGACCTTGTCGATCTCGCTGTCGCGCGCGGTCACCATGATCACCGGCACGGCGGAGCGCTGCCGCAGCTGCTTGCAGACGTCGGTGCCGCTCATGCCCGGGAGCATGAGGTCGAGCAGCACGATGTCGGCGCCGTTGCGGTCGAACTCCTCCAGTGCCTGCTGGCCGGTGCCGGCCACGGCGGCGGTGAATCCTTCCTTGCGCAGCAGGAAGGCGAGCGGGTCGGCGAACGACTCCTCGTCCTCGACGATGAGAACCCTGGTCACAGGTTTCCTCCATGATCTGGGCTTTCCTGCCCGGTCGCTGTACCAGACGCGGCCTGCGCGCGTCCGCGATCGTGTGGCCAGGGCGCTGGGTCTGCGTCCTGGTCACCACCCGTTGTGGGGCGCCCTGCCCCCGCGATAGCGGGGCCTTCGGCCAGGGCGCGCTCTGTGGCCGGCTTGGCAGCCGCGGTCCAAGCCGGCCTGCGCTCGGGTGTCTTCTCCTGCCTCGGTGCGGGCGGGATCTGCCTGCCGGTCGCGGTCCGCGCCGGTTCGATCGCCGGCTCGGGCCGGACGTGTGCGGGGATGCGCAGGGTGAACGTCGAGCCGGTGCCGGGACGGCTCCACAGCCCGACCGAGCCCCCGTGGTTGGCCGCGACGTGCTTGACGATCGCCAGGCCGAGGCCGGTGCCGCCGGTGGCGCGCGAGCGGGCCTTGTCGGCGCGGTAGAAGCGCTCGAACACGCGCGCCTGCTCGTCCTCCGGGATGCCGATGCCGCGGTCGGTCACCGCGATCTCGACCATCCCGTCGGCCAGACGGCGGCTGATCGAGACCGGGCTGTGGGCGGGCGAGTACGCGACGGCGTTCTCCAGCAGGTTCGACAGCGCCGTGACCAGCAGCGTCCGGTCGCCCTCGATGAGCAGGCCGCTGGCCGGATCGGTGGTGATGGTGATTTCCGCGGACTCCGCCGACAAAGTCGTCCGGCCGAGCGCCTCGCGGACGACGGCGTCGACCTCGACGACGTTCAGGTCGGGCAGCCGCTCGGCGCCCTGCAACCGCGAAAGCGCGATCAGCTCGGTGACGAGCTGGCCGAGCCGGGTGGACTCGCGCAGGATCTTGCCGCCGAAGCGGCGGACCTCGGCGACGTCCTCGGCGGCGTCGAGCACGGCCTCGGTGAGCAGCGCGATCGCGCCGACCGGGGTCTTGAGCTCGTGGCTGACGTTGGCCACGAAGTCGCGCCGGACGGCCTCGAGGCGGATGGCCTCGGAGTGGTCGACCGCCTCGACGACGGTGAACCCGTCGCCGAGGGGTCGCACCTCCCCGAGCACCGCTTCGGGTTGCCGCCCGCGCGGGTCGAGCGGCGAAAGGTCGATCTCCATCGGCTCGTCGGTCTCGACGACCTGTTCGGCGGCCTTGCGGGCCCGGGCGTCGGCCTGGTTGACCCGCACCAGGCCCAGTTCGTAGGCGCGCGGGTTGTGCAGCACCATGTCGCCGAACTTGTTGAGCACGACGACCCCGCTGTTCGACGAACGGATCAGCCGTTCGAGGAGCTCGGCGACGGTGGGACCGGACGGCCGGGCTTCCTCGCGGCGGATCCGGGAGCGGGCCACGAGGTACCCGATCAGCAGACCGGCCACCAGGGCTCCGATGGCCAGTCCGAACGAAACAGGCGTGGTCACAGGGGGATGGTAAGCCGTGAAGTGGCCTTTCGGCCTAGCACTGTCCGCCTGGTCGTGAGCACCGCGACACCTGGGACGGACATGTTCTCCCCGACGTCAGCGCGCGTTCACCCGATGGCCCTCGGCCCGAGACCTTCCCGGTGCTTCACCCGTTGGGGTCGAGTGTGGCGAGATCGGCGGCGGAGAGTTCCACCGCGGCCGCGGCGACGTTCTGCTCGAGGTGCGCGAGATCGCCGGTGCCGGGGATGGCGAGGATGTTCGGGCTCCGGTGCAACGTCCAGGCGAGCCGGACCTGAGCTTCGGTGACGCCGTGGCGTCGCGCGACCTCGGCGACCGGCGCTGCCTCCGAGCCGCTCGCGACGGCGAAGAACGGCACGAACGCCACTCCCTGCTCCGCGCACAGGTCGATGAGTGCGTCGTCCTCGCGGCGAGCGGACAGGCCGTACTGGTTCTGCACGCAGACGACCGGCGCGATCGCCTGTGCTTCGGCGAGGTGCCCGGCGTTCACATTGGAGATACCGAGCTCGCGGATCAGCCCGGCCTCGCGCAGTTCGGCGAGCGCGCCGAACCGGTCGGCCAGCGAACCGGTGCCGCGGTCGAGCGCTTCCCCGATCCGGAGGTTGACCAGGTCGAGGTGGTCGCGGCCGAGCTGGCGCAGGTTCTCCTCGACCTGGCCGCGCAGCTGCTCGGGCCGTGCTTCCGGAAGGAAGCCGCCATCGGTGTCGCGGGACGGACCGACCTTGGTGGCGATGACGAGGTCGTCGCCGTAGGGCGCGAGCGCGGTGTTGATGAGTTCGTTGGCCGAGCGGGCCTGGTGGAAGTAGAAGGCCGCGGTGTCGATGTGGTTCACGCCGAGCTCGACCGCGCGGCGCAGCACCGCGATCGAAGTGGCACGGTCGCGCTCTCGGCCGTCCGAAGTGGACATGAGGCGCATCGCGCCGAAGCCGAGCCGGTTGACGTTCAGGGAGCCGAGCTGCCAGGTGCCCGCCGCGGCGGCGGGCGCTTGCGTCTGTGTCATGGCTCCAGCCTTGCCAGGCACCCGGATCGCCGCCGGGTTTGGCAGTTAGCTGCCAGACTGGAATACGTGGAGAAGGTGACGGACGTCGTGATGGTGCGCGGCGAGGCCGAGCTGTTCGAGCGGACGCAGCACCTGTTCGCGAGCGCGTCGGAGATCTCGTGCGCGGCCCGCGACCTGCACACGTGGTCGGTGGCGCATCCGACGACGCCGCAGCGGGAGCAGTCGGTGCGCGGGATGACCGTGCGCAAGATCTACCGGCCCGGCGTCCTGCTGGACCCCGCGCTCGCGGAGCACCTGCGACGGATGGCCGACGGCGGCGCGGGGATCCGGATCACCGAGCGCGTGATCAACGAGACGATCCTGCTCGACCGCCGGATCGCGATCCTGGCCGGCGACCGCGTCGGCGACGTCCGCGGCTACACCGTGGTCAGCAACCCCGACCTGGTCCAGGGCATCCAGTCGCTGTTCGAGGCGGCCTGGGCCGGCGCCACCGACGTGGCGTCGTACCAAGCCCGGTTCACCGAGCTGGGCGCGCGGGAGATCCTGGAGCAGCTCGCCTCCGGCTGCAAGGACGAGACGGCCGCGCGTGCCCTCGGCGTCAGCCTGCGGACCTACCGGCGGCGAGTGGCCGAGCTGATGGACGTCCTCGGTGCGTCGTCGCGCTTCCAGGCCGGGGCGCGGGCTCGCGAAGCGGGACTGCTGTAAGGACTCGTGAGCGTTCCGGGCGGTTAGAACCGCCCGGAACGCTCACGAGTCTTTTCAGCGGCCCTGGTTGGCGACCGCCGCGGCGGCCTCCTTGGCGGCCTCGGGGTCGAGGTAGACGCCGCCGGGGGTGACCGGCTTCAGGTCGTCGGTCAGGTCGTAGCGCAGCGGGATGCCGGTCGGGATGTTCAGCGCGGCGATGTCCGCGTCGGAGATCCCGTCGAGGTGCTTCACCAAGGCGCGCAACGAGTTTCCGTGCGCGGCGACCAGGACGTTCTTGCCCGCGCGGAGATCCGGCACGATCTCGGACTCCCAGTACGGCAGGAGGCGCTCGACGACGTCCTTGAGGCACTCGGTCAGCGGCGCGGAGTCCCCGAGGCCGGCGTAGCGCGCGTCGCCGGCCTGGCTCCACTCGTCGGCCGGGTCGATGGCCGGCGGCGGGGTGTCGTAGGAGCGGCGCCAGAGCATGAACTGCTCCTCGCCGAACTCCTGGAGCGTCTGCTTCTTGTCCTTGCCCTGCAGCGCGCCGTAGTGGCGCTCGTTGAGCCGCCAGTCGCGCTTGACCGGGATCCAGTGCCGGTCCGCGGCGTCGAGGGCGAGGTTGGCGGTGCTGATCGCGCGGCGCAGCAGCGAGGTGTGCACGAGGTCGGGCAGCAGGCCCGACTCGGCCAGCAGCTGCCCGCCCTGGCGGGCCTCGCGCTCGCCCTGCTCCGACAGCGGCACGTCCACCCAGCCGGTGAACAGGTTTTCCGCGTTCCAGGTGCTCTGCCCGTGGCGCAGCAGCACCAGCGTCCCAAGTTCGGCCATGGCCCACAGCCTGCCAGAACGGACCAGCGCCGCGGCCGGTGACCTCCCCGTCGCGCCCGCTTGAACCAAGTTTTACGCGAGAGTGTGTTACCCGGAAGTAACACTTCACCCGAAGAGACTGCCCGGTCGCCAACAACCTGGCCAAAGGGTGCAATCGGCTGCACAGCGTTATCGCCATCTGAGAAATTCACTCGAACGGAGTAGCCAGTAGTCTTGTGATTACAGGTGGACATCTGACAGGTTGAGGACGTCCCGCTCGACCGGATTCCACGCACTCCCGGTCGAGGACGGGCTTAGCCCGCGGCTCGTCTCCCCCCTGCCGAGCCGCGGCCCGCCGGCCCCGTTGGCACCCCCCTCGTCACCGGGTCCTGATCGGCGGGAACTTCAGCGGGGCGGCTCGAGATCGCGACTCCCCCCTCCCTCGAGCCGTCCCGCCTTTCCGTTTTCAGGCCACGACGTCCGGCACCGGCTCCGAAGCGGCCTCGGCCCGGCGACGACGGCGCAGCTGCCGCCAGCCCAGCCAGCCGAGCGGGCCCAGGATGATCAGGAACGGCGCGAGCGCGCCCAGCACGGTCAGCAACCCGCCGCCGAAGGCCAGGAACGCGTCCCAGCCCGCGGCCAGCCCGCCGAGGAACCCGCTGTGGTCCTCCTTCGGCGCGGGCGGTGTGCCGGTCACGCCGATCGTCATCGAGATCGTCGCCATCGCGACACTGCCCGCGAGGGACTTCTGCTGCTGCTCCAGCGATTCGAGCGCCGACTCACGGCTGGTCAGCTCGCTCTCCACCGACGCGATCTCGCTGACCGACGTCGCCTTCGCCAGCAGCGCGCGGATCCGCTCCACCGAGGCTCGCTGGGTCGCCAGCCGCGCGTCGGTGTCGACCACCTGCGAGGTCACGTCCTGGGTGCTCAGGTCCCGCCGCACCACGGTGCCGACCCTGGCGAGCTGGTCGAGCACGCCGTCCAGCCGATCGGCGGGGACGGCCAGGCTCAGCGTCGCCGACGTGTCACCGCTGGACTCCTGCCCGGTGTAACCACCGGCGCCTTCGACGATCCCGCGCGCCTGCGTGACGGCGTCGCCGACCTTCGGCGCGGTCATCTCCAGCCGGGCGCTGCGCGCGAGTTTGCGGTCGGTCGCGCCGGGCTGGGGTACCGCGACCGTGCCCGGCTTGCTCGCCCCCTGGTCGCCGGCCGCGGTCTTGCCTTCCTGCGGCGCAGGTGCGTAAGGCGCGCTCCCGGCCATGGCGCCGCTGTCCGCCTGCGTCGGCGAGCTCGATTTCGTCGACGAGCAGCCCGCCACCGCCAGGGCCACCCCGGCGATCGCCAGCGCCGCTCTCCACCGTGTACGCATGTCCTGTCTCCCTCCAGTCGATGGCGAGGAGACGGACACTCGGCTCAGAGCCGTTGCACGGCGAGGGTCACGAGTCGGTCAAGCCCGGCTCGTGCGGCTTCTCCGGCTCGACGAGGTGCTTGAACGCCTGCAGGTTCGCCAGCGACTCGCCGCGCGAAACCCGCCAGTCCCACTCGCGCTTGATCGACGTCGCGAAGCCGATTTCGAGCAGGGTGTTGAAATCGCCGTCGGCGGCCTCGAGGACCTGGCCGAGGATCTTGTCCAGCTCGGACTCGGTCACCGTCTCGAACCCGAACCGGCCGACCAGGTAGATGTCGCCGAGCGGGTCCACCGTGTAGTGCACGCCGTAGAGTTTCGCGTTGCGCTGCAACAGGAACCGGTAAACGTCCTCATGGGACTCGTCGGGACGGCGGCAGACGAAGGCTTCCACCGAGAAGGCGTGGTCGCCGATGACGAGCCACGCGTTCGTCTGCAGCTTCTTCGTGCCCGGCAGGGTGACGAAATACCGGCCCGTGCCGCGCTTTTCGTACTTGAGCTCCGCGGAGTCCAAAGTGGACTGGATGAGTGCGTCCAGGCTCATACCGCGACCTCCGCGCGCAGTTCCAGCGCGTGCCGGAAGGCGCTGGTGGCCTGAGCATAGATGTCGAGCAGCGCGTCGGTGGTGCGCCGCCAGGAGAACCGCCGCGCGTGGATGACGGCGTTGGCGCCGAGCTCGTCGCGGCGGCCGGGCCGCAGCGCGACCGCCGCCAGCGCGTCGGCCCAATCCTCAGCCGTGTGCGAAGGCACGAGCAGCCCGGACACGCCGTGCGGCACCGCCACCGGCAGCCCGCCGACCTCGGCCGCGACCACCGGCGTCCCGCAGGCCTGCGCCTCCAGCGCGACCAGCCCGAACGACTCGTTGTAGCTCGGCACCGCGACGACGTCTGCCGCGCGGAACACCTCCGCCAGCGCCTCCCCCGGCTGCGGCGGCAGGAACCGGACCTGCGGCTCGATGCCGAGGTGCGCGGCCAGCTCGCGCAACGCCTGCGGCTGCTCGAGACCGGTGCCGGACGGCCCGCCGACGATCAGCACGACCAGGCGCGAGGCCAGCTCCGGGCGCCGCCGCAGCAGCTCCGCCGCCGCGTACAGCAGGACATCCGGCGCCTTCAGCGGCTGGATCCGCCCGGCGAAGGCGAGCACGACGGCGTCTCGCGGCAGGCCGAGCCGCGCTCGGGCGGCCTTGCGAGAGCCCGGCGTGAAGCGGTCGAGGTCGACGCCCGGTGGGACGGCGTGGACCGAGTCCACGTCGGCGTCGTAGAGGTCGATGAGCTGGCGCGCCTCGACCGCGGTGTTGGCGACCAGCCGGTCCGCCTCGGCGACGACCTGTTCCTCGCCGATCACGCGGGTGCGCGGCTCCGGCTTGTCGCCCTCGGCGAGCGCGGCGTTCTTGACCTTCGCCAGCGTGTGCGCGGTGTGCACCAGCGGCACGGACCAGCGGTCGCGGGCCAGCCAGCCGACCTGGCCCGAGAGCCAGTAGTGCGAGTGGATGAGGTCGTAGTAGCCAGGCTCGTGGAAGGCCTCGGTGCGCAGCACCCCCGAGGTGAACGCGCACAGCTGCGCGGGCAGCTCGTCGCGGCCGAGCGGCTCGAACGGCCCGGCCGGGATGTGCCGCACGGTCACGCCCGGGGCCAGCTCGGCGACCGGCGGCTGGTCGGACGCGGTCGCGCGGGTGAAGACCTCGACCTCGACGCCGCGGCGCGCCATCTCGGTCGCGGTCTGGCTGATGTACACGTTCATGCCGCCGGCGTCGCCGGTCCCCGGCTGCTCAAGCGGCGACGTGTGGACCGAAAACACCGCGATACGGCGCGGCCAAGCTGCCTTGGGGGGGTCCAGGGGGGCTCGCCCCCCGGCTGGGGTCTGGGGCTTGGCCCCAGAGGACACAGCCTGGAACCCGGGCAGGGAGATGGTCACCTGTGTCTACTCCTGTGCGTGCTCAGCCGGCCTCGGCGTCCCCGGCGAACTCGCGCAGCGCTGCGTCGAACTCCTCCGCGGACTCGGCGAAGGGCAGATGCCCCCCGTCAGCAAACCAACGCACAACCGCCCCCGGAATCTTCCCGAATGCGTATTCGGCCGCCGAGGGGTCGATCACCCGGTCCTCGGTGCCGTGCACGACGAGGGTCGGGACGTCGATTCCGGCGAGGACGTCCGCGCTGCCGATGTCACGCCGGAACAGCGCGCCGCGGACCGCCGGTGGGACGCTCAAACAGGCCCCGAGCAGGGCCTGAGCCTGGGTGCCGGGGATCGGCCGCGCGGTCATGCCGCGGGTGAACTCGACGAACGCGGGCACCGCGATGTCCGGATCGTCCGAAAGCATCGCGCGCATCGAGGTGCGCATCACCTCGCCGACGCGCCCACCCGGCCGGTCGCGGCCGATCTCGGTGATGGCGCCGACGAGCACGAGCCCGCGCAGGCGTGCGGTGCCGTGCACCCGGATGTGGTCGGTGACGACCAGGCCGCCGTAGGACCAGGCGACCACGATCGCGTCCGGCCCGGCGAAGTCGAGCACCGCGGCGAGGTCGTCCGCCCAGACCTGCGGATCGTCGTATCCGCCTGCCGGGACGTCGGAGGCGCCGTGGCCGCGCAGGTCCATCGCGACCAGGCGGTAGCGCTCGCTCAGGGCGGGGTCGGCGAGCTGCGCCGCCCACGCGCCGGACGACTGCGCCCAGCCGTGCACGAACACGATCGGCGTGCTGTTCTGTTCACCCTCGACGCGGAGGCCGAGCCGGACCCCGCCGTGCCCGACGACTTCGGTACGCACGGGTTACTTGGCGCCCATCGACTTCCAGGTACTCCAGTCGAAGTTCCAGTCCTTGACGTCGGAGTTCATCGGCGAGGCCAGCTTGGAGCCGGTGATCTCGACCGGGTCGCCGATCAGGGCGGAGTCGAAGTAGTCCTTGGCGTCGGCTTCCAGCAGGTTGACGCAGCCGTGCGAGTTGTTGGTCTTGCCGATGTTGGCCGCGTTGTCCTGGTTCTCGTGGATGTACTCGCCGTGGTTGGAGATCCGGCAGGCCCACTTCTTGTTGATGTTCGTGTAGCCGTAGCGCGCGTTGTCGAACACCGCCGTCGGCTCCTTCGTCATGACGATGAAGGTGCCGTTCGGGGTGTTGCGGTCGACCTCGGCGTCCAGCCCGTTCGCGCACGGGTAGCTCTTGACCTGCGAGCCGTTGCGGTAGACGTGCATCTGGTGGTCCGGGGTGTTGACCTTGACCACCTGGTTGCGGCCGATCTTGAACGTGGTGGTGACGTCGGACTTGCCGTACACGCCGCCGCCGAGGTCGACGCCGTAGAGCTTCGCCTCGACGGTCACCGTGATCTTCTCCGGCCAGTACTCCTTGGGCCGGTAGTCGACCTGGCTGTCGGAGATCCAGGCCCAGGCGCCCTCGATCTTCTTGTCGGTCTTGACCGTCAGCGCCTTCTCGACCGCCTTGCGGTCCTTCGGCGCGCCGCCCTGGAACTTGACACTGATCGGCATCGCGACACCGACCTGGGCGTCGTCGGTGGGGTTCAGCGTGGCGCGCATCTGCTTCGCCGGGTTGATCGTGGTGAAGGTGCCCTTGAGCTCGGCGACCTTGCCGTCGGTGCCGGTGGCCTTCGCGGCGTAGGTGTAGGTCTTGCCGTAGCCGAGGACCTCGGAGGCGGTCCAGGTCAGGCCGTCGGCGGCGAGGTCGCCCTTGAGGTCCTTGCCCGAGTCACCGGTGACCTTGCACTCGGTGAGCTTGCCCTCGGCGACCTTGATCACGACCGGCGTGGTGACCGGGGCGTCCTTCGCGTCGACAGCGGGGACGGCGGTGATCTTCGCCACCGACTGCGCGGCCTCGCCGTCAGCGCCGTTCGCGCCGGTGGGGCTCGCCTGACCACCGGTTTCGCTGGAACACGCGGCGGCGACCATCGCGGCCCCCACGGCCAGTGCGGCCTTGAACACCGTACGCCGTTGCATCACCGCGAAAACCTCCCGTGTTTCCCCCCGAACCAGCGAATCACATGCATTACCGCTGGTGACCCGCTCGACGTTACCCGCCGAGAGGTAAAGACCACTTGATCGGGGCCTGTCGACTCATTGTCGACAAGACGTTTCACGTCGGTCCGGGTTGCCCGGTTCAGGTCAGATCGCGCAGTTGATCAACAGCGGTTCGGGGTGCAGCTCGACGCCGAAGCGCGCGTACACACCGTCACGTACTTCGCGGGCCAGAGCGAGAAGATCCTCCGTGGTCGCTTCGCCACGGTTGGTGAGCGCGAGGGTGTGTTTCGTGGACAGCGAAACGCGGCCGCCAGGGCCTTCGTGACCCTTGCCGAACCCGGCTCGCTCAATCAGCCAGGCCGCGGACAGCTTCACGCCGCCATCCGCCGGGTACTGCGGGGTCTTCGGGTCGCCGATCCGCGTCAGCGTCGCTTCGACGTCCGCGGCCGGGATGATCGGGTTGGTGAAGAAGGAGCCCGCGCTCCAGGTGTCGTGGTCGGCCGCATCGAGCACCATGCCCTTGCCTCGACGCAGCCCAAGAACCGCTTCGCGCGCTTCGGCGGCCGGGACGCGCTCGCCGATCTCAACGCCGAGCGTGCGCGCGAGTTCGGCGTAACGGATTGGCGCGGACAGGCCGTCTTCGCGGACCTCGAAGCGAACACTGAGGACAACGCCGGTGTCGGTGCCCTTCAGGATGCTGGTCCGGTAGGCGAAGCCGAGCTCGCTTGCCTTGAGCGTGCGGACTTCGCCGGTGACGCGGTCGTAGAGGTCAAGCTCGACGAGCGACTCCGCGACTTCGCAGCCGTACGCGCCGACGTTCTGGATCGGCGTCGCGCCGACAGAGCCCGGGATGCCCGAGAGGCACTCGAGACCGCCGAGACCGGCTTCAACGAGCGAAGCGACGAAGTCGTCCCAGTTCTGCCCGGCGGCAACCTCGACGACGGCGCCTTCGCGCGTCCAGCCGGTGGTGGCGATCCGGACGAGCGCGCCGTCGAACCCGGCGTCGGCCACGACGAGGTTGGAGCCGCCGCCGAGCAGCAGCACCGGCTCGCCCGCGGCATCGGCCGCGCGGACCGTCCCGACCAGGTCTTCGCTGGTCGTGGCCGTGACGAAGCGCCGTGCGGGGCCGCCGAGCCGCAGCGTCGTGTACGCGGCCAGGCGCGGAAGGGTCGAAGTTTCGGCGGGGTTCACGGTGCTGACGGTACTGTCCGGCCCATGGGATCCCGGATCGAGCACCGTGCTGAGTTCTCCGCCGATATCGCCACCGCGTACGCCGCGGTGGCCGGCGAGGACGCGTTGCAGGCGCGCCTGGAGGAGCTGGGCGGGCACGGCGCTGCGGTGGTTTCGTACGCCGAGAACGCGGACGGCCTGGAGTACGAACTGCGGCAGGGCATCAGCGCGGACCAGCTCCCGTCCGCGGTCCGGACGCTGCACAAGGGCGACCTGATCGTGCACCGGACGCAGATCTGGCGGCCCGAGGGCGCCGGATACGTCGGCGCCTCGACGGTCGAGGTCGGCGGTGTGCCGGGCCAGATCGTGGCGCGGACGACGTTGACCGGCTCCGGTGACCGCTCGGTGCTGGCCATCGTCGGCGAGGTGACGGTGCGGATCCCGCTGTTCGGCGCGAAGCTGGAGAGCGTGATCGCCGAGCAGGTGTCGAAGCTCCTGGAGCGCGAAGCCGAATTCACCGCGAAGTGGCTCGCCGAAGCCAGCTGAGCCCGGTCGGCGCCCCGACCCGCGGCACGACCAACCCGAACCGCCTGCGCCGGGTCGACCGCTGGCTGGCGTCGGCCCCTCCGACCACCCGGCTGCTGCGGTCTTCGGTGTCTCCTTTGGTCGTCGACCTCGGCTACGGCGCCTCGCCGGTGACGACGGTGGAGCTGGCGCGCTGGCTGCGGCGAGTGCGTCCCGACGTCCAGGTGCTGGGGCTGGAGCTGGTCGCTGCGCGGGTCGCTTTCGCTCAACGGGCCGCTGATCCGCCGTGGCTGGAGTTTCGGCGGGGCGGGTTCGAGCTGGCCGGGTCGCGCCCGGTGCTGGTGCGCGCGTTCAACGTGCTACGGCAATACGCGGAGGACGAGGTTCCCGGGGCCTGGTCGCTGATGCTCGACTCGATGGCTTCGGGTGGCCTGCTGGTCGAAGGCACGTGCGACGAGATCGGCCGGCTGTCCACGTGGGTGCTGGTCGCCGCTGACGGCCCGGTCTCGCTGACGCTGTCGCTGCGCCTCGCGGGTTTGGATCGTCCGTCCACAGTGGCGGAGCGCTTACCGAAAGCCCTGATCCACCGCAACATCCCGGGCGAACCGGTCCATGAGTTCCTGTCCACGCTGGACGCCTGCTGGGCCGCGGCGGCCCCGCACCAGTCCTTCGGCGTCCGAGCCCGCTGGCTCGAAACCGTCCACCTGCTCGCGTCCCGCGGGTGGCCCCTCCTGGGCCCTCCGTCCCGGGTGCGCTTGGGCGAGCTGACGGTCCCGTGGTCCTCCGTGGCCCCGCTCCGCTGAGGTCCGTGAAGGCCACCTTGAGGGACTTACTGGCAGGCAAGGCAAACGTGGTGTGTTCGGCGGAGGGCTGGATGTCGGAGCCGCCAGACTGCCCGGCGCGTGTCTCCCGTTCGGAATGTCCGTGTCCTGCCGAGCGGCACCTCGGGTCAGCCATTCACGGACGTCAACCCCTACTCCGAAAGTGCGGAATCGGAGGGTGGAGTCCCCTTGTTCACCGTCCGAACCCCGCTCCGTCACCCATAAGCGACCTGGGGTGATCACGATGGACGCGTGGAACTTCTCGAGCACTTCACCGAGCTGCTCCGCGGCACCCTCGGGTCGCCGTGGCTGTGGGTGCTCGTGTTCGTCGTGTCCGGGTTGGACGCCCTGCTGCCGTTCATGCCGAGCGAGACCACCGTCATCACGGTCGCCGTCCTGCTCGGCCCCGACCCCGCGCAGCTGGGCCTGCTCGCGCTGGTCGCCGCGACGGGCGCGTGGACCGGCGACAGCCTCGGCTACCTGCTCGGCCGCACCGCCGGGCCGAAGGCCATCGCCCGGCTGCAGCGCGGTCCGCAGGGGCGCCGCCGCTACGAATGGGCGCGCGCCCAGGTCGAGCGCAACGGCGGGCTGCTCATCATCGCCGCTCGGTATCTGCCCGGCGGTCGTGTCGCCAGCGCGCTCGCCAACGGCAGCCTCGGCTACCCGGCGTGGCGGTTCCTGGTCATGGACGCCGTCGGCGCGTCGATCTGGGCCGTCTACAGCACCCTGATCGGCTTCGCGGGCGGAGCCGCCTTCGCCCAGGAGCCGGTGAAGGGCCTGCTGCTGTCCTTCAGCCTCGGCCTCGGGCTGGTCGGTGCGATCGAATTCGGCCGACGGCTGCGCCAGCGCGCGGTACGGTCGGCGGATGAGGTCCCTGCTCGAAGCGATGGACATCCACAGCGACCGGCTGAAGAGCGCGGCGCTGCGAGCGGGTCCGGCGGCGACGGTGCGGAACTGTCCGAAGTGGACGGTCCAGGACCTGGTCGCCCACCTGGCGACGGTGCACTCGTTCACGGTTGCGGCGATCACGGGCCGACGCACTGACCAAGCCCCGCCCGCCGGGTGGACCGACCTCCTCGGCTGGGCGGACGGCCAGCGCCTGGCCGCTCGCGAGGCACTGAGCAGGCCGACGACAACGGTGGTGACCTCGCCGTTCTCGCGCGGCGAGATGACCGTCGGCGACTGGGTCCGGCGGCTCGCGCACGAGGTCGCGATCCACCGGCTCGACGCCGAATCGGCCCTGCCCGGGGACCCCGCGACCCGGTTCTCGCCCGAGTTCGCCACCGACGGCGTCGACGAGTTCCTGACGTTCCTGACCCCGGCCCGCGCCCCCGCCTCGCCGGTCGACGGCGTCTTGCGCGTCGCGACCACCGACACGGGGCGCAGCTGGTGCGTCCAGCTGAATACCGGCGAGTTCCCCCGGCTTGCCGAGGCCGAGCCGGACGTCCGCATCGAGGGCGCCGCCGACGACGTCTACCGAGCGCTTTGGGGGCGCCCGCACGGCGCCGCGGTGACCGGAAGTTCCGGCCTGCTGGAGGCACTGGCCGCGCCCTGATCCACCAGGGGAGAATGACGCCGTGACCGCTTCCGAAAGACGCTTCGTCATCACGTTCGGCTGCCCCGACCGCACCGGCATCATCGCCCGGATCTCCGGGTTCCTCGCCGAGCACGGCGGCTGGATCGTCGAAGCGGCCTACCACACCGACCCGGACACCGGCTGGTTCTTCACCCGCCAGGTGGTCCGCGCCGACTCGCTGCCGTTCGACGCGACGGAGCTGCGCGCCCGCTTCGGCCAGGTCGCGGAGGCGCTGTCGGAGGAGTCGAACTGGCAGGTCACCGACACCGGGGAACGGCGCCGCGCGGTCGTGCTCGTGTCGCGAGCCGGGCACTGCCTCTACGACCTGCTCGGCCGGGTCGCCTCGGGCGAACTCGACGTCGACATCGCCGCGGTGATCGGCAACCACGACTCACTGGCCGACATCACCCGCGCGCACGGCATCCCGTTCCACCACGTGCCCTTCCCCGCGGGCGATCCGGAGGGGAAGGCGCAAGCGTTTGCGGAGATCGCGAAGCTGGTCGCCGAGCACGAGCCGCACGCGGTGGTGCTGGCCCGGTTCATGCAGATCCTGCCGCCGGACCTGTGCGAAGCGTGGGCGGGCAAGGCGATCAACATCCACCACAGCTTCCTGCCCTCGTTCATCGGCGCGAAGCCGTACCACCAGGCCCACACCCGTGGTGTGAAGCTGGTCGGCGCGACCTGCCACTACGTCACGGCCGACCTGGACGCGGGCCCGATCATCGAGCAGGACGTCATCCGCGTCGACCACGGCGACTCGGTGGACGACATGGTCCGCAAGGGCCGCGACATCGAGAAGGTCACCCTGGCCAAGGGCCTGCGCTGGCACCTCGAAAGCCGCGTTCTGGTACACGGCAACCGAACCGTGGTGTTCTGACTCCCTACGCCCCGATAGTCGAAGCGTCGATCACGAACCGGTACCGCACGTCACTGTTCTCGACCCGCTCATACGCCACGTTGACCTGGTCGGCGGAGATGGTCTCGATCTCCGCGCCGATCCCGTGCTCCGCACAGAAGTCCAGCATCTCCTGGGTCTCGGCGATGCCGCCGATCATCGACCCGGCCAGCACGCGGTTGCCGCCCAGCAGCGAGAAGACGTTGTACTCCAAGGGTTCGCCGGGCGCGCCGACGTTCACCATCGCACCGCCGACCCGCAGCATGCCGAGGTAGGAGTCCACAGGCAGCTTCGCCGAAACGGTGTTGAGGATGAGGTCGAAACGACCCTTCAGCACGTCGAACGTCGACTCGTCGCCGGTCGCGAAGTAGTGCGTGGCACCGAGTTTCAGGCCGTCCTCCTGCTTCTTGAGGCTCTGGCTGAGCACCGTCACCTCGGCGCCCATCGCGGCGGCCAGCTTGACCGCCATGTGCCCGAGCCCGCCGAGGCCGACGACGGCGACCTTCTTGCCCGGTCCCGCGCCCCAGTGGCGCAGCGGCGAGTAGGTGGTGATGCCCGCGCAGAGCAGCGGCGCGGCGACGTCGAGGCCGATGCCCTCGGGGATGCGGCAGACGAAGGCGTCGCGCACCACGACCTGACGGCTGTAGCCGCCGTAGGTGGGCTCGCCGTCGAAGCCGAGGCCGTTGTAGGTCTGGACGTTTCCCTTGACGCAGAACTGCTCGGTGCCGGCGAGGCAGTACTCGCACTCGCCGCAGGAGTCGACCATGCAGCCGACCCCGACCCGGTCCCCGACCTGGTACTTCGTCACCGCGGAGCCGACCGCGGCGACGACGCCGGCGATCTCGTGGCCCGGGACCATCGGGAAGATCGCGGTGCCCCAGTCCTCCTTGGCCTGGTGGATGTCGCTGTGGCAGATGCCCGCGAAGGCGATGTCGATCAGCACGTCGTCCGGACGCAGGTCGCGACGCTCGATGGTGGTCGGCGCGAGCGGCGCGCCCGGCGCCGGGGCGGCGATGGCGGGCGTGGTCGTGCTCATGGAACCCTCCAGGGTAGTAACCTGACGAGACCGTGTAAGTGGCCTCTTACATCTCGACGTAAGAGCGGTCTTACATATTCCGCGACCGGGATGGTGTGATCCACGACATGGGCGGGAAGTACCACCACGGCGACCTGCGGGCCGAGCTCGTGCGCGTCTCGCTCGACCTGATCGCCGAGCAGGGCCTACGCGGTTTCTCGGTGGCCCAGGTCGCGAAGCGGGCGAAGGTCAGCCCTGGAGCGCCGTACCGCCACTTCCCGGACCGCGAGAGCCTGCTGGCCGAGGTCGCGGGCGAGATCATGTGCCAGCTGACGGACCGGGTGCGCGCCGCAGCCGAGGCCCACGACGACCCGGCGGCCGCGCTGGCGGCCTCCGCCGGCGCGTACACGGAGTACCTCATCGAACGGCGTGCCGGGATGAACGTGATCTTCCTCGACGGCCTGCAGGGCCCCGAGCGCGCCGAGCTCCACGGCCGCATCCGGCAGCTGACCGACGAGTTCCTGATGCGGTGCCTGACCGTCGCGCCCAGCCCCGCGGTGGCGCTGGAGCTCATGGAGCAGCTGTTCACGCAGGCGCACGGCTACGGCGTGTTCCAGCTCGACGGCGTCTTCGCGAAACAGGGCTACTCGACTGAGCTGGTGGTCCGGAAGTCGACCGAGGCCGCCCGGCTCGTCATCGAGGCTCGCCGAAAAGACTCGTGAGCGTTCCGGGCGGTTCTAACCGCCCGGAACGCTCACGAGTCCTTCTTACTCGGCGATGCGGACCAGCATCTTGCCGGTGTTGGCGCCGGACAGCAGGCCCAGGAACGCGTCGGGCGCCTGGCGGATGCCGTCGACGAAGGTCTCCGAGTACTTCAGCTCACCGGACGCGACCAGCGGCGCGACCTCGCTGATGAACTGCTGCTGCTTGCCGAAGTGGTCCAGCACGAGCAGGCCGCGGATGGTGACGCGCTTGGCGATGATCTGCACCAGGTTGCGCGGCGCCGGGGTCGCCTCGGTGGCGTTGTACTGCGAGATCATCCCGCAGACCGCGATCCGGCCGTGCAGGTTGATCACGTCGATGGCGGCTTCGAGGTGCTCTCCGCCGACGTTGTCGAAGTAGACATCGATGCCCTCGGGCGCGGCGGCGCGCAGCTGCTCGACGACCGGGCCGTCCTTGTAGTTGAAGGCCGCGTCGAAGCCGAGGTCCTCGACCAGGTGGCGCACCTTCTCCGCCGAACCCGCCGAGCCGATGACGCGCTTGGCGCCCTTCAGCTTCGCGAGCTGGCCGACCAGCGAGCCGACCGCGCCGGCCGCGCCGGAGACGAACACGGTGTCGCCCGGCTTGAACTCGGCCGAGTCCAGCAGACCCGCGTACGCGGTCAGGCCCGGCATGCCGAGCACGCCCAGGTACGTCGACAGCGGCGCGACGGACGGGTCGACCTTCACATAGCGCTTGGCATCGAGCACCGCGTGCGTCCGCCAGCCCGCCTGGTGCAGCACGTGGTCACCCGGCTTGACACCGTCCACATGGGACTCGACGACCTCACCGACGGCGCCACCCTCCATCACCGCGCCGACCTGGAAGGGCGGCGAGTAGGACTTGACGTCGCGCATCCGGCCGCGCATGGCCGGGTCGACGCTCATCACGAGGTTGCGCACCAGGATCTGGCCCTCGCCCGCGACCGGCACCTCGGTGTCGACGATCTCGAAGTTGTCGTGGGTCGGGAAACCCTCGGGGCGGGAAGCGAGCCGGATCTCGGTCGCCTGGGCGGGTGCGTTCACCGTCGAACTCCTTCAAATCTCAAGCGGGGCGGTCGCCCCGCATCCACCCGGGGTCAACGACCTAACCGGGGCGAGCATTCCGATTGTGACGGGTTACACGATCTCGGCGAGCTTGCCGAGCACGCCGTCGTAGATCTTGCGCAGTCCGCCGGGCGCGAAGGTCTTCTCGAAGAAGCCACCGACCCCGCCCGCACCGTCCCAGCTGGTCTCGATGCGCACAAGGCTGCCCGCACCCGACTCCGCGACCGTCCAGGTGGTGACCATCGACGAGTTCGCGTCGGTCTCGACCAGCGTGCCGGGCTTCGGCTCGGTGACCGTCGCCGCGACGTCGCGGACGCGCTTGGACGTCGCCTGCAGCTTCCAGTTCGCCTTGGTCCCGGCGCCGACACCGCCTTCGGTGACCTCGTAGTCGCGGTAGTGCTCGGTGAGCAGCCTCGGGCGCGTTTCGGCGTAGTCCGCGACGAGCGCGCGCACCTTGTCCGCGGGGGCGTCGATCGTGCGCTCCGCCGTGGCGGTGACCTTTCCCATCTGACTCCTTCTCCTCGCTCGGCGAACAGCCTCCACGATTTCACCGTCGGCCGCATCCGCTGCGGGCGCCCTGCGGACGTCCCAGATAGTGAGCGGCGCAAGTCCGCTCTGGACAGGTGTTTCCGCAGGTCAGAGCGCCGCACAAGGGGCGCGAGCTGGCGTAACACGGTGTTAACACCCGCTGGCCATCCTCAGCCGAGTTCCCCCCACCACGCCGGAGAGCCCCATGACGTCAGCCCGCCGTACCCGCGCCGACAGCGCCAGACAGGTCGCCGACCTGCTGCGCCGCCAGGTGCTGGCCGAGGAGACGCTGCCGTGCGAGGAGGACCTGACCGTCGAGTTCTCGGCCACCCGCAACACCATCCGCGAGGCCCTCGCGCTGCTGCGCGACGACGGCCTGATCACGCGCCAGCCGGGCGTCGGCACCGTCGTGGTCGGGCACAAGTACCCGCACGGGCTCCATCGGCTGGCCGGGCTGGCCGAGGTGCTGCGCGAGCACGGCGAGGTGAGCAACGACATCCGCACCGCGGGCCCGGTGGCCGCGCCCGCGGTCGTCGCGCAGCGGCTCGGCCTGCGCGAGCGCTCCGAAGTCGTCTACATCGAACGGCTGCGCCGCGTGAACGGCGTCCCGTTCTCCCTCGACATGACCTACCTGCCACCCGACGTCGGCACCCCCCTGCTGAGCTGCGATCTCGCCGGCCGCGACGTCTTCGCACTCATCGAGGAGACATCCGGGGAACGCCTCGGCTTCGCCGACATCGATGTCGAAGCGCTCAACGCCGACGCGGAGACGGCGGCGGTGCTCGACGTCCCGGCCGGCGCGGCGCTGATGCGCTGGGAACGGCTGACGCATTTCGCCTCGGGCCGCCCGGTCGACCTCGAATACATCCGCCTGCGCGGCGACCGCCTGACCATGCGCGCCCGCCTAGACCGTTCCTAGACAAGGAGAATCCATGCCTCTGGTGCCGAACCGGGTCGACGTCCCGGTGACGATCGACGAGTCGAAATGCCTCGACGGCTGCCGGCTGTGCGTCGACATGTGCCCGCTGGACTCCCTGGCGATCAACCCGGACACCGACAAGGCGTACATGCACGTCGACGAGTGCTGGTACTGCGGGCCGTGCGCGGCGCGCTGCCCCACCGGCGCGGTGACCATCAACATGCCTTACCTGCTGCGGTGAAAGCCGTCCGGATCCTGCTGGCGGCGGCCTTCCTGCGCCGCCGGCTGCAGTGCGAGCGCCTCGACGTCGAGACGACGTCGACGTCGTCATCGGCTACCAGTCGAAGACGATCAACACCGTCACCGCGGGCACGCTGCTGCGGTCGCTGGGGTATTTCGAGAAGCGCCTGGACAACGCTCGGCAAGACGACCGGGAAGCGCTATCACGTCAGCTGGCAGGACTACTCGACCGGCGCCCCGATCACCGCGCAGATGGTCGCGGGCAAGATCGACATCGGCTCGATGGGCGACTATCCCCTGCTCATCAACGGTTCCCGCACCCAGGAGTTCGGCGACGGCCACACGAAACTGATCGCCGCGACCGGCTACAACCTGCTGGGCGCGCTCAACATGGTGGTGGTGCCGCCGAAATCCCCGGCGCACACGCTGGCCGACCTGCGCGGCAAGAAGATCTCCACCAGCGTCGGGTCGGCCGGGCACGGCACCACCGTGCACGCGCTGCGGGACGCCGGCGTCAGCACCGACGACGTCCACATCCAGAACCAGGCGCCCGCGGTCGGCGTGTCGGGGCTGCAGTCCGGCGCGGTGGACGCGCTGGGCCAGTTCGTGGCGTGGCCCGGCCAGCTCGTCTTCACCGGCCAGGCACGGCTGCTCTACGACGGTTCGGCGCTGGGCCTGCCGACCTGGCACGGCGTCGTCGTCCGCGAGTCCTATGCGGACAGTCACCGCGACGTCGTCGACGGAATTCCTTCGCGCGCAACGGGATGCGACGGACTACCTGCACGCGCACCCGATGGACGCGGCGCTGAAGGTCGCCGACGGCGACGAGCCTGCCGCCCGAGGTCGTCTACCTCTACAACGGCGCGGGCGGCATGGTCACCTTCGACCTGCCGCTCAAGAAACCCCTGATCGACGCACTCGCCACGGACGCGCCGTTCCTGCGGTCGATCGGCAACATCAAGCAGCTCGACCTCGGCGCCTTCGTCGACGACCGGTACCTGCGGGAGATCTACGGCGACAAGTACGACGCCGCGACGTCCACTTTGGACAACCCGGCGCCGGTTCTGGGCACCGACACCACGTGCGGCAAGCCGGTCACGGACCCGCGCACCGCGGGCGAGCTGTGGTTGCAAGGCGAGACCACAACGCATCCCGCGGCAACGCCGGAGTGTCTGCTCAAAGCCGTGGCACACGCGGGGAAGCCGGTCCGCGCGGCTTACGTCCCGGACGCCGCCACCGGCACCCGCTGGTTCGCGGACAAGGCCTTCTGGGTGCGCGACCCCAGCGGCGCGCTGCTGCCGTTCACCACCGAAGACGCGGCCCGCGCGCACGCCGGGACGATCGTCAGCTACGCGCAAGCCGTGGAGGAGTCCCGATGACCCAGACCCTCGAACGCCCCGCCACCGAAGCACCGCGCAGCGGCGCCGCCCCGGCGCAGGGCCGGCAGATTCGCCGTGCGCGTGCTGAGCATCGTGGCCGCGCTGGGCGTGTGGGAGCTGCTGACCGCCTTCGACGTCGACCTGTGGCTGCACTTCGACCGCCTGCCGACGCCGGTCGAGGTCGCCCGCGACCTCGGCTACCAGCTCGGCACCGCGGTCTACTACCAGGACCTGCTCGACTCGCTGCGCCGGATCGTCACCGGCTTCGCGCTGGCCGCGGTGCTCGGCGTCGCGGTCGGCACCGCGATCGCGCGCTCGCGCGGCACGGCCGACGTCGCCGGGCCGCTGCTGGAGGTGCTGCGGCCGATCCCGGCGATCGCCATGGTGCCGATCGCGATCCTGCTGTTCCCCAGCAACGAGCAGGGGATCGTGTTCATCACCTTCATCGCCGCGTTCTTCCCGATGGTGGTGTCGACGCGGCACGCCGTGCGCGCGCTGCCGATGGTCTGGGAGGACGCGGTCCGCACGATGGGCGGCTCGCGGCGGCGGGTGCTGTGCGAACGTCGTGCTGCCGGGCGCGCTGCCCGGGGTGTTCGGCGGGCTGTCGGTCGGCATGGGCGTCGTCGTGGATCTGCGTGATCTCGGCGGAGATGATCTCCGGCGAGTTCGGCGTCGGCTACCGGACCTGGCAGGCCTACACCGTCGTCGACTACCCCGGCGTGATCGTCGGGATGCTCACCATCGGGCTGCTCGGCTGGCTCACGTCGGCCGCCGTGGAACTGCTGGGCCGCCGCGCGACGCGCTGGCTGCCCCGAGGGGAGAAGTGATGAGTGCTTTGCGGATCGAGAACCTGAGTGTCCACTATGGACCGCGAACCGTGCTGTCCGGGATCGACCTGGACGTCGCCGAGAACGAGATCCTCGCGGTGACCGGGCCGTCCGGCTGCGGCAAGTCGACGCTGCTGCGGACGCTGGCGGGGCTGCTCCCGGCGACGTCCGGGCGGATCCTGAGCGGCGGTGAGCCGATCAGCGGCACGTCGGCCGAGCGGGCGCTGGTGTTCCAGGACGACGGCCTGCTGCCGTGGCGTTCGGTGCGCCGCAACGTCGAGCTGCCGCTGGCGATCCGGCGGGTCCCGCGTTCCCGGCGTCGCGCGGACGCCGAGTCGTGGCTCGCACAGGTGGGCCTTGAGGGTTTCGAAAACCACCTGCCGCGCGAGCTTTCCGGCGGCATGCGGCAGCGGGTGCAGCTCGCGCGCACGTTGGCCGGGTCGCCGCGGGTGGTGCTGGCCGACGAGCCGTTCGGCGCGCTCGACGCGCAGACCCGCGACGACCATGCAGCGGCTGCTCGTCGAGGTCTGGGAGCGCCGGCCGACTGACCGTCGTGTTCGTGACGCACGACGTCGACGAGGCGCTGTTCCTGGCGGACCGGGTCGCGGTACTGACGCGCGACGGGCGGGTCGCGAAGATCGTCGACTCGTCGCAGCCGCGGTCGTCGGCACCCGCGCCCGAACACGAGCGCGCGCGAGATCCTCGACGAGCTGGTCGCGGCATGACCTTCACGGCTCCCCCGGTGTCTTCGCGCACCGAATTCCACACTGCGATGTCCTGGTGATCGGCGGCGGCACGGCGGGCACGATGGCCGCGCTGACCGCGGCCGAGCACGGCGCGCAACGTGCTGCTGCTGGAGAAGGCGCACGTCCGGCATTCCGGCGCGCTGGCGATGGGGATGGACGGCGTGAACAACGCGGTCATCCCCGGCAAGGCGACGCCGGAGGACTACGTCGCCGAGATCACCCGCGCCAACGACGGGATCGTCAACCAGGCAACGGTCTACCAGACCGCGACGGCGCGGGTTCGCCATGGTGCAGCGGCTCGAAAAGTACGGCGTGAAGTTCGAGAAGGACGAGTACGGCGAGTACGCGGTGCGGCGGGTGCACCGGTCCGGCAGCTACGTGCTGCCGATGCCGGAGGGCAAGGACATCAAGAAGGTGCTTTACCGCGTGCTGCGGCAGAAGCACATGCGGGAGCGGATCACGATCGAGAACCGTGTGATGCCGGTCCGCGTGCTCACATCGGAGGGCCGTGCGGTCGGCGCGGTGGGGTTCAACACGCGCACCGGCGAGTTCGTCACGGTTTCGGCGTCCGCGGTGATCCTGGCGACCGGCCCGTGTGGACGGCTGGGGCTGCCCGCGAGCGGGTATCTCTACGGCACATACGAGAATCCGACGAACGCGGGTGACGGCTACGCGATGGCGTATCACGCCGGCGCGGAGCTGTCCGGGATCGAATGCTTCCAGATCAACCCGCTGATCAAGGACTACAACGGCCCGGCCTGCGCGTATGTCGCGAACCCGTTCGGCGGGTACCAGGTCAACGCCGCCGGGGATCGGTTCGTCGACTGCGACTACTGGTCCGGGCAGATGATGGCCGAGGTGGCGCGCGAGATCTCGTCGGCACGCGGGCCGATCTACCTCAAGCTCACCCACCTGCCCGAGGAGACGCTTGGGCGCGCTGGAGAACATCCTGCACACCACGGAACGGCCGACGCGCGGCACGTTCCACGCCACCCGCGGGCACGACTACCGCACCCACGACGTCGAGATGCACATCTCCGAGATCGGACTGTGCGGCGGGCATTCCGCGTCCGGCGTGTGGGTGGACGAGAACGCCGCGACGACCGTGCCGGGACTGTACGCGGCGGGCGACCTGGCATGCGTGCCGCACAACTACATGATCGGCGCTTTCGTCTTCGGCGACCTCGCGGGCGCGCACGCGGCGGGTACGTTGCGGCCACGGGTTGCGTTGCCGGAGGACCAAATCGAGGCGGCGCACTCGCTCGTGTACCAGCCACTGTCCACACCGGATGGTCCGCCGCAGCAGCAGGTGGAGTACAAGCTGCGCCGGTTCGTCAACGACTACGTGGCGCCCCCGAAGACCACGGCGAAGCTGGAGATCGCGCTGGAGACGTTCGACCGGATGTCCGGCGAGATCGCTTCGATGGGCGCGCGGACCCCGCACGAGCTGATGCGGTGCGCGGAGGTCACGTTCATCCGGGACTGCGCGGAGATGGCGGCGCGGTCGTCGCTGATGCGCACGGAAAGCCGGTGGGGCCTGTACCACGACCGCACCGACCACCCCGGCCGCGACGACGTCTCGTGGCTGGCGCACCTGAACCTGCGCAAGAACGCGGCGGGCGAGATGGAGTTCCTCAAGCGGCCGGTCACTCCGTACGTGGTGCCGGTCCCGGAGTTCACGCCATCGGAGATCGAGGTTACGTCGTTGGGGACGCACACGGCGTTCACCGGGCACACGCCGCCGACCGTTTTCGAGGCTGCTCCCACGCGCACGCACTCGTCGCCGCGGGTGCTGGAAGTGCTTTCACTGGCCGAGGAACAGCCGTCGCTGGAAGAGCTTGCGGGGTATCTGGCGGACGCGGACGCCGAGGTCCGCACGACCGCCATCGCGGTGCTGACCGAGGCCGCGCCCGCCGGGTTCGGGACGGCGCTGGCGACGGCGCTGCACGACATCGACGCCCGGGTGCGCGCCGCGGCGGCGGCCGGGTTGCGGGAACTGGTGGAGGTGCTGCCTCCTTCGGCCGAGCTGGGGTCGGGCCTGCGGTCCGCTTTGTCCGTTGCCGATGCCGACGTGCGGGCGGTCGCGCTGGACGTGAGCCGGGCGTTGCGGCTCGGCGATGTCGACCTGTTCGCTTCGTCGTTGTCGGACCCCGCGGTGGCGGTGCGGATCGAGGCCGTGCGCGGGCTGGTCTCGCTGGACGCGGCCGCCGTGCTCGCTTCGGCCGCGACCGATGCCGCTCGCGAGGTCCGGGTCGCCGTGGCCGCCGGGCTCGGCACGATCGGTGACCCTCGGGCGACCGACACCGTGGCGGGGCTGGCGGAGGATCGCGATCCGCTGGTGCGGGCGGCGGCGCTGACCGCGGCCGCCGACCTCGGTACCGGCGGGGAACTGGCACGACTGGCCGTAATCGCTGTCGCGGATCCGGCGTGGCAGGTGCGGCGCGGTGCCGCGACGGCGTTGGGCGCGTTGGACGCTCCGTCACCGTCGCTGCTGGAAGCGCTCACCGACGAACACCCGAACGTCCGGCGCGCGGCCGTCCAGGCGCTCGGGAAATGGGTTACCGACCCGGAAGTAGCCGCACGGCTGCGCACGCGCCGCACCGATTCCGACGCCGACGTCCGCGCCTTCATCCGGATGGCCTTGGGCGGCTGAGTGTGAGCTGAAGGGGACTTTCCTCGCGTCCCGCGTGAGGAAAGTCCCCTTCACCCCACCGGAGGCGAGGAAAGTCCCCTTCGGCGATCTTTGTCCACAAAGGACTGCACGCGGATTCCTCCCTTTGCCGGAGTGTGGCCCGTCCGCCCGGACGTACACTGCTGTGTGGTTTAAACCATCAATCGTTATTTTCAGTAATATGTATCAGCTTCACCGGACTCCACCCGGGTGGGGTCCGTTCCTTGGCACGCCATCGATGTCGTATCCCCCAAGGAGACACCGTGAAGATCCTCTTCCGTCTCATCCTGCTCGCCGCGCTGGTCACGGGCCTGACCACAACGGCGACAGCCGCGAACGCGGCGCCCAGATCCGCCGCACGGCTGGCCTCGGCCACCGCGGAGCTGACCCGCTCCGCGAGCATCCCCGGCACGGCGTGGTCCGTCGACCCGGCCACGAACCAGGTCGTCGTCTCCGCCGACAGCACGGTCACCGGCGCGAAGCTCGCGCAGCTGCAGAAGGTCCTGGCCGGCCTCGGCGACACCACCCGGCTCGAACGCGTACCGGGCACGTTCCGCGCCATGATCGCCGGCGGCGACGCCATCACCGGCGGCGGCTTCCGCTGCTCGCTCGGCTTCAACGTCCGCAACGCCAGCGGCCAAGCCTTCCTGGTAACCGCGGGCCACTGCGGGAACGTGACCACGACGTGGTCGTCCGGCGGCCAGGTGTTCGCCACCCGGGTGTCCAGCAGCTTCCCGGGCAACGACTTCTCGCTCTTCCGCTACACGACCAACATCGCCCGCCCTGGCTCGGTGGACCTCTACAACGGCACCACGCGCGACATCGCGAACTCGGCGAACGCGACGGTCGGGCAGACGGTCACCCGTAGCGGCAGCACCAGCCACGTCCACTCCGGACGGGTCACCGCGCTCAACGTGACCGTGCACTACAGCGACGGCTCCACGGTCACCGGCATGATCCAGACCACGGTCTGCGCGGAGCCCGGTGACAGCGGCGGTTCGCTGTTCGCGGGCAACACCGCGCTCGGCCTGACCTCCGGCGGCAGCGGCAACTGCACCAGCGGCGGCACGACGTTCTTCCAGCCGGTCTCCGAAGCACTGAGCACGTACGGCGTCTCCGTCTACTGACGCTGCGCCCCGGTCTCGTGAGTGGTAAGTCGGGTTAGAACCCTACTTACCACTCACGAGACCCAACCCCAGCACGACCGCATTGAGCACCAGAAACCCGTTGGCGAAACCGAACTGCGCCGAGAAGTCGCGCGCACGGAGGTGGGCGCCGACGGCGAAGAGGAAGTACAGGATCAACCCGGCCGCGGCGGCCGCCCCGAGCGCCGGCACGAACAGCCCGAGCGCCAGGCCCGCCGCGCCCGCTGTCTTGAGCGTGCCGATCGGGAAGGTCAGCCAGGATTCCGGCACGCCGACCGCGGCCATGCCCGGCAGGATCTGCTTGTAGTGGACCAAAGCCGCGACGCCGGAGAAGCCGTTGGCGAACACAGCGGCGAGCGTGACGACGAGATACGCAGTGGTCATCGGACCTACCTCGGTTCAAGTCAGCTAGGCTGATGCCTGAAGTTCAGATGATATGAGGAGCATATCATATGAGTTCCGTATCAAAGACGGAGTCCGACGGGACCCGGCGTCGTCGTCGCTCGACTGTGGCCGTGAAGGAGTCGCTGCGGGACCTGCGCAACCAGCTTTCGCTGCTGAACCACCAGGTCGTGGCCCGCCTCGAGCTCAAGGACACCGACCTGGACTGCCTCGAGCTGATCGCCCGCCACGGCCCGCTGAGCCCGAGCACCCTGGCGCGCCGGGCCGGGCTGCACCCGGCGACGGTCACCGGCATCCTCGACCGGCTCCAGCGCGGCGGCTGGATCGTGCGCGAGCGTGACCCCGAGGCCTCGGACCGCCGGGCGATCGCCGTGCGCGCGGTGCCCGGGCGCAACGCCGAGCTGTTCCGGCTCTACGCCGGGATGAACGGTGCCATGGACCGGATCTGCGCCGGCTACACCGAAGCCGAACTCGAACTGCTCGCGGACTTCCTGCGCCGCGCCACCGCGGCCGGCCTGGAAGCCACGGCCGAACTCACGACCGACTGAACCCACCGCGCACACAGCGCCCGCGCAGGATCACCGCGACCGGGTGCTCCAGCTGCCGGAGGTCCGTCCGCGGGTCCTCGGCGTAGACGACGGCGTCGGCAGGCGCGCCCGGCTCGAGCCCGGCCAGCCCCAGGTACTTCCGTGCGGACCACGACCCCGCGGCGAGCGCGTCGTGCGCGCGCACCCCGGCGGCGGCCAGCGCGCGGATCTCGTCGCCGACCCGCCCATGCGGCCGCGAATCCGTCCCCGCCAGCAGCGTCACCCCGGCCTCGGCGGCCGCGGCGATCAACCCGGGATGGGCGTCGGCACCCCCGACGTACCAACGCTTACGAGCGCTGTCGGGCTCCTGGCGCTTCTCCTCCAGCCCGTCCTGGAACCCCGCCAACGTCGGGGTCAGCGCCGTCCCCTGCGTGGCCATGTCGGCCAGCAGCGCGGGATCGAGCCACATGCCGTGCTCGACGGAGTCGACGCCGGCCGCCACCGCGGCCTCGCTCCCGGCGGCGTGCTGGGTGTGCACGGCCACGCGGCCACCGACCGCGTGCACCGCTTCGACGATCGCGGTCAGGACGTCGGCGGGCACGGCGTCGTCGCCGACACGCCAGTCGGCGATGATCTTGGCCCAGCCGGTCCGCGCGGCCTGCGCCGCCGCGATCCCCGGCAGGTCGGCGTGGTCGGCGCGCCGGCCCCAGCCGTCGAAGAACTGGCCGTGCTGGGCGATCCACGGCCCGGCGTGCCGGGCGCGTGGCAGGTCCGGGTCGTCGCCGAACCACGCCGGCGGCTCGCCGGGCAGCCCGGGCGAACGGATCAGCGTCACCCCGGCGTCGACGTGCTGCGCCAGGTCGGCCCGCAGGATTTCCTCGTCCATCGGGTTGCCGGGCGCCTCCGCGCCGGGATGCGTGTGGGCGTCGACCAGGCCCGGCAGGAGCCAGCCTTCGGCGACCAGTTCCGCACCGGCGACGGGATCGGTGGTCCAGCGATCGCCGTCCGCGTAGAGGTCGACGTACTCCCCATCCGGCAAGGCGTACCCACGAACCCGGACGATCACTCGCTGCCCCCTCGTGAGTGGTAAATGCCGTTAGAACGACACTTACCACTCACGAGTGTCTTTGTCAGAGACCCTGCTGCGACAGCCAGTCCTTCGCGACGTCCGAGGGCTTCTCGCCCTCGGAGTCGACGCGCTTGTTGAGCTCGCGCATCACGTCGGTGGTGAGCTTGGCGCTCACCGCGTTGACCGCCGCGGCGAAGTCGGCGCCCCGCTCGTCGAGGACCTTCTTGTTCACCGCGGGCACGACGTTCTCGGTCGGCACGATGGCGAGGTCGTCCTTCAGCACGGTGTAGTTCGAGTCGGCGGTCAGCGGGCTGACCGAGTCGACCGGGATGACCGTCACGCCGCCGGACTTCAGCAGCTCGACACGCGGCCCGGCCTCCTGCACCGCCTGGAAGGTCGCGTTCGTCAGCTTGTAGACGTCCTTGAAGCCGAGGAAGCAGGGCAGCCGCTTCTCGCACTCCGGCGCGCCCGCGACGACGACCTTGTCCAGCTTCTTGAGGTCGCTGATCGAGGCCAGGCCCTTTTCCTTGGCCAGGTCGGACTTGACGATGTAGGTGTTCTTGTCCTCGGCGGCGGCGTAGTTCAGCAGCGCGACCCCGCTCGGCTCGAACAGCTTGGCCAGCTGGTCGTGCTCGCCCTGCGCGTCCTTCGCCGCGTCCTTGCCGAAGCCGGTGGTGATCGCCGCGCCCTGGTACTCCGGGATGAACTGCAGCTCACCGGACTTCAGCGACGGGTAGATCAGCTCGCGCGAGCCCAGGTTCAGCTTGCGCGTCACCGGGTAGCCCTTGGCCTCCAGCGCCTGGGCGTAGATCTCCGCCAGGATCTGGCTGTCGGTGAAGTTGAACGACGCGACCACGATCGGTGCCCCGCCCTTGCCGGGCGCCGAGGGCTGGTTACTGCTGTCACTGCCACCGCAGGCCGTCATAACCAGCGTGGCGGCGACGGCCGCCGCGGCCACGGACGCGTTCCGGATCCAGCGCACGATCCCACTCCCTCATCACTCGAACAGACGAAAGGACCCTAGCCCCGACCTCCGACAGTCATCCACATGCTGGGAGAAAACCACTCCATTTCCCAGCAGTCGGAATTTCGTGCGCCGATCGGGGTAGGGTCGGCCGGTGCTGATGTCCTCGGTGACCCCGTTGGCGGCCGACAGCGGACCCCCGCTGTTCCAGTGGCGGTGGATCGAACGCAATGCCGACGACATCGTGACGCGGCTCGGCGAGCACGTCGCGCTGACCGGTGCCGCGCTCGGCATCGGCCTGGCCGTGTCGGTCGCGCTGGCGGTGCTTTCCCTGCGGTTCCGCTGGACGTATCCGCTGATCCTCGGCACCGCGGGCTCGCTGTACGTGATCCCGAGCCTCGGCGCCTTCGCGTTGCTCGTCCCGCTGTTCGGCATCACGAACTTCGCCACCGCGGTGATCCCGCTGGCGACGTACACGCTGCTGATCCTGGTCCGCAACATCGTCACCGGCGTCGACCAGGTGCCCAACGAGGTCCGCGAAGCCGCGATCGGGATGGGCTTCACGCGCACGCGGCTGTTGTGGCAGATCGAGCTGCCGCTGGCCCTGCCGGTCGTGATCGCCGGGCTGCGCGTCGCCGCCGTGACCACGATCGGGTTGGTCACCGTGACGTCGATGCTCGGCATGGGCGGCCTCGGCTTCTTCATCCGCGACGGCATCCAGACAGCCACGCCGAAGCCGACCGAGATCATCGTCGGCATCGTGCTGTCGGTCGCGCTCGCGGTGGCCGTCGATCTGCTGCTGTGGCTCAGCGAACGGGTCCTCGCCCCGTGGTCGCGGAAGGTGCGCGCACGATGAACTTCGCCGACCAGCTGAGCGCCTGGCTCGCCGAACCGCACCGCTGGAGCTGGACGGACCCGGCGGGCGTGCCGTACCGGACCCTCGAGCACCTGCGGTTCTCGCTCATCGCGCTGCTCGTCGCCGCGGTACTGACCGTGCCGGCCGCGCTGTGGCTCGCGCACTACCGGCGCGGCGCGTTCCTGGCGAGCAGCGCGGTGAACATCGGCCGCGCGATCCCGAGTTTCGGGCTGATCATCCTGTTCTGGTTCCTGGCCTCCCGGTGGGAGCTGGACACCGCGTTCTGGCCGTTGCTGCTGGCGCTGGTCGCGCTCGCGATGCCGCCGCTGTTCACCAACACCTACGCCGGTGTGGTCTCGCTCGACCAGGAGATCGTCGACGCCGCGCGCGGCACGGGGTATCGCGAGGGGCAGATCATGTTGCGCCTCGAGCTGCCGCTGGCGTCGCCGGTGATCCTCGCCGGTGCGCGGGTGTCGTTCCTGCAGCTCATCGCGACCGTCGCGATCGGCGCCATCGTGAACTCCGGCGGCGGCCTGGGCCGCTACATCGTCGACGGCTTCGCGCTGGGCGCGCAGGGCTACGGCGAGATCTTCGCCGGCGGCCTCGCCGCGGTGATCCTCGCGCTGGCCTGCGACGGCGCGTTTTCGCTGATCACACGCCTCGCCACGCCGCGGGGTCTCGCGTTGCGGAGCACCCCCCAGGCCCGCATCTGAAACCGGCTGGCGGTTTTCCGGCGTCCCGCGCGACGATCATCCGCATGCGAGTCCCTTACCGAGGCCCTGACGATCTGCGCCGCATGCAGGAGCTCATCCGGCGAACGTGGTCGACGGCGGGCTACTGGCACATCGGCGACCTCCCCTGGCAACGCTTCCAGCACGCCGGCCGCGAAGCCGAGTGGCCGACAGCGCTGTGGGAGATCGACGGTGAAGTCGTCGCATGGGGGTGGACGACGCTGCCCGGCGAACTGGGCCTGGCGGTGGATCCGGCCCACCCGGAGCTCGCCGCCGACGTCCTCGCGTGGTTCGAGGAGGTCGCC
Source organism: uncultured Actinomycetota bacterium (assembly GCA_963762765.1). Lineage (GTDB taxonomy): Bacteria > Actinomycetota > Actinomycetes > Mycobacteriales > Pseudonocardiaceae > Amycolatopsis. Next base: position 214,577 of record CAVXMR010000049.1, read on the forward strand.
ACCGCGTCCGAGCTGACCGTAGGGACCGCGGACGGCGAGACGCACCTCATCGCGGCGCTCGAGGAACGCGGCTATGCCCGGCAGGACCGTCCGACCTACGAGTCGTTCCATTCCCGTTCGCTGGCGGACCTTCCTTCGCCGGTGCTGCCCGCTGGTTTCGTGGCACGCCATGTCCGCCCGGGCGACCTCGCCCGGCGCGTCGAAGTCCACCGTGAGGTGTGGGCGCCGTCGCGGGTGACCGAGGAGAGCTACCGGAACGTCATGCAGGCGTGGCCGTACCGCGCGGAGCTCGACTGGGTTGTCGAGGCGCCTGACGGCAGGTTCGCCGCGCAGTGCCTGATCTGGCTCGATGAACACAACTCGGTGGGCGAACTGGAGCCGGTCGGAACCCTGGCGGAGTTCCGCCGCCTCGGCCTCGGCCGCGCGGTCTGCCTGGCGGCGCTGCACGCGCTGCGCTCGGCTGGAGCCCGTCAGGCGGTGGTGTACCCCATCATCGGCCACCCGAAGTCCGTCGGCGCTCTCCCGCTCTACCAGGACCTGGGGTTCCGGCCTTACGCCCGCGGCCTTTCCTTCGCTCGGACCCGCTGAGGTGGGGTCTCGTGAGTGGTAAGTCGGGTTATTTGAGGGGTAAGGCAAACGTGGCGTGGTGAAGCGAGGGGGACCTGCCGACGGGCTCGTGAGCGTTGCGGGCGGTTCTAACCGCCCGCAACGCTCACGAGTCCTCAATGCCGCAGCACGACACATTTGCCTTACCCCTCAAAATAGAACCCTACTTACCACTCACGACGACCCGAGCCCTGCTCAGTCGAGCGTCGTCAGGTCGTTGAAGTAGCTGTCGCGGCACACAGCGATCATCCGCTGGATTTCCGGGCCCAGTGGGCGATCCTCGGCGAGCGGCGGCACCACCGCAGCGATCCATTCGTAAGCCGCCCGCAGGCCAGGCGCACCGGCACCCGAAGCGAGGTGCCGAGCCTGCGAGCCCGCGATCAGCTCGCACGCCGTGATCGCGAACAGATGCCCAGCAGCCGTACGCAACTGATCCCCGGCCGCCCACGCGAAGGCCTGCACGTCCTCCTGGCCCGCCGAAGTGTCGATCGAGCCCAGTGTCGCCGGAATTGCCAAGCGCCGCAACGCATGTAGCTCGCCGACTGCGCGTTTGTGCAGGGGTACCAACCCCGCCTGCGGGCCCGGGTCCGGGGACAGCTGCGGCGGCAGGGCGCTGAAGCGTTCGTCGAGCAGACGGTGCATCCGCTGCACCGAAATCTCGCCGAGGTGGACCAGCGCCGCTGTCGCCGCGTCCATCCGCAGGCCCAGGTCCACGGCGTGATACCCGGTGCCCGGCATGAAATCACCGGAGACGAACATCGGCGAGTCGGACGGGCTCGCCTGCCATCGCCCCAGCGCATCCAGCAAATCGCCGCACACCCGTGAGGCGTGCGCGATCGCGCGCGGGCCGACGCGCACCGATACCGGCGCCTGGACGACGTCCGGCCGCGACGGCGCGCCTTGGATCAGCGCGTTGAGCTCGTGCAGCAGGGTGTAGACGTGGTCATCCGCGGCCGCCTGCCGAGGCTGGTAGACCGCGTGCGGCGCGCCCAGCACGTCGATCGCGATCGCCGCCGTCAGCGTCTGCAGGTCGACCAGCTGCTGCACCTCGGCCGCCCCCGACATCGCGTACACGACCGCGAGCGGCGAACCCTGGATCAGCGACGCGCCTTCCTTCGGCCCCAGCACATAAGGCGCGACGCCCCGCGCGGCAAGTGCTTTCGCGGCAGGCACTTCGACGCCGTCCTCCAGGACCGTGCCGATCCCGAGGAACGTCTGAAAGGCATGCGCCAGCGGGATGATCTCCCCCGCACTGCCCAGCCCGGACCGCGGCACGGCCGGGGTGAACCGGTCGTTCAGCCGGTCCACGAGAAACTGCACCAGCTCGGGACTCACGCCGGTCTCCGGCCGCAGCAGGTCGTGCAGGCGCACGACGAGCAGCCAGCGCGTTTCGGACGGCGAAAGCCACGGCGGCCCGCCGACGGCCCGGCCGATCAGGAGATTTCGCTGGTGTGCGGCCTGTTGTGCCGGGTCCAGCGCGATTCCCGCCAGCCGGCCCATCCCGGTGTTGACGCCGTACACCGGCACGCCCGAGGTCAGCGCGGCGAGCACTTCGGCGCGGTTCGAAGCCAGGGAACGCAGCAAATCCCCGGCCAGCTCGACAGGTTCACCGTCGGCGACGTCGAGGTAGCGGAAGTCCGGGCCGGTGATGATCATCGGTACGGCAGCATCGTGCCGACGTCGGCGGCCTGCGCCCGGGCCAGGATCATGTTCGCCACCGCGACATCCGTGGTGGACAGGCCGCGATGCCAGAACAGGATCCGCTCGGAGTCGTTCTCCCGCCCCGGTTTCTTGCCCGCGACGATGTCGCCGATCTCCGCGTGCACGCCGTCCGCGGTCAGCAGTCCCGCGTTGAGCTGCGGCCGCAGCGCGCCGAACCGCGGGTCGCCGGACTGCGACTCGCGCCAGTCGTCGACCACGACCTTGTCGATGTCGTCGAGCAGCGTGAGCTCCAGCGCGCTGATCGTGCCGTAGGGCACCAGGAACGTCCCGGGGCGAAGGTACGAGCGCCGCACCAGCGCTTCCGGCTCGACCAGCCGCGACGCCTCCACCTGGATGTCGGCGCCGTCCAGCGTTTCCTCGGCCGACGAACACACCCGCACGTCCTTGCCGAGGTGCTCCGACAGCCGCCGTCCGAACTCCTCGCGCGACTCCGGGCGACGGCTGGTCACGCGGATCTCCGCGAAGTCGAACAGCGAGTCCAGCAGGACAACGTTCCACCAGGCCGTGCCGCGCGCGCCGATGTGACCGAGCACCCGCGAATCGGGGCGCGCCAAGTACTTCGCACCGACGGCGGTCATCGCGCCCGTGCGCGCCTCGGTGATCATCGTGCCGTCGACGATCGCGCGCGGCATGCCGGTGTCCGGGTCGAACAGCATGATCAGCGCCATCTCGCTGGGCAGGCCGCGCTCGTAGTTGCCGACGAAGTCACCGACCACCTTCACGCCGCTGACCTGCTTCGCCGATAGGTGGCCGCGAAGGATGTTGAAGTGCCCTTTACCACCGTTGTCCGGCACGAGGTGCGTACGCGGCTCGAAGACGACTTCGCCGCGCCCGTGATCGGCGAGCACGTCCTCGACCGCGCCGATGATGTCGGCGTGCGTGATGCCGAGCGTGTCGATGTCGGCCCCGGTCAGGTACCGGAGCCAGACCGATGTCACTGCGCGAGGCCCTCGATGACTTCGGCGCCCGGCAGCGCGGCGAGCGCGGCCCCGGAGATCAGCAGCTTCGACCCGCGGATCCCGCTGCCGATCACCAGCTCCGGTGCGTCGGCGACGGCCTTGTCGATGAGGATCGGCCACTCCGTGGGCAGGCCGACCGGCGTGATCCCGCCGTACTCCATCCCGGTGAGCGAGACGGCCTCGGCCATCGGCGCGAAGGAGGCCTTACGCACGTCGAGACGACGCTTGATCACGCCGTTGACGTCGGCGCGCGTAGTCGCGAGGACCAGCGCGGCGGCGAAGCGCACTTCGCCCGCGCGCTTGCCGGCGACGACGACGCAGTTCGCCGAGGCCGACAGCGGAGAGCCGTAGGTCTCGCAGAACGCGGCCGTGTCGGCCAGCTCGGGATCGATCCCGGCGACGCCGACGGCGTCCGGATCGGCGAGAGCGGCCAGCGCCTTGGCGACGGGCTCGGCCAGCAGGTCGGTACGGGTGGGCGCGGGAACGACGGTCAGGCTCCCGGCGATGGTCCAGGTCACCGACTCAGACTAGCTACCAGCTCTGACCGCCGCGCTGGACCTCGATCAGCTTCGGCCGGACGTCCACCAGGTAGACCATCGAGGCCACGGCCGCGGGGATCCAGAAGATCATACCCGGGCCGTAGGGGTCGGGATAGAACAGCACCATGGCGAGCGTCGACCCGCCGGTGATGAGCATCCAGATCGGCTTGGTTTTGCGGTCGGCCGCCGAGTACGCGTCCGCACGCTGCAACAGCGCGTGCACGAAGGCGAAGAGCCCGACCAACGCGCTGCCCCAGTGGATGACGGTGAGGATCCAGATGGCGACTAGCACAGCCACAGCTTACGGCAAACCGCCCGAACGGCCCTGGCCCCGGCACCGTTCACGGTGCCGGGGCCAGGGCCATACCGGGTGTTTACTTCTCGGTCTTCGGCGCGACCGGCTTCTTCGCGGCGGCGGTCGTGGTGGTGGTGCGACGGGCCGGAGCGGCCGTCTTCGGGGCGGTCTTGTTCGCGACCTTGCGGGTCACCGAGCGGGTCTCGTGGGCGACGTCCTCGCCCAGCTCCTCGACGGCCTCGGCGGCGTCGCCGGCGACCTCGGTCACCTTGCGGGCGGTCTTCTCGCCGACGGAGCGGGTGCGCTTGGTCACCTTCGCCAGCACGTCCTCGACGCGCTCGCGGACATCACCGGCGACGTCCTCGACCTGGCCCTGCGCGGCGGTCAGCGCCTCTTCGAGCTGGTCGATGGCCTTCTTGACCTGCGGCTGGGCGACGATCTTGTCCCAGGCCTGCTCGCCCGACTCGGCCAGCTTGTTGTACAGCTTGAGCGCGGACTCGGTGTACTCGTCGATGACCTTGCGCAGCTCGGCCGGGTCCAGCTTCTCGCGGAGGCTCTCGACGTCGGCCGGGATCTCCTGCAGGTTCTTGCGGGCGGTCTCGCTGCCCTTGGTCACGTTCTCCTTGGCCTTCGCCACGGCCTCGTTGACGGCCTGGGTGGCGAGGTTGCCGGCGCCGAGGGCGGCGAGCAGCGGGGTGCGGACCTGGTCGAGGGCGGTGGTGACGGCCTTCTTGACGTCTTCGGTCTTGGGGGTGGTCATGCTGACTCCTTGGTTTCTGCGGCTGGCTGTGTGTCGGTGACGTGGTCCGGGGTCGAACTCTCCGCGGCCGGCCGTGCCGCGGCGTTCTCCCGCCGGAAGGATTCGTAGACGTCGATCAGGACCTGCTTCTGCCGTTCGGTCAGCTCGGCGTCGGCGCGAATCGCGTCGCCCACCGGCCCACCCGTCGGCAGATCGAGAATCCCGGCCTGCACATACAGCGCCTCCGCCGAGATGCGCAGTCCCTTGGCGATCTGCTGCAGGATCTCCGCGCTGGGCTTGCGCACCCCGCGCTCGATCTGGCTCAGATACGGGTTCGAGACTCCGGCGAGCTTCGACAGCTGGCGCAACGAGATCTTCGCGGTGTTGCGCTGCTGGCGGATGTAGTCACCGATGTCGGAAGCGATGTCCGCGACCTTTTCCATCGGGCTGCCCGATCCGGAATGGGACCCGCCTGGTTCGGTCATCCGGTCACCTCCTCGCGACACAAACGACGCTACGCCGAGGTGCTAGCTATTGCAAGCACCCTGCTTGCACGATCGGTGTGGCAGTGCTCACGCGGCTAACGTGGACCCCATGACGAGCACGGCCCGGCTGCGGCGCCGCCTGGTGGAACACCTGCTCGGCGAGGACGTGCTGCACGACCCCGCGTGGATCGCCACGTTCCGCGCGGTGCCGCGGCATGTGTTCCTGCCCCGCTTTTTCGCGCCCCGGAACGGCTTGTGGGCGGCCGTGGCGCGGGAGGACCCCGGCTGGCTGGAGACCGTGTACTCCCCCGACGTCCTGGTGACCCAGCTCGACGACGACCCGGGACGCTGGGAGACGGCGCGGCGCGACGGCCCGGTGGCGGGGACCCCGACGAGTTCGTCGAGCATGCCGTCGATCATGGCGATCATGCTCGAGGAACTGCGGGTGCGCGACGGCGACCGCGTCCTCGAGATCGGCACCGGGACGGGGTACAACGCCGCACTGCTGAGCCATCGCTGCGGCGCGGGCCAGGTGTCCACTGTGGACATCGACGAGACGATCGTGGCGGAGGCGAAGGCGCGGCTCGCCGAATGCGGCTACCACCCGTCGTGCGTGGCGGCCGACGGCGCGCTCGGCTTCCCGGCGGGCGTGCTGTACGACCGGGTGCTGTGCACGGCGTCGGTCATCTCGGTGCCGCCAGCGTGGCTGGCGCAGACCGTGCCGGGCGGGCTGGTCGTGACGACGCTGAACCGGCCGATCGGCGCCGGGCTGATCCGGCTCGTCGCCGGCGAAGGCGCGACGGGCGAGGGGCGCGTCCTCGCGCGCGACGGACGCTTCATGCCGCTTCGCGCGCATCGGCTCGCTTCGCCGAGCCCGCTGCCGGAGCCGCCCGACGACGCCTGGCGCGAGACACCGCTGCCCATGGAGACGGTGCTGCAGCCGCGAAGGCAGTTCGAGTTCTTCGCCGGGCTCGAACTCCCCGGCGTCCGGCCGGTGCGTGAAGAGTCTCCGGCCGGGGGCGTCGCGCTCGTCCACGCCGATGGTTCGTGGGTCCGGCATCGCAAACGCGGGCGGCATCACGAAGTCGCGGAGGGCGGGCCGCGGGCGCTGTGGGAGATCGCCGAGCGCGCGTATGCGGACTGGGGCGAGCTGGGCAAACCCGAGCGCGACCGGTTCGGCATCACGGTGGACGGCGATTCCCAGACGCTCTGGCTGGACTCCCCCGGCGGCCGCACCTGGCCGCTCGGCTCGTGAGTGGCAAGTCGGGTTAGAACCCTACTTACCACTCACGAGGCGGGACCGGACCCACTTCTCGACCTGGTCGGCCGCCGTCTCGATCGGGAGGTCCGTCGTGTCGAGGAGGTCGACTGGCGGCGAGTGCTCCGCGGTCCGCAGCCACTCGGCGAACTCGAGCATCTCCTCGATCCGCTCCTCGTCCCACTCACGCCACGCCGGCCGTGCCCGCAGACGCCGGCGCAGCGCCTCCGGCGAACTGACGAGCGCGAGGTAGTGGATGTCGCTGAAGAACGCGCGCTCGGGCAGCGGCTCGAACTCCGGCGGCGCGACGGTCCCGCACAGCACGACCGGGAGGCCGTTCTGGTGCAGCATCGCGGCCATCCGCAGCCACGCCGAGCGGAACGCCGGATGGCCGGGGACGTCGTCGCGCAACGCGCCGGTCCACAGCACGTCCTGCTCCAGCACGACGGCGTCGCCGGAAAGCCGTTCGGCCAGCATCGGGCCGACCGTCGACTTCCCGGCGCCGCTCGGGCCGGTCAGGGCGAACAGCGGCAGCCGCCGGAACGGCCACTCGTGCCCGCAGCGCGCGCAGCGGAGCACGGCCTGCGCGACGAGGACCGGCTGATCCGCCCGGTCTCCGCAGGCCGGGCAGATCCGCAGGTCGAGCCCCACCTCAGTCGAACAGGTTCTCGAGGAAGCTGCGCTTGCGGTGGCCGCCGTGGCCGTAGGGCCGCGGCGAGTCGGAGTAACCGCCGCGGTGCGGACGCGGAGAGTCCGCATAGCCACCGCGGTAGCCCTTCGGTGAGTCCGGGTACGCCCGGTGCGGCCGTGGCGAGTCGGGCCTGCCGTAGTGCGCGGCCGGCGCACCTTGGTAGGGCGGCGGCTGCCGGTCGTAGAACGAGCTCTCGGCGCCGACGATGGCTTCCAGTTCACCGCGGTCGAGGAAGATCCCGCCGCAGTTGGTGCACTGGTCGAGGTGGACGCCGTTCTTGTCCACGGTCCGCATCTGGTTCTGACACTTCGGACAAATCACACATCAGAGCCTACGCATCTTTCGCGGCTCCCGCTTCAGCGCACGCAGAGGCAGAACGGGTGACCCGCCGGATCGGCGTAGACCCAGAAGGAGTCGTGCGAGGAGTCCAGCAGCTTCGCGCCGATCGCCAGCGCCCGCTCGTGCGCGGCCGGCAGGTCGGTGACCTCGAGATCCAGGTGTGCCTGCTGGGCCACCTCCCCCGACGGCCAGGTCGACGGCTGGTGCCCGGGGTCCCGCTGGAAGGCGAGCCAGACGCCGCCGGCCGGGTTACGCAGGTTGACCCAGCGTCCACCGTCGGTGATCTCGGGCGCGCCCCAGTCGAGCAGCTCCCGGTAGAACTCCGCCAGGGCCACCGGGTCAGGGCAATCCAGCGCCACGGCCTCCAGCGTCGGTACCGCACTCATCGTCGCTCTCCCTCCTTGGTAACCAGTGAAACGATTATGGAAGTTAGATCGGGGTGACGCAACCACTCTCCGCCGTACACTGGTTTCGTGCACGCCGACGCTTCGCTCGTGGTCGACTTTCTCAACACGGTCAACGTGGAACACGGCACCGACCTGCTGGACCAGCCGGAGCGCTGGCACGAATGGGCAGCCGGGCGTGGCGTGACGCCCAGCCCGCCGCCCGAGACCCGCGCGGCCCGCGACGCACTGCGCGCCGCCGTCGGCGATCCCCGGCTTCCCGCGAGCGAGCTCGACGTGGCCGCCCGGATCAGGCTCGGTGACGTCGGGCCGGAACTGGTGGCGGGTGACGTCCTCGGCGCGGTGCTGGCGGCGTGCGCGCGGCTCGTGGTGCGGGGCGACTGGATCCGGTTGAAGATCTGCCCGGCCGATACCTGCCTGTGGGCGTTCTACGACGAGTCGCGCAACCGCTCTCGTACCTGGTGCTCCATGCGGGTCTGCGGCAACCGCGAGAAGGCCCGCGGCTGGCGGGCTCGCGCCGCCGTTTCGGGCTGAAAGACTCCCAGCTCTCATCCGAGCGGGGGTCACTCGAACCGGTGTGGACAAGTTGCCGGCTCCGCACCACATATCCACACCCTGCGCGGACTTACCCCCATCCGTTGTGGACACCCGTTAGGCCATCACCGTGAAAACCTGTGGATAACCCGGGGGATAACTCAGCTTTCTGTGGACAACTCCGCTCGGGGTCCCCCGGGTGTGGTATGGCACACAGCTCAGAAAAGCAGCTCCGCGACGGCGTAGATGATCAGGCCCGCGAGCGCGCCGACGACCGTGCCGTTGATCCGGATGAACTGCAGGTCCCGGCCCACCTGGAGCTCGATCTTGCGTGACGTCTCCTCGGCGTCCCAGCGCTGCACGGTGTCGGTGATGATCGTGGTGATCTCGCGCGAGTAGTTCGTCACCAGGTATGCCGCCGCGCCCTCGACCCAGCCGTCCACCTTGTCCCGCAGCTGGTCCTCGGTTTCCAGCCGCTGCCCGAGCGCGACCAGCCCGGCCTTGACCCGCCGGCGTAGCTCGCTGGAGGGGTCCTCGGCCGCGTTCAGCAGCATCTCCTTGGCCGTGCTCCAGGCCGAGCCGATCAGCTTCTGCACCTCGGCGTGGTGCACGATCTGGCCCTTCACCTGCTCGGCGCGGGCCATCACGTCGGGGTTGGTCTGCAGGTCCTGGGCGAACTCGCCGAGGAACTTGTCCAGCGCCAGCCGCATCGGGTGGTTGACGTCGGTCTTCACCGCCCACGCGAACGACAGCACCTCGCCGTAGACCTTGTCCGCGAGCATCTCGTCGACGAACTTCGGCGACCAGCTCGGCGCCCGGTCGGAGACCACGCGCAGCATCGTCGTGTGATTGTCGCGGACCCACTCGTAGCCGCGGTCGCACATCAGGTCCACCAGCTTGTGGTGGGCCCCGTCGGCGAAGACGCCCTGCAGGACCTTGCCCAGCGGCGGACCCCACGGCCGCTCGATGATCCGCTTCGCGACCGCCTGCTCCATGATCGCCTGGACGTCCTCGTCGCGCAGCACCCGCATGGCCGCGCGGACCATCGTGGCCAGCTCGGAGGTCACGCGCTCGGCGTTCCCGGGTGCGGCCAGCCAACCGCCGAGACGCTTCCCGATCTCGATCCGGCGCAGCTTGTCGCGCACCACGTCCTCGGATAGGAAGTTGGTGCCGACGAAGTCGCCGAGGCTGTCGCCCAGCGCGTCCTTCTTGTTCGGGATGATCGCCGTGTGCGGGATCTTGATCCCCAGCGGATGACGGAACAGCGCGGTGACCGCGAACCAGTCCGCCAGCGCACCGACCATCCCCGCCTCGGCCGCGGCACGGACGTACCCGACCCAGGGTCCCCAGCCGCTCGCCTGCGCCCAGCTGGTGAGCAGGAAGATCAGCGTCGCGCCGATGAGGAACGCGAGCGCGACCAGCTTCATCTTGCGCAGCGCCCGGCGCTTCTCCGCCTCGGCGGCGGGGCCGCCCGGCGGGTCTGCCAGGTTCCGGACGGCGGGGGTCAGTTGCTCCACACCGCCATTGTCCGTGAGGATGGCTTCTCGTGCGCGAACCTGCTCTCGTCCCCCGGCTCCGGCCGTTCACCTCGACCATCTTCGCGGAGATGACCGCGCTGGCCGTCTAACACGAAGCGGTCAACCTCGGCCAGGGCTTCCCGGACACCGACGGCCCGGACGGCATGCTCGAAGCGGCGAAGAACGCGCTGTTCGGCGGCGCGAACCAGTACCCGCCCGGCCCGGGGCGGCCCGAGCTGCGCGCGGCGATCGCGCGCCACCGCCTGCGCTACGGCACCGAGTACAACCCCGACACCGAGATCCTCGTCACCGCAGGGGCGACCGAGGCGATCGCGGCGAGCCTGATCGCGCTGACCGAGGCCGGCGACGAGGTCATCGTCATCGAGCCGTACTACGACTCCTACGCCGCCGCGGTCGCGATGGCAGGCGCCCAGCGCCGGGTCGTCGGCCTGGTCGAGGCCGACGACGGCCGGTTCGGGCTGGACGTCGACGCGCTGCGCGCCGCGGTCACGCCCCGGACCAGGGCGATCCTGGTCAACTCGCCGCACAACCCGACCGGCACCGTGTTCACCCGCGCCGAGCTCGAGGCCGTCGCCGCGCTGTGTGTGGAGCGCGACCTGATCGCCATCACCGACGAGGTCTACGAGCACCTCGTCTTCGATGACGCCGAGCACATCCCGCTGGCCACCCTCCCCGGGATGCGCGAGCGCACGGTGGCCATCTCGAGCGCGGGCAAGACGTTCAACTGCACCGGCTGGAAGATCGGCTGGGTCTGCTCGACACCGGAGCTGGTCGGCGCGGTGAAGGCGGCCAAGCAGTTCATCACCTTCGTCTCCGGTGGGCCGCTGCAGCCGGCGGTCGCGCACGCGCTGGACCACGAGCTGGCCTGGGCCGAAGGGCTGCGGGAAAGCCTGCAGGACAAGCGCGACCGGCTCTCGAAGGGCCTCGCCGACGCCGGGTTCGCGGTGCGGCGCACCGCCGGGACGTACTTCGTCTGCGTCGACGTGCGGCCGCTCGGCTTCACGGACGCGGCCGATCTCGCGTGGGAGTTACCCGAGCGCGTGGGGGTTGCGGCGGTTCCCGTGAAAGTGTTCACCGATCACCCGGACGAGTGGAAACACCTGTTGCGTTTCGCCTTCTGCAAACGCAACGAGGTCATCGATGAGGCGATCACCCGGTTGCGGGAACTGGTCCGATGATCACGGCCAGGGCTCGCCGAAGCCCTCGGCCGCCAGCCGCCGCCTGAGGACGTCGCAACACCGCCGCCGGAGCTTGCCGACGCTGGCCGGGCTGATCCCGAGTTCGGCCGCCGCCTCGCGGACGGACAGCTCCGGGCGATGCGCCAGCAGGTGCATCAGCCGCCGGTGCCGCTCCGGGAGCGCGTCCACCGCACGCCACAGTGCGCGGTCACGCTCTGTGAGTAAAGCGCGCGCTTCCGGAGTCACTTCGGGTGACGGCGGCGACAGCGGCGGCTCACCTGCGCGCCTGGCGACGACCCGCGCCGCGCGCCTGCGGGCGGTCGTGCACAACCACGCGGCGAGACCGTTTTGGTCACGGAGAGCTTCCGGTCGTCGCAGCAGTTCGAGCCAGGCGTCTTGGACGGCGTCCTGCGCGTCGGGCTCGTTCAGCCAACCGGACCGGATTCTCCGCAGTACCAATGGAGTAAGCGCGCAAGCCCGTTCGGCCCAGCCGTCGTCCCGCATCTGAAGAGCCTTTTCGATCGTCCGGTCGGAACCGGGAGTGAGCACCCACGGCGACTTGGACGGCACGGAACGCGGTCAGGATCCGCGAAACATCAGGTCAACCACGGATCGGTCACTTTCGGGTACTCGTCCGAATGGCCGCACGCAGCACCCGCGGAAACACGGTGAGTGATCAACTTCGGCGTTTCGGGCACCGGAGCCGGTAGGCCGGTTGGGCCTTACGGGCTGGATCGAACGCGGGAGAGATGCAAGACTCCCGAGCGGTGCTAGAAAGAGTGCAGCCCCGGGGGAACTGCGACCTGGCCGGAGAAACACCCCAGCAAGATCAGATGTGACCCACAGGCGCGGACGGTGGTGGTAGCGGTGAGCAGCATGGCGAACGCGCGCCGCAGCGACCCCGCACCGTCCGTGGTCGCCGGGGCACCTTCCGCGCGCATGCGCGCGCCGCGCCCGTGGGCCGCGCCGCTGCCGCGTCCCGCCGCCCGGATCCTCGTCGCCGGTGGGCTGACCCTGGCGGGCTGGTTGCTCAGCGCCGCGCTGTCCAACGCGGGCGCGTCGGCCGATGAACTCCCGGCCTGCACGCAGCCCGCCGCCACGTCGCACGCCCACGCCGCGAAGCCGCATCACCGCAAGCACGCCGTCGAGCGGGACGCCTGCGTGAAGCAGAGCGCGCCTGCCGCGAAGACGGCCACGGAAACCATCTCCGACTCTGACGAGAGCGCTACGGCTGACGAAGACACGTCGTACGCCGAGCCGTCGGCGAAGAAGCAGAACACCACGAAGGCGTCCTCGAACGGGCTGCTCGGCGGATTGCTGGGCGGCCTGGTCAACGTCGTCGGCCACACGCTCCAGGCCGTGACCGGCACGGTCGCCGTGGTCGGGCACACGGTGCTCGACCCGGTCACCCAGCCGCCCGCGAGCAACCCGGACGCGGCGCCGATCCTGCCGATCGGCGGGGTCGTCGACCCCATCCTCGACGGGGTTTCGTCGAGCAGCGGCAGCGGCAGCGTCACCGCGACGGTGCCGGACGCGGCCGGCGACCTGGTCGCCACCACCGACGCGGTCACCGCGGTCGTCCCGGACGTCGTCGCGACCGCCCCCGAGCAGCAGGTCGCCCGCGCCTGGGCGACCTCGCACGTCACGCTGATCCCGCGGCACCGGGAACTCCCGGCGTCCGTCCAGGGTCCGAAGGACTCCGGCGTTCACGCCCGCACCGGCGGCGGCGACAACGGCCCAGGGCTGCCCAGTGCCCCGAGCGCGCCCAGCGCGCCGGCGGCCAGCGCCGGTTCGGCCCACGACGGCCCCGGCGGCGCGCGTCAGCAGTTCGCCGTGCACACCGACGAAATCACCACCACCCAGCTCAAGCTGGCGGGCACGAACCGCGATCACGCGGCGGACGGGGCAGGCCGCGAAGCCGCCCTGCCCACTACGTCACCCGACTGACCCCGAACCGGGCAGCCGGGGACACCTGCGTCCTGAACAAGATCAACTTGTCGGACCCGCGCGCCGTCTGAGCGCGACGATTCCCCTGCTCCAGTACGCGATCCGTGGCTCACTCACGTCCTCATGACGTCTGTCGTACCCCAGGGGCACACCCATGCACGACCACAGTCTTTCCGACCGGCCGACCGCGCCCGGCCGGGTCGGATCCCGGTCCCGGCGTCGCGCTGCCCCCGCGACGCCGGGACCCACACCGGATGCGCTCCGGGAGTTCGTCCTCACCGCGCCGAGCACGAACTCGCAGTACCGAGAGCACATCTGAACCGCCGGCTTCCCGGCACGTCGAGGGGCTGTGCCGGGAAGCCGCGGTACCCGCACCGGATTCCGGTGCGGGGGTGAAGAAACAGCCGGTGCGCTGGATGCACTACGCCGCCGCCCTCCCTGGAGCGAACAGGCCCCATCCAGCGCACCGGCTGTTTCATGCGATCGAGACGTCCAGTGAGGCCGGGGTGCCGCGGACCGAAGCCGCCGCCGTGCTCAGGCGTCGCAGCGCTTCGGAGATTTTCTCCGGCGGCAGCGCGAACGGCAGCCGCAGCCAGCGCTCCATCCCGCCGTGCACCCCGAACCGCGAGCCCGGCGCGACCTGGACCCCGTGGCCCGCCGCGGCCACCGCGAGCCGGGTGCTCATCGGCTCCGGCAGATGGCACCACAGCGAAAGCCCACCGGCGGGCGGGGTGAACGTCCAATCCGGGCAGTACCGCTTCACGGCCTCGGCGAGGACGTCCCGGTAGCCGCGGAACTCCTCGCGCCGCCGCGCCAGCGGGCCGTCGTCGGCCAGCAGCTCGGTGAGCACGACCTGCTCGAACACCGGCGACCCGAGGTCGACGGCGTACCGCGCCGAAATCAGCCGCCCGAGCAGGTCCTCGGACGCGCGGATCCAGCCGAGCCGCAGCCCGCCCCAGTGCGACTTCGAGGCCGAGCCCACGGTGATCGCCAGGTCCCCGGCGAGCGCGGCCAGCGGCGGCGGGCCGTCCAGCGGGTCGCCCTCCAGGTCGAGCTCCACCATCGTCTCGTCTACGACCACCGGCGTCCGCGCCTTGGCCAGCACCGAGCCGAGCCGCGACCGGCCTTCGGCGTCGAGGCGCAGGCCGGTCGGGTTCTGAAAGTCCACCACCGTGTACGCCAGCCGCGGCGACGCCTGGCGCAGCGCGGCCTCGATCCCGGCGATGTCCCAGCCGCGGCGCCCGGCCGGGTCCAGGCCGACCGGCACCGGGATGGCGTGCGCCGCGCGGATGGCCTCGAGGGCGTTCGGGTAGGTCGGCTGCTCGACCAGCACCCGGTCGCCCGGCCCCGCGAGCATCCGCAGGACCAGCACGAACGCGTGATGCGCGCCGTTGGTGACCATCACCTGAGCGGCCGTCGTCGGCAGCCCGCGCTCGGTGTAGCGGCGCGCGATCGCCTCGCGCAGCGGCAGGAGGCCCCGGGGTGAGTAGCCGTGTTCGCCGAGGTGCTGGACGACGTCCCGGCGGGCGGCGTCGACCGCGGCGACCATGCCGGGGATGGCCACCGGTGACGCGTGCGCGAAGTCGATCAGGTCCGGGCCCGCCGGGACCAGCGGTTCACGGCCCCGGCGGCCGGGCGCCGCGATCCACGACCCGGCGCCGCGACGGCTGGCGACGATGCCGTTGTCCCGCAAGCGATCCAGCGCCGCGCCGATCAGCGTCCGGCTCGTGCCCAGCGCGTCCGCCAGCTCGCGCTCGGCGGGCAGTCGGGTGCCGAGCGGGAGCTGGCCGTCGAGCACCTGGAGCTCGATGGCCGCGGCCAAGTCGGCGGCTCCTTGTCGCGAGCCTTGCCGCCAGGACCCCAGCATCATGGCCAGCCGAGAGCCAGAAATCCGGCCGCCGAGCGGCATCCGCGCTTCCATAAAGACCAATATCCTCAAATTGGCTATGGTCTGCAAGGCCACCTGCGACTGATAGTGGTCCAGTGGCTCAGCTCGATCTCCGGTCTGCCCGGATCTCCCTCGCCCCCGTCCGCCGGAGCACCCAGCTCCTGATCGGCCTGGCCCTCTACGGCACCAGCGTCGCCATGCTGACCAGGGCACACATCGGCCTCGAGCCGTGGGGTGTGCTGGCCGAAGGCGTCGTGAAACACACCGGGCTGAGCTTCGGCACGGTCACCGCGATCATCTCGGTGGCCGTTCTGCTGCTGTGGATCCCGCTACGCCAGCGGCCCGGCATCGGCACCATCGCGAACGTCGTGGTCATCTCGGTGACTGTCGACCTGGTCCGCGCGGTCCTGCCGGACCAGCACGCCCTCGGCTGGCAGGTCGCTTTGCTCGCCGCCGGCGTCGCGCTGAACGGCGTCGCCACCGCGACCTACGTCGGCGCGCGGCTCGGCCCCGGCGCCCGGGACGGCCTGATGACCGGTCTCGCGGCGCGCACCGGCTGGTCGGTCCGGCTGGTGCGCACCGGGATCGAGATCAGCGTGCTCGCCGTGGGCTGGCTGCTCGGCGGGACGGCCGGCGTCGGCACGGTGGTCTACGCCCTGGCGATCGGCCCGCTCACCCAAGCGCTGCTGCCCTGGGTCGTCTGGCGCGAACCGCAGCGCGACGAGCAGGAACCCGTTCACTAGCCGGCTTTGCGCTGCTGCACGATCCGCCGCAGCGTCAGGTAGTCGGCGCCTCGCCGCGCGAGCACGTCGTCGGTGCCGCGCTGCTGCGCCAGCGCCAGCAGGATGCACTCCTGGCCGACGTGCTTGTCGCCCATCCGGATGGCCTCGCGCAGGCTCAGTTCCAGGGTCTTCTTCGACTGCGCGGCGAACGGGATGTGCCCGCGCTTGACCGGCCCGCGCCGGTTCGCGAGCGCGTCGGGGCCATGCGTCTGCTCGACCCGCTCGACGACCTGCTCGACGTCGATGCCCAGCTCCGAGAGCGCTTCGGCGTCGGCGTCGCTCATCCCGCCGCGCCGGCGCACCCTGGCCAGCTCGTCGAGTACGTCCTCGGGAGAGACCCCCAGCTCGGCGAGGATGCGGGCGGCGTCCCCGTGATCCGTCTTGACCAGTACGGCGAGCAGGTGCGCCGGGCTGATCTCCCCCGAACCGGCCGCGCGCGCCACGTCCTGGGCGCCGACGACCACCAGCCGGGCGTCGGGCGTGAACTTCTCGAACATCAGTGCCTCCCGTACTTCTTGTGCACGGCCTGCCGGCTGACCCCCAGCTCGGCGGCGATCTCCTGCCACGACCAGCCGTGCAGCCGCGCACTGCGCACCTGCACCGCTTCCAGTTGTTCCAGCAACCGCCGCAGCGCCGTGACCGCGCGCAACCCCACTCGCGGGTCGCGGTCACCGGCCCGGGCGGCCAGATCCGTTGCCTCTGTCATGCCTGTCAACCTACGTTGACATCGGAGTCATGTCAACCCAGGTTGACGCGACGTACAGTCGGGTGATGCCCGAGATCGTGACCGCCGAACGGGCCGGGGTCGGCGCCGACGGCGCGGACCGCCCGTCCGAAGACCACGTCGTCGTGCTCGATTCCGCCGTCCTGCTGCTGGACGGCGCCACCGCGCCACGGCCTGACCTGCCCTCCGGCGGCTGGTACGCGGGCCTGCTCGCACGGCGGCTCGCCGACGGCCTGCGCGCCGCGCCGGACGCGGACCTGGCCACGACGCTGGCCGAAGCCATCGCCGACGTCGCCGGGGAGCACGGCCTCGAGCCGCGGCACTCGCCGTCGAGCACGGTCGCGATGCTGCGCTGGCAGGCCGAGCGGGTCGACGCGCTCGTGCTCGCGGACAGCCCGGTCGTCGGCTACGGGAGCTTCGGCCTCGACGTCGTCTCCGACGACCGCCTGGCCACGCTGCGGGACGAAGGCAAGCTCCAGACCGGCGCGGACGTCCGGCGCCGCCGCAACGCCGAGGACGGGTTCTGGGTCGCTGAGGCCGACCCGGCCGCCGCCGCGCACGCCGTCCGCCGCAGCTGGCCGCGCGCCGAGGTCGACGCGGTGCTGCTGGCCAGCGACGGCGTCTCCATCGGCGTCGACGAATACGAGCTGTTCGGCTGGGCCGAAGTGCTCGGCATCGCCAGGGCCGACGGGCCGGACGCGGTGCTCGACGCCGTCCGCACCGCGGAGAAGCTCGACCCGGACGGTGAACGCTGGCCCCGGGCGAAGCGCCACGACGACCAGGCTTTGGTCATGGTCGACTTCGCCGCGGACTAGGGGTCATTTCAGGGGCTTCCCTGATCGCGCACATCGCCGCGGTTCGCGACCCTGGAACCATGGTGGGGATAACAGCGGGGAAGCGGACGAAGCCCTGGCGCTTCGTGGCGGTGGCGGCGATCGGCTGGGGGCTGTTCACGGCGGTCGTGCTGCACGTGATCAGCTCGCACGACCCGGTCTACGACACGCTTTCGAGCTACGCGTTCACCGATCGCGGCACCGGGATGCTCGCCGCCAGCGTGCTTTCGCTGGCCGTCGGCTCACTCGCCGTACTCGGCGCGCTGGTCGCGGCCGGGGTGGCGCTGTCGCGGACCACCCGGCTGCTGCTCACGCTCTGGTCGCTGGGGATGGCCACGGCCGCGCTCTTCCCGGCGAGCTATCCCGAGAACCCTGACCCGGTCAGCGGGGAGATCCACCTCTACGCCTGCTTGATCGCGTTCATCAGCCTGCCCGGCGCGGCGTTCTCGCTGCTGGAGACGCTGCGGGGGCGCCCGGAGCGGGTGGCGGTCGTCCGGGCGATCCGGCTGAGCGCGGTGACGTTCGGGCTGTTCGCGCTCAGCTTCGTGTTCGTCCGGCTGACCGAAGCGGGCGTGGCGCCGTTCCACGAGCTGTCGGACCTGCTGCCGATCGGCGTCACCCAGCGGCTGCTGCTGCTCGCCGACGTCGTGCTGCTCGCCACGCTGCTGCGGGTCGCGACCCGGGCCGCGTCAGCCGCCGACAGCGTCGGCGAACTCGGGCGCGTAGCCGTAGAGGCCGGGCATGCCGCCGGTGTGCACGAACACGACGTGCTCGTGCGCGTCGAAGCGGCCGGCGCCCGCCCATTCGATCAGCGCGGCGGCCACTTTGCCGGTGTAGACCGGATCAAGCACGATGCCCTCAGTGCGGCCGAAAAGCCTTAGCGCGGCCCAAACCTCGTCGGTCGGGATGCCGTAGCCGGGACCGAGCGTGGTGTCGCTGAGCCACGGGTCGAGCTTCGGCGTCTCGATGCCGAGCAGCTTGGCCGCGCCTTTCGTGAGCTCGTCAAGGTTTTCGGTGGCTTCGTCGACGGGATGGCTGACGCACGCGATGTCGACGCCGAGACCGCCGAGCAGCGCGCTCCCCAGCACGACCCCGGCGGCCGTCCCACCGCTGGCGTGCGGGACGACGAGCCGCGCGCGGTCGATGCCGCGCCCGGCGAGCTGCGCGGCGAGTTCGCGGGTGGCGGCGAGATAGCCGAGGCTGCCGAGCGGGTCGGAGCCGCCGACCGGGACGGTCGCGACCTTCCGGCCCTCGGCCGCGGCCTCGGCGACCAGGCGGTCGTAGGTGCGGCCGGTCTCCTCGCCGTCGGCGCAGATGTGGACGTTCGCCCCGAAGAGCCGGTCGAGCGGGAGGTTGCCGGAGCGCTCGTACGCGTCGCCCTCGCGCGGGACCTTGGCGGTGAGGACGAGCTCGCAGCGCAGGCCCAGCTTCGCGCAGGCGGCGGCGGTCTGGCGGCCGTGGTTGGTCTGCAGGGCACCGAAGGTGATGACCGTGTCAGCGCCGGCTTCGAGGGCCGCGCCGAGGTGGAACTCCAGCTTGCGCAGCTTGTTGCCGCCGGCGCCGAGCGGGTGCACGTCGTCACGCTTGAGCAGGAGGTTCGGCAGGCCGAGGGCCTCGCCGAGGCGGGGCGCGGGGAGGAGCGGGGTCGGCAGGCCGCCGAGGTCGACCCGCGGGACCGCGTCGAGCGCTGCGTCGGGGAAACGGTCGAAAGCGAAGGTCATCGGTCCTCCATCGTGTGCGGCCTCCGCCACCGTAGAGCTCGGGCGCCATGCACCCCAATGTGGCGTGCTTTCAGCGGTACTGGGGAGTAGGCAGGAGCACGCCTCGTCCGGTAACGTTCGTTCGAACGAACGAGAACCCACCGGGGGCAGCCATGACCGCGACATCAGAGACTTCGGGGATCGGACTCGGCTTCGCCGGGCTCGCCGAGCAGGCCGCCCGCCTGGCCGCGGGCGAGGTCACCTCCGCCGCGCTGACCGCCGAGGCACTCGGCCGCGCGCACGCCAGCCAGCCCGTGCTCAACGCCTTCAAGCACTTTCGCGACGAGGACGCCCACCACGACGCCGCCGAGGCCGACCGCCGGCTGGCCGCGGGCGAGCGGACGCCGCTGCTCGGCGTGCCGATCGCGATCAAGGACGACGTCGACCTCACCGGCCTGCCCACCGCGTTCGGCTGTGCCGGTGACTTCCCGGTGGCCACCACCGACGCCCCCGCGGTGGCGCTGCTGCGCGCGGCCGGCGCCGTGATCATCGGCAAGACCAATACCCCTGAGCTGGGACAATGGCCGTTCACCGAGGGCCCGGCCTTCGGCGCCACCCGCAACCCCTGGCACCTCGAGCACACCCCCGGCGGCTCGTCGGGCGGCAGTGCCGCCGCGGTCGCCGCCGGTGTGGTCCCGGCCGCGGTCGGCTCGGACGGCGCCGGGTCGGTCCGGATCCCGGCGGCCTGGACCGGGCTGGTCGGGATCAAGACCCAGCGCGGCCGGGTGCCGACCGGCAGCGAGCTGTTCTACGGCCTGACCGTGCTCGGCCCGCTGGCCAGGACGGTCGGCGACGCCGCGCTGCTGCTCGACGTCATCGCGGAGGCCGGCACGACCTTCCAGACCGCCGCCGCCCGCGAGCCGGGCAAGCTGCGAATCGGGCTGTCCACCCGGATCCCGTTCACCGCCACCAAGACGAAGCTCGACCCGGTCGTCGAGGGGAACGTGCGGCGGCTCGCGGAGACCCTGGCCGGGCTGGGCCACGAGATCATCGAGATCGAGCCGGACTACGGCCTGATCGGCCTGACGTTCCTGCCGCGCTCGCTCACCGGCGTCCGCGACTGGACCCGCCGCGTGCCCGACCAGCGCAGCCTCGACCCGCGCACCCGCAGCAACGCCGGCCACGGCCGCCTGCTCGCCGGGCCCGCGCTGCGGCTGGCCCGCGCGCTGGAGCCGGGACTGCACCGCCGGATCGGCTCGGTGTTCGGCCGGGTGGACGTCCTGCTGACGCCGACCACCGCCACCCCGGCGCCGGCGATCGGCACCTTCGACGGGCTGTCCGGCTGGGAGACCGACCAGGCCATGATCGCCGCGTGCCCGTACGCTTGGCCGTGGAACGTGCTGGGCTGGCCGGGGGTCAACGTGCCGGCCGGGCTCACCACGGACGGACTGCCGCTCGGCGCCCAGCTGCTGGGCCCGTCGCACGCCGAGGAGCGGCTGATTTCGCTTGCCGCGCAACTGGAAGAGGTCGAACGGTGGCCGGAGCGGCATCCCGCGGCAACCTGGTAACCGCCCGCGACGCCATCCTGCGCGGCGCCCTGACGGTCGTCGGCGAGCACGGCGTCGGCGGCCTGACCAACCGGCGGATCGTGGCCGCGGCAGGCGTGTCGCTCGGCACGCTCACCTACCACTTCCCCAGCCAGACGGCGTTGCTGCGCGAAGCGATGCTCCTGTTCGTCGAAGAGGAAACGGCGAAGCTCGGCGCGATCGTCGACGGCTATCGCGCGCAGGGCTTGAGTGTCGAGCAGGCGGCATCGGTGGTGGAGCACGTGATCGCGCAGCTCCCCTTCGGCACGGACGAGCTGGGCGCGCACGAGCTGTACTTGCAGTCGGCGCGCGATCCCGGGCTTCAGGAGGCATCGGCGCGGTGCTTCGCGGCTTATGACGAGCTGGCCGTGACGATCCTCAGCGCGCTGGGGGTGCCGGAGCCGGAGCACCTCGCCGGGCCGGTCGTGGCGCTGATCGCCGGGCTGCAGCTGCGGCGGCTCGCGACCGGGGATGCCGGGGTGCCCGTGGCGCTGCCGTTGATGATGCTGATCCGCGGGGGGCAGGTTTAGGGCTCGCGGTCGACGTGACGAGGGGACTTTCCTCGCCCGGTCCAAAAGCTCGTGAGCGTTCCGGGCGGCTAGAACCGCCCGGAACGCTCACGAGTCCTAAAGTCGGGGTATGGCTGCGCCGATCGTCAAGGGCACCGCGGCGTGGAAGTACTTCGGCGACTTCCGGGACGGGCTGCTCGCCGGGCAGGTCCTCGTCCTCCAGGTCGCCCACCCCGTCGTCGCGGCGGGCGTGCGGGATCACTCCGGCTACACCGAGGATCCCTGGACCCGGCTCATGCGCACCGGCGCCTCCCTCTCGATCTACGTCTACGGCGGCCTAAAGGGCGCGCGCTTCGAAGCCGAACGGCTCCGGAAACTCCATCGCACCTTCACCGGCATCGACAACGGCAAGAGGTACAGCGCCCTCGATCCGAAGGCTTACGCCTGGGTCCACGCGACCCTGGTCAAGGTCCCCATCGACACCCAGCGCTTCTTCGGCCGCCCGCTCTCCAGCCAAGAACTCGAGGAGTACTACGCGCAGATGTGCGACATCGGACGTCTCCTCGGCGTCCGCGAGCAGGACCTGCCGCCGGACTGGGCCGCCTTCGAGCGGTACTACGACGAAACCGTCGCGACCTTCAGCACCAACACCACCATCGAGACGCTCTTCGACACCATCCGGACCGTGCGCAAACCCGTCAGGTGGCTGCCCGACTCCTGGTGGCGGCTGCACGGGCGGATCCAGATGTTCCTCCTCCGCGCGACGCTGCCGCCAGAACTCCGGACGAAGGTGGGACTTAGCTGGTCATCGAAAGACCAGCGCCGCTTCGACCGCATAGCGCGGGCCACGCGAATCCTCGTCAACCCCATCCCGGCAGCCGCCAGAACAGCGCACATGCGCTGGATAGGGAAGCTCAACGTCTGGTTCCGCGCCCACCCAAAGGCTTACCGGCTCTTGGTCCGCGCGTAGTGCGTACGCGCCTTCGCGCGATTGCCGCAGCGCGCCATCGAGCACCACTGACGAGAGCGTCGCGGCGAAGCGTCGGCGAAGCGCAACCCGCAGTCCTCGGCCGCGCAGATCCGGATCGCCGCGTCGCCGGTGGCCAGGTCGATCGCATCGGAGGCCAGCACGGCGAACGCCGAAGCGACCGGATCAGCAGACGGCGGCACCTCGCGCACCAGGCTGCCCTCAGCGGAAATCCGCAGCCGTGCGGGCGGCAACGGAGCAGCCGCCGCAGCTTCGTTGATCAGGTCGACGTCCATCCGTTCCGGCGTGTCAGCCTGCAGAACCCGGTCGATGGCCTCGCGTAGCGCCTTCGCCGCCAGGACGTTCCCCGCCGTCACCTCACCGACCGAGAACCCGGCGCGCGACAGCCATTCGGCCAGCGCGTCCGGCCCGGTCAGCAGCTCGACGCCGTCCGCGTGCCGATTCCGGAGCGTGTTCACCAGGTCAAGACTGGGACGTCCGCTGTCGAAAACCCATCCGAGCACCATCCCACGATTCTAACCCTTGCCGTGAGTTAGGACAGCGTCTACCGTCTAACCTCATGGACAGGTTAGAGACCGTGAACGGCATCCGGATGCACTACCTGCGCGCCGGCGACGGCCCGCCGCTGTTCCTCCTGCACGGCTGGCCGCAGACTTCGCACTGCTGGCACAAGGTCATCGAACCGCTGGCCGAAACGCACACCGTGATCGCGCCCGATCTACGCGGCTACGGGCGAACCGACAAACCCCGCGGCGGCTACGACAAGCGCACGATGGCGGCCGACGTCGCCGCGCTCGCCGAACAGCTCGGCTTCGCGCGGATCGCGGTCGCCGGGCACGACCGCGGCGGCCGGGTCGCCCACCGCTGGGCGCTGGACCGCCCGGACCAGGTCGAACGCCTCGCCGTGCTCGACATCGCCCCGACCCGCGCGATGTGGCAGCGGATGGACACCGACATCGCCAAGGCGTACTGGCACTGGCTCTTCCATCTGCAGCCGGATCTGCCCGAACTTCTTGCCGGGCAGAACATCGCCGCCTACCTCGGCTACTTCTTCGAACGCTGGACCTACCAGCGCCACAGCCTCGACGTCGCCGAGTACGTCCGCGCGTTCGAGGCGCCCGGCGCGCTGCGAGCCGGGTTCGACGACTACCGCGCCTCCTTCCCCGACGACGCGGAGGCCGACGACGCCGACTTCGCCGCCGGGAAGCGGCTGACCCAGCCCGTGCTCGCGCTGTGGGGTGCGAACGGCCTGCTCGGCACACTTCCCACGCTGGATATCTGGCGCGAGTACGCCGAGGACGTCACCGGCGCGGCGCTCGCCGAGTGCGGGCACTTCCTGCCCGAGGAGCAACCCGCCGAAGTGGTCACCCACCTGCGGGAATTCCTCCGACCCTGAGCTACCCGGGGCTCGTGGTCCCCCGTTCCGGGGACGCCGGTTCCCTCGCCGCCGTGACGCGCGACACCCGCCGGAGTCGATAGCGTTTTCCACCATGGGGGCCACTACGAGAGGCGCGCTGCTGATCCTGCTCAGCGCGCTGGGGATCGCGCTCGGCTGCAGTACCGCGTACGCCGACGGCGCACCGGTCGGCGCCGACATCCAGGTCGCGCAGACACTCGGCGCCCGCGAACTGACCGTGATCATCCGCCGCGCGGACCTCCCGCCCGCGCCACTGCAGGTCGACGTCGTGACGCACGCGGGGACCACGCCGGGCACGCTGCACCTGAGCGTCGCAGCCGGCGGCGTGATCACCTCGCGCGCCGACGTGAAGCTCGGCGCGACGCCCGGGGTATCCCACGGGACGCTGCGGGTCGACCGGCCGGGGCCGTGGGAGCTCGCGCTCACCGAGGACGGCGGCCCGACCGCGACCATCCCGTTCCTGGTGCCCGCGCGGGTCGTCCCGCCGTGGGAAAGGGCGACGTACGGCGGATTCGTTGCAGCGGGCGCGTTCCTGCTGCTCGCGCTCGTGGTCGCGGTCCGGGCGCGGCGCACGGCGTTCGCGCTGATCCCGGCCGGGGGCATGATCGCCGCGCTGGCGGTCGCGGTCACCGGCGCGCTGCTGTCGGCGAGCACCCCGCCGCCGCCCGCGCCCGGCAGCCAGCTCGACCCGACCTACGACAACGTCACCGACCCGTACGCGAACGCCCAACTGTCCACAGTGGATTATTCGCGGCCGCCGGTGAACCTGGCCGTCCGTCAGGAGGACGACGACCTCGAGCTGACTCTCACCGACGGCGCCACCGGGCGCCCGGTCGATGACCTTCTCGTGCACGACAACGCTTTGGTCCACCTCGTGCTGGTGTCGCCGTCCGGGCGGATGAGCCACCTGCACCCGATTCGCGTCGGACCCGGCGACTACCGGGTCCGCCTCTCCAAGCCCGAAGCCGGCACCTACGCCGTCGCCGCCGAACTCGCCCGGCGCGGCGGAGGCGTCCAGCTCGCCCGATCCACCGTGACCGTCGCCGGCACCGGACCGGCGGCCCCCGAACCGCCCGGCGCCGGACCGCGCACCGTGGACGGCACCCCGGTCGAGGAGACCATCACGCCGGGCACGCCGGCGACGATCACCGCGCACTTCCCCACCGGCGATCTCCAGCCCTGGCTGGGCATGCTGGGCCACCTGATCATCACCGGCCCGCTGCCCGCGGGTCCGGTCGGCGCGGCCGCCGCTGCCGCGCCGACCTGGGCCCACGCCCACGCCATGGTCCCGCCGGTCGCGGGCCAGACCACCAAGCCCGACGAGACCGTCGCCGCGTACGGCCCGGACGTGAGCTTCACCTACACCTTCGCCGCGCCGGGCCGGTACCGGATCTGGCTGCAGGCCGAGCGGAACTACTCCGTGGTCACGATTCCCGCCGTCGTCGACGTCCCGACAGGAGCAAGCCGATGAGACGCCCCACCGTGCTGATCGCCGTCGTCGCGCTCGTCGTCGCGGCCGGCGCTGCCTGGCTGATCTGGGGCACGCGCGGCACCGAACCCGCCGCGCAACAGGCCGTGTCCGGCCCGTACACCGTCCGGCTCACGTCGGACCCGCCGCGCATCGGCGGCAACACGCTCTCCCTCGAAGTGACCGGCCCGGCGCCCGAGGGCGTCACGGTCGAGCCGGTCATGCCCCAGATGGGGCACGCGCTCGCCGCCGTGCCCGCCGGGCCCGACGGTCCCGGCCGGTTCCGCGCCACGGACGTCGGCCTGCCGATGTCCGGGCAGTGGGAGATCACCGTCTCGCTGCGCGGCCCCGGCGGGCCCGCGCAGGTCGTCTTTCCATTGCTGGTCAAGTAAAAGGAGGGGGTCATGGATCTCACCGCAGCCGGGGTACGCGCGGCGCCGATCGCGCGAAGGGGAACCGGGTTGCTGCCCGCGGGCACGGTGCTCGGCGGGTCGCTGCTGTCGCTGGTCGGGCTGACCTGGGACATCCAGTGGCACACCGACGTCGGCCCGGACACGTTCTTCACGCTGCCGCACCTGTTCCTGTACGCGGGCAGCGCCGTGGTCGGCCTGGCGAGCCTCGCCGTCGTGCTGCTCACGACGGCGGCGCGGCGGGCCGGGAAGCCGGTCGACCCGAGGATCGGCGGGCGGGTGGTCAACGTCTTCGGCCACACGTTCGCCGCGCCGCTGGGCTACCTGTTCTCCGGCATCGGCGCCGCGACGTTCCTGCTGTACGGCCTGTGGGACCAGTGGTGGCACAGCCTCTACGGGTTCGACGCGGTGATCGACTCGCCGCCGCACATCGGGCTGCTGCTGTCGATCACGCTGTCGCTGATCGGCACCACCGCGGTGTTCGCCGCGGCCCGCGAGCACCGCTGGGGCCGGATCGGCACCCTCGGCACGCTGGCCGTGCTGCTCACCTTCGGCCCGGTGCTGATGCTCGGGCTGCAACAGGTGCCCGATGACCTGGCCGACCCGGTGTCGATCGGATCGTCGATGCTTTCGGTGCTGCTGCTGGCCACCGCCGCCGGCTTCGTCCGCCGCCCCGGTGGCGCGCTCAGCCTGGCCGTCTCGGTGGCCGTGCTGCAGGCGATCTTCTGGTGGTTCTCGCCGTGGGCGTCCCGGCTGTACGCCGACGCGGTCGGCCTTCCTCTGCGGGACAAGGTTTCCAGCGTCGCCCAGCTGCCCTCGCTGATCCCGATGACGCTGATCGTGGCCGCGCTGGTGCTGGAAGGTCTGTACCTGCTGGGACGCCGGATCGGCTGGCGCGCCGGCCGGATGTCGGTCGTCGCCGGCGGCGTCGGCGCGGCGCTGATCGCGCTGAGCCTGCCGATCCAGCGGGCCTGGCTCTACGCCGACCGCGGCGCGCACGTCCCGCCGGTCAGCTACCTCGTCGTCACGGCCGTGCTGGGCGCGGCCGTCGGACTGCTCGGCGGGTTCGCCGGGTGGCGCTTCGGCGGCATGCTCTGCCTGCTCGCCCCCGCGAAGGAGACTTCCGATGCGTAGGACACTCATGGCGCTGTGCGCCGTCGCCGGCCTGCTCTTCCTGTCGGCCGGGCAGGCGGACGCCTACGAGCCGGTCAACATCGTGCACACCGAACGGGTGCAGGCCGGGCCGTACGGCCTGACGGTCGGGTTCAGCACCTGGCCGCTGCGGGCCGAGCAGTCCCTCGACTTCACCTTCATCCCCGACGGCGGGATCGAGGGGAAGACCGGGACGCTCACCACGATCAGCCCGCTGGGCGGCTCGCCGCGGCCGCAGCCGCTGGTCCGGCATCCGCGCAAGCGCGAGGTCTGGGGCCTGGACGTCCGTTCCCTGTCCCGCGAAGGCGATTGGACGTTCCGGTTCGTCATCAACGGTCCCGCCGGGAGCGGCACGGGCGAGCTGCGCAACCTCGCCGTGCTCGAGCAGCCCGGCCCGCCGATGAGCGTGAGCTGGGGAATCAGCACGCTCCCGCTGATCGGCCTGGTGGTCTTGATCGTCGTCGCGTGGCGCCGGACGCGCTCGCGGCTACGCGGAGGTGAACTTCCGGCAATCGGGTGAGACGTTCGTCACAATCTGCGGGGAACCGTATCCGTTCCGCCACGAGAGCCTCCTTCATCGCATAACCGCGAGAAGGGGGTTTTCGCGTTGCTTGGACCAAGGTGCGCCGGCCACGGCTCACGCGGGGAGGTCGGCTTGACCGGCCTTCACCGCGCGCAGGAACGCACCCCACTGGGCGGTGCGGAAGACGAACACCGGACTGTGCTCCAGCTTCGTGTCACGTACTCCGACCAGGCCTTCCCGGCCCAGGTTGACCTCCACGCAGCTGCCGCCGTTGGGCTCACTGAAGGACGATTTCGCCCAGGTGGACTCCTCGAACAGGGACACGGCCGTGGTCGGATCGTAATCCGCGAACGACGGATAATCCGTCATGGGTCGTACCTCCGAGTGTCGGTAGGGGGCGCGGCCGTGACCTGGTCGAAGTTACCCGCCCCCGGCTACTTTCCGTCTCGATGGAGCAAACCGCAGGGCCAAGCGGGTGATCAACTCGGGCCGGTCTCGACATGAAGATTATTCCAGGAGTAGGATTAATCGCATCGGCCGGGGCTCCGGTGTTCGTGAATGACTGCCCGTATATCCGGGCACGACCCACCAACACGGGAGAACCAGCCGGAGAAGTCCCAGCCACCCGCGGACCTCTTGGGGGAGGATCAGCGTGATCATCGAAGACAGCGCGCCACCGAGCGTGCTGGTCGTGGGCCGGATCGCCGCCGGACTGGTGGGCGAGTCGAGCCGGGTGGTGCACGTGTTCGCCATGCACGGCGGCGAGCTGGGAGAACTGCTGCGAACACGATGCGGGGAAGCGCTTTCTCGCACCGACATCGAATGGGTGGCCCCGGGTACGGGGATGCCCTGTGAACCCTGTCTCGGACTGGCCGGTGGCGATCGCTCCCGGTCCCCGCGACGAGAACTGGGGGTGTAGACCGATGGCCGTCCGGCTGAACTCGCTCTTCCGCCGTGAAGAGGAGACCGCGCGTGGACGGCGCGGGATCGGGCACGAACTCCGGAGCCGCTTCGGCTTCAGCCTGATCCAGGCGCCGCTGCGCAAGCCCGCGACCTGGGAGACCGACGCCGACCTTCCGGAGCAGCGCACCCTGCGCCACTCCGACGGTGTCCGCACGACCCGTCCGCTGGAAACCTCGATCGACCTGACGCCACTGCTGCGCGGCCGCATCGGCACGCGCGTCTGACGTCTCGCGCGAAGGAAAGAGCCCCGGTCGGATGGACCGGGGCTCTCGTGTATTTCCGGGCAATTTCGTTACCCATTAACGCCACCGGCGATTATCGCGTCACGGTTTCCGGCCGAGTCCGCAGATGTGCCCGGTGAACGACGGGTCGTTCGCCAGTTTCCGGGTGGCCTTCGATTCGATCTCCTCGGGATGCCATTCCGGCATCCACACGATCCCCGGCTCGACCAGCTCCAGCCCGGTGAAGAACTCGGTGAACTCGGCGCGGCTGCGCAGGTGGATCGGCGTGCTCGAGCGGTTGTACTGCTCCATGATCGACTCGCGGCTTTCGGCGTCCGCCATCGCGGCCAAGCCGTCGCTGGTCAGGTGCGAGGACAGGAAGTACGACCCGGACGGCAGCAGCGACAGGTACCGCTGAATGGTCTGGGCCACGGGCTCGTCGGGGCCGAGGAAGTAAAGCACCCCCACCATGATCAGCCCGACCGGCCGGTTCGGGTCGAGCACGCCGGTGTCCAGCGCGCGCTTCCAGATATCGGCCGGGTCGCGCAGGTCGCCGTGCAGCACCGCGTGCCGGCCGGCGACGCCCTCGCGTTCCAGCAGGATCTGGGAGTGCGCCACGGCGACCGGCTCGACGTCGACGTACAGGCAGCGCGCGTTCGGGTTCACCGACGAGGCGACCTCGTGCACGTTGCCGACGGTCGGCACGCCGGAGCCGAGGTCGAGGAACTGGTCGATCCCGTTGCGCGCCAGGTAGCGCACGCCGCGGCCGAGGAAGTCGCGGCCGACCCGGGCCACGGTCTTGATCATCGGGAACGTCCGCACGGCCTTCTCGCCGAACTGGCGGTCGATCGCCCAGTTCGCGGTGCCGCCGAGGAACCAGTCGTAGATGCGGGCCGCGTTGGGCCGCTCGAGGTCGATGCCCTCGGGGACCTCGGGGTCCTGGATCATCCGTGCCGCCTTCCGGGTTTGCGGGCCACGCCACCGATCACTGTGCCGACGGCCGGGCCCGGCGCTTCGGGGTGCCACTGCACCACCGGCACCAGGCCGGGTTCGACGAGCTCGAAGTCGCCGAAGAACGCCATGATCTCGTCCCGGCCGCGCAGCACCCCAGGTGTGCTCGAGCGCTTGCTCACCTGTTCCATCGCGCGCAACTGGTCCTGCTCCGCACCGCCGGCGTCCGACGGCGTGACTGCCGAAAGGACGTACAGCGAGCCAGGCGGAAGGAGCGAACGATAGTCGCGGATCGCCTCGCGCACGCCGGTCGCGTCGGGCACGAAGTGCAACACCGCCACGGTCAGCATCCCGATCGGCTTGCCGGGGTCGAGGACGCCGGTCTCGAACGCGGCCTCCCACACTTCCCCGGCGTGGCAGAGGTCGGCGTGCACGACGGCGTGCCGCTCCGGATCTCCGCTCTCCTCCAGCAGGATGCGGGAGTGTGCCACCGCGACGGGCTCGATGTCGACGTACACACAACGGCTGTTCTCGTCGAGGTCGTCGGCGATCTCGTGGACGTTGCCCATGGTCGGCACGCCGGACCCGAGGTCGAGGAACTGGGTGATGCCGTTCCGGACGCAGTAGCGCACGGCGCGGGTGAGGAAGGCGCGGTTGGCCCGCGCGGCGATCTTCAGCTGGGGGTATGCCTTGAGCGCCGCCTCGCCGTACTGGCGGTCGATCGCCCAGTTCGCGGTGCCCCCGAGTGCCCAGTCGTAGGTCCTGGCAGCACTCGGCCGATCCAGGTCGATGCCCTCAGGCACGGTGTCTGACCCCACGGACCGCCCTTTCCCGGTGACGTTGGCGATGCTCACGCCACCCTACCGAGAGCTCGGCCCCTGGCGGATCACTACATCTGCTGCATCTGCGCGCGGTAGCCCTCGGCGAGCTCCTTGAGGAACTGCCGGGTCTCCTGCCGCTCCAGCGCGGCCCCGCGCAGCCTGTCCCAGGAGTCCACGAAGATGTTGAAATCCTTGACGTCGTCCAGGTAGAGCCCGCCGGCCGAGTGCTCGATGTAGACGAAGTCCCGCGTGCGGTCCGGGAACCGCATGATCGTGAAGTCGTTGGGCACCGCGGCCAGCCGGGCGCCGAAGGGCAGCACGTGCACGTAGACGCGCGGGTGACGATCCAGCGACAGCAGGTGCTCCACCTGGTCGAGCATCACGGCCGGGGCGAACCCGCCCGGCGCGCGCCGGAGTGCACCCTCGCTGATGATGAACCGGTAGTACGGCGGCTGCTGCTGCTCGAACACGGCCTTGCGATCCAGCCGGTTGCGCACCAGCGACGTCACATCGGTGGCACCGAACTCGGTGAACTGCTTGAGCATGTAGTGCTCGGACTGCAGTGGGCCGGGGATGCGCTCGCCGTGCCAGGTGAGGATCTCCGCGGCCGCGGGCTCGAGGTCGGTGAAGGTGCGGAACCAGTGCGGCACCACCGACCGGTAGCCGGACCAGTGGCCGCGCTGCCCGGCGGCCGCCCGCGCCAGGTTCATCAGCGTGTCGGCCTCTTCGCCGTTGATCCCGAACGCGTTCAGCATCGATCGCACATCCCCGAGCTTCACCCCGACCGCACCGGACTCGATCTTGTTGACCTTGCCCTGGGTGCAGCCGAGGACCTCGGCGACCTGCTGTTGTGTCATCCGCGCCGCATTCCGGGCGTGCCGGAGCTCGTTGCCGAGCTGCTTCCGGCGCGAGGTGACGGTGCTCGCCATCAGCCTTGCTCTCCCGGACCACTACCAAGCAACGGCGGCACTCGGCCGCCGTCGCGCGCGAACTATTCCGAACTCACCCAGGCTAGTGCTTGACCTTGCGAAGTTCGATGATGACATCGCGCAGCGTTCCAGGAAACGGCGCGGAGCGCCAGTCACCCGAGGTGTCACTCGGCTGGACCAGTAAATTCGGGATTATTCGGCCAACCGGCTGACGCCGGATTACGGCATAGTCGGTCAGGTGCCCGACCTCTCCCCCGCCGCGGCCTTCGCGCGCCCCCTCGCCGACGGCGTCCATGGCTACGTCCAGCCCGACGGCTCCTGGTACATCAACAACTGCGGCTTCGTCGACGCCGGCGACCACACGGTCCTGATCGACACCTGCGCGACCGAGAAGCGCACGCTCGCGCTGCTGGAGACGGTGGCCGCGACCACCGCGAAACCGGTCACGACGCTGATCAACACCCACCATCACGGTGATCACACCAACGGCAACTACCTGGTCGCCGGGGCCACCGTCGTCGGGCACCGCAAGACGCGGGAGCTGATGGTCGCCGAGGGCATCCAGACCTACGAGGGGATCTTCGTCGGCAGCGACTGGGGCACGCTGGAGGCCCGGCCGCCGGAGGTCGTGTTCGACGACCGGCTGACCGTTTACGCCGGTGACGTCGAGATTCAGCTGATCCACCCCGGGCACGCCGCGCACACGACCAACGACGTCCTGGTGTGGCTACCGGAGCAACGGGTGCTCTATTCGGGTGACCTGGTGTTCAACGGCGGCAGCCCGTTCGCGCTGATGGGTTCGGTGGCCGGCTGGCGGCGCGCGCTGGACGTGATCCGCGCCCTGGAACCGGCGGTGATCCTGCCCGGACACGGCGGCCCGTGCGGGCTGGAGACGGTCGAGGTCGTCGATCGGTATCTGGCGTTCGTGCAGGAGACGGCTTCGCGAGGCAAGGCCGCCGGGATGTCGCCCCTGGAGCTGGCGAAGTCGACCGACCTCGGCGAGTTCGCCGCGCTGAGCGAGCAGGAGCGGCTGGCGGGGAACCTGCACCGGGCGTATGCCGAGCTGGACGGGCTCGAGTGGGGCGCTTCGCTGGACCTCGTGGCGCCGATCACGGACATGCTGGCGTTCAACGGGGGCCCCATCCGCTGCTTCTCCTGAACCGGCGTGACGGCGCTCGCGTGGGGTTTCCTGTAGGCCCGATGAGGCTAGGGTCTGAATCAAGAAAGTCTTCGAGAGGATTCGGATGAGCAAGAAGGCGAGCATCGGGGTCACCGGGCTGGCGGTCATGGGCCGCAACCTGGCCCGGAACCTGGCGCGGCACGGGCACACGGTCGCCCTGCACAACCGGTCGGAAGAGCGCACGCGGTCGCTGGTCGAGCAGTTCGGCGACGAGGGCGACTTCATCCCGGCGTACTCGGCGCAGGAGTTCGTGGACGCGCTGGAGCGGCCTCGCCAGGTCGTCATCATGGTCAAGGCCGGCGCCCCGACGGACGCCGTCATCGAGGAGTTCGCCCCGCTGCTGGAGCCGGGCGACGTGATCGTCGACGCGGGCAACGCGCACTTCGCGGACACCCGGCGTCGCGAGGCCGCGCTGCGCGAGCAGGGGCTGCACTTCGTCGGCACCGGCGTCTCCGGCGGTGAGGAAGGCGCGCTGCACGGGCCGAGCATCATGCCCGGTGGCTCGGCCGAGTCGTACAAGTCGCTGGGCCCGCTGTTCGAGGACATCTCGGCGAAGGTCGACGGCGAGCCGTGCTGCACGCACGTGGGCGCGGACGGCGCCGGGCACTTCGTGAAGATGGTGCACAACGGCATCGAGTACGCCGACATGCAGCTGATCGCGGAGTCGTTCGACCTGCTGCGCGGAGCCGGCGGCTACTCGCCTTCGGAAATCGCTTCGGTCTTCCGGACTTGGAACACCGGCCGGCTGGACTCGTACCTCATCGAGATCACGGCCGAGGTCCTGGCGCACGTGGACGCCGCCTCGGGCAAGCCGTTCGTGGACGTCGTCGAGGACGCGGCGGAGCAGAAGGGCACCGGCCGCTGGACGGTGCAGATCGGCCTCGACCTGGGCGTCCCGATCTCGGGCATCGCCGAAGCCGTCTTCGCTCGCTCGCTGTCGGGCTCCACTCCGCTTCGCGCTGCGGCTCGCGGCCTCGGCGGTCCTTCGCGTGCTCCGCTGACGGGCGCCGCGTTGGAGCGCTTCGCGGACGACGTCGAGCAGGCGCTGTACGCGTCGAAGGTGGTCGCGTACGCGCAGGGCTTCAACCAGATCCAGGCCGGCGGCGCGGAGTACGGCTGGGACATCGACCTCGGCCGCGTCGCCTCGATCTGGCGCGGCGGCTGCATCATCCGGGCGAAGTTCCTCAACGACATCACCGCGGCCTACGCCGACGAGCCGGGCCTGCCGACACTGCTGACGTCCGGCGGCTTCCGCAAGGCGGTCGAGGATGCGCAGGATTCCTGGCGTTCGGTGATCTCTACGGCGGTGTCTCTCGGTATCCCGACCCCGGGCTTCTCGACCGCGCTGGCGTACTACGACGGCCTGCGCGCTTCG
The DNA here is from genome assembly GCA_963762765.1 of uncultured Actinomycetota bacterium. Classification (GTDB taxonomy): domain Bacteria; phylum Actinomycetota; class Actinomycetes; order Mycobacteriales; family Pseudonocardiaceae; genus Amycolatopsis. The sequence continues at coordinate 248,231 of CAVXMR010000049.1, forward strand.
CGGTTGCCGGCTGCCCTTGTCCAGGGCCAGCGGGACTTCTTCGGCGCCCACACCTACCGCCGGGTCGACCAGGAGGGCTCGTTCCACACGCTGTGGGCCGCGGACGGCCGCCCGGAAACCACCGCCTGAGCTGAAGGGGACGTTCGTCGCGTCCGGTGTGGTGAAGGGGACTTTCCTCGCGTCAGACGCGAGGAAAGTCCTCGCTCATCCGGCCCGGCAGGAGCACCCCTGGTTCCTCCTGGTGGGCCGGGTTCAGGCGCAGGCGAGCAGGGTTACCAGTGCCGCGGCCAGCAGGATCGCCCACCACAGCCGGCTCATTGGCCTCGGGTGGCCAGGATTTCGGCGAGGGCCTCCAGGATCTTCGCTTCGGCCGGGTCCTTGCGGATGCCCAGGCCGTCGAGGACCTCGAAGGCCGCGCCCTCTCCCTGCTCCAGCAAAGCCAGCAGCATGTGCTCGGTGCCGATGTAGTTGTGGCCCAGCCGCAGGCCCTCACGCATCGTCAGCTCGAGAGCCTTCTTCGCGTCCGCGGAGAAGGGCACCGGGTTGGGCGCGTCGTCCACAGGCGCGGGCAGGCGGGCTTCGGCCGCTTCGCGGACGGCGTCCAGGGGGACGCCCGCTGCCAGAATCGCCGCCGCTGCCAGTGCCGCCGGTTCGGTCAGCAGGCCCAGGACCAGGTGGATCGTGTCGATGGTGGCGCTCTTCTTCTCCAGAGCCGCCTTCTGCGATTCCACGATCACGTGCCGGGCGCGGTCGGTGTAGCGGCCGAAGACGCGTTCGATCTGGCCGGACAGGTCGCCGCCCGGGTCCACCTTGGGCACGAAGCGCTTCTGCGCCGCCTGCTTGGTCACGCCCATGCTCTTGCCGATCTCGGTCCAGGACGCACCGGACCGGCGAGCCTGGTCCACGAAGTGGCCGATCAGGTGGTCGGCCAGCTCGCCCAGGTGCTCACCCATGTACACCGCGTCGGACAGCTGGGCGAGCACGTCCTTGTCGTTGTTGCCTTTGATCGCACTGATCAGGTCGTCGAGTTTCACGGGTACCGTCATGCCGTCAACTGTAGGTTGACGAAGTCGAATCGTCAACCAAGTGTTGACGCAACCGGCAGCCCCACGTAGTTCTCGGCCAGGCTCGTGGCCGCCGCTCGTGACGACGCCACGTACCGCAGCTGCGCGAGCTGCAGCTGCCGCGCGAAGCCGTCCGCGGCCGGGTCCGTGTGCAGCATCGTCGTCATGAACCAGGAGAAGTGCTCGGCGCGCCACACTCGCCGAAGGCACGTGTCCGAATAGGACTCAGCTAAGGAGGAATCTCCCTGCAGCAAGGAAACCAAAGCTCGCGAGAGCACCCGGACGTCCGCGACCGCGAGGTTCATGCCCTTCGCCCCCGTCGGCGGCACGATGTGCGCGGCGTCCCCGGCGAGGAACAGGCGGCCGTGCCGCATCGGCTCGACGACGTAGCTGCGCATCGGCGTGATGCCCTTGTCCAGGATCGGGCCTTCGCGCAGTGTGAACTCGCCCTCGACCTCCAGCCGCGCGGTCAGCTCGGCCCAGATCCGGTCGTCGGACCACGCCGAGAGCTCCTCCTCCGGGTCGACCTGCAGGTAGAGCCGGGTGATCTCGGGCGTGCGCATGCTGTGCAGCGCGAAGCCCCGCGAGTGGTGGGTGTAGATCAGCTCGTGGTGCGACGGCGGCGTCCGCGCCAGCACGCCCAGCCAGGAAAACGGGTACTCCCGCGAGAAAACCGACAGCACACCGTCCGGAATGGACGGACGGCAGATCCCGTGGAACCCGTCGCAGCCCGCGATCGCGGCACACTCCAGCGAACGCGAAACGCCGGCAGCGTCCCGGTACCGCACCACCGGTCGCTCACTGTCCACATCGGACAAAGCTACGTCCGAAACCGAGAACTCCACCGGCCAGCCGCGCGCCTCGTGCGCGTCGATCAGATCCTTGACGATCTCCTGCTGCCCGTAGACGGTGATCGCCTTCCCGGTCAGCTCGGTCAGCGCGATCCGGTGGTCCGCCCGGTCGAACCGCAGCGAAAGCCCTTCGTGCGGCATGCCTTCCGCGGCCAGCCGCTCGCCGAGGCCGATCTCGGTCAGCAGCTCGACCGTCGGCTGCTCGCACACCCCGGCACGCACCCGCTGCCGGACGTACTCACGGTCGCGCGCCTCCAGCACGACACAGTCCACACCGGACCGATGCAGCAGGAACGACAGCAGCAGCCCGGCCGGCCCGGCCCCGATCACCGCGACCTGCGTACGCATCAGGCCGCACGCGACTTCAGGTGCGCCTTGAGATCGAACGCGCTCGCGGCCAGATCGGCATAGGCCGGGCGCGGCTCGGCGGTGAACAGGCGGCGCGCGGCGATGTGGTCCGCGGGCCGGTTCACCGACTCGACCGCGATCAGCACGTCGTCGCGGAACGACAGCACCGAGAACTTGCCCGCAGCCTGGTCCCCCGCCACCACGGTCCGGTCCGCGCCGGACAGGATCCCGGCGATCTGCAGCTTCGCGCCGGACTGGTCGGTCCAGAACCACGGCAGGCTGTCGTACGCCGAAGCGGAACCGGTGATCGCCGCCGCGACGCACCGAGCCTGGTCCACGGCGTTCTGCACGGACTCGAGCCGCGTCGCCGTCCCGGCCTGCACGCACGGGAAGTTCGCGCAGTCACCGATCGCGAAGATCTTCGGGTCGTCGGTGCGCAGGTGCGCGTCCACGACGATGCCGTTGTCGACGGCCAGCCCGGCCGCGGCCGCCAGTGCCGTCTCCGGCACGACGCCGACGGCGACCACCGCCAAATCCGCCGGAAGCAAAGTGCCGTCGGACAGTTCCACCGACTCGACCCGCCCGTCGCCGTGCAACGCCTCAACGCCCCGGCCCAGCAGCACCGTGTGCCCGGCGCGTTCGTGCAGCTCGGCGAAGTACGCGGAGATCTCCGGCGTCGCGACGCGGTTGAGCAGCCGGTCCTGGGCCTCGACGATCGTCACCGGACGGCCCGCGTGCGACGCGAACTCCAGCCCGATGAACCCGCCGCCGATCACGACCACGTGCCCGGCCCCACCAAGAGACACCTTCAACCGATCCGCGTCGTCGCGGGTGCGCAGGGTCAGCACGCCCGGCAGATCCGCGCCCGGCACCGGCAGCGTCCGGTTGCGCGAGCCGGTGGCCAGCACGAGGTGGTCGTACGCCAGCTCGGCGCCGTCCTCCAGCACGACCTTCGAACCCGAGCGGTCGATCGACGCGATCCGGCCGGCGACCAGCTCGATGTCCTTCTCGGCGAAGAAGTCCTCACCACGCAGAGTCAGCTGCTCCAGACCGGCGGCCCCGGTCAGGTAGGCCTTCGACAACGGCGGCCGCTGGTAGGGCACCCCCGGCTCGTCGCCGATCAGCACCACCCGCCCGGCGAAACCCCGGTCCCGCAGCGACGCCGCCGCCTGGAACCCGCTCTGCCCTGCCCCGGCGACCAGCACCGTGCTCATCCGCGACTCCTCCCGACACCTGCCTTCATCTGAGCACAACCCGGCCCGGGACGTCGACTCGTTCTAGCGCACCTCTGGGGTAGCCGATGTCCGTGACGCACGCGGCGCGCCCAGCGCTCGCGAGATCCCACGGGCCGCGGCGCGTACGGCCGGGACCAGCGTGCGCGGGTCGGTCCCCTCGGCGGGGACGACGATGGAGATCGCCGCGACCACGGTGTCGTCCGCGCCGAAGACCGGCGCCGCCACCGACAACGCGATCAGCTCGATCTGGCCGTCACTGATCACGTAGCCGTCGCGCCGGACGTCCGCCAGCACCCCCCGCAACTGCGCCGGCGAGGAGATCGTCTTCTCGGTGAACACCTTCAGCGGCGCGCTCAGGACCTCCTCCTGGACGTCCGCGGGCGCGTGCGCGAGCAGCGCCAGGCCGACGCCGGTCGCGTGCGCGGGCAGCCGGCCGCCGACGCGCGTGAGGACGTTGACCGCGCCACGCCCGGAGATACGCTCGACGAACACGACCTCGGCCGCGTCCAGAACCGCGAGCTGGACGTTCTGGTGCGTGGCCTCGTAGAGGTCCTCGAGGAACGGCATCGCGCTTTCCCGCAGCTCCGCCCCGTGCGGGGCGAGCGAAGCGACTTCCCACAGCCACAGCCCGACGCGGAAGCGGCCCTCGTCGTCTCGGACGAGCGCGCCACGGCGGCAGAGCTCCCCGGCCAGCCGGTGTGTGGTGGACAGCGGAAGCCCCGTCCGCCGGCTGAGCTCCGATAACGTGAGCTCAGGGCGCTCGGCGGTGAACGCGTTCAGCACGTCGAGGACCCGGTCGACGACCGACGGTGGCCGCTGAGCGTTGTGCCGCATCAGCACAGTCAACCCGCGGCGGCCGTCGCAGGCAAAGGGGGCGCGATGACGAAGTGGCAGTTCTACCTCGACTGTGGTTTCCAGGGCACCGAGCCGAAGAGTCTCATCCGGCTGGCCGAGGGCGAACCCGAGATGTGCGCCGAGTTGCCGGGCTGGCGTGGGGTCTGGGTCCGCACCGACAGTCTCTACCGGCAGCACATGCGCGGCTCGGACTACGACTACGAACCCACCACCCCGGAAGCGCGCCCGGTGGGCCGCAGTGCCGACACCGCCGGGCGCGGCGGACATCCCGGAGGTCAGCCCCAAACGCGGTCGCTGGTGGCGACGATGAGTTCCAGTTTGCGGAGCTGATCGTCCGCCGTGAGGTCGTTGCCCTCCTCGGTCGAAGAGAACCCGCACTGCGGCGAAAGGCAGAGCTGGTCGACGTCGATGAAGCGTGATGCCTCCTCGATGCGGCGGACCAGGACGTCCGGGTCCTCCAGCTCGGGACGTTTCGTGGTGACCAGGCCGAGCACGACCTTCTTCCCCGGCGGCACGAACCGCAGCGGCTCGAACCCGCCGGAACGCTCGTCGTCGAACTCCAGGAAGAACCCGTCGACGGCCAGCTCGCCGAACAAGGCTTCCGCGACGAACCCGTAGTCGCCCTCCGCCGCCCAGGACGAGCGGAAGTTGCCGCGGCACAGGTGGGTCGTCACGGTCAGGCCGTCGGGACGTCCGGCCAGCGCGGCATTCATGGTCGCGATGTTGCGCAGGTGCTGGGTGTCGGGGTCGCCGCCCATCCGCGCGACGAACTCGCGCTGCGCCGGGTCGTTCAGGTAGGCGAGGCTGGTGTCGTCGAGCTGCAGATAGGTGCAGCCCAGCCCGGCCATCGCGTCGATCTGCGCGGCGTACGCGGCGGCGAGGTCGGTGTAGAACTCCTCGAGGTCCGGGTAGACGTCCTCGCTGACCGCCGCCCGGCCGCCGCGGTAATAGACCATGCTCGGCGACGGAATGGTCAGCTTCGGCGTCACGCCGGGATCGGTGTGCGCGGCCAGGAACCGGAAGTGCTCGGCGAAGATCGGCTCTTCCAGCCGGATCCGGCCGTCGACCTGCAGCCCCGGCGGGCTGAACTCGAGGTCGCCCGCCAGGTTGTGGAACTTCACGTGCAGCCGCTCGTCGCTCTTGGAGACGCCGCCGAGCGCGTAGATGAAGTCCATGTGCCAGGAGGCGCGCCGGAACTCGCCGTCGGTGGCCGAGGCGAGCCCGGCCACGCGTTGCATCTTGACGACGTCCCGGATCGCGTCGTCCTCGACAGCTTTCAGCTGCAGGTCACCGATTTCGCCACGTTCACGCCGCCGCCGGGCGTCGAGCAGGACCGGGGGCCGCAGCAGGCTCCCGACATGATCGGCACGGAACGGCGGGCCTGCTTGCGGAGTACCCATGCCTCGATGGTCACACAACCGGGGCCGGTGTGCCGCGTGCTCTGCCCGATCGGACGCCCAGCGAGCCGCCCGGGGAAACCTGATCATCACGCCGCCGACTTGCTAGCGTCATCCGCGCCGCGTTGGCTGGTGCGCGGAAACACGCGCTCAGGGGGCTCCACATGACGAAACCCGCGGTCCATCCCGTCGACGAGGTCCTGCCCGCCGGCCGGATGACGCTGCTCGGCCTGCAGCACATGTCGATCATGTACGCCGGGTCGGTCGCCGTCCCGCTGATCGTCGGCAGCGCACTCAAGCTCGACACCGCGACGATCGCGCTCCTGGTCAACGCCGACCTGCTGGTGGCGGGGATCGCGACGCTGATCCAGGCGATCGGCATCGGGAAGCTCCTCGGCATCCGGCTGCCGGTCGTCGCGGGCGCGACGTTCAGCGTGGTGAACCCGATGATCCTCATCGCGGCCCAGTACGGGATGCCCGCGGTCTACGGCGCGATGCTCGCGTCCGGCGTGTTCGGGCTGCTCATCGCGAGGCCGTTCGCGAAGATGATCCGGTTCTTCCCGCCGCTGGTCTCCGGGACGTTGCTGCTGGTCATCGGCGTCTCGCTGGTCGGGCCGGGCGCCGGGATGATCGCCGGGCACGACACCCAGGACGCGGGCTACGCGGCGCCGTCGCACATCGCGCTGGCGTTCGGCGTGATCGCGCTGGTCGTGGTGTTCACGCGGGTGCTGCGCGGCTTCGCCAACCAGATCGGCCCGCTGCTCGCGCTGGCGATCGGCTTGGTCGTGGCGATCCCGATGGGCCTGGTGCACTGGGACGGGATCCGCTCGGCGGACTGGTTCGGGCTGGCGTCGCCGTTCCACTTCGGCGCGCCGACGTTCCCGATCGCCGCGGTGCTCTCGATGTGCGTGGTGATGCTGGTGACGCTCACCGAGTCGACCGCGGACCTGATCGCGGTCGGCGAGATCACCGGACGGCGGCCTTCGGATGCGGACCTCGCGCGCGGCCTGGCCACCGACGGGCTCTCGGCGGTGCTCGGCGGGGTCATGAACTCCTTCCCGGACACGGCTTTCGCGCAGAACGTCGGGCTGGTGCAGATGACCGGGGTGCGCAGCCGCTGGGTCGTGTCGGTGACCGGCGGCGTGCTGGTGCTGATGGGCCTGGTGCCGAAGGTCGGCGCGTTCATCGCGGCGATCCCGGAGCCGGTGATCGGGGCGGTCGCGGTGGTGATGTTCGCGATGGTGGCCGCGGTGGGCGTCCAGAACCTTCGCAAGGTGGAGTTTTCCGGGAACCACAACACTTTCGTCGTCGCGGTGGCGCTGGGCGTCGGGCTGCTCCCGGCGTTCGCGACGGACCGGTTCGGCAACTCGATCTTCTTCCAGCACTTCCCGGCCTGGCTGCAGACCATCTGCGGCAGCCCGATCACGGTGACCGCGATCCTGGCCTTCGTGCTGAACCTGCTGTTCAACCACCTGGGCCGCAAGACCGAGCCGGACCTGCTCAAAGCGCCGTAAGACTGATACGTGAAGCGATGCTTGTGGGGCTGATTGGGGAAGGTGTGGTGGCGTTGGCCGTGAAGGCCACATTCACGGCGTCTTGGACCCTCACATCCTCACAGTGGCATTCACGGCCTTACCTCACCGACTCACCCGCCCCACTGACACCTCGCGCCTCGCTGTCACAACCGCACCACCAAGCCGGGCGGCCACAACCGGAATCGGATACGTGAACAGATGCCCACGAGACGGACTCGTGAGCGTTGCGGGCGGTTCTAACCGGCCGGAACGCTCACGAGTCCTTCTCACCAGCAGATAAACAGCACGCAGGTCTGCGTCTTCGTCGGCGACGGGGGCGGCGGCGTGGGCTGCTGGCTCGCCGGCGCTGAGGTCTGCGTCCCCGACGTCGGCCCCAAGTGAGACGTCTCGCTGGTCGACGTCGGCGTCGGAGCCGCGGACGTCGGCGAGGTCGAGGTCACCTCCTGCGCGACCGTGTGCGCGGTCGCCGTGTGGGTTCCGCCGCCCGGTGCGTCCCCGGTGCCGCCGCCGACCCCGCCCTCGGACGGCGAGTCCGTGCTCTGGTCCGCGCCGCCGAGCCCGGTCGAGCGGTCAGGCATCGGGATCACGCGGATCTGGTCGACTTCCTGGGCGTCCTCGCGCGGCGTGCCGTTGAACGCGACGAGCACCGCGGCCGTCCCGCAGCCGATCACGACGGCGAGCATCACCGCGACGACACGCCAGCGGGACCGCGCGGCCGGGTGCTCGTCACCCCAGCCTTCGCGGACGAGCAGTTCGGCGACCGATACCTCGTCGTTCACCAACGGACCTCTCACAGGGCCTTTCGGCGTAACTGATGACGGCCTTCCTACCTCAATAGGCACCCGAATGGGTGAGTTTTGGCCAAAAATTCATCGCCGAGCGCTACCCAGAGCCGTAGGGGGCAATCCACAGCGATTTCACAGCCGACGATGGCGATACTCCCAGCATGACCGGCCACCCTGAGCAGATGCTGCTGCGCGCCGGACGGCCGGTCCCCGCCCGCACGGCGTGGCGCGTGCTCCTCCGGTACGTCCCGACGCCGCGGCGGACGCCTTTCACCTTCGGTTATCTGATGGTTCTTCTGGCCACGACGCTGCTGCTGAAGTTCGCCGACCCGGCGCTGACCGGGCAACTGCTCCGGCTGTCCAGCACCGACGCCCACAACCTCTGGCGCCGCCCGCTGACCTCGCTCCTGACCAGCGCGCTCTGGCTCAGCGACGAAGGCTGGCTCGCCTACGTCGTCATCTTCACGATCACGGTCGCGCCGCTGGAACGCCGCTTCGGCGCCCGCCGCACCGCGCTCGTCTTCTTCAGCGGCCACGTGCTGGCCACGCTGGCCACCGAACTGCCGGTGATGGCCCTGATCAGCAGCGGCATGCTGCCGTCCTCGGCCGGACGCTGGCTCGACATCGGTGTCAGCTACGGCTTCTTCACGACCGCGGGCGCGCTCGTCTTCCTGCTGCGCGGGCGGTGGCGGATCACGGCGCTGGTGGCGCTCGAGGCGTTCATCGCGCTGATCTGGCTGACCGACGACCCGATCGGCCTCGATTCGGTCGTCACGCTGGCCGGGCACGCCTTCGCCGCCCACTTCGGGCTGCTCTTTTGGGGACGCCGGCTGCGCTCTACCGCAGCCGAACCGCGTCCGCCGTCACGCACCGTAGAAGTGGTTCGCGTCCGAGCGTGAGTCGGTCGCCCGAACGGATTCCCGATGGATATACAGCGCGTTCGGTCGGTGGTGTAATCGACGGGCCACACGCCGACACATGGGGGACCGGACGCTTATGGAGGCTGACGCCCTCGCCGGAACCGCCACCGGCGAACCGGTGGTTCCCGCCGCCGGGAGCCCGCGCGGGCACGACCTGATCGCCGACCTGGCCTCGCCGGCGGACTCCGGAGTGATCTTCTCGCTGGACTTCAAGGGCCCCACGCTGACCTGGACCACCGGCCTCGACGACCTGCTCGGCATGCCCGGCGCCCGCACCGCCGACCTGTGCGACCGGCTCACCGAGCTGCTCGGCCCGCTCGAGGCGGGGTTGCGCCGTGCCGCGCCCGGCCGCGACTACGGCTTCGAGCAGTCGGTGGACACGCCGACCGGCGAGTCCCGCCGGATCCGGCTGCGGATCCGAACGGTCGGCGAGCACGGCAAGGCCGCGGGGCTGCTCGGCGTCGCCGCGGTCGTGTCCGGGGAACAGGCCACGCTCACCGCACTGGCCGACCGGTACCGCGCGCTGGTCGAGCTGAGCCCGGACGCCATCTGCGTCCACGAGGACGGCGTCCTCACCTACGCAAACCGCGCCGCGCTGGACGTTTTCGCCGCGCGGACCCTCGACGAGCTGATCGGGCGGCCGTTCACCGACTTCGTCGCCGCGGAGTCCTTGCGCGCGATCATGGATCCGCTGGCGGCGCTGACCGAGCCCGGCTCGGCCACCACCCCCGTCGAAGCGCTGATGTCCCGGCTGGACGGGAGCAAGTTCACCGTCGAAACCGTCTCGGTGCGCACCGGGGAAGCGCACCGGCCCATGTTCGAGGTCATCATGCGCGACATCACCGCGAAGAAGGCCGCCGCCGACGCGCTGAGATTCCAGGCCGCGCTGGTCGCCCATGTCAGCGACGCGCTGATCGCGACCACCGGCGAAGGCGTCGTGACCAGCTGGAACCCGGCTGCGGAATCGGTGTACGGCTGGTCGGTGGCCGAGGCGGTGGGGCGGCGCGCGAGCGAGCTCGTCGGTGCCCCGCTCGACCCGGTGACCGTGCTGCGGGCCGGCGGCGTCGTCGAGGCCGTCCACCGGCATCGCGATGGTGCGCCGCTGGCCGTGCGGGTCTCGGCGGCGGAGATGAACGACGGCTACGTGCTGGTCTGCGCGGACGAAACGGCGCGGCGGCGGGCCGAGCAGCACTACCGGACCGTGGTCACCGCGCTCGACGAGGGCGTGCTGGTGATGGGCCCGACCGGGATGATCGAGTCGGCGAACCCGGCGGCGTGCCGGATCTTCGGCATGGCCCCGGCCGACCTGATCGGCATCCCGTGTCACACGCTGGTGCTGTTCAACGAGGACGGCCACTGGATCCCGCCCGACGAGCTGCCGTCGGTGCAGACCAGGCGGACCGGCGTGACGCACAACGGGCTGGTGGTGCGGCTGCGGCGACCGGACGGCCGCGATGTCTGGGTGTCGCTGACCTCGCGTCTGCTCAACCCCGAGGACCCGACGGCGCTGTCGGTCGTCACGTCCTTCACTGACATCACCGAGTCCCGCGCGATCAGCGCGCGGCTCGCTCACGACGCCACGCACGACCCGCTGACCCGGCTGGCCAACCGGACCCTGGTGCTGGACCGGCTGGAGCGGCGCCGCGCCGCCACCGTGCTGTTCCTCGACCTCGACAAGTTCAAGGTCATCAACGACTCGCTCGGCCACTCGGTCGGCGACCAGGTGCTGCGGATCGTCGGCGAACGCCTGCGCCGCTGCGCGGGCCGCGATGATCTGGTCGGGCGGCTCGGCGGCGACGAGTTCGTGGTCGTCACCTCCGAAGTCACCGAGCAGGGCGAGGTCCGGGCGCTGGCCGAGCACCTGCGGGCGGCGCTGTCGGAACCGATCGGCGTGCTCGGCCGGCAGCTGCACCTGGACGCGAGCATCGGCGTCGTGCTGGTCGGCGCGGCCGACCCGCGCACCGCCGAGGACCTCCTGCGTGACGCCGATGTGGCGATGTACCAGGCGAAGACGTTGGGGCGCGGTCGTTTCCACTTCTTCGACGTCTCCCTGCGCGAACGGATGCAGCGGCGGCTGCGGATGGAACAGGACCTGCGCGACGCCGTCCAGAACGGCCAGCTGTGGCCCGCCTACCAGCCGGTGGTCGACCTGAAGACCGGCGAGATGGTCGCGGTCGAGGCGCTGATGCGCTGGTCCCACCCCCTGCACGGCGCGATCTCACCGTCGGAGTTCATCCCGCTGGCCGAGGAGAGCGAGCTGATCAACGTGATCGGCAAGCACATGCTCCGAACCACGACCCGCGAGCTGGCCCACCGGCGCGCGACGCAGGGCATCGACCTCAGCCTCAAGGTGAACCTGTCGGTCCGCCAGCTCGAGGACCCGCACCTGGTCCCCGCGGTCCGCGACGCGCTCGCCACCACCGGCCTCCCGCCGGGCGCGCTTTGCCTGGAGGTCACCGAAAGCGCGTTGATGCGCGACGAGGAAGCGGCGGCGCAGGTGCTCACGGCGCTGCGCGGACTGGGCGTCCTGCTCGCGATCGACGACTTCGGCACCGGGTACTCATCGCTGGCGCAACTGCGGCGGCTGACGCTGGACACACTCAAGATCGACCGCTCGTTCATCACCGGCATCGCCGAATCGCGCGACGCGGAGGCGATCGTCACCAGCATCATCGCGATGGCGCACGCGGTGGAGCTGACGGTGGTCGCCGAGGGTGTCGAGACCGAGGAAGAGCTGGAGCTACTGCGGAAACTGGGCTGTGACCAGGCGCAGGGCTACCACCTGGGCCGTCCGGTGGCGGCCGCCGACCTCTTCGGCTGAAGCGTTGGGGACCTAATAAACGGCCAGGAGGCGGTCCAGCTCGTCCGAGGTCAGGACGATGCCCAAATCCTTCAACGCCGCATCGAGATCGTCCGGCGAGATCTCCGTCGTTTCCGCGGCAACGCCAGGCCGTTCGACGGTCAGCTCGCGCCCCAGCAACCGCCGCCGAAGACCCGGCTCGACGCGCATGAGCACCAGGCGTCCGGTGAACGGCGAGTGCGGATGCGTCGACGTGTAGTGGTGGTAGACCTCGTAGTCGATCCGGTGCGCCGGTTCGAGCAGGAACTCGTGCAGGTCGTCCCAGCCGTCGTCGCCCTGCTTCTGCAACGTCCACCAGCCTTCGCGCCGCACCATCCGGTGTGGCCAGCCCGCCTGGTCGACGACCTCGCCGTCCACCAGCGGCATCGGCACCAGCATCCCGGCGCCGAATCCGACGTCCACCAGATGCGGGACGCCGTCGGCCTCGATCACCAGCGTCATGTGCGTGTACGGCCCGTTCCGCCGCGGCTGGACCCGCGCGACCAGCCGGTGCACGCGATACCCGAGCTGCTCGGCGACGGCCGCGAAGAGCCCGCTCTGCTCGTAGCAGTACCCGCCGCGCTGACGGCCGACGAGCTTCTCCGCCACGACGTCCAGCGCGATCCCGCGATGCTGCTCCAGCACCACATCGACGTTCTCGAACGGGATCGCCAGTACGTGCGCCTGCGCCAGCTCACGCAAGGCATCCGTCGACGGCGAAGCCCGCCGCTGCCCAACGCGGGCCAAGTACGCATCCAGGTCAACGCTGCCCCACTCGTCGCTCATGGGGTCAGCATGCAACCTCGACCATGATCGAGGTCAAGTCCGGCGGCCGCCGAGCGCCATCCGGGTCCAGGTGTGCCGGCGACCGCGGATCGCGACCGAGTACGCGTACAGCAGCTCGGGGTCGCCCATCCCGGGCAGGAAGCAGTCGCCGATGTGGTGCGCGTCGACGCCGACCTCCTTCGCGGTGAGCGCCAGCTGCGGCACGACGTCGAGGTGCGCGCCCTCCTGGCTCGTGCCGATCGTGCCCATCACCACCGCGCCCGCTTCCTGCACCGCCGCGACGGACTCCGCGGCCAGCTCGCGCGTGACGCCGGGCAACGTGCCGGGCAGTGGCATGATCACGCCGTCCGCACCGGCTTCGGCGAGCGCGACCAGCCGGGCGGGCGTGACACGCTCCCAGTGCCCGGCGTGGTGCATCTTCCCCGACCACAGCGCGACGTCGCCGCCGAGCGCGTTGCGCAGTTCGCCGCTCACGCGGGCCAGGCCGTCGAAGCTGCCGTCCGTGCTCGGGTTGGCGGTGAGGCTCAGCAGCGCCGCGCCGGACTCGTTGAGCCGCTTGGCATTCTCGGGCGTCGCGCGACGGAGTTCCGGGACGTCGCCGGGCTCGAGGTTCACCCCGATCGGGCGGCCGACCACCATCGCGAGGTCCGCCAGCGTCTCGAACTCGCCGAGGCCGGGGAACCGGAACCGGCTGCCGTCCCACACGCGGTCGATCACGTTGAGCATCAGGATGTCCGCGCCGAACGCGGCCATCAGCTCCATGTTGTGCGCGCCGGGGCCGTCCGCGTCGAACAGCAACGCGGCCCGGTCGGCGAAGACCTCGGCGACCATGGTCCGGCCTTCGCCGGCGGCGACGGCCGCGCTCAGCGCCGCCCCGCGCAACGCGGCGAGCTGGGTTCGATCGAGATCGAGGATCCGCACGGCGACTCCTTCGTGGTCCAGACCTTTACGGACCAGCAGTCTCACTGGTCGGGTGGCCGCCTGTCAACGACGAGCCTCTTCATTCTTGCGGAGCCGCCCCATTCTTCTCCGCACGGGCGGATCGGCGCAGCCCAGAAGAAGAAATCGCATTTCGGGAAATGCGACCGTTCGGTTCTCAAGCCGGACTCAAGCCAGTCACGATCGCGCGCCGACCGCGCCCCAAGAGACGAGGTCCCCACCCATGACCCTGACCGGAGCCGCGAACCTGGAGCCCTGGGAGCAGAACGCCACGAAGCACGCCGACGAGCGGCTGACCGGCCCTCGCGAGGCGAGCTGGTGGTACACCGGCCTGCGCCCGGAGCCGGGCCGCTGTCCCGGTGTCGACGAAACCGGCGAGATCCGCGGGCTGCCGCTGCCGGACCTCTCGCTCTGCGGCCGCGAAGAGGTGCTGGACTACTTCGACAACGCCTGGACCCTGCACGAAGTCCTGTTCGCCGGATTGCAGGGCGCCGAAGCGTTCTACCGGCCGCCGGACCACAACCTGCGTCACCCGATGATCTTCTACTACGGCCACACCACCGCGCTCTACGTCAACAAGCTGCGCGTCGCCGGCCTGCTCGACGCGGCGATCGACCCCTACCTCGAGCAGGTCATGGAGATGGGCGTCGACGAGAACTCGTGGGACGACATGTCGAAGAACGACATGGTCTGGCCTTCGGTCGCCGAGGTGAAGGACTACCGGGCCGAGGTCTACCGGACGGTCGTCGAGATCATCGAGCGGACGCCGTTCGCGCCCGAGCTCGGCCGTCCGGTCACCATGGACGACCAGGCGTGGGCACTGCTGCTCGCCGTCGAGCACGACCGCATCCACCTCGAGACCAGCTCGGTCCTGATCCGCGAGATGCGGGCGAGGCTGGTCGAGCGGCCCGCCGCGTGGCCCGCGCCCTCGCCGCTGCGCCGGACCACGGCCACCGGCAAGCCGTCGCCCGGCTCGGTCCCGGACAACGCGATGGTGACCATCCCCGGCCGCACGGCCAAGCTGGGCAAGCCCGAGTCGTTCCCGTCCTACGGCTGGGACAGCGCCTACGGCACGCGGACCCAGGACCTGCCCGACTTCGACGTCTCGCGGTCGCTGATCAGCAACGGCGAGTTCCACGCCTTCGTCGCCGACGGCGGCTACCGGCGCCCCGAGCTGTGGTCGGCCGAAGGCGAGGCGTGGCGGCGTTTCCGCAACACCAAGTGGCCGCGCTTCTGGGTGCCGACCGGCCCCACCGGGCTGCACACGTTCCGGCTGCGCACGCTCTTCGACGAGATCGACATGCCGTGGGACTGGCCCGCCGTGGTGAACTTCCACGAGGCGAAGGCCTTCGCCGCCTGGAAGTCCGGCCAGGACGGGCGCGCCTACCGGCTGCCGACCGAGCCCGAGTACTTCCTCATGCGCGACCTGCCGGACCGCCCGGGCGTCGGCGACGACGTGATCATGCGCCGCGACGGCGAGCAGCTGCGCGAGCAGGGCATCAACCTGGGCCTGGCCTGGGGTTCCGAGGGACCGGTCGACCTTTCGCCGACGACGTCGCAGGGTGTGCACGACCCCGGCGGCAACCTCTGGACGTGGAGCGAGGACACCTTCAACCCGCTGGACGGATTCACCCCGCACCCGTACTACGAGGACTTCTCGGTGCCCAGCTACGGCGGGCAGCACCAGCTGATCCTCGGCGGGGCCTACATCAGCACCGGCGAGCTGGGAAGCATCTGGGCCCGCCACTTCTACCGCCCGCACTTCCTTCAGCAGGCGGGGATCCGGCTGGTCTCGGAGTCCGAAGTGGACAGCCGGGTCGTCACCCGTGACCGGGAGAAGCCGCCGGTCGTCGTGCTCGTGGACACCTACGAGACGATCGACCACGGGATGCCGCAGACCGCGGAGCACATCGCGCCGACGTTCCGCGCGCTCGGGGCCGAATGCGTCCGGGTGCAGAGCGCGGCCGTGCCGCCGGGCCAGTACCGGAACTCCTCGCCCACCATGGAGAACTACCGCGAGAACATCGTCCACGACGGCGACCTCGCGGCGACGCTGGCGGCCGTGCGGGCACACGATCCGATCGGGGTGATCGCCGGCGGCGAGTATGCGGTCGCGTTCACCGACGTCCTGAGTGAAGCACTGGGCGTGCCCACCAACGGCACCGCGCTTTCCGCCGCGCGGCGCGACAAGTTCGCGATGACCGAGGCGATCACGGCGGCCGGGCTGAACGGCGCGCGGCAGCTGCTCACCGGCGACGAAGCCGAACTCGCCGCCTGGCACCGGGAAATCGGCGGCCGGATCGTGGTCAAGCCCAACCGCAGCGCGGGCGGCGACGGAGTGTCCTTTTGCGACACTCCGGAGCAGGCCGTCGTGGCGCTGCGCGCGATCACCGGCCGGCAGAACGTGTTCTCCGAGGACAACCCGGTCGTGCTGGCGCAGGAGTACCTCGTCGGCACCGAGTACATGATCCAGACGGTGAGCATGGACGGGCTGCACCAGGTGTGCGACATCTGGAAGACGCACCGGTTCTCGCTCAACGGCGTCACCGACCTGCTCGGCGTGATCCAGCTGGTGCCGCGCCGCGGCCCCGGCCACGACGAGCTCGTCGACTACGCCTTCGCCGCGCTGGACGCGCTCGACATCCGGCACGGGCCCGCGCACATCGAGCTCAAGCAGACCCCGGACGGCCCGCGGCTGATCGAGATCGGCGCGCGGATGGCGGGGATCGACCTGCCGTCGATGGCGCGCGCGGCGCTCGGCGAAGCGCAGTTCGACTGGGCGGCCGACGCCGTCCTCCGGCCGGACCGGTTCCGCGCCCGCTGGGGCGAGGACTATCAGATCAAGAAGCACTTCGCTTGGGCGGCAATGCTTTCCCCGGTCGAAGGCACGCTGCGCGGCTACCGATCATTGGAGGCGCTCAAGAACCTGGAAAGCTTCCGCGACCTGTGGGTGCTGACCAAGCCCGGGCAACGGCTGCGGCGCACGATCGACGACACGACGTGGCCGGTGGCCGTGGCGTTGTCGCACGACATCGAGGAGATCGTGCTGCGCGACCTCGGCACCCTGCGGCACCTGGACGGCGTGGGCTTCTACGAGCTCGAATCATGACCGCGCCGGCGTTCCTGCGGACGCGCCTGGGCGGGCTGCCGCGATCGTTCTGGGTGCTGTGGACCGGCACGCTGGTGAACCGGCTCGGGATGCTGGTGCTGCCGTTCCTCGCGCTGTACCTGACCAGCGACCGCGGCCTGTCGGTCGCGGCCGCCGGGACGATCCTCGCGCTGCTCGGCGTCGGCCAGGTGTTCTCGCAGCTGATCGGCGGCGTGCTGACCGACCGGATCGGCCGCCGCGCGACGCTGACCGGCGGGCTGCTCGCCACTGGCGCGATCATGCTGGTGCTCGGCTACGTCGACCGGCTGGAGCTGATCGCGGGCGCGGCCCTGCTGCTCGGGCTGGCGCTGGACATCTTCCGGCCGGCGACGCAGTCGATCATCGCGGACCTGGTGCCCGGTGGCGACCGCTCGCGGGCGTTCGGGCTGTTGCTCTGGGCGATGAACCTCGGCTTCTCGGTCGCGATGGTGCTGGGCGGCGTGCTGGCGAAGGCCGGCTTCACGACGTTGTTCTGGGTGGACGCCCTGACGTGCGTGGTGTTCGGCCTGATGGTGTGGCGCGCGGTGCCGGAGACCGGGGGCGCGGTGCGGACCCGCGACCCGGGTGGATTCCGCGTCGTCCTGCGTGACCGCGTGATGATCGGCCTGATGGCGATTTCGCTGGTGGTGGCGTTCGTGTTCCTCCAGAACATGGCGACGCTGCCGCTGGCGATGCACGAGGACGGGCTCTCCCCGGCGTCGTACGGGCTGGTGATGGCGGTCAACGGCGTGGTGATCGTGGTGGTGCAGCCGCTGATCGGCCACCGCCTCGGCCGCTTCGACGCCTCGAAGGTGCTGGCGTTCGGGATCCTGCTGACCGGCGTGGGTTTCGGCTCGACCGCGCTGGTGTCGACGACGGCGGGATACGGGGCGTGCACGGTGTTCTGGACGCTGGGCGAGATCGTGATCCAGTCGGTGGGGGTGGCGATCGTCGCGGAATTGGCGCCACCACACCTGCGTGGCCGCTACAACGGCGCGTACGGCACGGCGGCGGGCCTCGCGGCGTTCATCGCGCCACTGGGCGGAACCCAGCTGCTGGTACTGGGCGCGCCGGTGTTGTGGGTGACCTGCCTGACGCTGTGCGTCGCGGCCGCGGTGGGCCAGCTGCTGCTCGGCGCGGCGGTCCGCCGCCGGATGGCGCTTCCGGCGGCGGTCCCGGCCGTGGCCTGAACGCCGGTCACCGGGCGCGGCCGGAATACTGTCTCCCCATGACACAGGCCCCGGCCCGCCCGGCGACCAGAACGCGATGGATCCCCCTGGCGTGGGCCGGGACCGGGCTGGCCTGGCTGGCGGCGCTCGTGTTGACCGGCTCGGCCGTCCAGGACGTCGCACTGTGGGTGGTCTCGGCCGGGCTCGGTGTCCTGCTGCCAGGGGTGGCGCTGGTACGCGCGGTCCGGCCCGGTGGTGCCGCGCTGATCGAGGACCTCGGCTGGGGCGTACCCGCCGGGTTTCTCGTGGCGGTGGTGGGCTGGGCGGTGGGTGTCGTCCTCCCGTGGGCGCCGCCGTGGCTGTTCGGTCCCCTGGTCGTGGCCGCGCTGCTCGCGGTGCCGGGCACCCGCGCCCGGCTGCTCGCCCGGCCGGAGCCAGGGTGGGGACTGCGGCCGAACCTCGTGCTCTGCGGCGCTTTGCTCGTCGTGCTCTGCTGGATGACCGTGGACTTCCTGCGGCTGACCCCGGCCGGCCCGGGGGCATCGGGAACCATCTACTACCCCGACAGCGTGTTCCAGCTCGCCGTGGCCGGGCAGCTGCGGCACGCGCTCTTCCTGACGTATCCGATGGTCGCCGGGGAGCCTTACGCCTATCACTGGCTCGGCCACACGGTGCTGGCCCACCTGCTCAACGGCGGCGTCGACCCCTTCGACGCGGTGGTCCGCCTGACGCCCGCGACGCTGATGCCCGCCATGATCCTCACCGCCGCCGTCGTGGCCCGCGGGGTCGCCCAGCGGGTGACGGCCGGGCCTATCGCCGCCGTCCTGATCGGCGTGCTCGGCACCACCGTCGCGACGCAGACGTCGGACGGGCAGTCGCTGACGATGATCCAGACCTACTGGTGGGCCAGCATCACCACGGTGTTCGGCTGGATCGGGAGCCTGGCCGTCGCCGGCTGCGCGGTCGCGCTCCTGCGGGGCGACCCAGGCCTGCCCACCCGGCTTTTCGTGCCGTTCCTGATCTTCGCGGTGGGCGCGAAGTCGTCGGTCGGGCCGATCCTGCTCGGCGGCGTGGGGCTGGCGCTGGTCGCCGCGATCGTCACTCGGCAGCGGATCCGGACGGCCATCGGGATCGCGGCGGCCACCGCGGCCGTCCTCGGTGTCGCCGCACTGACCGAGTACGCCGGCGGAAACGGCCTGCACCTCGAGATCTTCGGCGGACTCCGGCGCACGGCGAGCCGGCTGTTCCCCGCCCTCACCATCCCCCGGGACGGGCCGGCCCTGACCCTGCCCGGGGTCCCGGCGACGGCGGTCGCGGTCGCCGCGGTCCTGTTCTTCCTTCCCCTGCTGCCACGGTTGATCGGCTTCGTGTTCCTCCCGCGGCGGGATCCGGCGACCTGGTTCTTCGCCGGCGTGCTGGTGGCCGGGATCGGCGGCGTCCTGGTGTTCCGCCACCCGGGCGAGAGCGAGCTTTTCTTCCTGATTTCGGCGTACCCGCTCGCCCTGGTCGCATCGGCGTGGGGGCTGTCCGAACGGACTTGGCGGCTCAAGGGTGCCCTGGCGGGCGCGGCTTTCGCCGCGGCCGTGGCGGCACTCATCGCGTTCACCCTGCCCGGCGACTGGGCGCCGTCGTTCCGGCATGCCTTGGCACCACTGGGTTTACTGGCCCTCGTGCTCGGAGTGGCCGCCGCCGTCACCTGGCGCCTGGCCCGGCCGTGGTTCGCCGCCGCGACGGTCGGCGCGGTGCTCGGCACCGGCCTGCTCAGCACCGTGTTCTACGCGACGAGTGAAGTGACGACGTACAGCCAGATCGCGGTCAACAGCCCCGGAAACCTGCGGATCACCGACGACGACCTGGCGGGCGGGCGCTGGCTCGCCGAGCACGCGGACCCAGCCGATGTACTGGCCAGCAACCGCGTCTGCGTCCAGGACCAGCACACCGGCCTGCCGAATCCCTGCCAGGCCAAGGCTTTCACCCTCGCCGCGGTCTCCGGCCGCACGGTCGAGGTCGGCGGCTGGGCGTATGCGTCCCGGAGCAACAACACCGCCTGGACCTCCCCGCTGCACTGGACGGACCAGCCGTTCTGGGACCCGCCCCGGCTGGCCCGCGAGCAAACCGCCTTCAGCGCGCCGACCCCGCAGCTGCTGAGCGAGCTCTACGGCGCCGGCGTCCGCTGGCTCGTCGCCGACGCGGCGGGCACGCCGCCGGACACGGCCACGCTGGACCTCCTGGCGACTCGCCGCCTGTCGCTCCCCGGCTGCACGATCTGGGAGCTCACCGCGCCGGCTTGATCCTCAGTTCGGGCCGGCTTCATGCACGATCGCGCGGACCTCGACGCCGGTGTACCGGGCGTCGGGGATCTGCGCGGCCAGCTCGACCGCGCGCTCCTCGCTCTCGACGTCGACGACGTAGAACCCGCAGAGAAAGGACTTCCCGGCCACGTACGGCCCGTCGGTCGTGCGCGCGGCGCCGTCCCGGACCCGGACGGTCTTGGTGGCGGCGGGCTCGGCGAAGGCCTTGGTCTCGACCATCTCGCCGCTGTCGGAGATCAGCTTGATGAAGGCCCCGTGGCCCTCGTAGACCTCGTTCTTCCGGGCGTCGCCCAGCGCGTCCCAGACGACGGGGTCCATGTGCAGGGTGAGCAGGAACTTCATGGCTACTCCTGGTGCCGGTGGCGCCCCTTCCGGGCTGCCTTCACCGGGTAGTCGGAGCCGCCGGGCCGGACCGGACATGACTCGCGAAATTTCTTTGCACCCTGCTCAGCGCCTATAAACAGAGTGTATAGACGCGGGGTATACACCCCGTGTAGTCTCGTCGGCATGTCGATCACCAACACGTTGCTCGGGTTGCTGGAGAGCGGGCCGAAATACGGCTACGACCTCAAGCGGCTCTATGACGAGCGCTTCCAGCAGGACCGCCCGCTGCACTACGGGCAGGTCTACTCGACGCTTTCGCGACTGCTGCGGAACGGGCTCGTCGAGGAGAAGGGAATCGAGCCTGGTGACGGGCCCGACCGGAAGCGGTACGCCATCACCGACGCAGGCGTGACGAACGTCGTGGAATGGCTGAGTACCCCGGAGAACCCGTCGCTGTACCTGCAGAACACCTTGTACACCAAGGTGGTTCTCGCGCTGTTGTCCGAACGCAGCGCGACCGGCGTGCTCGACGCGCAGCGCGCCGAGCACCTGCGTGCGATGCGGAAGCTGACCGCCCGCAAGTCCGAAGGCGATCTCGCGGACCAGCTCATCTGCGACCACGCGCTGTTCCACCTGGAAGCGGACCTGCGCTGGCTGGAGCTCACCGCGGCCAGGCTGGACGAGCTGGCCGGGCAGCTCAAGTCATGACCACGACGGAATCGCCGCTGCTCAGCGGCATCGACCTGCACAAGTCGTTCGGGCCGACCAAGGCGCTCGAGGGCGCCGGGATGGACCTGCACGCCGGCGAGGTGGTCGCCGTCATGGGGCCGTCGGGCTCCGGGAAGTCGACGTTCCTGCATTGCCTCGCCGGGATCATCCAGCCGGACTCGGGTGAGGTCCGGTACGCGGGCAAGGTGCTTTCCGCGATGGCCGACCGCGAGCGCAGTGCGTTGCGGCGCACCGACTTCGGCTTCGTGTTCCAGTTCGGCCAGCTCGTCCCCGAGCTGACCTGCCTGGAGAACGTCGCGCTGCCGCTGCGGCTCGACGGCGCCCGGCGCGCTCCCGCCGAGGAGCTGGCGCGGGAGTGGCTGGACCGCCTGGAGGTCGGTGACATCGCGGGCAAACGGCCCGGTGAGGTGTCCGGCGGTCAGGGGCAACGCGCCGCCGTCGCGCGGGCGCTGGTCACGCGGCCGCGGGTGGTGTTCGCCGACGAGCCGACCGGCGCGCTGGACTCGCTCAACGGCGAGCGCGTGATGCGCCTGCTGGTCGACGCGGCGAAACAGACCGAGGCGGCCGTCCTGCTGGTGACGCACGAGCCGCGGGTGGCCGCGTACTCAGACCGCGAGATCGTTGTGCGGGATGGGAAATCGCGCCAGATCGGGCTCGCGGGGGCGCCCCGATGACCGCGCGGCGGCGCGGCCGCTTCGGGGCGTGGGCGGGCGACCTGGCCCTGGGGATCCGGCTGGCCGTTGGGGGCGGCCGGACCTCGAGGACCGGGATCGCCCGGCTCCTGCTCGGCACGATGGGCATCGGCGTGGCGGTCACCGTGCTGCTGTTCGCGGCCTCGGCCGACCACGCGATTTCCGCGCGCAGCGACCGAAAGCTCGCCATCAGTCCGGAAACCACTCCGATCGCCGGAGTCGCTCCGCTCGCGCTGCACGAAGGAGACACTTCCTTCAGGGGACAGCGAATCTCGATCCGCTATGTCCACGCGGGCGACCAGACATCGCCGACTCCGCCCGGGCTTTCCCGGATACCGGCGCCTGGCGAAGTGGTCCTCTCCCCCGCGCTGGCCGACCTGCTGCACTCCGAAAGCGGCACGCTGCTGCGGCCGCGTTTCGCCGGGCCGGAGATCGGGACGATCGGCACCGCGGGCCTGGTCAACCCGGACGACCTGCGCGCGTACGTCGGCGCCGACGCGTCCCTGGTGGCGAAATCGGTGTACTCCTTCGGAAGTCCGGCTCCGACGGACGGCCTCGATCCTGCCCTGCTCACCCTGCTGCTGATCGGGATCGTCTCGCTGCTGGCACCGGTTTTCGTCTTCGTGGCGACGTCCGCGCGGATCGCGGGCGCGGAACGGGACCAGCGGCTGGCGGCGCTCCGGCTGGTCGGCTCGGACCTGCCGCAGGTGCGCCGGATCGCCGCCGCCGAGTCACTGGTGACCGCGGTGACCGGGCTGGCTCTCGGCACCGGGGCGTTCCTGCTGCTGCGTCAGCTGACGCCATCCGTGAGTGTGCGGGCCGGAAGCCTGTTCGTCAGCGACGTCACGCCGCCGTGGCCGTTGGTGGTCGTGATCGTTCTGGCAGTGCCCGCGCTATCCGTGCTGAGCGCGCTGATCGCGTTGCGCGGCACGGCGATCGAACCGCTCGGCGTCGTCCGGCGCACGAAGCCGGTCCGGCGCCGGCTGTGGTGGCGCCTGCTCCCGATCGTCGTGGGCGTGCTCCCCTTGGTCACGCTGTCCCTGCGTGACAGCTCCCGGCTGACCACGATGGCCGTCGCGGCCGGGGCGACCTGCCTCCTCGTGGGTGTGCCGGCGATCCTGCCGTGGCTGCTCGAACGCGCGGTGGCCCGGTTCCACGGCGGGCGCCCGGCGATCCAGCTCGCGGTGCGGCGCCTGCAGCTCGACAGCGGCACCCCGGCCCGGGTGGTCGCCGGCCTCGCGGTGGTGCTGGCCGGGGCGATCGCGGTGCAGTCACTGCTCGCCGGTCAAGCCAGGTCACTCGACCCGGGTCCGCTGCCCCCTCCGACCACCACCGCGGAGCTGAACTTGAGCTCCGACGCCCAGACCGCGGACGCTGCGGCGGCCGCACTGGCGAAAGTGCCCGGGATGAGCACGCCGTACCTCGTGCGCGGTGTGACCCTGCGAGGCCCGGACCCGGGCAGAATGCTCGGCGTCACCATCGCCGATTGCGCCACCGTGCGGGCAGTGGCCGGCATCGAGGACTGCCGTGACGGTCTCGCGTACCGGAACTCGCGCGCCGAGCAAACCGTCCAATCAGGACAGTCGTACGCCGTCACGTACTACTACGACGACGCCGACCGGGAACTGGGCACCTGGACCGCGCCCGCGTTCATCCCGATGACTCCGCGACAGGCCGGCCTCTCGTGGTTCGCGCCCGACGTCCTGGCGACGCCGGGCGCGATGGCCGGGCTGGACCTGACCCACGTCTGGTCGTCCGCGATCATCCGAGCGACCTCGGACGACCCGGACTTCGCCGAGCACGCCCGCAATGCGCTCGCGCCCTACACCTGGCACACCTCGCTCTACGTCCCCGAGATGCTCCGCCAGCTGTCCACCGGCCAGCAGGCCTACCTGGCGATCCGCGCCGGCCTGCTCGCGGCGTCGGTGTTCACGCTGCTGCTGGCCGGGGTGAGCCTGCTGGTGCTCGGCCTGGAACAACTCCGGGAGCGCCGCCGCACGATCGGAATGCTTGCGGCGACCGGGGTTCCGGTCCGGGTCCTGGCCAGATCGGTGGTGTGGCAGAACGCGATCCCGCTGCTGCTGGGCATCGTGACGGCGGTCGTGACAGGAATCGCCCTGGCCGCCCTCGGCGCCCGGCTGACCGGCGCGGACTTCAGCGTCGACTGGCTGGCGGTCGTCGTCCTGAGCGCCTCGGCTGCCGCACTGGTGTTGTTGGTGACCCTGGTGACGCTCCCTTCCCTTCGCGGCGCTGCGCGCCTCGCTTCGGTGCGGACTGAATGACGCCTGAGTACGTGCTGGTCAGCTGCGGCTGACCAGCACGTACCGCTCGTCCTCGATCGGGCCACCCCACAAAGCCGGGTCGTCCAGCAGCGTCACCGTCGCTTCTCCCCGCCGGGCAAGGACGAGGCGCTCGCACTCCTCCGCCGAGATCCCGGCTCCGGTGAACCACCTGCCCTCGACCAGCACCAGCCGGCCATCCGGCTTCAGCAATCGCACCCACTTGTCCAGCGCGGCGCCCGGATCAGGCATCGCCCACAGGACATGCCGCACCAGCACCACGTCATACGCGCCTTGCGAGCAAGGTGGATCAGCCGCGTCGCCCTCACGGAACTCCACACTCACCTGGGTTTCTTCGGCCTTTTTCCTGGCCACGTCAAGCATCCGGCCGGACAGGTCCACGCCGTGCACGTCATATCCCGCCTGGGCCAGCAGCACGGCAAGACTGCCGGTCCCACAGCCGAGATCGACAACAGATGCCGGTGCCTGAGGCATCAACGGCAGCAGAAGATCCGCCCACGCCGCCCGGACCACGGGGTCCTTGAGGCCGTGATCAGGCTGTTCGTCGAAGGATGCGGCTTCCGCGTCCCAGAGCTCACGTACTTGATCCGTCACACGGCGATCTTGGCAGCCACCACCGACACTTTCGCGATGATGCCCCGCCGGGATGACCTATCGGGGCCGGTGTGACGCAGAGGCTGCTGGGGCAGATAGCACGGACCCCCAAGGCGTTGCTCGAACCCGGGAATGCGAAAACCGCCCTGACCTGGGTCAAGGCGGTTTCTACCAGCGTGGCCAGGGCCGGGGTCGAACCGGCGACCTTCCGCTTTTCAGGCGGACGCTCGTACCAACTGAGCTACCTGGCCGGGAACGCCGGCAAGGAGCCGAACGATCTTGCGACCCTGACGGGACTCGAACCCGCGACCTTCGCCGTGACAGGGCGACGCGCTAACCAACTGCGCCACAGGGCCTTGCATACTACTGGTGGAACGTACTCCCAACGGGATTCGAACCCGCGTTGCCGCCTTGAAAGGGCGGAGTCCTAGGCCGCTGGACGATGGGAGCCCGGTCGGTTTCGGTTAACCGACCCGACCGCGCTCTCAGGGTCCCCCTGGGAGCGATTACAAGCATAGGGCACGCCTCCACCGGTTTGCACCGGGGGTTCGGTAACTCCCAGCCAGGGCTGGGACCTGCGGGAACGCACCCGATCAGGCGGGGACGGCCAGTGCGGCGAGGCCGGCTTCGAGTTCGGCGCGTTCGGGCTCGGACAGGGCGGTCGCGAGAAGTTCGTCGACGCGGTCGTCGGTGAGGCGCTCTGCCTGGCGCCAGCGGTCCTCTAGGTCCGGCTTCGCTGTCGCGGCCGCGACGAGCTCGTCGGCCGCTTCGGGGGACCAGGCCGTGCGCAGGAGACGCTCGCGGCCGCCCTCCGGGTCTGCGACGACTGCTTCGGGGACGGAGAGACCTAGGGCGCGAAGCGCTGCGAAGTGGAGGCCGCCGCGAAGCTCGCGGAAGAGCATTAGAGCGAAGCCGAGACGCGCGGCGTCGCCCGTGGGGCGTTCGGCGGCTTGCCAGCCGGCGAACAGGGCGAGGCCGCTCGCGTCGGCTGCGTCCACCGCTTGGAACAGGAGGTCGGCCAGCCGGGAGGAGTCGCGTACACCTGAAAGGTGGATGCGGGACCAGCGCGCCAGTGACTCCACGTAGGCACGCACCGAAGCGGGGGCGTCGAGGGCCGCCGCCGCGGGCGGGAGCGTGTACTCGAAGAGCCAGTGCGGGAAGATCCCGAACAGCTGCGCCGCGACCTTCGGCGGCACGTCCCCGAGCACCGCCGAGCGACCGCGGACATACAGCGTCCGCGGCGGCAGGCCGACCTCGGCCTCGACCGCCGCCAGCTCCGGCGACGTCATGAACTTGCCACCCAACACCTGCACCACCGGCCGGATCCGGTTCGCCAACTCGTTCGCGGTCATCGCGAGCCCCTTTCGCCGCGGCAACCGTAACACTGTTACGAAACCACCGTCAAGAAACCCGGCAACCACCGCGAACTATCCCCCGAAAACAAGCGCAACCTGCGAGAACCTCACCGGAAAGGCCCGGCAGCGCCACGCACGCCCACCGGACCCCACGGCCTCACCCGACCAGCACCGACATCACCGCTGAACCGGCGCCTGCCCGCCCTCATCCAGATCCAACCCCAGCATCTCCAGCAACTGCACACAGTCCTCGACCCCCAGCGCCCCATTGGCCACCGCCAGCCGAGCCCGCCGCACCTGGTCATCCGACACCCGCTGAGTATCGGCATTACCACTGCGCTGCGCCGGCAACCCACCGGCAAACGGCGCAGCACCCCCATCGGCACCCTCGTACCGAAGGAGGAACTGCCGCACTTCCACAGACCCGCCCATTGCCCCTCCAAACGGCTCAAACAGCTTGGCCGCGAGGCTAACCAGCAGCAGCCGCCACACACAGCCCCCCGGAGAGTGAACCTGAGGCCACGCTCCGCTCAACGCAGCGCAATCAGCAACACCGGAGAAGACCTTCACCCCAGCGCACACCCCACCACCCCAAAGTGACACCAGCAGCGGAAATTTCCCGCCGCCCACTCGCCCCACACCCCAACTCGTGCAACAATCGAACTTGCTGACACACCCCCGGTCAGCGCCTGTGGAGATCCCCTCCGACCCCCGCGTTCCTCCCCCTGGCGCGGGGGTCTTCCATTTCTGCGGAGCTTCGGGCTTCGCCCTTCGCTTCGCACATGTTCGTCATTCCACCCGGGGGGCCGAGCCCCCCGGACCCCCCACGGTGCGTCCCGTCTCGACCCAGCGTGGTCACCGCTTGAAGCTTTAGCGGGTGCGGGGTTCGGCTTCGGGCGCTGGCGCGCCCTGGCCTGGTTCACAGCGTGCTCGGGCGCTGGCGCGCCCATTGCAAGCGGGGGCCGGCCTTGGGCGCTGGCGCGCCCTTGCCTGGGGCGTTGGCAGCCTGAGGATTGTTGTGGGGCTCACCCGGAGTGGGCCAATGAGCGGGTTTATGGGCATTAGCTGGGGTGGGGTTTTGACTATGTGGGGGTGCTTTTAGTGAATGGGTTGTGGGTAATCGATTTCGTTGGGCTGAGTGGGTGAGGGTTGGGCCGAATGGGGAGGGTTGGGGGGTGTGTCGTGGCTCACAGTGGTTTGTTTGTCGAGATCTAAACGTTATCGTGGGGGCGTGCCCCTTCCTTCGCTTGGCCGACTCGGTACCCGTACCAACCTCAAGGCCGTCGCCGGTGCTTCCGGGAAGCATCGGGGCGCCGGCAAGACGGCTCCCGAGCCTGAGGTTGAGGACAAGGAGCTCACCAGCTATTTGGCCGCGCTGGCGCCGGACTCGGACAACGAGAGCACCGGGACCGGGAAGCGGTTCGGTGAGGCGCAGGTGTTCCAGCTGCGGATGAGCCTCATTGCCAGCCAGCAGCTCAAGGACATCGCCGAGGAGCGGGGCATCTCGCCCCAGGCGCTCGCGCAGGAGTGGATCCTCGAGCGCCTCAACTGGGAGGGCCAGGCCGCCTCCGTGCAGGACCGCCGGCAGGTCGACGACCGCACCGACGAGTTCCACTTCCCCGAGGGCGTCTTCGACAGCCCGGTCACGCCGGCCAGCAGCCGCTAGGACTTCACGAGAAAGGGCCCCCGACACGAAGCCGGGGGCCCTTCACTCAGGCCTTGAAAACGCAAAGAGCCTGTCTCAGATCGCGCGGACCTTCTGGGCCTGCGGGCCCTTCTGCCCCTGGCCGACCTCGAACTCCACTCGCTGGTTCTCCTCGAGGGTGCGGAAGCCACGCCCCTCGATCTCCGAGTAGTGAACGAACACGTCGCCTTCGCCGCCGTCCTGCGCGATGAAGCCGAAGCCCTTCTCCGCGTTGAACCACTTCACAGTGCCTTGCGCCACCGCTGTACTCCTCGTTACACAGATCCGCTTCGAATGCCACCGAAGCGGCACCCCGACCGTCCCGGGCGGTTCCAACGAGACGAGTCAACGAGCGGTTCGGCTCCATGGCTCGCGTCAGAAGTTCCGCGAGTGTGAAGCCACGAACACGCAAAACGACGGCCTGAGAGCAGACTACCGGGATCTGGCCAAATCTGAACCCCGTGATCGAGCCGAAAATCGGCTGTGCGTACCGAGATCACCGGAACGTCGTAGGGCTCCCGCCAGGCACTGTCGGACCCACCGGATAGTCTGGCGCGACACCCCGGCCCCGTGATCACTTGATACGGCTCGGAGTTGCACATGCCCCCAGCGTGAGAACACCCCGGAACGCTGTGACGTTCGTCACTCGTCATCGGATCAACGTCCCGGCACCACGGGACGTCTCGATGGGGGGTAGCACCAAGGGGACAAGGGGATCGGTGTGACGGTGAAGAACTCCACCCGCCGGGTCACGGCAGCGGTGGCGCTGGGGCTCGCTGCGGTGATCACGCTCGGGGCGTGCAGCAGCGAACCGACGGTTTCGGCCAGCGGGACATCGGGTGGCGGCCCGACGGCGCCCCCGCCGCCGACGGCACAACCCGCCAAGCTGACCGTGACCCCCGCCGCCGGCGCGCAGGACGTCGCGCCCGGCGAACCGGTCGGGATCACCGTCGCTGACGGGACAATCGCCGCCGTCACGCTGACCAACCCGGACGGAAAGCAGGTCCAGGGCCAGTCCTCGGCGGACAAGAAGAACTGGAACACCACCGAACAGCTCGGCTACGGCAAGACCTACACCTGGGCGGGCCAGGTTTCCGGCGCCGACGGCAAGAACGTGCCCATCAGCGGCGCCTTCACCACCGTCAAGCCCAAGCGGCAGATGCAGGGCAGCCTCAACGTCGGCGACGGCCAGACCTACGGCATCGCGATACCGATCGCGCTGACCTTCCCGAACCGCGTCACCGACAAGGCATCCGTCGAGAAGGCGCTTTCGGTGGAGACCACGCCGAAGACCGAAGGATCCTGGGCCTGGATGCCCGGCGACTCCTCGGTGCACTGGCGGCCGAAGGAGTACTTCAAGGCAGGCACCACGGTCAAGGTCAACGCCAAGATCTACGGCGTCAAGATCGGCGAAGGTGTTTACGGCAAACAGGATCTGTCGGCCAGCTTCAGCATCGGGCGCGCCCAGGTCGTCACCGGCAACACGACCGAGCACACCATGAAGGTCATCCGCGACGGCCAGCAGATCGCCGAATACCCGGTGAGCTACGGCCTCGACAGCGACCCGGGCCGCGTCACCCACAGCGGCGTCCACGTCGTCATGGGCAAGCAGGCCACCTACGCGATGAGCAACCCGAAGTACCACTACGAGAACGTGGTCGTGCCGTGGGCGGTCCGCATCTCCAACAACGGCGAGTTCATCCACGGCCTCGCGGCCTCGGTTTGGGCGCAGGGCAAGAAGAACATCTCGCACGGCTGCCTCAACCTCTCCCCCGCGCGTGCCAAGGAGTACTACGACGGCGTGCTCACCGGCGACCCGGTCGAGGTCACCGGCAGCACCCAGACGCTGTCCGCCAAGGACGGCGACTACTCCGACTGGACCTACGACTGGGCGAGCTGGCAGAAGCTTTCCGCGCTCGCGCACTAGGACCACCTGATGACGGGCGGCGCATCTCGACCACGAGGTGCGCCGTTCGGCGTTTCCGGGTTTTCCCGAAATCCGATGCAACCCCGGTGATCACCCGCGGCATGACTAAGGGCAGAGGCGCCGCCGCAGTAATCCGGAGCGGCGCCCGCGAGAAGAGGAGCTGTCTTGCGTATCCGCATCGCCCTGACCCTCGGCGCGCTCGTGCTCGCCGGTGGCGCCCTGACCGGTGGCATCGCCATGGCCCAGACGGCCACGACGGCACCGCCCGCACCGACGGCAAGCCAGAAGCCGACGGCGACGCGCGCACCGAGCGCGGTCCCCGCCACTTCGCGGCCGGCCCCCGCATCCGTGCTCCCCGGCACCAAGCCGCGCGTGCCGAAGGCCGTCCCGGCCGGACCGGTCGGCGATCTGCACCTGCCGGCCATCGGGGAGACCCGGTAACCAGGTGATCTCCCGCTCCCGGCCGTCGACCGGGCAGGGCTCGCCGTGGGACGGCGAGTTCGCCCGGTATTTCGGCGAGCGCGCGCACAGCCTGCGGGCGACCGCGTACCTGCTCTGTGGCGATTGGCATCAGGCCGAGGACCTCACGCAGGCCGCACTGCTCAAGCTGTACCTCGCGTGGCCACGGCTGTCCCGGCACGACACGCTGGACGCCTACGCCCGCAAGGTCGTGCTGCGCACCTTCCTGGCCGAGCACCGGCGAAGCCGATGGAAGCGGGAGCGGCTCACCGACGCACCACCCGAACTCCCGGCGGATCCCGCCGGGACGGAGCACGACATGCTGGTGCGACAGGCTCTCGCCGTGCTCGCACCGAAACAGCGGGCCGTGCTGGTGCTGCGCTACTTCGAAGACCTGAGCGTCGAGGCCACGGCCGCGGCGCTCGGGTGCAGCACCGGCACGGTGAAGAGCCAGGCCGCGCGGGGACTGGCCACCCTGCGCGCCCGGCTCGGGCCGCACTACGCCGCGCTGAGCTTCAGCGCGACCGGGACCGACGGGAGGTGAAGGACATGGACACCGAAGACGACATCCGCGCGGTACTCGCGAACGCCGCGGGCGGGCCGCCGATGCGGCTGGAGGCCGGCGACGTGATCGCGCGCGGCGGCCGGATCCGGCGGCTACGCAAGCGCTGGGCGGTCGCCGGGAGCTCGGTCGCGACCGCGCTCGTGCTGGCGGTGGCCGGCTTCTCGGCCGGTCACCGCGGCGGGGAACCGGCGCCGGTCCAGCCTGCCGGTCCAGAGCTGTCCACGGTCGCCACGACGACCGCCCCGCCTCCTTCGGCCGAGCCCTCGTCGGCTCCGGCCTCCATTCGTCCCGCTCCCGGCGCGATGCCGGCGACGAGCCACGGCGCTCCTGTGACCCCTTCGCGCAAACCGGGACGGACGACCGCGCCGACGGCGACGCAGAAGACGCCCAGCGGCACCAGCGTCCCGACCGCACCGCCGGTCGCGACGACGACGCGCTGACGTGGCGCACGTCACCGCCGATTCGTGGGTTTCCCACGAAATACTCCGGCTTCCGGTGGCGATATGCCCAGTGGCAGGCCGTCCGGCCGCCGACCACCCCCGCTCAGCAGGCGATTCGCCTGCCCGAGAAGCCGAGGAGGAAGCACATGGTGTTCGCCGCACTCATCGTCGAAACCGGAATCGCCGTCGTGATCGCGAGCTCGCTGGCCGTCTGGGCCCGCCGCTTCACTCCTCGCGTCCGCTGACCTCGACGCACGTGTGCCCCCGTCCACGCTGACGGGGGCACACGGCTATCGGGACGGACGGGCTCAGCGCGAGCTGCCCGCCTCGCTCAGGACGCCGCCGTGGTCGGCGGTGTCGATCTCCTCGATGGGCACCTGCGACGTCTCCGGGATGCGCAGGATCGGCACCAGCGCGATCGCGGCGGCCGCCATCAGGTAGTAGGCGGGCCAGTCGTTGTTGCCGGTGCCCTTGATCAGCGCCGTCACGATGACACCGCAGGTACCGCCGAACAGCGACGTCGAGATGTTGTAGCCGATCGCGAACGAGCCGTAGCGCACTCGCGTCGGGAACATCGCCGGGAACGTCGAGCCGATCACCGCGAGCATCAGCACCAGCAGCAGCGCGACCACGCCGAACCCGATGATCAGCCAGAGCACGCTGCCGGACTGCATCAGCTTGATGCTCGGCCAGCTCAGCACCAGGAACCCGATGGCGGCGGCGATGAGCAGCGGTTTTCGCCCGATCCGGTCGGAGAGCGCGCCGAGCGGGATGATGATCGCCATCTGCACCAACTCGACCCCGATGATGATCATCGTCGACGTGTTGTCGTTGATCTTCAGCGTGTCCGTGAAGTAGGTCGGCATGGTGGTCAGCAGCATGTAGTCCGCGACGTTCAGCAGCAGCACGATGCCGATCAGGTTGAGGATCATCCGCCAGTTGCGGACGAAGATCTCCTTGAGCGGCGCCTTCTTCGGCGTCTCGCCCGCGGCCTCCAGGCGGCGGAACTCGGGGGTGTCCTCGAGCCGGTTCCGCAGGTAGAGCCCGATCAGGCCGAGCGGCAGCGCGACGAAGAACGGGATCCGCCAGCCCCACGCCTCGACCTGCTCGGCCGAGAGCGAAAGGGTCACGGTCAGCACGACGGCGTTACCCAGGACGTACCCGGCGAGCGTGCCGAGTTCGAGGAAGCTGCCGAAGAAGCCCCGGCGTTTCGTGGGCGAGTACTCGGCGATGAACGTCGCCGCGCCGCCGTACTCACCGCCGGTGGAGAAGCCCTGGATCAGGCGCAGCGCGAGGATGGCGATCGGGGCGCCGAGACCGATGCTGTAGGCGCCGGAGTAGGTCGGCAGGCAGCCGACCAGGAACGTGCAGCCCGACATCAGCAGGATGGTGATCGCGAGCACGCGCTGGCGGCCGATCTTGTCGCCGAGCGGGCCGAAGAACGCGCCGCCGAACGGCCGGACGATGAACCCGACCGCGACCAGGGCGAGCGACTTGAGCACGGCATTGCCCTCGCCGGGGAAGAACACGGTGCCGATGCTGGTGGCGATCGCACCCGACGTGAAGACGCCGTAGTCGTACCACTCGGTCGCGTTACCCATCGCGGAAGCGAGCACCGCGCGCTTGACCGTTCTCTGGTCGACGGCGGGTTTCGCTGTCGTTGGCTCACTCATTCCGGCGACGACCTCCTCCGTGCGGGGCCCTGGTGATGCTCGGGCACGTCGATTCAGTCTTGCCCGGGGCCGACGGGTCGGCAGTCTGAGCCGGAAAGTTTCTACGGTCGGGAATTTTCCGGCTACTGAGAGATACGTGTTCGCAGGTCACGCGCCGGGTCGCCGTTCAGGGGCGGCTACCCGCGAGTTAACGTCACGGCATGAGTCGTGTTTCTCAACCGTGGCCGCCGGTGGCGGTGGAGCCGGCGGTGCCGCACCCCGACGCCCCGAAACCGGGCACCGAGCTGGGCGTGCACTTCGGCGAGTGCTTCGGCTGCGGCGACGAGCTGGACGCGGGACTGCACCTGCGGACGACGGTCGGCGAGCAGTTCGTGCACTCGCGGTTCACGGTGACCGCGGCCCACCAGGGCGCGCCCGGCCTGGCCCACGGCGGCCTGCTGGCCTGCGCGTTCGACGAGGCCCTCGGGTCGACAGTGGGCAACCTCATGCGGCGCCCGGCGGTGACGGCGAAGCTGGAGACGGACTTCCGGCGCCCGGTCCCGGTCGGCTCGACGCTCTACATCGCGGCGAAGCTCGACGGCCTGGCCGGCCGGAAGATCTACGTCAGCGCCGAGGGCCGCCTCGACGCCGAGGACGGGCCGATCGCGGTCAGCGCGCGGGCGTTGTTCATCGTGGTCGGGTTCGACCACTTCAGCACCCACGGCGATCCCGAAGCGCTGGAGAAGCTGGCCGCGCAGCACGAGAAGAACCAGCAGGAGCGGGCGCAGCGGGACTGGGAGATCAACCCCTGACCTCGGTCCGGCTTCGCGTGTGCTGAAGGGGACTTTCCTCCCACTAGACGCGCTGAAAGTCCCCTTCAGCGGACGGGTCCTTTGCGGACGGCGGTCAGGTCAGGGTGCGGGGGCGGATCGCGTTCGCACGGTCCACAAGGGACACCCGCTGCTCGGTCGTGCTCGCCAGGCGGGCCAGCGTGCGGTAGCAGCGCTCGAGGCCGAACCGCAGGTCCCGCTCGTCCAGAGCGCAGCCGACCACCCGGGACGCCGCCAGCGGCGCCGCCTGCCGCGGCCCGCGCAGCCACTCGTAGGCCGCTTCGAGGACGTCCGCGGCCAGGCGAGCCCGGCGTTCGGCGTCCAGGTGGAGCCGCTCCAGCCGCGCCGAGGCGTCGACCAGGTCGTGCTCGGTGACCGGGACCGGCTCCTTGCCGCTGCCGCCGTTGCTCGCGGTCGTCTTGATCTTGATGGCCGCGACCTGGGCGTCCACGAAGTGCGTCGACGACGGCGGGACGGCCTCGAGCACCTCGACCGCGCTGGTCCGCGCGCCCTGGGCGAGGTACACCCGGGCCAGGCCGAACGCCGCGCTGACGTAGGACCGGTCGGTCCGCCACACCAGCTCGTAGAACCGCGCGGCCCCGAAGTAGTCGCCGACGCCCTCCGCACTGATACCCAGCGCGAGCTTCGGCGCGATCTCGCCCGGCAGGTCGTCGTAGACGGCCTCGAACGCCACCTGCGCGACGCGGGCGCGCCCGCCCGCGAGCTCGATCAGGCCGCGGTACCAGTCGATCCGCCAGTCGTGCGGGAAGCCGTTCTTGATCGCCAGGTACTGCGCGGCCTGCAGCTGCCGCTGCGCCTCGGCCAGCTCGCCCAGCTCGATCCGCGCGCGCACGATCCGCAGCCGCACCTCGATCGACTCCCGCGGCGCGCCGGCCAGCGCCTCGATGGCGCCTCGTGACTCCAGCGAGGTCGTCGTCGCCAGCACCCCCGCCGCCGGGTCGTCCGTGTCGACCTGCGGGA
The DNA here is from genome assembly GCA_963762765.1 of uncultured Actinomycetota bacterium. Taxonomy (GTDB): domain Bacteria; phylum Actinomycetota; class Actinomycetes; order Mycobacteriales; family Pseudonocardiaceae; genus Amycolatopsis. The sequence goes on from CAVXMR010000049.1 coordinate 282,925, forward strand.
TCGGCAGCCCGGCGACCACCTCGGACGGCTCGGGCAGCGGCACCTTCGAGCCGGACTCCGGCACCACCATCTGCACGCCGAAGGTGCGGCTCTCCGGGCCGAACACGGTCGACGCGCCCGGTCGCGGCTTGCCCGTGCCCAGCGCCATGATCTCGCGCAGCACGCCGGTCAGCTGGTCGGCCATCTCCTCGGCGGAGAGGAACCGGCGGTCCGGGTCCGCGTGCGTCGCACGCTTCAGGAACCGGTAGTACGACCCGAACAGCGCGAACAGCGGGATCGCGTCCGGGCCCGGCAGCGTGGTCTTGAACTTGCTGGTGTAGCCGGTGAACTCGAAGCTCAGCACGGCCAGCGTCCGGCCGACGGTGTACAGGTCCGACGCCACCGACGCGCCCTGCTTCGCCAGCTCCGGCGCGCTGTAGCCGGTGGTGAAGAACAGCGGGCTCTCGTAGTCGTCGGTCCGGCGGACCGCGCCGAGGTCGATCAGCTTCAGCTGCTCGTTCGTCTGGATCACGTTGTCGGGCTTGAGGTCGCAGTAGAGCAGCCCCTGGCTGTGCAGGTACCCCAGCGCGGGCAGGATCTCCAGCCCGTACGCGATGACCTGCCCGATCGGCAGCGGTTCCGGCCGACGGCTCTCGCGGTGGTGCGCCAGCGCGAGCTGCCGCAGCGACTGGCCGCCGACGTACTCCATCACGATGTAGCCGATGGTCGTGCCGCTGTTGGGGTCCGGGTGCTGAACGAAGTTGTGGATCTTGACGATGTTCGGGTGCTCGACCTCGGCCAGGAACCGCATTTCGTTGGCCGCGGCGGCGATCGCGGTCGCGTCGCCGGTGTCGATCAGTCCTTTGAGGACGACCCAGCGGTCGGAAACGTTGTGGTCCTGCGCCAGGTAGATCCAGCCCAGCCCGCCGTACGCGAGCGCGCCCAGCACCTCGTACTGGCCGCCGACCAGTTCCTGCGGCCGCAGCTTCGGCAGGAAGGAGAACGGCGAACCGCAGTTCTCACAGGTGCCTTCCGGCGAGCCCGGCTTGCCGTCCGTACCCCGGCCGACCTTGGCGTTGCACTTGCCGCAGAAGCGTTTCTCCTCCGACACCACCGGGTTCGTGAGCACGGCGGACGCGGGATCGCGCGACGGCACCGGCGGCACGTCCACCAGACCGGCGCCGAGCCGGCCGCGGCGCGAACGGCCCGTTCGCGACGACGTCCGCCGCGAGGTGCCGGGGAACGAGCCCGACCCGCTCCCGGTGCCGGATCCCGTGCCGGTACCGGTGGGCCTGCCTTCGCTGGTGCGCTCGGGCAGCACGCTCTCGGTGCCGGGGTCCGGCAGCGGCACGCCGGGGCCGGTCTCCGGACGCGCCGGCGGCATGATGCTCTGCGTTTCGGGGGTGGGCGCGGCGAGCACACTCGTCGGCTGGGGCGCGTTCGGGTCCGGCTCCGGCGGCTTGACCGCCTGCGTCGGCTGAGGCTGCGTTGACTGGGGCGGCTGGGGCGGCGGCATCGGACCGACCGGGTTCATCCCACCCGGCGGCTTCGTCGGGTCGTCCGCACCCGGGATGGCCCCGCGCTGTGGCGGCCGCGGCTGGCCGCGCGGCGGCGTCGGCGGACGCTGCACGGGAGCGTGGTAGACGGTCCGCTCGGCACCGGCGGGCTCTTCGAAACCGTCGAGCCTGCCGGAGATCGACGGCTCGGGCGTGTCCCAGCGCACCGGCGGCGGGGGTGTCCAGCCCGGCTTGGCCGGCGGTTCGTCGTCCGGCGCGGCGTGCCGAGGACGGCGCGGCTCCTCCGACACTGCTACCTCCCAGATCCCCGACGACGTGCGGGAACGATCCTAGTCGCGAAACGAGCGGGCTACTGGTACTGCGCGTCGGGCGGGTTACCCGGGCCGAGGCTCGGCTGGACCCACTTGCCGTAGCTGGCCTGCCAGCTGCCGTTCGTGCGCACGTTCTGGAGCACGGCGTTGACGTACCGGACCATGTCCTCATTGTCCTTCGGGACGCCGATGCCGTAGTTCTCCTGGGTCAGCGGCTCGCCGACGACGTGCAGCGTCGGGTCCTGCGCGGCCATCCCGGCGAGGATCGTGTCGTCCGTCGAGACCGCGTCGACCTGCCCCTGCTGGAGCATGATCAGGCAGTCCGACCAGTTGTCGACCGAGACCGGCACCGGCTTGGCCTTGCTCGCCGCGATGTTCGCCAGCGAGGTCGACAACTTGGTCGCGCACACGCGCTTGCCGCTCAGGTCGTCGAGCTTCTGCGCGGTCGACGTCTTGGGCACCAGCACCTTCTGGCCCGCCCGGTAGTAGACCGACGAGAACTGGACGTCCTTCTTGCGGGCGCAGGTGATGCTGTACGTCCGGACGACGATGTCGACCTCGTGCTTCTGGAGCACCTGCTGGCGCAGCGCCGACGGGATCGCGCGGAACTGCACGTGCCCTTCGGCGGTGCCGAAGATCGCCGCGGCGATCTGGTTCACCATGTCGATGTCGAAGCCCTCGAGGTTGCCGCTGGTGGGGTTGCGGAACCCGAACAGGTAGGTGGTCTGGTCGACGCCGGCGATCAGCTTCCCGCGGTCGCGGATCTTCGCCATCGTCGAGTTCTCGCCGATCCCGGTGCCCTGCGGCGCGAGACTCGGGTTGCAGCTGGTGTCGCTGGTGCCGCCGGAGGTCGAGTCCGGGCCGCCGACGTGCGCGGGCTGCGGCCAGGCGGCGTTGCTGACCGGCGCCGGGTCGACCGGCTTCCCGGCGCTCCCGCATGCCGCCGCGAGCAGCGCGACCGCCGCCAGCGCGCCCGCCCTGGCCAGAATCCGCCTGCTCACCGGTACTCCCTCAGTCGTTCCCGGATCCCCATGGTGACGCCGCCCGCGGCCACCAGCGCCAGCACGGCCAGGCCGGGGGCGAGCGCGATCAGCGCGCGGTCGCCGCCGGTCGTGTCGTCGAGGAACTGCTGGCGGCCGACGTTGATCGCGGCCTGCAGGCTGTCGTCGAGCCGGTGGAACGCGGCCGCGGCGCCGTCCTGCTTGGCCTCGCTCACCGCCAGGTCGACCGCGGTCTGGTACTCGCCGGCGTCGTCCTGCTTGCGGACCTGCTGGTGGGCCTTGAGCCAGTCCTCGGCGGCCTTCGACGCGTCGGCGACCTTGCCCGAGCCGTCGCCACCGGCGGTGAGGCCGCGGGCTTCGCCGAGCAGGCCGCCCTGGCCGTCCGTCCCGACCAGCTGGGCGGCATTACGACCGAAGTCCTGCTCGTAGGTGCTGCCGTCGCCGCGCGCGACCAGGGTCAGCGTCTCGTCGGCGCGAGCCTGCAGCGCCGCGATCCGGGCCCGGACCAGGACGTCGACCTGGTGCGAGCCGTCGTCCTGGCCGGAGGCGACCAGGCTGCCCTGCACGATCAGCGCGACCGCGCCCCACAGCAGCGAGACGACCACGGCCGCGGTGGCGACGACGAGCCCGACGTTGAGGAGCCGGTTGGTCCGGCGGGTGAGGTAGACCTGGGCCACGACCAGCGCGGCGAGCAGCGCGACCATCAGCAGCGTGGCCGGCCACGGGAAGCCGGTCGCGGTGTCCTGCTCGGCGATCAGCCGCTCGGTGTCGATCCGGTAGAGGTCCTGGGCGGCGGGCAGGATCTTGGCCCGCATCAGCTCGGAGGCCTCCCGCAGGTAGGACGCACCGGCCGGGAAGCCCTGGCGGTTGTTGGCCCGCGCGGTCTCGATCAGCCCGGTGTAGACCGGAACCTGCTGGTTGAGCGTGTCGACCGGCGAGGCCGCCTCGGCGACGTCGGCGGAGTCGGACGCCGCCTTGGCCAGCGCCGCACCCGCCTCGGCGACGTCACGCTCGTAGCGCTCGCGCAGCGCCGGCGGCTCGGTGCCGATGGAGAGGAACGCGCTCGACGCGGTCGCGTCGGCGTCCGAGAGCGAGCGGTAGACCTGCTGGGAAGCTGCGGCGAGAGGTTCGCGGTGGTCGATCAGTCCGCTGATGGTGTCGTTGCGGTCCTGCACCGACAGCGTCGCGATCAGCCCGGCGAGCAGCGAAAGCAGGACGAGCGCGACGGCGATCACGGTGAGTCTGCCGGGGGTGGTGGCCGACGAGCGGATGATCGCGCGCACGCCCTGTCCCGGCAGGTCCAGCAGCCCGAGCAGGCCACTGCGGCCCTGCCCGCCGCGACCGTCCGGTGGCGGGGACGGCGGCGGTGCCGACGCGGGCGCGACAGACGCCGGTGCCGGCGCGGTGCTGGTCATCCCCGAGTCCTCCCCATGAGCCGTACCCGCAGAAAGGTAGTCGACTCCGACGGTGCGCAGCCACCGACACCACCCGCTGTCACCAGCACGTGATCTCGATCTTCGTCACAACCGGTGGGTCAGCGCGTAGCGGACGGCCTCGGCGCGATGCCGCGCGCCGATCTTCGGAAAGGCGTTGTTGATGTGCGTTTTCACGGTCGCTTCGCTGATGAAGAGCTCGCCCGCGATCTCCCCGTTGGTCAGGCCACGCGCGATCAGCGTGAGCACCTCGGCCTCGCGCGCGGTGAGACCGTCCGGCAGCTCCGCCTTCGGGCGGCGGGCGTCGAGTCCCGCGACGAGCCGGTCCGACACCTCGGCGGTGAAGATCGCCTGGCCGGCGGCCGCGGAGCGCAGCGCGGCGGCGATCTCCTGGCGTCCGGCGTCCTTGGTGAGGTAGCCGCGCGCGCCCGCACGCAGGGCGTCCGCGATGGAGACGTCGTCGGCGTAGGTGGTGAGCACGACGACCGCGGTCTCCGGATGGTCGCGGCGGATGATCTTGGTGGCGCCCACGCCGTCGAGCTCGGGCATCCGCAGGTCCATCAGCACGACGTCGGCCGGATTCGCGGCGACGACGTCGACGGCTTGGCGGCCGTCGCCCGCGGAGCCGACGACCTCGACGTCGTCGAGCAGGCCGAGCAGCGCGACCAGGCCCTCGCGGACCGCCTGCTGGTCGTCCACCACGACCACCTTGATCACGCCCGCACCTCCGCCACCACGTGCCACCGGCCGTTCTCCGGCCCGGCGCTCAGCGTGCCACCGGCCAGCGCGAGCCGCTCGCGCATCCCCTGCAGTCCGAAGCCCTCACCCGGCGCGGCACCGTCCGGTAGAGCGTTGCCCACTTCGAAGCGGACGGCCTCGGCGTAGGTGAGCCGTATGGCGATGTCCGCGCCGGGTGCGTGTTTTCCGGCGTTCGTGAGTGCTTCGCGGGCACAGCTGACGAGAGACACGACAGCGGCCGACGACAGCGGCCTCGACGTACCGCTTGTCGTGAAGTCGACTGAGACACCGTGGTCCCGCGCGTGCGCCTCGGCGGTGGCCGCCAGCGCCTCGGCCAGCGGGAGGACGTCCCGGCGCAGCGCGGCGACGGCGTCCCGTGCCTCGGCGAGACCCTCGACAGCCAGGCCGCGCGAGCGCCGGATCGTCCGCAGTGCACCGTCCACATCGGACTTCTCGGCGAGCAGCGCTTCGGCGAGTTCGAGCTGGACTCCCAGTGCTCCCAAGGAATGTGCGAGGACGTCGTGGAGTTCGCGGGCGATCCGGGTGCGTTCGTCGAGCGCGGCGGCGCGTGCGTGTTCGGCCTGCGCCAGCCGGGTCTGCTCGAGCAACTGCCGGGTCTGCACCGCCTGGACCTCGTACTGGCGGCGGTTGAGCCCGAGCAGCACGAGCAGGAGCATCGCGCCGGGAGACGCGGCCGCGGCCAGGAAGCCGTGCCCGGCCAGGAGTTCCGAGCCGAAGGCCAGCAGGACGTCCACCAGCCCGACGCCGACGATCGCGGCGACGCTGAGCTGGGCCAGCGTCGCGAAGCGGCCGAGCGCGATGATGGCCAGGATGACCGCCGAGGAGTCCCCTGCCCAGCCGACCACGGCGGCGGGAAGCACGCTCGCGATCGCGAGCAGCGCTCCCGCCGTCTTCGGCGCGCGATGCGCGAGCCCGACAAATCCGAGCCAGCACACGCTCATCACGCCGTAGCAGACCCAGATCCGCGGGTCGGGTTCGCGCGCGGTGGCCAGGATCGCGGCGATGAAAAGGGTGCCGAGGACCTGCACCACCAGCCAGCTCGGCGCGATGGTGTCCGGCAGCAGCGGCCGCCCCCGCATCTTCTCCCCCTAGTGCTTGCTCAGCTGCATGATCATCTCGACCATGATCAGCCGGTAGGCGACGAAGCCGAGGATCAGCACCACTCCCGCGACCGCCAGCCCGATCAGCGTCTTCCCGGTCATCTTTCCCCCACTTGCCGATTCCTGCGCCTTGGCCACGGCCAGGCGGATGAGATCGTTCCTGTTCATGGCTTCGACAGTAGGAACCGGACGGGGTGGACCGGGACCGTCGGCGGGTGGAGCCGGGGGTGGAGATCAGCCGCGGATGGCCGGGGCCAGCGAGTGCGGCAGCACGTCGGCGGCGATCGCGGGCCGCTGGACGACGACCTCGACGTCGTCGGCGAAGCGGTACGGCCGCGCGCCGAGGATGCCGCCGAAGTGGCGCCGCAGCCGCGACATCTCAGCGCGGACGGTCACCGTGCGCTCGGCATCGCCGAAGAGGTCCGCGGACAGCTCGGACGCCGACCGGCCGTCACGGTGGCTGGCCAGGACGTAGAGCATCTCGGCGTGCCGCGGGCTCAGCCGGTGGCTCCACGTCCCCGCGGCGCCGGACACGGTGAGCGTCGGCTCACGCGGGGCGCGGACGTCGAGGACGACCCGGGTGACCTCGCCCTCGGCCTCGGTGACCCGGATCAGCCAGCCGCCAGGGACCGGCTCGATCGCGCAGGTCCCATAGGCGGGCAGCCAGGTTTGGCCCGGCGCGAGCCCGATAGGCAGCGCGATCCGGTCGACCGGGGCGAGCCCGGCGGTCGCGGCGACCCAGCCGTGCGCGTCGGCGACGACAGCGGGGCCGGCGACCTTGGCCAGCATCGGCACGGCGACCCCGCGCAGCCGGTCCAGCTCGGCGAGGTGAGTGGTGCGCAGCTGCGACTCCGCCAGCCGCGTCACGGCGTCGACCAGGGCGAGAGTCGTCGCGTGGACGGTGGAGGCGGGCCCGGAGAGGTCGACGACACCCAGCAGGCGGCCGTCACGCGGGTCGTGCAGCGGCGCGGCGGCGCAGGTCCAGGAGTGCTGGTTCCGGACGTAGTGCTCGGCGGAGTAGACCTGGACCGCCCGGCGCGCGACCAGCGCGGTGCCGATCGCGTTGGTGCCGACGGTGTCCTCCCGCCAGTCGACGCCTTCGACGAATCCGAGCCCGTCGGCGCGGCGGCGGACCGCGGTGCTGCCGTCGCGCCACAGCACGCTGCCGCCCGCGTCGACGACCACCATGATGTGCGCGGCCTGCTCGGCCAGGCTGATCAGGCCGCCGCGCAGGATCGGCAGCGCCTCGGCCAGGCCGCTGTCACGACGCCGCGACTCCAGCTGTTCGGGCTTGAGGATCGGCGCTGCGGAGCCGCGATCCGGGTCGACGCCGAGGCGGCGCACGCGCTGCCAGGACGCGCCGATGACGTCACGAGGACGGCTGGGCAACGCCTCCCCGGCGAGGGCGGCGTCGTGCAGCCGGGCGAGCAGGCGCGCGTGCCGCCTGGGGTCTGCCCCAGCCGGCAACGCCGCCTCCAGGTTGTGCCGGCCCACCTGCTGCTCCTCGCGTCCGACCTCACAGTCTGCCGCGCGGTGCCGGTGATCGGTAGGTGTCGCTAGCCACCCACCGACTTGACCGCGTCGACCACCGAAGCCGGAGCCTCCATGTGCACCATGTGGCCCGCCCCAGCGACGTACCGCACCTCCGGGAGCGAGGCCCCGTTGGTCGCGGGCAGTACCGCGTCCTCGCGGCCCCACACCACCGCGACCGGAACGTCCACAGTGGACAGCAGGGACGCCGCGTCGAGGCCGTCGAGCAGGGTGCCGAGCAGCGTGGTGAGCACCTTGTCGACGCCGTCGAGCCGCTTGTACTTCATGAGGTCGTCCGTGAGCCGGCGGGTGACCAGCTCGGGAGTCGGCGAACAACGCCGTCAGGTGCGGTTTCAGCTCGCGCCGAGAGCCGGCGTGGGCGAATCCGCGCAGGTAGCCGGCGTTGACGTCGGTGCCGAACCCGGCGGGCGCGACCAGCGTGAGCGAGGCGACCCGGCCCGGTGCCCGCGCGGCCGCGGCCGTCACGACCGCGCCGCCGAGCGAGTGCCCGACCAGGTGCGCGCGCTCGATGCCGAGCTCGTCGAGGAACCCGACGACCGACGCGGCGAGGGTGTCCAGGGAGCCGTCGCCGACGTCCTTGGTCGACTCGCCGTGGCCGGGCAGGTCGAGCGCGTGCACGATCCGCCCCTCGGCCAGCGGTTCCTGCACGAACAGCCAGGAGTTCTTGTCGCCGCCATAGCCGTGGACGAGGACCACGACCTCGCCCTCGGTGCCCAGCGTCGCGTAGGCGAGCGACCGGCCGTCGACCTCGACGGTGCCGGTGACCGGCCCGGCGACCTCGGCGACGATCCCGGCGTCCAGTTCCTCGCGGGCCTGCCGTGCCTCCTCTTCGACATCCGCCTCGGGTACCGACGGGGCCGCGATCAGCGCGAGCGTTCCGCCGACCGGCACCTCCTCGCCCGCCGTCGCGACGACGCGCCGCAGCACGCCGTCGCCGGGCGACTCGAGGGTGCCGTTGATCTTGTCGGTGTCGATGTCGGCGAGGTCGTCGCCGGTGACGACCTCGTCGCCCTCGCTCACGAGCCAGTCGGTGATGCGGCCGCGCTCCATCGACAGCCCCCACTTCGGCATGGTGACGCGCTGGATCATCGCTTGTACTCCACAACGGCCTTGGCGGCGTTGAGCACCTTCTGCGCGTCCGGGATGTAGAGATCCTCGAGCGCGTCCGAGAACGGGACCGGCGTGTGCGGCGGCGTGACCATCTCGATCGGGGCCTGCAGCGAGCCGAAAGCCTCCTTCGCGGCGAGTGCGGAGATGTCGGTCGCGAGGTTGCAGCGCGGCGAGGCCTCGTCGACGACGACCAGCCGCCCGGTGTCCTCGACGCTCTCCAGGATCGTCTCGGTGTCGAGCGGGCTGGTCGTGCGCGGGTCGATGATCTCGGCCTCGATGCCGGTCGCCGCCAGCTCGCGCGCCGCCTCTTCGGCGACCGCCACCATCCGGCCGAACGCCACGATCGTCACGTCGTCGCCCTCGCGGACGACGTTGGCCTCGCCGAACGGGATCGTGTAGCTCTCCTCCGGCACCTCGCCCGTCGTGTCGTACAGCGCCTTGTGCTCGAAGAAGATCACCGGGTCGTCGTCGCGGATCGCCTGGATCAGCAGGCCCTTGGCCTCGTAGGGGTTGGAGGGCACGACGACCTTCAGGCCGGGGATGTGCGTGAAGATCGGGTAGAGGCACTGGGAGTGCTGCGCCGCGGCGCGGAGGCCGGCGCCGTACATGGTGCGGATCACCACCGGGGTCACGGCCTTGCCGCCGAACATGTAGCGGAACTTGGCCGCCTGGTTGAAGATCTGGTCGAAGCAGACGCCCATGAAGTCGACGAACATCAGCTCGGCGACCGGCCGCAGCCCCGCCGTCGCGGCGCCGACGGCCGCGCCGACGAAGGCCGATTCGGAGATCGGCGTGTCCAGCACCCGGCCCGGGAACTTGCGGTAAAGCCCTTTGGTGACGCCGAGCACGCCGCCCCAGGCGTCGTCCTCGCCGGGGCGCCGGCGCCGCCGGCGATGTCCTCGCCCATGACGATGACCGACTCGTCGCGCTCCATCTCCTGCGCGAGCGCCTCGTTGATCGCCTGGCGGTAACTGATCGTGCGGCATGGTTTCCTCCTCAGTACGTGACGTAGACGTCGGTGAGCAGGTCGGCGAGGTCGGCTTCGGCGCCGCCTTGGCCTCGCTCACGGAGTCCTCGATCAGCTTCGCGACTTCGGCGTCGATGGCGTCCGAGCTGGACTCGTCGAGCTGCCCGGTCTCGATCACGCGCGCCCGGAACCGCTTGAGGCAGTCGAGGTTCTCCCGCGCGTTCGCCACCTCGCCGGCCCGGTAGGTCTGCTGGTCGCCCTCGAAGTGGCCGTAGTAGCGGGTGAGCTTGACCTCGATCAGCGTCGGGCCGCCGCCGGCGCGCGCCCGCTCGATGGCCTCGCCCGCGGCCTCGTGGACCGCGAAGAAGTCGAAGCCGTCGACGATCACGCCCGGCATGCCGAACCCGGCCGCGCGGTCGGCGATGTTGTCCGAGGCGACCGACCACGTGCTCGACGTCGCCTCGGCGTAGCCGTTGTTCTCGACGACGAAGATCGCCGGCAGGTTCCAGACCGTGGCGAGGTTGAGCGCCTCCAGCGTCGTGCCCTGGTTGGAGGCGCCGTCGCCGAAGAACGCGACGCCGACACCGCCGGTCCCCCGCGTGCTTGGCGGCCAGCGCGGCGCCGCAGATCAGCGGCGGCCCGCCGCCGACGATGCCGTTGGCGCCGAGCATGCCCTTCGACAGGTCGGCGATGTGCATCGAGCCGCCCTTGCCGTCGCACGACCCGGTCGCGCGGCCGAAGATCTCGGCCATCATGCCCTTCACGTCGCACGCCCTTGGCGATGCAGTGGCCGTGGCCGCGGTGGGTGCTGGCGATGGTGTCGCGGTCGTCGAGGTGCAGGCAGACGCCGGCCGCGGAGGCCTCCTCGCCGGCGTAGAGGTGCACGAAGCCGGGGATGTCGCCCGGTCGCGAACTCCTCGTGCACCCGCTCCTCGAACTCCCGGATCGTGCGCATCATGCGATACGCGTCCCGCAGGGTGTCCGTCATCGTCGACGCTCCTTCCCTCTGTCGGTCTCCATGCGAAGCAGCCCACGCTTGGCCGCCTCGGCCATCACCGCTCGGACGTCGACGCACCACGGCCCGTCCGGACGCAGCTCGACGAACGCGCTCTCGCCGTTGCGCAGCTCCAGCTCGCGCTCACCGTCGAGCGCGATCACCCCGCCGGCCGCGGCGAGCTCGACCCGCACGCCCGGCCGCAGCACGCCCCAGCCGCGCACACCGACCGGCCGGACCAGCCCGGGCGCGATCGGCGCCTGCACGACGTACGGCGTCTCGCTGGCCGGTCCGAGCTGCAGCGCGACGCCGTCGGGGCTGGATCGCGGGCTGGGGCAAAGCTGGCCGGGGACGCTGGAGAGGCCGATGCCGTCCGGCTCGGCGAAGGTGCAGTACAGCTCGGTCAGCGACGTCGGATCCCACAGCGCCCGCGCGCCGACGTGCCTGCTCAGCGTCACGCAGACGTCGACGAGCGCGATCTCGCGGCGCGCCTTCGTGACCACCTCGAGCACGCTCACCCGCTCGGTGACGAGGTCGGCGTCGACCTGGCCGGTCGCGATCATCCCGGCGGCGAGCCCGGCCACGGTGGCCTCCCGCATCTGCGGAAAGGCGTTGTTCGTCCCGGTGGAGAGCGCGAGCATCGGCACGTCGCCACAGGCCGCGGCGGCGACCCGGGCGGTGCCGTCGCCGCCGAGCACGACGATCACGGCGGCGCCCTCGTCGACCATCCGGCGGACCGCGTGGGTGGTGTCCGCCGCGGTGCCGGTCAGGGCGTCGCCCTCACAGAACTCGACGGTCGGCCAGTCCCCGCCGCGCCCGAGCGCCCGCAACACGGCCGCGGAAATCCCGCCGAGGTCGGTCGACACCAGCGCCCTGTCGACGCCCGTCACAGCGAACGCGGCGAGCAGCCGCTGCACCATGTTCGCCTTCTCCGCGGTGGGGAACACCGACGCCTGCGAGACCAGCCGGCGGATGTCCCGCCCCGACGCCGGATTCGCGACGATCCCCGCCACCCTTTCGCCCACCTGACCTCCCGGATTTCAGCCGGGACCAGAAGACGCCGTGACGGGGGCGGCGCGGAAGGGTTGCAGGGCGTTGCAGCACGGACTCGCTGAGCGTTCCGGCGGTCTAACCGCCCGGAACGCTCACGAGTCGCTGGCCGGGACCGCCGAACGGGAGGCGGCGCGGTGACCACGGTGTTCGTGGTGGACGACCAGGCCATGGTCCGGGAAAGCCTGGCCGGGCTGCTCGACGCCCAGCCGGACCTGCGGGTCGTCGGCCAGGCGGCGGACGGTCAGGCCGCGCTCACGGCTCTCGCCGCGCTCGATCCGGCGCCCGACGTGGTGCTGATGGACATCCGGATGCCGGAGCTGGACGGCCTCGAAGCCACCCGGCGGCTCCTCGAAGGCGAGGGCGAGCAGCCCAAGGTGCTCGTGCTCACGACGTTCCACCTGGACGACTACGTCTACGAGGCGCTGCGGGCGGGCGCGAGCGGCTTCCTGCTCAAGGACGCGCCCGTGGCCGAGCTGATCGCGGCCATCAAGGTCGTCGCCGCCGGCGAAGCACTGCTCTCACCGGCGGTCACGAAACGGCTGATCGCGAATTTCGTGCGCAGCGCGCCCGAGCGGCCGGTACGGCCGGAGTCACTGGACGTGCTCACCGAACGCGAGCGGGAGGTGCTGCGGTTGGTCGCGAAAGGACTGTCCAACCGGGAAATCGCCGCGGATCTCGTGCTGTCCGACCAGACGGTGAAAACCTATGTGGGCCGCATCCTGGCGAAACTGAACCTGCGGGACCGCGCCCAGGCGATCGTGCTGGCCTACGAGACCAGGCTGGTCACGCCCTCGAACTGATATCCGGCCTCTTCGACGGCGGCCCGGACGTCGGCCGCGGCCAGCTCCGACTCGGCGCGCACGACCACCCGGCCGGTCGCGACGTCAACCGTCACGTCGGCCACTCCGGGCAGGCCTTCGATCTCTTCCGTAACCGACTGGGCACAGTGGCCGCAGGACATTCCGGAAACGGTGTAACCCTGTTCGATCATGCTGTGCAGCATACGAAAAGGGCCGCCACCGCGAACGGGTGACGGCCCTTTCCCAAGATCAAAGTCAGATCAAGGTGACCGACGTGGCCTGCGGGCCCTTCTGGCCCTGGCCGATCTCGAACTCGACGCGAGAGTTCTCTTCAAGGCTCTTGAAGCCGTTACCCTGAATCTCGCTGTAGTGAACGAAGACGTCGCCGCCACCGTTGTCGGGGGTGATGAAGCCAAACCCCTTCTCGGAGTTGAACCACTTCACGGTGCCCTGAGTCATCTAAAAATCTCCATGCTTAAAAAAAATCGAGAAGCCACGTCGGCGACCCGGGTCGAACCAGACGGTTTGCTTCCTCGACGAGGAGACACTACGCCCGCTGAGTTCTGCGAGCGTGAGACAACACGAACACAAAAATCGAGACCATCTGAAGTAAAGCACAGCTCGTCCGCGCCGGACAACCCGGCATCACCCGAACGAGGTGAGCTATTCGCCACTTGCCGGGCGAAGGCCCTCTCCGCCGAACGGCGAGCGCCACGTGGCGTCCCGGTCGACTGCCATGACTGCCTCATCGTGCGATTCGGTACCGGCGCTGAACAGCACCGGGATCACGCCGGAGGCCTTGCCTGCCTGCTCGGGCGCGTTTTTCGGATCGGCCACGTCGAACTCCCCTCGTTCCCATCCGCTACCAAGCGGACCACGACCGTGATGATGCCATGGGGCACCGACAGAAACCGGTTGTCTCCCGCCGGGACCCGGCCGGGAAGGTTCAGCGGCGAACCACCACCGGAACACCTGCCAGGCTACCTGAGCGGAAGCCTTGGGGCCACTGACCTTTCCGGCGTTTCCCAGAATCCGGCGACCCGAAACGCTTACTGCGCGGGCGGTTGCGGGCGCAGCTGGGCCAGCAGCCCGGACAGCCGGACGTCCGGCGTCACCACGTCCGGGTCGGTGCGGACATCGATGACACACGGCCGCTGCCGCACCAGCGCGCTGGCGATGATCGGCTCGAGCTCCTCGCGATCGTCCACCGTGTACCCGGCCGCGCCGAGTCCACGCGCCCACGACGCGAAGTCCGTCAGCGGGATGGACACCCCGGCCAGCCGCCCGTGCGTACGCGCCTGATGCATCGCGAAGGCCCCGTGCAGGCCGTTCTGGAAGACCACGACCATCACCGGCGCCCGGTACCGGACCGCGGTCTCGATCTCCTGGCCGGTCATCAGCGTACCGGCGTCGCCGACCATCGCGACGACGGTGCGGCGCGGCTCGGCGAGCTTGGCCGCGACCGCGGCGGGCACCGCGTACCCGATCGCGGCGTTGCTCGGGCCCAGCTGGCTGCGCGGCGCGGTGAAGCACCAGTAGCGGTGCATGAACTCGGCGAAGTTGCCCGCGTCACTGGTCACGATGGTGTCCTCGGGCGCCAGCTTGCGCAGCGCGCGGATCACGTCCACCGGGTGCACGCGGGTGTTCCCGCTGGTGTCGGGCGGGGTCATGAAGGTGTGCACGGCGGCGTTGGCCGCCGACGCCCGCCGGGTCCGCGGCGAAGCCACCTCGCGCAGCTCACGCAGGAAGGGCTCGACCTCGGAGTCGACGCGGAAGGTCAGCCCGCGGCGCCGGGGGCTGACATCGATGCCAGTACCGACCATCACCAGCGTCTGCTGCGCGGTCGGGTACCGGTAGGCCTGGGTCGTCACCTCGTCGAGCTGGGTGCCGAGCGCGAGCACCAGGTCGGCCCGCTCGAGCGCGTCGAGCTGGCGCGCCGGGATGCCGAGACCGAGGTGACCGGCGTACCGCGCGTGGTTCTCCGGGAAGGCGTCCTGGCGGCGGAACGCGTTGTACACCGGGAGCGAGAGCTCGTCGGCGACCGCGATCAGCTCCTCGCGCGCGGAGCGGGCCCGGCCGCCGACGATGACCACCGGGTACTTGGCCTCGTCGACCAGCTGGGCCACGGCGTCCGCCGAACGGCCCAGCGTGCCACTGGCCGGCGGCCGGACCCGCGCCATCGGCTTCCCGGCGTCATACGGCATGCCCCAGACGTCGCTCGGCACGCCGAGCACGACCGGCCCCGGGCGTCCCTCCTGCGAAGTCGTCAGCGAATGGGCGAGCAGCGCCGGCAGGCTGTCGGGGTCGGTCACCCGCAGCATCGACTTGGCGATGGACTCGAACATGGTGGTCAGGTCCGCGGTGGGCAGCTCGCCGGTCACCATCGGCTCGATGGCGGGCGTCTCGAGCAGCACGACCATCGGTGTCTCGTCCTGGTAGGCCGTCTGGACGCCGATCGCCAGGCTCGCACCGCTCGGGCCGCGGCTCGCGAGCAGCACGGCGGGCCGTTCGGTGAGCTTGCCCTCGGCCTCGGCCATGAACGCCGCACCGGCGTCGTGGCGCGCGGAAACCAGGGTGATCTCCCGTTCCCGCTGCACGGCGTCGAGCAGCTCCAGGAAGGACTCACCGACCACCGCGTACACACGGCGGACACGCGCCTCGGTCAGGATCCGCACGGCCGTCTGGGCGACGGTCGCTCCCAGTTGGTATCTAATGAGGAGAGCTTAGGCGGGCACCGTTCAGTGCAGTCAAGTGATCTTCGGGGAATGTCCGCTTTGACCGAGTGGTGTCCGAACAAGGGAGCGAGGACCCGAGCGTTGGCCGCAACCGAACGTGAAACCGTTTTTACTTATGGCGCACCAGGGTTGAAGTACGGCGCCGGGGCGAGCGACGAGATCGGCTACGACCTGACCCAGTACGGCGCGCACCGGGTGCTGGTCGTCACGGACCCGCGGGTGGCGGCGACCGGCTGGCCGCGCCGGATCGCCGAAGGCATCGCCGGTTACGGCATCGAGGCCGAGGTGTTCGACGGCGTGCACGTCGAACCCACCGACGTCAGCATGCAGAAAGCGGTCGACTTCGCGCGCGGCACCGGCCCGTACGACGCCTTCGTCGCCGTGGGCGGCGGGTCGAGCATCGACACCGCCAAAGCGGCGAATCTGCTGACCAGTAACGACGGCGAACTGATGGACTACGTCAATGCGCCGGTCGGCGGAGGGCGCGCGCCGTCCCGTCCGCTGAAGCCGCTCGTGGCGGTGCCGACGACCACCGGCACCGGCTCCGAGAGCACGACCGTGTGCGTGCTGGACGTCCTGTCGCTGCGCGTGAAGAGCGGGATCAGCCATCTGCGACTGCGGCCCACGCTCGCGGTCGTCGACCCGAGGCTGACCGTGAGCCAGCCGGCGGGCGTGACCGCGGCCAGCGGGATGGACATCCTTTGTCACGCCGCGGAAAGCTATACCGCGAAGCCGTACACGGAGTTCGAACGCAAGCGCCCGGAAGAGCGGGTTCCGTACTGCGGCTCGAACCCGCTCGCCGACATGTTCGCCGAGCAGTCGCTGCGCCTGCTGTCCTGGGCGTTGCCGGTGGCCGTCCGCGACGGCTCGAACCTCAAGGCGCGCGAGGCCATGGCGCTGGCGGCGACGTTCGCGGGCCTCGGCTTCGGCAACGCGGGCGTGCACATCCCGCACGCGAACGCGTACCCGATCGCCGGGCAGGTCCGGGATTTCCACCCCGACGGCTATCCCGGCGACGAAGCCATGGTGCCGCACGGCATGGCTGTCTCGCTGACGGCGCCGGCGGCGTTCCGCTTCACCTTCGACGCCGCCCCGGACCGCCACCTGCGGGTGGCGCGCCTGCTGGCGCCCGACTTCGAGTGGCCGGGCGACTTCGCCGACCACCTGCCCGCGGTGCTGACCAACCTCATGAGCGAGATCGGCATCCCCAACGGGATCGGCGCGGTCGGCTATGGCGAGTCCGATGTGGACTCCCTGGTCGAGGGAACGCTGAAGCAGCAACGTTTGCTGGCGACCGCGCCGCGCGAGGCGTCGGCCGACGACCTGGCGGGCGTGCTACGGGAGTCGGTGTCGCTGTGGTGAGCGCGTACCCGCACTGGCAGACGGTTCCGTTGCGCTGGAAGGACAACGACGTCTACGGGCACGTCAACAACGTCGTGCACTACTCGCTGATGGACACCGTGATCAACACGTGGCTGATCGAGCGGGGCGGCCTCGACGTCTCGTCCGGCGAGGTGATCGGGCTGTGCGTGGAGTCGCACTGCGGGTATCACGCTTCGGTGTCGTTTCCCGGCTCGCTGGAGGTCGGGCTGCGGGTGGCGCACCTGGGGACGTCGAGCGTGCGGTACGAAATCGGGATGTACACGGCTGAGGAAACCCTGGTCGCCGAAGGACACTTCGTGCACGTGTTCGTGGACCGGGAGACCCGGCGGCCGGTCCCGGTCTCGGGCAAGCTCCGGGAGTGCCTGGAAGCGCTGAGCTGAAGGGGACTTTCCTCACGCCCGGTGGGATGAAGGGGACTTTCCTCACGTCAGACGCGAGGAAAGTCCCCTTCAGCTCACGCCGGTGGCCAGGTCGTCGGGGTGCCAGTGGCCGAGCAGTTCGCGGTACAGGGGTGAAGTGCCCAGCAGGGTGTGGTGGTCGCCGAGGGCCGCGCCGGTGCCGTCCAGCACCAGGACCCGCTGAGCGCGCAGCGCCGAGCTGATCCGGTGCGCGATCACCACCAGCGTCCCGCCACGCGAAGCGAACGCGTCTTCGGCGCGGCGCTCCGCCACCGGATCCAGATGGCACGTGGCCTCGTCGAGAATCACGACGGGAGCCGGTGACAGGTACGCCCGCACCAGCGCGATGAGCTGACGCTCCCCCGCCGAAAGATCGCCAGGCGTCAGCCGGACCTGACACCCACCCAGCCGCGAAATCAGCGGACCGGCACCGACCACCTCGATGGCGTAGTCGATCTCCGCCCGGGTGGCAGCGGGCCGGAGGTAGGTCAGGTTGTCCTGGATCGTGCCGCTGAAGACGTACGCCTCCTGCGGAATCAGCACCCGCGACCTGGCCAGCACGCCGGGCGACAGCGTCGACACCGGGACCCCGCCGAGTTCGACGGCCCCCGCGGTGGGTTCCAGCAGACCGCACAGCAGCCCGGCCAAGGTCGACTTGCCGATCCCGCTCGGGCCGACGATCGCCAGGTGATCGCCCTCGGGGACGTGCAACCGCAGGTCGTCCAGCACCGGCTCGGCAGCGGGACCATACGCGAACGTGAGGCCCTTGACCTCGAGCGCGTGACCGACCGGCACCGGAGTGACGGCCGGCTCACTCGGAGCGGGCACCGGCGCGGTGTCGAGAATGCGGCCGAGCGTGATCACGAAGCGGAGCCCGGTCCCGCCGAGGCCACCCATCAGCGTCCGCAGCGCCGGCTGAAGGCCCATCAGGACGTACGTCAGCCCACCCATGACCTCACCGGTGGTCAACCCGCGCCCGGCCAGCCATGGCCCAGCGATCAGCACCACAAGCAGCGGCAGCCAGCCACCGATAGCGAAACAGAGCGTGCGAAGCGCACCGACCCGAGCCAACGCGAGTTCCGCGGCAGCCTGCTGTCCGATCGGAGCAGCGACCATCGCCGCGGCACGGTCTTCAGCACCACTCGCGGCAACGTCCTTGGTACCACCGATGACGAGCCCCGCAGTGTCCGCCAGCCGCTCGTCGGCCAGTACCGCGTCCCGCTGCCGGTTCGCGGAAAGTCCCAACGTAGCCACGAAAGCAGCGCACCCGAGCAGGAACGGCGGCACGATCAGCACCATCACGATCGGCGCGACCGAAGCGAGGCCGATGACGACGCCGACCACCGTGACGATGAAACTCCGCAGTGACACGAGCAGCCCGCTGAACGTGTCCCGCACGATCTCGACCTGACGAGTCAGCCGCGCCAGCGCACCCCGGTCCGGCTTGCCCGCCACCGCGGTCCGCAGAGCGCCGCCGACCACCCGCCGGGCGAGGTCATCGCGCAGCGGTTCGACGAGATTTCCCAAGTGACGGAACACATGCCGGGACCCGAACGCGCCGATCCCGCCCGCCACCAGCAGCCCCACCAGCCAGGCCAGGCCGATCAGCGGACGCCCGGCCAGGAACCCGTCGTCGACAGCGTGGGCGAGCGCGATACCGGACACCATGGTCGGCAGGATTTCCGGCAGCGACCACCCGATCATCGCGAGCAGCGGACGGCGGTGCAGCGCGGAGACGGCGTACCGGAGCTCGCGCTTCATCCGAAAACCCCCTGGTAGTCCGGCTGTTCCCACAGCGAGTCATGCCTGCCGACAGCGCGAACGCGGCCGTTTTCCAGCCACACCACCAGATCCGCGCGCGCGGCCGTGCTCACCCGGTGGGTGACGATGAGCCGGGTGCGCCCGCCGTGGTCCTCGGTGAGGGTCCGGCTGATCTGCATCTCGGTCACCATGTCCAGACTGGACGTCGCGTCGTCGAGCACCAGCAGCCGTTCGGCGGGCCACGCGCGCGCCAACCCCAGCCGTTGCAGCTCACCGCCCGACATGGGCGCGTCGGCCAAAGCCGTGTCATAACCATCGGGAAGCCGGGTGACGAAGTCGTGCGCGTGGGTCGCGCGGGCCGCCTGGCGGGTCCAGTCCGGATCCGCGCCGAGGCCGACAGCTTCGGCGACCGTCGCACCGACCAGGACCGGCCGCTCGAACGCACATCCGATCGCGTGGCGCAGCGTTTCGTGGCTGAGTTCGTTCAGGGGGACGCCGTCGAGCAGCACCTGCCCGTGATCCGGATCGCGCAACCGCGCCGCCAACGCGGCCAGCACGGACTTCCCCGCGCCGGAACGGCCGACCACGGCGACCGCGCTCCCGCCGGGCAGCACCAGGTCGACGTCCTCCAGCAGCGTGGTGTCGCCGGCCGACGCGCCGACGGCCCGGAACTCCAGCAGCCCCGGGCCGTCGAGCAGACTCAGCCCGCCGTATTCGACGGCGGGCACCGCGAGGACCTCCCCAGCGCGCGCGGCTCCGGCCCGCGCCCGGGCCAGGCGGCCGAACACCCCGGTGAGGCTGCCGAGCCCGGCGCCCATCACCGCGTACTGCCCGGCCGCGAACAGATCGCCCGCGCTGATCCGGTGGGCCAGCAACGCCCACCCGCCGGCACTCAGCACGGCGACGATGACGAACGGCCCGACCACCGACGCCTGGGCGACCGACCGGGCCAGCACCTGCCAGCTCCGGGTGCCCTGCCGGTGGAGGTCGGGCAAGGATGCCAGCACCCGGCGCTCTTCCCGGTCCGCCGTGCCCGCCGCCGCGATCGTCCGGGCGCCGGACAGGGATTCCGTGAGCCGGGCGGCGATCCGCCCCTGGGTGCGAAGGTAGGACGTGATGACTTCGGCGGTGTTCTTGGTGAACGCCCGCAGCACCAGCCCGACGAAGGTGAGCCCCACGAGGAACGCCACCGCGAGCCAGGCATCGATGACGGCCAGCAGCACGAGGCTGCCGACCGGGGGGAGCAGCGACAGGCCGACGGTGACGACGCTCGGCCCGGCCTGCGCGGCGTCCACGGCGTTGCCGGAAACCCGGCTGACCAGGTCACCGCTGTCGAACTGCCGGAACCGGTCGGGGCCGATGGCGAGCACGTGCCGCACGAGCCGCTTGCGCAGCCACGCGGACGTACTCGCCACGCAGGCCGCGTCGGCGTAGGCACCGACGAGGTCGGTGACTACGCCGGCGACGACCAGCGCGATCGCGATCGCGAGCCATCGGCCGCTGCCCGATCCGGCGAAAATCGCGTCCACCGCACGGCCGAGCACCCAGGGCCGGGCCAGCGCGACCAGCGTCCCCACCAGCGCGGGAAGGCCGATCAGCGGCAACGACCGCCAGTTGAGACGGACCAGTGCGGTGAACAGGTTCACGTACACTCCAACCTGGGCCGGGGTCCCGGACGAGCGACAGTCGTCCGGGACCCTGACTCGTCGGTGATCAGTGGCAGATCAGGACCGAAAGGCCGCTGGTGCCGTCGCAGAGGGTGACGCTCAGGTTGCTGGGGCAGCTGTGCGCACTGGCGCTGGAGCCGCCACCGTGGCCGCCGCCACCGTTCGAGGGAGCGGTTTCCATGCCCTGCAGGTCGAGAACCGACATTTTCGTCTCCGTTTTCTCTTACTGACCCGCACCGGTTGGTGCGGGGGTCTGGGGGGCGGCCTTCACCGCCGTGGTCAGCAACGGGATGCCGACCGGCCGGTCGTGCAGCGCGGTGCCGAGCGCGAGCAGCACGCCCGCGGTGCCCGTAGCCAGGTCCATCGAAAGCCGCAGCAGCTCGTTGCCGGGGAAGGCCAGCCCGTCGGCGTACGGAAGTGCGTGCCACGCAAGGGTTTTGATCTGCTTCGCGACCTCGGCGTCGATGGCGGGCGAGGTGGCCTTCCCGGTGCGGTAGGCGAGGATCCCGGCCCGGCCGGTGAACAGCCCGGGCAGGATGTACATCGTCGAGCACGCGGCCATCGCGGCCCCGCGGCTCGCCTCGGCGAACTGGTCGTCGTGCCGGCGGGCCAGGTATTCGTCGAGCACCAGGCCGATCCCGGTGCTGCCGGTCCCGAGGTAGGGCATGGTGCGCCAGCCCTCGTTGACCTCCAGCGAACCGTTCTCGCGGACGACGCAGCAGCGCAGATCCTGGCGCAGCGCGACCGCGGCCCGGTCGAGGAAGGCGGTGTCGCCGGTGTCGTCGTAGGCGCGCAGCAGCAGGAGTGCCTGCCCAGCGCGGCCCCGCATCAGCCCGGCGTAAGGGTTTTCGCCGCCGCTGACGGTCGGGCCGTCCTCCGGCTCGTCCGCGAACTTCTCGGCGACCAGCCCGGCCGCGCGCAACCCGGCCTCACGCAGCGCGGGCTCGCCGGTCCGGTCGGCGAAGTGCAGCAGGTTCAGGCCGATCCCGGCCAGGCCGCCGCCGAGATCCGGGCCGAGCGACTCCCACTTCTCCCGCAGGCCGATGTCGAGGACGTCGAGGGCCTGCTGGTGATAACCGAGGTCTTCAAGGGTGAACGCGGCGCCGTGCAGCCCGTCGTAGAGGCCGAGGCGGGTGCCGGTGTGCGGGTTCAGCGCCCGCTTGACCAGCCATTCCTCGAGCTGCGGATAGCGTCCGCCGCCGGTCGCGGAAATCGCGTGGAGCACGCCGGCCGCGCCGTAGCCCAGGCCGAGCCCGCCCACGACGAACTGCTCGATGTCGCCGGGGAACAGCCGGTCGTCGCGCTCCGGCGTGGCACTGGCGACGATCGCCCGGACGAGGCTGTCGCGCAGCTCCGGCCACTGCGCGCGGTCGGGCTCGATGCGCGGGCTCGGCAGGTGCGGGGTGCCCGGCGGCACGATCACGTCGACGGCCTTGGCCAGGAACGCCGGGTCGACCGGGAAGTGCTCCGCGATGATGTCCGCGAACTGCCGCGCCTTGACCCGGTGCAGGCTGAGCAGGTTCGTCATCGGCAGGAACAGCGCCATCCGCATGCACGCCAGCGAGTACTCGTCGATGGCGAAGCCCTCGCTGGCGCGTGGCGCGGAGAAGCCCTGGTTGCCGAGCGCGGGGCGCGTGGCCTCTTCGACCGGCGACGCCACCTCGAAGTCCAGCAACGCGATGGTGTCGTCCTCGCGGACGAGCACGTTGAACAGGTGCAGGTCGCCGTAGACGATGCCGCGTTCGTGCACCGCGGCCAGCGTGACTTCCAGCTGCTCCTGGATGCGCGTCGCCCACTCGGCGTACTCGCGGTACTGGTCGGGTCCGGCCGACGGGTCGATCAGCGGGTAGCGCTGGACGATCGCCTTGCCGAGCACGTCGCCGTCGACGAAGTCCATGGCCAGGAACCGGTGTTCCCCCACCCAGAACAGGTCGTGCGCCGCCGGCACGCCGGGAATCCCGGCCAGCCGCTGGAGGATCTCGTACTCCCGCTCGACGCGGCGCACGGCGTCGTGGCCCATCGTGTCGAGCCCGGCGTGCGGACGTCCCTCCTTCAGCACGACTTCGGCGCCGGTGCGCTTGTCGCGTCCGGTGTAGATCCCGCCGCCGTTGGAGAAGTGCAGGACGCTCTCGATCGTGTAGGGCAGATCGGTGACCGTGACCGCGTTGCGGGCCGCGAGCTGCGGTTCGAGGAAGCTCGGCAGCGTCACCCACGGCGGCACGTAGAAGACCGGATCGCGGCGGTCGGGCACCAGGTTCCCGTCGCCGTCGGCGATGGCGGGCACGACGCGGCCGGCGTCGTTCACGGTGTACTGGTTGACGAACGCGCCGTACCGCACGAACAGCGGGCCCTTGCCCCAGCGCAGATCACTGAGGATGTACGGGTTCGGCTCACCCTCGAGCAGCGCGCCCAGCTCCTCGAGGATGGTCTCGCACTGGCTGTCGTCGATCGGGTAGATGGTCACGAGCTTGCCGCTGTAGCCGCGCGGGGCGTACTTGGCGACGCGCGAGTTCAACGCACCCGGCGAGCGCAGGAACTTGAACTCGATGCCGCGCGGGACGCAGTAGTCCCACACGGTTTCGAGGACGTGCTCGGCGTTGTCCCGGGTGGCCGACGCGTGGATCTTCCAGCCCTGGCTGGGCAGACCGGCGGTCTGCGGGTCGATCACGAACCAGTCGTCCTGCTCGTAGCGCCGCCAGCCGTCGGCCAGGTCGCGCTCGGCGACCCGGAAGGATGTGCCCGCCGTCGCCTCGGAGTGCATGGCGTCGTAGAACGACGGGTCTGCCACGCAGAACGCCTGATAACGCTCGTCCATGCCGCCTCGCTTCGCTCGCGGAATTCGTGGATCTGGTCAGTTCGCCGCGGCCGTGACCCGGCGCTCGGCCGGTGCCGCGAATCGCTCGCGGCCACCGCCCAGGAAGGGCAGCACCTCCCGGCCGTCTCGCAGGGCCGCGAGCGCGAGCAGGATTCCCGCGCCACCGGTGGTGACGTCCATGCTCAGGCGAAGCAATTCGTTGCCGGGGAACGCGATTCCGCCGTGAAGCGGGATCGCGTGCCAGGCGAGCCTGGCCAGGTGCAGGTCGATGGCGTCGCGGATCCGCCGGTCCGGCGCCGCGCCCATGCCGAGCGCGACGGCCAGCCCGCCGCGGCCGTTGAGCAGGCCGGGGTGGCGGACGAATTCGAGCAAGCACGCGTCACGCAGGCCGGTCCTGCTCTCGCAGGCGAGCGCGTCGGGCCGGTGCCGCGCCAGCTGCTCGGCCACCATGAGGATCCCGGCGCTGCCGATGCCGGCGTAGGACGACGTCCGGCTCGCGCCGTCGCGGACCTGCAGGGATCCGTCCCGCGCGAGCGTGCATTCCTCCAGGTCACGACGCAGTGCCTGGTCGGCGAACGCCAGCCAGGCGTCCTCGCCGGTGCGTTCGAAGAGCCGGATGAACAGCAGCGCGGGCCCGGCCCAGCCGGACAGCAGGCCTGCGCGGCCGAAGCCGGCCGGCGGCGCGGCTGTCTCCAGCGCCTCGACCAGCCGGATCGCGATCTGCAGCGCCTGGCGGCCGAACTCGTTGTCCCGACGGCTTTGCGCGAAGTGCAGCTGGGTGAGGGCGATCCCGGCCAGCCCGCTTCCGAGCGTGTGGTCTGTGGTGTCCGCGACGAGCCGCGCGGACGCCGTGAGCAGCTTGCCCGCCGCCTCGCGGTGGCCGAAGTTCTCGAGCACGTAAGCGATCCCGTGACTGCCGTCGAAGAATCCGGGCCGCGTCGGCTTCTCGCTCCGCGTCGCGTCGATCAGCCACTGCTCGTACGCCGGGAACCTGCCCGCGCCGGCGACGTGCAGGGCGTGCAACACGCCCGCCGCGCCGAAGCCGAAGCACGCACCACCGACGCGGAACTGCTCGACGTCGCCGGGGAACAGCCGGTCGGTGCGCAGTGGGGTCGCGGTGGCCAGGATCGCCTTCGCGAGCTGTGTGCGGACCAGCGCCCAGTCGGGTTCGGGCTGGTCGAGCGCGGTGTGGACCGGTGCCGGCTCCGCGGGCGCTTCACGCGGGGCCAGCACCGCGACCGCGGTGTCGCCATAGCCTTCGGGCAGCGCGAACCGGCGCTGAACGGCGTCGGCGAGGCCGCGCAGCTTCGCCGGGGCGAGCTCGAGCAGGCCGACCAGGGGCAGGAAGATCCACAGCCGCAGCGCGGCAAGGGCGTACTCGTCGATCTCGAAGCGGGTGCGGCCGGCCGGCGCACGGAAGCCGGGGGCGCCGGAGCGCGGCCGCTCCCCGGAGTCGACGTCGGCGGCCTGCTCGAAACCGATCAGCGACACGGCTTCGTCGTCGACGAGGATGTTCTCCGGGCGCAGGTCGCCGAGGACGATCCCGCGCTCGTGGATCGCCGCGACCAGCTGCTCGACGTTCGCGATGACGGCGAGCGCCCACTCGACGTACGCCTCGACGTCCACGCGATCTTGCCTGGCCAACGGGTGATTCTGAGCCAGCCGGTCGCTGAGCGGGGTGCCGTCCATGCACTCGACGGCGAGGTAGCGGCGGTCCCGGACCGCGAATTCCGCGTGGATCGCGGGCACGCCGGGGAGGCCGGCGAGGCGGTGCAGGACCCGGTGCTCCCGGCGCAGCCGCCCGACGGCGTCCACCACCGGATCCGGCCTGGCCTCCTTGAGCACGACCTGGTCACCACCCGCCGCGGGGTCGGCAAGATACACACCGGTGCCGCGGGAGTGGCGCAGCGCGCGCGTCACCCGGTAGGGGAATTCCACCGGCGTCGCCGCCTTACCCGCCGCGATACTGCCCCGCAAACACGCCGGAATCTTCACCCAGCCGGGCACCGAGAACGCCGGTTCCCGCCTGGCGGGAACAAGCGAGCCGTCCGGCAGGCGGATTGCTGACACACGGTTACCGTCGATCTCGACCCACTGGTCCGCGAATCCGCCGTATCCGACATACAACGGACCGGCGCGGAAACGCAAGTCGCCCGGAATTGAGGCACTGGCCTCGCCGTCGAGGACGCCGGACAAGTCTTCGAGAACACGCGTCAGCTCGTTGTTGTCAGCCGGATAAATAGTCGCGATCCGGCCGTCGCCCCCCGGGACTGAATATTCGGAATTGCGCATCTGAGCGGCGAGCTCCGCACGGAGGTGCTTGAAAGCGATCTTGCGGTCGAGGCAGTAGCGGTGCACCCGGACGAGCACCCGGCGCACGTTGCCCGGACCGGCGGAAACATGGATTTTCCAGCCCTGAGCAGGCAGGTCGTGACCCTCGGGGCGCAGTACCCGCCGGCTCTCGTGATCGGCGACGGCCCAGCCGTAGTCCGGCGCTCGCAACTCGGTCGCGAAATCGTCGACAGCGCCTCCGATTTCCCGCTGTCCATCGAAGAACAGTGGGTCGGCGAAGCAAAAAGCTTCGTACCGCATATCCATCGAGGGCCCCTCCGTATGTTTCCTCCGGTGCGGCGCGGCAGCACCGGACGAGGAATATTCCCCCATGGCGAACGGTCCTGCGCCTATCCGCCAACCCGGGGGTTCAGCTGGGCTATCCGGGGTAGGCAAAAGAGTCATGTACCGTTCGGTAACAAGACACTGCGTGAGTTCACCGAACCGCCCAACCACCCTGTCGGGGTGTAACACGAAGGTTTTTCGACCATTCCCGCAGGTCCATCCAGCCTGTCTCCGGAATATTCAGGGGAATTGGTGCGATGCCATCAAGGACACCTCGTGATCAATTTTCACGCTGCACGCCGCTCGCGTGTCCTTTAAATGTCCACAATAGACCGCCTATTCCGGCCACCGGTGCGCCTCGGCGACCTCGGCGAACGGCCGCCCGGGTACCGGGTAGTAAGTTGACGCCGGCGGACCGAAAGGAGGACCCGGGTGATCTTCGGATTCGCCGTGGCGGTCGCTGTGTGTGCGACACTCGTCGCGCTCTGGAGTTTCGTTCAGTCGGCCCGCGACCGGCTGCCGGACAAGCCACTGCTGATCGCGGTCGGCGTGGTCGAGGTGCTGCTGGTGGCCCAGCTGGTGATCGGGATCGTGCTGCTGGCCGGCGGGGACCGCCCTGGCAGCATGGCGACGTACCTGGCCTACCTGATCGGCTGCCTGGTGGTGCTGCCGATCGGCGCGGCGTGGGCGCTGGCCGAGCAGAGCCGCGCCAGCACGGCGGTGCTCGGCATCGCCTGCGTGGCGATCCCGGTGATGGTGCTGCGACTGAACGAGGTGTGGAGTGGCGCAAGTGCGTAAGACCGCGACCGGCCCCGGCCGGGTGCTGGTCGCGGTGTACGCGATCTTCGCGCTGGCCGCGACGTCGCGGGCCGGGGTGCAGATCGGCACGAAGTTCCACGAGGCGCCGCTCGCCTACGTGCTCTCGGCGTTCGCCGCGGTCGTCTACATCCTGGCGACCGTCGCGCTCGCCCGCGGCGGCGAGGCGTGGTGGCGCGTCGCACTGGCGGCCTGCACGATCGAGCTGCTCGGCGTCCTGACGATCGGCACCCTGAGCATCGTCGACGCGGCCGCGTTCCGGCACCCGACGGTGTGGTCGGTCTACGGCGAGGGCTACCTGTTCATCCCGCTGGTGCTGCCAGTCATCGGGCTCTACTGGCTACGACGTACGCGCGCAGTCGAACAAGACGCCCGCTGAGGCGGCGTCCGGGCCGATCAGCCCGGGCGGCACCGGCCGGCAGTGCTTCGCCGTCCATCCGATCCGCTGCGAAAGCACGTTGGCGTCAACGGCGAGCCCGCGTCCGCTGCTGGGCCGGCGAGCTGTGCGCGAGGTCGACGTAGACCTTCGGCAGCAGCACGAACCGCAGCGAGCCGGTGGCCGCCCACTGCTGGAGCTGCCCGGCATCGGGCGCCGGGTCGAACCCGAGGTACCCGCCGAGCGGCGCGACCCGCGCGTCGGTGTTGAGCAGGAACGGGTCGGTGCCGTACGTCCCGCCCTCGACGCCCAGCGCGATCCGCGCGTCCGGCGCGTGCGCCTCGGCGTAGGCGAGCACCTCCCGCTGACCAGCGCCGAGCACGTAGGCGTTGTCCACGAACCGGATGAACCCGGCCTCGGCGGTGTCGGTCCCGGTGTTGGCCGAGACGAGCGTCCGCAGACTGGAGAACGCCGCCGTGGCAGCGGGCCCGGCGCTCGGATCCGCGGCCCGCAACGCCGTGACCGGCTGAACCGCGGTGTCGACGACGTAAGCGGCAGGTCCGGCGACCATCGCGGCCAGCCCCGCGACCGCCGGCACGGCCGTCGCCCTGGTGAAGGCGGCCACCACCGCGACCACGGCCAGCGCAAGCACGACGTACTTCAGCCAGGGCACCCACGACGGCGTCCGCGCCAAGATGACGAAGGCGAGCACGGCGGTCCCGGCGACCGCGAGCGGCAGCACGAACCGGTTGCCCGCGCGGTGCCACCGCCACGCCGTCGCCAGCCCTGCCGCGGCGAGGGCGGCGATCGCGGGCGCGAGCTCGGCGGTGTAGTACGCGTGGAAAATCCCGCCGGTCAGCGAGAACACCGCGGCTCCGGCGACCAGCCAGGCACCCCACAACGCCCAGCCTGCCTTCACCTCGGGCGTGGCGCCGCGAGCCCGGCAGGCCGCGACGACGAGCGCGACCAACGCGAGCGGCAACAGCCAGGCGATCTGCCCGCCGACCTCGGCGTTGAACAACCGCAGCGGACCAGGACTGCCGCCGAGATTCGTCCCGACCGCGGCGCCGTAGCCCCCGCCGATCCCGCTGTCCCCGCCGACGAGCCGGGTCAGGCCGTTGTAGCCGAAGGCCAGCTGCCACACGGATCCGTCGGTGGTGCTCCCGACAAACGGTTTCGTCCCCGGCCAGAGTGTCACCGCGACCGGCCATGCCAACGAAACCACCAGCGTGACGACCCCGGCCACGCCGACGTGCAGCAGCCGACGTCCACGCGGCGCACCCACGAAGTAAGCCAGCGCTAGCGCGGGCAAGACGATCCAGGCGGCCAGCATCTTGGTCATGAAGCCGAGCCCGACGAACACGCCCGCCAGCCCGAGCCAGCGCACGCTCCCCGCCTCGATCGCCCGCGTCACGAAGTAGGCGGCGAGCAGCAGAAGGAGCAGCAACAGGGTGTCCGGCTGGTTGTCCCGGTTGATCGCGGCGGTGATCGGCGTGAGCGCGAAGAGCGCCGCGGCGAGCAAGGCGGTGCGCGGCCCGGCCCAGCGGCGCACGACCCGGTTCAGCACGAAGACGGCCGCGACCCCTTCGAGGGCCTGGACCAGCGCGATCGCCCATGGATGGAAGCCGAACACCCACACGCCGAGCGACTGCGTCCAAAACGCCAATGGCGGTTTGTCCACCGAGACGACCCCGGCCGGGTCGAAGCCCGCGAAGAAGAAGGCCGAGACGCTCCGCGACATGGAGTGCACGGCGGCGGCGTAGTACGGCTGCAGCGTGCGGCTGCCCAGCGCCCATCCCCACAACGCGAGCGCACCCACCAGGATCCCGCCCAGCGCGATCCGCTCCCCTGACTTCGCCATACCCGCCGCCCCCGTGTCCCCTCGGATCCCCGACGGGTTCGACGTTAGGGCGGCGCGGCGCGCGAATCTTCAAGCCACGGATTGATCGGTGTCCACCCGGGGGTTGAACTCAGTACTCGTCGTGAAGCCGCCACCACTGGTACGGCTCGGTCTGCGGGCGCCCCTCCGGCGAGTCCTCCCACGACTCCTGGCGCCCCCACGGCGTCAGGTCGAGGACGTTGAAGTCGAACCGCAGCCGGTCCACGCCGCGGCCGGTGGTGAAGTACGTGCGGAAGACGTCCTCGCCGTCGCGGAGGAACACGCTGAGCCCGAACATCCGGTCCGTGCCACAGGCGGCGCTGAAGCCGGAGCCACGCGAGGAGTACACCGGCACGGTCCACTCCATCCGCTTCCACAACGCCGCGAGCTGCGCGAACGGCATGTCGGACACGACGACGTAGCCGGTGCCGCGAGCCTTCAGGTGCGCGAGGTGACCGACGTTGTCGGTGAAGCTGGAACAGCCGGGGCAGTAGTCGTCGGGCCCGTTGTCCATGAACTGGTAAACGACGAGCTGATCCAGCCCGCCGAAGAGGTCGAGCAGCCGCACCTTGCCATCCGGCCCCTCGAACTCGTGGTCGTCGAACCGGGTCATCGGCAGCCGACGACGTTCAGCAGCCAGCGCGTCCAGCGCCCGCGTCGCTTCCTTCTCCTTGACCAGCAGTGCTTCGCGCGCCTCGCGCCACTCTTCCGACGTGACGATCGGGGGCATTTTCACGACGAGACCTCCTGCTCCGGCGAATGCTGACCTCACCGTAGCCCGATCCGTCGCCCTCGCGGGCTCGCGGGAGAAAGACCGCACGCAGGGACAACTGTCCATTGTGGATCAGCGCGGAGTGTGGAACTCCTCCAGCACAGCGGTTCCCTCACCCAGTTCCGCCCAGGACCCCCGCACGCCAAGAACGGCGATGGCCCCGGTCGGATACTTGAGCCGCACGCGATCAAGGCCGTCCCCGCTCCCGGCCAGGTGGAGTGTGGTGTCACTGACACACGGCTCATGCCCGACGACCATCAACCGGCTCGTGGTGTCCGGCATGGCATGGACCCGCTCCAGGACATCCTCGACGTCAGCGCCGTAGAGCGCGTCCTCATAGTCGACGGGCGGCTCTTTACCGAACTGCGCCTGCGCGAGCTGATAGGTCTCGCGGGCCCTTCGCGCAGTGGAGCAGAGGACCCGATCCGGCACATGTCCGGCCTCACGCAGCCAGCGCCCGGCGTCCGGCGCGTCCCGCTGCCCCCGCGGTGCGAGCGGCCGCTCGTGATCAGCGACGTCCGGCCAGGCCGACTTGGCGTGCCGAAGGATGATGAGCCACCTGTCCATACCCTCATTCTCCAGCCACGACTCCCGGCGCGCTACGAAAGCCCCCGCAGCCCACCCGCACGCTGTTGCTCCAGCCAGTCCAGGAGCTTCCGATGAGCCGGCACAGCCGGTCAACAGCCAGCACCGCCAACAACGTATAGCGATCGTGAAACGACATGAACTTGGCCCAGGGCGGAGAATCCCGGATGACGGAACGAAGAACATCGTGATCGAACTCCGTCGCCGGAGCCGCCGGCGGCGGACCCGCGAGACGCGGAGCCCGCCGCCGATTCATCGGTTCGGCTCAGACAGCCGCGATCTTGAACGAATCGAAGCTCACCGTGCCTGCCTTCGCCGCATTGTGGGAGCACCAGAACATCCCCGCGTCCATCGTGGGCAAGGCGCCGACCAGTGTGATCGGGTTGCCGACCTGGGTCCACGTAGTGCCATCGGCCGACCAGAACCCCGTGGCACTGCTGCCCGAACGGATCACCTTCAGATACACCGGCCCGGCCGTGATCGGCCCGGCCGCCTGCGTGCGGTCCGGATAGCCGTCACCGTTGGTGTCCCATTCCCACGCCACGCCGTAGGCCTGGGAGACGGCGAGGTAGGCGTAGCCTTGGCCCTTGCCCGCCGCGGTGATGTCGTTGCGGAGCATGATGCCGGTCTTGGTATAGGGGTCGATCACGTCGTACTTCACCACCCGAGCGGTGACCTGCGCACTGCTCGCGACGGACTGTGGCGCGTAGATCGCACCGTATTCGTCGACCAAGCGCCCGACGCCCCAGATGTCGGCACTGGCGTTGGTGATCGTGTAGGCGCCGCCGGCTTCCGCGAACCGCGTGGGCACGTCGCCGAAGGTCGACAGGGTCGTCACCGGGCTGACCGGGGCGATCGACACCGTCCTCGTCGTCAGGAACAGCTGCTTCTGGCTGACGTAGCTGATGTCGACGGTGACCTTCGCGGGGTCCAGCGAGGAGAACTTCGCCGGAGCGGTGACGGTCCACGGCACGGTCATCGACACGCCCGCTTCGAGGCTGTGCGGCGGCTTTCGGGGATCGGTGACCCGCCACCCTTCCGGCGCACTCACCGTTACCCGCAACGACTTCAGCGAAGCGGTCGTATCCAGATTCGTGAGCGCGACCTTCACGGTGGTGGCCCCACCTGCCGCCGCCGATGTGCTCGCCGGGGTGACGTCGACACCCAGCGCGGGCCGGAAGCTGTCCGCGCCGGACCGCTGCGCACGCGGGATTCCCGCGTTGTAGATGATGGCCGCCGCCGCAGCGGGCGGCTCGTCGCCCATCGCGATCGTGTTCGTGACGCGACTGTCGGGTGCCCGGTTCAGATCGTCGGACGCCACGTTCGCGCTGGCGTAGGTCGAGT
This sequence comes from uncultured Actinomycetota bacterium, assembly GCA_963762765.1. GTDB lineage: Bacteria > Actinomycetota > Actinomycetes > Mycobacteriales > Pseudonocardiaceae > Amycolatopsis. Next base: position 314,647 of record CAVXMR010000049.1, read on the forward strand.
CGACGGTCAGGTCACCGGTGGTGTATCCGGCGGCAGCGTTCGCGTTGGCGTGCAACGCTTGCCGGGTCCGGAGGAACACGTTGTCCGTTGCCGTCCAGAACCGGGAGCCTTCGTCGAAGTAGAACCCGAACGAGTACGACGACTTCGGCGCCAGGCTGTCGCGGCAGAAGTTGCCGTCGAGCACCGAACCCGGCATAGAGCCGAGGGTGTACACGCAGGCGCCGTCGTTCATCTCGGTGATGACGTCGTGCAGGTAGTTCGCCTCGACTCGTGCGTTGCGGGCCGTCGTCGGGGTGGTGTATGCGGGTGTCCCGAAGTCGTACGTTCCTCGCGCGCGGTAGTTCGGGCTGCCGCCCTGGTCCCACATGCCCCAGCCGTAGCCGACTGCGATGCCGCTGTAGGGCATGTTGAACACTTCGTTGTGCGCGATGGTGATTCCGTCGACATAGGTGGAAAAGATCCCCGCCATGTCCCGGTAGACGACCCCGTTGTCGTGCACGGAGTTGTTCGTGACGGTGATGTTCTTGACCGTCATCGCCGGATCGGCCGGGTGGTGGGCGTCCTTGCGGATCCCGCCGACGACGACGCCGCCGGCCGCGTTCTGCGCGAAGGTGTTCCCGGTGACCTTGATGTCCTGTGCTGCCAGGCCGACGCCGGACGCGTGTGCGTTGGCGTCGTTGCCGATGCCGAGCGCCTGCGAGCCGAGGTTGGTGAAGGTGTTGCCGGTGAAGGCCACGTTGGTGGCCGCGGACACCTGCACGGCACCCGGCATCATGCTCCAGTTCGGGCGCGCCGCTTCGAAGCCGGGACAGCCGACGGCGCAGGAGGTGAACGCGTCGGCGGGCCGCGCCGGCTGGACGTCGGCGAGGTAGCCGCCGGTCTGCTGGCTGGCGAATCCGGTACTGCGGCCAGGGCCGAGCCACGACGTCCCGGTGAAGGTGAGGCCCGTGAAGTTCAGGTTCCGCACGGGCTTGGCGAGCGTGCCCGAGACCTGCACCAGCGACTCGACGTGAGGAAGCTCGACGTCGGCTTTCGCCATCGACTGCCCGGCAGCCGGCTTGTAGTACAGGACGCCCGCGACCGTATCGAGGAACCACTGCCGCTCGGCGGAGAGGAACTCACGGGCGTTCTGCACAGTGAAGATCGGGCCACCGAAAGGACTTTGCAAGGTGTCGTAGCCGTAGGTGTTGTTGTTCCACGCCGGCTGCTGCATCGTCACGGTCGTCCCGTTCACGGACTCGACCGGCGCGAAGCGGTCGGTGAACGACAGCACCGCCTCCAGCTCCACGCGTTTCGGCGTCGGCACCTTCTGCAGCGTCGACGCGAGAGCCGGGTCCTTGACCGTGAACCCGGTCGCGGTGACGGCGATCTTGTCGCGCGGCACGACTATCTGCGCCCGCGGCGCGATCATGCCGTCGACGTAGAGCTGGCGACTGTCGAAGCCCGTACCGACCTTCGCGGCGTAGACGTTGTTCGCCGGGTCGCTGAGCGCCCACGCGGAGACCTTCTTGGCGCCGGTGAACACCGGGCGGGCACCGGGCGCCGCCTGCCAGGTGACGGTGCGGGCCGCACCCCCGTCGCGGTCGTCGAACCGGAGCGGGGCGTCCAGCCGGTACGTGCCGTCTCCGACGAGCACCGTGACGGCACTGCCCGCGGCGCCCTCTCGTACCTTCTGCTGAGCGACGAGCACCGTGCACGGCGCCGGCCGGGTGCACGCGTTGCCGTGTGCGTTCGGCGAGACGTAGAGCGTCGTACCGATGGCCGCGGCCGCGGAGGGCACGAAGCCCGTCCCCGCGACCAGTGCCGCGAGCGCGACGACCGTGGCGCCGCGGCGTCTCCGCCCGGCACCTCCGAGACTCGAGTCGAGTGGGTTCACCGTTGAACTCCGTTCAAGTGGGGGAGACCGCGGCGCCGGCGGCGGCGGGTTTGTGTTATCCGGAAGCAGGTATTCCGCATCCGGACTGTCCATTGTGGTCGATGAAGTGCCCGAGAAGTGCCGAGCGCGGCGCCCGGGTGGCACGGGCCCCGTCGACGTACATCTGCCGGAAGTTCAGCGTTCCCACCGGCGCCTTGTACTGCCCGTTCCCTGTCGGCGTCCAGCCGGTGACGGTCCGGCCGCCGGTCACGACGGGTGTCTCGGTGCCGTAGGCCTGGTATGTCACGAAGTGGCCGCTGCGGCCCGAATCCGCGGTGGTGAAATCGATCAGGCTCGTCAGGGGGTAGGTGTTCCTGGCCGGTCGACGTAGAAGCTCGTCACGGCCCCTTCCGCCGGAATCCCAGGCGGCGCCGGGCACAGCGCGAGGAGCAGCGCCCGCGGGGCAGCGATGATGCCTAGGTGTCTCTCATCGCGCAGGTCTCCTTCGGTTCTCTCGGCCGGTGGTCACGGGGCCGGATGTTCGGACAGGTGCCAGATCTCCCGCATCGGCGCCCAGTGAGTGCCGGAGCCGGGGGCGGCCAGTGATTCCTGGCAGGGGTCGGTCAGGGCCCACCAGCGCCGCGTTTCGGGGTCGGCGGCGATCCGAGCCTGGTCGGTGGCGTGGTCGTCGCCGGTGTACTCGTAGTAGCCGAAGAGCAGGTCCTCGCGCAGGAAGATCGTGAAGTTGCCGATGTTGGCCTCGCTCAGCATCCGCTCGACCGAGGGCCACACCGCCGCGTGCAACCGCAGGTATTCCTCCCGTCGTTCCGGGCGCAGCCGGATCACCATGCCGTAGCGCTGTGGGTGGTCCATGTCGTTCTCCTCCGGGTCACGCGTTGAGCGCGGCATCCACGGGGCTGAGGTGCGTGCCGTCCGGGTGCAGGCGGTGCCCGGCGCGTTCGGGCCGGATGTGGGAACCGCCGGATCTCGGGTCGGGGAGCCGGTGGCCCGAGGCGATGATCGTCTCCTCGTCGAGGCTGATGCCCAGGCCGGGGCGGTCGCCGAGGACGAACGCGCCGTCTTCGACATGGTGGCCGAACGAGACGCCCAGCGGTGGCACGAGGTCCTGCAGTTCGCTGACCAGGTGGTTGGGCACCGACGTCGCCGCGTGCAGCAGGCCGATCGGTGAGGTGCCGATGGGGCTGACGGGCAGGTCATGGGCGTGGGCCAAGGCGGCGACGCGCAGGAAGTGAGTGATGCCCCAGCCGCAGGCCGCCTGGACGATGTCGACGGCTCCGGCCGCGATGAGCGGCCGGTACTGTTCGAGCCCCGTGAGGTTCTCGCCGGTGGCAACCGAGGCGCGGATGCCCGCGGGAGACCGCCGCGTGGCCGTCGGCGTCCCAGCGCCGCACGGGCTCCTCGATCCAGGTCAGATCGAGCGTCCGCTCGAGCTCGGCGACGTGGCGGACCGCCTGCTTGCGCGTCCAGGTCTCGTTGACGTCGAGCATCAGGCTCGGCCGCGCGCCCTGGCCGGCCTCGGTCAGTACGTCGCGGACCAGCGTCAGCCGATGCCGGTCGCGGTCGATGTCGAGGCCGCCCTTGAGTTTCGCCGCCCGCAGCCCGCGGCCGGCGTAGGCCTGGTAGAGCGCGGCGAGTTCGTCGTCGTCCAGGGCGATGTCCAAACCGGACGCGTAGGCGGGCACGCGGCGGTCGCGGCCACCGAGCAGCCGCCACAGCGGTTCCCCGGCCGCCTGGGCCTTGATGTCCCACAGCGCGGTGTCGAGGGCGCCGATGGTGCCGAAGACCGCGCCGGCGTGGCCGGCCTTGAACGTCCGGCGCAGCATGCGGTCGTAGAGAGCGGTGACGCCGCGCGGATCCTCGCCTTCGATGGCGGCGAAGACGCTCTCGATCTGCACGTGCGGTCCGAGCCCGACGCCGGTGATGCCTTCGTCGGTCTCGACGACGACGATCGGCACAGGGACGAGACCGCCGGTGTACACGCCGTTGGCGTCGCCGATCTGGCGGCCCCAGTCCTGGACCGTGGTGAGGGTCCGGTAACCAGCGATGCGCATGTCAGCCTTTCGTGGATCCGGCGGTGACACCGTCGGCGATCTGGCGTTGCAGGAAGAGGTAGACGACCAGGACGGGGATCGCGGCGATCAGCACGCCGGAGGCGAACGTCGGGATGTCGTCGGAGTACTGCCCGCGCAGCGAAGTGACTCCGACCATCAGGGTGCGGTGCTCGGCCGAGGGCATCATCAGCAGGGAGATGAGCACGTCGTTCCAGCAGAAGAGGGCGTTGAGCACGCCGACCGACAGCAGCGCCGGCGCGCCCATCGGCAGCATGATCCGCCAGTAGACCCCGTACACGCTGTTCCCGTCGATGCGCGCGGCGTCGACGATCTCCGCCGGCACGGTCGAGTAGTAGCTCGTCATGAGGAAGATCGTGAACGGCAGGAACTGGGCCACGTAGACGAGGATCAGCCCGGGATAGGTGTCGATGAGCCCGGTGTCCGCCATGATCCGGGCCAGCGGAACCATGATCACCTGGAACGGGATGAACAGTGCGGCGAGGATGCCAAGGAAGAGCGCGCGCGAACCGCGGAAGCGCAGCCGGCCGAGCGTGAACCCTGCCATCGACCCCAGCAGCAGGAGCAGCACGACCGAACACGCCACGACGATCACCGAGTTCAGGAAGTACCGGGACATCCCGACGCTCGTCCACGCCTTGACGATGTTGTCCCAGCGCAGCGCATCGGCCAGGGAGAACCGGTCGAGGATGTACTCGCGGCGCGTTTTCATGGCGACGTTTGCGGTGAACACGAGCGGGTAGATCGTGGCCAGCGCGAGGATGGCCATCGGGACCGCGAAAACCCACTTCGTGAGCCGGGTACCGGACATCAGTCCTCCTTGGCCGCGCGTCGCAGGATGCCGATCTGGGCCAGTCCCACCACGAGCATGATCAGGAACAGCACGGTCGACGCCGCGGAGGCGAGCGCGGGCTGGTTCATCTGGCCCTGCTGGATCCAGATGTAGTACTCGGGCAGGTAGGTCGATCCCGACGGCCCGCCGCTGGTCATCACGAACAGCAGGCCGAACATCGAGGTCAGCATGCCGATCATGGTGGTGACGAAGACGAACTGGATGGTGCGGGACAGGCTGGGGATGATCACGTGGCGGATCGTCTGCGGCAGCGACGCACCGTCCACTTTGGCCGCGTCCAGCAGCGACGCGTCGAGCGTCGAGAATCCGGCGAGGAAGACGACCAGCGCCATGCCGAACGTCGCCCAGACGTGCACCCCGACCACCGCGAAGATCGCCACGCCGGGATTGCCGAGCCAGTCCACCGGCCCGAGGCCGACGGTGCCGAGAAGCGTGTTGAGCGGCCCGTCGAAGGCGAGGAGCAGGTTGAAGATCGCACCGACGATGACGGGGGAAAGCACCGCGGGGAAGAAATAGACGCCGCGGTAGAGCCGGTGCCCTGGCACCTTGAGGTAGATGAAGGTGGCGAGCAGGCCGGGAATGGCGACCGCGACCGGGAGCAGCAGCACGAGCAGGCCGACGTTGCGCAGCGCGGTGTGGAACAGAGGATCGCCGAAAAGCGTCAGGTAGTTGTCGAATCCGACCGACGTGCCGTTGCGTTCGCCGTCACCGGTGAAGGAGAAGTTGACGCCGAGCAGCAGCGGCCACAACCGCAGCGCGACGATGACCAGCACTGCCGGTGCCAGCAGGACCAGCGGCGCGAAGCGCTCGGCTCGCGCTCCCCGCCGGGTGCGCCGCGGCGACGGCCCGGCCGCTCGCCGGGCCGGTGGGGTGGCGGTCCCCTCGGCCGGCCCGGCGGTGGCCGGGCCGGCCGGGGACAGGGAATGTCCGGCCATGCCGATCAGCCCTTGTCGGAGGCGGCCAACTGCTGGACCACCGCGTCGACGGAGATCGAGCCGCTGAGCAGCTGCTGGGAGAGCCGGCCCATCAGGTCGAGCGTCTTGGAGGACAGGGCGACGTGCAGAGCGGGCTTGCCGCTCTTGACTTCCGAGAGGATCTTCTTGACCGCAGGGCCGCCCTGGCTGACGTCGATCGTGGTGTCGGCGGCGATCGCGCCGCCGTCCTGGTAGAAGGCCGTCAGCGCGTCGGTCGACGTCAGCGACCGCACCAGGTCCGCAGCCAGTTTCGGATCCTTGGTCCACTTCGCGACGCCGTACCCGATACCGCCGTCGTACGGGAGGCCGGGCGTCGCCGCAGGGTTGACCGCGGGCGGTTCCATGACGCCGACCTTGTCCGGGCCGAGAAACTCGGCGAAGTCCTTCCAGTGCCCGACGTCGGACATCAGGCCGATGATGTCGGCGGCCTTGCCGGACTGGAAGAGCGCGAACGAGTCGTTGAACATCGCGGTGGAGTTCGGACCGTCGTTGTTCAGGCCGGCGTCGTTGACCTGCTTCCACAGCTCGAAGATCCGCTTGACGTCCGGCGAGGACCAGTCCCGCTTCCCCGCGATCCAGTCGTCGTACTCCTGCGGCGTCAGGATCGCCGATCCCATGGCCGACAGGAAGAACTGGATGCCGTCGCCCTCCTTGTTGCCCAGCGCGAAACACTTCGCGCCGGTCTTCTGGGCGATGACGCCGCAGTTCTTGACGAACTCGTCCCACGTCTTGGCCGGCGCCTCCGGGTTCAGGCCGGCCTTCTCGTAGAGCGCCTTGTTGTAGTACAAGGGATGACCCTGCAGGGTGACCGGTTCCGCGTAGGTCTTCCCGGCCTTGGTGAACGCGTCCCAGCCGGCCAGGCGACCCTTGTCTTCGGCGACGTAGGAGTCCAGCGGTGCGAGCGTGTCAGCCCGGTCCCGGATCTGCCCGCCGCCGTTGAAGAGGATGACGTCGGGCCCCTTTCCGGCCTGGATAGCCGCTCCGAGGAGCGTGTAGTACTGGTCGTAGGGCTGGGCCACGAACTCGACGGCGACGCCGGGGTGTTTCTTGGCGAAGTCGGCCTTGGCCTTCGCCACGTAGCCGGCAGCCTTCGGGTCGCCGGACTTCCAGTCCCAGACCACGAGCTTGTCGCCGGAGCTGCCGGACGGCGAACCCGGCCCGGCGGCGCTGCCGCAACCGGCGGTCAACGCCAGGCCCGCGACCAGGGCGGCGGACCAAAGTGTGCGCTGCTTCATTGCTGCTCACTTCTTCAGACGGGTGGCGGGCGAGGAGAGGGCCCGCGAGGTGCGGTAAACATAAGTCGTATGACGTGTGACGTCAACGCTGCTCTTGCCGTACACTCGGCCGGGTCGAACGCGAGTTCCCCCGGAGGACAGATGACGGCTTCAGGCCAGGAAGCGACCGTGCGTACGTCCGCGGCTCCGGCATGGGTGCGGCGGCCCGCGAACCTCGCGAGCGCGGTCACCGCCGAGCTCGTGGACCGCATCGCGCGCGGAGTTCACCGCCCCGGGACGTCGTTGCCGGCCGAACCCGCGCTGTGCGAGGCGTTTTCGGTGAGCCGGACCGTTGTCCGCGAAGCCGTGAAAGTCCTCCAAGAAAAGGGCCTGGTCCAAGTGCGCCAGGGCGCGGGCACGGTGGTGAACCCGCCGTCGATGTGGAACATGCTCGACGAGCTGGTCCTCGGAGCCGTCGTCGCCGAGGACGACACCCTGACCGTCCTCGACGACGTGGTGGTCACTCGCAGGCTGCTGGAATCGGACATGGCCTTCGTCGCCGCGCGGACCGCCGGCCAGGACACGATCGATCGGCTGGGTGCGCTCGTGGATCGCATGGACGAGCTCGTGGACGACGTCGCCGCCTATCGCGACCAGGACCGGGCCTTCCACGACACGATCATGCAGTGCTCGGGCAACCGCATCGCCCGTGGCGTCGTGCGGGCGCTGGAAAGCCAGGTCGGCAAGGACGCCCGCTACACGGGCAGAAGCGAACGCGCGGAGTGCGTCGCCTCCAACCAGGGACACCGCCGCATCTTCGAACGGACCGCGGCGCACGACCCGGACGGCGCCGCCGAAGCCATGTTCACCCACATCACCCAGGCCTGGCTCGTGCGCCGCGACGGGTCCGGCGACCCGGGTCGTCTGGACCGCTAGGTGGCCGCGGTCACCGACGGCGACCCGGACACGGCCGGATTGTGTTCCCGTGGTTGACGTCGCGGCCCGGCTGGGTCTGGGCACCGCCACGCTGGGCAACCTGTACGAGGCGGTGACCGAGAACCAAGCACGCGCCGTGGTCGACGCGGCTTGGGAGGCAGGCGTCCGGAGTTTCGACACCGCTCCGCACTACGGGCTGGGGCTGGCGGAAGTGCGGGTCGGCGCCGCGCTGGCGAACCGTCCGCGTGCCGAGTTCGTGTTGTCCACCAAGGTGGGCCGGCTGCTGGTGCCCGATCCGGCCGGCGCCCGGCGCCGGGACCCCGAAGGCTTCGCGGTCCCGGCCGCCTCCCGCCGCGTGTGGGACTTCAGCGCGGCCGGAGTCCGGAAAAGCCTGGAGTCCTCGCTCGAACGGCTCGGGCTCGACCGGGTGGACGTGGTCTACCTGCACGACCCGGACAATCACTGGGACCAGGCCATGGGTGAAGCGGTGCCCGCGCTGGTGGAACTGCGCGAGCAGGGCGTGATCGACGCGGTCGGGATCGGGATGAACCAGTGGCAGCTGCCTGCCCGGTTCGTGCGTGAGTGCGAACCAGGCTCCGTGGACGTGGTGATGCTCGCGGGCCGCTACACCCTGCTGGAACAGCCCGCGTTGGCGGAATTCCTTCCGCTGTGCGCGGAACGTGGCGTCGGCGTCGTCGTCGCCGGGGTGTTCAACTCCGGGCTGCTGGCCCGGCAGGAGGTACCGGACGACGCCACCCACGACTACCGCGCGGCACCGGCCGGCCTGATCGGTCGCGCCCGGCGGATCGCCGCGGTCTGCGCCCGGCACGGCACCACCCTGCCTGCCGCGGCACTGTGGTTTCCCTTCGGGCACGAGGCGGTGACCGGCGCGGTCGTCGGCGCACGCTCGGTGGCCGAGCTCCGTGCGAACGTCGCCGCGTTCGCCGCACCACCACCTCCTGGGCTGTGGGCGGACCTGCGCGACGAAGGACTGCTCGGCGCGGACGCGCCGACTCCGTGAACCGGAACAGAATCCGAGCCGAACGAGGAATGGCATGCGACTGCTGCGAGTGGGCGACCCCGGCGTGGAGTTCCCGTCGGTGCTGGACGAATCCGGGCGTGATGTACTGGCCGGCCCGCCGGCGCAACGGCATTCGATCGGCCAGGCATGACGGCGATGTGGCGGATCGACGCGCACCAGCACCTCTGGGACCTCGCCGTCCGGCCTCAGGAGTGGCTCAACGCGCCCGCCCTGGAGCCGATCCGCCGCGACTTCGGGCTCGCTGACCTGCGAGCGGCGACCAGTGCGGCAGCGGTCGAGGCCACCGTCCTGGTCCAGGTGCTCCCCGACTTCACCGAGACCGTCGAGTTCCTCGCGCTGGCGGCGGAATCGGACCTGATCGCCGGCGTCGTGGGCTGGGTCGACCTGACCAGGCCCGACGTCGCCGAACAGCTGGACCGGCTGAGTCGCTGCCCGGGAGGCGACCGGCTGGTGGGCATCCGGCACCTGGTCGAACCCGAACCCGACCCGGAGTGGCTAGTGCGCCCCGATGTCCTCGCCGGCCTGCGTGCGGTGCGCGACGCCGGACTTGCCTACGACGTGCTGACCCGGCCTCACCAGCTGCCCGCCGCCATCGCGGCGGCGCGAGCGGTACCGGACCTGGTGTTCGTCCTGGACCATCTGTCCAAACCGGACATCGCGGGCCGGGCATGGGAACCGTGGGCGACCAGACTGACCGAGCTGGCCGCGCTGCCGAACGTGTTCGCGAAGCTTTCCGGGCTCCTCACCGAGGCTGGTCCACAATGGACGGTTGACGACCTGCAGCCCTACGTGGAGGCCGCCCTGGCCTCGTTCGGCCCGGCCCGGCTGATGGTCGGCACCGACTGGCCGGTGTCTCTGCTCACCGCGTCCTACGACGAGGTCTTCGCGACCGCCGAGCAGCTGTCCGCCGACCTGACCGCCGATGAGCACGCCCACGTCTTCGGCGGCACGGCCACCCGCGCGTACCGGCTCAAAGGTCATTGATCGATGTCGACGGCGGATACCGGTGGTGCCTGACGTTCAGGCGTTTCGGGCGGCAATGCCGTCGTACATCTCGCGCCTGACCGCTTCGCGGAGCCTGCGCTGGTGGTCCACGCCGGCTTTGCGCAGGGTGCTGATCGCGGACCCGCTCCGTCCCGAAAGCCCCTCACGGAGGTCTACCCGACCGCAGCGGCAGTCTCAACAGCAACACTGGCCGCAAGCCGCTGCCAACATCACCGCCGAGGCGAGGTCGAACAGGGCATCGCCCTGCGCCGCCTCGGACCAATCGATCACGCCGGTGATCTCGTCACCGTCGGCAAACATATCCGTGATCTGAAGGTCGCCGTGGATGATCGGGCCCTATACGCGAAAGAACCCCTCCGACCAGCCACGAGGGCTGAAGGAAGGGGTTCGTTGCACTGTGGGCCGCCTGGGGCTCGAACCCAGAACCTACGGATTAAAAGACAGACCACGAGCCAATCACGAACCTGCGCCGCGGATAATCTTCCGCGGACGATCGGCGTCGGCGTCACCAGGGCAAAGCTGCGACCGCCTCAGTAGCCCGCCGGGGATCGCGGCTTCGGTGGTGGCCAGGGCACCGTAGATGGCGGCGAGCTCCTTGAGGGGCCTGGGAAGCCCCGACGAAGCCATGTCCGTGCCAAATGTGGGACTGGTTTCGCTGGCAAAGCACCGCTGTTGGAATGCCTTCCCCATGTTGGCGGAATTCGCGCAAATCGAGTCGTGTTGCAGGACGGTCAATACTTGGTCGCTTCTGATGTAGGCTCATGGAGCAAGAAGACTTCTGGGTGATTTCTTTCCTGCCGGACGGTCGAAATTCATGGGATCGCTAAAGGAGCCTACGGCTCGAGACCTGGTTGTGACGGTCAGTGATGGGGAATACCGCATCGAAGATATCGAAATCCGTATCGACGATGGGTGGCCCGACCCGCAGGACGGGCTGACCACCGGTGAGGATAGGTGGTTCGTTGTCCTTACCGGTATCGAGTGGGGACCGTTAGATGTCACCATTGATATCGGGACGAGTCCGCTGGATGAGAACCTTTCCGCGTGGGAGGCCGTGGTTCAGCGCGGTATCGAAGTCACCGGTGGTGTCGTGCACGTGCTCGACACCGGCCTCACGGTGCAGCACGAAATCCAGCTACCGGAACCCGGCTGGTACCTCGCGCAAGTTCACGTCCGCGGTCGGATGAGCCGCTTGGGCAAAGGCCACGACCCTCAGGGCGCCGAGGAACACCTGATCAAGTTTCGGCGCGCCGACGGCCCGGTCCCCAACCGGATACTGATCGGCCCGGACGAATTCAGCACCTTCTGATCGCAACAACCACAACCAGCGTTGGCCAGGCACAGCCACTGTGCCTGGCCAACGTCGTTGCACCGCGGTCAGGCGGACTATCCCGCTCTGACGGGGTAGCGCCAGGTTGCTGCCACGACTGATCGCCCTGCCACGTCCAGGACAGTTCGCAGCCGACGCGAGAACGGATCCGGCACGCTTCGAGGGGGGGAGAGAGAGAGAGAGAGAAAGCATGCCGGATCCGATGATCAGCAGACTACGAGCATTGATCCTGTGCCTGGTGAATCACGAAGAACGATCACCGTTCGCGTCAGCGCCGCGGAGAAACCACGGACCGCCGACCAGTCAATCAACGCGGCGTACCTTGTCCTTATGGTCGGTCTCACTCGTCCAGACGACGCCAACGGTGACAGGATGGCGGGCAGCGCTATACGAGACCTGATGGACGACCCCTCTTGGTCAGACTGATGTGAGACACCCCGAGTGAGTATGGGGTCCCTGATCAAGAGGGCAGGTTCGGAGATCCTTGTGCGCGTGTCCTCACCCTCTGACAAGCAGTCCAGGCCTCCCGCCCCGGCGGGCGAGGCCGACCCGGCACCGCGTCCGACGCGACGGGTGTTCACCCCGGCGTACAAGCTGGCCATGGTCGCCGAGTACGAGAATGCCCCGAATGGGGAGAAAGGCGCGATCCTGCGCCGAGAGGGTCTCTATTCCTCCCATATCGTCGAATGGACGAGGGCTCGCGGCTCCGGTGCCCTGGCCGATGGCCCTGCGGAGTCGCCGACACTCGGGAAACGTACGAAGAAGACCGCCGAGCAAGTCGAGTTGGAGAAACTTCGGCGGCGGAACGAAAAACTGGAATCTGATCTGAGAAAGACTCGGATGGCGCTGGACATCATGGGAAAAGCACACGCGCTCTTGGAAGAACTCTCCGAGAGCGCAGCGAACGACGAACCGCCGAAGACATCATAGCCACCGCATTCACGGAACTGCGTGACGCGGATATTTCCGTGAAGAAATCGTGTGCGCTGACCGGGACCTCCCGGGCGACCCACTACCGCCACGTCAATCCGAAAGGACCGATGCACGGCCCGTGGCTGCCGCGTACGCCACCGCCGCAGGCCCTCGACGCCACCGAGCGGGCCCGAGTGCTCGAGTTGCTGACCAGCCCGGCCTACCGGGACCTCGCGATCGGCCAGGTGTGGGCCCGTGAGCTCGACGAAGGCCGGTACTGGTGCTCGGTCTCCACGATGTACCGGATCGCCCGCGCGGCCGGCCAGGTGCGGGAACGCCGCCGCCTCGCCACCCACCCCGCCCGGGTCCGCCCCGAACTCGTCGCCCGCGGCCCGAGCGAAGTGTGGTCCTGGGACATCACCGCGCTGAAAGGACCCGCGAAAGGGATCTGGTACAAATGCTACGTCATCCTCGACATCTACTCCCGCTATGTCACCGGATGGCTTGTCGCCGCCGCCGAGGACGCGGTCGTGGCGAAGGATTTCCTCGACGACGCCATCAACCGAAATAATACAGCACCACACACCATCCACGCCGACCGTGGCGGTGCGATGATATCCAAACCGGTATCCGAACTCCTCGTCGACCTCGGCGTCATCCGATCCCATTCCCGCCCCCGCACATCAAATGACAACCCGTATTCAGAAGCCCAGTTCAAAACCCTGAAATACATGCCCGACTTCCCCGAGCGATTCGGATCGCTGGAAGACGCCCGCGCGTTCTGCGAAGGTTTCTTCGTGGCCTACAACCACGAACACCGACACTCTGGGATCGGCATGCACACCCCCGCGTCGGTACACTTTGGCACCGCCGAGCAGATCCGCGCCCAGCGCCAGGCCACCCTCAACCAGGCCTACGCCGAACACCCCGAACGCTTCACACGCCGCCCCCGGCCACCCAAACTGCCCGAGGCAGCCTGGATCAACCAACCCGCTGACCAGCCACAACCAACCCCGTAAGCACAACCTGTCTCATTGGACTTGACAACTACCG
>CAVXMR010000050.1:0-451526 GCA_963762765.1 uncultured Actinomycetota bacterium
CTCCAGCGCGACCTCAGGAATGCAGTAGGCGGCGGATTTCGCTTACGGCGGCTCGGCCCGCGCGGTTTGCGCCTACTGTGCTTGCCGAGGGGCCGTAGCCGACCAGGTGCAGGCGGGGTTCCGCGACCACTCGGGTGCCGTCCATGCGGATTCCGCCGCCGGGCTCGCGGATGTGCAGGGGGGCCAGGTGGTCGATTGCCGCCCGGAAACCCGTGGCCCACAAGATGATGTCGGCATCCACGTGGCGGCCGTCGGGCCAGTCCACGCCGGTCGGAGTGATGTGGGAGAACATCGGGTTGCGGTCCAGGATGCCGGCCGCTCGGGCGGCGCGGACCTCCGGTGTCACCGCCAGATCTGTTACGGCTACTACGCTTTCTGGGGGTAGGCCCGCGCGGACTCGCTTGTCGACCTTGGCCACCGCGTCGCGGCCCCAGTTTTCGCTGAAGGGCTCGTCTCGCCAGACGGGTGGGCGGCGGGTTACCCAGGTTGTGGTACGGGCGGAGGGGCCGAATTCCATCAGGAGCTGGACTGCGGAAGCGCCGCCGCCGACTACGACTACTCGCTTGTCGCGGAAATCCGAGACGCCGGTGTAGTCCGCGGTGTGGAGTTGGCGGCCGCGGAAGGTTTCCTGGCCTGGGTAGTGCGGCCAGAACGGGCGGTCCCAAGTGCCGGTCGCGCTGATCACCGCTCGGGCCGCCCAGGTTTCGGCTGGGCTCGTGATCAGGAGGCGATCACCCTCGCGGCTTACCGAGAGGACGTTGACCGGGCGCTGGACCGGGAGGTCGTACACGGCTTCGAAGCGCGCGAAGTACTCCGAGACCACTTCGGATGCTGGACGTGTCACGTCGGGCGTTCCGAAGGCCATGCCCGGGAGGTCGTAGATGCCGTGGACCTTGCCCAGGACCAGGGAAGGCCAGCGATATTGCCAGGCGCCGCCGGCTCGTTTGCCGTGGTCCAGGAGCACGAAGCCGGAGTTGTTCGCGAAGCCTGCGCGGCGCAGGTGGTACGCCGCCGACAGGCCCGCCTGTCCGGCGCCGATCACCACCACGTCCGTTTCGTGGTCCGCCATAACCGGTTCAACGACGGGGCGGCCGCCTTATTTCGCGGGCTGGGTCACACTGCCACTTGGTTGCGGCCGCCGTCCTTCGCGCGGTACAAGGCTGCGTCGGCCGAGCGGAGGACGTCGTCCAGGGTCGTGCCCGAGTCCGGGTAGCGGGCGACGCCGATCGACACCGACAGGCCGCTCACGCGGACTGTGCCGGAGCCGGTCGAGATCACCACCGACAGGTCGCCTATTGCCAGGCGGACGCGTTCGGCGATGCCCAGGACGTCCGCGCGGCCGATGGCCGGCAGCAGGACGACGAATTCCTCGCCGCCGAAGCGGCCTACCGTGTCGCCGTGGCGGACAGAGCCGGTGATCGCGACCGCCACCGCTGCCAGGACGTCGTCACCGGTGAGGTGGCCGTAGGTGTCGTTGATGCGCTTGAAATGGTCGAGGTCGATCATCAGCACGGCGAAGCCGCCCACGGCGCCGCGACGGCGCGCCCGTGAGTGTTCCCGGCCCGCGAACTCGTGCCAGCCCGCGGTGTTGAGCAGGCCCGTCTTCTCGTCGGTGACGGCCGCGACCTGTAGTTGTTGTTTCAGCAGCAGGTATCGGTGCAGCAAGAGCAGCGGCGCGACGACGAAGACGACCAGGACCGGCTGCGCAACCAGGGCGAGCGCCGCCAGTCCGCCGAGGCAGAGCGTCGCCAGCTCGAAGGCGTTGTCCTCCCACGTGCCGATCAGGTCCGCCGCCGAGCGCTGGCTGGTGTAGAGGTAGATGCCCGCCGCGACCAGGCAGATATTGACCACCTCGAACACCGTTGCGGCGAGGCACAGCGCGGCCACGCCGCGCCCGGTTTCCAACGGCGCCTTCGCGAGGCCGGTCATCGTGAGAGCCGACGAAGCCGCGAAGCACGACAGCATCGCCCACGCCGTACTCGCCGCGAAGCGATGCGCGGGCCGCGTACGCACCTGACGCCAGACTCGCAGCCACAGGTGTCCGTAGAGCACCACGGCGAGCAGCGCGACCCACGCGGGCGGCAACAGCACGACACCCGCCAGGTACCAGACCGACGTGACGTTGATGTGGGTCTGGCCGCTCATCCACCGGCGCAACCGCTCGATCCGGCGCGACATCTCCGCCTGCGCCACGCCCAGCGCGACCAGCGCGGCGAACCAGACCGGCATCACCGGCCCGCCGAATCCGGTGAGCAGCGCCGCCGCGGTGGCCACGCCCGCCACGACCTCGCATGCCACCGCGTACACGATCCACCGCGGCCGGGCCACCGACCAGATCGCCCAGTGGGACGGCCGGTACGACCAGAGTGAAAGCGTTTCCCTCGGGACTGCGCTGGTCGATCTCACCAGGCGCGGCCACGGAGGCGATGGAGCTGCATCGTGACGGTTCCCCTTGCGCGAAAGTTCGGCCGACGAGGTAGCCCAGCGTAGCCGTTCCGGCGTGCCGCGTCGCCGGTCTGGGCGAATTATGAGCGTCGCCGCTGTTCGCGGGGGTGGTCTCGGTGGGTCCAGGCCGTCACGAACGGGCTACCGGCGCATCGCCCGGATGATCGCGACCAGGCCGAGCACCGCGGCGACGGCGATGAGCACCGGCGCGACGCGCTTGAGTACCGACTCGCCGGCGTAGTCGAGCAGGTCGATCGCCTCGGTCTCCGGCGCGGCCGGGACGCTGTGCAGCGCCGGGCGCTCCGCGGGCTTCTCCTCCGGCTTGGCCTCGGGCTTCGGCTCGGTCTTGAGGTCCGCCGTCGTGGGCGCGGCCTTCGACCTTCGGCGCCGGCTTCGCAGCAGGCTTGGCCTCGGGCTCGGGCGCCTTCTCGGCCTCCGGCGCCAGCTTCCCGGCAAGGCAGCCCGCGAAGGTGTCCAGGATCTTGCCGCCGACCTCCCCGATCAGGCCGCGGCCGAACTGCGCGGGCTTGCCGGTGATGGCCAGGTCGGTGGCGACGGTGCCGTGCGTGCCGCCGTCGGACTCGGTCAAGGTGAGGGTGACCGTCGCGGCGGCGGTGCCCGCGCCGCGGGCGTCCTTGCCCGAGGCCTTGATGGTGACCTTGCGCGCGGCCTCGTCCTTCTCCAGGAACTCACCGGTGCCCTTGTACAGCAAGGAAATGGGCCCCAGCTTGACCTTCACCGTGCCCGTGAACGAGTCCCCCTCGACCTTCGTCAGCGTGGCGCCGGGCATGCACGGGGCGACGCGCTCGGGGTCGACGACCGCCTGCCAGACCTCCCCGATCGGAGCCGGGACGGTGAATTCGTGGTCGAGCCGCACGGGCCGACCTCCTTCCTGGATACGGGTGTCCTGCCGTCCGTAAGGCCACCTTGAGGGACGGGCGTCATGGAGCCCTAAGGTGGCCTTAACGGTGGCCTTCAGCCAGACACCCGTTCAGCCCACCGCGGCCTGCAGCGCCCGGCCGGTGAGGACGCGGGCCAGGTGCTGCCGGTATTCGACGTCGGCGTTGCCGTCGACCGGAGGCTGCGTGCCCTCGGCCGCGTGTGACGCCGCCGCCTGGATCGACTCGGCTGTCGCCGGGGCTCCGACCAGCGCCGATTCGACGCCGGACGCGCGGACCGGGGTCGAGCCCATGTTGGTCAGCGCGATCCGGGCCTCCTCGATGACGGCGCCCTCGACCCGGACCGCCACGGCCACCGCCACCATCGACCACGCCTGGGCGACCCGGTTGAATTTCTCGTAGTGCGCACGCCATCCGGTGTGCTTCGGCACGCGGACCTCGACCAGCAACTCGTCCGGGGCCAGCGCGGTGGTGAACAGGTCGCGGAAGAAGTCCGCGGCCGCCACCGTCCGACGCCCGCCCGGGCCGGCCAGCACCAGCTCGCAACCGAGCGCGAGCACCGGCGCGAGGAGGTCTCCCGCCGGGTCGGCGTGCGCGATGGCGCCGCCGAACGTGCCGCGGTGGCGGATCTGCGGGTCGGCGACCGTGTCGGTGGCCGCTTTGAGCAGGGCCGCGTGCTCGGCGATCAGGTGGTCACCCTGCACCTCGTAGTGCGTGGTCATCGAACCCACGATCAGCGCGTCACCCTCCTCGCGCACGCCGCGCAGCTCCGCGACGCGCCCGAGGTCGACCAGCGTGGTCGGTGCGGCCAGGCGCATCCGCAGCACCGGCAGCAGGCTCTGCCCGCCGGCGATGACCTTGGCGTCCTCGCCCGCCGAAGCCAGCGCCTGCACCGCTTCGTCCACTGTGGACGGACGAACGTAGTCGAACGAAGCCGGGATCACCGGGCACCTCCGGAAGCGTCGATCGAGCCGAGGCCGCCGCCTGCTTCGTCGCCGAGGCCGCCCGCGCTGGTCGTGCCGTGCTGGATCGCCGACCACACCCGCATCGGGGTCAGCGGCATCTCGATGTCGTCGACGCCGAAGTGGCGCACCGCGTCGATCACCGCGTTGACCACCGCCGGGGTGGACGCGATCGTGCCCGCCTCGCCGACTCCCTTGGCGCCCAAGGGATTCGTCGTCGACGGCGTCTCCGTGCGTCCGGTGGTGAACGACGGGAGATCGGCCGCCGAGGGCAGCAGGTAGTCGGCGAAAGTGCCGGTGGTCAGCGTGCCGGTCTCGTCGTGCACAGTGCCCTCGAACAACGCCTGCGCGATGCCCTGGGCGAGCCCGCCGTGGACCTGGCCCTCGACGATCAGCGGGTTGACCGCGACGCCGACGTCGTCCACGCAGACGTAGGAACGCAGCTTGATCGCGCCGGTCTCGGTGTCCACTTCGGCCGCGCACAGGTGCGTGCCGTGCGGGAACGAGAAGTTGTCCGGATCGAACACCGCCTCCGCGTCCAGCGAAGGCTCGATCCCCTCCGGCACGTTGTGCGCGAAGAACACCGCGAGCGCGACGTCGGCCATCGTGGTCGAGGTGTCGGTGCCCTTCACGGTGAACTTGCCGCCCGCGAACTCCAGGTCGTCCTCGGCACATTCGAGCAGATGCGCGGCGAACGGCTTGGCCTTGGCGATCACCTTCTCCGCTGCCTTGACGATCGCGACCCCGCCGACGACCAGCGACCGCGAGCCGTAGGTGTCCAGCCCCTTGTGGGAGGACTGTGTGTCGCCGTGGAGCACTTCGACGTCCTCGAACGCGACACCCAGCTGGTCGG
The DNA here is from genome assembly GCA_963762765.1 of uncultured Actinomycetota bacterium. Classification (GTDB taxonomy): domain Bacteria; phylum Actinomycetota; class Actinomycetes; order Mycobacteriales; family Pseudonocardiaceae; genus Amycolatopsis. The sequence continues at coordinate 5,160 of CAVXMR010000050.1, forward strand.
CGACGATCTGGCTCCACGCCGTCTCGTGACCCTGGCCGTGCGCCGACGAACCGGTGATGACCTCGACCTTCCCGGTGGGCAGCATCCGGATCGCCGCGTGCTCCCAGCCGCCGGCGCCGTAGGCCAGCGAACCCAGTACCCGCGAGGGCGCCAGGCCGCACATCTCGGTGAACGTCGAGATGCCGATGCCGAGCTGGACCTTGTCACCGGACGCGCGGCGCTTCTCCTGCTCCGCGCGCAGAGCGTCGTAGTTGAACAGCTCCTTCGCCTTCGCCGTCGCGGCTTCGTAGTTGCCGGAGTCGTAGGTCAGGCCGCACACCGTGGTGAACGGGAATTCCTCGTGCTTGATCCAGTTCTTTTCGCGCAGCTCCATGGGTTCCATGCCGAGCTCGGCCGCGAGCTCGTCCATGATCCGCTCGATGGCGAACGTCGCTTCCGGACGTCCGGCGCCGCGGTAGGCGTCGGTCAGCGTCGTCGTGGTGAACACGTTGGTGCAGGCGAAGTGGTAGGCCGGGATCTTGTAGATCGCGTTGAACATGAACGCGCCCAGGATCGGCACGCCCGGGCCGACCAGCCCGTTGTACGCGCCGAGGTTGGCGAGCAGCTCGACCTTGAGGCCGGTGAGCGTGCCGTCGGCGTTCGCCGAGACGGTGATGTCCTGGATCTGGTCGCGGCCGTGGTGCGCGGCGAGCATCGTCTCGGACCGGGTTTCGTTCCACTTCACCGGTTTACCGAGCTTGCCCGCGATCAGCAGGGTCATCATCTCCTCGGGCAGCACGCCGATCTTGCCGCCGAACCCGCCGCCCACGTCGGGGGCGATCACCCGCAGCTTGTGCTCGGGCAGGCCCAGCGTCAGCGCGGACATCGTCTTGAGGATGTGCGGGATCTGGGTGGCCGACCAGATCGTGGTCTGGGTGCCGGTCGGGTCGACGACGCAGGCGCGCGGCTCCATGAACGCCGGGATCAGCCGCTGCTGGCGGAACCGCCGCTTGAGGACGATTTCGGACGAGCTGATCGCGTCCTCGACGTTGCCGCCGGTGCCCGCCTCGCCGGAATCGAAGATCCACAAGGCGTTCTTGTTCGTGCCGAGTTCTTCGTGGACCAGCGGCGCGCCGTCGGCGAGCGCGGCTTCCATGTCGAGGACGACCGGAAGTTCCTCGTACTCGACGTCGATCTCTTCGAGCGCGTCGTGCGCTTCGGCCGACGAGCGGGCGACGACGACTGCCACGCCTTCGCCGGCGAAGTTGACCTGGTCGGCGGCCAGCACCGGACGGCGCGGTGCCTTCATGTCCGGCGTGATCGGCCACGCGCAGGGCATGCCGATCGAACCCTCCGGGTCGAGGTCACGGGCGGTGTAGACGGCGACGACGCCGGGCGCGCCCCGGGCCGCGGAGGTGTCGATCGAGGTGATCCGGGCGTGCGCGAACGGGCTGCGCAGCACCGCCAGATGCAGCATGCCGGGCAGCGTGAGGTTGTCGGTCCAGCGGGTCCTGCCGGTGATCAGGCGCTCGTCTTCCTTGCGGCGACGGGACTTTCCTACTTCCGGTTCGATCGTCGCGGTCATCAGTCACCACCCACGCCGACGTGCTTGGTCTCGGAGATGCGCTCGGCCTCGGGGCCGGCGCCGGGGCTCATGTGGGCGGCCGCGTCGCGGACCGCGCGGACGATGTTCTGGTAGCCGGTGCAGCGGCAGAGATTGCCTTCGAGGCCATGGCGGACGGATTCCTCGTCCGGGTCGGGGTTGTCGGCGAGCAGGTCGATCGACTGCATGATCATGCCGGGCGTGCAGAACCCGCACTGCAGCGCGTGGTTGTCGTGGAAGGCCTGCTGCACCGGGTGCAGCTTGCCCTCGCGCGCGAGGCCTTCGACGGTGGTGACCTCGCAGCCGTCGGCCTGGACCGCGAGGACCGAGCAGGATTTCACACTGTGCCCGTCCAGGTGGACGGTGCAGGCGCCGCAGTTGCTGGTGTCGCAGCCCACCACGGTCCCCACCTTGCCGAGGCGTTCGCGCAGATGGTGCACGAGCAACGTGCGCGGCTCGACGTCATCGGTGTATTTCGTCCCGTCGACGGTGACGGTGATGCGCATCAGGCCTCCAAGAAGAGCCGGTTCGACCCGATCCCGGATCGGCTGTGATCGGGCGCACAGCCCACCGTGCTACTCCGGCTTCGCGCGGACAAGGGGTCTTGTCACACATGCTGACGGCGCTTCCGTAGATACGTCGGAAAACCGCGGATCCAGCCGAATCCGCGGAGATCCGGAGGGGTGAAGTTTTGCAGCGTCCCTTTTGGACAGTCAGCCGTGGATGCGCCCGCTGAGCTCGGCGAGCCGGCGGCCGCCGCCACCCCAGCGCAGCGCGATGATCTCGGCGGCGATGGACACCGCGGTCTCCTCCGGCGTGCGCGCGCCCAGGTCGAGCCCGATCGGCGAGGACAGCCGCTCGAGCTCCTGCTCGGTGACGCCGGATTCGCGCAACCGGGCGAACCGGTCATCGTGCGTCTTGCGGGACCCCATCGCGCCGACATAGCCGACGTCCAGGCGCAGCGCGACCTCGAGCAGCGGGACGTCGAACTTCGGGTCGTGGGTGAGCACCGCGATCGCCGTCCGCTGGTCGATGCGGCCGGCCTCGGCTTCCGCCGTCAGGTACCGGTGCGGCCAGTCGACGACGACGTCGTGCGCGTCGGGGAACCGGCTGCTGGTCGCGAAGACCGGCCGCGCGTCGCAGACCGTGACCTGGTAGCCGAGGTAGGCGCCCATGCGGGCCATCGCGGCGGCGAAGTCGATCGCGCCGAAGACGAGCAGCCGGGGCGGCGGCTCGAAGGAGTTCACGAACACCGTCATGCCCTCGCCGCGGCGCTGGCCGTCGGGGCCGTAGTGCAGGGTGCCGGTGCGGCCGCTGGCGAGCAGGCCGCGCGCGTCGTCGACGACGGCGTCGTCCATCCGGGACGAGCCGAGCGAGCCCTGAGTACGGTCCGGCCAGACGATCAGGTGCTCGCCGACCAGGCCGGGACGTTCGTGCTCGATGACCGTCACGACCGCGACCGGCTCGCCGCCGCGGACCGAGGCCACGACGTCGCCGAGCTCGGGCATCGAAGCGCGGTCGACATGCTGGACGTAGATGTCGATGATGCCGCCGCAGGTCAGGCCGACCGCGAAGGCGTCGTCGTCCGTGACGCCGTAGCGCTGCAACACGGGCTTGCGCTCGGCGACGACCTCCTGCGCGAGCTCGTAGACCGCGCCTTCGACGCAGCCGCCGGAAACGCTTCCCGCGACCGTGCCGTCGGAAGCGACGACCATGGCTGCGCCCGGAGCTCGCGGCGCGGAAGAGAACGTGGCCACCACCGTGCCCAGCCCGACGGTTTCGCCCGCCGACCAGCGGCGGAACACGTCGTCCAGTACGTCACGCATCGGCAATCTCCCCGAGCAGTCGTTCCAACGTGGCCAGCGTGTGTCCGGCGAGGAGCCGGTCGAGATGCGGCAGCGCGGCCACGATGCCGGACTGGACGGGAGCGTACCCGGCGCGTCCGGCGTGCGGATTAACCCAGAATACGGCGTGTGCGAGCCGCCTGAGGCGGGCGAGCTGCTCACCGAGCAGGCTGGGGTCGCCGCGCTCCCAGCCGTCGGAGAACACCGTGACCACCGCGCGGCGCGCGACACCGCGCTGGCCCCAGCGGTCGAGGAAGGCTCGCAGGGTCTCGCCGAGGCGGGTGCCCCCGGCGAAGTCGGGGACGGCGGATCCGGCGGCGAGCATGGCGCGTTCGGGGTCGCGCTGGCGCAGCTGACGCGACACGCGCGTGAGCCGGGTGCCGAGGGTGAACACCTCGACCGCGCTCGGTGCGGATCGGGTGAGGACGTGGGCGAAACGCAGCAACGCGTCGGCGTAGGGACTCATCGAACCCGAGACGTCGATGAGCAGCACGATCCGGCGGGGCCGGGAGCCACGGCGGGCGTGTGCGAGCCGGACGGGTTCGCCGCCGCTGGCGAGCATCGCGCGAAGCGTCCTGGAGGGGTCGAGACGGCCACGGCGCGACGGCGTGCGTCGCGCGGCAGGACGCTTCGGCGGCGACGGACGCAGTGTCGCGAGAAGTTCGCGAAGGTGCTCGCGCTCAGCGGTGGTGAGCTCGGCGAGGTCGCGGTGGCGCAGGATCTCCTGGCTGCTGGCGGCGACCTTGAGCTGGTCCGGGCTCTGGTCTCCCGCGGTTTCGCCACCCACGGCGTCGGTCAGCGGCGCGATGCGGGCCTGCTTCGGCATCGGGCTGGTGGTGCGCCGGCGTGGTTCGGACTCGATCGCGAACCACTGGCTGAAGGCTTCTTCGTAGTACGGCAGATCGTCCGGGCTCGAACACAGCGTCAGCCGACCGGCCCAGTACAGCTGCGTCGGTTCGGCGATGTCGATCTCGCGGACAGCGGCCAGGTACGCCTGCACGCGGTGCGCGTCGCAAGCGACGCCGGCGTCGCGCAACGCCGCCGCGAACCCGGCGTACCCGGCCACTGGATCGGTCACCAGTCCATTGTGCGCCTGGGGGCGCTTACCGGTCAGCCGACCATCCCACCCAGCCAGACCACCATGAGAAACTCCGGAAAAGGCGCGGGCCTGCGCACTCCCCTCCCCGGGAATGCGCAGGCCCGCGTGCTCTTCGCGGCAGCCGACCCTGGGTAGCAAGCAGGGGGGCGCGAAGAGCTCGGGAGAAAAGAATCAGGGAAACGCGTGATCGTCAGCGGCAGGCACGGGAGATCGCGCCGTACCGGCTCTTGCGCTCGAGGTGGGTCACGATCTCCTCCGTTCGTCTCGCTGGTGCGTTCTGGTGAGGTAAAGGATGACGGACGTCGCCCGGGCGCGCAAAGCATTTACGCGCAACGAATTCCCGGCGAGCGAGCTTGATCGCGATTCCCGTGCGGCAGCTCTCGACGCCGCCGGCGACGTCCTTTGTGGACAGTACGGTTCCGGAGGCCGCGCCTAGCCGGTGGTCCCGGGGTGCAGCGTCGGGCCACAGCCGCGCCGCGGCGCCGCCTGGTCCAGCGCCAGCACCCCGGACAGCCGCTGCGCCGCGAAGGCGCGGAGCTGCTCGAGCTGAGTTTCGTTCACGGCGTCGCGGCGGACCCAGACACGGTCCTTCAGCCGTCCGTCGACGACGGTCGTCTCGACCCACGGGGCGCTGTGGATCAGCACGTAGTCGCGGTCGAAGCGCGGGTCGGTCGGGAACTGCAGGGTGTTGTCCCAGGAGCCGGTGAAGGTGATGAAGGTCGGCTTCACGACGTTGAACGTGTAGTCGCGAAGGCCCGCGAGGTCGGCGTCGTGCAGGTAGTCGGCGGCAGCCTTGTCGCCGAGGCCGGCGATGTCGAACACGCGCAGCCTGCTGGCCAGGGACATGCCGCCGAGGTCGATCACGCCGACGCTCGCGGTGTCCGGCAGCTTCAGGATGTCGGCGAAACCGTTGATGGTGAAGGCGTCGCGCTCGGCGACCCAGCACATCGGGGTCTTGACGTTGGCGCGGTAGGTCTTGCCCTGGGCGTAGAAGCCGTTCACCGAGATGACGACGCCGATGATCAGCGCGCAGGCCAGCAGCACCCGGCCGCGGATCCGCGCCATCGCGAACGCCTCGACGACCACGACCGCGCCGACGAACGCGCCGAGCGTCCAGATCGGGGTGGCGAAGCGCAGCTGGCCCATCCAGTCGCGGTCGATGATGATCAGCCCGGCCACGGCCAGCCCGAGCGGCACGAGCGCGGCGATCAGGCGGGTGCGCAGCTCCGACGGCCGGGTCATCACGACGGCGAGGCAGGCCACCACGACCGCGGCGGTGACCCAGCCGAGGTACTGGACGACGTCGCCGACCTTGGAGAAGTCGGCGAGCCCTGGCAGCGGTGGCTGGCCCTTGGCGACGGCGGTGTTCGGCACCAGCCGGCCGAACTCGAACCAGCGGAAGATCAGGTAGCCACCGAACGGCACGAGGAAGCCGGCCGCGGACAGCAGCACCGCGCGGATCCCGGCGCCGATCGTGGCGCGGCGGGTGAACAGGGCGACGACCAGTGGGAACGCGGCCGCGTAGATCACGCCGTCGGGCCGGGTCAGGCCCGCGGCGGCGGCGATCAGGCCTGCGCCGAGGGCGACTTTGACGCTGAGCAGCCGTCCGGCGGCGACCGCACGGACGAGTAGGACCGCGAGCGCGGCGACGGTCAGCGCGTAGACGGAGTTCTCCAGGCCGGAGAACACCCAGATGACGAACGACGGGATGGCCGCCAAGGTCGCGCCGGCCAGGAAGGTGACCAGTCGGGGACGGCTGGTGAGGACCTTCGCGCCGAAGTAGAAGAGGACCAGCACGCCGAGGCAGCAGGCCAGCGCCAGCGCCTTCGGGAAGACGATCAGGTCGGTGGTGCCGAACAGCGCGCCGTGGTCGAAGAGGCCGACCAGCTTGCCCAGCGCCAGCAGCAGCATCCAGGTGGGGTTCGAGTAGCCCTCGACGGGGAGGGCGCCCGGTTGCAGGACGGGGCCGTAGCCGTCGGCGACGTTACGCGAGTAGGCGAACGTGATCGCGGCATCGTCCATGATCCAGTGACCGTAGAAGGCTCCGTGGACCGCGATGAGGGCGCCGCCGCCGAGGATCGCGGCGAGCGCGCCGAGCCGGGGACCCCACGCCCCGCGCGTGCGGGCCGGTGGCTTCCGGTCGGGCTCGTCCAGGCCGGGCCTGGGCCGCGCCTCGATCGACTCCGCCACGCTCATCCGCAGGTCCTCCCCTGAATTTCCTGCCGACCGGGGCATCAGGCGAACAGGGCATCCAGCTTGGCCCTGACCCGGTCGAGGTCTTCGCTGTACTTCAAGACGGCTCCGAGCGTCCGCGCCGCCGATGCCGCGTCCAGCTCGTCGCGGCGCAGCGCCAGCAACGCCCTCGCCCAATCGAGTGACTCGGCTACACCTGGTGGTTTCAACAGGTCCATCTCCCGCAGCCGATGCACCGCTTCAGCGATCTGCCGCGCGAGAAGTTCACCCAATAGTGGGATTCTACGGCGCAGGATCGTGACCTCACGCACCAGGTCGGGGTGTTCCAGCCAGTGGTAGAGACAGCGGCGTTTCAGCGCGTCGTGGACTTCGCGGGTCCGGTTGGAGGTCAGCACGACCAGCGGCGGCTGTTCGGCACGGATTTCGCCGTACTCCGGGATGGTGACCGTGTATTCGTCGAGCAACTGCAGGAGGAACGCTTCGAATTCGTCGTCGGCCCGGTCGATCTCGTCGACCAGCAGCACGCATGGCCCGCTGATCAGGGCCTGCAGCAGCGGCCTGGCCAGCAGAAATCGGTCGGTGTAGAGCGAGCGCTCGGCGGTTTCGACGTCGACGCGGCCGTCGCCGGCGGCTTCCAGCGCGCGCAGGTGCAGGAGCTGGCGGGGGAAGTCCCATTCGTAGAGCGCCTGGGAGGCGTCGATGCCCTCGTGGCACTGGAGCCGGATCAGCGGCCGGTCGAGCGCGGTCGCCAGCGCCAGGGCGAGGGACGTCTTGCCGGTGCCGGGCTCGCCTTCGCAGAACAGCGGGCGGCCCATCCGGAGGGCGAGGAAGCCGGCCGTGGCGAGCCCGTCGTCGGCGAGGTATCCGGTCGCGTCGAGCGCGGCGGCGAGTTCTTCGGGCGAGTCCGTCACATAGTCGATCGTAGGGCGCCTCGGCGGCCGACGCGGGTCACGGCTTCGCGGTGTCCGGCAGGTCGGCGCGATGATCGACGTCTCGGCCGCTGCCGAGGTCGCCGCATTCGACGAGCCGCAGGTCGGTGCGGCCGGCCAGCCAGTCCCGGGCGCCGCGGTCACCGGTGGCGCTTTCGCCGATTTCCGGCCACCAGCGGCGGCCGAACAGCACCGGGTGGCCGGGGACGCCCTGGTAGGCGGCGCGGGCGACGACGTCCTCGCTCGCCTGCGTGGCGACCCGCGCGATCGCTTCGGCCGGGACCCAGGGCAGGTCGACCAGGTGCACGAGGGCGGCCTGCGGTCCTTCTTCGAGGGCCGCGAGCCCGGCGCGGAGCGAGGCACCCATGCCGTCTTCCCAGCCCTCGGCGTAGACGGCGATGGCGGGGTCGGGCAGCAGCGCTCGGACTTCATCGGCGGCTGCGCCGACGACGGCTCGGATCGGCGTGCAGCCAGCGGCCTCCAGTATGCGAAGAGCGCGAAGGACGAGCGGCTCGCCGTCGAGCTGGGCGAGGGCTTTCGGACCGCCGAAGCGGCGTCCGGCGCCGGCCGCGAGCAGCAGCCCGGCGACCTGCTCAGCCATGGTGGACGCGGGCGGGCGCGGCGATGGCCAGGTCCGCCTCGATCGCGCGAGCGGTGGCCAGCAGCGGCGGGACCAGGTCGGTTTCGACCGACTCGGCGGTGGTGCGGCTGGCGTGTGTCGACAGGTTGACCGCGGCGACGACCGCGCCCTGACGGTCCCGGATCGGCGCCGCGACCGAGCGCAGGCCCTCTTCGAGCTCCTGGTCGACCATCGCCCAGCCCTGGGCGTCGACGCGGCCGAGCTCGGTGCGCAGCCGTTCGGGCGTGGTCAGGGTGTGGTCGGTCAGCTTGTCGAGCCGGACCCCGCGCAGGTAGGCCCTCAGCTCGGCCGGGCTCATCCCGGCCAGCAGGACGTGCCCCATGGAGGTGGCGTAGGCGGGGAACCGGGTGCCGACGTTGATGCTGACGGTCATGATCCGCGAAACGGCGACGCGGGCGACGTAGACGATGTCGGTACCTTCGAGCACCGAGACCGAGCTGGACTCGTGCACCTCGGCGGAGAGGTGCTCGAGGTGGGGCTGCGCGACCTCCGGCAGCGTCATGCTCGACAGGTAGGCGTAGCCCAGCTCCAGGACCCGGGCGGTGAGCGAGAAGTACTTGCCGTCGGTGCGCACGTAGCCGAGGTCGGCGAGGGTGAGCAGGAAGCGCCGCGCCGCCGCGCGGGTGAGCCCGGTCGAGCGGGCCACCTCGCTCAGCGTCAGTTCCGCCGCCCCGGCGTGAAAGGCCTTGATCACGGCCAGGCCGCGCTCGAGCGACTGCACGTGGTGGGCACCGCGATGCGCCGGCTCGCTCTCGAGCTCCGCTTCGAACGGCTGGCTGCCCGTGTCCATGCCGGGCACCCTATCCGGCGTCGGCCGGCAGGGCGCTCGGCTCGCCGAGCTCGGCCAGAGTGCGCTGCGCGATGGCGAAGGCGGCGTTCACCGCGGGCGCGCCCGCGTAAACGGCCGTGTGCAGCAGGACTTCGCCGATCTCGGCAGCGGTCAAGCCGTTGCGGATCGCGGCTTTGACGTGCATCGCGAGCTCGTCGTGCGCACGCAACGCCGTGAGTGCGGCCAGGGTCACGCAGCTGCGGGTCTTGCGGTCGAGACCGTCGCGCGCCCAGACCGTGCCCCAGGCGCCCTCGGTGATGTAGTCCTGGAACGGCCGGCTGAACTCGGTGGCTCCGGCGATCGCGCGGTCGACGTGCTCGTCGCCGAGCACCTCACGGCGCACCTTCATGCCTTGCTCGTGGCGGTCGTCGGTCATGAGGCCTCCAGATGCCCGAGGATGAGCCGGGTGAAGGCCTCGGACTGCTCGTAGTTGCCCAGGTGGGCAGCGTTTTCGACGATCTCCAGACGTGCGCCGGGGATGCCGTCCGCGATCGGCTTCGCGTGTTCCCCCGGCGGGGTGGCCGGGTCCTGCGCACCCGCGATGACCAGGGTGGGCGCGGTGATCTTGGGCAGCGAGTCCAGCTGGTCCATCCGCTCGATCGCGCCGCAGCAGGCCGCGTAGCCCTTCCTCGGGACGGCCGCGACCATGCCCCGCAGGAACTCGGCGGCTTCGGGACGCGCGGCGATGTAGCCCGGCGTCAGCCAGCGCCCGACGGCCGCGTCCGCGATCGCCGCGGTGCCCTCGGCGAGCACCGTCGCGGCGCGGTCGACCCACATCTGCGGGGGGCCGAGCTTCGCCGAGGTGCAGCACAGCACCAGGCTCCGGATGCGGTCCGGGGCGTGCGCGGCCAGCCACATGCCGGTCATCCCGCCCAGCGACAGCCCGACGTGATGCACCCGCTCGAGGCCGAGTTCGTCGAGCAAAGCCAGGACGTCGGCACCGATGTCCTCGATCTCGTACGGCCCGGGCGGCACGGGGGACCCGCCGTGGCCGCGCGTGTCGTACCGGACCACGCGGAAACCGCGCGCCATCAAGGGCGCGACCTGCTGGTGCCACATCCGGAGATCGCTGCCCAGCGAACCACCGAACAGCACCACCGGCCCGTCCTCCGGCCCTTCGACGACCCGGTGCAGCCGTACCGCGCTCACGCGACCACCTCCCCCGCCTTCATACCTCGAAGAAGACAGTTTCGCCGTCTCCCTGCAGCCGCACGTCGAAGCGGTAGCCGTCCTCGGTCTTCGCCGCGATCAGGGTCGCTCGCCGGTCCTCGGGAACCGAAGCCAGTACGGGGTCGCCGCTGTTGTCCTGGTCCTCGAAGTAGATCCGGGTGACCACCCGGTGCAGCAACCCGCGGGCGAACACGGACACGTCGATGTGCCGTGCCTGCTCGCCGCCGTGCTCGCCGGGCACCGCCCCGGGCAGGACGGTGAGGATTCCGTAGGTCCCATCCGGCTGGGTCGGGCAACGGCCGAAGCCGCGGAAGTCGTTTTTCGCTTCGCCGCGCGGGTCGTCGGGGTGGCGGAAGCCGCCGTCCGGGTCGGCCTGCCAGGTTTCGATGAGGGCGTCCGGGATCGGCTCGCCGAGGCCGTCGCGCACGGTGCCGCGAATCCAGACCGCGCCCGGCGTGCCTTCCGGCACCACGAACGGGCCGTCGGGCCAGGGCATCCCGATTCCGAGGTAGGGGCCGACGGTCTGGGAGGGCGTGGAGATGAGCGTCATCAGTCGTCGTCCTCTTCCTCTTCGAAGACCGAGGCCTCGCGCCCGCGCAGGACGATGTCGAACCGGAAACCCAGCGCCCATTCGGGTTGCGTGACGTCGTGGTCGTAGCTCGAGATCATCCGCTGGCGGGCCTGCTCGTCCGGGACGGAGTTGAAGACCGGGTCCTGGGCGAAGAGCGGGTCGTCCGGGAAGTACATCTGCGTGACCAGCCGCTGGGTGAACGCGCTGCCGAACACGGAGAAGTGGATGTGCGCCGGGCGCCAGGCGTTGTCGTGGTTCTTCCACGGGTACGCGCCGGGCTTGATCGTCGTGAAGCTGTAGCGCCCCTCGTCGTCGGTCAGGGTGCGGCCGACGCCGTCGAAATTCGGGTCGAGCGGCGAGGGCCAGCGGTCGCCGGTGTGGCGGTAGCGCCCGCCCGCGTTCGCCTGCCAGATCTCGACCAGCGAGTCGCGCACCGGGCGGCCTTCGCCGTCGAGCAGCCGCCCGGTGACGATGATCCGCTGCCCCTGCGGCTCCTCCGCGTGCTGGCGGGTCAGGTCGTTGTCGTGCTCGCCGAGGCGCCCCGGCCCGAGCAGCGGGCCGGTGATCTCGGTGAGCTGCTGCGGGAGCAGGACCAGGGGCTGCTTCGGGTGCCGCAGCGCCGTCGAGCGGTAGCCCGGCGAGTCGAGCGGCGGATGCGTGCCGTCCGGGTCCCGTCGGTAGCGGGGCAGCCTGAGTTCGGTCGGTGCGGCCACGATGCCTCCCTTGTCGTTACCGGCCTTCGAGGACGACGGCCAGGCCCTGGCCGACGCCGATGCAGATGGCGGCGAGGCCGTAGCCCCCGCCGCGGCGGTGCAGATCGTGCGCGAGGGTGCCGAGGATCCGCCCGCCCGACGCACCCAGCGGGTGCCCGATGGCGATCGCGCCGCCGTGGGTGTTCACGATCGCGGGGTCGAGCTTCGGCCAGTCCCGCAAGCACGCGAGCGACTGTGCGGCGAAGGCCTCGTTGAGCTCGACCGCGACCAGGTCCTCCCAGCCGATGCCGGCGCGTTCCAGGGCGATCTCGGCGGCGCGGACCGGGCCGATGCCGAACACGTCCGGGTCGACCCCGGCGGCGCCGCGCCCGGCGATCCGGGCCAGCGGCACCTTTCCGAGCCGGCTCGCCGCCGCGTCGTCGCCGAGCAGCAACGCCGAGGCGCCGTCGTTCAGAGGGGACGCGTTGCCCGCGGTCACGGTGCCGTTCTCCTTGCGGAACACCGGCTTCAGCTTCGCCAGCTTCTCCGGGCTGGAATCGGGCCGGATGCCCTCGTCGCGAGCCAGGTCCACGCCCTCGACCGGGACGACCAGGTCGTCGTAGAAGCCCTCGTCCCACGCCTTGGCGGCGTTGACGTGGCTGCGTGCGGCGAAGGCGTCCTGCTCGTCGCGGCCGATGCCGTAGCGCTCGGCGAGCAGCTCGGTGGACTCGCCGAGGCTGATCGTCCAGTGCGCGGGCATCGCCGGGTTGACCATGCGCCAGCCGAGCGCGGTGTTGTACAGCGTCTGGTTCCCGGCCGGGAAGGCCTTCTCCGGCTTGGGCATCACCAGCGGGGACCGGGTCATCGACTCGACGCCGCCGGCGACCACCAGCGAGGCGTCACCGACCTGGATCTCGCGGCTGGCCTGGATGACCGCGTCGAGACCGGAGCCGCACAGCCGGTTCACCGTGCCGCCCGGTACGGAGGTCGGCCAGCCCGCGAGCAGCGTCGCCATCCTGGCCACGTTGCGGTTGTCCTCCCCCGCACCGTTGGCGTCCCCGAGCAGCACTTCGTCCACAGTGGACGGATCGAGGTCGTTGCGCGCTTGCAGGGCCTTGAGCACGCCCGCGGCGAGGTCGTCGGGCCGGACACCGGCCAGCGCGCCGCCGTAGCGGCCGAAGGGGGTGCGGATCGCGTCGAGCACATACACGTCCGTCATGCGCTTGCCTTCTCGAGTTCTCGGAGCAGGGTCAGTTCCTGCTCGGTGGGCGCGGGGGTGGTCTTGAGGTCGTCGGCGACCTTCAGTTTCCACCCCGTGGCCGCGATCGCCTGCTCGAGCTCGACGCCAGGGTGCAGCTCGGTGAGCGTGAACTCGGCTGTCTCCGGGTCGGGGCGGAGCAGGCCGAGGTCGGTGACCACCAGGGTCGGGCCCTTGCCGGGCAGGCCCAGCCGTTCCCGGTCGCCCTTGCCGGTGCCGTGGCCGAACGACGTCACGAAGTCGACCTTCTCCACGAACGCGCGGGGGTTCTGCCTCAGTACCACGAAGACCTCGCGGCAGGAGGCGGCGATCTCGGGGGCGCCGCCAGCGCCGGGAAGGCGGACCTTCGGGTCGCGGTAGTCGTCGCCGATGACGGTGGTGTTGATGTTGCCGAACTTGTCCAGCTGGGCGGCGCCGAGGAAGCCGACGTCGATCCGGCCGGGCTGCAGCCAGTAGTTGAACACCTCGGGCACGCTGATCACCGCGTCCGCGGTGTCGGCCAGCTCGCCGTCGCCGATCGACAGCGGCAGCCGCGACGGCTTCGCGCCGATGCAGCCGGACTCGTAGATCAACGTCAGGCTCGGCGCGTGCGAGCGGCGCGCCAGGTTGGCCGCCTTGCTGGGCAGGCCGATCCCGACGAAGCAGGACATACCGTCGCCGAGCGCGCGGGCCGCGGCCACGGACATCATCTCGTCTGCCGTGTACTCCGCGCTCATGCTGTTTCCCTCCGCGGTCTGCGCGCGTCCGCGATCGTGTCGACGGGGCGCACGTCACGATCCACTGTGCGGCCCCCGCCCGGGGCGCCCCGCCGCCCCGATAGCGGGGCCTGCCGGTGAGGGCGCGCACTGTGGTCGGCTCATGTGCCGCGCCTCGAGTCATGCCTTGACTCCGGTGAGATCGTTCAGCCACTTCGTGAACTCGTCCCGGTCACGGCCGATCCGGTCCCAGGCCTGGTAGGCGTCGTTGTCCCGCTCGTAGTACCCGGCCGCGTACGAAGGATGCGCTCCGCCCGGCACCTCGGCGACCGCGGTGACCACCCAGGACGGCAGCACGATCGCGCCCGGCCGCGGCTCGAGCTCGTCGACGACCTCCTCGACGGTGACCAGCGAGCGTTTCGCGGCGAGCACCGCTTCCTTCTGCACGCCGGTGATGCCCCAGATCTGGACGTTCCCGGCACGGTCGGCGCGCTGGGCGTGGACGATCGTGACGTCCGGGTTCAGCGCCGGGACCGCGGTGAGCACCTCGCCGGTGAACGGGCAGGTGATCGGCTTGATGGTGTCGGTCTGGGCGGGCAGGTCGGTGCCCGTGTAGCCGCGCAGGACGGCGAACGGCAGCCCGGACGCGCCCGCGACATACCGGTTGGCCATGCCGGCGTGGCTGTGTTCCTCGATCTCCAGCGGGACCGGCCAGTCGTGCTGGACGGCGTCGCGGAAGCGGTGCAGCGAACCGACTCCCGGGTTGCCGCCCCAGGAGAAGATCAGCTTGCTCGCGCAGCCCGCGCCGATGAGCTGGTCGTACACGATGTCCGGGGTCATCCGCACGAGAGTGAGCCCCCGGCGGCGTTGCCGGATGATCTCCTGCCCGGCCGCGACGGGGATGAGGTGCGTGAAGCCCTCCAGCGCGACGGTGTCCCCGTCGTGCACCAGCCGGGCCACCGCCTCCTCCAGCGACAGCAGTTCCGCCATCTCCCACTCCCCTCGATGTTCGCATGACGAACACTCGTTCTGCCACCGAACATAGCACGAGGCGTCGAGGGGAACCAGGCACCTTCCACCCAATGGATGACCTGAAACGCCGTGAGATGGCTGATCGCGCCCGGACCTCGGAGTGGCGCGGAGAAGCCGTCCAGCGCGACGAAAGTCCCCTTCACCCCGGGAGACGAGAGGAAAGTCCCCTTCAGCCCACGCGGATCAGGCGGGAACCGTGGGCCGGCACCGAAACCGCCGTCCAGCTGCCCGAGAACCGGCCGAGGTCGGCCCGGGCAACGACGTCCCGCACCCGCTGTGAACCCGAAAGCCCCAGCGAACTCCAGTTCACCGTGACGGAAGCGGGCGACGAGCCCAGGTTGTAGACCGCCGCGTACCAGCGACCGTCCGGCGCCCGCTTCTTCCACACCGGCAGCGTCCCGCCGCTGACCTGCGTGGCATACGTCCCGGACTGGTCGACCCCGATCACCTCGGGATTCGAGAGGATCGACACCGCCGCGGAGTCCATGAAGTAGATGTCACCACCCACATACAGCGGTGAGGACGCCATCGACCAGAACGTCATGACGCTCTGGCGCTCGACATCCGACAGGCCGTCCTGGATCGCGTTGCCCACGTTGTTGTCGATCGGCATCGAGTCCAGGTCCGGCCGGAAGTTCGGCCCGAACACACCTTGCCACCCGGGCAGGTCCGCCCACCGCGCCTTCACCGAGCTGTCCCAAGTGGACACCGTCTCGCAGTAGCACTCGACATCCGTGTCCACCCGCACGCCGTTGGCCAACGACGCCAACGCGGGACCCGCCGCCCGCGGCACCGGCCACGCACTCGCGGTCAGCCACATCGGGCGCCGCGCGTGGTCGATCGCCGCCGACCACGCGGCGATGTCGCCCACGTTGTCCGCAGTCGTCCCGTCGACCTTGATGAAGTCCACGCCCCACGACGCGAAGCGTGCCACGATCGAGTCGAAGTACTTCTGCGCGCACGGCTTCGTGAAATCGATCTTCCAGTTGCCGCCCCACATGTTCGACGGCGTCAGCGGCTGGTACGCGATGTCCTGCCCGTGGCACGAGGTCCCCTGGATCGGGGCGTTCTTGTTGTAGACCTCCTTCTCCAGTCCCGTCACGACGTACAGGCCGAGCTTCAGCCCCTTGCCGTGCACGTACGACGCGAGCGCGCCCATGCCCGACGGGAACCGGACGGGATCCGGGTCCGGGATGCCGTCGGAGTCGGTGTGGAACACCCACGACGTCGTCGCGTTCCAGCCCGAGTCGATGTTGAGGTAGCTGTAGCCGGCCGGCCTCAGCTTCGAGGACAGCGCGTCCGCCGCGTCGTGGATGTGCGACTCGGTCAGCCACGCCGTGCCGTAGGTCGCGCGGGTCGACGACTCCAGGCTCCAGCTGCTCCAGCCCATGAACGGCTTCACGAACACCGTGCGGGCCGACGCCACGGGTACCAGGAGGGAAAACAACGCCAGCACGGCGGCCGGCAGAATTGCCAAACGGGAAGTGCGCCTCATCGAACACCTCTCAACGGGGGGACCTACTCCTTCAGCCCGCTCGCCGCGATGCCGCTGACGATGAACCGCTGCGCGACAAGGAACATCGCGACCAGCGGCGCGATGACGACGAGGGCACCGGCGAACAGCGCCGGCAGATTGATCTGCTGCGCGGTGAGGAACGTCGAGAGCGCGATCTGCGCGGTCCACGACGACGGGTCCTGCCCGATCACCAGCGGCCACAGGAACGCGTTCCAGCTTTCGATGAACATCAGCGCGCCGAGCGAGGCCAGCATGGCCCCGGAGTTCGGCAGCACCAGCCGCCGGTAGACGCCGAGGTAGCCGAGGCCGTCGAGCCGCCCCGCCTCCTCGATCTCGGCCGGGAACCGCAGGTAGAAGTTGCGGAACAGGATCACCGTGAACGCGCTGAACAGGTTCGGCGCGATGATCCCCCACTCGGTGTTGACCCCGCCCATCGAGCCGACCACCACGAACGTCGGCACGAACGTGACCGACTGCGGGATCATCAGCGTCACCAGGATGTAGGTGAACACCGCGCGGCGCCCCGGCACGTTGATCCGCGCCAGCGCGTACCCGGCCATCGAACCGAGCAGCGTGCCCACCGGCGCGGTGACGATCGCGACCAGGAACGAGTTCCCCAGCGCGTGCGCCATCGGCACCGACGGGTCGGCGAACAGGTCGCCGAAATTCACCCACGACACCGGGTCCGGCAGCCACGACCAGTCGGGCGAGCTGACCTGCCGGCGCGTCATCAGGGCGTTGCGCAGCATGATGTAGAACGGCAGCAGGAAGATCAGCGCGAGCACCGAAGCCAGGACGTACTTCGGCGCGCGCCGCGTGGTGACGGTCAGCGTGGCCATCAGTCCTTCTTCCCGAAGCCGACGATCCGGCCCTGCAGCAGCGTGATCACCACGATGATCACGGTGAGCACGAACGCGCCCGCCGAGCCGACGCCGTAGTTCTGGTCACCGAGCGCGGAGTCGTAGAGGTAGACCAGCGGCGGCTTCACCGGCGCGGTCGCGGTGCCGCCCAGGCCGGTGCCGAACAGGTTGTAGAACTCGTCGAACGCCTGGAAGGCCGCGATGAGGATGAGCAGCAGCACCGCCACCGACGTGTTCCGCAGCTGCGGCAGCGTGATGTAGCGGAACGCCTGCCACTTCGACGTCCCGTCCAGCTCGCCTGCCTCGTACAGCGTCGGCGAAATCGCCTGCAGCCCGGCCAGGAACAGGATCATGTACAGCCCGACCTGCAGCCACAGCCGCAGCGTCACGACGGCGACCCAGTAGACCGGCGGGTTGGACTGGGAGAGCCACGGCACCGGGTCCGCGCCGAAGAGCCCGCCGAGGAAGTTCGCCACGCCCGAGGGAAGGCCGTTGAACAGCGCCATCTTCCACACCAGCGAAGCGACCACATAGGACACCGCGGCCGGGATCAGGAACACCGTCCGGAAGAAAGCACGGCCCCGCTTGATGCTGTTGACCAGCACCGCCAGCGCCAGCGCCGCGACGAACGTGATCGGCACGATGAACACCGTGAACAGCCCGATCGTCGCCAGCGACGTCTGGAAGGCGTCGTCCTCCAGCAGGAAGATGTAGTTCGTCAGGCCGGTCCAGTGGCCGAGCGTGATGGTGCCGCGCGCGTCGTTGAAGCTGAGCAGGAAACTCCAGCCGATCGCGACGTACTTGAACAGCCCCAGCCCTGCCACCATCGGCCCGGTGAGCACGGCGAACGCCCCGATCGCACGCCAGTCACGGCGCTTGCGGTGCTTTGTGGGCGGCGCCGCCGTCGCCGGCGGCGCCTCGATCGTCGCGGTCATCTCAGGCGAGCTGCTTGTCGACTTCGGCCTGGGCCTTCTTCGCGGCGTCGCCGAGCTCGGCGGCCGCGTCGGCCCCGTTGGCGATCTTCGTCGCGGCCTGCAGGAACAGCGTCGCCGACGCCTTGTTCCACAGCCCCGAGTAGGACTTGCCGTTCTGCTGCGAGATGGTCACCGCGTCCTTGGCCGCACCGGTCGAGAACTCGGTGGTCTGGGCCGCGACCTCCTTGCGCGCCGGGATGTGGAAGCCGTACTTGACGCACCATTCCTTCTGCAGGTCCGCCTGCTGGATCCACAGCCAGTTGACGAACTTCTTGGCCGCGTCGAGGTTCTTGCTCTTGGCGTTGGCGAGCTGATACCAGCCACCGACGCGCGCGGCCGCCTTGCCGTTGTCGCCGAACTTCGGCCACGGGATGACGCCGAAGTCGTCGCTGACCGCCTTCTTGATGTCCGGCAGCGACCACAGGCCGCCCCACTGCATCGCGGTGGCGCCGTTGGCGAACGCGCCCGGGTCCGACCAGTCGGTCGGGTAGCCCTGGAGCAGGCCGCCGGTGTCGTGCAGCTGCTTGAGCCCGCTGATCGCGGCGATGGCTTCGGGCGTGGCGAAGGTGACCTTCTTGCCGCTGCTGTCGAAGAAGTCCGCGCCGGCGGACCAGAGCAGCAGCGTCGCGGCCTCGCCGACGCCGTCGGTGCCGACGTAGAAACCCTTCTGCTTACCGGTGTTGAGCCGCCTGGTCGCGTCGAGCAGCTCGGCGAACGTCTGCGGCGGCTGGACGCCGGCGGCCTGCAGCGCGCTCTTGCGGTAGTACAGCATCATGACGTCGTCGATCATCTTGACGCCGTAGATCTTCCCCTCGACGGTCACCGTGTCCAGCGCGGCCGGGCTGAAGTCGGCCTTGACCGGGGTGACGATGTCGTCGAGCGGGGCGAGCAGGCCGTTCTTGACATTCTGGTAGCGGAAGTCGCCGAGCTCGAACAGGTCGGGCGCGTCGGCGGTGAGCAGCGCCGAGTTGAGCTTGGTCTCGTAGTCACCGGCGATCCAGCTGACGTTGATCGCGATGTCCGGGTTGGCCTTGGTGAACTCCTGGGCGTAGCGCTGCACCGCCTGCTGCGTGCCGGACTCGCCGTAGGCGTGATACCACTGCTGCAACGTCACTTTCGCGCCGCCGGCGCTGCCCGCGTTCTTGTTCAGCGGGTCACTCGTGCAGCCGGCGAGGGCCGCACCGCCGGCGAAGAGGACGGAACCGACCAGGAAGCTTCTGCGATTCATGGGGCTCACGGGAGTTCTCCTTACAGACTTTCGGACACGAAGATGCTCTGGACGGCCACGGCGGCGGCGCCCCGTGCCCACTGTTCGAACGGCAGCGGCCGGATGGCCAGGCCGCACCGGGCCGCGCTGCCGAAGGCCTGGACCGCGAAGGTCCGGCGGATCTGGTCCTCGAAAAGGTCATACGTGGCAACGCCTTCGCCGGACACCACGACCCGCTCGGGGCCGAAGAGGTTGACCAGCGCGGCGAGGCCGAGCCCGATCGCGTGGCCCGCGCGGGCGAACACCTCCCGCAGCGGCTCCTCGCCGGACCGGGCGCGCGCGACGGCGTCGTCCATGGTCAGCGCCGGATCCCCGCTGGCGAGCCGGGCCTGCGTGAGGATGGCTTCGGTGGAGGCGATGGCTTCGACGCAGCCCTGCCCGCCGCAGTGGCAGAGCGGCCCGCCGTCGGCGACGGCTACATGACCGATCTCCCCCGCGACGCCGTATGCCCCGCTGACCAGGCTTCCGTTGACGACCAGCGCGCTGCCGATCCCGGTGCCCACGGTGACCAGGGCGAACGAGGACGCTCCCACGCCCTCGCCGAACCACTGCTCGGCCACCGCGAGGGCCTTGACGTCGTTCTCCAGCGTGGTCTTGAGGCCGGTGGCCTCGTCCAGCAGCGCGGCCAGGTCGACGTCGCGCCAGCCGAGGAACGGGGAGTAGCGGACCTGGCCGGTCTCGCGGTCGACGTCCCCGGAGACGGCCACGCCGAGGCAGTAGGCCCGCTCGCGGAAGTTGGTGGCGCCATCCGCGGTCCGGCCGGCCAGGAGCTCGCCGACCAGGTCGGCCAGCGCGCGGACGACGTGCTCGACGTCGTGGCCGGCCAGCGGGTGGTGCGCGGAGGCCCGGACGTCGGCGCGCAGGTCGGTGACCACGCCGATGAGGTCGTCGCCGGTGATCTTGACCCCGACGAAGAACTCGCGGTCCGGGCGGATGGCCAGCGGGTTCGCCGGCCGGCCGGCGCCGGGTGCGGTGCGGCCGCCCGAAGCGAGCTCCTCCAGGTAACCCGCTTCGATGAACGGCCGCGCGGCCTTGGTGACCGCCGCCGAGGACAGGCCGGTGCGGCGGGAGACGTCGACGCGGCTGACCGGCCCCTGGGTCAGGACCGTGGTGAAGACGGTCGCTGCCGCGGGGCTGGTGATCGGCGCCCTTGCCGGTGTTGGCATGGCCGGAAGGGTAGGACGGATTAATTAACTTCGTCAAGAATTTATTTTTTGGCTGGTCAGCTCTAGGCTCGGGGCATGTCGCACGTGGAACACGATCACGCGCACCGGCTGTGGCTCCTGCGCACCCCCGGCAGCTCGTACGTCCTGAGGCTCGACGCGCACGACCGGCCGCGGCACGTGCACTGGGGTCCGCCGATGACCCTGGCGCAGGCCACGGCCATCGCGCAGCGCCGCAACCCGGCGGACTCGAGCTTCGACGAACCCGGCGAAGAGCGGCTCGAGCTGCCCGCCGAGGGCGGCGCGTTCTTCGGCGTCGCGGCGCTGGGCGTCCGGTACGAGGACGGGACGACGGCGCTGGAATGGCGCTACGCCGGGCATTCCGCCGAGGACGACACGCTGGTCCTGCGCCTCGCCGACCGGCACTACCCCCTCGAACTCTCGCTGCACTACCGCGTCCGAGGCGAAGTGATCGAGCGGTGGACGACGCTGCGGAACACCGGCGAGGCGCCCATCGCCTTGCTGCGTACGGATTCCGCGTCCTGGACACTCCCCCGGCGCGCCGATGCTCGACTGAGCCGGACTTCGGGCGCGTGGAGCGCGGAGTACGGCGTACACCGCGAAGCGCTGCCGATCGGCGAAACGACGTTGACCAGCCGTCGCGGCGTGTCGAGCCACCAGGTCAACCCGTGGGTCATGCTCGACGCGGGCGACGCGACCGAGACGTCCGGCGAGGTGTGGAGCACCGCGCTGGCCTGGAGCGGGAGCTGGCGCATCACCGTCGAGCGGTCGCACACCGGCCGGGTCACGTGGACCGGCGGGTTCGGCCACGAGAACGTCCACTGGCGGCTCATGCCCGGGGAGACCTGGGAGACGCCGGTGTTCGCCGGGCTCTACGCCGCCGACGGCTTCGGCGGGACCAGCCGGCACTGGCACTCGTATGTCCGGGAGTTCGTCCAGCCGCATCCGGGCGAGGTGCGCCCGATCGTCTACAACTCCTGGGAAGCGACCGGCTGGGACGTCGACGAAGCCACCGAGACGACGTTGGCCGCCGCCGCCGCGAAACTCGGCGCCGAGTTGTTCGTGATGGACGACGGCTGGTTCGGGGAGCGGACGGGGGACACCGCGGGGCTGGGCGACTGGTTCGCCAACGCCGAGCGGTTCCCCGCCGGGCTCGGGCCGCTGGTCGACGCGGTGCACGCGCACGGGATGAAGTTCGGCCTGTGGGTCGAGCCGGAGATGGTGAACCCCGACAGCGAGCTGTACCGCGCGCACCCGGATTGGGTGCTGCACATGGCGAATCGCTCACGCACCACGCTGCGGAACCAGCTCGTGCTGAACTTCGCGCGCCCGGATGTCGCGGACTGGGCCCACAAGTGGCTCGACCGGCTCGTCGGCGAGCACGGCATCGACTACCTCAAGTGGGACATGAACCGCGCCTTCACCGAGGCGGGCTGGCCCTCTGCCGGGCTGGACGCGGAACGGCTGTGGGTGGGCCACGTCCGTGCGGTGCACGCGATCCTCGACCGGCTGCGCGGCGACCACCCCGGCCTGCGGATCCAGGGCTGCGCGGGCGGCGGCGGGCGGACCGACCTGCAGATCATGGCGCGCACGGACGAGATCTGGGCGTCGGACAACACCGACGCGGCCGACCGGATCACCATCCAGCACGGCTACGGCCAGATCTACCCGGCGGGCACGATGTCGGCCTGGGTGACCGACAGCCCCAACCCGACCACGGGACGCCTGGCGCCGTTGAGTTTCCGCTTCCACGTGGCCATGGCCGGGGTGCTCGGGCTGGGCGGCGACCTTCCCCGGTGGACGGACGACGAGCTCGCCGAGGCTGCGTCGCTGGTGGCTCAGTACAAGGAGATCCGGCACGTCGTGCAGCACGGTTCGTTGTACCGCCTGGGAAATCCGGCCTCCTCGGCGCTGACCGCGGTGCAGTACGTGCTCGGCGACGAGGTCGTGGTGCTGACCTTCCGGCGTCCCACGGAGTTCGCGCGCCCGCTCACGCCGCCGCTTTTGGCGGGCCTCGATCCTTCCGCGCGGTACCGCGACGCTTCCGGGGCCGTCCACCACGGCGCCGTACTGCTGAGCCACGGCCTGGACGTCGACCTTCCCGGCAGCGGCTACGCGAGTGCCCTGGTCCACCTGACCCGCGCCGGCTGATGTCCGTGAATGCCACATTCAGGGCCTAAGTGGTTGCCATCGGGAGTCCTTCGGGGGTATTCGGCGGATCCGGGTTTCTGCTGGGCGTGCGGCCGCGAGGTCCTCGTACCGGGGTTGTACTCGGACCTCGCGGCCGTGCGTCCAGCGGGAAGCTGGGCCGTCGAGACCCCCGGAGGACTTCCGATGGTGACCACTAAGACGCCGTCAATGTGGCATTCACGGACTTGCGGACCTTCCCCACCCCCTGGACGGGAAGGTCCGTACTCAGGTTCTCGCGTGGGGAGCGGAGGGGGCTCCCTCGCGCAGGGGACGTGACTCCCCCTCGCAGGTGACCCGGGACGGGTGATCTTTGCCGGTCCCTCGTTGACAACGGGAAGTCCCTGCCCGGAGGCTCAACGCGAAGATAATTCACTTCGCCGCGGCCAACGGAGGCAGCATGCGCAAGCGCTGGTCAGCCCTGCTCGCAGTACCCCTGCTCCTCGCGCTCGCGGCTCCTGCCGAAGCGTCTCCGCGCTACAGCGAGTACGTCGCGCTCGGCGACTCCTGGACCGCCGACGTCTTCACGACCTTCCCGCCCACCACCGAGTTCACCCCGCTCGACTGCGCACAGTCCACATCGGACTATCCGCACGAGGTGGCCGGCGCGCTCGGCGTCACGACGTTCCGCGACGCCAGCTGCGGCGGCGCGACCACGGTCGACTTCGCGAACCCGCAGAAGCTCCCGCTCGGCGGGACGAACCCGCCGCAGTACGACCGGCTGACCACCTCCACCGACCTGGTGACGGTCGGGATCGGCGGCAACGACATCGGCCTCGCGAGCGCGGTGACCAGCTGCCTCAACCTGCTGCCGGTCAACATCGGCCTGCCCGGCCCGCTCGGCGGGACGTGCAAGGCGAAGTTCACCGCTGGCGGCGTCGACCAGCTGGAGAACGCCGTCGACGCGACGGCCCCGAAGATCACGGCCGCGCTGAAGGAGATCAAGAAACGCTCGCCGAACGCGCGGATCCTGCTCGTCGACTACCTCGCCGGGCTGCCCGCGAGCGGGAAGGGCTGCTGGCCGGTGATCCCGGTGGTCGACGTCGACGTGGCCTACCTGCAGGCGAAGTTCCTGCAGATGAACGCGATGCTCTCGCGGATGGCCGCGGCGAACGACGTCGAGCTGGTCGACACCTACTCCCCCACGCTCGGCCACGACGCCTGCAAGGCGCCGACGGTCCGCTACATCGAAGGCCTGATCCCGTTGTCCGCCGGCAATCCCCTGCTGCTGGCGTTCCCCTTCCACCCCAACGGCGCGGGCGCGGCCGCGCAGTCGGAGGTCGTGCTCGGCGCGATCCAACGCGGCTGAGCCGTCCTGTCGTACCGGCCTCGTAAGCTGAGTCCACCCCCGGGATGGACAGGAGGCCGCGGTGGCCGGTACGACGGTGGCCGAGGTGCTGGCCGAGCTGGCCGCGCTCGAAGAACCCAAAGTGCGCGCGGTGAACGAGAAGCACGGTGACGACCACGGTGTGAACCTCGGCAAGCTGCGCGCGCTCGCGAAGCAACTGAAGACCCAGCAGGACCTCGCGCGCGAACTCTGGGCCACGGACGACACCGCGGCGAAGCTGCTGGCGCTGCTGATCTGCCGCCCGAAGGCGTTCGAGCAGGACGAGCTGGACCGCATGGCGCGCGAGGCGCGCACGCCCAAGGTGCACGACTGGCTCGTCGGCTACGTCGTCAAGAAGAGCCCGCACGCCGAGGAGCTGCGCGTGGCGTGGTTCGCGGATCCGGATCCGGTGGTCGCGAGCGGCGGCTGGGCGCTGACCACCGAGCGCGTGGCGAAGCAGCCTGAGGGCCTCGACCTCGCGGGCCTGCTCGACGTCATCGAGGCGGAGATGAAGGACGCCCCGGACCGCCTGCAGTGGGCGATGAACCACTGCCTGGCGCAGATCGGGATCGAGCACGCCGAACACCGTGCCCGCGCGCTCGACATCGGCGAGCGCCTGCAGGTCCTCAAGGACTATCCGACCCCGCCGAACTGCACGTCGCCGTTCGCGCCGATCTGGATCACCGAGATGGTGCGGCGGCATTCCCTGTCACATCGCTGATCCGACGCTGGGGTGTACCGCAACCACATACCGAAGGAGCCCGACATGCGTTTCCTGATGACCTCCCGCCCGACCGACACCACCCCCGAGCCCGACGAGAAGCTGCACGCCGAGATGGCGAAGTTCATCGAGGAGACGGCCGCGACAGGCATCCTGCTCGCCACCGGCGGGCTGGAACCCGGCGGCGTCCGGCTGACGTCGGCGGACGGCGAGATCACCCTGACCGACGGGCCGTTCACCGAGGCGAAGGAGGCGATCGGCGGGTTCGCGCTCGTCGAGGTCCGCTCGCGTGAGGAGGCCATCGAGCTGGGCCGCCGGTTCCTCAAGATCGCCGGCGACGGCAGCAGCACCATCCAGGAGGTCTTCGGCTGAGCCGCATGACCGGCACCGAGCGCACGATCGACGCGGTCTGGAAGCTCGAGTCCGCGAAGATCATCGCCGGGCTCACGCGCCTGGTCCGCGACGTCGGCCTGGCCGAGGAGCTGGCCCAGGACGCGCTCGTCGCCGCGCTCGAACAATGGCCGTCAGCCGGCGTCCCGGACAACCCGGGCGCCTGGCTGATGACCGTCGCCAAGCGCCGCGCGGTCGACCACATCCGGCGCGCGGAACGCCTGGAGCGCAAGCAGGAGGAGCTCGCCGCCGCGCCGGAGCCGGAGCACGGGCGCGACGACGTCCTGCGGCTGATGTTCATCAGCTGCCACCCGATGCTGCCCACCCCGGCCCGGGTCGCGCTGACGCTGCGCCTGCTCGGCGGCCTCACCTCCGCGGAGATCGCGCGGGCCTTCCTGGTCACCGAGCCGGTGATCGCGCAGCGGATCGCCGCGGCCAAACGCACGCTGGCCGAGGCCCAGGTGCCCTTCGAACTTCCTGAGGGCGCCGAGCTGGCGGAGCGCCTGTCGTCGGTGCTCGACGTCGTCTACCTGATCTTCAACGAGGGCTATTCGGCGACGTCCGGGGCCGACCTGATCCGGCCCGGCCTGTGCCTGGAGGCGCTGCGGCTGGGCCGGCTCCTCGCCGAACTCGCGCCGCACGAAGCCGAGGTGCACGGGCTGGTGGCGCTGATGGAGATCCAGGCGTCCCGCTCGGCCGCCCGCACCGGCCCGAACGGCGAACCGGTCCAACTGCACGAGCAGGACCGGCGCCACTGGGACCAGTTGCTCATCCGCCGGGGCTTCACGGCCTTGTTGCGCGCCCGCGACGTCGGCGGCCCGCCGGGGATCTACGTGCTGCAGGCGGCGATCGCGGTCTCGCACGCGCAGGCCCGCACCGCGGCAGACACCGACTGGGCGCAGATCGCGATGCTCTACGGGGCACTGGTCCGGCAGCTGCCGACGCCGATCGTGCGGCTCAACCAGGCCGTCGCGGTCGCGAAGTCGCGGGGCCCCGCGGCGGGGCTCGAACTGGTGGACGGCCTGCTCACCGATCCGGCGTTGCGGGACTACCACCTGCTGCCGGGCGTCCGCGGCGACCTGCTCGTCCCATTAGGACGGTCCACCGAGGCGCGGCTGGAGTTCGAGCGGGCGGCTTCCCTCGCCCGCAACACCGCCGAGCGGGACTTCCTCCTCCGCCGCGCCGCCGACCTCCCGGCCGAGGACACCGCGACTCTCGGTGCGGCGGCTCAGGAATTCCTCGCCCGCGACGACCTGGACGCACAGACCATCCGCTCGTACGGACAGACTTTGCGTCGCCTCTGCCTGACCTTGGGCGAGCGGCTGCCCTTGACCTCGCTGACCGCCGACGCGGTGGCGCGGACGTTCGAGACGGCCTGGGGCACCGCGGCCGCCGCCACCTGGAACCGGCACCGCGCGGCCGTCCGGTCGTTCGGGGCATGGGCTTCGCTGGGCGATCTCAGCACGGGCCTCGACCGGCGTCCCGAGACTCGCGGCAAGACGTCGCCGATCGAAATGGCCACGGTGGAAGCATTGTGCGGACGGCCGGATCTGCGGCTCCGGGATCGCGCGTTGTGGAGGCTGCTGCACGAGTCGGCCGCCGGGGTGGCAAAGGTGCTTTCGCTCAACGTCGAGGAGCTGGACCTGGCCGGGCGGCGGGCCGGTGGGGTCAGCTGGCGCGCCGGGACGGCCGAGCTGCTGCCCGAGGTGGTCGCGGGCCGGACCCGCGGCCCGCTGTTCCTCGCCGACCGGCGGCCCGCGCCCGCCCGGCCAGTGGCACCGGCCGACCTCTGCCCGGAGACCGGCCGCCGCCGCCTCTCCTATGAGCGCGCCGAGTACCTGTTCAAACAGGCCACCGGCGGGCGCTACACCCTGCGCCAGCTGAAACCTGACTAAAGTCAGGGAATGAGCGTTCAGCGATTCGCGACGTTGACCACCGCCCACCTGACCGACGGATGCCTGCGCGCCCAGGTCCCGGTGCGCTGCGCCCCGGCGGGCACCCGCGCGGTCGTGCCCGGCATGCGGGTGGCCGGGCCGGTGCGGCCGGTCCGGCACGTCGGCAGCGTCGACGTCTTCCTGGAGGCCTACGAAACCGCCAAGCCCGGCGACGTCCTGGTGGTCGACAACCGCGGACGGCTCGACGAAAGCTGTGTCGGCGACCTGGCCGTCCTCGAAGCGCGGTCCGCCGGGCTCGTGGGCGTGGTGATCTGGGGTCTGCACCGCGACACCGCCGACATCCGCACGATCGGGCTGCCGGTGTTCAGCCTCGGTTCGATGCCCACCGGTCCGCTCAGCCTCGGCGAACGCCCGGCCGACGCCCTGGAAGCGGCCACCGTGGGCGAATGGACCGTGACCGGCGACGACTGGGTGTTCGGCGACGACGACGGCGTGGTCTTCGTGCTCGCCTCCGCGGTGGAAGAGGTCCTGGGCTTCGCCGAGACGATCCGGGACACCGAACGGCAGCAGGCCGAACGCATCCGCGGCGGCATCACGCTGCGGGAACAGGTCGGATTCGGCGCCTTCCTCGACGCCCGTCGCGAGCGGCCGGGGCTGACGTTCCGCGAGCATCTGCGCGCCGTCGGCGGAGCCATCGAGGAGTGAACAACCACTAGGCTGTCGGCGTGCCCAAGATCGCGGTGACCCGATGGATTCCCGACGACGCGGCGAAGATCCTCGCGGACGCTGGTGAAGTGAAGCTGTCCGCGGCCGATCGCCCGCTCGAGCCCGCCGAGCTGCGGGAATTCGTCGCCGGGTCGTGCGCGATCGTGAGCATGCTGCACGACCGCATCGACGGGGAACTGGCCGACGCGGCGGGCCCCGGCCTGCGGCTGGTCGCGAACGTGGCAGTGGGGTACGACAACATCGACGTCCCGGCGCTGGCCGAGCGCGGCATCGCGGTCACCAACACCCCGGGCGTGCTCACCGACGCGACGGCCGACCTGACGCTCGCGCTGATCCTCGCGCTCACCCGGCGGCTCGGCGAGGGCGAACGGCTGATCCGTGCGCGCGAGCCCTGGTCGTTCCACCTCGGGTTCCTGCTCGGTTCGGGGCTGCAGGGCAAGACGCTCGGCATCGTCGGACTCGGCCAGATCGGCCGTGCGGTGGCGCGGCGCGCGGCCGCGTTCGGCCTGCGGGTCGTCTACACGGGACGGTCGCGCGTGGACACCGACCTGGAATTCCTGCCCCTGGAAGAACTTCTGCGCACCTCGGACATCGTGTCGCTGCACTGCCCGCTGACGCCGGAGACCCGGCACCTGATCGACGCCGACGCGTTGCGCACCATGAAACGCAGTGCGTACCTGGTGAACACGACCCGAGGCCCGGTCGTCCACGAGGCCGCGCTCGCCGAAGCGCTGCGGACCGGGGTCATCGCGGGCGCCGCACTCGACGTGTTCGAGCGGGAACCGCTGGTCGAACCCGGACTGCTGGAGCGCGAGAACGTCGTCCTGCTCCCGCATCTGGGCTCGGCGACCGTCGAAACCCGGACCGCCATGGCGGTACTCGCGGCGATGAACGTCGTCGCGGTGCTCGGCGGCGACCCCCCGCTGACGGAGGTACGGCCATGACCCGTGTGGTGATCGCGCCCGACAAGTTCAAGGGCAGCCTGACCGCGGTGGCCGCGGCCGAGGCGATCGCGCTCGGGGTCCGGGACGCGCTGCCGGACGCCCGCGTGCTGACCTGCCCGGTCGCCGATGGCGGCGAAGGCACCCTGGACGTCCTCGAAGCCGCGGGCGCGCGGATCGTCCCGCTGCTGGTCCGCGGCCCGCTCGAGGACTCGGTTTCCGCTCGTTATGCCGTGCTCGACGGCACGGCGTATGTCGAATCCGCGCGAGCGTGCGGCATCGAGTTCGTCGACCCGAGCCCGGCCACGGCGCTGGCCGCGCACACCTGGGGCGTCGGCGAACTGCTGTCCGACGCCTTGCTCCACGGCGCCCGGCGGCTGGTGCTGACGGTCGGCGGCACGGCGAGCACGGACGGCGGCGCGGGCATGCTGGGCGCGCTCGGCGCCGGTGTCTTGGACGCGTTCGGCGCGCCGGTCGGCCTGGGCGGCGGAACGCTCTCGCGAGTTGCGTCGACCGAGCTCACGCCGGTGCGGGAACGGCTGGAGGGCGTGACGGTCGCGGTCGCCACGGACGTGACGAATCCGCTGCTCGGGCCGGACGGCGCGGCGGCGGTGTTCGGGCCGCAGAAAGGCGCCGGTCCTGCCGAAGTGGCGCACCTGGAAGAAGCTTTGTCCCGCTGGGCGCACGCGCTCCGCGTCGGCGGCGCGCCGGACGTCTCACAGATACCGGGCGCGGGCGCCGGCGGCGGTGTCGCGGCCGGGGCGATCGCCGGGCTGGGCGCGACGGTGGAGTCCGGCTTCGACCTGATCGCCGCGCTGACCGGTGTCGACACCGCGCTCGACGGGGCCGACCTGGTGATCACCGGCGAAGGCTCGCTGGACACGCAAAGCTTGAGCGGCAAGGCCCCGGCGGGCATCGCGGCCCGCGCGCGGGAGCGCGGCGTGCCGCTGATGGTGCTGGCGGGCCGCATCCAACTGGACGCCGACGGCCTGGCCTCGCTGGGCGTCGTCGGCAGCGCCGCGCTGATCGACCACGCACCCTCGCTGGACCACGCCCGCACGCACGCCGCAGACCTACTGCGGACGCAAGCGGCTGAGCTGGTCAGGGCTTGGGCCTCGTGAGCGTTCCGGGCGTCCATCCATGCCCCCGCCACCACCTCAACGGAGGCGCTTCGCGCCACTGCGTTATTTCAGAACCGCCCGGAACGCTCACGAGTCCTCAACCCGTATGTTGCGGCAGCAGGGCGAAGGCCACTCCGCCCGCTTCGTCTTCCTGGACGTCGAGGACCTTGTCGTCCAGGAGCGCGGCGGCCTGCGGTTCGAGGAACACCCGGGGGCCTTCGTCGGCCCCGAGCACGCGGTCACCTTCGGCGGGCGCGGGCGCGACCGACAGCGCCAGCTGCGCACCGTCGCCCTCCGCTTGCTGCACCGCCAGGCGCAGCCCGCTCTCGTCATTGCCTTCGCTCGCGGTCAGCGCGGTGATCGCCTCGGCGGCGGCTTCGGTCACGGTCAGCATCTCTCGGCCTTCCCTTCGTCGCGGTCCGATGCAGTGAGGACTCCACGCTAGGGGCGGCCGAACGGCCCCGCAGTGTGAGCCGTTCAGCTCTCTCGCGCCTCCCGTATGGCGTCCGCCACAGACCCGCCCGCGAAGTCGGCGTGCTCGCCGGGGTCGGGGTCGGCGTGCCGAGGGCGGACAACTTCTTCGGGGGCGACCTGTTCGAAGTCGGCGGGCGCGTCCTCCACGGTCTCGTCGAGGTCGGCCGCCGGGGTCACCGCAAGCGGGCGGTCGGGGCCCGGATCCGGCACGACGTCCGGTTCCTCCTCGGCCAGCCGCTGCGCCATCGGCTCACCGTCGCGGACTTCGCCGGCGGTCGTGCCGTAGCGGTCGACAGCGCTCCAATGCTCCGGCGGATCGACCCCGGCTTCGAGCGGGTCGACCCTCAGCTCGTCCTCGTCCAGCGCTTCGCTGGGGGCCAGGGTTTCCGATTCGGCCGCGTCCCGGTCACTCATTGGTTCCTCCTGGCGCGTAGGAAGTAGTCGCCGGGTGGCCTACCCGGGCCCGGAAGCGGTGAAACCCGCCGGATGTCGCCCGGATCACATTTGTTCATTGCCTTAAACAGGTTCACAAATTTGTGAACGAAGAGTAGGTTTCGATCATGGCCACGCTCGGGTGTGCGCCGGAGCGAGTGCCCGCCCCGGTCGCGGAGCACCGGCACGAACTCGGCACCCACGCGACGTGGTACGTCGTGGCCGGTGTCGTGACAACCGGCCTGCAGGCCGTTCTGTTCCTGTTCCTCCGGGACGCGCTGGGCTCGCAGGTCGCGAACCTGGCCGCACTGGCCCTCACCACGGTCGGGAACACCGAGTTTCACCGCCGCGTCACCTTCGCCGGGCGCCGCAGCAACGCCGGCAAGCGCCACCTGCAGGACCTGCTGACCTTCGCCTTCTACGCCGGATACGGCTCGGCCGTGCTCGCGGTGCTGGACACCGTCGTCGCCACGCCGTCGAGCTGGGAGGAGACCGGCGCCCTGCTGCTGGCGAGCCTGGTCGGCGGCGTCGTGCGGTTCGCCGTGCTGCGGTGGTGGGTCTTCGCCCGCCGCGCCGAGGCGGCCACGGCCGCGCACAACGGCTAGCGTCAGCTGACGTGGCCGACGACGAACGCCCTGGCACCGAACCCGACTACCGGTTCACCCTGGCCAACGAGCGCACCTTCCTCGCCTGGCTCCGCACCGCGCTGGGCCTGCTCGCCGGCGGCGTCGCCGTGCATCAGCTCGTACCCAAGCCGGTGGCGCTCAGCACGACGCTGGCGGGGCTGTGCGTGCTCCTCGCCGCGCTGCTCGCCGCGACGGCGTACCCGCGCTGGCGACGCGTCCAGCTGGCCATGCGGGCGGGAGAGCCACTCCCGCGCAGCGCGATGATCCTCGTCCTCAGTTTTGGAATATTCCTGCTGACGATCGTGGCCGCCGTCCTCGTGGCCCTTTCGTGACCAGGACGGAGGGCGCCCAGCCGCAACGCACCGGACTCGCCTGGCGCAGAACGGCCCTGGCAGCGGCAGCCTGCGCGTTACTCCTTCTGCACGAGGCCGCAACCCGGAGCTGGGGTCGCGCGTTAATCCCGGTAGTCCTCGCCTCGGTGACCTCGGTGTTCTTCGCGGCCACCGCCCAGTACCGGGAGCGGATCTTGGCCACCACCGGACCCCGGGCCGTCTCGCCGGTCCTACCTGCGGTTGCGTCGCTCCTCGTGAGCGCGACCGCGCTCTCGCTCGTCCTGCTGCGCTGAGCCCCCAACTCCGCACATCCTGAAAGCGATTAATCGCAATGTGCGGCGCCCGGTCTCGGTTGTGTCACTACCACTGCTGCTAACGGGGTATCTCTAGTTGAAATCTGGACCTCCGACTGGAGGCCGCTTACGATTACGCTCAGTCGCACGGACCGTGGTGAGGGGTCGGAGTTCCGGACCTTACGCGGCCGAAACGTTACTGAGGGTGGGCCCCCGGCATGCGACGGTCGCGGAGTCGCCGGGGAGACGACATGACAGCACCCGCCAAGACCGTCAGGGAATCGGGCACCGCCGTTCACGATTATCGAACGCCGGAGCATCTTCCGAGGCCGGGCGGACGGCTCACCAAGGAAGATCTGGACCCGCTCGTCAAGGATGCCGGGGAGGGGAACCCCGCCGCCATCCACGACCTGCTCCACATGATCGAACCGGTGGTGGTCCGCTACTGCCGGGCTCGGATGGGCGGGCGCGACCTGTCCTACCTGTCGGCGGACGACGTCGCGCAGGAGGTGTGCCTGGCGGTGCTCAAGGCGCTGCCGGGCTACCAGGACCGCGGCGGCTCCTTCCTCTACCTCGTGCACGCCATCGCGGCCAACAAGGTCGCCGACGCCTACCGCGCGGTCGCCCGTGACCGCTCGGAGCCGGTCCCGGAGCTGCCCGAGCGCCCGCTCATCGGCAACGAGCCCGAGACGATGGCCCTGCACCTCGACCTCGGCGCCCGGCTGGGCCGCCTGCTCTCCACGCTTCCCCGCGTGCAGCAGGAGATCCTGGCCCTGCGCATCGCGGTCGGCCTTTCCGCAACCGAGACCGCCGAAGCCCTCGGCATCTCACCGGGCAACGTCCGCGTCACGCAGCACCGCGCGCTGCAGCGCCTGCGCGGCATGATCCAGGACGAGGAGTTCTGACCCCTCCCAGCAGACCCTCTCCTCCCGCCCGTGAGGACCCTCGGACCGGAACCCCCAGGCTGGTCCGCGGGTCCTCACGGGCACCCACCGTTTCAGAACTCGTGAGTGTTGCGGCCGGTTCTAACCGGCCCCGCCACTCACGAGCCCGTAAACCCGCCCCGCATTCACCTCGAACACCCCCAGGCGCTCGGTATCCGACAGTGCCCCGGTGAGCTCGACCGCCGTGTCCACCACGACTTCGTAGGACGCCGCCAGCTCGCACACCGGCCAGTCCGAGCCGAACAGCATCCGCGAAGGCCCGAATACCTCCAGCACGTGCGCCACATACCGCTGCAGATGCCCGACGTGCCACGCCGCCCAGTCCGCCTCGGTCACCAGGCCGGACAGCTTGCAGTGCACGTTCTCCCGCGAGGCCAGCTCGGCCACCGCGCCGGCCCACGGTTCCCACTCCCCCGCCGCGATCGGCGGCTTCGCGGCGTGGTCCAGCACGAAGGTCAGCTCGGGCAGCTGCGCCGCGGCCGAGGCGGCAGCGGGCAGCTGCGCCGGCGTCACCAGCAGGTCGTAGACCAGCCCGGCCTCGGAGACCGCAGCCAGCCCCCGCAGCACGTCCGGCCGCAGCAGCCACTCGTCGTCCGGCTCGCTCTCCACCTGGTGGCGGATCCCCACCAGAGGTCCCTCAAGCGAGGCCAGCTGCGACGCGACGTCCGGCGCGATGAGGTCCACCCAGCCGACCACGCCCGCGATCAGCGGTTCCTCTTCGGCCACAGCGAGGAATTCCCGTGTCTCTTCCGCGGAGGAGACGGTCTGGACGAGCACGGTCGCGCGCACCCCGGCCGCCTTCGTCACCGCACGAAGGTCGTCGACGGTGTACGGCCGCCGGATCGGGTCCAAGGCGGCCCCGGTCATCCAGGGGTACGCCCGCCGGGACGGATCCCAGAGGTGGTGGTGCGCGTCGATCATTCAGGCTCCTTCTCGAAAACCACGTCCGGCCGCAGCAGGCCCGCTTCGATCAGCTCGGTCCACACCACCGGCGGCACCCAGGCCCGCGCGCGCCGGGCGTTGACGCTGACCTGCTCAGGGTCGTGCGCGCCGACGACCACCGACGCCACGGCGGGATGCGCGGCCGGGAGGGCCAGCGCGGCCTGGGGCAGCTCGACGCCGTGGCGCGCGCAGATTTCGGCGATCCGGGACGCGCGCTCCACCAGCTCCACCGGCGCGGTGGCGTAGTCGTACATCCGGCCGGGCTCGGTGGTCGCCAGGATGCCGCCGTTGAACGCGCCCCCGGCGACCACGGTGACCTCGCGCTCGACGCACAGCGGAAACAGTTCGTCCAGCGCGGGCTGGTCCAGCAGCGTGTAGCGGCCCGCCACCAGCACCACGTCCAGGTCGGCCCGGCGGACGAACTCCGTCAGCATCGGCGCCTGGTTCATCCCGGCACCGACCGCGCCGAGCACGCCCTGCTCACGCAGCTCGAGCAACGCCGGGAACGCGCCTTCCAGCACTTCCTCGAAGTGCTCGTCCGGGTCGTGGACGTACGCGATGTCGATGCGGTCCAGGCCCAGCCGGGTCAGGCTCTCCTCCAGCGAACGCAGCACGCCGTCGCGGCTGAAGTCCCAGCGGCGCCGGAACGCCGCCGGGACCGCGAAACCCTGGTCGTCCTGGACGTCCGCGCCGCCGGGGTTGGGCTCCAGCAGCCGGCCGACCTTCGTGGAGAGCACGTAGTCGTCTCGCGGATACTCCCCCAGCACCGCGCCGAGCCGGGTTTCCGACAAGCCGAGCCCGTAGTGCGGCGCGGTGTCGAAGTACCGGACGCCCTCGTCCCACGCGCGCCGGACGGTCGCGGTCGCCGTCTCGTCGGTGATCTCGTGGTAGAGGTTGCCCAGCTGCGCACAGCCGAGCCCCAGCGGGGAGAGGGAGAGTTTCACGCGTTCACTCCTTCGCCGGCAGTTCCCAGACCAGCCCGATGCCGCTGTCATTGCCGGAATAGTCGTCTTCGACGTCCAGCAGCTCGGCCATCCGGGCCTGCCACGGCACGTTCGCGGGATGGTCCCGCAGCGCCGCTCGCATCGCCGCGTAGTCGTCCACTTCCACGACGTGAAAAAGGTCCAGCCCGTTACGCCAGATCCGCCACGAACGGACGCCGGCGTCACGCAACGCCGCGTCCAGCTCGGGCGGGATCACCGCGTGCACGGATTCGTACTCGGCCTCCTTCCCTGGCTTGAGCCGGGTGTGTAAGGCCACTCTTTTGGAGACACTGTGGGGCATCGCACCGTGGGTCATCGCTCCTCCTTCGCCGAGGCATGGCACGCTGGGGAGTAACACCGAAACATCCGAGGTCTGTTGCAGGGAGGGGCGGTCACCATGCCCGTCACCGATGTCGCGATCGACAAGATCAAGGACATGATCATCTCAGGCGAGCTCGCCCCCGGCGACCGGCTGCCGAAGGAGGCCGAACTCGCCCAACGGCTCGGCCTCTCGCGCAGCTCGCTGCGGGAGGCGGTCAAGGCGTTGTGCCTGATCCGCGTGCTCGACGTGCGCCAGGGCGACGGCACGTACGTCACCAGCCTGGAGCCGAATCTGCTGCTCGACGCGATGACGTTCGTGGTGGACTTCCACCGCGACGACACCGTGCTCGACTTCCTCGCGGTCCGGCGGATCCTGGAACCCGCCGCCACCGCGATGGCCGCGCTGCACATGAGCGACGAGGACATCGAGGAGCTCGGCACGCTGCTCAACGAGCTCGCCGACGCCCCCACCGTGGAGGCGCTGGTCGCCAACGACCTGCAGTTCCACCGCAAGATCGCCGACGGCTCCGGTAACCCGGTGCTGTGCTCGCTGCTGGACAGCCTCTCCGGGCCGACCGCCCGCGCGCGGATCTGGCGCGGGCTGACCCAGGAGGGCGCGGTCTCGCGGACGAACGAGCAGCACACGGCGATCTACGAGGCCATCGCGGCGCGCGAGCCCGAGCTGGCCCGCTCGTGGGCGACCGTGCACGTCGCGGGCGTGGAGCAGTGGCTGCGCAACGCGCTGGGCACGGCGGACGACCCCACGTCGGACGCCGCCGACGAACCCGCCGCGGAAGCTTCCTAGCGCCACTCGCACCTCCTGCTCCAAGTCCGTGAATGCCACATTGACGGCGTCTTAGGCCCTCACATCCTCACAGTGGCATTCACGGACATCCGACGTCGGATGTTCACGGGGCCGAGCTCAGGTTTGCGGTTTACCGCCCGCGTAGCGGGAGATGACCAGGGCGATCAGGACGATGCCGCCGTAGATCGCCTTCAGCCACTCCGCGGGCACCTGCGCCACGTGCAGCAGGTAGTCCACCGACTGCAGCAGGACGACGCCGGTGAGCGCGCCGACCAGGGTGCCCTTGCCGCCGTCGAGCGAAACGCCGCCGATCACCGCGGCCGCGAACACCTGCAGGATCAGCCCGTCGCCCTGGTTGCCGCCGATCGCGCCGACGTAGCCGGTGTAGGCCAGGCCGCCGATCGCGGCGAGCACGCCCGCCACGATGAACACCGCCCACGAGATCCGGTCGACCCGGATGCCCGCGGCCCGCGCGGCCTCGCGGTTGCCGCCGATCGCGTACAGCGCCCGCCCGGTGCGGTGGTAGCGCAGCCCGAGCCCGAACAGCACGAACAGCAGCGCCGCCAGCCACACCGACATCGGCAGCCCGGCGAACGTGGTGGTCGCCAGCGCGGTGAACGGGTCGAGCTGGTCGAACAGCGTCTTGCCCTTGGTCGAGCCGATCTGGGTGCCACGCAGGATGGTCAGCATCGCCAGCGTCACGATGAAGGCGTTCAGCTTGAGCTTGACGATCAGGAACCCGTTGAACAGCCCGATCAGCGCGCCGATCACCGGGATC
This sequence comes from uncultured Actinomycetota bacterium, assembly GCA_963762765.1. GTDB lineage: Bacteria > Actinomycetota > Actinomycetes > Mycobacteriales > Pseudonocardiaceae > Amycolatopsis. Next base: position 41,733 of record CAVXMR010000050.1, read on the forward strand.
GCCAGCAGACCCAGCCACGCCGGGAACTCGGTGCCGAAGCCCGCCGACGCGGCCGGGATCACCAGCATCACCCCGACCGCGGGCGCGATGCCCATGGTCGACTCGAGCGACAGGTCGAACTTCCCGGTCAGCAGCACCAGCGACTCGCCGAGCACGACCAGCGAGAGCGCGGCGGCGGCGGTCAGGATGTTGCGGATGGTCGGGAACGTCAGGAACGTGTCGCTGATCGAAGCGCCGATGATGAACACGATCACCAGGGCGGGCAGCAGCGCGAGTTCCCGCAGCCACAGGGCTTTGCGGCGTTTGGGCGGCGTGGGCAGCGCGGCCGTCGCAGGGTCGGTCATGAGGTCGGTCACCGCTCTCGCACTCCTTCGATGTCGGCCACGAGGTCACCGTCGGACCACCCGGCCTGGTGTTCGGCGACCACGTTCCCGGCGCGCAGCACCAGGACCCGGTCGCTCAGGCGCAGGTCGTCGAGCTCGTCGCTGACGATCAGCACCGCCTTGCCCTCGGCGCGCACCCGGTCCACGACCGCGAGCAGCGCCTCCTTCGACTTCACGTCCACGCCCGCGGTCGGGTTGATCAGCACCACGACCCGCGGGTCCGACGCCAGCGCCCGCGCGAACACGACCTTCTGCTGGTTCCCGCCCGAGAGGTCGGAGACCGGCTGCTCGGCGCCCGCCGCGACGATGTCGTAGTCGGCCAGCGCCTGGGACGCCCTCGCGTAGCGGGTGGCCGGTGCGGCGATCCCGCCCCGGCCCATCCGGTCCAAAATGGACAGTGTGGCGTTGTCCATGATGGAGTGCTCCAGCACCAGGCCTTCGTGGTGGCGGTCCCGCGGCACGCAGCCGACGCCGGCGTGCAGCGCCGCCGGGATGTCGCCAGGACGCAACCGGCGACCGTCCACGCTCACGGTTCCGGCGGAGGGCGACCGCAGCCCGTAGACGGTCTCGGCGACCTGGTGTTTCCCGCTCGCGTTGCTCCCGGCGAGCCCGATCACCTCGCCGCGGTGGATCCGGAACGAGACGTCGTGGAAGCCGTCGCCGGAGAGCCCTTCGACGGCCAGCACCTCGGCCGCGTCCGCGTCCAGTGCCTCGCGCGAAGCCGCGTCGCGGACCGCGAGGCCGCCCTGCTCACCGGTCATCGCGTCGATGAGCTCGGTGTGGCTGACGTCGGAGACCGGCGCGGTGAGCACGTGCCGCGCGTCGCGCAGCACGGTCACCGCCTGGCAGACCTCGTACACCTCGTGCAGGTGGTGCGAGATGAACAGGAACGTCACCCCGCCCGCCTGCATCTGGCGCATCCGCTCGAAGAGCCGCTCGATGGCCTGGCTGTCCAGCTGGGCCGTCGGCTCGTCGAGCACGATGAACCGGGCGCCGTAGGACAGCGCCCGCGCGATCTCGACGAACTGCCGGTCCTCCACCGAAAGCTCACCCGCGGGGGTGTCGACGTCGACGCGGACGTCCCAGGAGTCCAAGAGCTCGCGGGACTTGCGGCGCAGCTTCGACCAGCCGATGGCGAACCCGCCACCGGATTGCCGGTTGAGGAACAGGTTCTCCGCGACGGTCAGCTCCGGGACCACCATGGCGTGCTGGTACACGCAGGCGACCCGCTGCTTCCAGTCGTCCTGTTTGGACAGGGGCGGCGCCGGGGCGCCGCCGAACTCGACGTGCCCGGTGTCCGTTTTGGACAGTCCGGTGAGGATGGACACCAGCGTCGACTTCCCCGCCCCGTTGCGGCCCACGAGGGCGTGGGACTCTCCCGGGTGGACGGTGAGGCTGACGTCGGCAAGCGCCACAGTGGGCCCGTAGCGCTTGCCGACACCGTGCGCGCTGACCACCGGGACGGCGGGTGAGCCGGCGGGCAGCGCGCTCACAGGTTGTTCCCCCACAAGGCCTTGTCGTCCACGTTGGCCTTCGTGATGACCGGCGCGGGCAGCTGGTCCTCCAGGATGCCCGGGCTGATCTCGACGATCGTGCTGTCGTGGTCGGTCGGGCCCGGCTTGAACGTCTCGCCCGCCATGGCCTTCTTCAGCCAGTACAGGCCGTACTTGGCATAGGCGTCGGCCGGCTGGGACACGGTGGCGTCGAGCTCGCCGGCGCGGATCGCGGCCAGCTCTTGCGGGATGCCGTCGTTGGACACGAGCACGATGTGCTTCGGGTCGCCGACCGGGAAGTACAGGTTCTGGCGCTTGAGCGCCTGCTGCGTCGGCGCCAGGTAGACCCCGCCCGCCTGCATGTAGATCGCCTTGATGTCCGGGTTCGCGGTCAGCAGGCTGTCCAGGCCGGAGGACGCCTTGTCGGCCTTCCACTCGGCCGGGAGCTCCAGCACGGTGACGCCCGGGTACTTGGACTTCATGCAGGTGCGGAAGGCCTCGGAGCGGTCGCGGCCGTTGATCGAGGCCAGGTCGCCCATGATCTGCACGACCTTGCCGCTCTTGACCTTCTCGCCGATCGCGTCGCAGGCCTTGGTGCCGTAGGCCTTGTTGTCCGCGCGGACAACCATGGCGACCTTGCCGCTCTCGGGGGCGACGTCGACCGCGACCACCGGCACACCCTTGTTCTCGGCCTGCTTGAGCCCGGCGACCACGGCCGCGGAGTCCAGCGGCGTCACCAGGAGGCCCTTGACGCCCTGGTTGAGGAAGGTGCCGATGTCGGTGATCAGCTTCGCCGGGTCGCTGTCGGCGTTGACCGTCGGGAGCACGTCGACGCCCTCGGACTTCGCCATCTGCGGCACGTAGTTGTTGTATGCCTGCCAGAACGGCGAGGTCAGCAGCGGCAAGGTCGCGCCGACCTTGCCACCGGCGGCGTTCCCGCCCGCGGGGGCTGCCGGGGTGTCCTTTGTGGACCCACAGGCCGCCAGGACCAGACCACACACGGCGGCCGCGGAAGCCACCTGAATCAGCCTCTTGTGCACCGCATCCTCCTTGATGACAGCGGAAATCAAGTCTTCTTACTGCTGCACTGGGCCGCGGGGGCGCAGTCCGTACATGCCACCGTCCACCGCGAGCGCGGTGCCGGTGGTGGACGCCGAAAGCGGGCTCGCCAGGTAGGCGATCGCGTTGGCCACCTCGCTCGCGGTGACCAGCCTGCCCATCGGCTGGCGCGCGGCGAGCGCGGCGCGCTCGGCGTCGGGGTCCTCGGCGGCGTCGAGCAGCCTGCCCACCCACGGGGTGTCCGCGGTCCCGGGGCACACGCAGTTGACGCGGATCCGGTCGGGCAGGTGGTCGGTCGCCATGGCCAGGGTCAGCGAGAGCACCGCGCCCTTGCTGGCCGAGTAGAGCGCGCGGTTGGGCAGGCCGGCCCAGGCCGCGATGGAGCAGGTGTTGACGATCGCCGCGGACGGCGACTTCCGCAGGTGCGGCAAGGCGGCCCGGGCCAGCCGGACCATGCCGACAACGTTGACGTCGAAGACCCGGTGCCATTCGTCACCGCTGTTCGCGGCGACGTCGCCCTGCGCGCCGATCCCGGCGTTGTTCACCAGGATGTCCAGGCGCCCGAAGCGTTCGGCCACCGCGTCGATGGCGGAGGTGACCTCGTCGTCCGAGCTGACGTCACACCGGAAGCCCTCGAACGGCGTGCCGTCCGGTTTGAGATCGAGGACCGCCACCTGCGCGCCGCGTTCGGCGAGCAGGGTCGCGGCGGCGAGGCCGATCCCCGAGGCGCCTCCGGTGACTGCGGCCACCAGGCCCTCGAATTCACTCACTGGGCGTCTCCGTCCACTCGGGACCGTCCGGGAACCGGAAGCGGCGCAGCGTCGCGTCGTGCATGCGCGCGGAGAACCCGGGTTCGGTCGGGGCAAGATAACGGCCGTCGCGCACGACGGCCGGGTCGGTGAAGTGCTCGTGGAGGTGATCCACCCATTCGATGGACCGGTCCACGTCGGTGCCGGACACCGCCACGAAATCGAACATCGACAGGTGCCGGACCAGCTCGCAAAGCCCGACGCCACCGGCGTGCGGGCACACCGGCACGCCGAACTTGGCCGCCAGCAACAGGATCGCGAGGTTCTCGTTGACGCCGCCGACGCGCGCGGCGTCGAGCTGCAGCACCGAGATGGCGTTCGCCTGCAGCAGCTGCTTGAACACCACGCGGTTCTGGACGTGCTCGCCGGTGGCGACGCGGATCGGCGCGAGGGCCTTGGCGATCGCCGCGTGCGCGAGCACGTCGTCGGGCGAGGTCGGCTCCTCGATCCAGTACGGGTCGTAGGGCGCGAGCGCGGTCATCCAGGCGATCGCGCTCTGGACGTCCCAGCGCTGGTTGGCGTCGACCGCGATCCGGTAGTCCGGGCCGACGGTCTCGCGGGCCAGCTTCATCCGGCGGACGTCGTCCTCGAGGTTCCCGCCGACCTTGAGCTTGATCATGTCGAAGCCGTCGGCGACGGCCTGCTCGGACAGCCGCACCAGCTTCGCGTCGGCGTATCCGAGCCAGCCCGGCGACGTGCTGTAGGCGCGGTAGCCGTCCGCCTCCAGCTGCTTGATCCGCTCCTCGCGGCCCGGCACGGCGGCGCGCAGGATCTCCAGCGCCTCGGCCTCGGTGAGCGCGTCGGTGAGGTAGCGGAAGTCCACCAGGGACACGAGTTCTTCGGGTGACATCCGCGCGGCGAACTTCCACAGCGGCAGCCCGGCGCGGCGCGCGGCGAGGTCCCACGCGGCGTTGACGACCGCGCCGACGGCCATGTGCGCGACACCCTTTTCCGGGCCCAGCCAGCGGAACTGCGAGTCGCCGACGAGCGTGCGGGACAGCTCGCCCAGCGCGGCGGCGTCCTCGGGGACGTCCCGGCCGACCACGTGATGGGCCAGCGCGCGGATCGCCGCGGCCTGGACGTCGTTGCCGCGGCCGATGGTGAACGCGAGCCCGTAGCCGTCCGGGCCGCCGTCGGTGTGGAGCACGACGTAGGCGGCCGAGTAGTCCGGGTCCGGGTTCATCGCGTCCGAGCCGTCCAGCTCCCGCGAAGTCGGGAACCGGACGTCGAGCACCTCCATGCCGATGATCTTCGCCATGTCAGGCCTGCCTCACCGTCTGGCGCTGGCGGCCCAGGCCGTCGATCTCGAGCTCGACGACGTCGCCCTCGCGCAGGTACGGCTTGGGATCGGGGGCGCCGAGCGCGACGCCTTCGGGCGTGCCGGTGTTGATCAGGTCGCCGGGGCGCAGCACCATCACCTGGCTCAGGTAGTGCACGATCTCGGCCACGGTGAAGATCATGTCCTTGGTCGTGGAGTCCTGCTTCTTCTCGCCGTTGACCCACAGCCGCAGGCCGAGGTCCTGGGGATCGGCGATCTCGCTCGCCGGCACCAGCGCCGGGCCGAGCGGGTTGAAGTTCTCGCACGACTTGCCCTTGTCCCACTGGCCGCCGCGCAGCAGCTGGAACTCGCGCTCGGAGACGTCGTTCGACACGACGTACCCGGCGACGTAGTCCAGGGCTTCCTCGACGCTCTCGAGGTAGCGCGCCTGCTTGCCGATGACGACGCCGAGCTCGACCTCCCAGTCGGTGCTCGTCGACTTGCGCGGGATGAGGACGTCGTCGGCCGGGCCGACCACGACGTCCGGCGCCTTCATGAACACGACGGGCTCGCCGGGGATGGCCGCGCCGGTCTCCTCGGCGTGGCGCCGGTAGTTCAGCCCGATGCAGACGACCTTGCCGGGCTGAGCGATGGGCGCGCCGACTCTCGCCCCGTCGATCCCGGTGGCCACCGGCAGCTCCCCGGCTTCCAGCGCGGCGGCGACACGCGCGAGACCGTCCGCGGCGAGGAACCGGCCGTCGATGTCCCCGGTCAGTCCGGCCAGTTCGTGGGTCGTGCCGTCCCCGGCACGCACGAACGGGCGCTCACTTCCCGGCTCTCCGAGACGCACAAGCTGCACGGATGTTCCCTTCCACTCCCAACCAGACATCCGATGTATATCGTAGACGGCTGCCTCAATCCAGAGCGAAAGCGGATCTGGTCCGAAAATTGATCGGATCAGTGCCCGGATCGCCCGTTCGGGCACCCGGTGGTGTCGCTCACAGCCGGAATAGGGCCGCGCGCCGGGCCGCTGCAGTCTGCCGAGGGCCACGAGACGTGCGGAGACCGATGGACACCACCCTGGAAGGTACCGCCACGGCGGCCCCCGCGAAAACGCTGAAGTTCGTCCTCATCCTGGGCGGGCTTTCGGCGTTCGGGCCGCTGTCGATCGACATGTACCTGCCCGCGCTGCCGCGGATGGCCGCCGACCTCCACGCGCCCGACACGACCGTGCAGCTCACGCTCACCGCGTTCATCGTGGGCCTCTCGATCGGCCAGCTGGTCGCCGGGCCGCTGTCGGACACTCTCGGCCGTCGCCGGCCACTGATCACCGGCCTCGTGTTGTACGTCGTGGGGTCGATCCTGTGCGCGGTGGCGGGTGACGCGTGGCTGCTGGTCGCCGCCCGGGTCGTCCAGGCACTCGGGGCCGCGGCGGGGATCGTGATCGCCCGGGCGGCGGTGCGCGACCTGTTCTCCGGCACCGCGATGACGAAGTTCTTCTCGACGCTGATGCTGGTCGCCGGGCTGGCGCCGATCCTGGCCCCGCTGGCCGGTGGCCAGCTGCTGCGGTGGACGTCCTGGCGTGGCGTCTTCGTCGTGCTGACGGTGTTCGGCTTGCTGCTGCTGGTCGCGACCGTGGTCGCGCTGCCGGAGTCGCTGCCCGCTTCACGACGTACCCCGGGGCAACTCGGCGGCGTGATGCGCGCTTACGGCCAGCTGCTGCGGGATCGGCGGTTCGTCGGCTACACGCTGGCGTCCGGGCTGCTGTTCGCGGCGATGTTCGCCTACATCTCCGGCTCGTCGTTCGCGCTGCAGGGCGTCTACGGGCTGAGTCCGCAGGCGTACAGCCTGGTGTTCGGCCTCAACGGCGTCGGGATCATCCTGGCCGGGCAGCTCAACGGCCGGCTGGTCGGCCGGTTCGGGGAGCGTGCCCTGTTGCTGGCCGGGCTGCTGGCGGGCGCCCTGGGCGGCCTTGGCGTCTTCCTCGCCATCTTCACGCGGATTCCGCTGGTGGGCGTGCTGATTCCGCTGTTCGTGCTGGTCGCGAGCATCGGCCTGGTGATGCCGAACGCGACCTCGCTGGCGCTGGCCGCGCACGCCCGGTCGGCCGGGGCGGCGTCGGCGTTGATCGGCGTGCTGCAGTTCCTGGTCGGCAGCTTCGCGACGCCGCTGGTCGGGCTCGGCGGACCCGGCACCGCGGTCCCGATGGGACTCACGATCGCCGGGTTCGCCTTCCTCGCCCTGCTCGCCTACCTGGTGCTGCCCGGCCGCAAGTCCGTGAATGCCACATTCACGGCGTCTTAGGCCCTGAATGTGGCATTCACGGACTTAAGCCAGGGAACCCAGCTCGGCTGACTTCAGCTGCTCCGCGGTGACCTTGGCGCGGCCGTTGACCAGGGCGTCCAGGGCATCGCCGTCGTCCCACATGTTCACGTTCATCGCCGCGGCCACTTCGCCGTCGCGCAGCCAGAACGCGGTGAACTCGCGCGTGGCGAGGTCGCCGCGCACGACCAGCTCGTCGGACACCGGGTCGGCCAGGCCGCGGTACTCGCAGCCGAGGTCGTACTGGTCGGTGAAGAAGTACGGCGAGGCGAGGAAGGGTTCGTTCTCCCCCAGCAGGTTCTGCGCGACGTGCTTGCCCTGTTCCTTCGCGTTCGCCCAGTGCTCGACGCGGATCCGGCGCCCGTAGCGCGGGTGGAAGTGGGCCGCGATGTCGCCGACGGCGTAGACGTCCGGGGCGGCCGTGCGCAGGCCGGCATCGACGGCGATACCGCCGTCGTCGGACAGTTCGAGCCCGGCCGCGTGCGCCAGCTCGACGCGCGGCGCGGCACCGACGGCGACCAGCACGACGTCGGCGGTGATCTCCTCGCCGCCGGCGAGCCGCACGCCGCGGACGCCGCCGGGCCCGCCGGTGAACTCCGCGACCTTCTCCCCCAGCCGGTAGTTCACGCCGTGCTCGGCGTGCAGGTCGCGGAACACCCCACCGACGGTTTCGCCGAGGACGTTCGCCAGGGGCACGTTCACCGGGTCGATCACGGTGACCTCGGCGTCGTGCGAGCGCGCGGCCGCGGCGGCCTCGGAGCCGATCCAGCCCGCGCCGACGATCACCACCCGCTCGGCCGCCTTGAACGCGGCGCGCAGCTTGAGCGAGTCGTCGAGTGTGCGCAGGGTGTAGAGGCCGGGCAGGTCGGCGCCGGGCACCGGCAGCGAGCGCGGCCGCGAACCGGTGGCCAGCACCAGCCGGTCGAACCGGTGCTCGCCGCCCGCGTCGTCGAGCACCAGCCGAGCGCCCAGCTCGATCCGCGTCGCGGTGACGCCCGCGGTGAACTTGATGTCGTGCTCGGTGTAGTACGACTCCTCGTGCGCCCAGTCCGGTTCGTCGGTGTTGCCCAGCAGCACACCCTTGGACAACGGCGGCAGTTCGTACGGCCGGTGTGGGTCCGAGCCCATCAGCAGCACTTCACCGGCGAACCCTCGTTCGCGCAGCGAGGCGGCTGCTGAAGCACCGCCCAGGCCCGCACCGATGATCACGATCTTGTGCGGCTCCGACATGGCAAACCCTCCGACGACGACGGCAATCCGTGCGCGACGCTACTCGCGTCCGGCACTCCTCACAGTGCTGCTCCCGTAGCCCTTTACGGCTATCCCGGCGACCGGGACGCCCGCCGCGGGCAGCGCATTCTCTGCCGGAAGTTCACGAACCGCCAGGCGAAACTCGTCAGTAGGCAGATCGGGTGAACCGGCGTCATGGCCGCGAAACCCAGGTGTCCCAGCCACGCACGAAGCACGATCACCGAGGTGAAGCGGAGGGCGGCGACCATGAGTCGGGGCGAATGGTCGGTCGGCTGCCGGGATCTGTCCGGCAGGCGCAGGGATGTGACGGTGTTCGTCAGCCAGGACAAGGTCGTCCTGGTCGCACCGCCGGGCGAGGCCGCGGTACTGGGCCCGCTCGACGTCGGACGGCTGCGCGCGGCATTGCGCGACGCCGTCGTCGCCACGGCGCAGCAGCCGGTCGAAGTTGACAACTAGCGTTCCTACTTTCCAGTAGGTAGAGTCGGCCCGCGAACGAAGGGACCGGCCATGACCACCTACTTCGTCACAGGCGCGACCGGATTTCTCGGGAAACGCCTGGTCGAGCGCCTGTTACGGCGGCCGGAAACCACCGCCGTCCACGTGCTCGTCCGAGAGACCTCCCGGCACAAGGCGGCCGCGCTGTGGCCGGGTGCCGAGCACCTCCATCCCGTCACCGGCGACCTCACCGAACCCGGCCTGGGCGTCGATCCGGGCGTCCTGGGACCCCTCGACCACGTCGTCCATCTCGGCGCCGTCTACGACCTGACCGCCGACGAGGCCGCGAACCGGGCCGCCAACGTCGACGGCACCCGCAACCTCCTCGAGTTCGCCGCGGTCGCGAAAGCCGGGCTGCTGCACCATGTCTCGTCCATCGCGGTGGCCGGTGATCACCGCGGCCGCTTCACCGAGGCCGACTTCGACCTCGGCCAGCGCTTCGGTTCGCCTTACCACGCAACGAAGTTCCAGGCCGAGAAGCTCGTGCGCGAGCAGCCGCTGCCCTTCCGCGTCTACCGGCCCTCCGCCGTGGTCGGCGACTCCCGCACCGGCGAGATGGACAAGATCGACGGGCCGTACTACTTCCTGCCCGCGATCTCCCGGCTGGCCACGCTGCCCCGGCGGCTGCCGCTCGCCGCGCCGGATCTCGGCGCGACCAACCTGGTTCCGGTCGATTACGTCGTCGAAGCGCTCGAGTACCTGATACACCGCGAGGCGCCGTCCGGCTCGACGTATCACCTCGCCGCCGCGCGCCCCCAGCCGTTGCACGAGATCTACAACGCCTTCGCGCGCGCTGCCGACGGGCCGCGGATCGGCGCCGTCCTGCCCGCTCCCGTCGCCGGGGTGCTGCGCCGGGTCGGTCACGCCGCGGCGGCCGGTGTCGACCGGCTGCCCGGCGGCCGCGCCACCCGCGCCGCCGTGCTGGACGAACTCGGCGTGCCGCTCGACGTCCTGCCGCACCTGAGCACCGAGGTCGAGTTCGACACCGCCCGTACGACGACGGCGCTCTTCGGCAGCGGCATCACGCTGCCCGAACTCCGCGACTACGCGGCCCCGCTGTACCGCTTCTGGCGCGAGCACCTCGACCCCGACCGCGCGCGCCGCGTCGGCCTCGAAGGCCGGACCGTGCTGATCACCGGCGCGTCGTCAGGCATCGGCCGCGCGTCCGCGCTCGCGGTGGCACGCAAAGGCGCGAAGGTGCTTCTCATCGCGCGCCGCGCCGACGAACTCGAGAAAGTCCGCGTGGAGATCACCGCGGCGGGCGGGCTGGCCGCGGCCTACCCGTGCGACCTCACCGACGGCGACGCGATCGACGCGCTCGTCAAGGACGTCCTCGCCGACCACGGCGCGGTCGACATGCTGGTCAACAACGCGGGCCGGTCCATCCGGCGCTCGGTGGGGCTGTCCACCGAACGCTTCCACGACTTCGAGCGAACGATGGCGATCAACTACTTCGGCCCGGTCCGGCTGACGCTCGGGCTGCTGCCGTCGATGACGCAACGGCGTTTCGGCCACATCGTCAACGTCACCACGCAGGGCCTGCAGACCGACACCCCGCGGTTCTCGGCGTACCTCGCTTCCAAAGCGGCGCTGGAGGAGTTCGGCCTGACCGCCGGCCGCGAGACGCTCTCGGACGGGATCACGTTCACCTCGGTCCGGATGCCGCTGGTGCGCACGCCGATGATCGCGCCGACCGGGACCTACCGCGGGCTCCCGTCGAGCAGCCCGGAGCGCGCCGCCGCGCTGGTGGTCAAGGCGCTGCGCGAACGTCCGGAGATCCTCGACCTGCCCGAGGGCCGCGCCGCCGAACTGGCGACGCTGGCCGCGCCACGACTGGCTCGGTTCGCCGCGCACCTCGCCTACCGCGCCATGCCGGAGTCCGCGCCCGAAGCCCGCGGCCTGCCGAGGCAGCCCGCGCAAGCGTCGGTCGCGGCGGCCTTGACCCGCATGATCTGGCGTCGCCGCGCTTGATCGCTGCGAATTCCTTCAAAACACTGGCACGCCGGTGACGGTACTTCTACCCTCGCGCGTGCTTCGTTCACCGGAACGAACGTGAACTGGGGAGTTCGAAATGCGAGAAAACGGGACTGGGGCAGGATTCACGGCCGCGGACGAGACCGCCGCGATCGGCACGGCCCGGCTCACGACCGGGTGAGTGTGGCCGGGGCCGGGCGCGACGCCCGGCTCCGGGTCCCCGGCGCCCGAGGCGGGGCCGCTACCATCGCTTTCCGGGTGTGGACGGGAGTGAGAGGGTGGACCTTGGCGTGGACGTGGTGAGTCCTGCGCCCTCGGCCGCCGAACTTCCCGGGATCCCGCCCGCCCCACGCCCGCTGCTGCGCTGGTGCGCGCACGCCGGCTGGGTCCTCGTTCTCGCGCTGGCCACCGAATTCCGCGTCGGCCGCTTCGGCTTCCACCCCTCCGACCAGGGCTTCATCCTCGCCCAGGCCTGGCGCGTGCTGCACGGCGAGACCCCGCACGCCGAGATCATCTCCGCGCGCCCGCTCGGCTCCGCCGTCCTGCACGTCCTCGACTTCGCGCTGCCGGGCCCGCTGTTCTTCAGCTCCAGCGTGCTGTCGATGATCGAGATCATCCTGGCCACCATCGCGTTCGCCGCGCTGGTCACCCGCCGGCGGGTGCTGGACTGGGGTCCCGGCCTGACCGCGCTGGTCGCGGCGGCCGCGCTGCTCAACCTCAACGCGTTCCCGCTGATGGCCTGGCACACCGTCGACGGCATCGCGCTCACCGCGTGCGGCGCGTGGGCGCTGGATTCGGGGCTGCGCTCCGGGCACGCGCTCGCCCGCCGGACCGGCCTGCTGCTGCTCGGCACGGCGGTGTTCGTCAAGCAGAGCTTCGTGTTCGCCGCGGTGATCGGCCTGGTCTGGCTGCTGCTGCACCCGTCCACCCGGACCGGCACCGCACGGGTCGCCCGGCTGGCGCTCGACCTGCTGGCACTGTGCGCGGCGGGCATCCTCTATGGCGGCTGGGTGCTGCTCGGCGGTGGGTTCTCGGCGATGGTGCTGCAGCTGACCGGCGGCGTCCCGGCCTACGGCGAGCGGCTGCTCGGCCTGTGGCTGGAAGATCCGGAAGTCCTCACCCAGCCGCCGGTTCGCGAGCTGACGTACTTCGCCGTGATCGCCGTGGTCCTGCTCGGGGTGCGGCTCTTCAGCCAACGCCTCGGCGTCGCGGGCCGGGTCGTCTCGTGGCTGCTGGGGCTGGCGGCCGCGGCGGCGATCGTCGGCACGGTGGTCGACGGCAGGCTGACCGGCTCGTCGCGCTGGGCCGACGTGCTGTGGTGGATCGTCGCGGTCGCGGTGCTGGTGCACGGCGTGGCGCGGCGGCGGGTGCCGTGGGCCGGGCTGCTCGTGCTCGCGACCGGGTTCATGACCAGCCTGTCCTGGGGCAACGACACGCCGACCCTGTGCACGGGGACGTTGGCGCTGACCGCTTTGCTGCTCCTGGCCCAGGTCGTGCCGACACCATGGTTCGCGCGCCGCTGGGTGAGCGCGACGGCCGGGCTGACGCTGGTGGCGTTGTGCGCGTGGGTCGTCGTCGCACGCCACGACGAAGCCGCGTACCTCGACGTCAGCCACGACAGGCTGACGGAGGATCTCGGCTCGGTGAGCCCGGCGATGCGCGGCATCCGCACGAACCCGGAGACCTTCCGCTACGTCCAGCAGATCCGCGACTGCCTGACGCGGTTCCCGGCCGGACGCACGGCGGTCCTGCCGGACAACGCCTTCGCGTATCCGGCGTTCCGGCTGCACAACCCGTTCCCGCTGGAATGGCCGCTGCCGCTGGAGATCGTCGGCGATGCGCCGCAGCGGATGCTCGCCGAGGCCGACGAACTGAACCGCACAGGTGATTACCTGGTGCTGTTCCAGACGGTGCCCAGCCGGGTGCTGGCCAACGGCGGCCCGGTGCCGCGGTCGGTCCCGCCGAAGGCGCCGATCTTCGACTACCTGGGCCTGGAGCACGCGCTGCAGGACCGCCTGAGCGGACAGGTCGTCACCTGCGGCAGCTTCGTGGGCAAGTACGCGCCGCGCTGAGGCTGCGCTGGGGTCGGGTTCTCGTGAGCGGTAAGTAGGGTTCTAACTTCGTAAACATAGACCCGCCGCGTAGGCTCAAAGGCGCGCGCGGTGAACGCGCAGCGCTCGGGACCTGCGGACCGGGCTGCGCTGAAGGACTCGTGAGTGGCGCGGCCGGTTCTAACCGGCCGCAACGCTCACGAGTCCTTCTCAGTCCAGGGCGAGGTCGTCCGGAGCGCCGGAGGCCAGCGACGCCAGCACATCGAGTGCCGAAGCCAAAGTGGGCAACGGCGGCGCCGACAACGCGAGCCGGACGGCGTTCGGCGCGTGCCCCGGCAGCACCGCGAAGGCCGCCGCAGGCGACACCGCGATCCCCCGCCGGGCGGCCGCAGCAACGAACGTCTCAGCCCGCCATTGCTCCGGAAGCTCCCACCACCGGTGGTACGAAGCCGGATCCCCCTGCACCCGAAACCCCGCCAACCGCTCCGCGACCAGACCACCGCGCTCGGCGGCGTCAGCGCGTTTCGCCGACTCCACCTGAGTAAGCGCGCCAGATGCGATCCACCGCGTCGCCGCTTCGACGGCGAAGCGCGTAGCAGCCCACCCGCCGGACCGCACCGCCGTCGCGAGCCGCGGCGTCCAAGCCGGTGGCGTCACCAGGAAACCCGCGGTCAGCCCAGGAGCGACGCGCTTGGAAAGGCTGTCGATGAACACCGTCCGCTCGGGCGCGTAAGCGACGAGCGGGCGGACGTCCGGGCGCAGGAACGTGTAGATGCCGTCCTCGATCACCGGGAGGTCGAGCCGTCGCAGCACCGAAGTGAGCTCGGCGCGGCGCTCGGGCGGCATGGTCGAGCCGAGCGGGTTGTGCAGCGTCGGCTGGACGTACACCGCGCGGAACGGCGCCGTCGCGTAAGCCGCCGCCAGTGCCTCCGGGACCAGGCCCGACGCGTCCGTCTCGACCGGCACCAGCTTGACGCCCAGCCGCGAGGCCAGCGCTTTGACCACGGGATACGTCAGCGACTCGACCGCGAGCCGCTCGCCGACCGGGACGAACGCGGCGATCGCGGCCGCGACGGCTTGCCGTCCGTTGCCGGTGAACAGCACCGACGCCGGGTCCGGCCGCCAGCCGCCGCGCGGCAGGAACCCGGCCGCCGCCTCCCGCGCCGCATCGCTGCCCGCCGCACCGATCGGCTGCAACGCGCTGGTGAGAACGTCGGTGCGCAGCAACGGTTCCAGCGCCGCGGCGAGGGTGGCGGTCTGCTCAGGAAGCACCGCGAAGTTGAGTTCGAGGTCGACCAGCGCGTCGCCAGGCTCGGCCAAAGCCGGTTCGGGCGCGGGCTGAGCCGCGCGGATGAACGTGCCGCGGCCGACTTCGCCGATGGCCAGGCCGCGCCGGACCAGCTCGCCGTAGACGCGCGCGGCGGTGGAGTTCGCGATCCCGCGGTCGCGGGCGAAACGCCGTTGCGGCGGCAGCCGGTCGCCGGGGCGGAGCCGGCCGGCCTCGATGTCGGCGGCGATGGCGTCCGCGACGACCCGGTAGTCGTCCATGTCCACCTTCGTTTCGCGCCGGGAACGCCGTCGTGAGCATGATCCCATCCCGATACAGTGGTTCCGGAGGTGCCATGACCGACGCACTGTGGTCCCGAGTCGACGACTACTTCGACGTGCTCATCGGCCCCGATCCCGCACTGGACGCCGCGCTCGAGGCGTCCACCGCGGCCGGGCTGCCCTCGATCGCCGTCGCGCCCAACCAGGGCAAGCTGCTCAACCTGCTCGCCCGCATCGCCGGCGCGCGCTCGATCCTGGAGATCGGCACGCTCGGCGGGTACAGCACGATTTGGCTCGCCCGCGCGCTCACGACCGGCGGCAGGCTCGTGACCTGCGAATACGACCCGAAACACGCCGAAGTCGCGCGGGAGAACCTGAAGCGCGCGGGCTTCGGCGAGGACGTCGTCGAGATCGTCGTCGGCGCGGCGCTGGACACGTTGCCGACGTTGACCGGGCCGTTCGACTTCATCTTCATCGACGCCGACAAGGCCAACCTTCCCGGCTACATCGCCGCCGCGGTCGAGCTCTCCCACCCGGGCACGACGATCGTCGTCGACAACGTCGTGCGGCGGGGCGCCGTGGCCGACCCGGCCACGACCGCCCCGGACGCCCGCGGTGTGCGGGCGATGACCGAGCTGATCGCGGCCGAGCCGCGGCTGGACGCCACCGCGATCCAGACCGTGGGCGGCAAGGGCTACGACGGCTTCATCCTCGCCGTCGTCCGCTAACGCCTCGGCGGCAGGACCTGCGCCGGCACGGCGTACTTGCCGTCGAAGGGGACCGACTTGTGCGCGTCGTCCATGAACTCGCGCCAGATGCCCTGCGGGACGACGTCGCCGGTCAGCTTCTGCCCGTTCGCGTCGACGAGCCGCCGCTGGTCGTCGGAGCCCACCCAGACCGCGGTCGCCAGCTGCGGGGTGTAGCCGACGGCCCAGGCGTCCTGGTTGTCCGGGGAGTTGCCGTGCTCGGCCTCGCCGGTCCGCAGGGCCGCCGGGCGCCCGTCGGACAGGCCGGTGCGCATCGCGTCCGTCATCACCGCGGCCATCTTCGAGCTCACGCCGGGGTCGGCGTCGAGGACCGGACGGGCGACGTCAGTGTGCTCCCAGACGACGGCGCCACTCTCGTCGCGCACCTTCGCGACCAGGTAAGGCATCGCGTGGGAGCCGTCGGCGAAGGTCGAGAAGGCGCTGGCCATGTCGAGCGGGCGCAGCGGATAGCGCCCGATCGCGATCCCGGGGCCGATCAGGAAGCCGTCCTGCTCGCGCAAGGTCGGCGCGCCGTCGACGGTCTCCGGGATCCCGGCGTCACGGGCCGCTTGGCTCACCGCGTCGGGGCCGAGCCTCCTCGTGAGCCCGACGAACGGGCCGACGGCGCCGGTCTGCAGTGCCGAGCGCGGGGTGCATTTCGCCCCGCAGACGTTGGGGTACTGGAACTGCTCGCCGAGGAACTCGAGGCGCTCCGGTGAGCCGATCGGCTGGTCGAGCGAGATGCCCGCGCGCATCGCCGCGGTCACGGTGAACGGGAAGAACGCCGAACCGGCGGGGTGTGGCGTGCTCGCGTAGTCGCGGACGCCCTGGTCACCGCCCTGGTACGCGCGCACGGCGCCGGTCTTCGGCTCGACGGAGACCACCGCGCCGCGGAACTCCTTCGGCTGGCCTTTCAGGTTGTCCTGAAGTGCTTTCTTCGAGGCGTCCTGCATCGACCGGTTCAGCGTCGTCTCGACGGTCATGTTGCCCTGCTGCAACCGGCTGAGCGGGAACCCGTCCCGTTCCAGCTCGGCCAGGACCTCCTGCTTGATGTGGAACTGGTCGTAGGTGACGCGGCCGGCGCGCGTCTCCGACGGGGCCTGGATCTCGGTCCCCGGGTAGGCCATCTTCGCGATTTCGTCGCCCTTGACGTAGCCGCGGAGGACGAGCTTGTCGCGCACGTACTGCCAGCGCCTGGCCGCGTGCGCGTCGCCGGATGCGGCCGGGTCGTGCACCGACGGCGACTGGATCATCCCCGCCAGGAAGGCGGCTTCGCTCCAGGTCATCGAGTTGTCGAGCTTGCGGCCGAAGTAGGCGTTCATCGCGGCGGCGGGGCCGAAGGTGCCCCGGCCGAAGGAGATGATGTTGACGTAGCTCTCGAAGATCTGTTCCTTGCTCTGTTCCTGGGTGATCTTCGTGGACAGCACCAGCTCGGCGAACTTGCGCCCGATCGTGGCGTCGTCGTCGCCGGTGGACTTCTTGATGTACTGCTGCGTGATCCCGGAGCCACCGCCGACCCCGGTGAGGAACGCGCGGCCGATGCCGGTGGGGTCGAAGCCCTGGTTCTCCCAGAAGGTCGGGTCCTCGGTGGCGATGATCGCGTCCCGCAGCTTCGAAGGCACCTGCGAGTAGGGCACGAAGGAGCGGTCACCGTCGGCCGGGATCACCTTGAGCAGCTCGGATCCGTCGCCGTAGGTCAGGACCACGGTCTTGTCGAGCCCGGCGAGGACGTCCTGCGGGCTGCGGACGTCGAGCACCAGGTAGGCCACCCAGAACGCGATCATCGGCACGCCGATCAGCGTTGCCGTGGTCCAGTACGTGATCCGGCGGATCCGGCGCCATCGGCGTTGCCGGGGGGTCCGCGGTGCGGGCGCAGGCTCGGGGTCGGGCTCCGTCAGCACTTGTGTCACGAATGGATGACGTCCGAACGGGTGAAAAGGTTCTGTAGCGAAGTCAACTGACGACGGACGGTGGGCTTGGACGGCCAAGCGGTCCGCTCACCTCGTCGAACGGTGTCTACGCCAGGAAGGCGCGAAGCAGCGAAGCGGTGCCGTCGATGTGCTCGGCCATGACCTGGCGCGCCGCCGCCGCGTCGCCGGCGAGGATCGCGTCGACGATGGCCTCGTGCTGGGCGTTGGAGTGCTCCAGGTTGGGCTCCAGCAGCGGGATCTGATCGAGCAACTGGTTGACGCGGGTGCGGGCGTCGGCCATCGCGGTGGTCAGCGAGCCGGACGCGGTGACCTCGGCGATCGCCAGGTGCAGCCGCGAATCCTTGCGCCGGTAATCCTCCAGGGACGCCGACGCCGCCTCGGCCAGCGTCCCGGTCAGGTGCCGGCGGTCGGCCGGGGTCAGGGAACGGGCCGCCGCCATCTCCGCCGCGCCCGTTTCGAGGACGTACCGCAGGCTGAGCGCGTCTTCGAGAATGGCCGCGTCGACCTTGGCGCCCGCGTGCTCGGGCGGGCCCGGCAGGACGTCGTTGACGAACGTCCCGCCGTAACGCCCGCGCCGCGACTCGACGTACCCCGCGTCCGACAGCGCCCGGATGGCCTCGCGCAGCGTCACCCGGCTGACCCCGAGTCGCTCGGCCAGCTCGCGCTCGGACGGCAGCCGCTCCCCCGCCCCGACCACGCCGAGGCGGATCGCCTGCAGCAGCCGCTCGACGGTCTCCTCGAAGGCGTTGCCCGCGCGCACCGGCCGGAACAGCGCTTCACCGGCATTCACCACCGAGGTCGAGTCCACCCGACCAGCTTAGGCCGCTCCCCCGGGCGCACCGGCCGGGTTCACCCGCGTCGCGGCGATCCCGAGCGCGCCGAGGAACTGCGAGCCGGTCCGCTGCGAGACGTCGAAGTACACGACCCAGGTCGTCGCCGTCACGTACCGCCGAGGGTTTCCAGACGCCGGCGTCGTGCCACGGGGTGCCGTCGGTGGTCCGGACCAGCTGGTGGCCGTCGTCCCACGGGCCCGCCGGGCCGGGGCCGTGGGCGAGCCAGATTCCATCGGTAGCCGTGAACTTCGCGTCCAGCGGATGCCTGGCGGTCCGGCCGACCGGAGTCGTTCGCCGATCCCAGCCGAGTACGACAGATGCCACCGGCCATCGTGGAAGAGCACATTCGGTTCAAGCACGCTCCCGCCCTCCCACTCCTCTTCGGCCACGAAGACCGGCTCCGGGTGCCGGACCCACGCGGCGCCGCCGCCCCGCACGTAGGACGGGCAGTGGTAGCCCCCCGAGCAGCAGCTTCTCCCCCATTGCCTACCTCTACCAAGTATCTTAGCAGCTAAATCTTACGACGACTGAAGGAAGTTGCCGATGTTCGCCCACTGGAAAACCAGTGGAAGAAACCATGCGTGATCGGTAACCATCGAGTGAGTCACCAACGAACCTGGGGGAATCCGGTGCACTTCCTGATGGCCGAAGATCTGGTCCACGAGCGGGAAGCGGAGCTGCGCCGCATCGTCCGCAGACGCCCGCCGGGGCGCGGGCGGAACCGCCGCACCCGTCGTCAGCGCCTCGGCTGGACGCTGGTCGAGGTCGGCCTGCGCCTGGCCGTGGAACCGGACGAGACCGGCGCGGACCGGTAAGGTTCGGCGGCACAGGTCCCCGGCGAGAGGACAGGTGCCGATGAGCCGCTATCCCTTCGGGCTGCCCGCCGCCCGCCGCCCGCCGCGACGGCCCGTCTCCGGGAAAGCCGCGCTGTTCGTGCTCGGCGTCTATCCGAGCGCGCTGTACATCCGCTGGCAACGCCCCGACGGCGTGGTCGCCGGCGCGCTTCCGGTCGCCGACGAACCGATGGTGTTCTGGGACGGCGGGGACGCGGGCAAGCGGGTCTCGCGCTGGAAGGACGAGGTCGGCTGGCACCCCGGCTGGGGTTCGGTGAACCCCGCGGGCGGCAACGGCAGCTCCGGGCAGCACGTCGCGAAGCACGTCCTCGCCCCGCTCGGGGTCACCGCCGACGACGTCCACTTCACCGACTGCCTGCCGACGTACTTCGTCAAGCATGACAAGACCGCGGAGGTCTACGGCCCGTTCGCGGAAGAACGCGATCTGCCGGACGCCGAGCTCCCGGCGCGGCCGTCGCCGTCCCAGCTCGTGTCGCGCGCGATCGCCGAAGAGGGCGTCGGGCTGCGCGAACAGCTGCTGGAGGCGGACGCCCCGGCCGTCGTGACGCTGGGCCAGGAGGCCGCGGACGTTCTCGCGGTGCTCGCCGGGGCCGCCCGGGTGGTGCTCGCTCCCGACGAAAGCTACGGCCGCGAGTACGAGATCACCCTGGACGGCCACAAGCTGGGCTGGATCCCGCTGACCCATCCCGGCAACCACGGCGAGGTCTGGCAGCAGTGCCACGCCCGGTGGGTGCTAAATCACTCCGCCGGGGGCGTCCGCGCGGAGTAGAACTGATCCCGAGCCGGACAGTCCGCCGGCACCTGGGGATCAAGATGTCCGACGACATCCGCGAATACCGCCTCGCCCGCCCGCTCGCCCTGCGGGTCACGCTGGTCACCGGCGCCGCCCTGCTGCTGGCCGGTGTGGTGTTCACGCAGACGGAAAGCGAATTCGACCACTACGCCGAGCTGTTCCTCGTGGCCACACTCGGCTCGTTGGGGCTGGCGTTCGCGTGGTACCTGCTCACCGCCGTCACCCGCACGACGGACGAGGGCCTGACCATCAGCGGCTTCCGGACCCGGACGACGCCGTGGTCGCAGGTCGCGACGATCCGGATCGAGCGCGGCACCTTCAGGCTGACCACCTACGATGTGGCGGTCGTCTACGACCTCGAGGGCCGTCGCCGCGTTCTGCCGAACGTCAACGACCACAACCGGATCCGCGTGACCGACGAGGTGGAACGGCTGAAGGACAGCTGGCTCCGGAAGCGCGGGCGCGGCTGGTCGGCGTCCACCGCCTTCTCCGCCGTCCGCCGCGCTCAGCAGCCGAAGCCCGTCCGGTGGCTGCGGGTCTACTGGTACGCGATCGCCCTGGAGTTCGTGATCGCGGTGTGCGTGGTCCTCGGCGTCGACCTGCGCAAGCCCGAGCTGACGCCGGCCTCCGGGGTGGACGTCGTCCTGGGGCTGACCATCCTGCTGGCCCTGGTCACCACGGTCGTGCTGCCCGTCCAGCGCTATCGCAAGCGGCCCTTCGCGGAGGTCACGCGGGTACCCAAGGGCAAGCGGCAGCGGTGAAAGGGCTCGTGAGTGTCGCGGCCGGTTCTCACCGGCCGCGACACTCACGAGTCAGCACTCGATGACGTTGACGGCCAGGCCGCCGCGTGCCGTCTCCTTGTACTTGACGCTCATGTCCGCGCCGGTTTCGCGCATCGTCTTGATCGCCTTGTCCAGCGTCACGACGTGGCTGCCGTCGCCGCGCATCGCCATCCGCGCCGCGTGGATCGCCTTCGACGCACCGACCGCGTTGCGCTCGATGCACGGGATCTGGACCAGGCCGCCGACCGGGTCGCAGGTCAGGCCGAGGTGGTGTTCGACGCCGATCTCGGCGGCGTTCTCCACCTGCGCGGGCGAGCCGCCGAGTACCTCGGTCAGGCCCGCCGCGGCCATCGCCGACGCCGAGCCGACCTCGCCCTGGCAGCCGACCTCGGCGCCCGAAATCGAGCCGGTCTGCTTGAGGATCGAGCCGAGCGCGCCCGCGGTGAGCAGGAACGTGACGATGCCGTCGTCGGTCGAGTGCCGGATGAACCGCTGGTAGTAGTGCAGCACCGCGGGGATGATCCCGGCCGCGCCGTTGGTCGGCGCGGTGACGACCCGGCCGCCCGCGGCGTTCTCTTCGTTGACGGCCAGGGCGTACAGGCTCACCCAGTCCATCGCGTACAGCGGGTCGCCGACGCCATCCTCGGCGATCAGCTTGTCGTGCAACGCTTTCGCGCGCCGCGGCACCTTGAGCCCACCCGGGAGGACGCCCTCGTGGGCGATGCCGTTGCGGACGCATTCGGCCATCACGGCCCAGATGTCCAGCAACCCCGACCGGATTTCCGAGCGCGACCGCCACGAAAGCTCGTTGCGCAGCATGATTTCGCTGACGGGCAGCCCGGTCGCCGCGCAGTGTCCGAGCAGATCCGCGCCGGTGCGGAACGGGAATTCCAGCTCCGTGGAATCCTCGACGACAACGGTGTCGGACTCATAGGACTCGTCGCGCACGAACCCGCCGCCGACGGAGTAGTACGTCCGCTCACGCAGCAGCGCGCCCGAGCCGTCGAACGCGCGGAAGATCATGCCGTTCGGGTGCGCGGGCAGAGACTTGCGCCGGTGCATGGTGAGGTCGGTGTCCTCGACGAACACGATCTCGCGCGTGCCACACAGCCGCAGCCGCCCGGACTCGCGGATCTCCGCGATCCGGCCGGGCACGGTGTCGGTGTCGATCGACTCGGGACGTTCACCGGACAGCCCCAGCAGGACGGCTTTGTCGCTGCCGTGGCCGAAGCCGGTGGCGCCGAGCGAGCCGAACAGCTCGGCCTGCACCCGCTCGGTCTTGTCCAGTTCGGCGCCGAGACCGTCCACGAAGGTTCGCGCGGCACGCATCGGGCCGACGGTGTGCGAGCTCGACGGCCCGATGCCGATGGAAAACAGGTCGAAGACGCTGATCGCCATTGATCTGCCCCTTCCTATCTCGCCAGCAGGGAGCTGGCCTCTTGCGCGGCCGGGCCCTGGTCGGCGAGGTGCTGCAGGTTCTCCGGCAGCGCCTCTCCACGGTAACCCTTGGTCTGGGCGTACAGCCGTCCGGCGCGATACGACGACCGGACCAGTGGTCCGGCCATGACGCCGGCGAAGCCCATGGCTTCGGCGGCCTTGGAGTGCTCCACGAACTCCTCCGGCTTCACCCACCGGTCCACCGGATGATGCCGCGGCGACGGCCGCAGATACTGCGTGATCGTGATGATCTCGCACCCCGCATCCACGAGGTCCCGCAACGCCGGAGCGACCTCGTCCGGAGTCTCACCCATCCCCAGGATCAGGTTCGACTTCGTCACCAAACCAGCCTCACGCGCCGCCGTGATGACCTCCAACGACCGCGCATACCGGAACCCGGGACGGATCCGCTTGAAAATCCGCGGCACCGTCTCCACGTTGTGCGCCAACACCTCCGGCCGCGACCCAAACACCTCAGCCAACTGCGCAGGATCAGCGTTGAAGTCCGGAATCAGCAACTCCACACCCGTGCCCGGGTTGAGCGCGTGAATCTGACGGACAGTCTCCGCGTACAGCCACGCGCCACCATCGGGAAGGTCATCGCGAGCCACACCGGTGACCGTGGAGTACCGCAGCCCCATCGCCTGAACGCTCTCGGCGACCTTCCGCGGCTCAGCCCGATCCAGCTCAGCAGGCTTACCGGTATCGATCTGACAGAAATCACACCGACGCGTGCACTGATCCCCACCGATCAGGAACGTGGCCTCACGGTCTTCCCAGCACTCGTAAATGTTGGGACAACCAGCCTCTTCACACACCGTGTGCAGACCCTCACGACGCACCAGACCCTTGAGCTCGGTGAACTCAGGCCCCATCCGCACCCGCGTCTTGATCCACGACGGCTTCTTCTCGATCGGCGTCTCGGCGTTACGCACCTCGAGACGCAGGAGCTTGCGGCCTTCCGGCTGCGCGCTCATCGAGAAAGACCGGCGTACAGCGGGTGCTTCGCGGCCAGGGTCTCGACGCGGTCGCGCAGCTTCTGCTGCACCGAATCCTCGAAGTCCGGTTTGAGCGCCTCGGCGATGATGTCCGCGACCTCGGCGAAGTCGTCCGCGCCGAAGCCGCGGGTGGCCAGCGCCGGGGTGCCGATCCGCAGGCCGGAGGTGATCATCGGCGGGCGCGGGTCGAACGGGACGGCGTTGCGGTTCACCGTGATGCCGACCGCGTGCAGCCGGTCCTCGGCCTGCTGACCGTCCAAAGCGGACTGGACCAGGTCGACCAGCACCAGGTGCACGTCGGTGCCGCCGGTCAGCACGCGGACACCCGCCGAAGCGCAGTCCTCCTGCGACAAGCGCGAGGCGAGAATGCGAGAGCCTTCCAGGGTGCGCTGCTGGCGCTCCTTGAACTCCTCGCTCGCGGCGATCTTCAGCGCGACGGCCTTGGCCGCGATGACGTGCTCCAGCGGTCCGCCCTGCTGGCCGGGGAACACCGCTGAGTTGATCTTCTTCGCCAGCTCCTGGCGGCACAGGATGAGCCCGCCGCGCGGGCCGCCGAGGGTCTTGTGCGTGGTCGTGGTGACGATGTCGGCGTGCGGCACCGGCGACGGGTGCAGCCCGGCCGCGACCAGCCCGGCGAAGTGCGCCATGTCGACCATCAGGCGGGCGTCGACCAAGTCGGCGATGCGCCGGAACTCGGCGAAGTCGAGCTGACGCGGGATACGCGGACCAGCCCGCGATGATCAGCTTCGGCTTGTGCTCGACGGCCAGACGCTCGATCTCGGCGACGTCCACGATGCCGGTCTCTTTGTCGACATGGTAGGCGACGACGTTGTACAGCTTGCCGGAGAAGTTGATCCGCATGCCGTGCGTCAGGTGCCCGCCGTGGGCGAGGTCGAGGCCGAGGATCGTGTCGCCGGGCTGCAGCACCGCGAACATCGCGGCGGCGTTGGCCTGCGCGCCCGAGTGCGGCTGGACGTTCGCGTGCTCGGCGCCGAAGAGCGCCTTCGCGCGGTCGATCGCCAGCTGCTCGACGACGTCGACGTGCTCGCAGCCACCGTAGTAGCGGCGGCCGGGGTAGCCCTCGGCGTACTTGTTGGTCAGCACCGAACCCTGCGCCTCGAGCACGCCCACCGGCGCGAAGTTCTCGGACGCGATCATCTCCAGGGTCGACTGCTGGCGGTGCAGCTCGTCGGCGACCGCCGCAGCGACCTCGGGGTCCACTTCGGACAGGGGAGCGTCGAAGGTCGTCATTCAGTTCTCCTGGGTGAGCGCGGCGTAGGCGGCGGAATCGAGCAGCTCGGGCACGTCACCGGTCAGACGCACCTTCAGGAGCCATCCTTCGGCGTAGGGGTCCGAGTTGATCACCTCGGGGGTGTCCGAAGTGGCCCCGTTCACCTCGACGACCTCGCCGGAGACCGGCGCGTACAGCTCGCTGACCGACTTGGTCGACTCGACCTCGCCGAATACCTCGCCCGCGGTGACCGTGGCGCCGGCGTCGGGCAGCTGGACGAACACGATGTCGCCGAGCGACTCGGCGGCGAAGGCGGTGATGCCCACGGTGGCCACGCCGTCCTCGACGGACAGCCACTCGTGTTCCTTCGTGTACTTCAGGTTCTCGGGGATGCTCACAGCTGAAGTCCTTTACGCGCGGGAGTAGAAGGGCAGGGCGACGACCTCGACGGGCTCGATGCGGCCGCGGATGTCGACGGAGAGCTTCGTACCAGGCTCGGCGTGCGCACGGTCCACATAGGCCATCGCGATCGGGTAGCCCAGCGTCGGCGACAATGCGCCGCTGGTGACCTCGCCGATCTCGGTGTCCCCGGCGAGCACGGCGTACCCGTGACGCGGGGCGCGGCGGCCCTCGCCTTTCAGGCCCACGCGGACGCGCGGGACATCGGCCTTGGCACGCTCTTCGAGCGCGGCGCGCCCGACGAAATCACCCGGCTTCTCGAACTTCACGACCCGGCCCAGCCCCGCCTCGAACGGGCTCTGCTCCACCGTGAGTTCGTTGCCGTACAACGGCATCCCGGCTTCGAGACGCAGCGTGTCGCGGCAGGCCAGCCCGGCCGGGACGAGCCCGTGCGGCTCCCCCGCCTCGGCCAGGATGCGCCACAACGCGGGCGCCTCGTCGGCGTTGACGAAGAGCTCGAAGCCGTCCTCGCCGGTGTAGCCGGTGCGGGCGAGCAGGACGTCGTGACCCTTCACGACGGCCGGGACGCTGGCGTAGTACTTCAGCGCGCCCAGGTCGGCGTCGGTGACGGCGCCGAGGATGTCCGCGGCCTTCGGGCCCTGGACGGCGATCAGCGCGGTGTCCTCTGAGCGCGCGTCGACGACGGCGTCGAAGCCCGCGACCCGCTCGGCCAGCGCCTTCGAGACAACGTCGGCGTTGCCCGCGTTGGCCACGACCAGGAAGGTCTCCTCGAACAGCCGGTAGACGACCAGGTCGTCCAGCACGCCGCCGTCGGCGTCGCAGATCATCGTGTACCGCGCGCGGCCCACCTTGACCCCGGAGAGGTTGCCGACCAGTGCGTAGTCGAGGACGTCCGCGGCCTGCTTGCCGGTCACGTAGATCTCGGCCATGTGCGAGAGGTCGAACAGCCCGGCCGCCTCGCGGACCGCCTTGTGCTCGGCCAGCTCGCTGGCGTAGCGGACCGGCATGGACCAGCCGGCGAAGTCGGTGAACAGCGCACCGAGTCCTTTGTGGACTCCGTGCAGAGTGGTCTCTTTGGACATCGCAGCCTTCGACATCTCAGCCTTCATAGGAGTTGAGCGGCGGGCAGGAGCACACGAGGTTACGGTCGCCGCGCGCACCGTCGATGCGACGCACCGGCGGCCAGTACTTGTTCTTGCGGGAAACACCCGACGGGTACACGGCGAGCTCGCGCGAGTAGGGCTTGTCCCATTCCCCGACCAGGGTCTCGGCGGTGTGCGGGGCGCCGCGCAACGGCGAGTCGTCGGCGCTCCAGCGACCGGCGGCGACCTCTTCGATCTCCGCGCGGATGGCGATCATCGCGTCGCAGAAGCGGTCGATCTCACCGAGGTCCTCGGACTCGGTCGGCTCGACCATGAGCGTGCCCGCGACCGGGAACGACATCGTCGGCGCGTGGAAGCCGTAGTCGATGAGCCGCTTCGCGACGTCGTCGACCGTCACGCCGGTCTCCTTGGTGATGCCGCGCAGGTCGAGGATGCACTCGTGCGCGACCAGGCCGTCCTGGCCGGTGTAGAGCACCGGGTAGTGCGGGGCCAGCCGCGAGGCCACGTAGTTCGCGGCGAGCACGGCGACCTCGGTGGCCGTCTTGAGGCCGGGCGCGCCCATCATCCGGACGTAGGCCCAGGAGATCGGCAGGATCGACGCCGAGCCGTAGGGCGCGCCGCTGATCGGGCCGACGCCGGTGGCCGGGCCGGCCGCGTCGAGCAGGGGGTGGTTCGGCAGGTACGGCGCGAGGTGCGCGCGAACCGCGACCGGGCCGACGCCGGGGCCGCCACCACCGTGCGGGATGCAGAAGGTCTTGTGCAGGTTCAGGTGCGAGACGTCGCCGCCGAACTCACCCGGCTTCGCCAGGCCCAGCAGGGCGTTGAGGTTCGCGCCGTCCACGTAGACCTGGCCGCCGCCGTCGTGGACGATCTTGGCGAGCTCGTCGATGTCGTGCTCGTAGACACCGTGGGTGGACGGGTAGGTGACCATGATCGCCGCGAGCGTTTCGCGGTGGGCGTCCACCTTGGCGCGCAGGTCGGCCAGGTCGACGTTGCCCTCGTCGGTGCACTTGACCACGACCACGCGCATCCCGGCGAGCACCGCGGAGGCGGCGTTCGTGCCGTGCGCGGACGACGGGATCAGGCAGACGTCGCGGGCCTCGTCCCCGTTGGCGCGGTGGTAGGCGCGGATCGCGAGGAGGCCGGCGAGCTCACCCTGGCTGCCCGCGTTGGGCTGCAGCGACACCTTGTCGTAGCCGGTGACCTCGGCGAGCCAGTCCGCCAGCTGGCCGACCAGCGTGTGGTAGCCGGCGGCGTCCTCGGCGGGCGCGAACGGGTGGATGCCCGCGAACTCGCGCCAGCTGATCGGCTCCATCTCAGTGGTGGCGTTGAGCTTCATCGTGCAGGAGCCGAGCGGGATCATGCCGCGGTCGAGCGCGTAGTCCAGGTCGGACAGCCGCCGCAGGTAGCGCAGCATCGCCGTCTCGGAGCGGTGGGTGCCGAAGACCTCGTGGGTCATGAAACCGGTCTCGCGGGGCAGGCCGTTCGGCAGCGCCTCCGCGGCTTCAATGGCGCTCTCGACGCCGAAGGCGCGCAGCACCTTCGCGAGGATCTGCGGCGTGGTGACCTCGTCGCAGGCGACGCGGACGTGGTCGGCGTCGACGTGGCCGAGGTTGATCCCTGCTTCCCGCGCGGCGGCGTGGATCTCGGCGGCCTCGCCTGGGACGCGCGCGACGACGGTGTCGAAGAAGGACTCGTGGACGACCTCGACGCCACCCTGGCGGAGAGCGTCGGCGAAGCCCGCGGCCAGGCCGTGGACGCGCTCGGCGATCAGCTTGAGGCCGTCCGGGCCGTGGTAGACGGCGTACATCGCGGCCAGCACGGCCGGGAGGACCTGCGCGGTGCAGATGTTGGACGTCGCCTTCTCGCGGCGGATGTGCTGCTCACGGGTCTGCAGCGCGAGCCGGTAGGCGGAGTTGCCGGCCGCGTCGACCGAGACGCCGACCAGACGTCCGGGCAGCGAGCGCTCCAGCCCGGCGCGGACCGACATGTACCCGGCGTGCGGGCCGCCGTAGCCGAGCGGGACGCCGAAGCGCTGGGTCGACCCGGCGGCGACGTCGGCGCCGAACTCGCCGGGCGCGGTGATCAGGGTCAGCGCGAGGAGGTCGGCGGCGACGGTGAACAGCGCGCCCGCGGCCTTCGCCGACTCGGAAATCGCGTGGTAGAAGCCGCGGCCGCGCAGCACACCGGACGCGCCGGGGTACTGGACGACGACGCCGAAGAAGTCCTCGGGCAGGCCGGTCAGCAGGTCGCGGACCTCGACCTCGATGCCCAGCGCCTCGACCCGGGTGCGCACGACCGCGATGGTCTGCGGCAGGCACTCGGCGTCCAGCACGACCTTGTTCGACTTGGACTTCGAGGCACGGCGCATCAGCGTGACGGCCTCGGCGACCGCGGTCGACTCGTCGAGCAGGGACGCGTTCGCGGTGGCCAGGCCGGTCAGGTCGGCGACCATGGTCTGGAAGTTGAGCAGGGCTTCGAGGCGGCCCTGGGAGATCTCCGGCTGGTAGGGCGTGTACGCGGTGTACCAGGCCGGGTTCTCGAGGACGTTGCGGCGGATCACGCCGGGAGTCACGGTGTCGGAGTAGCCGAGGCCGATCATCTGGGTCATCGGGCGGTTGAGCGCGGCCAGGGCGCGCAGCTCCGCGGTGGCCTCCTCCTCGGAGGCGGCGGCCGGGAGGTCCAGGTCGCGGGTGGCGCGGATGGCGGTCGGGACGGCGGCCTCGAGGAGCGCGTCCAGGCTGCCGTAGCCGGTCTCGGCCAGCATCTTCGCGCGCTCGGGCTCCGAGGGACCGATGTGGCGGGCGTCGAACTGCGTGGAAGTGATCGGGAGCTCCTAGGGCCGGGCACCGGGCAGACCGGTGCGCTGGGAACTCCCCCTCTGTCATGGCACCTGAGAGTTTCACCGCTGTGAGCAGCGGCTTTCACCTTGGGTGAGGCGCGGGTACGCCTGCTTTCCAGAGTGGCCTCGCGCTAAGCGGTAGTGGGTACCTGAGAGATTCCGGGGAGTTTGCTCCTTCGGTGCCCCACCACGTTCGTGGGGGCTCTCCCGCCTGCGCTCGACGGCCCGATCTGCAGTTGTGCGGCCACCGTACCTGCCGGGTTCAGCCCCCGTCTACTTCACCCGGGCGACCTCACACCGTGCTTGAACCCGGATCTCGCGTGATTGAAGCCGTAACTCACGTGATCGGGGACGGAACTCGTGAGTTACGGCCCCAATCACGCGAGTTACGTGCTCAATCACGCGAGATCACGGGTCAGGCGTCCATCATCATCTCGGCGGTGATGGTCGAGCAGAGGTCGGCGCAGCGCATCATCGTGCGCGCCGCGTCGTGGAGCTCGGCGTCGTCGGTGCGGAGGCACTCGTCGGCACACATGCGCATCATCTGGGCGGACAGGCCGCACATCTTGGCGCACATCCGCATCATGTCGAGGTCGGCGGCCATGGACGAGCAGCGCATCATCATGTCGGCGCACATCCGGGACATGTCCGCGCTGGTCACCATCATCATGCCCATCCGGGCCATGCCCAGCTCCATGCAGCGCGACATCATCCGCTCGCACATCACGTGGCACTCGTTGCACATGTCGATGCACTCCTGCATGGCCGTGCTCATCTGACGGGTCACCGCGAACCTCCTGGTACTGGGCCGCGGGGGCCGGGCGGCCACCGCACCTCAGGCGTACCGCCGCCACCGCGTCCCAGCCACCGGGAAAGATCGAGAATCGGGTGACGAGGGCCCCGGGTTCACACGATCCGGCGAACGACGTCCCCCGACAGCTCCGGCGGACGGCGCACCCGGCCCGTCGGCAGCACGAGCCGGCGCAGCGGCCCGCCGAGCGGCACCGGCGGCAGGCCCGCGCCGGTGAGCACCTGCTCGACGACGTGCTCGGCGAACCAGGCCACGGCGTCGTTCAGCCGGTCCAGCGAGGGGTTGCCGTCCTCCTCGAAGACATCGGCGTCGTCGAGCCGGACCTCGAAGTAGACGCTCCCCGCGGGCAGCTTCCCGACGACCTCGTCGAGGATCTTCTCGATCGCCCGGGCGCCGTCCTCCGGCTCGGCGAACCCCGCCTCGGCCAGCGACTCGCGGTAGACCCAGGCGGCACGGCGGCGCATCCGCGGGCCGTAGCGGACGACGACCGGCAGCCGCCCGGTCAGGTCCGGCGGCGCGAGCCCGTGCAGCAGCATGATCGGCGGCACGGAGTGCACGAAGCGGGACGCCGGGGCGGCCAGTTCGCGCGCGGTGCCGCGGACCCGGTCCGCCATCGCGTCGGGCAGGCCGAAGTACCGGAAGTCGACGTTGCCGAAGCCGAGACCGTCCGCGACCAGGCAGGCCAGCAGCTCGCCGTAGCCCCAGATCGGCGACAGCACGACCAGCGGCGGCGCGGCGACCACCGGCACCGTCGCCGACGGCGGCCGCGAGCCCTCCTGCGAAGGCACCTGGATCAGCAGGCGCGGCGGGTCCTGCCAGTCGTGCACCTCGGCGACCCGCCAGTAGAGCCCCAGCGGCTGCCAGAGGCCGCTGAGGACGTCGTGCTCGATCATGTTCCGCACCTCGGCGTCGGAGTACGGGAACCCCGGAGGCGGCACGACGCCGACGTAGTGGTGGTAGCTGATCGGCACCTCGTCGCCGCGGGTGGCCGAACGGATCCGCATCTCCCAATCGATCGGCGACGCCGCGATGGCGTTCGCGACCTGCGTGCCGGGCGAGGAGTGGACCAGCGCGGACGCCTGGCGCAGGAAGATCCCGGCCTGCTCGAGGCCCTCGCGCAGCGACTTCGTGGCGTGCGCCAGGTGGACCGGCGTCGCCAGCGCCTCGGGCAGCACGCCCGCGACGTGCAGCAGTTCGGCCTCGCCCAGCCCGGTCACCTCGGCGAGCTCGGCCCAGTGGTCGAACACGGTGACCTTCGGCGCGTGACGGTGCTCGATCCAGCTGCGCAGGGTCGACGTCGGGACGCCGATGCGTCGCGCGGCCTCGTCGAGGGAGAACCCCCGCGCCCGGATGCCCTCACGGACGGCCTCGGCCCATGCGTCCGCGCGCCATTGCGTCACAACACAAAGCTAACGAAACCGGCTAGCTTTGCGCAGGGACAACACGCCCGGACATACCGGACGCTCAACCCATGACCACACTCATCCTGCTCGCCGGCACCGGATTCTTCGCCGCGGGAGCCCTGCTGACCAGCTGGATCACCTCGCACGTCTTCAGCAACCGCGAGCGCAGGCTCACCGCGGAACGCAAGCGCCTCAACGCCGCTTGGCGCTATCTCCGCGAGATCTACGACGTGAAGCGGTCCGCCTGGATGGCGGACCGCTTCGAGGACGCTACGGCGCAGTCTAAAGCGGAGTCACGTAAGCCCCGGAAATCCCGCCGTCGACGAGGAACTGGGCCGCGGTGATGAAGCTGGCGTCGTCGCTGGCCAGGAACGCGACCGCGGCCGCGATCTCCTCGGGCTCGGCGAACCGGCCCACCGGGACGTGCACCAGCCGGCGAGCGGCGCGCTCGGGGTCCTTCGCGAAGAGCTCCTTGAGCAGCGGCGTGTTCACCGGGCCCGGGCACAGCGCGTTGACGCGGATGTTCTCCCGCGCGAACTGGACGCCGAGCTCGCGGGTCATCGCCAGCACCCCGCCCTTGGACGCGGTGTAGGAGATCTGCGACGTCGCCGCGCCCATCACCGCGACGAACGACGCGGTGTTGACGATCGAGCCGCGGCCCTGGCGCTGCATGTGCGGCAGGACCGCCTTGCAGCACAGGTACACCGAGGTCAGGTTGACCTTCTGCACCCGATCCCACGCCTCGATGCCGGTGGTGAGGATCGAGTCGTCCTCCGGCGGCGAGATGCCCGCGTTGTTGAACGCGACGTCGACCGAGCCGAACTGGTCGACCGTGGTCGCGAACAGGTTCTCGACCTGCTCGGCGTCGGTGACGTCGGTCTGGATGAACGCGCCGCCGACCTCGTCCGCGGCGGCCTTGCCCTGCTCGGGCGTCAGGTCGCCGATGACGACCTTCGCGCCTTCGCCCGCCAGGCGCTTGGCCGTGGCGAAGCCGATGCCGCTGGCGCCGCCGGTGATCACCGCGACGCGGCCTTCGAACCGCTGAACCATCATTCCTCCGTGCTCAGGAACACATTCTTGGTCTCAGTAAATGCAGTGGCGGCGTCCGGTCCGAGCTCCCGGCCGAGGCCGGACTGCTTGAAGCCGCCGAACGGCGTCCAGTACCGCACCGACGAATGCGAGTTGACCGACAGGTTGCCGGATTCCACGCCGCGCGCCACCCGGAACGCGCGGCCGGCGTCGCGGGTCCAGATCGAGCCGGACAGGCCGTATTCGGTGAAGTTGGCCATGGTGATCGCGTCCGTCTCGTCCCCGAACGGGACCACCGCCACCACCGGGCCGAAGATCTCCTCGGCCGCGGTCGGGTCCTGCAGGTTCGGCGGCGTCACCACGGTCGGCGGGAACCAGAAGCCCGGCCCCTCCGGCGCGCTGCCGCGGAAGGCGACCAGCGAGTCGTCCGGCACGTACGAGGCCACTTTCGCCTTGTGCGAGGCGGAAATCAGCGGGCCCATCTCGGTTTTCTCCGAGCCGGGATCGCCGACGACGACGCCCCGCACCGCGGGTTCGAGCAGCTCCATGAACCGGTCGTAGACGCTCGCCTGCACCAGGATCAGCGAGCGCGCGCAGCAGTCCTGGCCGGCGTTGTCGAAGACGCCGTAGGGCGCGGTCGCGGCGGCCTTCTCCAGGTCGGAGTCGGCGAAGACGATGTTCGCGTTCTTGCCGCCGAGCTCCAGCGTCACGCGCTTCACCTGCGCCGCGCAGCCCGCCATGATCTGCTTGCCGACCTCGGTCGAGCCGGTGAAGACGACCTTGCGCACCGCCGGGTGGTCGACGAACCGTTGTCCGACAACGGATCCCTTGCCCGGGAGCACCTGGAAGACGTCCTCGGGGATGCCCGCTTCGCGCGCCAGTTCACCCAGCCGGATCGCCGTCAGCGGCGTCACCTCGGCGGGCTTGAGCACGACGGTGTTACCCGCCGCGAGCGCGGGCGCGAAACCCCAGCCCGCGATGGGCATCGGGAAGTTCCACGGCACGATCACGCCGACCACGCCCAGGGGCTCCTGGAAGGTGACGTTGATGCCGCCCGCCACCGGGATCTGCTTGCCGATCAGGCGTTCCGGCGCGGCCGAGTAGTAGTTCAGGACGTCGCGGACGTTGCCCGCTTCCCAGCGCGCGTTGCCGATCGTGTGGCCGGAGTTGGTGACCTCCAGCTGCGCGAGGTTCTCGATGTCGGCCTCGACGGCGTCGGCGAAGCGCCGCAGAAGGCGCGCGCGGTCGCCGGGAGCGACATCGCGCCACGCCGGGAACGCCGCCTGCGCGCGGGCGATCGCCGCGTCGGTCTCGTCGGCACTGGTCAGCGCGACCGACCGCACCACCTGTTCGGTGGCGGGGTTGATCACGTCGAAGCTCGTCATGCCCTCTCCTTGCTTGCGATTACTAGTGCCTCGAAAAGGCGGACGTCGTCGGTGTCCTGCTCCGGATGCCACTGGACGCCCAGCACGAAGTCCCCGGACATCTCGGCGGCTTCGACGGTGCCGTCGGCGGCCCAGCCGGTGGGTTCGAGCCCGGCGCCGAGGCGGTCGATGGCCTGGTGGTGGTAGCAGCTGCCCTTGGTCTCCGGCCCGAGGATCGCCGCCGCGCGGCTGCCGTCCGACAGCGAGATCGTGCTGGTCCCGAACGTGCCGGGCGCGGGCTGGTGCTCGGTGGACCCGGCCGCCTCCGGCAGGTGCTGGGTGAGCGTCCCGCCGAGCGCGACGCTCATCACCTGCAGGCCGCGGCAGACGCCGAGCACCGGCACGCGGGCTTTCAACGCCGCCTCGAACAGGCCGAACTCGAAGGCGTCGCGGTTCGGCCGGGTGTAGGTCGCCGGGTGCGGCTCGTGGCCGTAACGCGCGGGCTCGACGTCGGCGCCACCGGTGAGTACCAATCCGTCCACAGTGGACACCAACCGGTCGTAGGCGTCGCTGACCGGTGGGAGGAGCACCGGGATGCCGCCCGCGGCCACGACGCAGTCGACGTAGACCCGGTGGAGCAGCGCGGCTTCGGTCTCCCACACCAGGAACTTCGCGGGTTCGAGGTAGGTGGTGAGCCCGATGACCGGCCTAGAGTCGCTCGAAGCCACGGATGAGCTCCCAGTCGGTGACGGTCGCGTTGTAGGCGTCGAGCTCGATCTTCGCCGCGTTGAGGTAGTGGTCGACGACGTCGTCGCCGAACACCTCACGCGCGAGCGCGCTGCCGTCGAGCGCGGCCGCGGCCTGGTGCATCGTCGAGGGCACGGTGGCGCGGCCGGACGAATAGGCGTTGCCGACGAAGGGTTCCTCGAGCTCCAGCTCGTTCTCGATGCCGTGCAGACCCGCGGCGATCAGCGCGGCCACCGCGAGGTACGGGTTGACGTCGCCGCCGGGCACCCGGTTCTCCACCCGCAGCGACTCGCCGTGGCCGACCACGCGCAGGGCGCAGGTGCGGTTGTCGGTGCCCCAGGCGATCGCGGTCGGCGCGAAGCTGCCGGGGACGAAGCGCTTGTAGGAGTTGATGTTCGGCGCGAAGAAGTACGTGAGTTCGTGCAGCGCCGCGAGCTGCCCGGCGAGGAAGTGCTCCATCAGCTTGGAGAACCCGTGCTCGCTCTCGCCCGCCAGCACCGCGCGGCCCTCGGTCGAGCGGAGGCTGATGTGGATGTGGCAGGAGTTGCCCTCGCGCTCGTTGTACTTCGCCATGAAGGTGAGGCTCTTGCCCTCCTGCGCGGCGATCTCTTTGGCACCGTTCTTGTAGATGCTGTGGTTGTCGCAGGTGGCCAGCGCGTCGGTGTAGCGGAAGGCGATCTCCTGCTGACCCGGGTTGCACTCGCCCTTGGCGGACTCCGGATACAGCCCGGCGCCGGCCATCTCGTTGCGGATGCGGCGCAGCAGCGGCTCGAGCCGCGCGGTGCCGAGCATCGAGTAGTCGACGTTGTACTGGTTGGCGGGCTTGAGCCCGTGGTAGCGCTTGTCCCAGGCCGTCTCGTAGCTGTCGTCGAAGACGATGAACTCGAGCTCGGTGCCAACGAACGCGGCGAGCCCGCGCTCGGTGAGGCGGTCGAGCTGGCGGCGCAGGATCTGGCGCGGCGAAACCGAGACGGCCCCGCCCTGGACGCGTTCGACGTCGGCCAGCACCAGCGCGGTGCCTTCCTGCCACGGCACCAGGCGCAGCGTGGCCAGGTCGGGACGCAGCACGAAGTCGCCGTAGCCGCTGTCCCACGAAGAGAGCGCGTAGCCGTCGACGGTGTTCATGTCGACGTCCACCGCCAGGAGATAGTTGCAGGCCTCGGTGGCGTGGCCGACCACCTCGTCCAGGAAGTACTCGGCCGAGCAGCGCTTGCCCTGCAGCCTGCCCTGCATGTCGGTGATCGCGACGAGCACCGTGTCGATCGTGCCGTCTTCGACCAGCGTGCGGAGCTGGTCGAGCGTGAGCATGCCTCGCCTTGCCATCTGCCGCCCCAAAGGTTTGATCCGAATCCTTTGCGGGTTCTTCCTACCGGGTCGCCCGGGCGCGGTCAACCCGAACAAAGGTATTTTCTTGACCCATTGACTCGCGGTATCGCCTACCCGGTGGTATGTCCGGCTTGCCCGGCTGAGAAGAATCTGTGAATAACGCCGCGTGGGGAAAGATCGGGCTCGCCCGGGCGTTAAGCAGGGCAAGAGAGGTGAGATCGATGACCACAGCATTCACGCAGAGCGGTTTCGGCGACCAGCAGCAGGCCCGGCCCCAGACGCCGACCCTGCCGACCGGCTGGCCGATCGGTTCTTACGAGTCCTACGAGCAGGCGCAGCGCGCGGTCGACCACCTCGCGGGCACGGACTTCCCGGTCACCGACGTCACGATCGTCGGCGTGGAGCCGCTGCTCGTCGAGCGGATCGCCGGCCGGATGAGCTGGGGCAAGATGCTGTCCAGCGCGGCGATGTCCGGCGCCATGTTCGGTCTGTTCCTCGGCCTGGTCCTGAGCCTGCTGAACCCGGGCGCCGGGTGGATCCCGATCGCGCTGGGCTTGGTCGCCGGCGTGGGCTTCAACCTGCTGTTCGGCGCACTGGGCTACGCGGCCAACCGCAACAAGCGCGGCTTCATCTCGCAGAGCCAGCTGGTGGCACGCCGCTACGACGTGCTGTCCCAGCCGCGCAACGCCGAGAAGGGCCGGGCCCTGCTGGCGGACCTGGCCGCGCGAAGCGCCTTCGGCCACTGACGCTGTAACCCCACTGAAGGCCGCCACGGTTTCTCGTGGCGGCCTTCAGTGCGCTCCGGTGGACTGCGGAGGAGCGGCCCCCGAACTCCGCTCCTCCGCAGGGCTCTACCTGGTCGCCGGAGCCGAAGGCGTGGTGGTCGGCGACGGGGTGGGCGACGGCGTCGGCTTGGGAGCCGGCGTCGTGCCCTTCGGGATCGCCGCGCTGAACGGGACACCCAGGTCCTCACGGCAGGCGGCGCGGTAGCCGTTGTAGCCGTCGTAGCTGCCCTGGTCGTCCGTGACGCCCTCGTCGATCCGCGGGCGCGGAAAGCGGTTGTCCTCGCCGATCTTCTTCTTGCTGCCGGTGGAGCTTTCGCAAGCCCAGCGGGTCATCGAGATCGGATTGCCGCGTTCGTCGTAGAGGTAGACCTCGGTCAGGGGCTTGCCCTCGGCGTCGAAGGCGTAGACGTTCTCGACCTGGTGCCGGCCGTAGGTCAGCAGGGTGCCGCCCCAGACGTCGGTGGTCGAGGTCTGGTACGACGGCGTGCTGTAGTCGTTCCGGTGCGCGACCAGGTCGACCACCGCGCCGAACCCGCCGAACGTCGCACCGATGACGAACCCGGACACCGGCACGACGAGCCACCAGAGCCGCCGGTCCTGCCGGGTCTTCTGCCCGGCCCAGATCACCGCCACCCCGACCACGAGCAGGACCGGCAGCCCCAGCGCCATTTCCTTGTGGCGCAGCATGATCAGCAGGCCGAAGCCCATCAGGACGAGCGCGCAGAGGATCCACCACGCCGGCTTGAGCGAGCGCACGTAGGCCATCGCCCGGCCGTCGCGGCTCTGCCGGGTGCCCTCCCACCAGCTCCGGACGCCGCGCACCTCCGGCAGCGCGTCGAGCGGTTCGACACCGTGGCGCGCCACGAACACCGCGCTGATCGCCAGCACCGGCAGCACCAGGATCAGCCCCGCCAGGGGATCCGGTGACGTGTTCGCCGCCGCGGCGAACGCGAACAGGCCGAGCCCGCACACGCTGTAGGCCAGGCCCCACAGGGCGAATCGCGCCCAGCCCGCGTTGTTCTTCACCTTCGCTTCCCGGGAAGCGCTTTCCGCGGCCGGCGGGTAACCCCCGGACGCGCGCAGCTCCGCGGCGTAGCTCTCCGGCGTGCCCAGCCGTTCGATCAGCGCCTCGACCCGGGCGCCCTCCCCCATTTCGGCCTCGATCTCGGCCAGGTGCGGCCGGACGTCCTCCAGGATTTCTTCGATCTCACTCGCGGGCAGGTCGGCGAGCGCGGTGCGGACCCGCGCCAGATAAACCCGCACGGCGGTCGGCTTGTCGCTCATGCTGCCTCTCCCAATAGGCCGGTCATCGTCGAAGCGAAGCTCTTCCAGGTCTTGCCCGACTCGGCGAGCCGGGACCGGCCCGGCTCGTTCAGGCTGTAGTACTTCCGATGGGGACCTTCTTCACTCGGCACGACGTACGAGGTCAGCAAACCTGCCTTGTACAGCCGGCGCAGCGTGCCGTACACCGACGCGTCCCCCACTTCCTCGAGCCCGGCCGTCCTGAGTCTTCGCAGGACGTCGTAGCCATAGCCGTCTTCCTCGCGGAGCACCGCGAGGACGGCGAGATCGAGCACTCCCTTGAGCAGCTGACTGATCTCCACTGCACCCTCCAGTCGTACGCCGTGAACGGTACCACGCATTGCGCAGTAGTGTGCACGGCGGAGGGCCGTCGATGTCTCCCCAGGTCAGGCGGGGTCGACCGGGCGCTCGAAGAAGGACTCCAGGACCACGATGGTCTGGGTGCCGGTCACCCCGCCGATCGCGAACAGGCGCCGCAGCGAGGCCTGGAGCTCTTCGGTGGTCGGCGTCCGGATCTTCACCAGCAGCGAAGCCGGACCCGCGATCACGTGCGCCTCGACGACCTCCGGAAGCGCCTCGAGCGCGGTCTTGACCGGCGTGTCGCCCATCCAGGCGTTGGCATCGACCAGCACGAACGCGAGGACCGCGCGACCGACCGCGGTCGGGTCGACGTCGACGGTCGTCCGGCGGATCACGCCCTGCTCACGCAGTTTGCGGACGCGCTCGTGCGCGGCACCGGCCGACAGCCCGACCGTCTTCCCCAGGGCGGCGTACGCCTGCGTGGCGTCCCGCTGCAATTCCGCAAGCAACATGCGATCTAACTCATCCACGGGTTGACCGTACAACATTCGGAGAGTATCGATATTTACAGGATGAAATTCTGAATCTGGGGTGATCGCGTGGACCTGATCAAGACGGACTTCGTCGTGCTGGACGAGCGATTCGCGCGCTGCGGCGGCGACGAATGGACGCAGCGCCTGCACACCGGCTGCCGCTGGACGGAGGGCCCGGTGTACTTCCCGGCCGGGCGCTACCTCGTGTTCAGCGACATCCCGAACGACCGCACGCTGCGATGGGACGAGACGACCGGCCACGTCGGCGTCTTCCGGCAGCCGTCGGGGTACGCGAACGGCCACACGGTCGACCGCCAAGGCCGGCTGATCAGCTGCGAGCAGGGCAACCGCCGGGTGACCCGCACAGAGCACGACGGCAGCATCACCGTGCTCGCCGAAAAATGGCAAGGCCGGCGCCTGAACAGCCCGAACGACGTGGTCGAGCGCTCCGACTGCTCGATCTGGTTCACCGACCCGAGCTACGGCATCGACAGCGACTACGAGGGCTACCAGGCCGAGAGCGAGATCGGCGCCTGTCACGTCTACCGCGTCGACCCGGTGGACGGCGAAGTCCGGATCGTCGCCGACGACTTCGAACGGCCCAACGGCCTCGCCTTCTCCCCCGACGAGTCCCTGCTCTACATCGCCGACACGCGGCAGAACCCCAGCCACATCCGGGTGTTCGAGGTCTCCGGCGAAGGAACCCTGAGCGGCGGCAAGATCTTCGGCACCTGCGACGCCGGCGGGTTCGACGGCGTCCGCGTCGACACCGCCGGCCGGGTCTGGGCCGCGGCCCACGACGGCCTGCACTGCTTCGCGCCCGACGGCACGCTGATCGGCAAGCTGCGGATGCCGGAGATCTGCTCGAACTTCACCTTCGGCGGGGCGCGGAAGAACGAGCTGTTCATCACGGCGTCGAGCTCGCTGTACACGCTGCGGGTGAACTTCAAGGGAGCGGCTTGAGTGGGTGGGGGTGGGGCCTCGTGAGTGGTAAGTAGGGTTCTAACCCGACTTACCACTCACGAGGCCGAGGTCGGCAGCTGTCTCCACCCGGACTGTGGCCACGACGGCGCTGCGCCGCCACGCCCGGCTGACCTGCACCAGCCAGGCCGCTTCGGTGGCGACGTCGGCATCGGCGAGGTGCGCCGTCGGGCCGTCGGGCTCCGGGTAATGGCGACCCACTTGTGCGGCCAGGATCGCCGCGGCCAGTGTGGCTGCTTCGACCGTCGCCGCGATCCGGTCGTCCGGCACGCCCGCGCGGCGCGCTGCTGCCTCGGCACGCGCCGGGAGCTCAGGGTCGAAATGCCGCCGCAAGGCCAGGTGGCCGTCGCGGATTTCGATGACCCGCCGGTAGAGCGCGAATTCCGCGCCACCGGTCAGGCCGCCGTCCGGGTCGAGGGCGATGCCGGGGACCGCCACGCGCAACACCGTCCACAGCGGTTCGATCCGGCGGTAGGAGCGGTACGAGCGGAGCCAGTCGAAGATCTTCGTCACCGACGGGGACCACACCGACAGCGTCGCCCCCAGCGAGAAGAAGCCGATCGAGCAGGCCGCGAACACCGCCGACGGGACGTCTTCGCGCGCCTCGACGAAGCCCGTCACGGCCAACTGGCGGACGTCGTCGACGTCCCAGAACGTCCAGCAGAACGACGAGCAGACCCCGGCCACGATCAGCCACAGCCCGGCCCGCAGCGGCCCCGGTTCGGCGGCGACGGCGAACCGGGCGAACACCACGATCAGGAACGCGAGGCTGACCAGGCCGTAGACGAGGAACACCAGCTCGTAGGCCACGAAGAACGGCAACCCGCCCGACGTGAGCCGGGTCAGGTCGCCCATCCTGCTCGGCTGGGCGATCAGGTAGAGCACCGCTTCGGCGGTCAGGGTGCAGAACGTGAGTACGGCGTGCCAGCCCAGCCGCGCGCCTTCCCCCAGCCGCATCGACCGGACGAACGCGACCGCGAACGCCATCGCGCCCAGCTTGAACTCGTCACCGGCCAGCGTCGCGAAGCGGTCGTACACCACCCCGCCGCCGGCCAGTGCCTCCATCGCCGGGGTCAGCACGAGGATGCCCAGCGCGATGCAGACGCCGAAGCCCGCCATGTACCACATCCGGCGCGGCGGCTGGCTGCCCCGAGCGTCGATGAGCTTGTAGCTGAACCCGGCGAACCCCAGCACACAAAGGAAGTAGGCCAGGGTCTCAGTCACCGGGGACGCCGCCGGGGCTTACCGCCGAACAGCGTGTCGAGCCGGGCCACTCCACCGGCGATGTCGCAGTCCTGCTCGTCGGACGTGGCGGGGCCGCGGGCACCCTCGTCACGGCCGACGCGTTGCGCGATCAGCGAAGCGAGCAGCTCGGCCTCCCGCTCCTCGACCTCGCTGTAGGTCGTACGGCCCAGCACCCGGCGGATCAGCTCCGGCGAAAGGTTCGGCATGAGCTCGCGTCCGGCCGCGGCATCGATGGCCACGCCGTCGGCACCGGCATCGGAGCCGACATGTCCGCACAGCAGGTGGCCGACCTCGTGCAGCAGGATGTGCCGCCGGTGCAGCGCGGTGGTATTCGCCGGTACGAGGATGTAGTCGGCGCGCTCGGTGCTCATCAGCAACCCGCAGGGCCCGCCGGCCGGCGCACTCACCGGCATCAGCTCGATCGGACGTCCCCGGCGCGCGGCGATGCTCGCGACGAACTGCTCGGCGTCAAACGGATTGGGCAGGCTGATCCCGTCCGCCAACAACCGGCATCGACGCCACAGCGCCTTGTCCGTCAACTCAGCTCTCCCTCCGCCCGCCGCGGCCAGCCTCCCTCCGGGCGATGGCGTCGATCATGTCGCTGATCGTGTCCAGCCCGTCGGCCGAAAGGGTCACCGCGCGCAGCGCGACGTCACGGACGCCCGCGTCGCGCAGCGCACCCAGCAGCGCCAGTTCCTCGGCGATCTTCGCGCTTTGCTCGTCGTCGAAGAAGTATGCCGGAGGAACGCCGAAGAACTGGGCGAGCGCCTCGAGATGACGTTTGGTCGGATTGTCCCGGCGGCCGGTGCGCAGCTGCCAGAGGTAGGTCGTCGAGAAGCTCTCGCCGGTCGCTTCCCGGCAGGCCTTGGCGACCTCTTCGTTGCTGTACTGCTCCCGGTCGGGCCTGCGCACGACGTGGAAGAGCTGGTCGATCTTGTCGGCGAGCGTCGACTCTCTGGCCACGGTATGTACTCCCTCGACTACTGTGTTCGACGCCAGTCTGCGCGCGATCGCGATCACGCCGCCAGGGCGTAGTTCCCGTCGAAGCATCGACTGCAGGCAGAGAGCCCTGCCGTCGCGATAGCGGGGCCTTCGGCCGGGGCGCGCTCTGTGGTCGATTCAGGTGCCGCGGCTTGAGTCCGTAGATTCATCCTAGCTGAAGAGGCAACCCCGACTATCTACACGAGCTAACTCCTGGGACGCGGTTGACACCGCGGACACGAGAACGAAGACCGGTTCATGAAGGGCTCCCGCCGAATGGCCGTTCCACAGCGGCCACATGGCAGACCCGCCTGGCCATAGGCGTCGAGAGAGCGCTCGAAGTAGCCGGACTGGCCGTTGATGTTGACGTACAGCGCGTCAAACGAAGTGCCTCCCGCGAGCAGCGCCGCGTTCATCACGTCGGACGCCGCCGAGAGCAGCTCGCGCCCCTTCGCCATCGTCAGCTTCTCGGTCGGGCGCGACCAGTGGAGCTTCGCGCGCCACAGCGCTTCGTCGGCGTAGATGTTGCCGATTCCCGACACCAGCGTCTGATCGAGCAGCGCTCGTTTGACCTCCGTGCGCCGCGAGCGCAGCGCCCGCACGGCCGCGTCGAGGTCGAACGCCGGGTCCATCGGGTCTCGTGCGATGTGCGCGATCGTCGAAGGCAGCAGGAAGTCCGCGCCGTCGGCGAGGTCGTCCAGCGCCAGCCCGCCGAACGTCCGCTGGTCGACGAACCGCAGCTCAGGCCCGCCGTCGTCGAAGCGCAGCCGCACCCGCAGGTGCTTCTCGTCCGGCGCGTCCTCGGGCTGGACGAGCATCTGCCCGCTCATCCCGAGGTGGGCGAGGACCGCTTCCTTCTCCGACAGCTCCAGCCACAGGTACTTCCCGCGTCGCCGCGCCGCTTCGACACGGCGGCCGACGAGACGGTGGGTGAAGTCGTCCGCGCCCAGTGCGTGCCGGCGGATCGCGCGCGGGTGCAGCACCTCGGCGTCGCGCACAGTCCTGCCTGCGACGTGCGCCTGCAGTCCGACGCGGACGACTTCGACCTCGGGTAGTTCGGGCATGACGTCATTGTGCCCGCCGGGTACGACAGTTCTTGAAGCAGCGGTCCCCGCGAACCGGAAGTCGTTGCGGGACAGGCGGTTCGATCAGGAGCCGGCTTCGGGCACCTGGTCCTCGAGCCGCTCGGACTGCTCGGACTGGAGCTCGGCCGACAAGGAACGCCAGGCCGTCTCGGCGGCCTTCTGCTCGGCTTCCTTCTTCGTCGACCCCGTGCCGGTGCCCAGCGAACGGCCACCGACGAGCACCGCCGCGGTGAACTCCTTGCGGTGGTCCGGGCCGGTGTCCTCGACCTTGTACTCGGGCACGCCGAGCCCGGCCGACGCGGTCAGCTCCTGAAGACTGGTCTTCCAGTCGAGACCGGCGCCGCGCAGCGGAGCCTCCGCGAGCAGCACGTCGAAGAGGTGGTGCACGACCTTGCGCGACACCTCGATGCCGTGCTCGATGTAGACCGCCCCGATCAGCGCCTCCAGGCCGTCGGCGAGAATGCTCGCCTTGTCCCGGCCACCGGTGAGCTCTTCGCCCTTGCCCAGCAGCAGGTGTGCGCCGAGCCCGCCCTCACCGAGGCCACGCGCGACCCGCGCCAGCGCGTGCATGTTGACGACGCTGGCACGGAGCTTCGCGAGCGTGCCCTCGGGCAGGTCGGGATGCGTGGTGTAGAGGTGATCCGTGACGACAAGACTGAGAACCGCGTCGCCGAGGAACTCCAGTCGCTCGTTCGGCGGCAGCCCACCGTTCTCGTAGGCGAAGGAACGGTGAGTCAGCGAAAGCTTCAGCAGCTCGGGTTCGAGTGTGATCCCGAGCGCGTCGAGCAACGGCGTCTGATCGGCGGCGGGCCCTCCGGGCGTCTTGCCCCCCATGTCGGCTACCCGATCAGGCGGGCTCGACGACCTGGCGGCCGTTGTGCTGGCCGCACGACGGGCACGCGATGTGCTGGAGCTTCGGCTGCTTGCAGGCGCGGTTGGAGCAGGGCACCAGCTGAACCGGAG
Source organism: uncultured Actinomycetota bacterium (assembly GCA_963762765.1). GTDB lineage: Bacteria > Actinomycetota > Actinomycetes > Mycobacteriales > Pseudonocardiaceae > Amycolatopsis. The sequence continues at coordinate 85,201 of CAVXMR010000050.1, forward strand.
CCGCCTTCCACTGGCTGCGGCGGGCGCGCGTGTTGGATCGCGACATCTTCCGCTTCGGGACGGCCACGAGTAGATCTCCTTATGACGGTCTGCTCGCGGGCGCGAGCGAACTTTCCTCCGGAACGAGCTGGGCGCTCGTCAGGCTTGCTCAGCGGGGCCGTGCGCAGGCTTTTCGCCCGCATTCTCGTCGAAACGCTCGACCAGTGCGGCCCACCGAGGATCTATCTTCTCATGCCCGTGTCCGGGCTCGAGATCGGCCCACCTGCCGCCGCACTCGGTGCAGAGCCCGTGGCAGTCCTCCTCGCACAGCGGGGCGAGCGGGAGGGCCAGCACGACGGCGTCGCGGACGATCGGCTCGAGGTCGATCCGGTCGTCGATCAGCCGCGGGATCTCGTCCTCGTCGGTGGTCTCCTCGGTGGCCGAGCCCGGGTAGGCGAACAGCTCCTGGATGTCGACCTCGACGTCCTCGACGATGGGCTCGAGGCAGCGGGCGCAGTTGCCGTGCGCCGTCGCCTTCGCCGTGCCGCTGACCAGCACCCCTTCGACGACGGATTCGAGGATCAGGTCGAGCTGCAGCTCGGATCCGGCGGGGATGGTGATCACGTCGGGGACACCGAGTGCGGTGTCGACCGGCACGGCGCGCTGGACGGCGCGGCTCAGGCCGGCGTGACGGCCCAGTTCGCGGGTATCGAGCACCCACGGGCTGCGGTCGTCGAGCTGCGGAGTCTTGTTCTCGGACATCGTTACCAGAGTACGCAGGTCCCGCCGGTGGTCTCGACCTGGTCCCGCCGGGTGCGCCGAAGGGGACTTTCCTCACGCCGGACGTGGCGAAGGGGACTTTCCTCGCGCCGGACGCGACGAAAGTCCCCTTCAGCTCGCTGGAGAACTCAGACCTGGTAGTCGTAGAGGGTCGGGCGGCCGGTGCCGCTCGGGAGGTTGGCCGGGGAGCGCAGGTGGTTGCGGCCCGAATCGACCGTCCGCAGCGTCGTGGCCAGCAGCTCCGAGAACTCCGCCAGCTTGCCGTCGACGTAGGCGTCGCAGTCCGCGCGCTGGCGGTCGGCCTCCGCGTGGGCCTCGTCCACGATCCGGGCGGACTCGGCGTGCGCGGCCTGGACGACCTCGGTCTGCGCGACCAGGCGGGCCTGCTCGGCGCGGGCGTCCTCGATCGCGCGGTCGTAGGCGTCGCGGCCGGCCTGGACCATCCGCTCCGACTCGGCGCGCGAGCGGTCGGTGAGGTTCTGGTACTCCGCCTGCCCGGCGGCGACCGCGCGGTCGGCCTGGGCGTGGGCGTCGGCCAGCATCTGCTCGGCGCGGGCGCGGGCCTCGGCGACGATCCGCTCGGCCTCGTCGGAGGCTTCGGCGACGGCGCGCTCGGCGTCGGCGTTCGCCCCCGCGACCGTCTCCCCCGCCTCCTTGCGGGCGGCGAGGAGGAGGTCGTCGCGCTTGTCCAGCACGTCCTGCGCGTCGTCGACCTCGGCGGGCAGCGCGTCACGGACGTCGTCGAGCAGTTCGAGGACGTCACCGCGGGGCACGACGCAACTGGACGTCATCGGCAGCCCCCGCGCCTCTTCGACGATCGTGACGAGCTCGTCGAGCGCCTCGAAAACCCGGTACACGGCAACTCCAATCCCCTGTCCTGAGATCAGTCTGCCCGTTTCCCGCGCCGAACCGGTGCACGCGACCGGCGCCGGGCGTGTCCCCCTGGACCACGCCCGGCGCCGGAGCCCCTCAGCGGGTGTGGAATCCCGGCCGTGCCGGGGACTTCACGGCCGTCCGGCACTTCGGGCACGACGCCGTCCCGGCGCTCCCGGCGTCGCCACGGCCGTCGCTGCTCGTCGAGCTCCGCACAGCAGGAAAGCCGTGCGCCGGAGCGCCAGGGATCTCTCCCTGGCGAACTCCCGGAACCCCGCGTCGTCCCCAGACCGCATCGCGCCTCCTCGTCCGATGTTCCCCCATTACTCACGGACGAGGAGGCGGCCGGTGTTGCACGGGATCAGGAATTCAGGTCGATCCGCTTGAACGTGACGTACTTGTCCGGCGTGTAGGCCAGCTCGCCGCCGTCGCCGGAGATCACCCGGTCGTTCGTGCCGACGGTGAAGAGCTGGTAGTAGCCGGACGCGCAGGCCGGGAGCACGCCCTCGCGGTTCTGGTAGGTCGTGCCGGTGGCGCCGTCGCGGACGTTGCTCACGACGGTCTTCGCTGTCGAGGACAGCTGCGAGTAGCCGATCTTGGCCAGGCCGGTCAGGTCGCCGCACGAGTGCGTGGTGCCACCGCCGCCGTTGACGTCGATGACCTTGAAGGTGGCGTAGTGGTCACCGGTGTAGAAGTACTCGCCGCCGCTGCCGGTGATGATCCGGCGCGTGCCGCGGTTGCTCGCGCCGGGCGTCGGCACGGTGTACTCGTGGTAGTAGCTCGCCGAGCAGGCCGGGAGGATGCCCTCGCGGTTGGTGAAGACGACCCCGTCGTTCTGGGGGTACGGGAACGGCCCGCCCTTCTTGATCAGGTTGTACGTCGTGGTCGCCTCCGCGGGCAAGGCGGAAAGCGTGGTGTGGGAGAACCCGGACAGGTTGCCGCAGGCGTTCTGCGCCACCACGAGGGGTGAAGCGGAGACGGCCGGCGCGGCACTGACCCCCGTGAAGAACGCGGCCAGCAGGGCGAAGAGCGCTGCGGCTAGACGTGATCGATTGTTGGTCATTTTCGGACCGTAACCCGATCGGATGATCGTCAATAGAAGCGCACGTGAACTCTGGCGCGAGGCCCCGCAAGTCCCGACGAAGGTCGCGGCCCGTTCAGCTGTAACCAGCCCGCTCGAGTTGCGAAATCAGCGGGTGAGCCGCGGGAACCGCTCGGCGAGGCGCTCGTAGACGATCGGCGGCACCAGGTGCTCGATGTCGCCGCCGAGCGCCGCGATCTCCTTGATCAGCGAGCTCGACACGAACCCATAGGCCGGGTTGTTCGGCATCAGCAGCGTCTCGAGCCCGGTCAGCTCGCGGTTCATCTGCGCCATCTGCAGCTCGTAGTCGAAGTCGCTGACCGAGCGCAGCCCCTTCGCGACGGCCACGATGTCGTTGGCGCGGCAGTAGTCGACGAGCAGGCCCTCCCACGAGTCGACCCGCACGTTCGGCAGCTTCGCGGTGATCTCGCGCAGCATCTCGAGCCGTTCGGGGACCTCGAACAGGCCCTTCTTGTTCTTGTTCACGCCCACCGCGACGACGACCTCGTCGAAGAGCAGGGCCGCCCGCTCGATGATGTCGAGGTGCCCGTTGGTGGCCGGATCGTAGGAGCCGGAACAGACCGCACGCCGCATAGCGCGACGCTACCGTGCCGGGCTCCCGCACGCGCCGTGGCTCATCCCACAGCCCGGAACTCGGCCCAGTACACGGCGGTGTCCCCGTACTTCTTCGCGCGCGCGGGCGCGAAGCCGGGCGGCCAGTCGGGCTCGCCGTCACGGGCCGCGCGCTCGACGACGACCAGCCCGCCGTCGCCGATCCAGCCGCCGTCGGCCAGCGCGGCGAGGACCTTGCCGAGCGTCGCGGAGCCGACGTCGTAAGGCGGATCCGCCAGCACCAGGTCGAACTGCTGGGGCGCGGGCGCGGCGACGACCGTCTCGACCTGCCCGGCGCGAACTGTGCCGCCCAGCCGTAGAGCGGCGACGTTGCCGCGAAGGACGTCCACAGCGCGCCTGTCGGCTTCGACGAACAACGCGTCCGAAGCCCCGCGAGAGAGCGCTTCAAGGCCCAGCGCGCCGGATCCGGCGTAAAGATCCAATACGCGCGAGCCGTCGACCTCGCCGGCCGTCTCCAGGGCGTTGAACAGGGCTTCCCGCACCCTTTCCGAGGTCGGACGCGTGCCCTTGGGCGGCACCTTCAGCCGGCGCCCGCCCGCCGTCCCGGCCACGATCCTGGTCACGGTCCCATCTTGACCCATGACACGCGGCACCGATGCCCGGGACTTGATGAACGAGCAGCCGAGCTCGCGTAGAGTCGTCCTTCGCCCTCGGAGGCGATCGAGTTGTCAAGGAGCCATGCGTGTCGGAACCTCGGGTCAGACGGGCCGAGATCGCCATCGAGCAAGCCCACGTCGATCGGGTGTACACCCGGCTCGCCGAGCTGCGGGTACAGGCCGAGACGATGCGCACGAAGGGCTATGAGATCGGCCAGGGCGCGCAGCGCGAGGCCATCTTCGAGCAGGCGTCGATGCTGTTCGAGCGCGACATGATGGTCTACCACGCCAACCAGACCCTGCAGACGCTCGACGCCGAGTACGAGGGCCTGGTCTTCGGCAGGCTCGACCACGTCGACGACGACGAGCGCGTCTACGTCGGCCGCCTCGGCATCCGCGACGCCGAGTTCGACAACCTGGTCACCGACTGGCGCGCCCCCGCGGCCGCGGCCTTCTACCAGGCCACCGCCGAGGAGCCGATGGACGTCATCCGGCGGCGCGTCATCCGGTGCTCCGGCCAGCACGTGCTCGACGTCGACGACGACGTGCTGATCGCCGACGCGGTGCCGGAGGACATGCAGATCGTCGGCGAAGGCGCGCTGATGGCCGCGCTGGGACGTTCTCGCGGCGAGAAGATGCGCGACATCGTCGCGACCATCCAGAAGGAACAGGACGAGGTCATCCGGGCGCCGTGGCGCGGGGTCACCGAGATCACCGGCGGCCCGGGCACCGGCAAGACGGCGGTGGCGCTGCACCGCGCGGCCTACCTGCTCTACCGGTACCGCCGCCAGCTCGGCGGCGCCGGCGTGCTCGTCATCGGCCCGTCCGGGGTGTTCACCAGCTACATCTCACGCGTGCTGCCGTCGATGGGTGAGACGAACGTCGAGCTGCGCGCGCTCGGCGAGGTCCTCGACGGCCTCGACGCGACGCGCCAGGACGCGGCGCCGCTGGCCGCGATCAAGGGCTCGCTGCGGATGCGCAAGATCCTGCTCCGCGCGCTGCGCGACACCCCGCCGGACGCGCCGGAGGACATGCGGATCGTCTACCGCGGCGAGGTCCTCAAGCTGGACGCGCGCGAGCTGGAAAAGGTCCGCCGCAAGGCACACACCCAGGGCGCTCCGCCGAACCGGTCCCGCATCCGCGCAGCCGAGCTGCTGCTGGACGCCCTCGCCGCCAAGGCCGAGGAGTACGCCAAGGCGGACGGCAAGCAGTTCGACCGTGCCGAGCTGATCACCGACCTCGGCGAGCGGATCGAGTTCCACCGGTTCCTCGTCGTCTGGTGGCCGATCCTGTACCCGGCGCAGATCCTCAAGTGGCTCGGCGACGAGAAGCGGCTGGCCTCGGTGGCCAGGGGCGTGCTGAACCGAGCCGAGATCTCGATGCTGGCCGCGGACCTGGCCGACCGCTCGCGCGGGTGGTCGATCGCCGACGTCGCGCTGCTCGACGAGCTGCGGGTGCTGATCGGCCCGCCGCCCAAGCGCAAGCGCCGCAACCAGGTCATCGAGGTCCAGCCGGAACGCACCGGCGGGCACACCCACCGCCCCGAGCACTACGACGAGTACTCGCACGTGGTCGTCGACGAGTCGCAGGACCTCTCGCCGATGCAGTGGCGGATGGTCGGGCGGCGCGGCAAGTACGCGAGCTGGACCGTGGTCGGCGACCCGGTGCAGAGCTCATGGCCGGACCCGGAGGAGGCCGCGCAGGCGCGCGATCAGGCGTTCGGGCTGAAGACCGCCCGGCGGCGGTTCACGCTGCGCACGAACTACCGGAACTCGGCGGAGATCTTCGACCTCGCGGCGAAGGTCGTGGCCGGGCACGCCGAGGCGGACGAGCTGCCGATCGCGGTACGCAAGACCGGCGTCGTGCCCGAGGTGCGCCCGGTCGAGGCGGCCGGGCTCGCGGCGGCGACGCAGGCGGCGGTCAAGGAGCTGCTGGGCTCGGTCGAGGGCACGGTCGGCGTGATCACCGCGATGGACCGGGTGCCGGAGGTTTCGGGCTGGTTCTCGGACGAGACCGACGAGCGGCTGAAGGTCGTCGGCAGCCTCGACTCCAAGGGCCTCGAGTACGACGCCGTGGTCCTGGTCGAGCCGATCGAGCTGGTCACCGAGTCGACGACCGGACGACGGGTGCTCTACGTGGCGCTGACCCGGGCGACGCAGCACCTGGTCGTGCTGGCCTCGAATCCCGACTGGCTCCCGGCGACCTAGTCCCGTAGGCCGTGAATGGCACATCGAGAGCCTTTAAGTCCGTGAATGTGCCATTCACGGACTTCGCCGATAAAGTTTAATTTAGGAATAAACGCTGAAGGGCCCCTTCACGGCTCGGGAGCAAGCCTTGAAGGAGCCCTTCAGACCCCCGGTGAATGAACGCCCACGGACCAACGGCCCTGGCGACCTTTGTAACGGAAACTCGTTGTTCGGTGTCAGCCGCGACGGACCGAACAACAACGCCGAACAACCCTTTTCGGCAGTTCAGGCACAAGGCGGCGCATAGTCGAGCCCCGGCAGGCTCGCGGTCCACTCCGGCTCACTGATCCGAGGGTTCGCGACCGCGCAAATTCTGTCGGCCGCTCGGTCAGGATTCGTTTCCCACAATCGCACAGTGCCGTCGGCGTTGGAACTCGCCAAAGTATGGCCGTCCGGGGCGAACCGGACGGCGTAGACGCGGTCGCGTTCCTCGGGCAGCGCCGCCCACGGCGCACCCGTCGCGGTGTCCCAGAGCCGGGCGGTCCGGTCGTAGCTGCCGGTCGCGAGCACCCGGCCGTCGCCGCTGAAGGACACCGAGAGCACGGAGTCGGTGTGGCCCGAAAGCGTCGAAACCGAGCGCGGCGCCGCCGGGTCCGAGACGTCCCAGAGCCGGGCCGTCCGGTCGGCGCTCCCCGTCGCCACCATGCGCCCGTCCGGGCTGTAGGCGATCGCGAACACCGTGTCGGTGTGGCCGGAGAGCACCCCGAGCGGCTTGGGCGCACGCGGTGTCGCGACGTCCCAGAGCCGCGCGGTGTGGTCCCAGCTGGAGCTGGCCAGCGTCCGGCCGTCCGGGCTGTAGGCCAGCGCGTGGACGTCGTCGCCGTGGCCCGTGAGCTTGGCGATCTCGACCGGTTTCCGGAGGTCGGTGACGTCCCAGAGCCGGATCGTGTGCCCGTCCCCCGCGGTGGCCAGGGTCCGGCCGTCGGGGCTGAACGCGACCGCGTCGAGGTCGTCGCTCGGCCGCGAAAAGACCAACGGTTGACCGGGCCGGGCGGGCGTGCTCACGTCGTAGAGCCGCATCGTGTGATCCCAGCTGCCCGTGGCCAGCCAGTGGCCGTCGGGGGTGAACGCCAGGCCGCAGACGGCGTTGTCGTTGTCGCTGAACGTCGACAGCAGCCGCGGCGCGCTCAGGTCGCTCGTGTCGTAGATCCGGACGACGCCGTCGTAGCCGCCGCTGGCCATCACCCGGCCATCCTCGGTGAACACCGCGCGGCACGCCCGCGCGGTGTGCGCGGCGATCGCCGGGCCGGGCAGGTCCCACACCCGCGCGGTCTGGTCGTCGCTCGCCGTCGCCAGCGAACGGCCATCGCGGCTGAACACCGCCGAAACCACCGCGCCCGTGTGGCCCGGCAGGGCCAGCACCTCACGCGGATCCCGCGGATCGGCGACGTCCCAGACCCGGGCCGTCCGGTCGAACCCGGTCGTCGCCAGCGAACCGCCGTCCGGGCTGAACGCCACCGCCCGCACGATCGCCTCGTGCCCCAGCAGGGTCGTGAGCGGCGCGGGCGCCAGCGGGTTGACGACGTCCCAGAGCCGCGCCGACTGGTCGGCGCTCGCCGTGGCCAAAACCCGGCCATCGGGGCTGAACGCCACCGAGTGCACGACGTCGGTGTGCCCGGTGGCGACGCCGAGCGGCCGCAGCGCGGCGACGTCCCACAGCCGGGCCGTCTTGTCGGCGGACGCCGACGCGAGCAGCCGCCCGTCGGGACTGAAGGCGAGGTTGTTGACGTAGGACGTGTGCCCGGCGAGCTCGCCGGTCTGGCGCGGGTGAGCGGGGTCCGTGGTGTCGAAGAGCCGCAGCGTGCCCTTGTCGTCGGCGGTGGCCAAGACCGGCGCCACCGGGCTGAACGCGACCGCGTAGGCCTTGCCGGGATAGGTCCCCGCGGGCACGCCCGGGCCGGGACGCGCCGGATCGCTGACGTCCCAGACGCGCACGGTCTTGTCGAAACTCGCCGTCGCCACCGTGCGGCCATCGGCTGAGAACGCGATGGAGTTGACGTTGTCGGTGTGGCCCGTCAGCACGCCCAGCGGGACCGGGTGGTGCGCATCGGTCACGTCCCACAGCCGGGCGGTGCCGTCCCAGCTCGCCGTCGCCAGCACGCGGCCGTCCGGGCGCAGCGCGGCGGTGTTGACCCGGCCGGTGTGGCCGAGCAGGCGGGTGGAGTACGGCCCGGCGAACATGCCGAGCACGCTGCTGCGGGTGTCCGCGCCGGGGTCCAGCCGGAACGCGGCGAGCGCGAGCTGCGCGGCCAGCGCGGGGTTGGTCGCCCGCATGGCCATCGCCTGGCCGGCGACCTTCTGCGCGAGCGCGCTGTTGCGTTGGTCGGTGGCCGTCGACTCGGCGCGGACCGCGTAGACCGTCGCCCCGACGGCGAACACGAGCAGCACCGCCAGCAGCGCCACGAGCTGGCGCAGCCGCCGGGTGCGACGCCGTTCCAGCGCCCGCTCGCCCGCCTCCACCCGCAGGCTGGTTTCGAGAAACCGCCGTTCCCGCTGGGAGAGCGCGCTGTCCTGGCGGACGGCCCAGTCCCGCGCGACGGCCAGGCGGGTGCCGCGATAGAGCCAGCCCGAGTCCTCATCGACGGACTCCCAGGCGTCGGTCGCCTCGGTGAGCTGGCGGTGCACCCGCAGGCCCTCGCGGTCCTGGGCCAGCCACTCACGCAGCCGCGGCCAGCCGCGGATCAGCGCTTCGTGCGCGATCTCGATCCCGGTGTCGTCCAGGGTGACCAGCCGCGCCGAGGCCAGCCTGTCGAGGACGACCAGGGCGTCCTCGTCGTCGGTGTCGAGCTCGTCCCGGCTGATCCGGCGTTTGGTGTCCTCGGTGCCTTCGCCGAGCGCGGTCATCCGGAGGAAGATCTGCCGGGCCAGCCGCTGCTGGCGCCCGGAGAGCGTGCCGAACGTCGTCTCGGACGTCTGCGCCACCGCGCGCTCGATTCCGCCGGTGGACTCGTAGCCGGCCAGGGTCAACGTCGTGCCGCGGCGCCTGCGCCAGGTTTCGAGCAGCGCGTGCGAGAGCAGCGGGAGCACGCCGGGCTGGCCCGTCGCGTCCGCGACCAGGCGCGAGACCAGCGCGTTCTCGACGCGGTACCCGGCGTCGACCGCCGGGCGCGAGATGGCCTGGCGCAGTTCCTCGGTGTTCATCAGGCCGACCAGGACCTGCGCGTCCTGCATGGCCTCGGCGAGGTCGGCGTGCTGGGCACAGTGGGTGTAGAAGTCGGTGCGGATGCCCAGCACGACCCGGGTCCGGCTCCCCGGCTCGGTGGTCGCGGTGATCAGCGCGGCGAGGAACTTCGCCCGCTCGTCGACGTCCGCGCAGAGCGTGAACACCTCCTCGAACTGGTCGACGACCAGCACGAGATCATCCTCGCCGCCATCCACCAGCTGGCGGGCGGCGAGGCCGAGGTTGCGCGGATGCTCGGCGAAGTCCCGCAGCAGCGCACCGGGGGCGACGCCGAGCGCGGCACCGAACTTCACCGCGAGCTCCTGCAGGGGCCGCGCGCCGGGGGTCAGCAGGATGATCGGCGCGGGCGCCGCGGCCGGGATGAGCCCCGCGCGCAGCACCGAGGACTTGCCGGATCCGGAGGCACCGAGCACCGCGAGAAAACGCTGTCTCGTAAGTCGCGCCGACAGTTTCTCGACCAGCCGTTCGCGCCCGAAGAATCGGCTCGCGTCGCCGGGCCCGAATGCGGTCAGGCCGACATAGGGCGCCGATTCCCCGTTTTCCGGCGCAACCGGTGAATGGTCACCGTCGGGCCGAGACTCGTCGGCGACCGCGTGCCAGCGCTCGGACCACTCGCCGACCGGGCCGCCGCAGGCCCGGACGTAGGCCAAAGTGACCGCCAAGCTGGGCAGTTTCCGCCCACCGGCGGCTTCCGAGAGGGTTCCGGCCGAATAGTGCGCACGACGGCCGAGCTCTCGGTAAGTGGGATTTCCGGCCGTCTCGCGCAGCCGCCGGAGCTCGGCGGCGAAGTCGAGCAGCAGATCGTCCCCGGGGTCCAATGGTCGCTCGGGACGCGGCACCCGTGCTCCTTTCTCGGCGGCGGCCCCATTCTGCCCGATCCCGATATCCGATCGGCGACGAATGGCCTTTCGCGCCTCAGCCGCCGAGACGCCGCCGCACGAGTGCCCGGTCGACGCGCAATTCGTCGAGCAGATCCGACACCGGGTCCGGGTGTGTCCTGGCGAGCAGCACGCGCAGGAGATCCGCCGGCTCCCGCCGCCGGACAGGCGTGCCCTGAACCACCTCGTTGACCGCGGCGCGAGCAGTGGACGTCAGCGCGCCCAGGCTCAGCCGCTCACCCTTCGGCGGCGCGACCGCGGCGAGGCGGAGACCGTTGACGTCGATGCCGAGCGCGGCGAGCGCGGCCCGGTCGAGCCGGTCGAGCGCGTCGCGAGCGGCGTCGAGACGGACGCCGAGGGCGTGTGTGATCTCCTCGCCGTGGAGGAGGCCGAGCAGGAGGTGCTCGGTGCCGAGCCGCCGGTCGCCGCGCCGCCGCGCTTCGTCCAGCGCCGCGGTGATGGCGGACGCGAAGGCGCTCTTGGCGATCAGCCGATCCAGCACGACGTCCTCACTTCCCGTACTTCGCGTGCACGGACTGGCGGGCGACGCCGAGCGCGTCGCCGATCTGCTCCCACGACCAGCCCTGCGCCCTGGCCCGGGCGACGGCTGCCTCCTCGACCTGCTCGGCGAGCCGGTGCAGCGCGCCGACCGCGCGCAGCGCGACCGCCGGGTCGGTGCCGGCGACCCGCCGGGAAATCTCTTCCGTTCCCACGCGTGTCAGTCTAGCCTGACACTGTTGATGTCAGTTTAAACTGACAGAGGGAGGGGCCATGGAGTTAGTGATCGCCGGCGCGGGCCCGGTCGGCCTGATGCTCGCGGCGGAGCTGCGGCTCGGCGGCGCCCGGCCCGTCGTCCTCGAACGGCGGACCGAGCCGGACGAACGGCCGCGCGCGAACGGGCTCGGCGGCCGGATCGTCGAGCAGCTGGACCATCGGGGCCTGCTGGAGCGGTTCCGCGCCGAAGCGGCGTTCGCCGGGCCGTTTCCCGGCTTCCCGTTCGGGCCGGTGCCCCTGCGGTTCGCCGGGCTGGAGGAGCCGATGCTCGGGCTGATGATCCAGCAGCCGCGGATGGAGGCGCTGCTCACCGGGCGCGCGGCCGAGCTGGGCGTCGAGATCCGGCGCGGCCACGAGGTCACCGGTCTCTCGCAGGACGACGACAGTGTCACCCTCGAAGTGCGCGGGCCGTCCGGCGAGTACCGGCTGCGGACGGCGTACGTCGTCGGCTGCGACGGCGCGCACAGCCGGGTGCGGGAGTTCGCCGGGATCGGCTTTCCCGGGACGACCGACGGCGAGCTGCTGCGGGTCGGGCATTTCGCCACGGATCAGCCACTCGACGTCTTCGAGGCGCCCGAGCTGGGCGGGCTCCGGCGCGGCTGGAACCGGCTGCCGGGTGGCCGCGTACTGGTGACGTCACTGCGGCCGGGCGTGGTCGTCGTCGGCGTGCGCGAGGTGCCGACGTCGGCCGCCGAGCTGCGCGGTCCGCTGTCGTTGCCGGAATTCGGCGAAAGCCTGCGGCGGGTGCTCGGGAACGATCTGCCGCTGGGTGAGCCGCTCTGGCTGTCGCGAACGGTCAGCGAAGCTCGGCTCGCCTCGCGGTACGTCTCAGGCCGGGTGCTGCTGGCCGGGGATGCCGCGCATCTCTTCCCCGCCGGGGGTTCGTCGCTGAACGTCGGGCTGCTGGACGCGGTGAACCTGGGCTGGAAGCTTGCCTCCGGCGAACCCGCCTGGCTGGACACGTACGAACAGGAGCGGCGGCCGGTGGCGGAGCGGACGCTGGTCCAGACCCGCGTCCAGGCGCTGCTCGAGCGAATGACCGGCGAGGACGGCGACGCGCTTCGGACGATTTTCGGCGAAATCGCCGCCTTCGACGAGCCGACCCGGCATCTCGCGGCCCTGCTGCGCGACGCCGACGAGCTGCCGTACGTCCCGGATTGGCCGCTGAAGGTCGACGGGCGCCTCACGCGCGTCGCCGAGGTGATGCGCGCGGCACGGCCGGTGCTGTTCGACTTCGCCGACCGGGCCGACCTGCGGAACGCCGTCGGCAGCCGGGTGGACGTCGTCACGGCGGAGTGCGCCGAGGCACCGGCCGACGGGGTGCTGGTGCGGCCGGACGGCGTGGTGGCGTGGAGCGGGGACAGTGCGGCTGAGCTGGGGGTTGAGTCTCGTGAGTGGTAAGTCGGGTTCTAACCCGACTTACCACTCACGAGAGCCGGGCCACTCCGGGAAGGGAACGGACCGGCGGCGCGTTGAACCCCAGCGTGAGTTCTCTGTCTGACGTGCCGCTGTCCGTTCTCGACCTCTCCCCCGTTTCGAAGGGGAGCGACGCCGGGACGGCCCTGCGCAACACCCTGGATCTCGCCCGCGCCACCGAGCGGCTGGGTTACCACCGCTACTGGCTGGCCGAGCACCACAACATGCCCGGCATCGCCAGCGCGGCGACCGTGGTGCTGATCGGGCACGTCGCCGACGCCACCGAACGTATCCGCGTGGGCTCCGGCGGGATCATGCTGCCCAACCACGCGCCGCTCGTCGTCGCCGAGCAGTTCGGGACGCTGGAAGCGTTCCACCCCGGGCGCATCGACCTCGGGATCGGCCGCGCCCCGGGCACCGACCAGCGGACCGCGCTCGCCCTGCGCGGGCCGGGCGGGCTGTCCGCGGAGAACTTCCCCGAGCAGCTGACCGAACTTCTCGGTTACTTCCAGCCGTCGGACAGCCGCGCGGTCAACGCCGTCACGGCCGAGGGCAACCAGCCGCCGGTCTGGCTGCTCGGTTCGAGCGGCTTCAGTGCCCAGCTCGCCGGGCGCCTCGGGCTGCCGTTCTCCTTCGCCCACCACTTCGCCGCCGAGAACACCATCCCGGCCGTCCAGCTCTACCGCGACAACTTCCGGCCGTCGGACGTGCTGTCCGAGCCGTACGTGATGCTCGGGACCTCGGTCGTGGTGGCCGAAACCGACCAGCAGGCCGAATTCCTCGCCGGGCCCAGCGGGCTCACCTTCCTCAGCCTTCGCCGCGGGCGACCCATCCCGCTGCCGACGCCCGAGGAGGCCGCGACCTATCCGTACTCGGACATCGATCGCGCTTTCCTCGCCGATCGCTTCTCCTCCAGCGTGATCGGCTCCCCGGAAACGGTCCGCAAGGGGCTCGAGCAGCTCCTCGCCGACACCGCCGCGGACGAACTGATGGTCACCACGATGGTCCACGGCCACGCCGACCGCGTCCGCTCCTACGAGCTGCTGGCGTCGCTCAAGGACTGATCCGGTACGCGAGAATGGACAAAATCCCGGCCACTGTAAACATTCCCTACTCCTGGGCCGGGATTTTCCTTTCCGAAACTGACAACAAGATCGACCCCATTTGTCAGAAACCGACAAGAATTGGCCGGTTACCAGGCCGTGACCGCGTGATCTTGCTCAAGTTCTTGTCTCCCAGCAGGGCCATCGTTAGCGTACCGACCAGTAGGAAAGACCGCACGGTAACACCCGCCCTGTGAATCGTCACCGAGCCCGTCCACCATTCGGACCAGCCGGATTTACTCACTTCGGGTGAATTCGCCGTGCCCGCGAAACGGAGGCTCGCATGGCCGAGCGGACGACGGCGTCGTCGTTCCCCGGGGCCGCCGCACTGCGGCAGACCGGGCGGCTCTACGCGCTCGGCCTCGACGTCGTCAGACTGACTTTCCGTCGCCCCTTCCAGATGCGCGAGCTGATCCAGCAGTTCTGGTTCATCGCCAGCGTCTCGATCCTGCCGACGGCCCTGGTTTCGATCCCGTTCGGCGCGGTCATCGCGCTGCACATCGGATCCCTGACCACGCAGATCGGCGCCCAGTCATTCACCGGCGCCGCCAGCGTCCTCGCGATCATCCAGCAGGCCAGCCCGATCGTCACCGCGCTGCTCATCGCCGGTGCGGGCGGCAGCGCGATGTGCGCGGACCTCGGCTCCCGCACCATCCGCGAGGAAATCGACGCGATGGAGGTGCTCGGCGTTTCGCCGATCCAGCGCCTGATCGTGCCGCGGGTGCTGGCCGCCATGGGTGTCGCGGTGTTTCTCAACGGCATGGTCAGCGTCGTCGGCGTGCTCGGCGGCTACTTCTTCAACGTGATCATGCAGGACGGCACGCCGGGCGCCTACCTCGCGAGTTTCTCCGCGCTGGCTCAGCTTCCCGACCTCTGGATCAGCGAGATCAAGGCCCTGATCTTCGGCTTCGTCGCCGCTGTCGTCGCTTCCTATCGCGGGCTCAACCCCAAGGGCGGCCCCAAAGGCGTCGGCGACGCGGTCAACCAGTCCGTCGTCATCACCTTCCTGCTGCTGTTCGTGCTGAACCTGGTGCTCACCACCGTTTACCTGCAACTCGTCCCGCCCAAGGGGAGCTGACGTGACCACCACCGAAGTCCCCACGCGCGCGACGCGGGCGCGGGACGCCGTCGACCGGAGCTTCGGCTTCCTGGACACCCTCGGCGACCAGATCCTGTTCTTCCTGCGGGCACTGGGCTGGATTCCCCGCGCGGTGACGCGCTACATGCGCGAGATCGTCCGGCTGCTCGCCGAAGTCAGCTTCGGCAGCGGCGCGCTGGCCGTCATCGGCGGCACCATCGGTGTGATGGTCGGGATGACCGTCGCCACCGGCACGGTCGTCGGCTTGCAGGGGTATTCCGCGCTCAACCAGGTCGGCACGTCGGCGTTCGCCGGCTTCGTCTCGGCCTACTTCAACACCCGCGAAATCGCCCCGCTCGTCGCCGGCCTCGCGCTGTCCGCGACCGTCGGCTGCGGGTTCACCGCGCAGCTCGGCGCGATGCGGATCTCCGAGGAGATCGACGCGCTGGAAGTCATGGGCATCCCCAGCGTCCCGTACCTGGTGACGACCCGCGTGATCGCCGGATTCCTCGCCGTCATCCCGCTTTACGCGATCGGGCTGCTTTCGAGCTACCTCGCTTCGCGGCAGGTCACGGTGTGGTTCTTCGGCCAGTCCGCGGGCACCTACGACCACTACTTCCTGCTGTTCCTGCCGCCCGGCGACGTGCTGTGGTCGTTCGGGAAGGTGCTGGTGTTCAGCGTCGTGGTGGTGCTGGCGCACTGCTACTACGGGTTCCGCGCCAGCGGCGGCCCCGCCGGTGTCGGTGTCGCGGTCGGCCGAGGGGTCCGCACCGCGATCGTGGCCATCAGCGTGCTCGACTTCTTCCTGTCCCTGGCCATCTGGGGCGCGACGACCACCGTGCAGGTCGCCGGATGAGCCGCGGCAGCCACCCCAAGGCCGTCCTCCG
This sequence comes from uncultured Actinomycetota bacterium, assembly GCA_963762765.1. GTDB lineage: Bacteria > Actinomycetota > Actinomycetes > Mycobacteriales > Pseudonocardiaceae > Amycolatopsis. The sequence goes on from CAVXMR010000050.1 coordinate 100,706, forward strand.
CACGGCGGGCGTGCTCTTCCTCGTCGTGATGGCCGCGTTCGTCACGCTGTCCATCAAGATCTACGACAAGGACTTCGTCACCTCGGTCCCGGTGACGCTGCAGGCCGACCGGATCGGCAACCAGCTCAAGGCCGGCGGCCAGGTCAAGGCCCGCGGCGTCCTGGTGGGCGAAATCCGCGGCGTCCGCGCGACGCCTTCGGGTGCCGAGATAGCGCTTGCACTCGAGCCCGGCAAGGTGGACATGCTCCCCGGCAACGTCTCCGCGCTGCTGGTGCCGAAGACGCTGTTCGGCGAGCGGTACGTCCAACTGTCCATTCCGGACGGTGCCAAAACACCGCACCTGGCCTCCGGCGACATCATCCGCCAGGACCATTCGGCCAACGCGATCGAGCTGGAACGAGTCTTCGACAATCTCCTCCCGGTCCTGAAAGCCGTGCAGCCGCAGAAACTCGCGACGACGCTCACCGCGGTGTCGACCGCGCTGGAGGGCCGCGGCGAGCAGCTCGGCCGGACGCTGTCCACCGCGTCCGACTACCTCCAGCAGTTCAACCCGAACCTGCCGCAGCTCGACCAGAACGTCCGCGATCTGGCCACGGTCAGCAAGCTCTACGGCGACATCGCGCCCGACCTGCTCGACGCGCTCACCGACTCCGCCGTCACCCTCGGCACGATCGACCAGAAGCGCGGCGAGCTCGGCACGCTCTACCAGCAGGTGAGCTCCTCCTCGCAGGAGATCTCCTCGTTCCTCAACGCCAACGCGGGCAACCTCATCTCCCTGGCCGCGGACAGCCGCGCGCCGCTCGAGGTCGCCGCGAAGTACTCCCCCAGCTTCCCCTGCACGCTCGAGGCGATGACCGCACTGAAACCGTCGATGAACAAGGTGCTCGGCGCGGGCACCAGCGAACCCGGCATCCACGCCGACGTCCTGGTCACGAAGGACTCCGGGAAGTACATCCCCGGCAAGGACGATCCGCGCTACACCTCCGGCGGCGAGCCGCGCTGCTACCCCAGCGGCGTCGTCCCGACCGCGGGCACCGCGGCCGCCCCGCCGGGCACCAACGCCCATCCCCTGCTGCCCGGCGGCGAAGGCGACCTCGGCGTCGCGAACTCCCCGCAGGAACAGGAACTCCTGGCCACGCTCATGGCGCCGTCGCTCGGCGTGCCCACCGCCGACGTCCCGGCGTGGAGCGGCGTGCTGGTCGGCCCGCTCTTCCGCGGCACGGAGGTGACGCTGAAGTGAGGAACTTCGCCGCCCCGCTGATCAAGAGCCTGATCTTCATCCTCGTCACCACGCTGGCCACCATCGTGCTGGCGATCTCCATCACCAACACCGGCCTCGGCGACTCCGAGCTGTACAAGGCGAAGTTCCTCGACGCCACCGCGCTCAACGTCGGCGACGACGTCCGCATCTCCGGCGTCCGGGTCGGGCAGATCGAGAAGCTGGAGATCAGCGACCACAACCTCGCGCTGGTCAGCTTCTCCCTCGACCAGGGCCGCAAGCTTCCGGCCGATGTGAGCGCGACCATCAAGTACCGCAACATGGTCGGGCAGCGCTACATCGCGCTCCAGCGCGGCAACGGCACGCCGGCCCTGCTGGCCCCCGGCGACGAGATCCCGTTGGACCGCACCACTCCCGCGCTCGACCTGACGGACCTGTTCAACGGCTTCAAGCCGCTCTTCCAGGCCCTGTCCCCCACCGACGTCAACCAGCTCTCCGGCGAGATCGTCCAGGTGCTGCAGGGCGAAGGCGGCACCGTCGAGAGCCTGCTCGCCCACACCGGCTCCCTGACCAGCACGCTGGCCGGGCGCGACAAGGTGATCGGCGACGTCGTGACGAATCTGAACTCGGTCCTCAAGACCGTCAACGGCAAGGGCGACGCGCTGACGAACCTCATCTCCACGCTGCGCCAGCTGGTTTCCGGCCTGGCCGGTGACCGGGCCGCGATCGGCGACGCCATCACCGGCATCGGCGAACTGACCGACTCCACCTCGGGCCTGCTGGCGCAGGCACGGCCGGGGCTCAAGGACAGCATCACCGGGCTCTCCGGCGTGGCGGGCAACCTCGCCGCGGACCAGTCCGAAGTGGACAACTTCCTCAACAAGCTGCCGGTGAAGCTCAACGCGCTCGGCGGCATCGCCTCCTACGGGTCGTGGATGAACTTCTACCTGTGCAGCGCCACCCTCCAGACCGATCCCCCGCGCGGGGTGCCCCAGACGGCGGCGAGGTGCGGCTCGTGAAGTCGTTCAAGGAGCGCAACCCGATCGTCATCGGCGCGATCGGCAGCGTGGCGCTGGCCGCGGTGCTGACCGTGACCCTCAACTGGGACAACCTGCCCGTCGTCGGCGGCGGCACGACGTACCAGGCCGAGTTCACCGAAGCCGCCGGGCTGCAGCCGGACGACGAGGTCCGCGTGGCCGGCATCAAGGTCGGCGAGGTGCGCGACGTCGTCCTGGCCGACGACCACGTGCTGGTCAGCTTCCGGGTGAAGGACGCCTGGGTCGGCGACCGGACGTCGGCGCAGATCAAGATCAAGACGTTGCTGGGCCGCAAGTTCCTCTCGCTCAACCCGACCGGGGACGGCGTGCAGGACCCGGACAGCCCGATCCCGCGCAGCCGCACGGTCACGCCGTTCGACGTCACGGACGCCTTCAACGGCCTCGCCGACACCGTCGGCGCCATCGACACCAAGCAGCTCGCGCAGAGCTTCACCGCGATCAGCGACACCTTCAAGAACTCGCCGGAACACGTGCGCAGCGCGCTCGACGGGCTGAGCGCGTTGTCCAAGACGGTGTCCTCGAGGGACAGCCAGATCGCCGAGCTGCTGGCCAACGCGAAGCAGCTCACCACGACGCTGGCGAACTCGAACGACGACTTCTCGAAGCTCATCGACGACGGCAACCTGCTGCTCACCGAGCTGAACAACCGCCGTGACGCCATCCACCAGCTGCTCACCGGCTCCCAGCAGCTCGCCGAGCAGCTTTCCGGGCTGGTGCGCGACAACCAGGCCCAGCTCGCGCCGGCGCTGAGCCAGCTCGGGCAGGTCACCGACCTGCTGCGGCGGCAGAACGACAACCTCAGCCGGAGCCTGCAGCTGGCCGGGCCGTACTTCCGCTTGGTGAACAACACCGCGGGCAACGGCCGTTGGGTCGACAGCTATCTCTGCGGGCTGATCCCGGAGAACCGTGACCCGTGCAAGGTGCCGGGAGGAGGCAAATGACCATCCACACGCGTACCACCCAGCGCCTCTACCGGTTCATCGCGCTGGCCCTGCTGCTCGCGCTCGGCATCATCGCCGGCCTCTGGTACACGTTCTCGGGCACCGGCCAGCACCACATCACCGCGTTCTTCTCGCGCGCGGTCGGCGTGTACCCGGGTTCGGACGTCCGCGTGCTCGGCGTGCGGATCGGCCAGGTCGACACGGTGACCCCGCGCGGCGAGCAGGTCCAGATCGACCTGACGGTCGACGGTTCGCAGCCGGTCGCCGAGGACACCACGCTCGTGGTCATCGCCCCGAGCGTGGTCGCCGACCGGTACCTGCAGTTCGTCAAGCTCGCGCGCGGCGGCGCCCCGCGGCTGCCCAACGGCGCGGTGATCCCGGTGCAGCGCACCGGCACCCCGGTCGAGCTGGACCAGCTCTACGCCAGCCTCGACACGCTGGCGAAGTCGCTCGGGCCGAACGGCGCGAACGCCGACGGCGCGCTGTCGGACCTGCTCCACACCGGCGCGCAGAACCTGCAGGGCAACGGGCAGGCGTTCAACGACTCCGTCCGCAACTTCGCCCAGCTGGCCAGGACCCTCGCGGGCAACTCGGGCGACCTGTTCGGCACGGTCGACCAGCTCCAGCGGTTCACCACCATGCTGGCCACCAACGACCGGCAGGTCTCCGACGTCAACGTCCAGCTCGCCCAGGTCTCGAACACCCTCGCGGCCAACAAGGGCGACCTGGCCAAGGCGCTGAACAGCCTGGGCGGCGCGCTCGCCGACATCCAGGCGTTCATCCGGGACAACCGGGCGGCCATCAAGTCCAATGTGGACAACCTGGCGGTCACCACGCAGACCCTGGTCGACCAGCGCAAGTCCCTGGCCGAGACGCTGGACGTGGCGCCGCTGGCGGTGTCCAACGTGCTCAACGCGGTGGACCCGAAGACCGGCCGCCTGCTCGGCCGCGGCGACCTGCTCGACTACTTCTACCCACCGGTGCCGCTGTCCGGTGAAGCCGTCGGGGTGGATGGGAAATGAGCCGGCACAAGAAGATCCTCGCCCTCGCGGCCGTCGGCTGCCTGGTGCTCACCGGCTGCTCGAGTGAGTTCAAGGGCGTCTACGACCTGCCGCTGCCCGGTGGCGCCGACGTCGGCGACCACCCCTACGAGGTGACCGTGCAGTTCGCCGACGTCCTCGACCTGGTGCCACAGGCCGCGGTGAAGGTCGGCGACGTGCCGGTCGGGCGGGTCGAGTCGATCAAGCTCGGCGACGACGGCTGGACCGCCGAAACCCTGCTGAAGGTCAACGGCGACGTCGTATTGCCCGCGAACGCGATCGCGCGGCTGCGCCAGTCCAGCCTGCTCGGCGAGAAGTTCGTCGAGCTGGCCGCCCCGGACGGCGCGGGCGGCGGGTCCGCCGCGGGTTCCGGCCCGCGGCTGGCGAACAACGCCCTGATCACGCTGGACCGCACCAACCGCAACCCGGAGTTCGAAGAGATCTTCGGCGCGCTTTCGCTGCTGCTCAACGGCGGCGGCATCGGCCAGCTGCAGACGATCAACCGCGAGCTGTCCAAGGTGATGACCGGCAACGAGGAGCAGATCCGCACGTTCCTGTCCGGAGTGGACACCTTGATGACCAACCTCGACGAGCACCGCTCCGACATCACCGCGGCGCTGGACGGGCTGAACCAGCTCTCGACGACGCTGGCCAACCGCGACAAGCAGGTCGCCGGCGCGCTCACCGACCTCACGCCCGGCCTGAAGACCCTGTCCGACCAGCGCACCCAGCTCGTGAGCATGCTGCAGTCGCTGGACCAGCTGTCCACAGTGGCCACCGGCGTGATCGACAAGAGCCGCGACGACATGGTCGCCGACCTCAACGCGCTCGCCCCGATCCTGCGCAATCTGGCCGCGGCCGGGCAGAACCTGCCCAAGGCGCTGGAAGTGCTGCCCACGTTCCCGTTCACCGACCCGGTGCTCGACACGATCAAGGGCGACTTCCTCAACGTCTACGCCTCGGTGATCCCCGCCCCCGGCGTCCCGCTCCCGCCGCCCGGCGAGGGCGTCCCGCCGGGTCTGCCCACCCTGCCGCTGCCCGGGGGGCCGTGATGCTGAGCACCAAGGTCCGGATCCAGGTCCTCGCGTTCGTCGTGATCGCGCTGGCCACCACGGCGTTCGTCGGCGCGAACTACGCCGGGCTCGACCGGCTCTTCGGCGGCACCGGCTACACGGTGAAGCTCGAGCTGTCCGAGGGCGGCGGGCTGTTCACCAACGGCGAGGTGACCTACCGCGGCGTCGCCGTCGGGCGGGTCGGCGAGCTGCGGCTGACCACCACCGGGATGGAGGCCGACCTGGTCATCGACGGCGCGGCGCCGCCGATCCCGGCGAACTCGCAGGCCGTGGTGGCCAACCGGTCCGCGGTCGGCGAGCAGTACGTCGACCTGCAGCCCCGCACTTCCGACCAGCCCTATCTGCAAGAAGGCTCGGTGATCGAGAAGGAGTCGGCCACCCTGCCGCTGCCGGTGCCGAGCCTGCTGACCGACCTGAACTCGCTGACCGCGTCGGTGCCCACGCAGGACCTGCGCACGGTCGTCAACGAGCTGGACGACGCGCTGCACGGCGCGGGCCCCGACCTGCAGACGCTGATGGACTCGGCGACGACGTTCACGCAGGAGGCCGACGCGCACCTGCCGCAGACGTCGAAGCTGATCAGCGACGGCGTCACGGTGCTCAACACGCAGGTCGACTCGTCGCAGGAATGGCGCAGCTTCAGCGGCAACGCGAAGGCCTTCGCCGCGCAGCTGGCGTCGTCGGACGGCGACCTGCGACGGCTGATCGCGGCCGCGCCGCCCGCGGCGTCCGAGCTCGGCACCCTGCTCAAGGAGAACAACCCCGGCCTGCCGGTCCTGCTGGCCAACCTGCTCACGACGTCCCGGGTGTTCGAGACCCGGATCGACGCCGAGCGCGAGCTGCTGGTGAACGCGCCGAAGGCGGTCGCGGCGACGTCGGCGGCGCTGACCGCGGACGGCGGGAAGCTCGGCCTGGTGCTGAACTTCAACGACCCGCCGCCGTGCTTCTACGACAACGCGCCCCGGCGGCCCAGCACCGACATCGCGGTACTGCCCTTCAATACCGACCTCGCCTGCACGCTGCCGCACGGGAACCCGAGTTCGGTCCGCGGTTCGCAGAACGCGCCGCACCCGCCGGTGCCGGACGCCGCGATCCCCGGCGGGCTGACCGGCCCGCTCGGGGTCGGCGGGCTGACGACGTCCACGAGTCTCGAGGAGATGCTGTGGCTGTCAAAGTGAAACTCCTGCCGGTGAGCTGTGTGGTGCTCGCCGCGGCCCTGGCGTTCGCGGGCTGGGCCGGATTCTCCTGGTACCGCGCCGCGAACGAGCAGGCCTCGACGTTCGGCACCGCCCGCGACGAGGCGTTGCAGAGCGGCCGGGCGCTGGTCACCTCGGTGAGCAGCCTCGACTACCACCACGTCGACGCCGACCTCGCGCGCTGGCTCGACGCGTCCACCGGCCCGCTGCACGACCAGCTGGCCCGCACCGACGCCGCCACCAAGAAGTCCCTGGCCGACGGCGCGACGGTGGCCACCGGCAAGGTGCTCGACGCGGCGGTGGCCGAGCTCGACGAGCACGCGGGCACGGCGAAGCTGCTCGCGTCGGTCGAGATCACGATCGCCAAGCAGGGCGCGGCGCCGGCGACCAAGCGCAACCGGTTCGCCGCCGCGCTGTCCCGGACCGGGCAGGGCTGGAAGCTCAGCGCGCTCGACCAGCTTCCGGTGGGGGCGCGATGAGCACCGAAGCCGTGCCCGAAGCCGAGGAACTGCCGGAAGTCCCGGAGGAGTCCGTCTCCCCGGCCGCCGATCCTGAACCCGAGGCTGAGAAGCCCGCCCGGCCGTGGCGGCGCCGCCTGCCGGTGTTCCTGCTCGCGGCGGCCGTCCTGCTGGCCGGGGCCGGGGTCTGGTTCACCGTCGAGGCGCGCTCGGCCGCGTCGAACCCGGCGGCGGCCAACCGGGCCCTCACCGACGTCGGCGCGACCGCGGACGTGACGTCTTCGATCACGCTGTCGATGAACCGCATCTTCTCCTATTCCTACGACAAGACCGACGTCACGGAAAAGGCCGCGACCGCGGTACTCCGTGGCCCGGCTCGCGATTCCTACGACAAGCTTTTCGCCCAGGTACGGGCGAAAGCTCCGGAACAAAAACTCGTCCTGACATCCCGTGTTTCCGCGATCGCCGTCCAGGAGCTGGACAATGGTCACGCGCGGTTACTGGTTTTTCTCGACCAGTCGGCCGTGCGGGCCGACAACAATGCGACCAACAGCGCCGCGGCCCAGCTTTCGGTGACCGCGGAACGCAGCGGCGACGGCTGGGTCATCACCGATCTCGCCCCGCGCTGAAGTACTGCACGGATTCCGGAAACACCCGGAACCCGGAATGACAATCGCAAGGGAGAACAGGTATGTCCGTTGCATCGCGAATCAGGAGACTCGCCGTGCTCACCACGGCGGCGACCGTGGGACTGGGCCTGGCCACCGCGGTCCCCGCATCGGCCGAAATCATCCCCATCGGGGTCTCCTACACGGTGACCGGCAGCACGGTCGTGAAGAAGACCGGCAGTGCCATGAACCTCGGCCCCGGCACCCTGATCGGGAACCTGCTCGTCAACGACGAGACCGGCGAGGTCGGGCTGAGCGCGGACCTGACGCTGCCGCCGTCCCAGGCGAACATTTCGCTGGTCTCGGGGCTGTTCAAGATCAAGGCCACGGTGAAGGTGCTCCCGCTCGGGCCCGCCACCGGCACCCTGGTCGACGGCACGCTGACCACGCACGCCCGGGCCAACATGGAGATCAGCAACATCTGGGTCGGCCTGCTCGCGCCGGTCATCCCGCTGCCCACGGTTCCGGGCGCCTGCAAGACGAAGACCCCGATCGACATGAACCTGGTCGCGAAGGACATCGACATCACCGCGCCGTCGATCACGGTCAACGCCGACTACACGATCCCGGAGTTCACCAACTGCTTCATCGCGGACGTCGCGTTGGGGGCCATGATTTCGGGGCCGGGCAACACGATTTCGCTCAACCTGACCAGCGCACAGAGCTGAACCATCGGGTGGCGGGTGCCTCGCGCCCGCCACCCGGTCACTCAGCACGCCGCGGTGGGATCTTCCTTCAGCACGAAGCTGTCGTTATCTCCGGCCGAGATGGCGAAGACCGGCCCGCAGGTGTACGCCGCCGACTCCCCGACGAAGTTCGAACCCCAGGCGATGATGTCGCCATTGGCCTTGAACGCCAGGTTGTGGTTGGACCCGGCATCGATCCCCACGACATCCGACATGGCTTCGTCGGGGACGTTCAACTGACCGAAGTTGTTGCGGCCCCACGCATACACACGCCCGCCCTTCAACGCCAGGCTGTGCTGGAACCCGGCGGACACCGCGGTGACCCCCGACGACAGGCCGGCAGGCACTGTCGTCTGTCCGTAGAGGTTACTCCCCCAGGCCAGCACGCCGCCGCTCTTGATCGCCAGGTTGTGGTCGCCACCTGCGGCGATCGCGGTCACGCCGGACAGTGCGGCCGACGCCACGTCGGTCCGCGTGCCCCAGCTCACCACCTGCCCGCCCTGCCTGATGGCCAGGCTGTGCGTGTTGGACGTCGAGATCGCCGTGACGCCACTGCCCACCGAGGCGGGCAGGTCGGTCTGGCCGTACCAGTCGTTGCCCCAGGCCAGGACCTTGCCGTTCTTGAGGGCGAGCTCGTGCCCCCAGCCCGATGCGATCTGGCTGACCCCGGACGCCGCCGCCGCGGGCACCTCGTTGGCGCCCCAGTTGTTCGCGCCCCACGCGAAGACCGCTCCGCCCTTCAACACCAGCGCGGTCGTACTGCCCGCCGACACGGCGGTGACGCCGGAGAGCATCGCCGGCGGGATAACGGTGACGTCGTAGTCCGTCTTCCCCCAGCCGATCACGCCCCCGGTGGTGGCCGCGAACGCCGGCGACGCGCACAACGACACCGCCATCGCCGCCGACACTGTGAATACGGCGCCCCGTCCACTACGAGAAGTACCCGGCACGGTAGCCCCCTTTCTCCGGTTCGTTATCCGGGATTGCATCGACAAGATCGTGAATGGTAGACCGTACCTCGTCACTATTCGGCACGGTGGCCGTTCTTTGTCATAACTCGACAACGCGGCCGCCCGACCTCTGCGCCCGCCGACAAGAAATCGAAGCACCCCCGGCGCCGCGCATCCACGCCAACGCGAAGTCTTGTTCCGTAGTGAACTGACGAGTAGCCTCCAATATGGCAGATGGACCTCCACCTCGCACGTCGATGAAATTGCGTCCGCCGCTCGGGGCAATGGGGTCAGGCGAACGCGATGACAAATCAACGGCGGCGGGCACTCGATCAGCCAAAGCCGAGACTGAACTGAATCAAAGGAGATGACAGTATGTCGCGACTCAGCAGGCTGTCCGCCGGCATCGCCACCACTGCGACCGCCATCGGCGCCATCGCGGTGCTGACCGCGGGGACCGCGGCCGCCGCCACGATCACCTACACCGCCGGTGGGACCACGGGCCTGACCTACACCTGCAGCTTCCCCGGCATCACCCCGCAGCCGGTCCTGGTCACTTCGCACCTGGATGCGGACGACGTGGTCGCGGCCGGGACCACTGTCACCCCCGCCAACGTGGGCGGCGCCGCGACGATCAGCGCCGGAGTCCACGCGCTGCTCACCGCGGTCGGCTACGACGGCATTCAAGGCACCGCGTCGGTGCCGATCACGGCGTCCTCGGGCACGCTGTCCGCCACGGCGGCCACCGGGCTGAACATCCCGCTGACGATCTACCCGGCCGGCGGCGCGATCACGGTGAACATCTCGCAGGTCGCGACGTCCGTTGTCCCGACCTGGACCGCGCCGGCCGCCGCTGGTAGCGCCACGCTGTCCATGGGCACTACCGTGACGGCGAGCCTGCAGTTCCACAAGAAGTCCAACAACACCTGGGTGCCGTGGGCGATGAGCTGCAACCTCAAGGTCACCAACCCGGTGCAGAACGCCGCGTTCAGCCCGAGCATCACCGTCTCCTGACCGGGTTCCCGGTGCGGGCCCTTCGCGAAGGGCCTGCACCGGGTTTCCCGTCTCCGCTCCGAACCACCAGGGAAACCGATGCCCCGTCGAGTCCGGCCCCGCTCCGTCACGGTGTCCGCGCTAGCGGCCGTCGGCCTGCTCTCAGCGGCGAGCGGCGCGCTGACAGGAGTCAGTTCGGCCGCACCCGCTCCCGCAGTCCCCTCTGATACCCAGGCGACGACGTCGGTCTCGGTGCACTGTCCCTTCGCCGACCCGCTAGGCCCGCGCGCGCTCACCATCGAAACGACGGCGACGCTGCCAGCGCAGGCGAAGACCGGGACGTCCGCGAAAATCGGCGCCTACTCCGCAAAATTCAGCCTCCCCCGCGATGTCGCGCTGTCGCTCCTGCCTGCCGGAGTCACCACCGGTTCACTGCGGGGCTCGATGCAGCTGGACCTAGCGGTGCACCAGGGCGACCGCTCGGACCAGGTCCCGGTCCTCCTCACCTTGGCGTCTTCCCCGCTGCCGGAAACCGGCGACGTGACGCTGACCGCCACCGGCGTCGTGCCGGAGATCGCGATCAACACCGTCGGCCCCGTCACCTTCGACGTCACCGCACCAGCACTCATGCTGGAAGCCGTCCCCGCGCCCGACACGGCCACGACCACTGAGCCGGCACCGAAGATCGCGTGCACCCTCGACGACGGACAGCAGGCGACACTGGGCAAGATTCTCGTTCTGCCGAAGACGGAGCCGGGCACCAAGCAGAAGCAATCGGCCGCGCTCGGCGAGGTGACCCCTCAGGACGGCGGTCCGGGGAGCGACCCCGAGAACGAGTACACCCAGCCACTGGGCCTCGTCACCGTGCTGACCAGGTCCACCGTCTCGAAGCTGGGCGCGACGGTCGTCGCCGACCCCACCGTCCTCTTCAACGGATTCATCACGGTGAACATCAACACCGGTGAGACCTGGGTGACCGGGTCGTCGACGTTCAAACCCGCGACCACGACGTTCCTCGGCTTCGGGTTCGTGCCGGTCACCGCTACCGTCGAGTTCCTGCCGCTCGACTACCTGAACAGCAAGATGATCGACGTCACCGGCGGGCTCTACACCGACGACGTCACGGGAGAGCCGTCACTGCGTACGGAACTGCAGGTGATGGGCCGGTTGAGCGGCGCGAAGATCAACGGCGTTCCGCTCGACCTCGGTCCCGACTGTGTGACGAAGGAACCGGTGTCCCTCTCGCTGAGCGGTCCCTACGATCCGACCACTGTCGGCCACGTCCGGACCGACCCGGTGAAGGGCTTCTACCTGCCGGGCTTCAAGGGCTGTGGCTCCGGTGGGCAAGACCTGAGCCCGATGCTCAGCGGCATGAGCTCGGGCTGGGGCAACCAGGCCTTCGTCGACACGTACAACCTGAAAGGCTGCACCGAGCCCGACCACACCAATTGCCCGCCCGATACCCTTCCGCCCACGTCCGGCTCCCCGAATTCGGCGGTGGCGAAGAAGGCGGCCACGAAACCGAACTGAACGACGCACTGACCTCTACAGCCGCACGTTCCCCGGCGGCGCGGCGGCGGATTCCGCCATCGCCCGCAGGACCGCTCGCGCCGCCTCGTGCGGAACCCGCGAACATGCTTGCGACATGGCCCGCCACGCCGTGTCTTCCGCCTCTGCCAGCGCCTCGAACGCCGCTTCCCGCAGCCTGGGCTCGGCGAGCGCCGCCGCGGTGACGTCCGCACGGCCCAGCAACGCGGGCAGCGCCGAACAGCGCCCGGCCAGCATCACCGGCAGGGTCGTGTCGAAGCGCGTCCGCTCACCACGCAACGCGAGCACGTCCTCGGTGTACAGGATGATCTTCCCGAGTTCGGCGCCGTAGCCGCGCACAGCGTCGACCACCTCGTCGGCGGCCTGGCCCAGGTGCGCGCCGACACGGGCAGGGAACTCGAACAACGCGGCCGATACGCGCTCCGCGCCGCCGGGATCGTCCGCTGCCAGAGCTTCGGCACGCAGCGAAGCCAGCTCCGTGAGCCAGTCGGAGAAAGTCCAGGAGATCTCCGGCGCGGCTTCGGCGACCAGCCGGGTCGCATGGCCCAGCAGGTAGTCCCCGGCGAGCACGGTCGTCGCCGATGCCCAGTCCACGCCACGGCCCTCACGCGGTTCGGCAGCCGGGCCGAGAAAGGCCAGCGTGCCCAGCATTGCGAGATCGAGTGCCGCGGCCACGGCCGGGTGCCCCCGGCGTGGACGACCGCCGCCTGCCAGGATTCCGGCCAGTACCAACGATGCCGGGCGCAGCCGGGCCACGGGGCCGCCCGCGCCGGCGGTGAACAACCGAGCGAGGAAGGGCCATTCATCGCGGACGGTCCTCACCGCGATCTCGTCCGCGGCGACCGAAAACGGCACGAGGACCGCGGCGACGTCGGCGGGCACTTCGACCGGTTCGGCCACGGTCAGCTCGGCTTCACCCGCCGAAAGCAGGATGGCACGCCGGGCCTTCGCGTAGAAGGTCGTTTCGCTGCTCGCACTCGCGGCCAGCACGCGCCAGGCGAGGTGGTAGCGCCGTGCGGCATGCCGGGCCGTCTCGAAGTAGCCGACGAACGCCGCGCTCAGCAGCCCGGCAAAGGCCCGGCGGGCGGCGGCCGGGTCGTCCACGTGTGCCGCGATCGCCTGTGCCACCAGCGTTCCCGAGTGGATTGCGCTGCTGACTCCCTCACCGGTGAAGGGATTGGCCAACCCGGCGGCGTCACCGATACGCAGACCGTCCGCACCGGCCGCACCGGCCGGGCTGAACCCGCAGGCCACTGGGGCGCTCATCAGCGGTCCGGCCGGGCGGCTTGTCGCCAGCGCGGGCTCGATCTCGGTCAGCGCGGCGAAAGCAGTATCCCCCAGGGCATCCGGACCGCCCGGTTCCTCGCCGAGCGTCATCCCGCCGACTGTGAAGGATCCTTCGGACTCCGGGACGAGCCAGGCATAACGCGGGCGCCCGCGCGGCTCGGTCACCGGTGGCGGAAGAAGCCGGAGCAGGACGCGGTCGCCGCCCGCGCTTCCGGTGAAACGCCGGGCGCAGGCGAGGCCTGTCCCCTGTCCGGTCAGCTCGGCCGCGCCGGTGGCGAGCACCACATGGGTGGCCTCGACAATCGTCTGCCCGACGACGACCTCGAAGCCGTGAGCATGCGCGACCGGCGCCGTCGCCCGGCCGCGCAGGAAACCGGCCCCGGCCGCGGTCGCGTGTGTCCGCAGCTCACTGCGCAGCCACCCACTGTCCACAACGGAATACCCGGCATCCGGCAGTACGTGCCGGGTCTGCGGATCGAACCACAGCTCGGCGCCGTGCCGAGTGGACCGCCAGTCCGGCAGGCTCCGCAGGGCCGCAGGCCCCAGCAGCACGCCGTGGCCGGGCCCGGCCACGTCGTCACGGTCGACGAGCAGAGTCTCGATCCCCTGCCCCGCCAGCGCGGACGCGGCCACCGAGCCGGCCGGGCCACCGCCGATCACCAGCACCTTCACCCGGCGACGCGGGTTCACGCCGCCTGCCGGGCGAACTCCGCCAGCGCCTGCCGAGCCGGGCCCTCCGGGGTTCGCGCCAGTGCGGCGCGCGCGTATCCGAAATGGACATTGGCGAGCTCGCGGGCAGCATCGAGTCCACCGTGGACGGCAACGAGCCCGCGAACCTTGAGCAGATCTTCAACTCCGAAGGAGGGACGCAGCAGGAGCTCACTCAGCTCGCCGGAGGAGTCCGCGCGCAGGGCGGCCAGCGTCGGCGCTCCGAACAGGCCGAGGAGATGATCGGTGCCGACCGGCTTGTCCTGGCCGTCGGCCTCGAGGTCGAGGCAGTCGTCGAGAATCTGGAAGGCGATGCCGAACTCGGTCCCGAACTCCGTGAGCGCCACTGTGTCCACATCGGACTCCTGCGCGCCGAGCAGACCGCAGAGCCCGAAGAGCGCGCCGGTCTTGCGGCCGACGAGTTCCACGTAGTCCTCTAGCGGGAGTTCGGTGTCGAAACCGCGTTCGACATCGAGCAGCTCGCCGAGTGTGAGCTCAGCGACCGCACGGCTTACCGCGAGCGCGACGTCGTCGCCCAGATCCGCCGCTTCGGTCCCGGCGGCGCCGAGGCAGGCCAGCCCCGCGAGCAGGGCCAAGCCGGGTCCGGCCGCACGGTGCACCGTGGGAAGCCCTCGGCGCACGGCGGCCCGGTCGACGATGTCGTCGTGCACCAGCGAGGCGAGGTGAACCAGTTCGACGACCGCGCCAAGCCGGGCGATCCGCTCGGGATCGGCGTTCCCGTATCCGCTGCAGCGGGTGAGCATCGCTGAGCGCAGCCGCTTGCCGGGCCGGGATGCCAGCCCGCCCACCGCGTCGCGGATCGGGGCGGCCAGCCCGGCGATGAGCCGGTCCAGCCGGTCCTGGACCGTCGTCACCGATCACCGGAGAATTCGTACGGCGCGTCGAGCGTCAGCCCGGGGACGGCGGACAAGGCGCCGAGCACCCGGCGGTAGACGGCGAGATCGTTCATGTAGTTCAGCACCTGCGCGCGGTTCATGCCCACGGTGTGCGCCACGATCTCGTCGAAGACCGCCCAGGCCGCCTGTTTCTCCGGCAGCGTCACCAATTCCGGCGAAAGACCGGCGAGCATGTGCCGGAGGTCGTCGAGGTGCTCCTGGGTCACCGTGACCGCCGAGGCCGGATCGCCCAGCACCGAGATCGCCAGCGCGCGGTACTTGTCGTAGTAGAGCCGCGCCTGGGCGCGTTCCTCATCGCTGCCCACGGATGACTGGAGCCGCGCCAGCGTCGTGTCCAGATTCTGGTACGTGACCTGGATGAGCAGGTTCCCCACGGCACTTTCGGCGAAGAACTCGTCACGGGCCTTGTCGACGTACTGCTCGTCGTCGCTCAGCGGCAGGCCGTAGAACGAACTCGCGGCGCCGAGCGCCCGGCAGCTGATGGACGGCAACGGCGTCAGGACCTTGCCGCTCCCGCCCTCGCACACGACGGAACCGGAATCGCCGGTGAGCGAGAACCTCTGTGCGTAGATCAGGTCGGTGAAGGTGTAGCCACCGACCGAGATCGCCGCGGTCGTGTCCAAGATGACGCTGGAGGTATAGCCGGAGGTGCGGCCGACCTTCTCGATCCGGCCGCCCTCGACTGCGGGCGTGGTCGAGTCCGGCGTCAGCAGCTCGACGTCCAGCTGCTGGAGCACGGCGTCGATCTTCGCCATGAAGGTGCCCCCGTGCACGCTGGAGATGAAGGCAAGCCCGATCGCGCGGTGCGTCGGCGAGATCGGTGCCATCAGGTTCCGCGCCACCATGGTGCTCACGCCGATGCCGGGCGCCAGTTCGGCGATTGCCGCGTCCGCGGTGTTCGCTACACCTTTGACCAGCGGAATGGCGCGCTTGAGCGAGGCGAATGTGTTGGCCCCGGTGATGCCGCCGTCGAGGGTGGCAGGCTGGAGGACGGCTGCGCCGGGCTGTGACGCGCCGAAGTTGGCGAGGACGTGGTTGGCCGACAGGACACAGATCGTGCCGTCGGTCTTGTCGCGCACCAAGCAGCCCAGCGTGCCCAGGGTCCCGTCGGCGAGCGTACCGACGCTCGCGCCTTGTAGCGGCGGGCGGAAGCGTTCGGCGACGGGTGCGGATGTGGCCGCTGCGCCGGAGAAGGAGAACTCGCCGGTCTCGACGACGTCGACGCCGTGAGCACGCCCGTCGACCTCGACGGTCGCCGGAAGCAACCTGCGCCGGGAAACCAGTGCCGGGCGGCGTTTCTTGCGCACCATCACCACCGCGACCGGCTCGCCGGTCAGTTCGCCGCCACGGGTACGGAAGCCCTTGGCCACCCCGACCACATTGGGATCGCTCAGGTATTCATCAGCCAGCCGTGACTTGGCCGCATCGAGCGCGTGTGCGGTCTGCTCGTCCATGTGCATCTTCAGCGCACCTCGATCGCGGCGACGACGGGATCCTGCCCCGCGTCGAGAGTGATCTGACTGGGGAAGGGTGTGCTGGTGCCCGCGACCGTCTTGTACGCGGTCATCGCGCCGGTCGCCTTGGTGTCCACGGCGAGGGTCATCGTCCCGGGGTTGCGGGGCATCGGCAGCCCCGCGGTCCCGGACAGCGTCGCAGTGCCGGTCAGGGTGTAGTCGCCGGTGCCACCTGACGGGATGGACGCCCGCGGGAAGACGACTGTGATCGGAAACAGCCCGGACAGACCGCGCCCGTCCGTCACGATGACGGACATGGTCACCGTGCCGGAAAACGCGTCGTATGCGGTCGCCCGCGCCAGATTCCACGTCTTGAAGCCGCACATCGCCTGCACGATCACCGGCCCGAGCGCGATGGGCTTCCCGTAGCCGACCGACACCGGGACACCGGAGACGATCCGAGTCCGGAACGGCTGGGCCCCGATGCCGGGAACGCTGACGTGCCAGTTCAGCTCCTTGAACTCGCTCGCGGACGCTGTGCCTGCCGCCGCCATCCCCGCGCCGAGTACGGCGGCACCGCGTAGCGCGGTGCGCCGGGTGATTCCGGAATTCATTCGGGCTCCCCCCACGAATGGCCTGATTGGCTCTTTCGCAGACTAACCGAATTCGCGCACCGGCCACAAGAGACTGATCAGCGGACTGCCCACAGTGGGCCAGAATTCATCACGGACGAACAAAACGCACTCAGGGCTGAACGGGCGATTGATCATCGCCGGGCGACACTGTTACGTTGGCGAAGATTGGGTGGTTCTGCCGCCCCGCCTACCGATCGGGGAGGGTCGTATGGCCGAGTACCGTAAAATGGTGCTGTCCGGATTCCTGGCGGCACTGTCGATCGCCGCACTCATCACCGCGCCCGCCGCGACTGCCTTTTCCACTGTGGACATTGCCAACGCGAGCGTCGATCTTCCTTCCGCCGCGCGTAAACTCGTGCGGAGACTGGCAGGGAAGGACCCTCGGGCCGCGGTGCGCGCGGACGCCTGGGTCGCCTGGGCCGACGAGGACGACGCCGTGGTGACCGAATTCCTGTCGACCGGCCTCGCCGCCGCGGAACAGCGGGCAGCCGAGACCAGCGCCGTCGACGCCGACTTCTGCCGCCGCGTCCTGGCCACCTACACCAGCGAGTTCGCCCCCGAGGTTCACGCCGCCGCACAGCGCGCGCTGAACGGCACCGACTCCGATCGCGCGCTCTTCGCCCGCAGTGGATTCGCCGCGGCGCAGCAGCGCGACCAGGCCGCCCGCGACGCCGACGGCGCGTTGGCCCGGGCTTTGGTGGAGGACGACCGGCGTTACGTCCGAGCACTCGCGGTCGGCGATCCGGGCCCGCAGGTCCGCGCGGCGGCCGCACGAGCGAGCAGGCCGGAGGCCACGGACGCGGATCTGGTGGAGTTCTTCGCCTACGGCTGGGCCACCGCCGCCGAGCTGGATCTCGAGGCCCATCGCCTGCGCGACGCCGAGCAGGAAGCACGGTGGCAGGCGGCGATCGGCGCTCTGGTGACCGACGCGCAGGAAGCCGAACAAGCCGCACTCGATGCCTCGGCCGACGTCGCCGAACAGCTACGGGCCACGGCCGCGCGGGCCTGGCAGACGGCCGGAAACGGCACCGGTCCGGCCCGCACTGCCTGGGGCGAGTACCAGGACATCGCCGCGGCACAGGCAGCGAACTGGCACGCGATCGCCGCTGCGGCTGCCGCGGCGGCGAGCCCGAACTGGCATGCGGTAGCCGACATGGCCGGCCACGCGGACGCGGACTGGGCGGCCGAGCAGGAATGGGCGGCTCAGCAGTCGGCATTCTGGAAAGCGCTCTACGACCAAGCTCTCGACGGTGAGACGCGAATGCGGAATCCGCATTCCTGAGCACGTTCTTCGCACACATTCGCTCTTTTCAGCCTTCCCGAAATCGTGGAGGACACCCGCATGACGCACCGATTCCCGGTGAAGCTCCTGGTGCTTTTCCTCGCGTTCACCGTGTTCCTGTCGGGAAACGGCGAAGCGCTCGGAGCCTTACCCTCCGCCGAGGATCCGCCGACGACGGGAAGACCCATCCCGGACGCGAGCTACCCCGTGTGGGACGGCGAGACCGGGATGGGCGAGGAGATCGACCCTCTCTACCGCAAGCTCGTCCTCGACATCGCCACGATGTCGGAGGAGCCGGAGGTCCGCGCCGCGGCCCAGGCGGCGCTGGCGGCCGGGACCACCGACGCGATCTGGGACTTCCTCGACACCGGCGAAGTCGAGGCGCAGCAACGCGCCCAGGCCCGCCGGGACGAGACCGCGCGGCAGAACCGCGTGGCGGTCCTCGACCTGCGTAACACGGGCGGGCCGATCTTCAACGCCGAGGTCGAGCGGGTGCTGGCCGGGTCGGACTCCGACCGCGCGGCCTTCCTCGACTACGGCCGGGGCATCGCCACCGACCGCGATCAGCGCGCCCAGCAGGCAGGCCAGGCCAGGGCCGCCGACCTCCGCGCGCGGGTGACCGCGCTGGCCGGTGCGGGCGGCCCGGCCGTCCAGCAGGGCGCGAAGACGGCGCTGGCGGCGGGGGACGCGGCGATCGCGGCGTTCCTGAACGGCGGCTACATCGAGGCGGCCAAGCTCGACGCTGCCGCTCGCGAGCAGTACCTCAAGGACCTCGAAGAGCGCACCAAGGCCGCGGAGCAGGCAAGTGATCTGGCCCAGCGGGCGGCACGGGCGTCTCAGGCCCGCCGGAACCTGCTGACCGCACACGGACACGGGATCCGGGCCCTGCAGGCGGCGTCGGACGCGCTGGTCCTGGCGAGCAACGCGGCCCGTCAGGGCGCCCAGATCCTGGCCGCCAACACCGCGAGCGGGCACCACTCCCCCGGTTCCTTCGCCCTGGTCCGCCAGGAGGTCACGCGCCAGCTCGGTCTTGCCGGGGACAGCGCGCAGCAGGCGCGCAGCGCGGCGGCCGCGGCGACGACCGAGGCGAACATCCTGGTCGAGGTCGGCCTGCCTTACGGCGCCGACTGGGCGCGGATGGCCACCGGTATGGCCGACGCCGCACAGGCGGGAGTCACCGCGATCCAGACCGCGCAACACGCACTCGACGCCACGGTGGCGGCGGACGCGGCCGTCGGCAGCGCGGGCGAGGCCGCCGCGCGCGCCGAAGACGCCCGCCAATGGCGGCTCCACGCCGAGGAAAACGCGCGCGCGGCGGCCGCACTCGCCACCGCCGCACAGAAACAAGCCGCGGCGGCGGCCGACGCCGTGACCCGGGCGGTCCAGGCTCGGGACGCCGCGTTCGGCACCAAGGAAGAAGCCCGGGCCGGGGAGGCGCGGACCAGGACCGCGCTGGAGACGGCCGAACGCGAGCAGTCCCTGGCGCACGACAGCCGGCTGGAGGCCGAACGCAAGCGCAACGATGCCGCAGCCGCACGCCAGATCGCCGACGAAAAGGCCGCCCAGGCACGCGCGGCACGCGGTGAGGCCGAAGCTCAGGAGCGGCTCGCGCGCGACTATCGCGACCGGGCCCGCACACAGGAAGGCATCGCCGCCACCGCGGAAGCGACGGCGTTGCGCGAGGAGAAGAAGGCGAGCGACGCCCGCGACAGGGCGTGGGCGGCCAAGCAGCAGGCAGACGCCTTGGAGGCCAGGGCAGAGGCACTCGAGGCGTCCGCGGCGGCCGACAACGCCACCAACCAGGAGACTCCAGCGTGGGCCGCCGCCCATGAAGCCAGAGCCGACGCGAATGGCGCTGCGGACGCGGCGCGCACTGCCCATGATGCGGCGGACCGGGCCACCGGCTTTGCCGCGCAGTCCCGCGAAGCGGCAACCGAGGCAACCGACGCGGCGGCACAGTCCCGCGCCGCGGCAGACCAGGCCGCGGCGCACGCGGCCAACGCGGACGCCGCCGCGACGGCCGCCGAATCCGCCGCAGCGGACACGCACACCGCAACCATGAAGACGTACGCCCTGGCAGCGACAGCCACGGCGGCAGAGGCGGAAGCCGCGCAGAGCGCGCTTCAAGCCACCCGGGACGCGGAACAAGCACAGGAACAGGCGCGGCTCGCGGCCGTCGCCACGGTCCGCGCCGGCGCGGATGCCAAAGCCGCGAGCGATGAGGCCGTGTCGGCCGCGACCCAAGCCGGCCTCGCCGCACGCTCCGCGCTGGCAGCCCGGCAGACCGCCGCGGCGACGACGGACCGGGCGAACACGGCGATCACCGTGCTCGCGCCGTTCACCAACGCCGATCTCGACGCGGACTTCGCGGCCGAGGTCGCCGCACAAGCGGCGTCCGTCGGCGCCGCGCAGGCTCAAGCCGCGCAGGACCGCGCGAACCAGGCACAGGCTGCCGCCAACGCGGCCCAACAGTCGGCCGACCAGGCTGCGGCCGACGTCAAGGCGGCGTTCCAGGCGGCTGCCAACGCGGCGAAGGAAGCCCACCACGCGGCCCAGTCCGCCGCCGACGCACAACATTCGGCGATGGACGCCGCGAGCGCCGCGTCCATCGCCCGCGGCTACGCGGACGAAGCGAACAACTACGACCACTACGCCCACCAGGACGCGGTCCAGGCGCGACAGGCCGCCAACGAGGCCAACCAAGACGCGGCCATCGCCGGTCTCGCCGCCGACGACGCGGAAGCACAGGCAGCCGCCGCGCGCGGCTCGGCCGATCAGGCCGAACGCGACGCGACCATCGCCCACGCCGCCGCAGACAAGGCAGACCGCGACGCGGCCGAAGCGGCGACAGCCGCCGAGAACGCCCGCACCCACGCGCAGAACACCTCAGACGCGGCCGCCCGCGCCCGCGACGACGCGAAGGACGCCCAGCGCGCCGCCGACGAGGCCGAAAAGGAGCAGCGGCAACGCGAGGAGAGACACCGGGCGCTGCAGAACGCCATCGCCTCGGGTTGCCTACCCGATCTCACCATCGAAGACGCCGACCTCCTGAACTCCGATCCGGAGGGGCAGGCCGCCCTCCACGAGTACCTTTCGGCGGCCGCAGACTGCGTCAATGGCACGGACGTGGCGGACTTCCTACTCGAAGCGGGTGCCGAGGTCCTCCTCGAATTCATCGGGGTCAACGACCTGAAGCGTTGTCTCGGCGAAGGTGACATCGCGTCCTGTCTCTGGACCGTGGTCAACGTCGTCGGGCTCGTGCTGCCTTTCATCAAGGGCAAGGCGATCTACAAGGCGATCGCCGCGGTGGTCGCGAATATCGGCAAGTGGATCGCCAAGTCCGAGCTGATCTCGAAGATCGCCGCGAAGGTGCTGAGCATCCTGACCAGGCTGCACAAGTTCTGCGGCTGGTTCAGCCTCATCGGCGGGCTTGCCGAGGACGCAGCATCCTCGGCGGGGGACACAGCACCGTCCAGCCGATCGTCAGTATCCTCTTCGGCGCAGACGAAATCCGACATCGGCGACGAATTCGCCTGCGGCGTGGTCGACTACGACAGCGACCAGCTCAGCCGGATCGCGATGGACGTCCGGCAGGAGATGGGTCTCTACGCCGCGGATCGGAACATCGCAGTCGCCTATGTCGAAGGCTGGCCCGGCGAGACCCCCAAGATCCACGAAAAGTTCCCGAACATCGTGATCGGCGTCAGCAGCCGCAATGGCGCGACAAAGTATCACTCCGAGGACGACATCCTCGACCAGCTGGCCGCCAAGGGATTTCCGGCACCGCAGATACAGGCTCTGTACTCCGAACGCGCGCCGTGTAAGCGTTGCTCGTCACGGTTGAAGCGCGAACTAGGCCCCGGCGCCAAAGCCAAGATTTCCTGGAGCGTCCCCTACGGGAAGAACCTCGAGGAGCGGCGCTCAGTCAACGAGTGGATGGCGGAACTGATCAAGATCGCGAAGCACCGACGTGGGGTCCCCAACATCGCCAAGCAAGCTGTGGACCTCGGACCCGCACGCCAACCGTCACCCGGCAAGGAGCCGCTCCCAGCAGCTCTGCCCGTCACGACGATATCCGCCACAAGAAGGTATTGATGCTGAGCGAAGGCACCTTCATCGACGATGAACACGAATACCGGCTCCGGGAACTCGCCGAACGAGTCGCGACCGTGCTGCGTTCGGCCGGTTTCCCGATCATGCGCGAAGAATCTCCGTGGGAAGCTGGCGGAGCTACCGTTCGCGTCAATACCTTCATCGATGCTCCCGGCGTTTACGTGGGCTGGTACCCCTCGGTCGCTTTGAATCGGGAGATCCGCGAATACCTGACCTCGGGCCCATCCGATCACCCGAAGCTCCTGCGCTATCACCAGGTGCGCGAAGCCATGGAGGAGGCACTCGCCAAAGTCGTCCAGGCGTTCGGCCTGGTCACCCATTATCACAAATACGAAGACTGGGCCGGACTGGAGGTTCGTGACCCGGCGCAGGAGCGGGAGACACCGTGAGCGCGCTGGGCCCCCTGAGCGTCACCGTGGTGGCGATGACCGCGCTCATCAGCCCGTCGGCGCACGCGACCCCATTGTCGTTCCGAAAGCGCAGGCCGTCACGGCTACCGACGTGCCGCTCTTGCCAGCGAATCCGAGAAGCTGCGCGCCGCGCGCACTCTCGGGCGTCGTGCCTGCCCACGTGCTTCCGGCTGAAGATCGTCATCGCCCCGGGAACCGCGCCGACGGCGCCACCCGGCCATGAACCGCTCCCCTTCGCACTGGCCGCGCCCGTTCCGACCGGAAGAAGACCGTGATGCTGGACCTCATCGACGAAGCCCACGAGCAGCGGCTCCGCCTGCTCGCCGCGCGGGTGACCGACAACTTGCGCATGGCGGGTTTCACCGTGCACCCCGATTTCACGGAAACGGGCGGGGTCGAAGTCGAAGTCAAGAACATCGCCTACGCACCAGGGGTGTACCTGCACTGGTACACCCACGGCTCGTGGCCTCAGCAGGT
The DNA here is from genome assembly GCA_963762765.1 of uncultured Actinomycetota bacterium. Lineage (GTDB taxonomy): Bacteria > Actinomycetota > Actinomycetes > Mycobacteriales > Pseudonocardiaceae > Amycolatopsis. The sequence goes on from CAVXMR010000050.1 coordinate 123,819, forward strand.
GGTCAAGCACACCATCGCAGGCCGATCGGACCACCCCGACACCTTGCGCTTCGGAGCAGTCACGGAAGCCATGGAAGAGGCACTCGGGAAGGTCGTGCGGGCCTTGGGTTTCACCACCCACTACCACGAGTACGACGACTGGTCCGGGCTGGAAGTCCGCGATCCGGCGGAGGAACAGGAGACACCGTGAGAGCATTGGCCACCCTGGCCGTCGCCGTCGTGGCGGCGACCGCGCTCGCCGTTCCCGCCACTTCGGCCCTGGCAGCCACCGCGACACCGGCCGTCGCGGCGGCGGAAGTGCCGCCCGTCGCGAGTGAATCCGAAAAACTCCGCGCCGCGAGAACTCTCGGCGTCGTCCCCACCGACGCGATGATGCCCTGCGGGACAAAGACTTCGTCATCGCGCTGTGGCGGACCGCGACCGGGTCCGAAGTGCGGGCCTCGGCCGAACTCGCCTTCGCGAGCAGCGATCTTGCGTGCACCGAGTGGATCAAATCCGGCATCCTGGATGCGAACGCGCGCGACCAAGCCCAGCAGATGCGCGACGCCGAGGCCGCCCGCGTGGCCAGGGAAGCGAAGGAACGCGCCCTCATCACCGTCGGCCTCGTGCCCGACCCCGAGCTTGTGATCCAGGGCGACCGCGACTTCATCTACGTGGTCACGCAGCGGGCGACCGGGCCGCGGGTCAAGGCCGCGGCGCTGGTCGCGTTCGGCGCGAACACCGATGACCAAAAGGCTTTCATCGCCGACGGGATCCGCACCGCGCACGCGGCCGATCAGCAGGACGCGATCGACGCCGACCAGCAGGCCACCGAAGCCGAGAAGGCGCGCAAAGCCGCGGAAGCCGCGCGCGGGCGCGCGGTGTCCGTGGTCCGGGTGCCGCCGTCCCCCGACATCGTGAGCCTGCCTGACGACGACGTCCTGCGGGTGATCGCCGACAGCGCCCGCCCAGGCAGCCAGATCGAGACCGCCGCGGTGGCCGCGCTGCGCAGCCGCGTCCGGGCCGACTGGAAGCGGTTCATCGACATCGGCGTCTACGAGGCCAACCTGCGTGACATCAACGCGGTCCTGGCGCAGAAGGCGGCAGCCGACCGGGCGCTCGTCGAAGACATCCGGACCAAGGCGGTGCAGGCGGGCATCCGGCCGCGGCTGGCGCTCGCCGCCGACCGCGCGCTCGCCGGCGGTGTCGCTGACGTGAAGGCGTTCCTGAACCTCGGGCAGTACCAGGCGGCGACTCAGTCGTTCAGCCGGTCCGCTCTCAACGGCAATATCGCCGGGCACTACCTGCGCGACGCCGCCGACGGCCTGGTCGTCCGGCCCGGCGCCGCCGAGCCCGCGCCGGGCGAAGGCGTCGACGCGACCTGGCGGGTGGTGCCGGGCCTGGCAGGTGAGGACTGTTACTCGCTGGAATCGGTGACCAAACCGAACCATTACCTCGCCCGGTTCTACGACGGCAAGAAGACGCAGGTCGCGGTGCTGCCCGCGGACGGCACCGTCGACTACGGCTGGAATGCCACCTGGTGCGTCGACAACATCCTGCCCGGCGCCGGGGTGACTTTGCGCAGCGGCAACGACTTCCTGACCCGCCAGGCGGACGGGAGGGCCGGCGTGGGCGTCGAGTTCTACTGGTGGGTCACCGATCCCGGCCAGGACTCGACCGCGATCACGCTCGACTGGCTCAACAAGTACCTGCCCGACTACGACCCCTACACCGCGCTGTCGGTGTCACCGCTCGGTGCTGAGCAGATCGACGGCAGTGTGCGCTACCGCGACTTCCAGCGCCGCGCGGGCGGGGGCGTCACCGCGTTCCGCAGCTACTGGACGGCGGCGACCGGCGTACGCACGCTGACGACCGACCGCGGCACTGCCTGTCCGGCACCGCCGATCCTGGACGCCTACCTGCGTCTGGGCGGGCACCCGGCGCTCGGCGTGCCGACGACCGCCGACACCTGCGCGTCGGACAAGACCGGGCGGTACGTGAACTTCGCCGGCGGCGGCTCGATCTACTCGATCGACCGGGCGGGCACCCATCTGGTGGCCGGCGCGATCCGCACGAAGTGGCTAGCCCTCGGTGGTGAGAAGTCCACGCTGGGCTACCCGACTTCCGACGAAACCGCGATCCCCGGCGGCCGCCGCAGCACGTTCGAGCGCGGCCGCATCGACTACGACACCGCGACCGGCGTCGTCACCGTCTATCCCGCGAGCTGAGGAGCAGTCATGATCTCGAGAACCCGGCGCGGTCTCATGCTGACCGCGGTGGTCGCCGCACTGTGCGCCGTCCCGGTGCCTGCGCTCGCCGCACCCGTCCAGGCGCACGTCTCGGCGGTGGCGCCGCGCGCGGCGACCCAGGACGACAAGGTCCGCGCGGCCCAGGAGATCGGCCTGGTCGCCGCCCCCGAGCTGCTGGTGCTGACCGACCGGAACTTCGTGTTCGCGATCTGGCAGCGCGCGACCGGGGCCGAGGTGCGCGCCTCGGCCGAGCTCGCCTACGCAGGCGCGGACTCGGAACCGACGCAATGGATCAAGACCGGAATCCACGAAGCGAACGCCCGCGACCAGGCCCGGATCCTGCGCGACGACGCGATCGCGCGCGCCGCCCGCGAGGCGAAGCAACGCGCTGCGCTGGTCAATGGCATCGTCGCCACGCCGGAGCTGCTGATCCAGAGCGACCAGGACTTCTGCTTCGCCATGTGGCAGCAGGCTTCGGGGCCCAAGCTGAAGGCCGCCGCGCTGGCTGCGTACAACGGCACGGCGGAAGACCGACAGGACTTCATCCTCAGCGGCATCTTCACCGCCCGCGCCGCCGACCAGAAGGACCTGATCGACGCCGACACGGCTGCTGGTGAGGCGGAGAAGGCCCGGCGGGCCGCCCGCGACACCCGGCTCCGGGCCGCGGCGGTGGTGGCCATCGTGGCGACCGAAGGACAGCTGGTCGAGCCCGACGTCAACTTCGTCTTGGATCTCTGGCAGGCGGCGAAGCCGGGCAGCGAGGTCGCCGCGGCGGCAGAGGACGCGCTGGGGACGATGGACCCGGCCGAGCTGAGCGCCTACATCACCACCGGCATCCACCAGGCGAACCTCCGGGACTGGCTGGTGTGGCTGAAGAAGAAGGGCGAGACCGACCGCCGGTCCGCGTTCGAGCTGCGCACCAGGGCCGCGAACAGCCGCGTCCACCCGGCGCTGGTCTCGGCGGCGGACGCGGCACTGGCCGGATCCGACGCGGCCGTCGCAAGGTTCCTGCGCCTCGGGCAATACGAGGACGCGGCACTGGTCCAGTCGCTGCGGTCGGCGGACGCCGGTTACCTGCGCGGCGTCACCGAAGCGATGGTCGGCGCCGGTCCCGGCGCAGACACCGCCTGGCGGGTCGTCCCCGGCAAGGCGGACGCGTCCTGCCATTCGTTCGAATCGGTCACCCATCCCGAGTACTACCTGCGCCTGCAGGACTTCCGGGTGGTGATCGCGGCGACCGACGGCACCGACCAGTTCCGGGCCGACGCGACCTGGTGCTCCAAGACCTCGCCGAGCGGCGCCGGCGTCGCGCTGGAGTCCTTCAGCCTGCGGGGACGGCTGATGCGCCAGTACCAGACGCAGGTGTGGGCGGCCGACTCCAGCGGCCTGCACCCGTACGACACGGCCACGGGCTACGCCACCGACGTCGCCTGGCAGATCGGTGCCCCTGCCTGACCTCAAACGCCGTTAGGGTCACCTTACGGGTGGCCCTAGCGGCGTTTCACATCCTAGTTGGACGTCCACTGTGGACTCTGCGGGCTCCGGCGCGGGACGGGCAGCAGGTCGGAGACCGGGTACCGGCTGGCCGTCATCTGGGCCGTGCCCGCCCGCAGCGCCAGCTCCATCTCGAAGCGTGCCGACGGGTCGCGCAGGCTCTCGCCGAACGTCGCCTGCAGCTGGCGCATGCGGTAGCGCACGGTCTGCGGGTGCACGCTGAGCCGCTCGGCGATCTCCACGACGTTGCCCTGGCTGTCCAGCCACGCCCGCAGCGTCTCCAGGAGCCGCTCCTGCTGCTTGTCGGTCATGTCGGCAAGCGGCGCGAACAGCTGGCGCCGCAGCGTCCCGACCAGGCCGGTGTCCGAGTTCACCAGCAGCGTCGCCAGATGCTCCTCGGCGCGGATCACCCGCCGCGGCGTGATCACGCCGCGCTCGGCGAGCACGAGGGCGTTGCGGGCCCAGCGCAGGGAATCCGCGGCCGAGCCGAGGGGGACGCAGGGGCCGATCGAGAGGCGGCAGTCCGGCAGCGCGGCCTGCAGCGTCGCCAGGCGGACGCTGCCGATCTCGCCGGGAACGACGACCTTCGGCTCCACGCCGTCGAGCTCGGCCAGGACGTCGGAGTCGAGGCCGGCGTGGCGGCGCGCCGGGACGATGTCGTTGAGCGGGTACACCGCCACCGGTGTCACGTCCGTGGGCACCGACCAGCCGATCAGCTGCGCCAGCTCGGCGATCGCCTTGGCGGGCGCCGGCGGGACCTCCAGCACCAGCTGGAGCAGCTTGCGGCGCCAGGTGTCCAGCGCGCCCGCGGTGCGGGCCTTGGCCTCCAGGTAGCCATCGAGGGCGACCGAGGCGAGCTCGTCCATGAACGCCAGCATCGCGTCGGCCAGCTGGGACATCACGGTGGAGGACAGCCCGGCACGGCGCCCGACGCGCATGATCCGGCGCCACGAGACCCGCGCGCCGACGCGGTAGGCGGACTGCAGCGTGTCGAGGCTGCGGCCCTCGCGCATCTCGTTCTGGCCCAGCCGGTGGTGGACCTCGTGGGACTGCTCCTTCGACACCGACGGGTCGGCGATCTGCGCGACGAACAGCGTGATCGCGTACTCGACGCCGGCGCGGATCGACTTGCCGTAGGGGCCGTCGAGCGGGCGGGCGTAGGCCGGGATGGTCGCGCGGATCTCGTCGACGATCTCCGCGGCGAGGCTCGCCAGCTCGGGTCTCAGGATGTCGGCGAGCTTGCGAGGCAGTACAGCCGGCGGCGCAGCGTGATCGAATCCGCGCTCCACCGTCATCGCAGCTCCTTCGCATAACGCGGGAAGCGGCCACGCGTGCGCGCGACCGGACACCCCGCGACACACGCGTGGGTGACACCCGACACATCGAAAAAATAGCCCTGAACGTGTCACACCTTCGGAGGGAAACCGTTTTCTTGTCACGTTTGTGACGAGTTCACCGACCCTCGCTGCTCTTCGCTGACAACTGGCCCACCAGGTGCCTGAATCGATACGTACGAACGGAGGAACCTCGGATCAGCCATAAAAGACAACTTCCTTTTGGCTACCCAGAGTGAATCCCGACTGACATTCGCCCTTCCTCACACGGAAGACACATCCGGTCTCTTGTATCATATGGTTGATACAAGGGGAGGGCGCATGCATTCACTCGGCGGCTGGCTCGCGTTCGGCTTCGTCATGGGACTGTTGGGGCTCGCGATCCTGATCGTGCTGTGGCCCGGCCAACGCCAGGGCAAGCGAGTGCTCAAGCGGTGGGGTGTCGACGAGCCGTTCGACGCCGAAGTCGCGGTGGCCGTGCAGTATCTGAAGCGCCGCCGGTTCTGGTATCCGTGGCTGTGGCTCGGCCTGCCCGTGCTGTCGAAGCTGATCTGGCGCGATCTTCCCGACTCGAACACCCTGAGCTCGATCTTCGCGACGCTGCTCTCGGGTGGCCTGCTCGCCGAACTGTTCGCGCAACGCCCGACCCGCGGGCGACGCCGCGAGGCTCTGCTGGAGCCCCGCGGGATCCTCGACTTCGTCCCGGCCTGGGCGCTGGTCGTCGCCGGGATCACCGAGCTCGCGGCGATCGTGAATCTCGCGTTTACCGTCGCCGGGGTCCGGCTCGTGCTCGCTCTGGTCGCGGTGGCGGCGTCTTGGCTCATCGTGCTGCTCGCCGTTCGCCGGCCTGCCGAGGCCACGGAACGGGTGGACCTGGCGCTGCGCTGCCGCAGTGCGCGCGTCGCGCTCGGCCTCGGAATCGGTTCGGCGTCGGGGCTAGCGTGGGTCGGCGGCGACTTCACCTCGTTCCTGTGCTTCGTCGTGTCCCTGGCGGCGTTCATCGCGATCGCGTCCCCGCCGGGGAAGCTGCCCGCGAAGGCGATGCGAGCGGGCTGATGCCCCTCAAGATCGTCGTCGACACCGAGAGCGGCCTCGCGCCCTGGCGGCAGGTGCACGACCAGATCATCCGGGCGATCACCGGCGGCGCGCTGGCCGAGGGCACCCGGCTGCCGCCGATCCGCCAGCTCTCGCGCGATCTCGGCCTGGCCTCGGGCACGATCGCCCGCGTCTACCGCGAGCTGGAAACGGCGGGCTGGGTGGTCACGGCCCGGGCGCGCGGCACCGTCGTCACCACACCGCCTTCGCGCCCCGGCTCGGCCAGGCTGCTTCAGGCGGCCGCGGCCGAGTTCGCCACCCGCGCCCAGGACCTCGGCGCCGACGTCGAAACCGCGGTGGACGCTATTCGCGCGGCTTGGGACTGAGTAGCCGCCCTACCGCGGCGAGCACGGGCTCCAGCACCGCTACGTCCTTCGAGTCCGCGACGCACTCGGTGATCCCCGCCCCGACCACCTCGAACCCGGCCAGCGCGTCCAGCGCGCCGACGAGCGCACCGATACTGAGCCCACCCGGCTCCGGATAGTTGACCCCGCCGAACTCACCCGGGTCGAGCACGTCGAGGTCGAGGTGCACGTAGAGCTTCCCGCCGGTCCCCAGCGCGGCGACGTCCTCCACGACCAGCCCGCGCTCGACGACCTCACGCTCAGCGGCGTCGAACGCCCGTGTCCCCACCAAAGCCACCCGGCCGGGCTCCAGGGCAGGTTCCGCGGCGAACTCGGGATCGCCCTCCCCGAGCAAGGACCGCAGCACCATGCCGTGGAACGCACCGGAAGGCGACGACTCGGCCGTGTTGAGGTCGGGGTGGGCGTCGAACCAGGCCACCTCGAGCTCGGGCCCGTGCCGGAACCGCGCCACGCCGATCGCGACCAGTTCGACCCCGCAGTCGCCGCCGATCGTGAGCACGGGGCCGGCGGGGGCTTCGAGCGCGGCCAGCTGTGCGGCGCGGTTGGGCCCGGTCAGGACCGCGCGGTTGGCGATTCCGGCGTCCACTTCGGACAGTTCGCGGGTCTGGCGGATGTGGTGGACCGGCAGGCCCAGGACGTGGCCGGCCAGGTCGGCCAGGGCCAGGCAGCCGTCCGGGAGGTCCGCCGCCCGGGCGCTGAGCGCGCCCTGGCGTTGCGGCACCGCGTTGATCAGCATAGGGCTCGAAAGTACTCGTGAGCGTTCCGGGCGGTGAGAACCGCCCGGAACGCTCACGAGTCCTATTCCAGCACCAGCAGCAGGTCGCCGCCCTCGACCTGCTGGACGGAGTTGATCGCCAGCCGCGCGACCTTCCCGCCCGCGGACGCCGTGATCGACGCCTCCATCTTCATCGCCTCGATGGTCGCGACGGTGGCGCCGGCCTCGACCGTGTCCCCCTCCGCGACCTGCAGCGTGACGACCCCGGCGAATGGCGCCGCGACCTGCTTCGGGTTGCCCTTCTCCGCCTTCTCGGTCGCCGGGATGTCCGACGCGATCGAGGTGTCGCGGATCTGGATCGGCCGCAGCTGGCCGTTCAGCGTGGCCATCACCGTGCGCATGCCGCGCTCGTCGGCCTCGCCGATCGCCTCCAGCTCGATGAGCAGCCGGACGCCCTGCTCGAGGTCGACCGAGTACTCCTCCCCCGGCCGCAGCCCGTAGAAGAAGTCCTTACTGGGCAGCACCGAGGTGTCGCCGTATGCCTCGCGGTGCGCCTCGAACTCCTTGGTGGGCCCGGGGAACAGCAGCCGGTTGAGCGTCCGGCGCGGCTCGGCGGCCAGCGCCGCGCGGTCGGATTCGGACAGTTCCTGCACCGGCTTCGGATCCGCGCGGCCCTCGAGAGCCTTGGTGCGGAACGGCTCCGGCCAGCCGCCCGGCGGGTCGCCGAGCTCGCCGCGCAGGAAGCCGATCACCGAGTCGGGGATGTCGAACTTGTTGGGCTCCGCCTCGAACGCCTCCGGCGAAACCCCGGCGCCGACCAGGTGCAGCGCGAGGTCGCCGACCACCTTCGACGACGGCGTCACCTTCACCAGGTGGCCGAGGATCTTGTCCGCGGCGGCGTACATCGCCTCGATGTCCTCGAACCGGTCGCCGAGCCCGAGCGCAATCGCTTGCGTCCGCAGATTCGACAGCTGGCCGCCGGGAATCTCGTGGTGGTAGACGCGCCCGGTCGGCGACGCGAGCCCGGCCTCGAAGGGCGCGTAGATCTTGCGCACGCTCTCCCAGTAGGGCTCCAGATCGCCGATCGCCTGCAGGTCCAGCCCGGTGGTCCGGTCGGAGTGGTCGGTGGCCGCGACGATCGAGGACAGCGACGGCTGCGACGTCGTGCCCGCCATCGACGACACCGCGCCGTCGACCGCGTCCGCGCCCGCCTGGATCGCCGCGAGGTAGGTGGCCAGCTGGCCGCCCGCGGTGTCGTGGGTGTGGATGTGCACCGGCAGGTCGAACTCCTTGCGCAGCGCCGAAACCAGCCGCGCCGCCGCGGGCGCGCGCAGCAGCCCGGCCATGTCCTTCACGGCCAGGACGTGCGCCCCCGCGCCGACGATCTGCTCGGCGAGCTTGAGGTAGTAGTCCAGCGTGTAGAGCTTCTCACCCGGGTCCGACAGATCCGAGGTGTAGCAGAGCGCGACCTCGGCGACCGCGGTCCCCGTCTCGCGCACGGCCTCGATCGCCGGGCGCATCTGCTCGACGTCGTTGAGCGCGTCGAAGATCCGGAAGATGTCGATGCCGGTCTTGGTCGCCTCCTGGACGAAAGCGGTGGTGACCTCGGTCGGATAAGGCGTGTAGCCGACGGTGTTGCGCCCGCGCAGCAGCATCTGGAGGCAGATATTCGGCACGGCCGCGCGCAGCTTCGCCAGCCGCTCCCACGGGTCCTCCGCGAGGAATCGCAGCGCGACGTCGTAGGTCGCGCCACCCCAGCACTCCAGCGAAAGCAGCTGCGGCACGGTGTTGGCGACAACGGGCGCGACAGCGAGAAGGTCCTTCGTCCGTACTCGCGTCGCGAGAAGCGACTGGTGCGCGTCGCGGAACGTCGTGTCCGTGACGCCGATGTACGGCGACTCGCGCAGCCAGCGCGCGAAGCCGCCAGGGCCGAGTTCGACGAGCTTCTGCTTCGAGCCGTCAGGCGGCGTCGCGTCCTTCGCCAGCTTCGGCAGCTTCAGCTGCGCGTCGAGCGTCTTCGGCCGTTCGCCGTGCGGCTTGTTGACCGTCTGGTCCGCGAGGTAGGTCAGCAGCCGCGTACCGCGGTCGGCGGAGTGCCGCGCGGTGAGCAGGTGCGGACGCTCCTCGATGAACGACGTCGTGACACGCCCGGCGCGGAAGTCCGGGTCGTCGAGCACGGCCTGGAGGAACGGGATGTTCGTGGCGACACCGCGGATCCGGAACTCGGCGACGGCGCGGCGGGCGCGTCCGACGGCGGTCTGGAAGTCGCGGCCGCGGCAGGTGAGCTTCACCAGCAGCGAGTCGAAGTGCGCACTGATCTCGGTGCCGGAGAAGGCGGTCCCGCCGTCGAGCCGGATGCCCGAGCCGCCCGGTGAGCGGTAGGCGGAGATCATCCCGGTGTCCGGGCGGAAGCCGTTGGCCGGATCCTCGGTCGTGATGCGGCACTGCAGAGCGGCGCCGCGCAGGTAGATCTTGTCCTGCGAAAGCCCGAGGTCGGCCAGCGTCTCGCCGGAGGCGATGCGCAGCTGGGACTGCACGAGGTCGACGTCGGTGACCTCTTCGGTGACCGTGTGCTCGACCTGGATGCGCGGGTTCATCTCGATGAATACGTGCTTGCCCTGCCTGTCGAGCAGGAACTCCACGGTGCCGGCGTTGCGGTAGCCGATCTGGCGGGCGAACTTGACCGCGTCCGCGCAGATCCGGTCCCGCAGCTCGGGGTCGAGGTTCGGCGCCGGCGCCAGCTCGACGACCTTCTGGTGGCGCCGCTGCACCGAGCAGTCGCGCTCGTAGAGGTGGATGATGTTGCCCTCGCCGTCGGCGAGGATCTGGACCTCGATGTGCCGCGGCTCGACGACGGCCTTCTCCAGGAACACCGTCGGGTCGCCGAAGGCGGACTCGGCCTCGCGCGCGGCGGCCTCGATGGACTCGCGCAGCGTGGCTGGGTCCGTGACGCGACGCATGCCGCGTCCGCCACCACCGGCGACGGCCTTCACGAACACCGGGAAGCCTAGGTCCTCGGCGGCCGCGACCAGGGCGTCCACGTCGCTGGAGGGCTCGGACGAGCCGAGCACCGGCACCCCGGCCTCGCGCGCGGCCTTGACCGCGCGGGCCTTGTTGCCGGTCAGCTCGAGGATGTCGGCGCTGGGCCCGACGAAGGTGATGCCTTCTTCCTCGCACGCGCGCGCGAGGTCGGGGTTCTCCGACAGGAAGCCGTAACCGGGGTAAACGGCGTCGGCACCCGCCTTCTTCGCCGCGGCGACGATCTCGTCGACCGAGAGATACGCGCGCACCGGATGGCCCGGCTCCCCGATCTCGTAGGCCTCGTCGGCCTTGAGCCGGTGCAGCGAGTTGCGGTCTTCGTGCGGGAACACGGCGACCGTGCCCGCGCCCAGTTCGTAGCCGGCGCGGAAAGCGCGGATCGCGATCTCCCCGCGGTTGGCCACCAGCACCTTGCGGAACATGCCCGGTCCTTCCCGTTCTCGGATCGGTAGTCCCCGCACGTTACCCGGTGAGTCCCGCTCTGCGGGAGTTCAGTACCAGGTGATGGACGTCATGACCCCTGGCCGGGGTCCAGGTAGAGCAGCCGGTTCGCGGTGCCCTTCGGTACGTCGACCACGGCGTCCGGGGTGGCGGCCTGAACCAGGGCGTCGCACACCTCGGCCGGGCTCGCCTGCGGGTGCAGGCCGCGGTACACCGCCGCGGCGCCGGCGGCGAACGCGGCGGCCATCGACGTCCCGGAGAGCACGCCCGCACCGGCCCCGCCCGCGAGCGGCGCGGGGATCTCGACACCCGGCGCGTAGAAGTCGACGGCCTGGCCGAAGTTCGAGGTCTTGGCGGGCTTGTCCTGGACGTCCACGGCACCCACGGTGAGCACCTCGGCGACGCGGCCGGGCGAGAAGCCGCCCGCGTCCGACGACTCGCCCCCGGCCGGGACGGCCACCGGCATCACCGTGGCCAGCCGTCGCACGGCGGCGTCGAGCTGCTCGTTCGCCACACCGCCGATGCCGAGCACCGCGACCGCGGGCTGCTCGGCGTTCTGCGCGACCCAGTCGATCCCGGCGATGATCTTCTCGGTGGCGCCGCCGCCGTCCTTGTCCAGCACCCGCACCGGGATGATCTGCGCGGCCTTCGCGACGCCGTAGGCCGTGCCCGCGGCGATCCCGGCCATCCGCGTGCCGTGGCCGTTGCCGTCGGAGGTGTCGGTCCCGCCGCCGAGGAAGTCCTTGCCGGGCGCGACCCGCCCGCCGAAGTCGGGATGCTTCAGGTCCACACCGGTGTCGATCACGTACACGGTGACGCCGGCGGCGTCGGAGGCGTAGTGATACGCCTGGTCGAGGCCGGTGTGCTGGTCGATCCGGTCGAGCCCCCAGCTGGGCGGGTTCGCCTGTACCCCGCCCGCGGCGAGCGCGGGAGCCTGCCCGGCGAGCAGGAGCACTGTCGCCACGAAAAGACCACGTCGCATCCTCATGATCAGCGTGGTACCCCGCCGGGGGTCCGGCGACAACTCAGGACTGTCGCCCGATCGGCTGATTCCGGCGAGCGAGAGCGACGAAGGCAGTGATCGCCATCAGCCCGAGCGCCAAGGTCATGATCACCATCGGTGTGTATTCGCCGCCCTGTACACCGGCGAAGAGCGCGATCACGACGAACACATTCGACCCGAGCCACCCGAGGAGCATCGTCAGGCCGTACAGCCGCGGCTTGGCCGAGATCGCGAGAACCGGCACGACCACCAGCAGGACTCCGGCACCGATGTACCCCAGCGCGGGCACGGTCGGGGAGTCACCGGTGTTCTGCCCGCCCTGGATGAAGGCCGCGATCGCACCGATCACCCCGAGCGCGATCACCAGCGCGTCCAGCGGGCTGGACGGCGCCTTCAGCCCGAGCCCGCCGCCCTCCTTGGACACCACGCGGAGACCGCAGAACGCGGCGACGATCGCGAACACCGCAGCCCCGAACACGGGGAGCAAGGCCGTCGAAGCGTCCTCACCCCCGGCCATGATGGAGATCACGGCCACGATCACCCACAGCTTCCCGAATGCGACTCCCGCCAGCAGCCCTGGACCGGTGTGCCGCCGGGCCGCGGGAATGAACATGCACACCCCGCCGGCGGCGACGACCACCGCGGAGAACAGCAAGGCCTGCAGGCTTTCGGGTGTCATGGCGCCGAGCAGGCCGAAGACACCGGCGAAGGCGGCAGCGACCGGCGCACGACGCGCGGCAGGCCGCTGCGGAATCCCGGCAGACGGCATCGGAGCGGGCGTCGGCCGCCCCTGTACTGGGGGCACGTACCCCGTCGGCGGTCCCTGGGCGACCGGCGGCTGGGCCACGAAGGCCGGGGGAACCGCGAATCCCGTCGGCGGGGTCGCCTGTTCCGGCGCCCGCTCAACCGGTACGTCCGATACCGGCGCGGTCGCCGCCGTCTTCTCGACCACCTCCGGCTCAGGTACGGCAGGTTCGGGTGGCTTCGCGGGCACCTCCTCCGGGATCGTCTCGATCTCCACCGCGACGACCACGTCCCCGGTCGGCCCGGTCACCACGACCTTCCCGTGGCGCGTTCCCGATTCTCCGGCCGACACCGACAATTCCGCGCCGCCGTCGCTCTCGGTCACCCGGATCCAGGCGTGTGACGCCTCGAACCGGGCCGCCCGCGCGACCGGTGGGCCGCTCAGCCGGAGCACCGCGTCCGCGCTCGCACCGGACCGCGCGGACAGCCGCACCGTCTCGGTGTCGACCCGCACGGCGCTGCGGCGCATCGCCTCCAGCGCGGCCTCGGCGACGCTCGCCGTGTCCGTCTCGGCCATGCCCTTCAACGCCTCGAAGGCCCCGACGGCGACCGGGAGGTTCGTGCTTTCCTGCCGTCGCCGCAGTTCCGCGATCGCGCCGAGGCGGGTGAACATGTTGTCGGCGTGGATCGCGGCTTCGAGATCGCCGGGAATCGGCGACGGCTTGATCCGACGGCGGCGGCTCTTCGCCAGGTACAGCTCACCCTGCATCTCGATGTCGCGGCTCGGCGTCTGTTTCGGGTTGCGCTCGCGGACGCGGTCGAAGAGGTACTCGTACAGCTCGCCGAGCGCGACCCAGCCGTCTTCGTCGCGGTCGGCCTCGCCGGTCCGCAGGCCCTCGACCAGCGCGGCGGTGAACACCGACGGCCGCGCCGCCTGGTCGTCGGCGAGCCGGTCGCCTTCGAAGGCGTACTCGATCGAGTTGGACGCCGTGATCACCGCGCGGCCGCGGCCACCGAAACCGCCGCCCGGGAAATTGTCGAGCACGTTCGCGTCACCCGCCGCCCGCACCGCGACACCCTGGCCGAAAGCGCCGCCGTAGCAGCAGTCCAGCAGCAGGACGATGCTGCGCGAGCGGCTCACCCGCATGCAGCGCTGCACGAATTCGGCGGGCACGGCGGTGGAGCCGAGCCGATCCGGGCGGGTATTGCGGGCCGCGAAGAACAGCTCACCGGAGTCGCTTTTCAAGCCGTGGCAGGAGAAGTGCAGCAGGAGGACGTCCTCGGGCTTTCCCTCGGCGAAGAGGTCCTCGATCTGCGCCTGGACGACGTGGGCCGTCTCGTTGCGGATGACCTGGACGTCGAAGTCGCTGATCGTGCGGTCGGCGAGGACCTCGGCGAGGGCGTCCGCGTCGGCCGAGGGTGAAGTGAGCCGTTGCAGCCCCTCGTTGTCGTATTCGCCATTGGCGACGATCAGCGCCCGCCTACGCCCAGCCACATAGGAAGGAAACGCCGCGTGACCGATTACGGCAAGCGGCCGAACGGGCACACCTACCCGGCGGTGGCCCGGTAAATCGTTTCCTGCCCTTTCAGGCAGACCACCGCGTCGAACGCCTCGGCGACGTTCACCGCCGGGGTCATGTGTGCGTGCCGGATGCTGTCCGGGCCCGGTCCGCCCCGGGCGGGCCGCAGGTCGGCCAGGCACGGTGCCCGCTCGGCGAGCGCGGCCTCGATCCCGCCTGCCGCGGGCTCTTCCAGCGCCTGTTCGTGGACGCTGAAGCCGAGGCGCGCGCTTTCGTCGGGAACCAGCCCGGTAGTCGTGCCCGACACCGCGGTGAGCCCGAGCGCGAAGTAGTCGTCACCGAACTCCTCGGCGAGGTACGTGCCCGCCGACGGCGCGTCCATGCCCGGCATCGGCGCGAACGGGATGCGCTGGAGGTGTCCATTGTGGAGCATCAGGACGATCTTCTCACCGGGATACTGCTTGCGCAGCAGGCGAACCGTGGCAGCCATGTAGGCGTCGCGCGCCGAGGTTCCCGTCGGGTTGCCCGACATCATCGCGTCCAGTTCGCGCAGGTACGCGTCGATGCTCAGCGCGCCTTCGACGTGATGACGCACGACGTCATCGGCACTGTCGGCATCGGCGAGGTGTTCGCCGAGGACCGTCAAGGCTTTCGTGGCCGCGTCGCGCGCCTCCTTTCCCATGGCCGCGTACCGTGCCGGCGCGACCGCGCTGCTCACCGAAGAATACGGCGCGCAGGCCTCGATCGCGGCGTCCACAAGGGACGGTGCCACATCACGGATCGCCCGCAGGGACGGCTCCGGAGAGCCCGCGGAGCTGGGCACGTCCAGGCCCGCGTACCGGACGCCGCCGCGTTCGCGCAGCCAGGTCAGCATCGTGTGCATCACGGGCGTGTCGCCGAGGCTGAACGTGAAGCCGTCCCGCCCGATGTCGGCGACGTCGCCGGGCGCGCCGCGCAGCCAGCCGTCGACCAGGAGCCCCTCGGGGAAGCCGGATTCGAAGCCCAGCACGGTGAAGCCGCGGTGCTCGACGAGGTGCCGCAGCAACTGGTCGCGCAGCTCGCCGAACTCCTGGATGTGGTGATTGTTCTCGCCGATGGCGACAATGCTCGCGTCGCCGATCAGCTCGGCGATCGCGGTGACGTCGCCGGGGTACGGGAGTGCGGTGAGTTCTGGCATACTGACCACACTAACGCAACTGGAGTAGCAATTGGCAAGTGGAATTTCCGGGACCCAGCGGCCGGGCGGGCGCACCGAGCGCACCCGGGCCGCCGCCCTGCAGGCCACCCTGGACCTGCTGGCCGAGCACGGATACGCCGACCTGACTGTGGAGGCGGTCGCGGAACGCTCCGGCGTCCACAAGACGACGCTGTACCGGCGCTGGGAGTCAGCCGAGGGCCTGGTCGCGGCCGCACTGCAGCTCGCGGGCGAGATGGAGTGGGCCGCGCCGGACACCGGCTCGCTGAGGGGCGACCTGCGCGAGGTCGTCGGCGAGCTCGTGCACTACTTCACCGAGCCCGGCCTGCGAGAACTGCCGACGGCGTCGATCCTCGCGGCCTTCCTCTCCCCACGCGCGGCGGAGGCGTTGCGCACCTTCTACGTCACCCGGCACGCCCAGAGCGCCGTGGTGACCGAGCGCGCGATCGCGCGCGGCGACGTCCCGGCGGGCACCGACCCCGACGAGGTCATCCGCTTCGCCTGCGCGCCGGTCTTCTACCGGCTCTTCATCGCGCGCGAAACGCTGAGCCGCCGCGACGCCGAGATCGCCGCCACCGCAGCCGCGGCGGCAGCACGCGCGGGCGCGTTCGTCACGGGAGGACACGCCGGAAGCGCACCTCCTCCAGCGTGACCGCGCCACCATCGACGGGTTCGGATTGTGTTGCGCCGTCAGGGAACCAGCCTTCACGGCGGTAGAAGGCCTGCGCCCGCTCGTTGGTGGCCAGCACCCACAGCACGGCCGAACGGTAGCCGTCGTGGACGAACGTCCGGATCACCTCGTCGTGCAGGAGCTTGCCGAGCCCTCGCCCCCAATGCCGCGGGTGGAGGTAGAACGCGTACAGCTGACCCGCCTCCGAGCCGGCGTCGTCGCGACGCGGGCCGAACCCGGCGAACCCGGCCAGATGCCTTTCCCGGCCCGCGGTTTCGACCACCAGGACGGTGCCGGACCGGTCCGGGCCACCGAGCACATCGGTCCACATCCGAGCCCTGGCGTCGATCGAAAGCCGGCGGAGGAAGTCGTCCGGCAACAGCCCGGCGTAGGCCGCTTGCCAAGCCAGCACACTGATTTCACCGATCGCGGCGGCGTCGGCAACGGTGGCGGGGCGGACGACACCCGGCGGGAGTTCATGATCCATCTCCTCCAGCTTTCCGCGCCTCGCAGCGCGACGGCAGGACGATCACCCGATCGTGTGTTCGCATCGCGAACCACTGTTCGATATCGTGAGCATATGGCGCAACTGATCCCGCTCATCGCGACACGACTACTCCACAAGTGTTGGCAGACAACGAAGTCCGCCTTGCTCCGACGGCGAAGACGGCCGCCATGTTCGTCCACAGTGGACGGACCGGGCGGGTCAGCTCTTCTCGAGGTACTCCGCGCGTTCGACGTCGACGACGTCGGCGACCATGTGCGCCAGGCCGAGGTAGTTCCCCAGCGTGGGATCCGCGGCGATGATCTCCTGCGCGCGGGCCCGGCTCTCGGCGATGACGTCCTCGTCACGCAGGAGCGAGAGGAGCTTGAGCCCGGAGCGCTTGCCGGACTGCGCGGAGCCGAGGATGTCGCCCTCGCGGCGCAGCTCGAGGTCGAGCTGCGAGAGCTCGAAGCCGTCGGTGGTCGACTCCACCGCGGCCAGCCGCTCCCGCGTGGCCGTCCCGTCCAGCGTCTCGGTGACCAGCAAGCACAAGCCGGGCACGCTCCCCCGGCCGACGCGGCCGCGGAGCTGATGCAGCTGGCTGACGCCGAAGCGGTCGGCGTCCATGATCACCATGGCGGTCGCGTTCGGCACGTTGACGCCGACCTCGATCACGGTGGTGGCGACCAGGACGTCGAGCTTGGCGGCGGTGAACGCGCGCATCACCGCGTCCTTGTCGTCGGGCGGCATCCGCCCGTGCAGCACCCCGATCCTGAGCCCCTTGAGCTGACCGTGCTCAAGGTCGGGCGCGAGGTCCAGCACGGCCAGCGGCGGGCGCTTGTCGCTCTTGTCCGACGGCGGCTCGTCGCCGATCCGCGGGCAGACGACGTAGGCCTGGTGTCCCTTGCCGACCTCCTCGGTGACCCGCTGCCAGACGCGGTCGTACCAGGCGGGTTTCTCCGCGACCGGGACGACGGTGGTCTTGATCGGCGAACGGCCGACGGGCATTTCGCGCAGCGCGGAGACCTCGAGGTCGCCGTAGACGGTCATGGCGACCGTGCGCGGGATCGGCGTCGCGGTCATCACCAGTACGTGCGGGCTGGTGTCGTCGGCGCCGCGCGAGCGCAGCGCGTCCCGCTGCTCGACGCCGAAGCGGTGCTGCTCGTCGACCACGGCCAGGCCGAGGTCGGCGAAGGCGACGTGATCCTGGATCAGCGCGTGCGTGCCCACGACGATGCCCGCTTCGCCGCTGACGATCTCCAGCAGCGCCTTCTTCCGTTCCTTCGCACCCATCGACCCGGTGAGCAGGGTGATCCGGGTGGCGTTCTCGGCGGCGCCGAGCTCCCCGGCCTGGCCGAGGTCGCCGAGCATCTCGCGCAGCGAGCGCGCGTGCTGGGCGGCGAGCACCTCGGTCGGCGCGAGCATCGCGGCCTGGCGCCCGGAGTCGACGACCTGGAGCATCGCCCGCAGCGCGACCACCGTCTTGCCCGAGCCGACCTCGCCCTGCAGCAGGCGGTTCATCGGGTGCTCGGTGGCCAGGTCGGCGGCGATCTCGTCGCCGATCGCGCGCTGGCCCGCGGTCAGCTCGAAGGGCAGGCGCTTGTCGAAGGCGTCCAGGATGCCGCCGTCGGTGTGCGGGTTCGCCTTGGCGGGACGGGAAACGGCGGAATGGCGGCGCTGCGCGAAGATCAGCTGCACGGCCATGGCCTCGTCCCACTTGAGGCGGCGGCGCGAGTTCTCCAGGTGTGCCCAGTTCTCCGGCCGGTGGATCCCGTGCAACGCGTTGTCGAGAGCGGGCAGGCCGTAGCCTGCGAGGAGGTCCAGCGGCATCGGGTCCTCGTCGATCTCGAGGGTGTCCAGCACCTGGCGGACGCATTTGGCGATCGACCAGGTCGGCATGCCCTGCGCGGCCGGGTACACCGGGATGATCTCGGCGAGGAAGCTGTCCACCGCCTCGGCCTCGCGCTCGGCCTCCAGCAGCTCGTACTCCGGGTTGGCCAGCTGGAGGGTGTCGCGGAAGGCGGTGACCTTGCCGGCGAAGAGCCCGGTCTTGCCGGGGACCAGGTCCTTTTCGCGCCAGGCCTGGTTGAAGAAGGCGCAGGCCAGGCGGCGCTTCCCGTCGGTGATCACCATGTCGAGGATGGTCCCGTTGCGGGACTTCATCCGCCGCTTGCTGACCTTCTCGATCCGCGCGAGCACGGTGGCGTGCTCACCGAGTTCGAGCCCGGCGATGTCGGTGAGCTGCCCGCGTTCGGCGTAGCGGCGCGGGTAGTGGCGCAGCAGGTCGCTGACCGTCTCGATGCCGAGCGCGGTCTCGAGCGCCTTCGCGGTCTTCGCACCCAGCAGCAACGGCAGCTTGTCGCGCAGTCCGGCCATCGTCTTATTCGACCCCCATCAGCAGCACGGCGTCCGCCTGGCCACTGGCATAGCTCGTCAACTCCACTTCCGGATGTTCCAGCCTCAGCTGCTCCGCCAGCTCGTCGGCGACCCCGGGCGGGGCGTCGATCCCGCTCAGCACCGTCACGAGCTCACCACCGAGCGCCAGCATCCGGTTCAGCACCTTCATCGCGGCCGCGACCAGGTTGGTCTCCGAGGCCGGCGCGGGCTCGATCAGCACCACCTCGTCGTCGACCAGGCCGACCACGTCGCCGGACTGGGCCCGGCCCACCCAGGTTAGCGACTCCTCCTGCGCGATCCGGAGTTCGCCACGCCTGGTGGCGGCCGCCGCCTCGGCCATCGCGACCACGTCGTCGTTGGTCCGGCGGTCCGCGTCGTGCACCGCCAGCGCGGCCAGCACCTGCACCGGGGAGGCGCACGGGATGACCACGACGTCCCGGTCGGCGGCCATCGCGTGCCCGGCCGCGGTGTCGGCCGCGGCGGTGAGGTCCAGGCTGCCCGGCAGCACCGTGACGTGCCGTCCGGCGGCCTCGTTGAGCAGGCCGATCATGTCCTCGACGCTCGGCGTCGTGCCCTCCGGCACGGCCAGCACCGGGATGCTCTCGGCGCGCAGCAGCTCGGCCAGGGCGCCACCGCGCACGACCGCCACCACCGTGCGGTCGATTCCGCCGCCCGGCTCGATCGGGGTGGGCGTGAGCAGCGGCTCCACCCGGATCCGGCGCGGCCTGCCCAGCTCCAGCCCGGCCTCGATGGCGGCGCCGATGTCCGCGCAGTGGACGTGGATCGCGTGGCTGCCCGCGCCGTCCCCGGCGACGGTGACGCTGTCGCCGAGGCCGCTGAGCTCCTTGCGCAGCCGCGGCAGGTTCACCTCCTCGACCCCGTCGAGCAGGTACATGACCTCCCAGGCGTAGGGCGCCGGGATGTCCTGGGCGCCGACGACGGCTTCGAGCGCGTGCACCGGCTCGGCGGCGGTGCCGGTGATCACGCCGGCCAGCGCGTCGAGCACCGCGACCAGGCCGCGGCCGCCGGCGTCGACCACACCGGCCTTGGCCAGCGCGGGCAGCAGCTTGGGCGTCTCCTCCAGCGCGAGCGCGGCGGCGTCGGCCGCGGCCTTGGCGACCTCACCCAGCGAGCACGTCTCCCCGCGCACGGCGGTGGCCACCGCGTGCAGCACGGTGAGGATGGTCCCGGCCACCGGGCGGCTCACCGCGCCGGTGGCGACCTCGTCGGCGCGTTGGAGCGCGGCCGCGAGACCGGGCCCGTCCAGCTCGTCGCCTCCGGCCGCCCACTGGGCCAGCCCGGCCACGACCTGGGACATGATCACGCCGGAGTTGCCCTTGGCGGCAGCGACGGCCCCGCGGGCGAAGACGGCCAGCGCTTCGGCGGCGTCGGAGGGCTCGGCGGCGGCCAGCTCGTCACGCGCGCCGGTCATGGTGAACAGCAGGTTGGACCCGGTGTCGGAGTCCGCCACCGGGTAGACGTTGATCCCGTCGATCGCCGGCCGCAGGGCCGCCAGGCTGTGCACACAACCCGCCGCCCAGGCCGAAACCGCCGCCACGTCCAGCACCCGCACCCCATACCTCCGCTCGTCCGCAAGTCTGCGCGCATCCGCGATCCCGTCGGCAGGGCGCACCTCCCACGGAAACCACCGGTTGCGAGCATGGGGGCGCCCCGCCGCCGCGATAGCGGGGCCTTCGGCCGGGTGCGCGCTCTGTGGTCGCCTCGGGTGCCGCGCGCCCGGTTGGAGGGAGCGTATCGACCCGGTGCGGAACCCCCCGAACGCACTCGTTAGTATGGTCGAGTTGCCCAGTGCATCTGGGCTCATCTCTATGACCCAGATCCAAAGGAGTTCGACGTGGCTGCCGTGTGCGACGTCTGTGGCAAGGGACCCGGTTTCGGCAAGTCGGTCTCGCATTCCCACCGCCGTACCAACCGCCGGTGGAACCCGAACATTCAGACCGTGCACGCCAAGATCGGTCTGTCCCAGCGCAAGCGCCTGAACGTGTGCACCTCGTGCATCAAGGCGGGCAAGGTCGTCCGCGGCTGACGCAGGTTTTCGGGTGGCGGGTGCTCCTCCGGGGGCACCCGCCATTTTTATTTCCGCACACCGGCTGTCCCGAAAGATCCTTTCGGAACAGCCGGGCTTTCTAGCCGAGGAACGACGTCAGCAGCGGGCGAAGCGCCTCCGGGTACTGAAGCACGCCGTGGTCGTGGCCCTCGAGCGTCTCGTAACGCGCACCCGGCACGGCCTCGGCGATGGCCCTGGCCGCGGACCGGAACCACTCCGGGCTGGTCCCGCCGCCGATGACCAGCGTCTCGGCGGTGATCGACGCCAGCCGTTCGGTCGGCACCTGGCCACCGCCGCCGAGCGCCAGGTCGTAGGGCAGCGTGTGCGCGAGCGCGGTGAACCAGCCCCAGACCGGTTCGGACCGCATGCCCTCGACGATCTCCGGCGGGGTGTCGGCGCCCTCGGTCAGGAAGAGCGTGATCGCGCCGTCCCGGTCGCCCGCCTCCACGCAGGCCCGGACCCGGTCGACCAAATCCTCCTTCGCCGGTTCGCGGCTGTCGACCACGTAGGGCGCTTCATAGGCGACCACCCGATCCACCGCTAGGCCGTGCGCGGCCGCTTCCAGGGCGAGGATGGCTCCCGACGAATGCCCGAACAGCGACGCATGCCCCCCGACGTGCTCGATCAGCGCGGCGACGTCCTCGATCTCGCGCTCGACGTCGTACTTCTCGGCGTCCGTGCTGTCGCCGCGGCCTCGCCGGTCGTAGGCGATCGTCGTGAAATCGTCCACGAGCACGGCCGCCAGCCCGGCCACGGTGGTCCGGTCGTTGAACGCGCCGCCGATCAGGATCACCGGCGCGCCCTCGCCACGGCGGTCGAAGGCGATCGTGGTGCCGTCGGCCGAGCGCACGGTTTCCGGGGTGGTGGTCATGGTTTCCTCCTGGGATCGAGTTCTCGTCCTGGAGTCGGAGCGCTCACCCCGGTCCGGACATCGCTCAGGGCAGTTTCCAGTCGACCGGCCCGGCGCCCTGGTCGGCCAGCAACTGGTTCGCCCGGCTGAACGGCCGGGAGCCGAAGAAGCCGTTGTGCGCCGAAAGCGGGCTCGGGTGCGCCGACTCGATGCACGGGACGCTGCCCAGCATCGGGCGCAGGTTGCGGGCGTTGCGGCCCCAGAGAATCGCCACCATCGGCTCGTCGCG
The DNA here is from genome assembly GCA_963762765.1 of uncultured Actinomycetota bacterium. Classification (GTDB taxonomy): domain Bacteria; phylum Actinomycetota; class Actinomycetes; order Mycobacteriales; family Pseudonocardiaceae; genus Amycolatopsis. The sequence continues at coordinate 145,750 of CAVXMR010000050.1, forward strand.
CGCCGCGAGGGCCTTGATCGCCTGCTCGGTGACGTCCTCCCAGCCCTTGCCCTGGTGGGAGTTCGACTTGCCCGGCTGCACGGTGAGCGCCCTGTTGAGCAGGAGCACGCCCTGGTCGGCCCACGGCGTCAGGTCGCCGTTGGACGGCAACGGGTGGCCGAGGTCCTCGGTGTACTCCTTGTAGATGTTGACCAGGCTCTTCGGGATCGGCCGGACGTCCGGCGCGACCGAGAAGCTCAGCCCGACCGCGTGCCCCGGCGTCGGGTACGGGTCCTGGCCGACGATCAGCACCCGCACGTCGTGGAAGGGCTGCTTGAACGCCCGCAGCACGTGCTCCCCCGCCGGGAGGTAGGTCCGGCCGGCGGCGATTTCCGCGCGGAGGAACTCCCCCATCGCGGCGACCTGCGGCGCCACCGGTTCGAGGGCCTGGGCCCAGCCTGCTTCGACGATTTCGGTCAACGGTCGTGCGGTCACGGCCAGCGAGCCTAGCGCTGCGTGGCCGACGTCACCCTGGCGGGTCGAGCCGCCGGAGCTCGACCCGGAACCGGGCCGCGCGCTCAACGTAGGAATCGACCACGAGCTTGATGTTGTCCGGCCCGAAGGACGTGTTCGGCCGCGTCTTCCCGGGGACGCCCAGCGCGATCTCCCCGGTGCCGACGCGGGAACCGTACGAGAGCACCGCGCCCGCGCCGACCATCCCGCCGTCCTCGATCACCGAGCCGTTGAGCACTACCGAACCGGACGCGATCAGGCAGCCGGTCCCGATGGTCGCGCCCTCGATGTGCACGGCGTGGCCGACCGCCGACGACGGCCCGAGGATCGTCGGATGGCGGCGGGTGCAGTGCACGACGCATCCGTCCTGGATGTTCGAGCGCTCGCCGATCTCGATGTACCCGTGGTCGCCGCGCAGCACGGTCTGCGGCCAGACCGAGGCGTGCGCGCCGATCCGGACGTCGCCGATCACGGTCGCGTCGGGGTGGACGTAGGCGTCGGGATGGATCCGCGGTTCCAGCTCGCCCAGCGCGTAGATCGGCATGCCGCCTCCGATGACTGCGGTTTCACGGTCGATGCGATTGGATCACGTCATCGCCGTCCAGACGACAAACCACCGCCGGAGCGCGCGGCTCGTGCTCGTCCTGGCGCTGGCCGCTGTCCTCCTGAGCGCGCCGATCCCGCTTTCGCCGAGACTCGCCAACGGCCTCGCGCAGACCCCGCCGATGGGCTGGAACAGCTGGAACCAGGTCCGCTGCTACGACCTCACCGAGCAGGTCGTCCGCGCCGCCGCCGACGCGCTCGCCGACAACGGCATGCGTGACGCGGGCTACCGGTATGTCGTCGTGGACGATTGCTGGCAAGCCACCGCGCGCGCCGGCGACGGCTCGCTCCAGGCGGATCCGACGCGCTTCCCCAGCGGAATCGCCGATCTCGCCGAGTACGTCCACTCACGAGGGCTGCTTTTCGGCATCTACGCCGTGCCGGGCAGCCGCACCTGCGCGATGGCCAACGACGCCTACCCCGCGACCGGCATCGGGTCGCTCGGCCACGAGCGCCAGGACGCCGAGACGTTCGCGGACTGGGGTGTCGACTACCTCAAGTACGACTGGTGCAACGCCGACCTCGTCGACGGCCTCGACCGCGCGACCGCGTTCCGGAAGATGCGCGACGAGCTCGCCCGGCTGCAACGTCCGATCGTCTACGCGATCTCCGAATACGGCTTCTCCAGCCCGTGGACCTGGGCGCGGCCCGTCGCCAATTCGTGGCGAACGACGCTCGACCTCACGCCGGACTGGGCGTCGGTGCTCTCGACGATCGACCAGCAGGCCGCGGTCGCGGCCTACAGCGGCGCGCCCGGCGGCTGGAACGACCCGGACATGCTCCAGGTCGGCAACGGCACGCTGACCACGTCGGAAGCGCGGGCGCACTTCAGCGTCTGGGCCGTGCTCAACGCTCCGCTGTTCGCCGGGACGGATCCCGCGAAGCTGAGCGACGCGGACCTCGCGACGCTCTCGAATCCCGAGGTGATCGCGGTCGACCAGGACTTCGCCGGCAGCCAGGGCCGCCGGTGGGCCGAAAACGGCGACGCCCAGGTCTGGGGCAAACCGCTCACCGGCGGCGGGTTCGCGGTGCTCCTGCTCAACACCGGCACCACCGCGCTCCCGGTGACCGCGGCTGTCGGCGGCCGCTGGATCGTCCGCGACCTCTGGCAGCGCGCCGACGTCGGCGAGGCCGACGGCACGGTGACCGCGACCGTCCCGCCGCACGCCGCCGTCCTGCTGCGCCTCACCCCACCGGGGTCATGACAGATCCTTGGCGAAGCAGCGGCTCGTCTCTTCGTCCTTGTAGATGCCGAATCCCGGGATCTCCGTGTAGCCGGACGAGCGGTAGAGCGCGATCGCCTCGGGCTGTTCGAGGCCGGTCTCCAGGACCGCGCGGGTCCGTCCGCACAACGCCGCCGTGCGCTCCAGCTCGGAGAGGATCATCCGGGCGAAGCCGCGGCCCCGCGCCGAATCGGCGACGTACATCCGCTTGAATTCCGCGTCGCCGGGCCGGAAATCGGGCTCGGGGCCGTCGTGCGCGCGCCACGCGCCGGAGGCGACCGCGATGTCGCCCTGGTAGCCGACCAGGAACACGCCTTGCGGCGGCTCGAACTGCTCGGGCTCCAGCGGGGTTTCGTCTACCCCGCCGTAGCGCTCGACGTACACCTGCTGCACTTCCGCGATGAGCTTCACCGCGTCGGGATGGTCGTAGGGGACCGCGAGGATCTTCACGACCCGAGACTAGTTCAGCGCCAGTGGGTCCAGCCGCCGTTTTGGGTATGAGGCTTGCCATCCACGGTGATCCCCGACTCGGCCATGGTCGCCACGCCGATGGTGCGCCAGCCCTCGGGCAGCTCGGTGAACGGCGGGAAAGTCGCCGCGAGCGCGTGGTCCTCGCCGCCGGTGAGCACCCACTGCACCGGGTCCGAGCCGAGTGCGGCGCCGACCTCCACCAGCCGTGTGGGCACGTCGAGATCCGCGGTCCGCACGTCGATGCCGACCCCCGACGACTCGCCGATGTGCCCGAGATCGGCCAGCAGCCCGTCGGAGACGTCGATCATCGCCGTCGCCCCGGCGAGCGCGGCGAGACGGCCGGCGTCATAGGGCGGTTCGGGACAGCGCTGGGCGTTGACGACGCCGACCGGCGAGCGGAACCCGCGGCCCAGCACGGCGAGCCCCGCCGCCGCCCAGCCGAGCCTGCCGCACACCGCGACGACGTCGCCGGGGCGGGCGCCGGCCCGGGTGACCGGCTCACGGTCGCCGAGGTCGCCGAGCGCGGTGACGCTGATCACGAGCTGATCCGCGCGGACCATGTCACCGCCCGAAACGCCGATCCCGGCTTTGGCCGCCTCGGCCCACATGCCGTCGACGAGCTCGGTGATCAGGCTCACGGGAGTGTCCGACGGACACGCCAGGCCGACCAGGACCGTCGTCGGAACCGCACCCATTGCCGCTATGTCGGCGAGGTTGACCGCGACCGCCTTGCGCCCGACATCGCCGGGGCTGGACCAATCCAGCCGGAAGTGCACGCCCTGAACCAGGACATCGGTGCTGGCCACCACCCGGCCGTCCGGCGCGGCGACGACGGCGGCGTCGTCGCCGGGGCCGAGCAGCGTGCCCGGCGGCTGGCGCCTGCCTTCGGTCACCGCCTTGATCAAGGCGAATTCGCCGGTACCGGCGACCGTGCCGTCATCGGGTGACACACCTCACCTCGTGCTTTCCTCGCCAGGACAAATGTCGATCACCGATAGTCGGATGCCCTATGTTTTTCCCAGGACCGGCGCTACGTTGCTGGCAACGTTCCTACCTTGAGCGAAGTGATCCAGACGAAAGGGCGCGCCGTGGTCCACGCATACATCCTCATCCAGACCGAGGTCGGCAAGGCGGCCGCGGTCGCCGCGGAGATCTCCAGCATCGCCGGTGTGACGAGTTCAGAGGATGTCACGGGTCCCTACGACGTCATCGTGCGCGCGGCGGCGGACAGTGTCGATCAGCTGGGCCAGCTCGTCGTCGCGAAGGTGCAGAACGTGGACGGCATCACCCGCACCCTGACCTGCCCGGTCGTCCACCTCTGACCAATGGTGTAGTTGCCGGGTGGCAGAACCCGACACCGGCGCACCGCCCAGGGTGGTACTGGTCACCGCGGCCACGCTCGCGGTGGCCTTGGCGGTCGCCGTCGCCGTCCTCGCGTTGACGAAAAAGGGCGACGAACCCGCGACCGGCCCACTCGCTCTTGTTTCCGTACCCGCGCCGCAGGCGGCCTCGCCCGCCTGCGTGACGCTGGTCGGCGCCCTCTCGGCGGATTTGCCGTCCAACGGCAAAACGCTGCTTCGCCGCGAATTGGCGAATCCCGCGCCGCCGGCGACGGTGGCCTGGGGCGAGGACGATCCGCTCGTCCTGCGCTGCGGGCTGGACCGGCCGCCCGAGCTGACGCGGGACGCGACGCTGCGCGTGGTCAACGGCGTCCAGTGGCTGCAGGTCGAAGGCGAAGACGCGGCGACGTGGTACGTCGTCGACCGCTCCGTGTACGTCGGGTTGACCGTGCCGGGCTCGGCCGGGACCGGGCCGCTCCAGGTGATCTCCGACTCCGTGCGGGAAAAGCTGCCGCCGCAGCCGCTGCGCTACGGCTAGCGCAGGCCGGTGCCCCGCGCGATGGCCGTGTCGATGAGCGTCGTCAGGAGCGTCGTGTAGTCGACGCCGGTGACTTCCCACATCTTCGGGTAGGCCGACTTCGTGGTGAAGCCGGGCATCGTGTTGACCTCGTTGATGGTCAGCTCGCCGTCGGCGCCGACGAAGAAGTCCACGCGGGCCAGGCCCTGGCAGTCCAGCGCCTGGAAGGCCTCGACGGCCATCGCGCGCACGCGCTCGGTGAGCGCGTCGTCGAGCTTGGCCGGGATGTCGAGCTCGGCGTCGTCACCGAGGTACTTGGTCTCGAAGTCGTACCAGGCGTCCTCGTCCTCGGAGAGCACGCGGATCTCGGCCGGCAGCGACGCCTCGACGTGGCCGTCCGGGAACTCCAGGACGCCGCACTCGACCTCGCGGCCGACGACGGCGGCCTCGACCATGACCTTCGGGTCGGTCCGGCGGGCCAGCGCGATCGCGTCGTCGATTTCCGGCCACGACGTGACGCGGCTGATGCCGACCGACGAACCCGCGCGCGACGGTTTGACGAAGACCGGCAAACCGAGGCGCTCACGGTTGGCGTCGGACAGCGTCGCCTCTCCGCGGCGAAGCTCGGCATAGCTGCCGACAGGCAATCCCTCGGCGGCGAGCAGCTTCTTCGCCGTTGCCTTGTCCATGGCCGCCGCACTGGCCAGTACGCCCGGGCCGACGTACGGGATGCCCGCGAGCTCGAGGAGCCCCTGGATGGTGCCGTCCTCGCCGAACGCGCCGTGCAGGACCGGGAAGACGACGTCGACCTTGGAAAGCAGCTCGGCCTCGCGACCGGGCTCGACGGTGATCAGGCCGCGGCTGGTCGGGTCGCCGGCCAGGACCAGCGCCTTGCCGTCTTCGACCGAGGGGAGCTCACGGCCACGGATGGCCAGCTGTTCGGGTGCGCCGCTGCCGAGCACCCAGCCGCCCTCATGCGTGATGCCCACCGGCACCGCTTCGAAGCGCTCCGGATCCAGGTTGCCCAGCACACTGCCCGCGGAAAGGCACGAGATCGTGTGCTCGCTGCTCTGCCCGCCGAACACGACAGCAACCCGGATCTTCTGAGTCATGGTGAACCACCGTACCGGGTGACCTCCGACAACTGCTCAGCGCAGCAGCGCGACCAACGCGGGCAGCGCCGCGATGAGCGCTTCGCGGGAACAGCCCGCGTAGCCCAGCGCGACGCCGTGCACAGTGGGCGTCGCCGAGAAATGGCGAGACAGCCCGTCGAGGCGGATGCCCTGGCGTTCGGCCGCGGCGAGCCGCTCCACCTCCCGCTCCGCCGACGAAAACGGGACCACGAGGTGCGCGCCGGCGTCGTCGCCGAGCACCGGGACCTGCGCCGCGGCCAGCGCGGCCCCCAGCACGGAGCGCCGTTCCGCCATTTCGCGGCGAAGCTTCCGCAGATGCCGCCCCAGGTCGCCGGTGCGCGCGAACTCGATGAGCACCCGCTGGCCCGCCGGCGAGGGCCGGGTCCCGGTCGATTCGCGGTAGTCGAGCACGGCCTCGGCGACCGCGGCGGGCGCGACCATCCAGCCCGCGCCGAGGGTCGGGGTGAGGATCTTGCTCGTCGTCCCCAGGTGCGCGACGACGTCTGGTGCCAGGGCCGCCAGCATCGGCAGCGGCGCGACGTCGAAGCGGAGTTCGCCGTCGTAGTCGTCCTCGATCACGAGCATGCCCTCCGCCCGCGCGCGCTCGACCAGCTCGACGCGCCGCGCGGCGCTCAGGCGGCTGCCCATCGGGTACTGGTGGGCGGGCGAGCAGTAGACCGCGCGGGCGCCGGCCGGGACCGCGTCCGGCTGTAGCCCTTCTTCGTCGACGGGCACCCCGGCCACCCGCAGCCCGGCCTGCCGGAACGCCTGCACCGCGCGCTGGTAGCCCGGCTCTTCGACGGCGACGAGGTCGCCCCGGCGCAGCACCGCCGTCGCCAGTTCGACGACCGCGGCCGTCGTCCCGCCGGTGGCGAGAACCGAACCGGCGGCCAGCCCGCGGTGACGCAGGAGGTGCTCGGACACCGCGGCGCGGTACTCGGGCAGGCCGGCGCGGTGGGCGCGGATCAGCGGGTCCGGGTCGGCGGCGGCACGCCAGGCGCGGCGCCAGGCCGCCCGGTCCAGCCCGCCCGCCCACGGCGTGCCGGGACTGAGGTCCAGCAGCGGCGGCTGCTCGGTCTCGGCGGCCGGGACCGGGCCGGGCGCCGGGCCCGGCGCGAAGCTCGGCGGAGTGGTGACGTAGGTGCCGGAGCCGTGGCGGCCGGCGATCCAGCCCTCGGCGTGGAGCTGCTCGTACGCGGCCGACGTCACCGTGCGGCTGACGCCGAGCCGTTCGGCGAGCGCGCGCGTCGACGGCAACCGGTCGCCGCCGCGCAGGTGCCCCGTTGCCGCTGCGCGGCGAAGCGCGTCGGCGAGCTGGACGGCCAGCGGCGTGGCAGTGTCCCGGTCGAGGCTGACCGGGAGCGCGGTGTCGGCGTAGGACATGGGACCTCCTCCGAGTGGACTTCCCAAGTGTACGAGAAGTGGCCGTTTTCCATGGCCACTCCCCGGGAGACGCTGGTGACATGACCACACCGCTCTCCGCCACGCCCCGGACCACCCTCGGCCGCCGGAAGCACCGCGCGGCGACCGACCGCGCGACCCTGCACGCCGTGCTCGACGCCGGACTGATCTGTCACCTCGGCGTCGTCCGCGACGGCACCCCGCTGGTGCTCCCGACCGGCTACGGCCGCGACGGCGACACGCTCTACCTGCACGGATCGACCGGTGCGAGCAGCCTCCGCACCGCCGCGGGCGACGTCGACGTGTGCGTGACGGTGACGCTGCTCGACGGCATCGTCTACGCGCGCTCGATCAACAACCACTCGATGAACTACCGCAGCGCGGTCATCCTCGGCCGGGCGGTCCCGGTGGCCGATCCGGCGGCCAAGACGCACGCCCTCAAGGTGCTCACCGACCACCTCGCCCCCGGCTCGTGGGACCACGCGCGCGAGGTCAACGCCAAAGAGTTCGCCGCGGTGTCCGTGCTCGCGCTCGACCTCACCGAGGCCTCGGTGAAGATGCGCGGCGAAGGCCCCGACGACGAGGCGGACGACGTCGCCGAAAATCGGTCATGGGCCGGGGTGCTCCCGGTGCGGACGATTTTCGGCGAACCCGAACCCTCGGCCGACCTCCCCGAGGCTTTCCCGATCCCGCCGCACGTCCTGGCCCGGGTGAGCTGAAGGGGACTTTCCTCGCGTCTCGCGTGAGGAAAGTCCCCTTCACCCCGCCGGACGCGACGAAAGTCCCCTTCAGCCCGCCAGCGGGAGCCGGACCGTGAACGTCGTCCGGCCCGGCACGCTGGCCACGCCGACCGTCCCGCCGTGGGCCGTGACCAGCGACTGGACCACCGAAAGCCCGAGCCCGGACCCGCCGTTGCCGCGCGTGCGCGAATCGTCGACGCGGTAGAACCGGTCGAAGATGTGCTCCTGCGCCTCGGGCGCGATCCCCGGCCCGGTGTCGGTGATCCGGATGACGGCCTCGTCGCCCTCCACGGTCAGCGCCAGCTCGACCTCGGTCCCCGGCGGCGTGTGCACGGCGGCGTTCGCCAGCAGGTTGTCGAGCACCTGCCGCAGCCTTAGCGGGTCCGCGTCGAGCCGCAGGCCCGGCGAACCCAGCCGGACGGTCAGCGGGTGGTCGGGCCGGCCCGCGGTGAACGCGTCCGCCGCGTCGCCGGCCAGCTCGGTCAGGTCGATCCGCTCCGGCCGCAGCGGCGCCTCGGTCTCGTGCGCGTCGAGCCGCGCGAGCAACAGCAGGTCGTCGACGAGGACACTCATCCGAGCCGTCTCTTCGCGGATCTTCGCCAGGTGCGCTTCGCGCTCCTCGGGCTCGTTCGCGGCCGCGTAGCGGAACAGCTCCGAGTAGCCGCGAATCGACGTCAGCGGCGTACGCAGCTCGTGCGAGGCATCCGCCACGAAACGGCGAAGCTGCTCGTTCGCCTCCGTCCGCGCGGTGAGCGAAGCGTCGATGTGCTCCAGCATCACGTTGAACGCCGTACGCAGCTCCTCGACCTCGACGCCGCCACCACTGCCCTCCGCGCGCACGGGAAGGTCCGCCTGCGCGGTGAGGTCGTGCGACGCGATGTCGTGCGCGGTACCCGCCATGTCGGCCAGCGGCTGCAGCCCGCGCCGCAGCACCATCCTGCCGACGACCACCAGCACGCCGAGCGCGAGCAGGAACGCCACGACCTCGACGATGATCAGCTGCTGCAGCGTCCCGTCGAGGTCCCTCTGCGGCGCCGCGCTCAGCAGCACCAGGTCGGCGTCGACCGGGCAGGCACGCACCCGGTACATCCCCTCGCCCTTGATGTAGACCGACCGCAGCACGTCCTTGCCACCGGCCGCGTCCGCGGCGACCTTGTCCAGCTGGGACGTGTCCTGCGGGAGCGCGGGCCGGCCCTGCGGGATCGCGACGCCGCCACTGACGTCGTACACCGCCGAGTACCACGAGTACACCGACTGCGGCGTGCCGTGGGTCTTCTGCAGCAGCGGCACCTGAGCGATCTGACTCTTGACCAGCTGATCGTCCAGGCGGCGGTCGAGGTAGCCGTGCATGATCCCGGCCATCACAGTGCCGACGACCGCGAACACGACCAGGGACAGCAGCCCGAGCCCCAGGGTCAGCCGGGTGCCCAGCCGCGTCCGCCGCCAGGCCTCGAGCCAGCGCAGTGCCGAACGTCTCACCGGCTGACCTGCCGCACGACGTACCCGACGCCGCGCACGGTGTGGATCAGCGGTTCGGTGTCCGCGTCGACCTTGCGGCGCAGGTGCGAGATGACCAGTTCGACCACATTGGACCGGCCACCGAAGTCGTACTCCCAGACGTGGTCCAGGATCTGCGCCTTGGTCAGCACCGCCGGCGAGCGGCGCATCAGGTAGCGCAACAGCTCGTACTCGGTCGGGGTCAGCTCCGCGAGCTTCTCGCCGCGGCGGACCTCCCGGGTGTCCTCGTCCAGTGTGAGGTCGCCCACCTGCAGCACGGCGCTGCGCGCGGCCGGCTGATGCGTGACACCGGTGCTGCGGCGCAGGACCGCGCGCAGCCGCGCCATCAGTTCCTCCACCGAGAACGGCTTGACGAGGTAGTCGTCCCCGCCGCGGGTCAGCCCGGCGATCCGGTCCGCGGTGGCGTCCTTGGCGGTCAGGAACACCACGGGGACGGTGCTCCCGTTCTCCCGCAACCGGTCGAGCACGGCGAACCCGTCGAGGTCGGGCAGCATCAGGTCGAGCACCACGATGTCCGGCCCGAACGCCGCCGCCTCGGACAGCGCGGCCCGGCCGGACCCGGCGGTCACCGCCTGCCAGCCCTCGTAACGGGCGACGGTGGCGACGAGGTCGGCGATGTGCGGCTCGTCGTCGACGACGAGCAGGCGCACCGGATCTGGGTTCTGCACCCGTCCATCTTCGGTGACGAATGCCCGCCAAGCGACACCTGCGCGGCCCCGACAGCAATCCGACAGCTGATCCCCAGACCGCCCACAGCTTGGCTGGCGAGGCTGGGCACCGGGAGAAAGGCAGGCCGTGAACCGAACCGAAGGGGAATCCGTGTGACCACCATGACGCAGACCGCCGAGGCCGCGCGCCCGGCGATCCGCCCCCGGATCGCCGCGAAATCCGGCCTCTTCATCTTTCTCGGCGCCAACGTGGCCGCCGTCACCGCCCTGTTCGCCGAGGGCGGCCTCTCCGACAACGTGCTGATCAGCATCGCCCGCCTCGCCGGGCTCTACGGCGCCCTGGCGATGGCGTTCCAGCTGTTGCTCGTCGCCCGGCTGCCCTGGCTGGACCGCCGGCTCGGCATGGACCGGCTGACCTCCTGGCACCGCTGGACCGGGTTCACCATCCTGTGGACGCTGCTGGCGCACCTGGTGTTCATGGTCTTCGGCTACGCCGAGGTCGAGCAGAAGGGCGTGGTCGACGAACTGGTCGAGCTGGCCGACACGATGGAAGGCATCCTGCGCGCGCTCGTCGCGTTCGTGCTCATCCTCGTGGTCGGTGCCGCTTCGGCGAAGTTCGCCCGCAAGCGCCTGGCGTACGAAACCTGGCACTTCATCCACCTCTACACCTACGCTGCGGTCTTCCTCGCCTTCAGCCACCAAATCGCGTTGGGACAGTCGTTCGTCCGCAACGACATCGGCAAGACGTACTGGTGGACACTGTGGATCGGCGCCGGCGTGGCCGTGCTCGCCGGGCGCGTCGTGCTGCCGCTGACGCGGAACCTGCGTCACCAGCTCAAGGTCACCGCCGTGGTTTCCGAGTCCTCCACCGTGGTTTCGGTCTACATGAGCGGCAAGCACCTGGACCGGATGCCCGCCCGCGCCGGGCAGTTCTTCCTCTGGCGCTTCCTCACCAAGGACCGCTGGTGGCAGGCCAACCCGTTCTCCCTGTCGGCCGCGCCCGACGGCCGTTCGCTGAGGCTGACGGCCAAGGCGGTCGGCGAGTCCAGCGCCGGGCTGCGGTCGCTGAAGGTCGGCACCCGCGTGTTCGCCGAAGGCCCATACGGCGCCTTCACCACGATCCACCAGCAGCGGCCGGATGCCCTGCTCGTCGCCGGTGGCGTTGGTATCACGCCGATCCGCGCGCTGCTGGAGGACATCACCGGCCATGTGGTCGTGCTCTACCGCGTCCGCACCGAGACCGACGCCGTGCTGCTGCCGGAACTGGTCGGACTGGCCCGCGCCCGCGGCGCCGTCGTGCATGTCCTCAGTGGACCGGACCAGGCGACCGGGCCCCGCGGCGCGATCCTCGGCGCGGCGAATCTGCACATGATGGTGCCGGACGTGCACGAACGCGACGTGTTCGTCTGCGGGCCGCCCGGGATGACCTCGGCGGTGCTGCGCAGCCTGCGCGAGCTGCGCGTGCCGGGCCGGCAGGTCCACGCCGAACGTTTCAGTCTTGCCGCCTGAGGGGAGCGCACTGCCGTGAAGAAGACCATTTTCGTAGTCGCGCTCTCGATCGCAGGCTTCATCGCCGTGTGGCGGTTCGAGCCGACACCGTTGGGCAGCACCGCCGTCGCCCAGCCTCAGTCCAATGTGGCCACTCAAGCACCAGTCACGTCCACACCGTCCACACCGGACCCGACCACTTCGTCCGGCGAGTCCGGCACGGGCTCGACCACGCCCACCCCGACCACCACTCCGTCCACTTCGGACGACACCGTCGTGGTCACCACCGGGTCCGAGGAAAGCAGCCAGTTCGGCACCGTGCAGGTCCAGGTCGCCTTCAAGGGTCAGCAGATGACGAGCATCAAGCTGCTGCAGCAGCCGAACAGCGGCCGCGCGGTGCAGGCCCTGCCGCAGCTTCAGGAAGAAGCACTGCAGGCGCAGAGCGCCGACATCGACACGGTGTCCGGGGCTACCGAGACCAGCGAGTCGTACAAGACTTCGCTGCAGGCAGCGATAGACAAGCGAGGCGCGTGATGCCGAACCGGGTGGAGCAGGTCATGGGCCTGCCGATCTCCCTCGACCTGCGGGACGAGGGGGACTTCGCGGAGGTCGTCGACGACGTCTTCACCTGGTTCCACGACGTCGACGCGCGGTTCAGTCCGTTCAAAGAGGACAGTGAGGTCTGCCGCTACGACCGCGGCGAGATCTCCGCGGCGGACCTGAGCGAAGACCTGCTGGAGGTGCTCGAGCTCTGCGCCTACTACGAGCAGCTCTCCGGCGGCGCTTTCCGCGCGCGCATCCCCGGCCGTGGCCTGGACCCCTGCGCGGTGGTCAAGGGCTGGGCGGTGCAGCGCGCGGCGGACATGCTCAAGGCGGCCGGGGCGGCCACGTTCTGCCTCAACGCGGGCGGCGACGTGGTCACCTCGGGCGAACCGGAACCGGGCCGCGCGTGGCGGGTCGGCGTCCGGCACCCCGAGCAGCCCGCCGCGGTCTGCGCGGTGCTGGAGTCGCGCAACGGCGCCATCGCGACGTCGGCGGCGTACGAGCGCGGCTCGCACATCCTGGACGGCCGTGACGGCACCCCGGCGACGGGGCTGATGAGCGTGACGGTGGTGGCCGACGACCTGGTCACCGCCGACGCTCTCGCCACGGCGGCGTTCGCCATGGGCACCGAGGGCATCAACTGGGCCGCCGACCGCCCGGGCTGCGAGATCCTCATCGTCGACGACAGCCGCCGCGTGCACCGGACGGCGGGTCTCGCGCTGGCGTCCTGAAATCCGGTCGCGCGCCGGGAAGCGCCGGTCCAGACTCGGGGATATGCCCACCAAAGTCCTGAATGTGACCCTCGACTGCGCGGACGCCTATTCGCTGGCGCAGTTCTGGAGCAAGGTGACCCAGCGGCCGATCCCCGACGACGACAAGCCGGGTGACGACGAGGTGGGCTTCGTGCTCGACTCCGGCATCGCGCTGCTGTTCATCCAGGTGCCCGAGCCGAAGACGGTGAAGAACCGGATGCACCTGTGCCTCGAACCGGAGATCTCGCGCGACGAGGAGATCGAGCGGATCCTCGGGCTCGGGGCGAGCATGGCCGACGACCTCCGCAAGCCCGACGGCACCGGCTGGGCGGTGCTCGCCGACCCGGAGGGCAACGAATTCTGCGTGCTGCGCAGCGCGGCCGAACGCGCCGCGACATCGTGACGGACTCCTTCGCCGTAAACAAGGCGGTCAGCGGTCGTAGGGTGCGGGTATGCGTCCCTTGATCGCCGTCGCCGCCCTCGGCGGCACCATTTCCATGGCCGCCACTCCCGGTGAAAGCGGCGCGGTGCCTCGCCTCGGCGCCGCGGAACTGCTCGGTGGCCTCGGCGAACTCGGGGTGGACGTCCGGGCGGAGACGCTGGCCGGGATCGGCAGCGCGTCCCTGGACTTCGCGACGCTGGCACGCACCCGCGAGTGGGGGCTGGCGCAGATCGAGGACGGCGCGGCCGGGTTCGTGGTCGTCCAGGGCACGGACACCCTCGAAGAGACCGCGTACTTTCTCGACCTCACCTGGCCCTCCGACACGCCGGTCGTGGTCACCGGGGCCATGCGCAACGCGAGCCTGCCCAGCCCGGACGGCGCGGCGAACCTGGTGGGCGCGCTGACCGTCGCGGCCGACCCGCGCAGCCGGGGACGCGGCGCGCTGGTGACGCTCAACGACGACGTCCACCAGGCGAGGTGGGTGCGCAAGACGCACTCGACGCACCTGGAGGCGTTCTCCTCGGCTCCCGCCGGGCCGCTCGGCATGCTCGCCGAGGGCGCGGTGCACTACTTCCACCCGTCTTCCCCGCGGTCGACCCCGCTGCCGGGCGGCGACTTCGCCGGGCTGGTCCCGATCGTGGAGACCGGGCTCGACGACGACGGCACACTGCTGGACGCGGTCGTGAAGTCCGGCGCGCGCGGTGTCGTCGTCGCGGCGAGCGGGGTCGGGCACGTCTCAGGCGGCGCCGCCGACGTGATCGAGCGGACGCTGAACGAAATCCCGGTGGTGATCGCTTCCCGGACCGGCGCCGGTCCGACGTTGCGCGCGACCTACGGCTTCCGCGGTTCGGAGTCGAGCCTCATCGCGATGGGGGCGACGATGGCGGGCTGGCTCGACGCCCGGAAGTCCCGGATCCTGCTGCGCACGCTGCTCGCGGGCGGGGCGGACCGGGCGGGCGTCGAGCGCGAGTTCCGGCTGCGGGGCGACCTGGCCTGAAAGTCAGTCGCGGACCGGGCCGCCGAGCGGGTCCAGGTGGTACGGGCGCATCGCGCGCTCGCCGTCGCGGTAGACGTGGATCGAGATCGCCGGATCCGGGCTGTCGTTGCGCACTTCGTGCACGTAGCCGGGGCCGAACACCCGCGACTGCCCCGCGGTGAGCGCGTGCAGCTCGGTCACCGCGCGGCCGCCGGGCGTCTGGCGTGCGACGACTTCGGAAAGGTGGCCGCTGACCACGGTGAACGCTCCGCTGGCGAACGCGTGGTCGTGCAGGTCGGTGTGCTGGCCGGGCAGCCAGCTCATCAGCCAGACCTCCTCGCGCTCGTCACGCGCGACCAGCGTGGCGAAGCGCTCGTCGGGGTCGTAGCGCAGGAGGTGGCGCCAGCGGTCACGATCGGCGGCGAACTCCAGCGCGACGCGCACCGGGTGGCGCAGGGCGGGGTTCTCGGGACGGAGCAGGGTGTTGTCCGGGACGGCGAACATCGGAAGAAGTCCTCGCAGGAAGAAGGGGGGTGTCGAGCTGGGCCGGGGCTGGGTTCACCGACAACAGCGACACGAGGCGGGCATGACGGGGCAGAGGTCCACCGGACCCCGCCGCTCGGTCATTCGACGCGCCACCACGTCACATAGGGAACCAGTCCGCGTGACCCCGGGTCAACCCGTCCCAGGATCCGGGCAATCGGGGAGAAGTCCGTGAAGGACTCCTTACCGGCTCTCACAGCCGGTAAGGAGTCCTTCACGGCTCAAGACCACTCGTGTTTCTGCGAACGTCCCAGCAGCTCGGCACCGGCCTGTCGCGGGTCGACGCCCTCGTGGCACACGCGGTGCATCGCGTCGGTGATCGGCATGTCGACACCGAGGCTCTGCGCCAGTGCGCGGATCGACGAGCACGACATCACGCCCTCGGCGACCTGCCCGCCCGCCGCGGCCTGCGCCTGGGCCAGCGACTCGCCGCGGCCCAGCCGTTCGCCGAAGGTCCGGTTGCGCGAAAGCGGCGACGAGCACGTCGCCACCAGATCGCCCACACCGGCCAGCCCGGCGAAGGTCAGCGGGTCGGCGCCGAGTTTCGCGCCGAGACGGGCCATTTCGGCCAGCCCGCGGGTGATCAGCGTGGCCATGGTGTTCGTGCCCAGCCCGAGCCCGGCGGCCATCCCGCAGCTCAGCGCGATCACGTTCTTGCAGGCACCGCCCAGCTCGCAGCCAACGACGTCGGTGTTCGTGTACGGCCGGAAGTACGAGTTGGCGCTGGCCTTCTGCACCGCCACCGCGCGCTCGTGGTCGGCGCACGCGAGCACCGAGGCCGACGGCTGGCCCGCGGCGATCTCCCGGGCCAGGTTCGGCCCGGTGACCACGACCACCTCGCCCGCGTCCACCGCGACGATCTCGGCGATCACCTCGCTCATCCGCAGCAACGTGCCCAGCTCGACGCCCTTGGCGAGACTCACGAGGATCGCTTCGGGCGGCAGCAAGGCGCGCCAGGCGGACAGATTGGCGCGAAGGCTCTGGCTCGGCACCGCCAGCACCACGGCCTGAGCGCCATCGAGCGCTTCCGAAGGATCCGCGGTCGCGGTGATCCGCGAAGGCAGCGCGACGCCGGGCAGGTAGGCGCCGTTCGCGTGCCGGTCGCGGATGTCCTCGGCGACCTCGTCGCGGCGCGCCCACATGGTCACGTCCCGGCCGGCGTCGCCGAGCACCTTCGCGAACGCGGTGCCCCACGAACCCGCGCCGAGCACGGTGACGCGCTGGACGTCGGTGGCGAAGGCGGCCATCAGGCCGGGTCCTCCGGCTTCCGCGCGGGCGGTTCCTCGTGCCGGATCTCGCCGAGCAGCCGGGTCACCTCGTCCATCATCACCTTCGTCACCTCTCGCAGCTTCGACGCGCTGCGGGTGTTCCCGTCGCGGTAGGCCGACAGGTCGATCGGGTCGCCGACCGAGTGGATGACCGTTTTGCGCGGGAACGGCGTGAACTTCTTCGTGTACCCGTTCAAGATCTCGCGGGTGCCCCAGCGCGCGATCGGGATCACCGGGACGTCGTTCTGCAGCGCGAGCCGCGCCGCGCCGGTGAACGACTCCTTCGGCCAGCCCGCCGGGTCCTTGGTGATCGTCCCCTCGGGGTAGATCACGATCATCTTGCCCGCGGCCAGCGCCTCGTGCGCGGCCTTGAGGCTGTCGCCGGCCGTGGCCGAGCCGCGGGAAACCGGGATCTGGCCGGAGCCGGAGACGATCGGGCCGAGGATCGGCGTACGCGTGAGGCTCTCCTTGAAGAAGAACCGCGGGACGCGCTTCTGGCGGTGCACGAACACGGCGTCGACCACCGGGTCGAAGTGCGAGACGTGGTTCATCACCAGCACCGCGGGCCCGGTCCGGGGGATCTTCTCCGCGCCGACGTAGACCCGGCGGCCGATCCCCGTCAGCGGGTAGAACATGACAGCGGCCAAACCCACCCAGAAGCCGCCCTTCTCACGCCGGGCCACAGTGTCCTCCTCCAAGCCGTCCGTCCCGCCCCAGATCCTGCCGCGCGGGTACCGGGCCGGTCCAGGGAGGGTGGGTAGGGCCACCGGCCGGGCCGGTTTCCGGTAATGATGGACGGGTGGACGTGGACCTGATCGTGCCGATGAAGCACCCGCGCGAGGGCAAGTCGCGGCTGCGCGGGGCCGTCGAGGCGGCGCGGCATCCCGGGCTCGTGCTGGCACTGGCGTCGGACACCCTCGCCGCGGTGACCTCCGCCGCGCGGGTCCGGCGGGTCCTGCTCGTCGCGGCCGATCCCGCCGCGGTCGCGACGCTGGCCGAGCTCGGCGTCGAGATCGTCGCCGAGACGGGGCACGGGCTCAACGCGGCGCTGCGCCAGGGTGAAGCGCTGCTGCGCGCGGACGATCCCGACGGCGTCGTCGGCGCGCTGCAGGCCGACCTCCCCGCGCTGCGGGCGGGCGACCTGGGCGAGGCGCTGGCCGAGGCGGCCGGGCGCCGCGCGTTCGTCGCCGATCGGCAAGGCACCGGCACCACGCTGCTGCTCTCGGCGCCCGGCGCGCCGCTCGACCCGCATTTCGGGACCGGATCGGCGCGGACGCACCAGCGGTCCGGCGCGATCAAGATCACCAGCCCGGTGGCGTCACTGCGCAGCGACGTCGACACGCCGGAGGACCTGGCGCACGTGCGCACGCTGGGTGTCGGAAAACACACCGCGGCGCTGCTCGGTGATTCCTGTGTGACAGCTCGCTGAGCTGTTCATCCGACCTTCACGTCGGCCTAAGCAATCCGGCGGTGCTTAGTGAACAATGGGGCCGTGAGCACAGACGACGGCACCACACCCCCGGCCCGGAAGCGACGAACCCCCGAAAGCCCTGAGACGGCGAAGAAGACGCTTTCCGGGACGAACGCGGCCAAGGCGTCCGCCAAGGCACCGTCGAAGTCGACCGCGCGCGACACCGCCGCCCGTGCCACCGCCGGGAAGGCGAGAAACCGCAAGACCACCTCCGCCGCGGCCACCCCGGCCACGACCCGCCGCCGCAGCTCGTCCGCGCAGAACAGCGGCCGGGCCGTCAGCGCCGCTCGCCCGGTGCCCTCGGCGCCGCCGGCGGTCACCGCCGCGCCGACCGCCGTCGAGACGCTGCCCGACGACCGGTACTTCAACCGTGAGCTGTCCTGGCAGGACTTCAACGCCCGCGTGCTCGCGCTGGCCGAGGACGAGTCGCAGCCACTGCTCGAACGGACGAAGTTCCTCGCCATCTTCGCGTCCAATCTGGACGAGTTCTACATGGTCCGGGTCGCCGGGCTGAAGCGCCGCGACGAGACCGGCCTGATGGTGCGCAGCGCGGACGGGCTCACCCCGCGCGAGCAGCTGGACTACATCGCCAAGCGCAACCAGGACCTGGTCGCGCGCCAGACCGGCGCGTTCGAGAAGCACCTGCGCCCGCAGCTGGCCGAGTACGACATCCGGATCGTCGGCTGGACCGACCTGGCCGGTGCCGACCAGCTCCGTCTCTCCAGCTACTTCTCCGAGCAGATCTTCCCGGTGCTGACGCCGCTCGCCGTCGACCCGGCGCACCCGTTCCCCTACATCTCCGGCCTTTCGCTGAACCTCGCCGTGACGGTGCGGGACCCCGAAGGCGGCACCGAGCGCTTCGCGCGGGTCAAGGTGCCCAGCAACGTGCCGCGGCTGATGCGGGTCGAGAGCGAGCGCACCAGCCGGACCGCGACGTTCCTGCCGCTGGAGGAGCTGATCGCCGCACACCTCGGCGAGCTGTTCACCGGCATGGAGGTCACCGAGCACCACGTGTTCCGGGTGACCCGCAACGCCGACTTCGAGGTCGACGAGGACCGCGACGAGGACCTGCTGCAGGCCCTCGAGCGTGAGCTGGCGCAACGCCGCTTCGGCCCGCCGGTGCGCCTCGAGGTCGCGCAGGACATGAGCGAGCACATGCTCGAGCTGCTGCTGCGCGAGCTCGAGGTCGACCCGAACGACGTGGTCGAGGTGCCGGGCCTGCTCGACCTGACCTGCCTGCACCAGCTGTCCAGTGTGGACCGCAAGGACCTCAAGGACCGCCCGTTCGTGCCCGCCACGCACCCTGCGTTCGGCGAGCGCGAGACGCCGAAGAGCGTCTTCGCGACGCTTCGCGAGGGCGACGTCCTGGTCCACCACCCCTACGACTCGTTCTCCACGAGCGTCCAGCGGTTCATCGAGCAGGCGGCCGCGGACTCGAAGGTCCTCGCCATCAAGCAGACGCTGTACCGCACCTCGGGTGACTCCCCGATCGTCGACGCGCTGATCGACGCCGCCGAGGCGGGCAAACAGGTCGTCGCGCTGGTCGAGATCAAGGCGCGCTTCGACGAGCAGGCCAACATCACCTGGGCACGGACGCTGGAGCGCGCGGGCGTGCACGTCGTCTACGGCCTGGTCGGGCTGAAGACGCACTGCAAGGTGTCGATGATCGTGCGCCAGGAGGGCTCGACCATCCGCCGCTACTGCCACATCGGCACCGGCAACTACAACCCGAAGACCGCGCGGCTGTACGAGGACATCGGCCTGTTCACCGCGGACCCGAGCATCGGCGCCGACGTCACCGACCTGTTCAACGTGCTCACCGGCTACTCCCGGCAGGACACCTACCGCACGATCCTCACCTCGCCGCACGGCATCCGCCGCGGCATCGTGCGCGCGATCGGCGAGGAGATCGAGCTGGCCCGCGCCGGGCAGCAGGCCGGGATCCGGATCAAGTGCAACTCGCTGGTGGACGAGCAGGTCATCGACGCGCTCTACCACGCGTCGCAGGCCGGGGTGCCGGTCGACATCGTGGTGCGCGGGATCTGCGCGCTGAAGCCCGGCGTCGAGGGGCTTTCGGAGAACATCCACGTCCGCTCGATCCTCGGGCGGTTCCTGGAGCACTCGCGGGTGTTCCACTTCCGGGCCGGCGGCACGCACTGGATCGGCAGCGCCGACATGATGCACCGCAACCTGGACCGCCGGATCGAGGCGCTGGTGCGGGTCAAGGACACGAAGCTGACCCAGCAGCTCGACGACATCTTCGACTCGGCGCTGGACCCGGCCACCCGCTGCTGGGTGCTCACCGCGAGCGGCGAGTGGACGCCGTTCCCGGCGGAGGGCTCGCAGGTGCGCGATCACCAGCTGGAACTGGCGAAGCGGCACGGGGCCGCCGGATGACCCAGGAGGTCCGCGCGGCTGGCGCGGCGCTCTGGCGCCGGGAGGGCAAGACCATCGAGGTCGCCCTCGTCCACCGGCCGCGATACGACGACTGGTCCCTGCCCAAGGGCAAGCTCGACCCGGACGAGACGATCGCCGCCGCGGCGGTCCGCGAAGTCCGCGAAGAGACCGGGTACGAAGCCGTCCTCGGCCGTTATCTGGCGAAGACGTCGTACGTGGTGCCTTCGGGCAACGGCACTGTTCCGAAGAGCGTCGACTACTTCGCCGCCGAAGCGGTGTCTGGCAACTTCGAGGTGAATGACGAGGTCGACGAGCTTCGCTGGCTGAAGCCGACAGAGGCGGAGAAGCTGCTGACCCGCCCCGAGGACGTCCGGGTGCTGCGGTCGTTCTGCGAGCTGCCGCCCGACCTGACGAAGCTGCTGCTGGTGCGGCACGCGAAGGCGGGCAAGCGCGACGAGTGGAACGGCGACGACGACCTGCGTCCGCTGTCGGAGGCCGGCCGCAGGCAGGCCGACGCGCTGCGGGTGATGCTGTCGCTCTTCGGGCCGGACCGCGTGCTTTCCGCGCCGCGCCTGCGTTGCGTGCAGACGGTGCGCGGGGTGGCGGAGGCCCTGGGCGCGGAGGTGCGGCACGAGCCGCTGTTGTCCGAGGACGGCTACTGGCCCGACCCGGTGCTGGGCCTGGCGCGGCTGCTGGCGATCGTGAGCGACGGCGGCACGCCGGTGCTGTGCAGCCAGGGCGGAGTGATCCCGGACCTGGTGAGCACGCTGGCCGACCGCGACGGCGTCGACCTGGCGGCGTCGCGCGGCGGCGTGGTGCCGAGCAAGAAGGGTTCGTTCTGGGTGCTGTCCTTCCGCCCGCCGACCCGTGACAGCGGCCCGCTCCTGGCGGCGGCGGACTACTACCCGAGCGCCCTCCCGGCCCCATTGCCCACCCGCTCGTAAATTCCGATCGCCCAATCAAAATTACGAATACTCACTCCCGCTCAAGTCCGTGAAGGCCACATTCAGGGAATCCAAGTCCCTCAATGCGCCCTTCACGGACTCTGGTCACACCCCCACCCTCGCGACGACCGCGGTGACCACACAGTCTCCGGAAGGCGCGCCAGCGCCGACGGGGACTTCACCGCGCGCGCCCTCTTCCGCGGCCGCCAGGCCGCACGGAAACGCGACGCCAGGGCGCCCTGCGCTGCCCACTGAAGGCGGAAAGCGCACCCAGCGCCCTGTCGGCGCGTTTCCGTCAGCGCGCGCCAATACACGCTGACCGCGGTGACCACACGGTCTCCGGAAGGCGCGCCAGCGCCGACGGGGACTTCACCGCGCGCGCCCTCTTCCGCGGCCGCCAGGCCGCACGGAAACGCGACGCCAGGGCGCCCTGCGCTGCCCACTGAAGGCGGAAAGCGCACCCAGCGCCCTGTCGGCGCGTTTCCGTCAGCGCGCGCCAATTAGACGCTGACAGCGAATTGACAGCGGGGGTTGGTGTACTACCTGTGGTCCTCTGTTGTGGCTGCGCCGGGCTAGGGGTACGGCGCATCCACGGCCGGGGTTCACTCGCCTGGTGGCACCGTGGCCAGCAGTGCCTGGATCTCGGCTGTACGGGGATCTCCGAGGCGCTGGCTGACGGCCAGCGCCTCGGCCCAGTGGGCCGCGGCTTCGGCGGAACGTCCGGTGTGGTGTTTCACCCGCCCGAGCGTGATCTGGACGTCGATGGTGCCGAAGTCGGCGTTGAGCGTCTTCAGCTCCGCCAATGCGCGCAGGCCGAGTTCCTCCGCTTCGCCGTGCCGCCCCGCGCCTTCCAGGGCCTCGGCGGCGTTCCCGTAGGCCAGCGCCGAGTGATAGCGGTCGCCGAGCAGCCCGAAAGCCTCGTGCGCGGCGACGGCGGCTTCGGCGGCACGGTCGTAGTCGCGCATGCCGATGCGGCTCGCGCTGACGTTGAGCAGCGCGTGCGGGAGGAACGTGCGCTGGCCGAGGTCGCGCGCGAGGTCGACGGCTTCGAGCGCGTACTGCTCGGCTTTCGCGAACTCGTTGCGGACGTAGTACGTGCCGGAGAGGTTCGACAGGATCGCGACGGTCATCGCGCTGCCCCCGCTGCTCTGCGACGCCTCACGGGCCTCCTCGAGCGCCTCCAGGGCCTTCTCCGGCTGCAGCGTGCGCAGGTAGGCCGAGCCGAGGTTGTTCGCCGAGTACTGAAGTCCCAGGAGGTCCCCGGCGTCGCGGGCGGCGGCGACGGCGGTCCGGGCGGTCGCGATCCAGTCCTCGCGGTCGTGCCGTTCGGTGAACAGGCCACGCAGGAGCCACGCGAGTTTCCAGGCGTGGGACGTCCAGCCGCGCCGGGCCGCGATGCCGACGAACGCGGCCAGCGCCGGGCGTTCGGCGGTGTACCAGGCGATCGCGTCCTCGTGCTCGCCGAACGCGACCGCCGGGCCTTCGACCGGTTCCAGCACGATGTCCTCGGTGAGCAGATCGGGACGGACGAGCTTGTTCGCTTCGGCCACGGTCGCCAGGTACCAGTCGACGAGCCGGCGCAGCGCGGCCGCCTGCCCGGCTTCGGTCGTTTCGGTTTCGACGAGTTCGGCGGCGTAGACGCGCAGCAGGTCGTGGAATTGATATCGGTCGGTGGCGGGTTGGTTGAGCAAATGGGCCGCGGCGAGCTGGTCGAGCAGCTCGCGGGCCTCGCGCGGAGTCGTGCCGGCGAGCGCGGCCGCCGACGGAAGACTGATCGTGATCCCCGGGTGCAGCCCCAGCAGCCGGAACAGCCGGGCCGCGGCCGGGCGCAACGCCTTGTAGGACCAGGAGAACGCCGCCCGCAGATCGGTGCCCGCGTCCTGCGGGTCGCGAAGGGTGTCCAGGCGCAGCCGTTGATCCCGCAGCTCTTCGACGATTCCGGCCAGCGAGACACCGGAAAATCGCGACGCGCGCTCCCCCGCCAGCGCCAATGCGAGTGGCAGCCTTCCGCACAGCTGAGCGAGTTCGGCGACCGCTTCCGGCTCGGCCTCCAGCCGTCTCCGCCCGACGCTGCCGGCGAGCAGCGCCACGGCGTCGCGATCGTCGAAGGAGCGCAACGCGATCCGGCGCGCGCCTTCGCGGGCGACCAGGCCCCGCAACTGGTTCCGGCTGGTCACGACCACGAGGTTGCCCGGGCCGGGCAGCAGCACGCGGACCTGGTCGGCGTCGCGGGCGTTGTCGAGCAGCATCAGCGTGCGGCTGCCCGCCAGCCTGCTGCGCAGCAGCGCCGAGCGTTCCTCCACAGTGGAGGGTAGGGACTCCGGCGGGACGCCCGCCGCGCGCAGGAACCCGGCCAGCGCGACCTCGGCGGTGACCGGGGTACCCGCCGAATGCCCGCGCAGGTCGAGGAACAGCTGGCCACCGGGGAACCGCTCGCGGACCTGATGCGACCAGTGCACGGCCAGCGAAGTCTTGCCGACACCGGCAGTGCCCTCGATGACGACGATGCCGGAATCCTCGCCGGCTTCGTCCAGTTCGGCGAGTTCGGTGCCGCGGCCGGTGAAACTGGCGACGTCGAAAGGAAGCTGGCGGGGGACGTCGGCGCGCGGCGAAGGCTCGGGGGTGCCGCCGGCGTCCGCGGCGAGGAGTTCGGCGTGCAGCCGCCGAAGATCGGATCCCGGCTCCACCCCGAGCTCTTCGGCGAGCAGCTTGCGCAGCCCGGCATAGCGGGCCAATGCCTCGGCGCGACGCCCTGACCTGGCCAGCACCCGGACCAGCCGCTCCCACAACGATTCCCGCAGCGGGTGCTGGGCGACCAGATCGGTCAGCTCCGCGGCCAGCCGCGAGTCCGGGACGAGCCCGGCGTCGAGATCGATCCGCTGTTCCACCGCGAACAGATAGCGCTCGGTCAGCAGCGGCGCCCATTCCCCGGCCAGGCTGGGCGATCCGACGCCCTCCAGCGGCGGCCCGCTCCACAGCGCCAGCGCCTCGGTGAGGAGTTCGCGCCGCCGCCCGGATTCGCCCGCGTCGGCCGCTTCGTCGAGCAAGCGCAGGAACCGCAACGCATCGACATGGGCGGGATCCACGACCAGCCGGTACCCGTCCGGCTCGGTGACCACGGCTTCTTCGCCGCACAGGCGGCGCAGGCGCATCACGTAGGTCTGGAGGCTGCCGCGGATCCGGGCCGGGGACGCGTCTCCCCAGACTCCCCTGGCCAGCACGTCGATGGACACCAGGCGGCCCGCGGACAGCGCCAGGGTGGCGAGCAGGGCGCGTTGCCGGGAACTGGTCAGGGCCACCGGAGAACCGTCCACGAGCGCCTGAAACGGACCGAGAAGCCGGATGTCGATGGTGTGCCGCCCTCCAGTTTTCACTCTTGCCCCAGTCGCCGCCGGATCCCTCCGACGCCGGTTTCCCCGGCGCGGTTCCCCCGGGGATTCGCAGCGTCGCACCCCCGGCGCGGCGGCTCAAGCGACATTGCGGAAATAGGCGGAGTCGATCACTGCCCGGAATGTGCGGCAGGGCCCCACGCGGGGTGCGTGGGGCCCTGCCGGGAAGTCACTCGCGCGGGGCGGTTACTTCTTCTTCGCAGCTGCCGAGGTCCGCTTGGCGGGTGCCTTGGCGGCGGGCTTCTTCGCCGCCGTGGTCTTGGCAGCGGCCGCCTTCGGGGCAGCAGCCTTGGTGGCACGCGTCGTCGTCGCCTTGGCGGCGGCGGGCTTCGCGGCCGCGCGGGTGGTGGTGGCCTTGGCAGCGGCCGCCTTCGGCGCGGCCTTGGCCGCGGTCGCCTTGGCGGCCGGCTTCGCGGCCGTGGCGCGGGTCGTCGTCGCCGCACGGGTGGTGCCGGCGGCGGCGCGGGTCCGCGTGGTGGTGGACCGGGTCGCGGCGGGACGGCTGGCCGTCGTCCGGGTCGCGGCGGTCCGCGTGGTGGCGGCGGCGGGCTTGGCCGCGGCCGCGCGGGTGGCGGTGCCCGTCGCACGCTTCACGGGAGTCGCCTTCGGCAGCTTCTTGCTGCCGGAGATGACGTCCTTGAACGTGGTTCCGGCGCGGAAGGCGGGAACGTTGGTCTTCTTGACCTTCACGGTCTCACCGGTACGCGGGTTACGGGCGGTACGGGCGGCGCGGGCGCGCTTCTCGAACACACCGAACCCGGTGATGTTCACCTTCTCGCCCTTGTTCACCGTGCGGATGATGATGTCGACGAGACCGTCGACCGCCTCCGACGCCGCTTTCTTGTCGCCCAGACGCTCCGACAGCGCCTCGATCAGCTGGGCCTTGTTGGCCATTCCAGTCCTCCATGAAGGAACTACTTGTCCACGGCCACACCGGCCGACTCGTGCACACGGTATTACCAATGCAGCACAAATTCCAAACGGCATGCGAAAACTTCCCTTGTGCCGGGGCGGGTTTCCGCCTCCCGAGGGACCGTCCGGAGCCTCGAAAGAGCCGTTTGGCGTGGGGTGAACGGGTTCCCTGCCAGGGCACGGATTCCGTTGCTGAGCAGGGAATCCGTGCCCGGACGGGAGCTAGGGGACCGGGATCGGGGTGGTCACGGGCTTCCACGACGGACGCCCGTTTTCGAACTTCTCGATCTCACCTGCGTGGCGCAGCGTCAAGCCGATGTCGTCGAGCCCTTCGAGCAGCCGCCAGCGGGTGTAGTCGTCGATCTGGAAGGGCGCGACGAAGTCCTTGGCTCGCACGGTCTTGGCTTCGAGGTCCACCGTGACCTCCGTGCCGGGCTCGTTCTCGAGCACCTTCCAGAGCTGCTCGACGTCCGACTGCTCGCACTGGGCGGCCACCAGACCGCCCTTGCCCGAGTTGCCGCGGAAGATGTCGGCGAACCGGGCGGAGATGACGACCCGGAAGCCATAGTCCTTCAACGCCCAGACGGCGTGCTCGCGCGAGGAACCGGTTCCGAAGTCCGGGCCCGCGACCAGCACGGTTCCGGCCTTGAAGGGTCCCAGGTTGAGGATGAAGTGCTCGTCGGCGCGCCAGGCGGCGAACAGGCCGTCCTCGAAGCCGGTCCGCGTGACCCGCTTGAGGTAGACGGCCGGGATGATCTGGTCAGTGTCCACGTTGGACCGGCGCAGCGGGACGCCGACGCCGGTGTGCTGGGTGAAGGGTTCCATGTCAGCGGGCTCCCGAAGTGGTGGTCAGCAGGTCTTCCGGGGACGAAAGCGTGCCCCGGACGGCCGTCGCGGCGGCCACGAGCGGCGAGACGAGGTGCGTCCGGCCGCCCTTGCCCTGCCTGCCCTCGAAGTTGCGGTTGGACGTCGACGCGCTGCGCTCGCCCGGCTTGAGCTGGTCCGGGTTCATGCCGAGGCACATCGAACAGCCCGCCTGGCGCCATTCCGCGCCCGCGTCGGTGAAGATCCGGTCGAGACCTTCCTCCTCGGCGGCCTTGCGGACCCGCATCGAGCCGGGAACCACCAGCATCCGGACCGAGTCCGCCACTTTCCGACCACGCAGCACGTCGGCGGCCGCGCGGAGGTCCTCGATCCGGCCGTTGGTGCAGGAGCCGAGGAAGACGGTGTCCACCGCGATCTCGCGCAGCGGCGTGCCCGGCTTGAGGTCCATATAGGACAGGGCCTTCTCGGCCGCGACCCGCTCGTTCTCGTCGGCGATGGCCTCGGGGTCGGGCACCTCGGCGCTCAGCGGCAGGCCCTGGCCCGGGTTGGTGCCCCAGGTCACGAACGGGGTGAGCGCGCTCGCGTCCAGGTGCACCTCGGCGTCGAACTCCGCGCCGTCGTCGGTGCGCAGCTGCCGCCAGTTTTCGACCGCGGCGTCCCAGTCCGTGCCCGACGGCGCGTGCGGACGGCCTTTCAGGTAGGCGAACGTGGTCTCGTCCGGCGCGATCATCCCGGCGCGGGCGCCGGCTTCGATCGACATGTTGCACACGGTCATCCGGGCTTCCATCGAAAGCGCCTCGATCGCCTTCCCGCGGTATTCCAGGATGTAGCCCTGCCCGCCGCCGGTGCCGATCTTGGCGATCACGGCCAGGATGACGTCCTTCGCGGTGACGCCGGGCCGGAGCTCGCCGTCGACGTTGATGGCCATCGTCTTGAACGGCCGCAGCGGCAGCGTCTGGGTGGCCATCACGTGCTCGACCTCGGACGTGCCGATGCCGAACGCGATCCCGCCGAACGCACCGTGCGTGGAGGTGTGGGAGTCGCCGCAGACCACCGTCATCCCCGGCTGGGTCAGGCCCAGCTGCGGGCCGATGACGTGCACGATGCCCTGCTCGGCGTCACCCATCGGGTGCAGCCGGACCCCGAACTCCTTGCAGTTGCGGCGAAGGGTGTCGACCTGCGTGCGCGAGACCGGATCGGCGATGGGGAGCTCGATGTCGACGGTCGGGACGTTGTGGTCCTCGGTCGCGATGGTGAGGTCGGGGCGGCGCAGTTTCCGCCCGGCCAGCCGGAGGCCGTCGAAGGCCTGGGGGCTGGTCACTTCGTGCAGCAGGTGGAGGTCGATGTAGAGCAGGTCCGGCTCGGCGCCTTCGCCTCGGCGCACGAGATGGCTGTCCCACACCTTCTCCGCCAGCGTACGGGCCTTGCCGGTCGGACTGGTCATTGCTCCGGCGCTCCTTCCACGGGTCGATCCGGGGACGGAACTCGGGCAGCGCGCGAGGGCGGAAGGGTGGTGAGCCACGGTCGGGCGCAGCTCGAGTCCGGTTTTCCCAGATTCTGGACTTCCCAAAGTACGGGAAGATAGTATCGAGTCGTGGGACAGCATAGCGGTATCGGAGTACTGGACAAAGCCGTGGCCGTGCTGCAGGCGGTCGCCGACGACCCCTGCGGCCTCGCGGAACTGTGCACGCGGACGGGACTTCCCCGCGCCACGGCGCACCGGCTCGCGGTCGGCCTGGAGGTGCATCGCCTGCTCCGGCGCGGGCCGGACGGGCGCTGGCGCCCCGGCACGGCACTGGCCGAACTGGCGGGCGGATCGACCGATCCGCTGCTCGACGCGGCGGGTTCGGTGCTGCCCAAACTGCGGGACATCACCGGCGAAAGCGTGCAGCTCTACCGGCGCGACGGCGTCCAGCGCGTGTGCGTCTCGACCGCCGAGCCGCCCAGCGGGCTGCGGGACACCGTCCCGGTCGGGTCCCGGCTGCCGATGACCGCGGGCTCCGGCGCGAAGGTTTTGGCGGCGTGGTCGGATCCGCACACCCAGCGCACGATCCTCGCCGACGCCGTCTACGGCGAGCGCACGCTGCTGGAGGTCCGCCGCCGCGGCTGGGCCCAGAGCGTGGCCGAACGCGAGCCCGGTGTGGCGAGTGTCTCGGCGCCGGTGCGCGACTCCTCGGGCACCGTGGTCGCCGCGGTGTCGGTTTCCGGCCCCATCGAACGGATCGGCCGCAAGCCCGGCGCCCGCTGGGCGGCCGACCTGCTCGCCGCCGCCGACGCGCTCCAGGAACGGCTCTAGGCCCGGTTCTGCTCCCACCACACCAGGCACTCGAGTCCCGGGCGTCACCAAGCCTCTGAAGGCCGGTCACTCCGGCCTTCAGAGGCTTTTCGGTAACCGGACCTCCACCGTTCGGGGGAACTTCGCGACGGTGGCGTATCAGGTGAGCGCGGTCACGTCTCTTCATCACCAGCACGACGAGGGGGACGTCATGACCACCACCACCGCTTTGAACCGCCGCGCGCTGGCGATGCTGCGCGCGGTCGGCGCCGGCCGCGCCGAACTGTCCTGCAGCTGCGAACCCGATCTCCGCGTGGACGGGCTGTCCTGCTGCGACCAGTCGACCGCCCACGAACTCGCCCGCGCCGGGCTGATCCGTGCGGCGCGGGTGGTCGCGATCGGCCAGTGGTCCCCCGCCGAGCTCACCGCGGACGGCTTGTCGGTCCTTTCCGCGGCCGCGTGAGCTGAAGGGGACGTTCGTCGCGTCCGGCGTGACGAAGGGGACTTTCCTCACGCCCGACGCGAGGAAAGTCCCCTTCAGCTCATCGCCGCAGCGCGGACTGCAGCGGCAGCGAACGGGAGGAGCCGCCGACCCGGACCGTGAATGTCCCGCGCACCTGCTTCCAGGCGTGCGCCGCGGTGTCCCACACCGAGAACGCGCGCTGGTCGAGGTGCAGCGTGATCCGCTTCGCCTGCCCTGGCGCGAGGTCGACGCGGTCGAAGCCCTTGAGCTGCAGGGGCGGCTCGCCCGCCGCGGCCGGGAAGCTCAGGTACAGCTGGGGCACCTCGGCCCCGGCGCGCTTCCCGGTGTTCCGGACCGTGAACGACACGTCGCCGCCCTTCACCGAAAGCCCGGAGTAGCCGAACGTCGTGTACGACAAGCCGAACCCGAACGGGAACAGCGGGGCCTTCTGCTGCGCGTCGAACCACCGGTAGCCGACCTGCAGGCCCTCCGAATAGGTCGCGACGCCGTTGATGCCCGGGAACTGCGCGGTCGTGTTGGCCGGGGTGTCCCCTTCGGCCGCCGGGAAGGTGATCGGCAGCTTCCCCGACGGGTTCACGTCGCCGAAGAGAAGGCCCGCCACCGCGGCGCCGTCCTGCTGGCCGGGATACCAGGCCTGCAGGATCGCCGGGACCGAGGACGCCCACGGCATCAGCACCGGGCCACCGCTCTTCACCACGACGACGGTGTGCGGGTTGGCCGCGGCGACAGCGGCGACGAGCGCGTCCTGATTGCCGTCCAGCGCGAGGGAAGGCCGGTCCTTGCCCTCGGCCTCGTTGTCCCCGACCATCACGACGCTCACGTCGGCGGTGCGCGCCAGCTCCGCCGCGCGGGCGGGGTCCGAGCCGTCGTCGAGGGTCACGGTCGCGCCCGGCACCCGCTTCTGCAGCCCGGCGAGGGGGTCCACAGTGGACAGCGGGATGACCGCGGAGCTGCCCCCGCCGCCGGTCTTGGCCTTGGTGGCGAACGGCCCGATCAGGGCGATGCTGTGCGTCTTGGCGGCGTCCAGTGGGAGCTGGGCCTGCTCGTTGCGCAGCAGCACCATCCCGCGCTGGGCGAACTTCGTGGCCGCCGCGGCGTCCTGCTCGGCCGGGATCGGGGTCAGCGCCGGCGGGTGTTCGAACTGCCCGAAAGCGAACATCGTGCGGAAGCGCGGCAGCAGGAGCTTGTCGACGGTCTTCTCACTGACCTGACCGGCCTCGACGGCCTGCTTCATCTTGTCGCCGTACCAGGTGCCGTCGATCATCTCGAGGTTCATGCCCGCCTCGGCGGAGCCGACCGTGCTGTGCGCGGCGCCCCAGTCCGACTGGATGAATCCCTTGAAGCCCCACCGGTCCCGCAGGACGCCCCGCAGCATCGCGGGGTTCTCGCAGGTGAAAACGCCGTTGATCTGGGGGTAGGCGCACATGACCGAGCCGGCGCGGCCGTCGACGACGGACTTTTCGAAGTGCGGCAGGTAGATCTCGTTGAGCGTGCGTTCGTCGATGTGCTCGTCGATGGTGTGGCGCTGGGTCTCCTGGTTGTTCGCCGCGAAGTGCTTGACCTCGGCGATCGTGCCGTTCTCCTGGATGCCACGGATGTCGGCGGCGGCCAGTTCACCGACGAGGAACGGGTCTTCGCCCATCCCCTCGAAGGTGCGGCCGTTGCGCGGCACGCGGGCGATGTTGATGTCGGGAGCCTCGGACACGTTGTGCGCCAGCGCGCGCGTCTCGGTGCCGATCAGCCGCCCGTAGTCGCGGGCGAGGCGCGGGTCGAACGTCGACGCGAGCGACATGGTCGAGGGCAGCGCGGTGGCGGGCCTCTGCGGTTTGTCGTCCGCCGGCCCCATCCCGACCGGGCCGTTGGCGATCCGGAAGCCGGGCACGCCCAGCCGCGGGATCGGTGGCACGAATCGCTGGTGCTGCGCGTCGGGCTGCAGGTGCAGCTGCGAGATCTTCTCGTCGAGGGTCATGGCCGCGACGAGTGCCGCGGCCCGGTTGTCCGGGGACAGCTGGGTATCGCGCCACGGCTGGGCCACGGCGGCGCCGGTGACGACGGGGGTCAGCAGGGAGAAGCCGAGCAGAGCGGAAAGGACGAGCCGGGATCTGCGCATCGAGTCTCCATTCACGGCGACGGGGACCTGGCGCGCACAACCTAACGCATACGTGACCGACAAACATAGGACAGAATCTTGTTCACGGTTATGAATGGAACACCTTGCTCAGGTGGTCAGGAACCGCACGATCGGCTGCGCGACGCACACCGGCTTGCCACCGCCGTCGGCCTCCACCACGGCGTCGACGGTGAGCTGGACACCGCCGGGAATCGGGTCGACGGCGGCGATCGAGGCGTGCAGCCGGATCTTCGCGCCCGCCGGGACCGGTGCCGGGAACCGCACCTTCCCGAGCCCGTAGTTCACCTTCGTCCGGACTTCGCGGACGTCCAGCAGCTCCGACCACAGCGGGATCAGCAGGGACAGCGTGAGCATGCCGTGCGCGATCGTCCCGCCGAACGGTCCCTCCGCGGCCCGCTCGGGGTCGACGTGGATCCACTGGTGGTCGCCGGTCGCGTCGGCGAAGGTGTCGATCCGGGCCTGGTCGACCTCGATCCAGGGGCTGGGCCCGAGTTCCCGCCCGATCAGCGCGGGCAGCTCGGCCAGGGTTTCGACGATCACGGGGTCTCCTCGGGGTGACGGCGCAGCAGTTGCTTGCGCACCTTTCCGGTCGCGGTCTTGGGCAGTTCGCCGACGAAGGTGACATCCCTGGGCACCTTGAACGCGGCCACTTTCGCGCGCAGCGCGGCGCGCACGGTTTCCTCGGTCCACCTTCCGGGCACGGCGACGACATGGGCGTGCCCGACCTCGCCCCAGCGTGCGTCCGGAGCGGCGACGACAGCGGCTTCGATGACGCCGTCCAGCGTCAGCAGCGCGGCCTCCACCTCCGCCGGATACACGTTCTCGCCGCCGGAAATGAACATGTCCTTGACGCGGTCCACGACGTAGCCCCAGCCGTCCGGGCCGAACCGGACGACGTCGCCGGAGCGGAACCAGCCGTCGCTGAAAGCCTGCTCGGCCGGCCGGTTCCAGTAGCCGCGGAACACGTTGAGCCCGCGCACGAGCAGTTCCCCGCCGGGCACCTGGACGTCGGTGAAGAAGTGCGGCACCCCCACCGAAACCGGGCGGGCCGCCGCCCCGTCCGCGGTGGCCATCAGGACCCCTGGCGACGCCTCGGTCATGCCATAGCCCTGCAGCAGCGTGATCCCACGGCGTTGCCAGGCCAGCGCGACCCGCTCTTCGACCGCGGACCCGCCATAGATGACGAACCGGAGCGAGCCGAGGTCGGCGCCGGCGAAGTCCTCGTGGTCGCACATCATCCGCAGCATCGTCGGCACCGCGGGGAACGACGTCACCCGGTGGCGTGCGATGAGGTCGAGTGCGGCGGCGGGCTCGAACTTCGGCTGCACCACGACGGTGCCGCCCTTGAACAGCGTCGGCAGGCTCACCTGCCCGAGCCCGGTGGCGTGGAACAGCGGGCACAGGCACAACGCGACATCCGTGCCGAGTACGTCGGTGTGCGCCAGCTGGTTCATCGTGTTGAAGGTCAGGTTCCCGTGGCTGAGCACCGCGCCCTTGGGCCGGCCGGTGGTGCCGCTGGAGTAGAGGATCACCGCGTCGTCGTCGAGCCCGGCTTCGCACTCCCCCGGCGGCGGGCCATCGGGCAGCTCGGAATCCGCGCGGAACACCGCCGCGGGCGTGCAGTCCGCCAGCAGCTCGTCGATCTCCGCGTCCGCGAGCCGGGTGTTGAGCGGGACGAACAGCGCGCCGAGTCGTCCGGCGGCGAAGAACAGCTCGAACGTGGCGATGTCGTTGGGGCCGAGGTAGGCGATCCGGTCCCCGCGCCCGATCCCGCGGGCGGCCAGGCCACCCGCCAGCCGGTCGACGCGGGCGGCGAGTTCGGCGTAGGTCAGGCAGCGCTCGTCCTGGCGGAACGCGACGGCGTCCGGCGTGATGCGGGCGCGCCGCGCGGGCCAGCTGCCGAGCCCGTAGTCGGGCATCACGCCCCCAGACCGAGCACACGCACGGCGTTGTCCTTCAGGATCAGCTGACGCACTTCCGGCTTGATGTCCAGCTCGGCGAAGTCGGCGAGCCAGCGGTCCGGCGTGAGCACCGGGAAGTCCGAGCCGAACAGCACCTGGTGCCGCAACATCCGCCCGGCGGCGTGGACGAGCTGCGGCGGGAAGTACTTCGGCGACCACCCGGACAGGTCGATGTGGACGTTCGCCTTGTGCGTCGCCATCGAGATCGCCGCGTCCTGCCACGGCACCGACGGGTGGGCCAGGATCACCCGCAGCTCCGGGAAGTCCGCCGCGACGTCGTCGATCAGCATCGGGTCGGAGTAGCGCAGCTTGATCCCGCGCCCGCCGGGCAGGCCCGCGCCGATGCCGGTCTGCCCGGTGTGGAACACGATCGGGAGCCCGAGTTCGGCGGCCGCTTCGTAGAGCGGGTAGTGCGCCGGCTCGTTCGGGGCGAACGCCTGCAGCGACGGGTGGAGTTTCAGCCCGCGCGCGCCACCGGCGGCGAGTTCGCGCAGCAGCGCGACCGCCGAGGGGCCGTCGTGCGGATCCACCGATACGAACGGGATCAGCACGTCGTCGTGGGTGAGTGCCTCGGCGAGGAGCTTGTCCGCTGGCAGCGCGGGATGGCCGGTGGCGTGGTGGGCGTCGACGGTGAACACGACCGCCGCCAGCGCGCGTTCCCGGTAGTACGCGGCGATCGCGCCGAGGTCCGGGGTGCGGTCCTGGCCCGATTTGAAGTATTTCTCCGATGCCGCCAGGAGCTGGTCGTCCATCGAGTGGTGGCCGTGGCCGTCGGACTCGATGTGCACGTGGGTGTCGATCGCGATGACCGCGCCGGGGTCGACGCTCATCGCGGGTCCGGCAGCTGCTGGCCCACGCGCTGCAGGGCACCGGCGAAGGAGCCGGGCCACGCCTTGGCGATCGATTCGGCGGTCCAACCCCCGTCGCTGAACTCCACCACGGTTTCGGCGGGATGGCTCCACAACGCGAGCCGGTCCCCACCGAGGCCGATGGCCTGCCCGCTGACCTCCGCGGCGGCGTCGGAGGCCAGGAAAACCACCAGCCCGGCGACGTCTTCGGGCGGGCCGAAGCTCAGTTCCCGCCGTGCGAACTCCGGAACCGGCTGCCCGGCTTGGAGAGCCTCGACGTAGGGCTTGAGGAACGGCGCGGTCTCGGTCATCCCGGTGGCCGCGACCGGGATGACGGCGTTGACCGTGATGTCCGCCCTGGCGAGCTCGAGCGCCCAGGTCCGCACCATGCCGACGATCCCGGCCTTGGCCGCGGCGTAGTTGGTCTGGCCGAAGTTCCCGACCTGCCCGGTCGGCGAGCCGACGCAGACGATCCGGCCGCCGCGCCCCTGTTCCCGCATCCGGATGGCGGCCGCGCGCACGCAGGTGAAGGTGCCACGCAGGTGGACGCCGACGACGGCGTCGAAGTCCTCGTCGGACATCTTCCACAGCACGGTGTCCCGCAGGATCCCGGCGTTGGTGACGAGGATGTCCAGGCCGCCGAACTCCGCCACGGCACGGGCGACGAGCTCGTCGGCGACCTCGGCCGAACCGACCGCGCCCACGTGGGCAACCGCCTTGCCGCCGATGGCCGCCACTGCTCCGGCCGCGACGTCCGCGTCGACGTCGTTCACCACGACGGAAGCTCCGGCTCCGGCCAGTGCTTTGGCGTAGGCGAGGCCGAGCCCGCGTCCCGCTCCGGTCACGACGGCGACCTTGCCGCCGAGCAGATCGTCCGTCATGCCGCCTCCATCTTTCGGAACCCGTAGTCCCTTCGAGGGTGCCACGAGGCCGCCACGATGTACAGGTTTCCTGATGGTTTTTACCCAGGAAACCTGTTGATCATGTGCCGAGGTTCTCCCGGCAGATCAAGAGGCTTTCGCGCAGGTCACCGACCCGGGACGGGCTGAGACCGGCCAGCATCTCGCGCTCCAGCGCGGCGACTTTCCCGCGATAGCGCCGCAACAGTGCCTTCCCGTCGCCGGTCAGCGAGAGCACCAGGCGCCGCCGGTCCTCCGGATCGCGATGACGGTCGACCAAGCCGCGGTCGATGAGCGCGGTGACCATGTCTGCCATCGACTGCGCGGTGACGAAGGAATGGCGCGCCAGTTGCGCCGAAGCCAGGTCCGGATGGAGCTCCAGCACAGTCAGGGCGGTGTACTGCAACGCGGTCAGCCCGGCCGGACGGACGATCTCGTCCAGCCGCGCCCGGACCGCCAGTTCGAGCTGCTTCATCACGTACAGCAGCGTCGGTTCGGCGCGTTTGCGGCGAGCGGGCGCCTTGCGTGGGTCGGCCATGCCGCCATCCTGCCCGAAGCGGCGAAGTTCGCGGTACTTTCCACATAGGACTTCGAACGCTCCGAAGTGGACACTTCGCACCCCGAAGGGGTCGAAAATGGACTCCGACACGCGGTAAATGCGCGCGTCGTTTGGAATTTGCGGCCGTTTGGTAATACGGTGTGCGACTAGTCGGCCCATGGGCCGTGACGATGTTCCTGTTTGGAGGACTGGAATGACGAACAAGGCCCAGCTGATCGAGGCGCTGTCGGAGCGTCTGGGCGACAAGAAAGCGGCGTCGGAGGCGGTCGACGGTCTCGTCGACATCATCATCCGCACGGTGAACAAGGGCGAGAAGGTGAACATCACCGGGTTCGGTGTGTTCGAGAAGCGCGCCCGCGCTGCCCGTACCGCCCGTAACCCGCGTACCGGTGAGACCGTGAAGGTCAAGAAGACCAACGTTCCCGCCTTCCGCGCCGGAACCACGTTCAAGGACGTCATCTCCGGCACCAAGAAGCTGGCCAAGGCGGCCCCGGTCAAGCGCGCCACCCCGGCGCGGGCGACCACGACCCGCGCGGCCGCCGCCGCGAAGCCCGCGGCCAGCCGTCCGACCGCGACGCGGTCCACCACCACGCGCACCCGCGCGGCCGCCGCGACGCGGACCACGGCCACGCGCGCGACCGCGACCCGGGCCACGACGACCCGCGCGGCCGCGAAGCCCGCGGCGAAGCCGGCAGCCAGGCCCGCCGCGAAGCCCGCGGCGAAGCCTGCTGCGAAGAAGGCCACCGCCACCAAGGCAGCGGCGAAGCCCGCGGCCAAGAAAGCCACGGCAGCCAAGGCGAAGCCGGCGGCCAAGCCCGTCGCGAAGAAGGCCCCCGCCAAGAAGGCATCGGCCGCCAAGAAGAAGTAGCCCCGTTTCAACAGCAGGAGGGCCCCGCACGGCTTGTGCGGGGCCCTCCTGCTGTCCGCGTGGTCGGGTCTCGTGAGCCGAACTCCCAGCCTGGGTCTGCATGCCTCGCCGGGTGCCACGAGGGTCTCGTGAGTGGTAAGTGTCGTTAGAACGACACTTACCACTCACGAGACCCAACCCGGGTGAGCTGAAGCCCGTGGGACTCGTGAGTGGCAAAGCCGGTTGGAACCGGCCGCACCACTCACGAGACCCCGCCCGAACATCACCTCATGGGGTGACCTTCCCCCGCCCAGCTCAGTTCCCGAACCGCCGCAGCAACCGCTCCAGCCGCACCACCGGCAGCCCGCACAGGTGCGCCAGGCAATCCAGTGCCGTCCGGTCGATCCCCACGGTGAGCGGGACACCGGGAGCACCCAGCCGCGCCTGTGCCCACCGCCGGATCGGCGCCAGCTCGGCGGAAGCGCTCCGCGCCAGGCGGGACACGTTGACGTACAGCGGCACCGCGCTCTGCTCGAACAGGCGGCTGCCCACCCGCGCGATCAGGTTCTCCGGCTGTTCGTCCATCGCCAGGCACAGTTCCACCAGCCGGACCACCGCGCAGCTGCGCGTCCCCAGCTCGTAAGTGGCCAGCGCCTGCTCCGAAAGCTCGCCGCCGAGCCGGTCCTGCAGCTGCTTGCGGCTCAACCCCCGGCCACGCCGTAGCTCGCGCAGCTCGTCGCCGAGTGTTCGCAGGTAAAGGGGACCGTCGAGGAGGTGCTCTGTGCTCACCGGGCGAAGAGTAGTTGATCTTGAAAAGGGCCGAGCGACCCCATCGGCATTCGTTGCCGGATAACAAATCCGGATGACGAATCTCCGTTTTCCTTTGCCTCGCCGGGCCGGGCTGAGGCATCCTGGAACAGTGGCCTACGACGTGAACGCGATTCGGAAGCACTTCCCCGCTCTCGAAGCGGGCGCCGCCCATTTCGACGGTCCCGGTGGCTCACAGGTGCCGGACGTCGTCGGTGAAGCCGTCGCCGCCACGCTGTGCTCGGCGATCGCGAACCGCGGCCGCGTCACGGCCGCCGAGCGCCGCGCGGAAGACGTTGTCGCCCAGGCCAGGCACGCGGCCGCGGACCTGCTGGCCGCCCGCCCCGAAGGCATCGTGTTCGGCCGCAGCATGACGCAACTCACCTACGACTTCTCCCGCACGCTGGCCAAGCAGTGGCGGCCGGGCGACGAAGTGGTCGTGACGCGCCTGGACCACGACGCCAACATCCGCCCGTGGGTGCAGGCCGCCGAGGCGTCCGGAGTCACCGTGCGGTGGGCGGACTTCGACCCGGCCACCGGGGAACTCGCCGTCGACGCGGTCGCGGAACTACTCGGCGAACGGACCCGGCTGGTGGCCGTGACCGCCGCGGCCAACCTCCTCGGGACCAGGCCCGACGTTCCCGCCATCGCCGCGCGAGTGCACGACGCCGGCGCGCTGCTCTACGTCGACGGCGTGCATCTCACACCCCACGCGGTGGTCGACGTCACCGCGCTCGGCGCCGACTTCTACGCCTGCTCCCCCTACAAGTTCCTCGGACCGCACCTGGGACTCGTGGCAGCGGCACCGGAACTGCTCGAGACCCTGCGCCCGGACAAGCTCGCGCCGTCCGCGGACACCGTGCCGGAGCGGTTCGAACTCGGCACGCTGCCGTACGAACTCCTCGCCGGCACCACCGCCGCGATCGACTTCCTGGCCCGGATCGTCCCCGGTGGCGGTACCCGGCGCGAACGTCTGATCGAATCGATGTCCGCAGTGGACGAACACGAGAAGGCGTTGCTGGCCCGGCTCGACGCCGGTCTGGCCGCGCTCGGCGGCGTTGTCCGTTACGGCGCACCGGAGCGCCGGCGCACTCCGACCGTGCTGTTTTCCGTCGACGGCGCGGCTTCCCCGGCGGTGTACCGACATCTGGCGAGCCGCGGGGTCAACGCCCCGGCGGGCAGCTTCTACGCCCTCGAATGTTCGCGCCACCTGGGCCTCGGCGAAACCGGCGCGGTCCGCGCGGGGATCGCGCCGTACACCACGGAAGCCGAGGTCGACCTGCTCCTGGCCGCGCTGGCGGAGCTGTGATTCGCTCGCGGGAAGCCCGCTCTGCGCGTTTCGTCCACACTGGACACGGGGAGATCCGCGCCGAGACAAGGGAAACGGGCGGGTCCGGTTTGGATTTCCGCCGATTTGGTAATACCGTATGCCCTAGCCGGCCGACGGGCCGTGACGAGTTCCTGCTTGGAGGACTGGAATGACCAACAAGGCCCAGCTGATCGAGGCACTGTCGGACCGCATCGGTGACAAGAAGGTCGCCGCGGAAGCTGTCGACGGTCTGGTCGACATCATCATCCGCACGGTCAACAAGGGCGAGAAGGTGACCATCACCGGCTTCGGCGTCTTCGAGAAGCGCGCCCGTGCCGCCCGCACCGCGCGCAACCCGCGCACCGGTGAGGCCGTGAAGGTGAAGAAGACCAACGTCCCCGCCTTCCGCGCCGGCACGACGTTCAAGGACGTCATCTCCGGCACCAAGAAGCTGCCGAAGGCCACCCCGGTCAAGCGCGCCACCGCGAGCACCACCACCCGCGCGGCCGCGGCGAAGCCGGCCACCACCACGCGGGCGACGGCGACGAAGACCGCCGCCAAGCCCGCCGCCACCCGCACGACCCGCGCCGCCGCGACGAAGACCGCGGCGAAGCCGGCCACCACGCGGGCGA
This sequence comes from uncultured Actinomycetota bacterium, assembly GCA_963762765.1. Classification (GTDB taxonomy): domain Bacteria; phylum Actinomycetota; class Actinomycetes; order Mycobacteriales; family Pseudonocardiaceae; genus Amycolatopsis. The sequence goes on from CAVXMR010000050.1 coordinate 184,558, forward strand.
CCGCGGCCAAGGCCGCTCCGAAGGCCGCCGCCGCCAAGGCGACGACCACCCGCGCCACCAAGGCCGCCGCCCCGAAGGCGGCCGCCGCCAAGACCACGGCGGCGAAGAAGCCCGCCGCCAAGGCACCCGCCAAGCGGACCTCGGCCGCGGCCAAGAAGAAGTAGCACCCGGAACCACGAAGAGGGCCCCGCGCACCCGCGCGGGGCCCTCTTCGTGGTTCTAACGTTCGGGCGGCTGGAAGAGCCCTTCCGTCACCCGCTTGATGTGGTCGCGATCCACCGGGAGGATCCGCACGCCGGAGGCACCCGGCGGAGGCGGCGGACGGCGCGGGGGCGCGGTCTTCGGCGGCACGGTCTTCGGAGACTTCGCGGGTACGACGTCGTCAGCGGCGACGCGCATCACCGGCAGCACGACGGTGTCGGCTTCGGCAAGGCGTTCCTGCTCGCGTTCCTGTTCACGTTCCCGGGCCAGCCTGGCCTCGATCAGGGCGACCGTCATGACGTCGTCGCCGCCGTCGTCCACCGGTCGCGGGGTGCGTTCCTGGCGGAAAACCCAGACGGCGATGGCCAGTACCGGCGCCAGCAGCGCCGCCATGAGGAGCAGCCCCACGGGATCCCAGCTCATCGTCGTCCTTTTCCCCCGGGTCGCTAGCGGACGAAGTCCGGGCCGCCCGGGCCCACTCTCGACACGACCGAAGCGGCATTGGCGTCGGCGAACGCACTGACAATCGTGGCCACCGCGAGGCTGCTCGCGGCGATGAGAAGCCCGATCACGGCGGCGGCGATCTTCCGCCGCCGGGAAATCCGGTGCCGTCCCCTGGTCTCAGGCATTGCGTTCACTCCAGTGCTCACGACGGCGCGAGGTTTCGGGAGGAACCTCCGGCCGTGATCGTCCGACAGCAGCGAGACTCCAGGCGCGTCACCGGCTCGCCGGTCCGGCGGAGCAGTGCGCTTTCTTCCGGGCCGTAACTGTCATGGTGAACTTCGATCGCGGTATTGTCCAGCCTGAAGCGAGGTACGATAAATTACGGAAATCCGGTGAACCGGACCGGGTTTGGATCCGTGTATCCCTTTGGGATGCCCCCTCGGCCTCGATCGAAATCGTCGATGCACTGGCCTGCATCCGCACGCGCGCACCGGGCCTGTCCAGGCGGAGCCCTCCCCCGGCGGTGCGCCGACGCGGAGCGGGCAGCGACCGAATTCGATCGGAATGCATTCCCGCGCGGAAATTCGCCGCCATTTTCCGCAATTCCGGCCAGGGGCGAATTCCGGTCATCGGAAGCCCGCGCGAACACGGCACGGGCCATCTTCACCCGATCGGTGTTATCAAGGCCGGTCCCGCGGTCCTATGTTGGATGGCGGTCACGCAGACGTGAGGACCGAGGTGAGGCATGGCGGCGCACGCCCTCCTGGCCGAAGTCACCAGTTTCGTCGGGCGTGACCGCGAGCTCAGCATGGCCAGGCAGCTGCTTTCCACAGCCCGGTTGCTGACCCTGACCGGGATCGGCGGGGTCGGCAAGACCCGGCTGGCATTGCGGACGGCGGTGGGGCTGCGGCGGGCCTTTCCAGGCGGCGTGTGGTTCGTGGAGCTGGCATCGGTCCGCGATCCTTCGGTGGTCGCCCACACTGTGGTGCAGGCGCTGGCCATTCCCGAGCAGGGTGAGCGGCCGCCGATGGAACTGCTGATCGAGTTCCTGCACGAACGACCGGCGCTGCTGCTCCTGGATACCTGTGAGCACCTGGTCGACGCGTGCGCCAAGCTCGCGGACGCGGTGCTGCGCGAGACGCCGTCGGTGCGATTGCTGGCGACGAGCCGGGAGTCGTTGCGAGTGGCGGGCGAGCAGCTGCTGGTCGTCGAGCCGCTGCCATTGCCCGGATCCGCGGCGGGTTTCGAGGATCCGGCGGTCGCGTTGTTCGTGGACCGGGCTCGTGCGGTCACGCCGGATTTCGGACTCGAGGACGGCGATCGGGACGACGTGGCCGAGATCTGCCGCCGGCTCGAGGGTATTCCGCTGGCGGTCGAGCTGGCGGCGGCGCGGTTGCGGGTGTTGTCCCCGGCGCAGGCTCGAAAGCCGGTTCTCGCTACTGACCTCGGGACAACGAGCGGCTTGCCCACCCCTCGCCCTGTTGCTATCAGTCGAACTGCTGAACCGTGCCCTCAAGCGCCATCGAGCCGCGGGTACCCACGACTACGGCCGCCGCATCCTGCGCAATGGCGCAAGCACGGGCTGATCACCCCCGACACCCAGAAGCCGTCCAGCCCAGTCGCCAATCCCGCGTGACCACACCTCGGCCCGCCACGCTGTCTCGAGCGGGCCGCACATCATCCCGATCTTCCGCGCCCCCGACCGCGCGGACGACGTCACCCTTAACGCCAACGAGACGCCCTCTGGGAAGAAATCGAGGTCATGACGTCGAAGGAAGGAGTTCGCGCAACGACCAACCTGGTGGACCGTCGGGGTTCGGAACCCAGAACCTACGGATTAACGGACCGGGGTTTTCATATTCATCTAGTGTCGCCGGGTGTCGCCAGGTGCCCGTCAGCGCAGGTCAGAATGAGACGGTGGTCTCTTTGAGTGTCGCACAGTGTCGGGCAATGGTTCGGCAACGCAGCCCGATCGGAGCCCGAATCTGGTCCGCTTCAGTCCCGTGTAGACGCACGGTAAACCTTGAAGCCATGGACGGGCTGCTGGCTCCGGGGTCAGCTGTACACCGAGTTCCCCGGCCGGTCTCCCCAAGACGCAAGCTTGGGTCAGCACTTCCCTGGCCTCTTCTTCGCACTCGACCTGACTGCCGTTGCAGTATTAGGACACCCGGCCTCAAGCTATGGTCAGCGGCATCACCGCCTCGAGCGGCGCTACGCGTTGCGCCAGAGGGTGCCGCGGCGCTCGTACTCCAGCACGGTCTCGACCTGGTTGGCGAAGCGCGCGCCGCGATCCAGGCCGGAGACGTCGACCGCGCGGGCCAGGCCGCCCGCAACCACATCGATCGCACCGAAGCCGATTACCGGCAAGAAATCATGACGCGGCTGTCCCAGGCCGGTCACGGCACACGAACGCCTGGATGACGACGCGGCGACCGGTCCGGGCCGCTATTTCCGTACGCCGGTCGCGCTGAACTCCTGTACGCCGACGCTTCCGTTTTGGTTGCTGTTGCGCGCGTAGAGCCGGATGCTGGTGGTCGCGAGATCGGCCGGCGGCCGGTAGACGACCGGCGCCACCGTGTTGATCGCCTGGTAGGGCATGATGTCGATCCAGGCGTTCTGGCCGGCGCTCCACCGCTGCACCTTCCAGTGAGTGGTCATCCAGGTGCAGCAGTTGTCCTGTTGGATCGTGAAGGCGAACCGCTGGTAGTCGGCACCGAAGTCGAACTGCACCCAGGACTCGTTCACGGCGGAGCTGGCCTCGCCGGTCTCGGTGACGCCGTCCCAAAGCTTGCCGAGGCCGCTGTCCCAGGCACTGCGCTGCGACACGGTGGAGTAGTCGGCCAGGTTTTCCCGGGAACCTGCCACCGCAGCCCGGCGTACGCCGGTTCCAAGCCCGCCTGGTTCATGATGGTCCGTGCCTCCGCCGGCCACGCACCATCTGTCACCACGTGCGGTCGCCCGTCGCCGTCGTAGATGGCCCCGTCAAGCCAGTTGTCGGCGAAGTCGGTGTAGTTGTGCGACGCGTACACCGCCAGAGGCTGGCGGTAACGCGGGGAGAAGTCGAACCGCCCGCCCTGCCCGACGTTGTAGTCCCAGCGGGTCTGGTAACTCTTGTTGTCGCTGTAGTAGTTCGAGGTCGACGTCGAGTGGTGCACGTAGTTGTGGCTGACCACGGTGCCCGGCCACGACCCGAACGAGTAGACGGCCCCCGAGTCGTGCACCCCCCAGGACACCTTGGACGTGGCGTTGTACACCTCGTTGTAGCTGAACGTCGTCTTGCCGATCCCGTCCACGCCGTCGACGAGACTGGGCTCCTCCGCCTTGCGCTCATGGAAGCCCATGAATGCGGTGTCGTAGACGAGGTTGTGGGTGACCGCCACGTTGTAGGTGTTCATCAGGCTGATCCCGGTCGCCGCAAAGAAGTCGTCACCGGTGTCGGTCACCACGTTGTTGCTGATCGTCACGTTCCTGGTGCGCCGAGCGCCGTCGACGTGCACGTCCATCCACCGGCCGGCGATGATCCCGGCGGCGGTCAGGTTGTAGAAGAGGTTGCCGGTGACCGTGACGTCCTCGGCTCCGGTCAGCAGCTGCAGTCCGCCGCTGCCCATCTTGCGCACGGTGTTGTTGGTGAAGGTGATGCCCTTGGCGTTGGTCAGCTTGATCTGACCGGGGACCTCGCCGCCATAGCCGTCGTAGTTCGGATCCTTGAAGGGGTCGTCCGCGTACTGCGCCTCCGCTTGCGAGCCGCCGATGAACCGGTCGCGAGGCAGCAGCCAGTTGCCGTGTTCGAACGTGATGCCGTCGAACGCGATCGCGCTCGCCTTCGCGGATGGGCTGGATCCGGCCACGTTCACCAGCGTCTCCACCACCGGTGCGTACGCCCCGGCCTGGTTGACGTCCTCTCCCGCCCGCGGGTAGTAGTACACCTTGTTCGTCGCCCGGTTCAGGTACCACTCTCCGGGGGAGTCCAGCTCCTCGAACGCGTTGAGCACGTAGAACGTGTCGTGGTAGTCCAGCGAGAAGCCGTCGTCGCGGTTCAGCCGCACCTGGAAGTGCGGCTGCGCCAGGCGCACCCGTTTGTTGGCGCCGCTCGTGCTGATGTCCACGACGGGGAAGTAGTCGGCCTTGAAGCCGATCGCGACGTGCAGCAGCCGAATGTCGCGGACGTTGGTGTACGCCGGGACGCTGGCCGCCGGGAATTCCAGGCCGTCGTAGGAGCGGGTCGGCCGCTCCGGGTTGGCCGGCGGGTTGGGGATCGATGCGTCATCGAAGAAGCCGCTACCCACGATGCCCTTGCCCATCGCCAGCTGAGCCCGTCGGCCGCCGACGTAGAGCTGCCGGAAATAGTCGGCGTAGCCCGCCGACTCCGGCACGTCGGCGACAAAGTAAGGCCGGTCGGCTACCCGGCTCCAACCCGTGACGGCCTTACCACCGTCAATGATGGGCGTCTCACCCGGAAACGCCCGGTAGACAACCTTGAACCCATGGGAACCCGAGTCCGCCTCGGTCAGGTTGAAGGTCGCCGTCCGGGTATACCGGCCCCCGCGCAGACAGACGCCGAGGTCGGCCCGCATGTCCTTGTTGAGCCCGTGCAGCCGGATGTAGTCCCGCGCCCGTTCCAAGGTCGCCCAGGGGCGATCCGGTGAGGTTCCGGCATTGCCGTCGCTGCCCGAGGCCGAGACGTACAAGGTGCACGGTGCTGCCGCGTGCGCCGGCCCGGCGGGCATCAGGCCCGCGGCCAGTATGACTCCGGCGACGGCCGCCACGGCTGCTCGCCTACTTCTGTTCATCGCGTTCCACTCCTTGCTCGGTCACGATCACCGTCGCTCGTACGATCCGCACGGCTACTCCTTCGTCGCCCCGGCGGTCATGCCGGAGACCAGTGCGCGCTGGGAGAAGAGGAAGACGATCAGGACCGGGACGCTGGTGAGCAAGGCAGCCAGCGCCAGCTCGGGCCGGAGGATCTCGGAGATGCCGCTCGAGGAGTTGAACATCGGCGAGGCGGTCAACAGGGTGTTCAGCCCTACCTGGGCGGGATACTGCTCGCTGTCGGGCAGCATCACGAACGGCAGGAAGAAGTTGTTCCAGCTGTGCACGAAGCTGAAGAAGGCGACCAGAGCGACCACCGGCCGGGCCAGGGGCAGCGCGATCCGCCGGAAGACCGTCCACTCGTTCGCGCCGTCTATGCGGGCCGCGTCCAGCAGGGTGCCGGAGACGGTAGTGGCGTAGTAGATGTAGGTCAGGTACACCCCGAACGGGAAGAACGAGAGCGGCAGGATGACGCTCAACCGGGAGCTGGTCAGGCCGAGCGCGTCCATCTCGAGGTACAGCGGCAGCACCAGGGTGGCGTTGGGCATCAGCATCACCGTCAGGGTGACCGTCAACAGCGGGACCCTCCCTCGAAAGCGCGCTGTGGCCAGCGCGTAGCCGGCGGGCACGGCGGTGACCAGCGTGATGGCGAGCGCCGAGAACGAATACAGCGCCGAATTGCCCACCCAGGTGACGATCGCGTGCGATTGGAAGTCGTACAGGTGCTGCCAGGTGGCTGCGAAGTCGTCCAGCGAGCCGAAGGTCAACGGAGCACCGCGCACGATTCCCGCGTCGCTTCGGGTCGGGGCGAGCAGCATCCAGGCGATCGGCACGGCGAAGAAGCACAGAAAGACGCCGACTACCATCACCCAGGCGACCCGGGCGGCCACTGACGTCGTGCTTGCCCGGTTCCGGCCGGCGGGGACCCTGCTCATGATCGACGACGGATTGGTCACGAGTGGCCCCTATCGAACAGCCCAGCCTTGAATACGGCGGCTGCGGCGCAGCCGAGGCTCAGCACGAGCAGGACGACCGCGATGGCCGCCGCACCGTTGAAGTCGGCAGCGACGAACGCGAACTGGTAGCTGAGTTGGTTGGGTGACCAGTCATCGGGCACCTGCCCGAAGCTTGCCGTCCCCACGAGTTGCGGTTCGACGAACAGCTGAGCCCCGCCGGCGAAGGCGAGGATCACCATGTACGCGATCCACTTGCGCAACATCGGGAGCTGGATCCGAAGGGCGACCTGCACCGCGTTGGCCCCGTCGATCCGGGCCGCCTCGATGACCTCGTTCGGAATACCGTTGAGCGCGCCGTAAATGATGACGATCCAGCTGCCGGCGCCCGTCCAGAAGGCGATGACCGTGAAGATCACCGGCAGGTTCTCCGGCGCCACGACCTGTGCCGCGCTGCTCCAGCCGACTGCCCGCAGCAGCGGACCGACCGGACTCGCGACCGGGTCGAGCAGGATCAGCCAGATCAGAACGCTCGACGCTCCGGCGAAAGCGCCCGGCAGGTAGCAGAGGAACCGGACCACCGCGCTCGTCCGCTTCAGCCGGCCGTGCAGCATCAGGGCCAGGGTCACCACCAGCACCATCAGGCTGATGAGCCACAGGGCCAGGTAGACCCCGATGTGGGCGAAGGCCGAGCCGAACCGGTAGTCGGCGAACACCCGAGTGAAGTTGCCCAGGCCTGTCAACTGTCCGCTGGAGTTGGTCACCGACAGCCACAGGGCATAGGCCGCCGGCGCCACGCCGAACATCAGCAGGAGAATCGTGTAGCCGGCCACGAAGAGGTAGCCGACACGGCCGCTGCCGACGCGCCGTCCGCGGGGCTTCGCCGTCCGGATACCGGGCAGGCTCGCGCCGACCCGTGCCTGGGGAGTTCCGGTCGCCACCATCGATCAGTTGACCTTGTAGCCGAGTGCGGTGGCCTTGTCGACGATCGCCTGCTGCCACACGTCCAGCTGCGATGAGACGGACTTGCCGGCGGAAGAGCGCCGGCACCATGGTCGCGGCGTAGATCGCCTCTTGGCTGTACAGGGTGCTGACCGCCCACTTGGTCCAGATCCGCGGGGCGGCCTGTTGCAGGACCGGGCCGATGTCGTTGGCGTAGTAGCCGGATGCCTGCTGGGCCGCCAGCCAGCCGGTCGCCGCAGGGCCGTAGGCGGGGTAGGTCGCGGCGGTCGCCGTGTACCCGGGGTCGGTGGTGACCCAGGTGACGAAGTCGACGGCGGCCTTGAGGTTGCGACTGTGTGAGGAGACGAACCACATCCCCCCGCCGACGGCGCCGGTCCAGGTCTCGGCGTCCGCCGCGAACTTCAGCGGTGCGGCGGCCGCGATTTCTCCCGGGGGAGTGTGGTAGCCGGCGTTGAACAATGCCTGGCCGTACCAAGCGGGCCCCGGCATCATGAGGATCTTGGCGGCCTGCTCCTTGATGAAGCCGGTGTCCCACTTGTTACGGGTGCCCAGCGCACCGGCACTCAGCAACGGATCGAGCAGCTGCGCCATTCTTGTGCACGTGGGGTCCCGGAGGTCGACGGTCACCGTCTTGTCCCCGGTGAGAACACTGGCCGGGCACTGGCTGCCCCAGAAGTAGACGTGCGGTGTAGTCGGGCTCCCCACCTCACCGACCAGGTATCCCGGGTGCTCCTTGCCCACCCGCAGGCCCAGTTGCTGCCACTGCTCCCAGGTCGTGGGGACCTGGTAGCCGAACTGGTCCATGAGCTTCTTGTTGTACCAGAGCACATTCTGGGCCAGATCGTTGCGCAGGCAGTAGACCTTTCCGCCCACTGCGCATTGGTCGAGCGCGCCCTTGACGTACCCGTCGAGCACGGGCCTGTCGACCAGCTTGTCGAGCGGAGCGGCGAACGGGGTCGCCCCTGTGGTCGCCCAGGCGAGGTCCTGGACGTTCGGCCAGACCACGTCGGGCCACCCTTCACCGGTGCGGTCGAACAGCTCGACCTTGGTCCGCAGCTCGGTGCTTCCGTTCGCGCCGCCGCTGTAGGTGACCGCCTTGATCTTCACCTCCGGGTGAGCCTTGCGGTAGGCCTCGACCGCGGCGGTCCGGGTCGCGTCCACCCACACGGTGATCTCGCTCGACGGATCCTGCGGCGCCGGGCTGAACGGGCCGGCGGCGCCGGCCTGGGCGCCGGCCCGGTTGGGGTCGGCGTTCGCGCAAGCGGTGATCAGCAATGCGGCCGTCATCACGGCCACCAGCGCACGGGCTCGACGCGGGCCTCTCCTGGTCGACGGGGTAATCATGTATTCCTCCCAGGAATGGTCATGTCGTCGTGGTGATGCGGGCAGCCGGTCATGGGACGCATACGTACTCCCCGAGCGCGGCGGGATAAGCCGGTCCGGGTGCGAGGCCGATCCCGTGGTCGCGGGGCGCCAAGACCGAGCCGTCCGGTTCGATGCCCGCTCCCTTGCGTACGGGGTTGGCGGTCACGAGGGACTCGTAGTAAGTGGTGTTCGGAATCGCCATACACAGATGCCGGGCCGACTGGGTGTTGCCGTGCACCTCCGCGCGCAGCCGGTAGGCGTCCGCCAGATGGGCGATCCGCATCGCACCGGTCATTCCGCCGCGCAGGGCCGCACTCGTCCGGACGTAGGTCGCGCAACCGGCAGCAAGGAAGTCGGCTGTGCTCAGATGCGCGCCGGGGATCGTCTCGGCCACGTTGAGCGGCACGCCGACCCGTTCGGCGAGCCACCGATACGCCGTGATGCTGTATTCCCGGATCGGTTCCTCGTACCAGAGGTAGCCACACTCGGTCAGGGCGTTGCCGACGTGCACAGCGTCCGCGAGGTCGAACGCCGCGGAGCCGTCGTACATCAGCGGGACGTCCGGACCGACGTGCGCCCGCAGCGCCTGGATCAGCCGGGTATCGCGATCGCGATCACCCCAGGCGTGCAGCTTGATGGCCGAATAGCCGAGCGCCAGACACTGGTCCGCGACGTCGAGGTACTCCTCGATCGAATCGAAGGTCACGGTCGACGCGTACGCAGGGATGCGCGTGCGGTAGCCGCCGAGCAATTGCCAGCACGGGGCGCCGTGCACCCGCCCGGCCAGGTCCCACAGCGCTGTGTCGACGACGCCGAGCAGGTGAATAGGCAGGTACTCGCCCCGGTCGACGTTCCAGAGGCGCTCCCACAGCCACTCGCGCTGCAACGGGTCGGCGCCGACCAGCTCCGGGCGCAGCACGCGATCGACGAGCTCCCGCAGAACGACGGCGGAGCCCGGCTTGTGCGCGGTAGCCACACCGGTCGCACCCGTGTCGGTGCCGATGCGGATGATGCCGACCTGTCCGCCGGCCCCGCCGCGCAACCCGTCACGCCACCGAAAGGGCGGCTCCGGAGCGGCGACGTCGGCAGAGAAGGTTTCCACGTGGGTGATGCGCACGGTAACTCCGGTCCGAGCGGGGCGGCACCGCCCTGCGGTCAATGAAGCTGCTACATCTTGTGTGATGTGCACAACATATCAGCCACTGATCGAAATGAGTAGGGTCCATTTGGACGCGTCGGATCAACCGCGGGCGTCAGGAAGACGCATGTCAGCCGCGCTCGTCTCATCCAGACGAGGGGTGAGGCGGACCCTGTGGGTCAAGCGCTGAATCGAGATTAACCTGCTTCATTTCGAATAGATGAAGCAAGCCTCGGGAGGGTCGAGAACGACAGCGGTCTGCGTATCGGTCGCGACCCGTGCTTGCGGTCAGTGCGACCGGAAGACTCGCCGATCGATCTCCGCCTCGTAACTCAGGCGGGTGCGCTCGACGTGCGCCAGGGCCGCAATGCCTGCCTGTTCGACGTCTCCCCGTCGGACGGCCTCGAGGATCTGACGGTGTTCCGCCAAAGCGGTGACCACCGGACCACCGCTGAATCCACCGAACGCCGCCGCCACCACCCGCCGTTGCAGACCCTGAACGGTCGCGATCGAGTCGAGCAAGAACATATTGTGGGCAGCCCTGGCGACGGCATAGTGGAAGGACTCGTCGGCGGCCGCCATCACCCTCGGATCCCCAGCCTCCAGCGACCGGGCGTACGCATCGAGGGCGTCGTCGATGGCAACCAACTCGCCCGGCGTAGCCCGCTTCGCTGCGAGGCCGGCCGCAGTCTGTTCCTGCACCCCTCGGAACTCGAACATACCCATGATATGGGCGATGTCAGTCGGCACGAACCCGGCCAGCGGCGACACCGGCGACACCGGCGACTCAGCCGGATCGGCGACGAAGATGCCCCGCCCCCGCTGCGTGCTGATCCGGCCGGTGGCCGCGAGGGTCTTCAGCGCATCCCGGGTGATCGTGCGGCTGACGCCGAGGATCTCGGCGAACCGCGCCCCGGTGGGTAACCGGTCACCCGGCTCGAAGCCCTGCTCGGTGATGAACTGCAGGATCCGCTCTGCCGCCCGGGTATAGCCCGGCCGGTAGGTGGCCTCCCCATCCGCCTCCGGTTCGAACGTCTCGACCTTGACGTGATCCGTTGCACCCACCGGACGAGTATGACTCATCACGCGGTCGCCCTCATCGCGCCACATCGTCGGCGCCGTGCCGCACCACGCCCGGGAGGCGACGCCGACGCCCAACACGACGAGGCCGACCAGTACCGGGTCGCCGCCGCCGGGAAAGATCAGCAGTGTGTCCTGCGTCCGAGGGCGGGCTCATGGCACAACACGGGTGGAACGCCGACCAGGCCGCGACCTCACACCGTCGTCACACCATTCAGCGAGGGGAAGCTCACAGTTGCCAACTGATCACCCGGAACGTATAAGCGCTGGTCAACGCAGTACAGCCGCAAGTCCGCGGCGCGCTACGATGCCTCGCGCTACCGCCAGCGGGTAGCCCACCCGCATTCCGGCAGGAGACCCGTGACCCAATACGCCACTGCCACCGACCAGGCGACGCCCGAAGCCTCACTTGAGGAACCGTCGCCATCGACGAGCCATGCCGCTCGACGGCTGGGCATTGCCGCCCTGTGGCTGTTCGCCGCCATTCCCGCCGGGCTGGCACTGCGAACCGCCGTCAAGGCGCCCCGCATGCACGTGCTACTCGACTACTGGCACGTCCTGGCAAAGATCACCGACGACAACGGTCACCTGGAATTCGGCCAACTCTTCACCTATCACCTCGACCAGCCGTTCGTCGTGCCCTCACTGCTGTTCTGGGCCGACGCGGCCTGGCTCGGCGGAGACAACCGAGCACTGACCGTCCTCACCGTCCTGCTGACCGCCGGAATCGTCCTGATCCTGCGCACCATGCTGCCCGCCACCCTGTCCCCGGTCACAAAAACCGCGCTCACAGCCGCAATGTCATGGCTGCTGCTCAGCTCACACGCCGCCGAACTCTGGCTACAAGGCACCAACGGCATCAGCTGGGTACCCGCAGTGTTCTTCTGCACCATCGCAATCGCCCTCGCACACCGCGGCCGCCCCTGGCCAGCCGGGATCGCCGCAGCACTCGGGTGTCTCAGCTTCGGTGCCGCGCTGCCCATCTGGTTGGTCATCGCGCTCATCTTCTGGCTGCGCAACGACACCCGGCGCCGCATCCTCGTCCCCGGCATCATCGGGCTGGTCGTCGTCATCGCGTGGTGGGCAACCAAACCCGCCGGCCAGCAATCACTGGCCACCTCCGCATTCGACCCCGACGGACGACTCTCAGTCGTCGCGGCCGCCCTCGGCGGCCTGTGGTCCGCCGACCTCGCCGTCATCGCCATCATCGCCGGCGCCGCAACACTCCTCGCGGTCGTCTTGCTTGCCACCCGCACAATCTTTGACCGCATACGCAGCACCGCCACCTCCGCAGATGCCGGGTGGATCGGTCTCGCCACCTACAGCCTCGCCATGGCCATCATGCTCGGCCTGGGCCGCACCACCAGCCAGGTCCCAGGCGGCAACGTCGGACTGATCAGCCGCTACGTCCTCATCGCAGCCCTCGCCACCACCGCACTACTCGCCCTCTGGACTCTGCACCGTCCACAATGGCCGATCCGATACACCGTGGCCATGATCGTCACGATATCCCTTGCCACGCACGCCATCGGCGGCATCAAGGCCGACAACGTGCGCGGCGGCTACACGCCACTCGCCCTCGCGGCCGTCGCACTCCGCGTCGACGCACCCACCGTCCTCGACGCACTCCACATCCAACGCGGCGTCATCCCCGCCGCCAAAGCCCTCCAGGCCTACCCGTTCTCCCCCGGCTTCACCCTCGGCTGCCGCGGCCCCGAACTCGGCGACCACTTCGACGCCTCCACAGCAACCCCGCTCCCGACCTCCCAAGGCGAAATCACCAGCACCACCATCACCGCGGACAGCACCATCACCGGCTGGGCCACCATCGACACCAGCCCACCCGACTGCATCCTCATCACCGACAACACCGGCACCATCGTCGGCGGCGGAATCACCGGACTCCCCCGCACCACCACCCAACCACCCACCACCCCCGACGGCACCACCTGGCAAGCCGTTGCCGCCCCACACACGACCGAGCTGAACGTCATCGCGGCCAAGAACGGCACGTTCTACCGACTGCAACCAGCACCGGCGACGCCATAAGGCGCTTACGGTCGATGCTCGCTGTAGACGATTTCCCGTTCCCACCGATGCGATCGACAGCCCCTCGCGTACGAACCGACGGGTAACCGAAAGACCTCTACTGCGCAATGACCCGCGTTCCATATCCCTCGGACAGCCACTGAGCGCGACCGTGGTCGGACCCCGGCTAGCTCTATCAACTGATTCAAACAGCTGATAGATTCGTTGCGTGTCCACCCCGAGTTCCCCACGCGAGACCCCTGGAAGTGCTGCGACCGACACCGAGCAGCGGCTCCTCACTGCCGCCGAGCGGTTGTTCGCAGAGCGTGGCGTCGGGGCAGTGTCGCTGCGCACCGTGATGCAGACGGCCCGGACGAACGTGGCGTCGGTCCACTACCACTTCGGGTCGAAGGAGCGTCTGCTCGAGGCCGTGCTGCACAGTCGTCTCGACCAGGTGACCGGTGAGCGCGATGCGGTGCTGCTGGAGCTTTCCGACGGTGAGGTCACCGCGCATGACCTCGCCCGCGCGTTCGTGCAGCCGGCGGTTGCAGTGCTCGCCTCCGGCGGCGAGCACTGGATCCGTCTGGTCGGTCAACTGCTGGCCACCGGTGACCAGGGGCTGAGCCCGATTTCCGAATCGTTCCTTCAACGCAATGCCGCCTTCGTCGAACAGTTGCACCGACTGTGCCCCCGCGTCCCGACCAGGACACTCGACTTCCGCCTGACGCAGGCGATGAACATGACCTTGAACGTCCTGGGCGACATCGAACGCACCCGGCGGCTGCTCGGCCTGGACGCAGCCGCCTGGGGCACCGATGAGGTCGTTGCCGAGCTCATCGACGTCGTGACGTCCGTCCTCGCCGGCCCGCCCGCCCAAGCCGGCCGCCGTGACAAGAGGAGACGAGAATACTCATGACCCGCTTTTCCTTACCCGACAAGGCTCCCAGCGGGCTGAACTCGCCGGTCACCGCCAAGGTCATCAAGTATGCGGCCAAGACTCAGGTGGCGATCTTCCGGCTGACCCACGGTCGTATCGGCAGCACGTGGCGGATCGGGGCAGCGTTTCGCAAGCCCGTCCCGACGTTGCTGCTGGAACACCGTGGCCGCAGGTCCGGCCGGCTGTTCACCACTCCGCTGCTATACCTGCGCTCCGGCGAGGACCTCGTCATCGTCGCCTCCCAGGGAGGCCTGCCGAAACACCCACAGTGGTATCTCAACCTGGTCGCGCACCCCGAGACGCAAGTCCATCTCAAGGGGCGTCGCAACGTTCCCGTGCTTGCTCGCGTCGCCCCGACGAAGGAACGTGACGACCTCTGGCCACGCTTGGTCGATCTTTACGCCGACTTCGCGAAGTATCAAACCTGGACTGAGCGGGAGATCCCGGTCGTAGTGCTCACACCAGGCTGAGGAGGCAATGAACACCCGTTCCCGGAGGCTGCCATCCTTGTGGTGCTTGGACAACCGGCAAACTCGAGCACGCGCATCGATACCGGCCGGGTAACACCGCGAGACCGGAGCCGTCATTGCTCCCGCCCTGTATTCGGTGTTCAACTCAATGACAGGGAGCGACTCGATAGCGCGTTGCGTGGGTTCAGGCGGGATGCTCCGACGATCCGCATCGTGCCCCTTGAAAACTGTCATCCGGACCACGCTGAAGCCCTCACGGTTTTCGACCTCGACGGCGCGTCACCGGCTGTCGTACTGACGCAGCATCGAACCAGCGTGTATCTCACGGCCCCTGGTGACACCGGACCGCACCAGGATTCCCTTCGGGCCTTGACAAAACTCTCACTCCGTCCCGCCGAGTCGCGCCACCAGATCACCGAGGTGATCAAGAAGCTCCGGGCAGCCGGTCAGGAGTCACCCGAGCCGAAGCGGCACAGATCAGATCGATATCGCCATTCGGAGCTGACGGCGTCATCGACCTCCATTCGAGTGAATCTGCGCGACGAGTCGACGCAATCGGGAGCTCCGCCGCGACGTCCCTACGGACGGCGGCGTGCCCAAGGAGGAGGTTGGCATGACCAATGGCAGTGAGCAAGAAAACTTCGTTCCAGCGGAGTTCACCGTAACCCCGATCAGCGAAGGTGTCGTTGACATCGCGATGTTCGACATCCGGTTCAAGTTCGAAACCGGACCCCACTACGCCAGGCTGGACGCGTCGTCCGTCGACGGCCAGCTCATCGAGACCTCCGAGATCACCAGCAAAGACAACGTCGTGGAGATCGCGCTGACGCCCGTTGACGGCGAGGCCAGGCACTGGACAGTGCGCCGATCGGGCGATCGTGTGCGCACAACAGTGACTGTGGGCGCCGAAACGTACGAGATTCCCGAGTCCGACCAGCATACTCAGGGCATCGAGGCGGCCCGGATTCTCAACGGCAAGAGAAAGGCAGGGACCATGCGGTACCTGCGCCGGTTCAGCGCCCAGTACACGAAAAACGCCGATTTCAGAAAAGCGTTGGCAGACAACGCCATGGCGCTCCCCAACGGCGGAGCCGGCGCCGGATGCGCGATCGCGTGCACCTGCTGCCTGGTCCTGCCCAAGACGGTGCTCTGCTGTGAGGTGTGCGCCGCCTGCATCCTCTTCTAGCGGCTCGCCTCGGATCTCCGAGACGGCCCGTAGGTCCGGAACGACGTCCGGCAAGAGGCCCTGACTCCAAGGGCAACACAGTGGTACGAGACTGAGAAGCCACGAAAGTGTTTCCAGCGGAACGACTTAATCGATTCCGTCGTGCGCGCGCACGCATCCGGGTGAAGTGTCACGTGCGCCCCTTCACATTCGGCCTTCTCGCGTAGGGAAATTGAGGTACACCGGAAGCCCTGGCGGTGCGGGTGGGCTGAGGTTACTGCGAATGGTCGACGAGACGGAGTTCGGGCAAAGCCCGATGTCGGTGCACAACAAGCTGACCGGCAAGGTATTGAGCGGTTCGGTGATCCAGGCCGGCACCATCAATCAGATGGTTTTGCGGCCGGAACCGCAGGACGAGCTGCCGGTACCCCGGCAGCTGCCTCCCGCCGTCGCCGACTTCGCGGGCCGAGACGATCAGCTGGCGGAACTCGACGTCCTGCTGGATCGCTCCGAAAACCGGCCCGCCGCCACCGTGATCTCGGCGCTCGACGGCACCGCGGGTGTCGGGAAGACGACGCTCGCCGTGCAATGGGCCCATCGGGTGGAACACCGCTTCACCGACGGCACCCTGTTCGCGAACCTGCGCGGCTACGGTCCCAGCTCGCCGGTGGACCCGAACCAGGTGCTTTCCTCCTTTATCAACGTCTTCGGCATCCGCGAGGAGCGGATCCCCGCGGGGTTGGACGCACAGGTCGGCCTGTACCGCTCACTGCTCGCCGATCGGCGGGTGCTGATCCTGCTGGACAACGCGAGCACGGCCGAGCAGGTCCGGCCGCTGTTGCCGGGTTCCCGGGGCTGCCTGGTGCTGATCACCAGCAGAGGCAATCTGAGTGGGCTGGCCGTCGCGGAAGCCGCCAGCCGGCTCACGCTCGGCCTGTTCACACCGGAGGAAGCGGACGCGCTGGTCGGCACGATCATCGGGGCGGGACGCGTGGCGGCGGAACCGCGAGCGGTCGCCGATCTGATCCACGCGTGTGCGCGGTTGCCTCTTGCGCTGCGAATCGCCGCGAGCCGGATCGCCGGCCGGCCCCACGTCAGCATCGCCGAGGTCGTGGCGGACATCCTCGAAGATCGGAGCAGGTTGGACATGCTGAGCCGCGGCGGCGACGAGCGAAGCGCGGTCCGGAGCGTATTCGATTGGTCCTATGACCAGCTTCCTGCCGGCCAGGCGGCCCTGTTCCGGCGTCTCGGCCTGCATCCCGGCATGGAGTTCAGCGCCGCTGCGGCCGCGGCGGTCGGCGACCTGGAGGTGCCGGCCGCACACCGGCAGCTCGAAGAACTCGCCGACGCCCACATGATCGAGGCGATCGGCGCCAGGCGCTACCGGTTCCATGATCTTCTGCACGGCTACGCGGGTTACCGGGCGGAGCGGGAAGAAACAGCCGAGGATCGGCGCGTGGCGACGACCCGCCTCTTCGCGTGGTACGCGCAGACTGCTCGGGCTGCCGATCAGGCGGTCTATCCGGGCCTGGAGTCCCTGGATATCGACGTCGGCCGAGCCGGCACCGACGTGTCGTTCTCCAGCCGCTCGGAGGCACTCGCCTGGTTGAACACCGAACGGGCCAACCTGCTGTCGGCACTCCGCGCGGCACTTCGGCACGAAGCCCACGACATCGTGCTCAGCCTCGCCGCGACCGCACGGTTTCTCCGTCTCCGGGAACGTTCGCTCTGGCCCGTGCGACTCGAGGCCGAGACCCTCGGATTGCGGGCGGCCCGAGCCAGCCTGAACCGCCCGGCGGAGGCGTTCCTGCTCGGGTTCCGCGGCGACACGTTGACAGACCTCGGACAGCTGGGCGAAGCCGAGGCCGATTTCGAACTCCAGCTCGCCCTGGCCGAGGAACTCGGTGACGCGGTTCGGCACCGGGTGGCGGTGAACGGCCTTGGACAGATTCGCCTCCGACAGCAACGCTATTCAGAAGCGCTTCGGTACTACAGCCTCGCCCTGTCCCTCGCGAGGGAGGCCGGAGGCGGACGTCCCGAAGCGGTCGTGGAGTGCAACCTCAGCCGGATCTGCGTGCACCTCGGCCAGTACCAGGAAGCTCTTCACCACGCCGAATGCGAGCTCGAACTGCGGCGCCATACCGCCGACCGGGTCGGAGAAGCCTATGCGTTGCACGATGTCGCCGTCGCGCGGCAGCATCTCGCGGATCACGAAGGCGCGATCGGCTTCGCGGAGCAAGCCATCGCGATGTACCGGAAGCTCGAGGGAACAGGCGGCCTTCTCGCCGTTGCCCTCGAGACGGCCGCTGCGTCACTGGAACAGACGGACGAACAGGAGCGGGCGGCCCGGCACCTAGCGGAAGCCGCCGCGCTCCTCGACGAGCTGGCCGACCCGCGTGCCGGGTCCGTCCGGGCCCACGCGCAGGCCTTGAACCCGGACTGACCGCTCACCCGCAGGTCGGGCAGTCCGGCCTCGCTGCGCGAGGGCCGACCGCGAAGCTGTCCTCCAGCGTGACCAGGTTGAAGCCGAATTCGCAGTTGGTCCGCAGCGCCGGTGCCCCGGTGATCAGGCTCATCGTGGCGTGCGCGGCCAGGTATCCGGCGATTCCCGCGGATACGGCGTTCGCCGCATGTGGCCGGGTCCCGTCGCCCGTGGTGGCGGGGAGTGTCCTCGGCGGCCGCCCCGCCCGCCGTTCGCGCTCGGCAATGCGCGCACAGTCGTAGCAGGGGCCGGCACCCGGCCGGTACAGCCCCGTACCCACCTGAGGTCCGTGATAGCCGCCATGGACCCATGCGGTGCCCGTTGCCTCGCAGGCCCGGCTCGTCCAGGAACGGATCTCCCGCGGGTGGTCCGCGGCCAGCACCAGCACGTCGAACCGGACGGCCAGCGCCTTCAGCGCGCCGGGACCATCGATGACGAGTTCCTCGCCGGTCACGTCGATGCCTGAGTTGTGCGCGCGCAGCCGTTCCACCGCCACGTCCACCTTGGGACGGCCCAAGTCTGATTCGACGTAAAGGATCTGCCGGTTGAGATTCGACAGCTCGACGCGGTCCGGCTCCACGCAATGCACGTGCCCGACACCGGACGCGACGAGGGCCAGTGCCGCACTGCAGCCGACACCGCCGACGCCGATCACCACTACCCGCGCCTGCCGCAGCAGCAGCTGAGCGTCCCAGGTGCTGTGGCGGGGCCTGCGGTCCATCCACCTGAACAGGGCGTGGCTCCGGCTATGACGTTCCCGCTCCGCTGAGGTCAGCGCGACGGGACCGCATTCGTCCGCGTCGACGACATAGCCAGCCTCGACGAGGTCGCCGATCGCTTCCCCGACCTGCGACTTGGTCGTGCCGGGGCGGCGACGGACCAGATCGACGAGGATCTGCTCCGTCGTCCTCGTGCCGTCCAGGAGCTCCAGCAACGCCCACAGCCACCCGTCGGGGTCGACGATGTCGGCTGCGATGCCGCGCACGATCCCTCCGATCCGGACGCGGTCGTGGCCGTATCGGACGGGACTGTGCTCGGATTTGATCACGGGACGCCGCATGGGAAACTCCTCGCCGCTAGCTTTCCTGGTCGGGGTTACTGAATGTGGCCTCACGCTCCGGCTCGATGAATTCGATCACGGTCTGCCCTCCTTTCCTGCCGTGTGTGAGGGAGGGCGCGCGCCGACGCGATACAGCCGCAGTACGGGCCGGGTTTTCCGTACGGTGCACTGCGCTCTTCATGGAATCGGCACATCGCGCCTCCTCACTCGCCGTTCGGCCGGACTCCCGGATCATGCGAGGATCGGCAGGTCAAGAACGCATCCGCACGCAGGTCAAACCCACAACAAAACCGTGTCAGACATGACAGATCAATGTCATCGCCAGGAAGAACGGTGGCGTTTCCCAGCCGGCGAATGTCAGAATCGGAGGCGGGAAGGATGTTCGGCGTCCCTGGAGGGGGGAGCGCTGCGGAGATGGAAATCGCCTTCGGAATTCTCGGGCAGGCTACCATGCTGATGCACGGGCATCTGACCGACGACTGGGGTCCACCGAAACTGCGCAAGGTCCTTGCGGCGCTGCTCGCCCGGCCGAAGGCTCGCGTCGGAGTGCACTCCCTGGTGGAGTGGGTGTGGTCGGTCGACGAGCGTGAACCGCAGGATCCAGCGTCCACGTTCCGCACCTACTCCGGGCGTATCGGGAAGGCGATGCGCGACGCAGGCGTTCCGGCGACACTGCGTACCCTGGACGGCACGCTCCAGGTGGACGTCGAACCAGGGGTCATCGACTACTTCGCGTTCGAGACGCTGCTCAAACAAGCGCGGGAACACAGTCGGCGAAAGGACCACGAGTCCGCTTGCGCGTCGATCACCGAGGCACTCGGCCTATGGCAAGGTGAGCCGTTGGCGGATCTGACGTCGCAACCCGCGCGGGACTGGCGTTACGCCGCACTGCACAACGTATGGCTTCCTGCGAACCAGCTCCTCCTCGGCGAGCAGATCGCCCTGGGCCGGCTCGAGTCCGCGCTTCACCACCTGGACGAACTTCAGCGAGATCACCGGACCGACATCGGCCTTGCCCGCCGCCGCTTGTTCGTCCTGCACGAGCTCGGGCTCTGGGACGACCTGGGCGCCCACCACATGTCCGTGCGAAAGCTGCTGCTCGCCGGTGGCGACGAGGCCGCAGCCGCGGACTTGCTCGCCTATTACAACGCCCTCACATCTCGGAAAACGGCGAAACCTGCTCCAGGAGCACGCGGCGCAGCAGAACGCCTGGCCTCGGTCCCGCGGCCGCGATCACCCGGCGACGAGACTTCGAAGCAGCGGCCGCGAACGTTGCTACCGGTCCTCATGCCACGAGGTCGGTGCATGCTCCCACCAGCCGTGCCCGACTTCGTCGGCCGGCACGAGCTGGTGACCTCCCTCGACGACCTGGCCCGCACCGCGGACGGCGCGTTCCGCCCGGGAACCGTGGTCCTGAACGGCTTGGCCGGGATCGGGAAGACCGCGCTGGCCCTGCACTGGGCACATCGCCAGTACGGCCCGCTGGTCGACACCGCCCTGTACGTCGATCTGCACGGCTTCGACGGCGGGCGTCGAACGGAAGCCGGGGAAGTGATCGACAACCTCCTCGATGCCTTCGAGGTACCCATCGCCCGGTTCGCCACCCGCGCACGACGCGAAGCGAAGCTGGCCGAGCTCCTCACCGATACGCGAACACTGATCGTGCTCGACAACGCCGCGAACTCGGCCCAGGTACTGCCGCTGTGGCCGACGCTTTCATCCGGCCTGGTCCTCGTGACGAGCAGGCAACACCTGTCCACGCTCGCGAGCCGCCATCGGGCCCGCCACTGCGCGGTCACCCCACTGAACGACATCCACGCCAGGGAAGTCCTGACCAGCCGCATGGACGCAGGCCCGGAAACCGAGACGCGATCGCTGGACCGGCTCACCGCGTTGTGCGGCGGGTTCCCGCTCGCGCTGCAGCTTGTCGCACACCACATCGAAAGCCGTATGGACACGTCACTGGCCCAGCTCGCCGACGAGCTGGCCGACCAGAGCCGCCTCCTCGACATCGGTGATGACGGGGACGATCCACCCGCCAACATGCGAGCCGCACTGTCAGTCACCTACAACGCTCTGCCACCCGACGCGCAGACCTTGTTCCGGCTGGCCGGCCTCTCCCCGGCACCCGAGCTGACCCTGCCCGCCGCGGCCGCCCTCAGCGGATGTTCGGCGAAGAGCGCCCGGCGCGCTGTCGACGCACTCGTCAGCACTCATTTCCTCACCCATGCGAGAAAACGCGGCCGTTACCTCATGCACGACCTTCTCCGCGCCTTCGCCAGGGAGCTCACCGACGACGACCGGCACACCGCCGAGCGTCAAGGAGCCGAAGCCAGGCTGCTGTCGTTCTATCTGAACACCAGTTTCAACGTTGATCGGTTGCTGTTTCCCTTCCGCCCGGCGGTCCCCATGCCACCAGCGACACCCGACAGCGGTTCGTTGGAATTCGTTTCCGAACTGGAAGCCACCAGGTGGATGCTGAACGAACGGACCAACTTCACCAAATTGATCCCCTGGTCCGTGAGCAAGAATTATCATGCGTTTACCTGGAGAATTCCCCACAACCTGTACGGAGTTTACCGGCGATTCGGATTCTACAGCGATCTTCGGGACGCTTACGAACTGGCGGTATCCTCGGCACAAGCCGTGCACGACCTGGAGTCGGAGGGCGCAACCAGAAGTGATCTCGGATTGATCCATCTGGCTCTCGGCAACCAGGAAAGAGCGCTCCAGGAATTCCATCTCGCGGCCGCCATCGCACAGCAGACCCGGAGCGCGATGGGCATGGCCGTCTCGCTCGCCCACCTGGGGACCTACGAAGCACGGGTAGGCAATTTCGAGCGCGCCGCCGCGCTGTACCGGCGCGCCCTGACTCAGGTGGCGACCACGAAGAGCGCAGCCGCCGAGTCGGCCATGCTCCACCGGTTCGCCGAGACGTTCCGGGCTCGCGGACGTCACGACGAGGCACTCGATCTGTACTGGCAAGCCCTCCGCCTGCGGGAGCAGGTCGGGAACCTCCACGGCGTGGCCGAGACGCTGATCGAAATCGCCGCGACCCTAGACGACCGGCACGACTACGTCGCCGCCCATCTCCACGGATCCCGTTCCCTCGACATCGTCGAGCGCATCTTCGACACCGAAGTCGGACCACGCGCCTGCGCCGTGATGGCCTCGATCAGCCACCACCAGGCAGACCTCGGCCCGGCGATCGGCTACGCCCGCCAGGCGGTCATGCAGGCGGCCCGCAATCGCAACTCGGCCGTCGAGGCGGACGCGCTTCACATCCTGGGCCACGCCCTCCACGACCTCGGCCGTTCCGCGGCGGCCGAGGAAGGCTGGCAGCAGTCCATGACGATCTACAGGGACCTCGGGGACCAGGGGCGAGTCCAGCATCTCGAGCACGACCTGTCGAGCCTCGCCGTCGCGAGCGACAACTCATCTCACGCGGACCTTCCAGCCGACTGATGCCCCTACAGCCGAAAGTTACAACGCGAATCCTTGTCGCGTTCGCGCATCACTCGTTCCGGGTACAATTATAACTTAGCGTGACTCTGACAATCACTCTTTCGTGGTTTCCTACTCACCCGTAGGACATCACCCACGCTTGCGACACCCAAGAGCGAGGGGTCGCTGTTACCACTGCAACAGCACCCCGTAGGGTTCCGCCCAACTCGATCACCGACGAGTGGCCCGAGCGACTGGCACACCATGCCGCCAGTGCGATATCGAAAGCAACAGCGCGCATGGACCCGAATCAGGAATCGCTCGGCCGACAAAGGAATCCGAACCAGAAGAGGAACCAGGGTGCCCAAGCAGAAGCAGCGCACGATTGGCTTCATGCTGGCCTTTTCCGTTGCCACAGGTACGGTTCTCGGCCACACCATTCCCAGCACCACCAGCTCGTTATTCACCGGCACCACACAGCTTCATGTCGCGGTCCCCTTACGGGAGATGAACCCGGATTACTGGAACCACGAGGTTGTTTCCCCTCAGCGGTCGACCGACGCACGCGGAACCATCTCCTGAGGCCGGCCGACGCGGGGGCACATCAGTGCCTCCGCATCGCCGTCACCACGACCATCGATCGCGAGAACCACGCACATCGTCAAAAGAGATCGTCGTAGCCGAGGCCGGTGGCGACCTCCTCGATGAATTCCTCGCCCGGGACGTCCGGGTAGCGGCTGCCCACGCCCCAGGCCGCGTCGTCGATCGCGTCGCCGCCCTCTTCCAGCGCGCCCGCCACCATGCCGACGAGTTCGTGCGCCTGGTTGTCGTCGAGGTTCAGGCCAGGTACCGCGCCGCGATGTAGACCGAGGGACCTGTCAGCCGCCCGTTATCCTGACCTTGGGCGCGGTCTACGACGTCGAGGAGTTCGAACCCGGCGGCTTCCAGATACAGCTCGACCTCCCGCGGACCGAGGACGCGGCGACGGATCACGTCCCGTTCCTCGCGGCCGTCGTCGAGCCGCCAATGCCTGCGCAGCTCGACGCAGCAGACACAGCCGAGCCGGTCGGCCCGGTCAGCGGCGATCCGGGCCCCGTCGAAAGCCTGCCGTACCTTGCCCTCAACCTGGTTCAGGCTCCACGGCAGCTGCTTCGCGACCTTTTCGAAGTCACCCAGCTGACTGTCCACGTCGGCGGTTCCGGTCACGAAGTGACGATAAGCGTTACACTACCGGTGACTCACGTGCTGGACCTGGCACGCACAGTGGAGAGGATTTCGGACGCCATGCCCACCCCAAACGCAACAATCCCGCCTGGTCAGAGTGACCAAGCGGGACCGGGTGGATGCGGTTTGTACCCCCGATGGGATTCGAACCCACGCTACCGGCGTGAGAGGCCGGCGTCCTAGGCCGCTAGACGACGGGGGCTTAGGATCTTCCCCGGTTTCCCAGGGGCTTTTCTGTTTTTCTTGCTGGAGAGAACTTACCAGAGGCGATTTCTCGACCTGCAGGGGGGTCACTCTCCGCAGCTGGGGTACCAGGACTCGAACCTAGACTAACTGGACCAGAACCAGTCGTGCTGCCAATTACACCATACCCCAGTGAGGTACCGATCCGGCTTGCCGGTTCAGCACCGCACGAGGAGAAATACTAGAGCACGCCGTTCCGGACGGTGAAGGCGGGGGTGCCGCTCGCCCGCTGGGCAGGGACCCCGATCGTGGCGTACTCGGAAACCAGCAGCTCAGGCAACTCGTCCAGGCCACTGACCCGCAAGACGCCCTCGGGCGTGCGGTGGCTGAGGCCGTCGCGGTCGAGCCACACCGCGCCCATGCCGGCGTCGCGCGCCCCGATGGCGTCGGTGTCGATCTTGTCCCCGACGTGGACGACCTGGGCAGGTTCGCAGCCCAGGCCGAGGCAGACCGAGTGGAACATCACAGGGTCGGGCTTCGCGACCCCGAGCTCGCCCGCGATCGCGACGTGGTCGAAGAACGGCGCGAGGCCGAGGTCGGCGATCTTGCGGCGCTGGTGCGTACCCGAGGCGTTGGTCACCGCCGCCAGCTGAAGACCCGCGGCGCGGAGCCATTCGAGACACGGCATGACGTCCTCGAAGAGCTGCCACGATCGAGTGAGGATTTCCCGGCGGCGGCGCTCGAAGGAGTCGACCTGCTCGGCGTCGGCGAAGATGCCGATCTCCGCGAGAAAGCAGTCCGTGCGGCGGTGGTGCATCGTCGAGTAGTCGAGTTCCCCGGCGACGACGAGGGCGACGTGTTCCTCGGTGATCAGGTCCCAGAGCGGCCAGAGATCACCGCGCCCGGTGAGCGTGTGCAGGCTGCGGCGGATCGCGGCGGTGCAGTCGATCAGGGTGTCGTCGATGTCCAGGCACACCAGGCGCAGCTCGGGCGGGGCCCAAGGTGCCTGCCCCGCCACGGCAGGCGGGGCGGTACGCGACGGGGTCCGGGGCGCCAGGGCGAAATCCACCCAGTGAGGCTAGGGCAAGCGCCGCGTTCGCGAAGCTGCCAAAGAGGTGATAGCCGGTGCCCCGATTCGAGGCACCGGCTCTACTGCGAGTTGGCGAACCGTCTTCTTCCGGTTATCCGGCGGTCTTGGCGCGGCGCAACCGTCCCAGTGCGACGTCCCGGCCGAGCAGTTCCATGGATTCGTACAACGGCGGCGACACGGTCCGGCCGGTCACCGCGACGCGCACGGGCGCGAATGCCTTGCGGGGCTTGAGACCCAGACCGTCCACAAGGGCGTCTTTGAGTGCCTGCTCGATCGCCGCGGTCTCCCATTCGGGCAGCGGTTCGAGCGCGCCGATCGCCGCGTCGAGCACCGGCTGCGCGTCGGCGCCGAGGTTTTTGGCCGCGGCGTCTTCCTCCGGTGTGAATTCCGCCTCGTCCACGAAGAGGAACCGCACCATGGGAGCCGCGTCGGAAAGCACCGTGACCCGCTCCTGGACCAGCGGCGCGATCGCGGTCAGCCGGGTGAGCTGAGCCTGGCTGGGGTTCTCCGGCAACGCGCCGGCCGAGATGAGATAAGGCGTTACGCGGGCGACGAATTCGGCCTGGGGCAGGGCACGCACGTGAGTGCCGTTGATGGCTTCGGCCTTCTTGATGTCGAACCGCGCCGGATTGGCGCTGACCTTCGAGATGTCGAAAGCGCCGATGAGCTCGCCGGGGGTGAAGACATCGCGGTCGTCGGCGATCGACCAGCCCAGCAGCGCGAGGTAGTTCATCAGGCCCTCGCGGATGAAACCCCGGTCACGCAAGTGGAAAAGACTCGAAGAAGGGTCCCGCTTGGACAGTTTCTTGTTGCCTTCCCCCATCACGAAGGGCATGTGCCCGAACTGCGGGGTGAACTCGGCGACGCCGATGCGCTGCATCGCCTCGTAGAGCGCGATCTGGCGCGGGGTCGACGGGAGCAGGTCCTCGCCGCGCAGCACGTGCGTGATGCGCATCAGCGCGTCGTCGACGGGGTTCGTCAGCGTGTAGAGCGGTTCACCGTTCGCGCGGACGAGCACCGGGTCCGGGATGCTGCCCGCCGGGAAGCTGATGTCGCCGCGGACCAGGTCGGTCCAGCCCAGGTCGACCGCAGGCATGCGCAGGCGCAGCACCGGGACGCGCCCCTCGGCGAGGTACGCCGCACGCTGCTCCTCGGTGAGATCGCGGTCGAAGTTGTCGTAGCCGAGCTTGGGGTCGAGCCCGGCCGCGCGACGACGCGCCTCGACCTCTTCATTGGTCGAGAACGCTTCGTAGAGCTCTCCCGCTTCGAGGAGCTTCGCGGCGACGTCGGCGTAGATCTCGCGCCGCTCGCTCTGCCGGTACGGGCCGTAGGGGCCGCCGACCTCGGGGCCTTCGTCCCAGTCGATGCCGACCCAGCGCAGCCCGTCGAGGAGCTGTTCGTAGGACTCCTGGGAGTCGCGGGCGGCGTCGGTGTCCTCGATCCGGAACACCAGCTTCCCCTGGTGATGCCGGGCGAAGGCCCAGTTGAACAGCGCCGTGCGGATCACCCCGACGTGCGGGGTGCCGGTCGGCGAGGGACTGAAGCGCGCGCGAACCACTGATGTCTCACTCATAGCCCGATCAGCGTATCCGTCGCCACATCGCTTGACGCACGGGCCGGGACAGGTGCATCCTCAACATATTCAACGAATGATGAATAAGGAGCTGGTGACGATGAGTGAGCAGACGGGCGTCGTCGTAGTCGGTGGGGGCCCGGCCGGGATGATCGCGGGGCTGCTGCTCTCCCGGGCCGGTGTCGAAGTGACTGTGCTGGAGAAGCACCCGGACTTCCTGCGGGACTTCCGCGGGGACACCGTCCACCCGTCGACGCTGACCCTGCTCGACGAGCTGGGCCTGGGCGACAAGTTCGACGCGCTGCCGCACAGCGAGCTGACCGCGGCCGGGTTCCCGACCGATGACGGCGGCATGATGAAGCTGGCCGACCTGTCCCGGCTGAAGGTCGCCCACCCCTACATCGCGATGGTCCCGCAGTGGGACTTCCTGGATCTGCTGGCCGACAGCGCCGGTAAGGAGCCGACGTTCACGCTGCGGATGGAGACCGAGATGACCGGTCTCGTCCGCGAGCACGGCCGCGTCGCCGGCATCACCTACAAGACCGCCGCGGGTGAGACCGGCGAGCTGCGCGCCGACCTGGTCATCGCCGCGGACGGCCGGTGGTCGCTGGCACGCCGCGAGGCCGGGCTGGAGCCCAAGCAGTACGACTGCCCGTTCGACGCCTGGTGGTTCCGGATCTCGCGGCTGCCCGGCGAACCGGGCGGGATGCTCACGCCGAAGATGCACGACCGGCGCTTCGCCGTGCCGTTGCCGCGGCCGGACTACTGGCAGGTCGCCTACCTCGGCCCGAAGGGCGAGGACATGCGCAAGGCCGGCATCGAGGTCTTCCAGGAGAACGTGCGCGCGATCTGCCCCGAGTTCGGCGACCGGGTGCACGAGCTGAAGACGATGGACGACGTCAAGTTCCTCGACGTCCGGCTGAACCTGCTGCACAAGTGGCACGTCGACGGCCTGCTCTGCATCGGCGACGCCGCGCACGCGATGTCCCCGGTGGGCGGGGTCGGGATCAACCTCGCGGTGCAGGACGCGGTCGCGGCCGCCACGCTGCTCGCCGAGCCGCTGCGGCGCGGCAAGCCGTCGGAGGCCGATCTGGCGAAGGTGCGCTCGCGCCGGCTGCTGCCGACGATGCTGGTGCAGGGTCTGCAGCGGCTGTTGCACAAGGCCGTGATGCGGCCGGTGATGGTGGGCAAGCGCAACGGCCCGCCCGCGCCGATGATCAAGCTGTTCGCGCGCTTCCCGCGGCTGTCCTACTTCCCCGCCCGGCTGCTCGGCCTCGGTTTCCGGCCGGAGCACGCCCCCGGCTTCGCGCGGCGGACGATGGAGGCCGTGGAGAAGTGAGCTGAAGGGGACGTTCAGTGCGTCCGACGCGGCGAAGGGGACTTTCCTCACGTCGGACGCGAGGAAAGTCCCCTTCGGCTCAGGCGTCCTGGACCGGGTTGGTCAGGGTGCCGATGCCTTCGATGGTGATCGAGACGGTCTGGCCCGCTTCGATCGGGCCGACGCCCTCGGGGGTGCCGGTGAGGATGACGTCGCCGGGCAGCAGCGTCATCACCCCGGAGATGAACTCGACCAGCTCCGGGATCTTGTGCACCAGGTCGGAGGTGCGGCCGTCCTGCTTGAGCTCGCCGTCGACCTCCGCGCGCAGCGCCAGGTCGGCGGCGTCGATCGAGGTCTCGATCCACGGCCCGAGCGGGCAGAACGTGTCGAAGCCCTTGGCGCGGCCCCACTGGCCGTCGGACTTCTGGAGCTCCCGCGCGCTGACGTCGTTCGCGACCGTGTAGCCGAGGATCACGCTCGCGGCGCGCGCGGCCGGGACGTTCTTCACCGGCTGGCCGATGACGATGGCCAGCTCGCCCTCGAAGTCGACGCGGCCGATGCCACCGGGACGGCGGATCGGCGCCTGGGGGCCGATCACCGTGGTCGACGGCTTGATGAACAGCATCGGGTCGGCCGGGACCTCGTTGCCGAACTCGGCAGCGTGCTTGGCGTAGTTGCGGCCGACGGCGATCACCTTGGACGGCAGGATCGGCGCGAGCAGGCGGACGTCGGCCAGCGGCCACCGCTTGCCGGTGAAGCTGGGCTGGCCGAAGGGGTGTTCGGCGATCTCGAGGACCTGGGCGTCGTCACCGTCGCCCTCGATCGAGGCGAACGCGACACCACCGGGATGAGCAATACGGGCTAGACGCACAGGTCCCGAGTCTACGCATCGCGTTCCCCGGGGCCCGTGCGCCCGCCCGGATCAGCCGATCACCTTGAGCGAGCTCTTGGCCAGCTCGTAGGCCGGACGGTTGTCCCGCTGGATGTCGTCGTCGAGCGAGTCCAGCGAAACCAGCACCGTGCCGTCGGAGACCGGCACCGCGAACACCAGGCCGGGTGACTTGTCCCCGCTCGAATCGATCGTGTACGAGGCCTCCTCGCCCGCGACCGAGCCCGCCTTGATGTCGGTGAGCTTGACGCCCGAGTACTGCGGCTTGGCCGTGTACGCGGTCAGGGCCGCCTTCGCGTCGGTGGTGCCCTTCTTGTGGTAGATCCGCAGGAAGCCGATGCTGCCGGCGGGGCGCGCGCTGATCTCGCAGAGCAGCTCGGGCTCGCCTTCGATCGCCGACGCCTTCCACTTGTCAGCGACGCTGATGCTGATCGGCAGCGGGCAGTCGGACCCGGCGGCGCCGATCTCCGGCCCCGCCGCGGCAGGCTGCTCCCCCGATGACGACGACGGCGGCGCCGAAGACGACAACGGCGAGGCCGGGTCGGCGGTCGACGAGCACGCGGTGAGCGCCGCCACCGCGGCGGCTCCGGTGAGCAGGACGAAGAGCTTCTTCGGCATGGTGGTTCCCCCCTGGAAACGACCGAATGGGTCTGAACCCCGCAAACCTATCCGAACGGGCTCAGCGCGCCCCGATCGACACCGTGAGGTGCTTGTGGACCAGCGCGTCGCACAGGGCGAGCCAGCTGGCCTCGACGATGTTGCCGTGCACACCGACCGTGGTCCATTCGCGCTCGCCGTCGGTGGTCTCGACCAGGACGCGGGTGACGGCGTCGGTGCCGGGGTGGCCGGGCAGGATGCGGACCTTGTAGTCGGCCAGCTCGACGGTGTCGAGCCAGGGCAGGTGCGGGGTGAGCGCCTCCCGCAGCGCGGCGTCGAGCGCGTGCACCGGGCCGTTGCCCTCGGCGGT
The DNA here is from genome assembly GCA_963762765.1 of uncultured Actinomycetota bacterium. Classification (GTDB taxonomy): domain Bacteria; phylum Actinomycetota; class Actinomycetes; order Mycobacteriales; family Pseudonocardiaceae; genus Amycolatopsis. The sequence goes on from CAVXMR010000050.1 coordinate 214,341, forward strand.
GGCGATGACACGCTGGCCGTGGACGTGCACCTTGACCGTCGCCTCGGAGACCACTCCCCCGTCGCCGCGGTGGTCGAGCACGACCCGATAGGACTCGAGTTCGAAGGGCGGCTCGTCGAGCAATTCACCCTGCACGCCGCCGACTTCGCGGCGCAGCAACAGTTCCAGTGAAGCGTCGGCGGCCTCGAAGGACCAGCCTTCGGCTTCGAGCTGCTTGACCTTGCGCACCGCGTTCGTCACGGCGTCGGGCCGGCCGGCAAGGTCGACCCCGAGCTCACGTCCCTTGAGCTCGAGACTCGCCCTGCCGGCCATCTCGGTGACCAGTACCCGCATGTCATTGCCGACAAAAGCTGGATCGATGTGGTTGTACAGCAACGGATCCACCTTGATCGCGCTCGCGTGCAGTCCCGCCTTGTGGGCGAAGGCCGACGCCCCTACGTAAGCCTGGTGGGAGTAGGGGGCGATGTTCGCGATTTCGGCAAGGGCATGGGAGACCCGGGTGAGCTCAGCGGCGCCTCCGGTCGGGAGCACCTCCATGCCGAGCTTGGCCACCAGATTTCCCGTCACGGCGAACAAGTCGGCGTTGCCGGCCCGTTCCCCGTAACCGTTGGCGGTGCACTGGACGTGCGTCACGCCGGCCTGCACCGCGGCGACGGAGTTCGCCACGGCGCAGGAAGTGTCGTCCTGGCAATGGATTCCGAGCCGGAACCCGGTCTTGTCCTTGATCTCGCGCACGGTCTCGGCGAGCCCGAGCGGCAGCTGCCCGCCGTTGGTGTCGCAGAGCACGAGAACGTCCGCGCCCGCGGTGGCGGCGGCGTCGAGCACCTTGAGCGAGGTGTCGGGAGAGTAGGCGTAGCCGTCGAAGAAGTGCTCGGCGTCAAGGAAGACGCGGCGCCCCTCGCCGACCAGGAATTCGACGGTGTCCCGCACCATGGCGCAGGCCTCGTCGACGTCGACCCGCAGCGCGCGCTCGATGTGGCGCAGATCGGACTTCGCGACCAGCGTGATCACGGGCGCTTCGCTGTCGAGCAGGGCCCGGACCTGCGGATCGGAGTCCGCCTTCGCCCCGGCCTTGCGGGTCGCGCCGAACGCGACGAGGGCAGCGTGCTTGAGCTGCAGCTCCCCCTTCGCGGCCCTGGCGAAGAATTCGGTGTCCTTCGGCAGCGCCCCCGGCCAGCCGCCCTCGATGAACCCGACCCCCAGCTCGTCCAGCAGTCTCGCGACCGCGAGCTTGTCCGCGACCGAGTAGGAGATTCCTTCGCGCTGAGCGCCGTCGCGCAGCGTCGTGTCGTAGAGGTGGAAGGCATCGCCGAGCGGGGTATCGGCGGGCTCCTTGCGGGTCACGGTCGTCTCCATGGTGGGCAGAAAGCGTTTCGGGGCAACAAAAAAACCTCCCGCCTGGGTGCGAGAGGTTGCGCGCCGGGTGCTCTTGTGGAGCGGCTAGCCGGCGCGCCTGGCGATAATGATCGCGAACGAGGTCATGGTCGCATGCTGCCATACGCGTTCCGGCCCGTCCACTCCCTTGGACCTGATTCCCACGATCCGGGAACGGACCACCAAAGCACCCGGAAAGCCGGGAAGGCCCCCTTACCGGCTATGAGAGCCGGTAAGGGGGCCTTCGCTGACCAAAGAAATTCAGCCGACGGTGCGGACGTTCGAGGAGACCAGCGCCGCCAGGCGGTCGCCGATCGCCTGGGTCGCGCCCGGCGAGGCCTGATCACGGGTCGCGAGGTCGAAGGCCACCGAGGCCTCGATGCGCCGCGCCGGCTCCTTCAGGCCCAGGTGGTCGAGCAGCAGCGAGACCGACAGCACCGCGGCCGTCGGGTCCGCCAGGCCCTGCCCGGCGATGTCCGGCGCCGAACCGTGGACCGGTTCGAACATGCTCGGGTTGCGGCGGGTGATGTCCAGGTTGCCGCTGGCCGCGAGGCCGATGCCGCCGGTGACCGCGGCCGCGAGGTCGGTGATGATGTCGCCGAACAGGTTGTCGGTGACGATCACGTCGAAGCGGGACGGGTCGGTCACCAGGTGGATGGTCGCCGCGTCGACGTGGGAGTAGGCGACGGTCACCTCGGGGTGCTCCAGCGAGACCTCTTCGACGATCCGGGACCACAGCGAACCGGCGTACTCGAGCACGTTCGTCTTGTGCACCAACGTGAGGTGCCGGCGCGGACGAGCTTCGGCGCGGTTGAAGGCGTCCGCCACGACCCGGCGGATGCCGAACGCGGTGTTGACGCTGACCTCGGTCGCGATCTCGTGCTCGGTGTCCTTGCGCAGCAGGCCACCGGTGCCCGCGTACGGGCCCTCGGTGCCTTCGCGCACCACGACCATGTCGACGTCGCCGGCGTCGGCCAGCGGGCCGCGGACACCTGGATAGAGCCGCGCCGGGCGCAGGTTCACGTGGTGGTCCATCTCGAAACGCAGGCGCAGCAACAGGCCGCGCTCGAGAATGCCGCTGGGCACCGACGGGTCGCCGACCGCGCCGAGCAGGATCGCGTCGTGCTGGCGCAGTTCGCCCAGCACGGACTCCGGCAGCAGTTCACCGGTGGAGTGCCACCGCGCGGCGCCCAGGTCGTAGTTCGTGATCTCCGCCGTCGGTGCTACTTCGCCGAGCACCTTCAGCGCCTCGGCGACCACCTCGGGCCCGATCCCGTCACCTGGGATCACCGCGAGCCGCATCCACACACCTCCGTCGACCAAACCACCGATTGCACCGATGGCCCACCGCAACAAAACGCCAGCAGCCGGAAGGTTACCGGCCGTAGACAAATCGCCGTAGCCGCACCACCCCTTTGCCGCATCCTCCCGGAGGGTGAGACCCCCGATCGGGTGAACAACGCAGCGGCGTCCCCGGCGGAAACCGCCGGGGACGCCCCTGCTACCTCACAGATCGATCTTGCTGACGGTGACCGCTACCCCACCCCGATCGGCTGACGGCCGCCTTGACGGCCCGGCCGACCGGCCTGGTCGGCCGCTGCCGACGCCTCGACGTGCACCACGCTCGTGCGAGTGCCCGCCGCGTTGTGGTGTTCCAGCGCCAGCAGGCCCAGCGGCTGGTCGCCCGCGACCGAAGCCTGGTTGCGGTTGACCACCAGCGCCGTCCCGCCCTTGGCCGCGAAGGCCAGCGCCGGGTCGCCGCCACCCTGGACCCAGTAGGCCGGGGCCAGCACGTCGAACGAAAGCGGCGTGCCGACGAAGTCGATCAGCCCGTTCTTCGTGCCCGGCGCCGTGTAGAACCCGCTGACACCCACGGTGTAGCTGATCCGGTGCGACGCAGCGGCCGGGTCGATGCCCAGCGCGCCCAGCGAAACCGGCAGCGCGATCACGTTGCTGTCGAAGACGTTCGTGTCGACGTCGCCGAGCTGCCCGTTCACCGCCTGCACGTCCACCGTCGGGAAGCCGGGTGCCAGCGCGACCGTGATCGCGATCAGCACGTCGCTCCCGGTCGCCTTCGAAACGTAGGTCTCGAAGTCCGGCGTCCCGTCGCCCGTGGTGTCGATGTCCACGAACGGCGAGGTGTTGCTGCCGATGTTCGCCCAATCGCTCCAGGTGGACAGGCCGAACGCGACGAGCGCGTTCTCCGGTTCACCCTGGATCTTCGCCAGCGGCGCGGTGGAGGTCGCGCCGATGTAGCGGAGGTCGCCGCCCTTGGCGGTGCGGTTGAGCGTGCACTCGGTGACCACGTCCGCGTCGCACTCGGGCAGCTGCGGGGACTCCGCCTGCAGCTCGAGCACGCTGATCAGGGAGCGGTAGCGCTGCGCGCCGGCACCCTGGTCGAAGCCGCGGCCGGCGAGGTTCAGGATCGCCTGGTCCGCGCCCGCGCCGAACTTCACCGACGCCGGGGTGGTGATCGCCGAAACCGGCTTGGGCGCCGCGTAGACCGAAAGCCGCAGCGGCACCTTGCTTCCGCTCTTCGGCGTGAACGCGATGCGCCCGGAAGCGTCGGCGACGAACTGCCGCGCCAGGCCCGCCTGGGTGGCGGCCATGGTCGGGTCCATCACCTTGCGCAGCGCCTTGACGTCGGTGACCTTGAAGGTCACCTTGACCAGTGCGACCCCGCGCGGCGACAGCTTCACCGTCGGCTTGTCCACTGTGTACTCGGTGCCGGGCAGCGCGTTGACCGCCTGGTAGCCCACCGCGTACTCGACCGGCGTGGTGCCCTTGTTGACCAGCTTGACCGTCTTGGTCATGCTGACCGGCCCGCCCGCCTCGACGGTGCCGAAGTTCACCGTGACCGCGCCCGGGTTGTCGACGACGTAGGCGAGCACCTGATTGTCCAGCGCCGCCTTCGCGTCGATCCGGCCGCTGCCGACGCGCTGCGGCGCGTAGGTGTGGCCCGCGCCGTCGGTGACGTCGTGGCCGGCGGTGTCGATCACCGAGGCCTTGACCTCCTCGACCGACCAGTCCGGGTGGGTCTGGCGGATCAGCGCCGTGATGCCCGCGGTGTGCGGGGCGGCCATCGACGTCCCGGACAGGACGGTCCGGCCGTTGCCGCTGCCGCGGAACGCCGAGGTGATGGTGTCACCCGGTGCCGCGACGTCCGGCTTGAGCGCCGGGCCGCGCACGCCACGCGAGGTGAACGAGCTCGGGGTGTCCACGATGGACTGGTCGTAGGTCTGCAGCGACGCCCGGCCGGCGCCGAACTGCCGGACCTGCAACGTGCCCGCGGTCAGCGACGGGCGCAGTGCCTTGGTCGCCGAGCCGGTGAACTGGAACACCGGGATGGCCGCGTTGCCCGCGATCCCGGCGCCGAAGTGCTCCACAGTGGACGAGAACACCGCGCCCTTGGCGCCCGCGGCCTGCGCGTTGTTGGCGCGCACCGCCGAACCGCACGGGCGGGTCGCGTCGTTGTCGTCCCACTCCAGCCAGACGAACTTCCCGGCCACCTTCGCTTTGTCCGCGTCGGAGTACGGCGAGCACCCGGCGTTGTTGGCCCCGGGGATCGCCACGACCGGCGCGGTCAGGTTCAGCGTGTCGTAGCCGGTGAAGTTCTGGCTGTACTGGCCGCCCTTGAGGCCCTTGACCGCGGCGGGCGCCATCACTTCGGCGGCGTCACGCAGGACACCGGCGTCGCGGGTGCTGGCGACCGTCAGCGCCTCGACGCTGTTGCCCGGCGCACCGGCGATGTCGTTGATGTCCCCGCCGTTGCCCGCCGAAATCACCGGGAGCACGTTGTTCGCGGCGAGCTTGCGCACGAACAGCGAGTCCGGGTCGTCCGGCGCGGCGAAGTCGGAACCCAGCGAAAGGTTGACGACGTCGAGGTGGTCGGTGAAGTCGCCGTCGCCGTCCGGGTCGAGCGTCCAGTCCAGCGCCTGCGCCGTGATGCTCGTCGAGCCGGTGCAGCCGAACACCTTGAGCGCGTACAGCAGCGCCTTCGGCGCCGTGCCCGGGCCGATCTTCATGGCGTTGAGCTTGGTCGCGTCGAGCTTGCGGTAATCACCTTTGAACGTCTTGCCGTCGGCGCCGACGCCGTATCCGGCGATGGTGCCGGCGACGTGCGTGCCGTGCTCACCGCAGGCCAGCGGGTTGACGTCCGGGGCCGGGGTGGTGTGCGCCGGGTCGGCGGCGTTGTAGTCGTCACCGACGAAGTCCGTGCCGCCCACGACCTTCGCGCTGGGGAACAGGTTCGTCGGCTTCGAGCGGTCGACGCCGTTGTACGCGGCCTGCGTGCCCGGGCCGCCGAAGTCGGCGTGGGTGTAGTCGATGCCGTCGTCGATGACGCCGACGCGGACCCCGTCACCGAACTTGCCGGTCTGCTGCCACGCGGTCAGCGTGTTCGTCAGCTGCGCCGCGCTGGCGTTGGTCCGCGTCTTCGGGACGACCGTCCGCACCGAAACGACGTCGGCCCGCTTCGCGACATCGCGCAGCTTCGCCGCGTCGGAGGTGACGACGACCCCGGCGACGGCGTTGGCCGTCTGGGTCAGCACCTTCGTCCCGGCGTCGCCGGCCTTCAACTGCCCGACGACGGAGCTCACCGCGGCGGCGGCGTCCGCCTTGGCCGCGCGCGCCGCCTGCTTGGCCTTTTCCTTGCCCTGCGGCTGAGCGCCGTTGAAGGCGTCGACCGCGGGCTTCTTGGCCAGTTCGACGAACGCGGTGATCCGCCCCTGTGCCGCGGCCAAGCGCGGCGACAGTTTTCCTTGCAGCGCGGCGACGTCGATCTTCTTCGGTGCGACACCCTCGGCGAGCGGCGCGTCCTGGGTCGTTCCAGGAGCGGCCGACGCGGCCGGGGCGGCCGCGGCCGCCAGCACGACGGCGAAGGCCGCCGTCGCGGCACGCAGGGGTAAGCGGGATCTGAGCATGAGTGGCCCCTTACGCGAGGCTTGGACCCGAACCCGCCAGCCGCTCCTAGCACCCCCGACGGTGAAGACACGGCACCGCGCCGTGCCCTCGACGGCGCGTGGTTCAGCCTCGCGAAGGGAACTTAATGGCGGAAAACCCCTACTTCGGTAGGCAAAAGACTCCGTTACGTGAATGTGATCCCCGGTAGTCTCGGCGCCCATGAGCCGCTACGAGCCGCGCGACGATCTCGCATTCCGATTGCTGAGGAACGGTCCCGTGACGCTGTTCCGGCGGCTTCCGCTCCTGCTCGACACGGTGGACTGGCTGATCGGACACGGCTACCAGGTCGTCCGTCTCACCGCGCGGGACTGGACATCCGATTCGGACATGCACTCCGCCATCGCCACGGCACTCGACTTTCCGGGGTATTACGGCCGCAACCTCGACGCGCTCAACGACTGCATGCGCGACGTGGTCAGCCACGACTACGGGTGGTCGGCGGAATCGACCGGGCTCGTACTGGTCTTCACCGGCTACGACACCTACTCCGCACAGAGCCCGCGTTCAGCGCAGATCGTGCTCGACATACTGGCGGACCACTCTCGCGCCGCCATGCTCTTCGGCCGTCCGCTGATGGTCCTGGCGCAGAGCGACGACCCGGATATCCGGTTCGAGCCGGTCGGCGCGACGCCGGTGACTTGGAACGCGGACGAGTGGCTCGACTCCCGTCGGCGCGCTGAACCCTAAGTGGTGACCACTAAGCCGTGAAGGACCCCTTCCCGGCTGTGAGAGCCGGTAAGGGGTCCTTCACGGGACTTGGGAACTAGTTGAAGTCGACGGCCCGGATCGTGTGCGCGCCGATCGAGGCGCCGATCGGGTCGAGCAGGTGCGAGTCGATGTGGCGGTCGACGCGCAGCAGCATCACCGCGTCGGAGCCGTCGGTGGTCTGGCTGATCTGCGCCGCTTCGATGTTGATCCCGGCCTCGCCGAGCAGCGTGCCGACACGGCCCATCACGCCCGGGCGGTCCGGGTACTCGACCAGGAGCACGGTGCCCTCGGCGCGGAGGTCGAAGCCGCGGCCGTTGACCTCGACCAGCTTCTCCGCCTCTTCCTTGCCGGTGACCGAGCCGGACACGGTCAGCGCCGTGCCGTCGGCGTGCACCACGCGCACGGTGACCAGGTTGCGGAACTTGGGGCTTTCCGACTCGGTGGTCAGCTCGACCTGCACGCCGAGCTTCTCCGCGAGCTGCGGGGCGTTGACGAAGGTGACCTGGTCCTCGACCACGCCGGTGAAGACCCCGCGCAGCGCGGCCAGCTGCAGCACCGAGGTGTCCTCGGTGGAGAGCTCGCCCTTGACGATGACGGTGACCGAGGTCGGCGCCTTCGGGTTGAGCGCGGTGAGCAGCGTGCCCAGCTTCTGGACCAGCGAGAGGTAGGGCCGCACGTGCTCGCCGACCGAGCCGCCGCCGGAGACGTTCACCGCGTCCGGCACGAAGTCGCCGCGCAGCGCCAGCAGGGTCGAACGCGCGACGTCGGTGCCCGCGCGGTCCTGCGCCTCGGCGGTGGAAGCGCCCAGGTGCGGGGTGACGACGACGTTCTCCAGGTTGAACAGCGGGCTGGAGGTGGTCGGCTCGGTGGCGAAGACGTCGATGCCGGCGCCGCCCACGTGGCCGCTGCGCAGCGCGTCGGCCAGCGCCTCCTCGACGATCAGCCCGCCGCGGGCGGCGTTGACGATGATCACGCCCGGCTTGACCTTCTTGAGCGCCTCGGCGTCGATGAGGCCCTTGGTCTCGGGGGTCTTCGGCAGGTGGATGGAGATCGCGTCGGCGCGCTCGAGCAGCTCGTCGAGGGTGACGAGCTCGATGCCGAGCTGCGCGGCGCGCGCGGCCGAGACATAGGGGTCGTAGGCGATGAGCTTGGTGTCGAAGGCGGCGAGGCGCTGCGCGAACAGCTGGCCGATCTTGCCGAGGCCGACCACGCCGATGGTCTTGCCGTTGATCTCGACACCGGAGAACGAGCTGCGCTTCCACTCGCCGGCGCGCAGGCTCTGCGAGGCGGCCGGGACCCGGCGGGCGACCGCGAGCAGCAGCGCCACGGCGTGCTCGGCGGCCGAGACGATGTTCGACGTCGGCGCGTTGACGACCAGGACACCGCGCTCGGTGGCCGCGGGGACCTCGACGTTGTCCAGGCCGACACCGGCGCGGGCGACGACCTTGAGCTGCGTGGTCGCGGCGAAGACCTCGGCGTCGACCTTCGTGGCGGAGCGCACCAGGAGCGCGTCGGCACTCTTCACCGCCTCGAGCAGCGCCGGACGGTCGGTACCGTCGACGTGCCGGACCTCCACCTCGTCCGCGAAGACGCTCAGGACGGAGGGGGCAAGCTTTTCCGCGATGAGAACGACGGGCCTGCTGGGCTTGCTCACGATGGCTCCCACTATCTGGTCACGGGGTGGCGGAACACTCTCCTCGGCGCACGCCGTTGTGCCCGGATGAGCGGCAGTTTAACGCCCGTCCCGCGGTGACCGCTGCCCGCTTTGTTAACTTGCCCGTAATCCCTCGAAAACAAGGCCCAGCAGCCGGTCACGGCCCCCGTCACCCGGTAGGTGCTTTCCGGCCCACGACAGGGCATGCAGCAGCATGAGCAGCTCACGCGTGGTCACATCGGCGCGCAGTTCCCCCGCCCCTTTCGCGCGTTCCACCAGTTGAGATGCGACGTCCTGCATCGCGGCACAGGACGCGTAGAGCCGGGACGTCTCGTCGGTCAGCGCGACGGCCAGGACCTCCGACAGACCCTCGTAGGCGCCCGAGGTGGCGGCGAGCCCGGCGAGCCAGGTCCGCAGCGCGGCGAGGGGCTCGTCCGACGTCAGCAGCTCTCGCGCCCGGACGGCCTGGGTGTCGAACCGGTCGCGCAGCACCGACTCGATCAGCGCCTCGCGGGTCGGGAAGTGCCGGTAGAGCGTGCCGATGCCGACACCGGCGTTGCGCGCGATGTCCTCGAGTGACGCTTCGACGCCGTGCTGGGCGAAGGCCTTCTTCGCCTCTTCGAGCAGGCGCTCGTAGTTGCGTCGGGCGTCGGCGCGCATCGGTCGTTCCATGAGGTCCCGAACTCTAGCCGTGACAAATCGGAGGCTACCTCCGTATATTAACCGGAGGTACCCTCATCTTAACTGGGAGAACTTCGATGACCTTGGGAATCTGGACCTTTCTCGACAACGCGCCGATCGCCGCCGTCCGCGAGGCCGCGGCGGAGGTCGAGGCACTGGGCTTCGACATGCTCTGGTTCGGCGAATACGCCGGGCGCGACGCGTTCACGCAGGCCGCGCTGCTGCTCGCGGCGACATCGACGCTGAAGGTGGCGACCGGCATCGCGCGCTTCGACGTCCGCGCCGCCGCGTCCGCCGAAGCGGCTTCGCGCTCGCTCGGCGAGGCGTTCCCCGGCCGGTTCGTCCTGGGCCTCGGCGGGCACCGGCCCGGCGCGCGACCGGTGGCGGCGCTGCGCGAGTACCTCGACGAGATGGACAAGGCGGAGCTCCTGATCCCGCAGCCGTCCCCGCGGCCCCGGCGCGTACTCGCGGCGCTGGGCCCGAAAATGCTGGACCTCGCCGCGTCCCGGACCGATGGCGCGCATCCGTATTTCGTCCCGCCGGAGCACACGGCAGCGGCCCGCGAACGGCTTGGCCCGGATGCGTATCTGGCCGTCGAGCAGGCCGTCGTCCTGGAGCCGGGCACATCCCTGGCGAGAGAGCACGTCGGCACCTATATCCAGCTGGCCGAACACCATCGGGCGAACCTGCGGCGGCTGGGCTTCACCGAAGCCGACCTGGCCGACGGCGGCAGCGACCGGCTGGTCACGTCGCTGGTCGCCGTCGGCGAGGAGCAGATCGCCACGCGGATCCAGGCGCACCGGGACGCCGGTGCCGACCACGTCTGCCTGCAGGTCCTCTCCCCCACGCCCGGGCTTCCGCTGGCGGCCTGGCGCAGGCTGGCGACCCTCACCTGACGCGAGTACGCGTCCAACGACCCAATGCCACATCGGGGTACTCGGAGCCGGGGGCGGAGGTAGGGTGGCGGGCGAGCGCGGTGAGGGCCGCGTCCCGTCCGCGGAAAGGGCCGAGCCCACCCCTGCGACACCGCACGACCAGCAGCGCACCTTCTTTCCCGCCCGGTGCCAGCGGACCACGGGCCCCACGGAAAGGAGGAGTCGTATGGGCACCCTGCCCGCGAAACCCAGCCTGGAACACCTGCGCAAACGCGCCAAGGACCTCGCACGCGCCGAATCGGTGAAGCTGACCGAGGCGCAGCACCGGATCGCCCGGGAGCACGGCTTCCCGAGCTGGCCGAAACTCCAGGCCTACGTCCGGCGCCTCACCGAACACGGCGACGGCCTGCAGCACGCCTATCACGCCGACACCGAGTACTACGCCGAGCGCGCGCTCGGCCTGCTCGCCTCCGCCGAGGACGCCACGCCCAGCGCACGCGAGCAGTTCGAGCGCTGGCGACAGCCGCTGACCCGTGACGGCGCGAGGGCGGTTGTCGCGCGAGAGCACGGATTCGGCTCCTGGCGTGCACTTCGCGCGCATGTGACGTCGTTGCCGGAAAGCGGCGAACCGTTCGCGCGGGCCTACCGGCTGGTCGAGGCACGGGATCCGGACGGCCTCGACAAGATCCTCGGCGAGTTCCCCGGGCTCGTGGATGCCCGTGGTACCAATGGGAACGACCTGCTCGGCATGGCGGGCGCGACCTGTGACGAGCGGCTGAGCCGGATCCTGCTCGACCACGGTGCCGATCCCGTGCGCGCCAACGTCCACGGCTGGACGCCCCTGCACCAGGCCGCCTACAGCAACCTCCCGCTGCTGGCCGAAATGCTGCTCGACGCGGGCGCGCCGACCGGCGTGTCCGGCCGGGGCGACGGCGGGACACCACTGGTCGTCGCGCTGTTCTGGGGAAACCGCGCCACCGCGGAGAAACTCGCCGCGCGCGACCTCGCGCCCGGCAACCTCCGGGTCGCCGCCGGGCTGGGCGACACCGAACTTCTCGACGAGCTCCTGAAACCCGACGGCACCCTCACCGCCGCGGCGGGCCGGCAGCGCGAGTACTACCGGCCGCACAGCGGATTCCCGCCCTGGCGCCCCAGCGACGACCCGGCCGAGATCCGCGACGAGGCCCTCGCTTGGGCGGCGCGCAACGACCGTGTCGAAATTCTGCCCACGCTCGTCGCGCGCGGCGCGAACCTCGACGCCGACGTCTACCGCGGGACCGCGCTGACTTGGGCTGCCGCGCAAGGGAAACTCGCCGCCGTTCGCACACTGCTCGAGCTCGGCGCCGACGTGAACAAGCACGGCACCTTCGGCGGGCCGAAGCACGGTGAAGGTGTCACCGCCCTGCATCTGGCGGCGCAGTCCGGCCATCTCGACGTCATCACCGCGCTCCTGGAGGCCGGCGCCGACCGGGACGCGCGCGACGGGATCTGGGGCAGCACGCCGCGAGGCTGGGCGGAGGTCTGCGAGCAGCCGGCGGCGGCCGAACTCCTCCAGAACTGAGTGGACAACCGGAGTCTTCAGTCCGTATTGTCGAGACGGACTGAAGACTCCGGTTTCTGGGAGGACCCCATGACCACACCCCGAGAAGTGTTCGAGCGCCTGTCCGAAGGTGTCAGCGAAGGACGCTGGGCCGAGCTTTCGGCGTACTACGCCGAAAACGCCGTCGTCGTACATCCCCAGCGCGCGCCCCGCCCGACCCGGATCGAGGGCCGCGCGACGCTCCACGAGCACTTCACCAGCACGCTGGCCGCGTCCTTGCGGCTCAAGCGGCACAACGCCGTCGTGCACGAGACGACCGATCCCGAGGTGATCGTCGCCGAATTCGACTACACGGCGGAGTCCGTCGCGACCGGCAAGACCGCCGAAGTCGCCAACGTCCAGGTGCTGCGCGTGCGGGACGGGCTGATCGTGCACAGCCGCGACTACCACGACTACCTGCGGCTCGCGGCGCTGAACGACGGCCTGGACCACCTCGCGAAGGCCTACGAATCCGCGCCGCCGCGCGACCTTTCGCCGATTCCGCCGCGGCCGCCGCTGGCGGCGGCGGGCACGCCGCGCGGGGTGTTCGAGCGGCTCGTCTACGGCGTCTCGGACCACAAAGTGGACGAGCTCCCCCTGCTCTACGCCGAGGAAACGCACGTGACCCACCCGTTCCTGCCGGCAGGCCCGGTGCACCGGACGCGCGACGACCTGCGCGAGCACTTCAGCCAGCTCAAGGACATGGAAGTCGACATCCAGGCCAGGGACCTGGTCGTCCACGAGGGTGCCGACCCGGAGATCCTCGTCGGCGAATTCGACTATCAGGGCCGCGCGGCCGGTGGGCCGGAGTTCCGGATCTCCGACATCTTCGTGATGCGGATCCGGGACGGGCTGATCGTCGAATCGCGCGACTACGGCGACCACCTCGGCATCGCCGGGGACACCGGCGGTCTGCCGCGGCTCTTCGCGCGGCTGAACGCCTAGGGCAGGTCGAACTCGCCGTCGCGGACGCCCGCCACGAAGGCGTCCCACTCGGCGGGGGTGAACACCAGGACCGCGCCGCCGGGGTCGGTCGAGCGGCGCATCGCCACATAGGTGACGCCGTCGGTGTGCGGGACGAAGGCGTACTCGACGCAGTCTTCGAGCGTGACCCCTTCGGGCTCGGCCCGGACCCAGGTCGCGTCGGCCAGATCCAGCTCGTGCCGGATGTGCGCCTTGTCGTCGACGGGCTGCTCACTCATGGTGCTCACCGTATCGCGGTCCGGCGTCTCCCGGCCGCGGCACTCGATGTCCTAGGCTCGGCTGACCATGCCTGAGAAGAAGTCCACCGAGCAGGGCGTCGGCTGCGCTGTGCTGGGCATCGCGGTCCTGGTGCTCGTCGTGTGCGGCGCGGGGGTGGCGCTGATCCTCTGGGGCGTCAGCCTGCACGACGCCTGCGAACCCAGCTGCAAGCAGACGCCGCATCTGCCCCGCGGCGGCGACGACCAGACCCTGGTCGACCTGCTGTGGCTGGGCGGTGGCGTAGTGGTGCTGGCAGGCCTGGCGCTCGGCGGCTACGCGGCCAAAGAGCTCTTTTCGACCCTGCGCCGGAAAGCCTGAACCGACAACGTCATGAAGGGACCCTTCAGGACGGATTCCGTCCTGAAGGGTCCCTTCATGACACTGTTGAGGCGAAACTCAGACCGTGTCGGTGAGCGGCCGGTCCACCCACGACATGAGGCCGCGCAGCTTCTTGCCGGCCTCCTCGATCGGGTGCTGGTTGCCCTGCTCCTCGAGCTTGGTGAAGTTCGGGCGGCCGGCCTCGTCCTCGGCGACCCACTCGCGCGCGAAGGTGCCGTCCTGGATCTCGCCCAGGATCTTCTTCATCTCCTCCTTGACCGCGGGCGAGATGACGCGCGGGCCGCGGGTCAGGTCGCCGTACTCGGCGGTGTCGGAGATGGAGTAGCGCTCGCGGGCGATGCCGCCCTCGTACATCAGGTCGACGATCAGCTTGAGCTCGTGCAGCACCTCGAAGTAGGCGATCTCCGGGGCGTAGCCGGCCTCGGTCAGCACCTCGAAGCCGGTCTGCACCAGCGCGGACGCGCCACCGCAGAGCACGGCCTGCTCGCCGAAGAGGTCGGTCTCGGTCTCCTCGGTGAAGGTCGTCTTGATGACGCCCGCGCGCGCGCCGCCGATGGCGGCGGCGTAGGACAGCGCGAGCGCCTGGGCGCTGCCGGAGGCGTCCTGCTCGACCGCGATCAGGCAGGGCACGCCCTTGCCGTCGACGAACTGGCGGCGGACCAGGTGGCCCGGGCCCTTCGGCGCGACCATGGCGACGTCGACGTTGCCCGGCGGCTTGATCAGGTCGTAGCGGATGTTGAAGCCGTGACCGAAGAAGATCGCGTCGCCGTCTTTGAGGTTCGGCGCGATGTCCTGCTCGTAGATGAAGCGCTGCTTCGTGTCCGGCGCCAGGATCATGATCAGGTCGGCCTCGGCCGACGCCTCGGCCGGGGTGAGCACGCGCAGGCCCTGCTCCTCGGCCTTCGCCCGCGACTTGGACCCCTCGGGCAGGCCGATGCGGACGTCGACGCCGGAGTCGCGCAGGCTCAGCGAGTGGGCGTGGCCCTGGCTGCCGTAGCCGATGACAGCGACCTTGCGCCCCTGGATGATCGAGAGGTCGGCGTCGTCGTCGTAGAAGATTTCCACTGCCATGGGGGTTGAGCTTCCTTTCCTGACTTACAAAAGTCTTGCTTAACGAGGTGAGGTGGCGGTGATCGAGCGGGCGCCCCGCCCGACCGCGACCATGCCGGACTGCACCAGTTCGCGGATGCCGTAGGGCTCCAGCATCCGCAGCAGGGCGCCGATCTTGTCCGACGTCCCGGTGGCCTCGATGGTGAGCGCCTCCGGGGACACGTCCACCACCTTGGCACGGAAGAGCTGGACGGTCTCGAGGACCTGGCTGCGCACGGTGTTGTCCGCGCGGACCTTGACCAGCAGCAGTTCACGCTGCACCGCGGTCGACTGCTCCAGCTCGACGATCTTGATCACATTGACCAGCTTGTTGAGCTGTTTGGTCACCTGCTCGAGCGGTAGCTCGTCGACGGCGACCACGATCGTCATCCGGGACACCTCGGGGTTCTCCGTGGGCCCGACTGCCAGTGATTCGATGTTGAAACCGCGGCGGGAGAACAGGCCCGACACCCGGGCGAGCACACCGGGCTTGTTCTCAACCAGCACGCTCAACGTGTGCACGGTCATCTCAGTGCTCACCTTCCACCGAAACCTCGTCGTCGTCGAAGAGCGGGCGGATGCCGCGCACCGACATGATCTCGTCGTTGCCGGTGCCGGCCGCGACCATCGGCCACACCTGGGCATCCTTCCCGACCACGAAGTCGATCACGACGGGGCGGTCGTTGATCTCCATCGCGCGGCGGATGGTGGCGTCGACGTCCTCGCGCGTCTCGCAGCGCAGCCCCGCGCAGCCCAGCGCCTCGGCCAGCAGCGTGAAGTCCGGGATGCGGTGCTTGTGCGTACCGAGGTCGGTCTGCGAGTACCGCTCCGAGTAGAAGAGGTTCTGCCACTGCCGGACCATGCCGAGGTTGCCGTTGTTGATGACGGCGACCTTGATCGGCGCGCCCTCGATGGCGCAGGTGGCCAGCTCCTGGTTGGTCATCTGGAAGCAGCCGTCGCCGTCGATCGCCCACACCTGCTTGTCCGGGACGCCGAACTGCGCGCCCATCGCGGCGGGCACGGCGAAGCCCATGGTGCCCAGACCGCCGGAGTTGATCCAGGTGCGCGGGTTCTCGTACTTGACGAACTGCGCGGCCCACATCTGGTGCTGGCCGACGCCGGCGGTGTACACCGCGTCCGGCCCGACCAGCTCGCCGATCCGCTCGATGACGTACTGCGGCGACAGGGAGCCGTCGTCGGGCCACTCGTAGCCGGCCGGGTAGGTCTTGCGCCAGTCGTCGAGCTGGGTCCACCAGTCGGCCAGATCGGGGCGCTCGCCGTGGTCGAACTCGCTCTGCACGGCGGTGATCAGCTCGCCGATGATCTCCGCGCAGTCGCCCACGATCGGCACGTCGGCCTTGCGGTTCTTGGAGATCTCGGCCGGGTCGATGTCGGCGTGCACGATCGCGGCGTCCGGCGCGAACGAGGACAGCTGCCCGGTGACGCGGTCGTCGAAGCGGGCGCCGAGGGCGACCAGCAGGTCGGCACGCTGCATGGCGGCGACCGCGGCGACCGAGCCGTGCATGCCGGGCATGCCCAGGTGCTGCTGGTGGGAGTCGGGGAACGCGCCGCGCGCCATCAGCGTGGTGACGACCGGGATGCCGGTCAGCTCGGCCAGCCGCATCAGCTGCTCGTGCGCGGCCGCCTTGATCACGCCGCCGCCGACGTAGAGCACCGGGCGCCGCGCCTTGGCGATGAGCTTCGCCGCTTCGCGGACCTGCTTGCCGTGCGGGCGCAGCGTCGGGCGGTAGCCGGGCAGCCGCAGCTCGGTCGGCCAGGAGAAGGACGTCATCTCCTGCAGGACGTCCTTGGGGATGTCCACCAGCACCGGGCCGGGGCGGCCGGTCGAGGCCAGGTGGAACGCCTCGGCGATGGTGCGCGGGATGTCCGCCGGGTCGGTGACCAGGAAGTTGTGCTTGGTGATCGGCATCGTGATGCCGCAGATGTCGGCTTCCTGGAACGCGTCGGTGCCGATCAGCGCGCGGGACTGCTGCCCGGTGATGGCCACGATCGGGACCGAGTCCATGTTCGCGTCGGCCAGCGGGGTGACCAGGTTCGTCGCACCGGGGCCGGAGGTGGCCATGCAGACGCCGACCTTGCCGGTGGCCTGGGCGTACCCCGTGGCCGCGTGCCCCGCGCCCTGCTCGTGGCGGACGAGGACGTGCCGGACCTTCGTCGAGTCGAGGAGCGGGTCGTACGCGGGCAGGATCGTGCCGCCCGGAATGCCGAACACCACCTCGGCGCCCACCGCTTCGAGGGAGCGCACGAGCGACTGCGCACCCGTGACCCTTACCGGGGTACCCGCCGGCGGCGCCGGCTTCGGACGTGCTCCTGGCGTGCCGGGCGCGGTCGGGCCCGGCCTCGTCGGCTGTGTGGCACTGGTCATCGGTTCTGCCTCGTAGGTCTCGGTGTCACTCGTTCGGGTCATCGGTGGCGCTTGAGCTCGTTAAACGCAACAAAAAACCCCCGCCGACCGTAAGGTCGCACGAGGGTCGCGCGTCGACGCAGCGGAGACTTCCTAAGCGTCGACGCGCTTGGGAAGTACGAGGCCGGTCAGCGATGTCACGCCGGTGACGCTAGCCGGGTCCGCGCGCGGGTGTCAACTCTGCGGGACGGCGATTCCACCTAGTGGACACCGTAAGTGTCCGCCCGCGACCCGCGTTCGGCCGCGCGCACGGCGCGGTGCACCATCTCTGCGTGGCCGAAAAAGCGCAGCAAGACAAGCCGGACGAGGGCCGCAAGGCCATCTTCCGGGTCCCCCGCACGTCGTACATGGCGATCGCCCTGCTCACCATCTGTGTGACTCCCGTCGCACTCGGGGACATCCCGTACCTGCAGTGGCTCTATCTCTTCCCGATCGCGCTGATCGTGTTCGTCGTCCGCGTCCGGACCGTCGCGACCCGCCAAGGCCTGGCGACCCGCACCATGTTCGGCAAGCGCGACCTGCCGTGGACCGCGCTGAAGGGGCTGGCCATCCGGAAGTCCCGCGTGCAGGCGGTCCTCACCGACGACACCCGGGTCGCGCTGCCGACCGTGCGCACCCGCCACCTGCCGGTCCTGGCGCTGGTCAGCGAGGGCCTGCTGGACGACCCGAGCGGCCAGCTCACCCCGGAGGACCTGCGGCCCTCGAAACCCGAGGCTTCCCCCACTGAGTAGAATTGGTAGGACCAGTTTGCCGGAGCGCTCCTCACCCTCCGCCTGGCCCACCCTCTACCTGGGAGTTCGCTGTGCCGCCTCTCCGTTCCCGGACCACCACCCACGGCCGTAACGCGGCGGGTGCGCGCTCGCTCTGGCGCGCCACCGGCATGACCGACAGCGACTTCGGCAAGCCGATCGTGGCGATCGCGAACTCCTACACCCAGTTCGTCCCCGGGCACGTCCACCTCAAGGACCTCGGCGAGATCGTCGCCGAAGCGGTCGCCGAGGCGGGCGGTGTCGCGCGCGAGTTCCACACGATCGCGGTCGACGACGGCATCGCGATGGGCCACTCCGGGATGCTCTACTCGCTGCCCTCGCGCGAGATCATCGCCGACTCCGTCGAGTACATGGTCAACGCGCACCAGGCCGACGCGCTCGTGTGCATCTCGAACTGCGACAAGATCACCCCGGGCATGCTGAACGCCGCGATGCGGCTGAACATCCCGGTCGTGTTCGTCTCCGGCGGGCCGATGGAGGCCGGCAAGGCCGTGGTCGTCGGCGGGGTCGCGCAGGCGCCGACCGACCTGATCACCGCGATCGCGGCGTCCGCGAGCAGCGAGGTCGACGAAGAAGGACTGTCGATCGTCGAGCGCTCCGCGTGTCCGACCTGCGGTTCGTGCTCCGGCATGTTCACCGCGAACTCGATGAACTGCCTGACCGAGGCGCTGGGCCTGTCGCTGCCGGGCAACGGCTCGACGCTGGCGACGCACGCGGCGCGGCGCGCGCTGTTCTCCGACGCCGGGCGCACGGTCGTCGAGCTGTGCAAGCGCTGGTACGAGCAGGACGACGAGTCCGCGCTGCCGCGCTCGATCGCCACGAAGAAGGCCTTCGAGAACGCGATGGCGCTCGACATGGCGATGGGCGGCTCGACGAACACGGTGCTGCACATCCTCGCCGCCGCGCGGGAGGGCGAGGTCGAGTTCACCATCTCCGACATCGACGAAATCGGGCGGCGCGTGCCGTGCCTGTCCAAGGTGGCGCCGAACTCCGACTACCACATGGAGGACGTCCACCGGGCCGGCGGCATCCCGGCGATCCTCGGTGAGCTCTACCGCGGCGGGCTGCTGAACACCGACGTCCACTCGGTGCACTCCCCCGACATCGAGTCCTGGCTGAACACCTGGGACGTCCGCGCTGCGGAGCCTTCGTCGGTCGCGCTGGAACTGTTCCACGCCGCGCCCGGCGGCGTCCGCACCACGAAGGCGTTCTCGACCGACGCGCGCTGGTCGTCGCTGGACACCGACGCCGCCGACGGCTGCATCCGCGACGTCGAGCACGCTTACACCAAGGACGGCGGGCTGGCGATCCTGCGCGGCAACCTCGCCGAGAACGGCGCGGTGATCAAGGCCGCCGGGATCGACGAGGACCTGTGGCACTTCGAGGGCCCGGCGCGGGTGCTGGAGAGCCAGGAGGAGGCCGTCTCGGCGATCCTCAAGAAGGAGATCCAGCCCGGCGAGGTGCTGGTCATCCGCTACGAAGGTCCCGCGGGCGGCCCCGGGATGCAGGAGATGCTGCACCCGACGGCGTTCCTCAAGGGCTCGGGCCTGGGCAAGAAGTGCGCGCTGATCACCGACGGCCGGTTCTCCGGCGGCTCGTCGGGGATCTCGGTCGGGCACATCTCACCGGAGGCGGCCGCGGGCGGCCTGATCGGGCTGGTCGAAAACGGCGACCGGATCCTGCTGGACATCCACGAGCGGCGGCTCGAGCTGCTGGTCGAGCCGGAGGTCCTGGCCGAGCGGCGGTCGAAGATGGAGGTGTCGGAGCGGCCGTGGCAGCCGAAGGACCGGGTGCGCCCGATCACCGCGGCCCTGCGCGCCTACGCCCGGATGGCGACCTCCGCCGACACCGGCGCGGTCCGCGACCCCAGCAAGTAAAGACTCGTGAGCGTTCCGGGCGGTTGCCGGTTAGAACCGCCCGGAACGCTCACGAGTCCTTCTACCTGGTCAACACAATCACCACGACCGACGCGGCCACCGCGAGCAGCAAGCTCACGAGCCCCAGCGGCAGCGGCCGCTTACGCCACGGCGTATTGCGCTCCAGCGAAATCGGCCCCGCCCCGGTGAACAGCAGGCTTAACGCCGTCGCCGCGAGCAGCAGTTCGAACTCGAAGCCCTGCCCCTGGCCTTCGAAGAACCCGCCGCGGAATTTCGCGTAGACGGCGTTCGCCGCGACGCTCAGCAGCGCGGCCGCGCCGAGCGGGGTGAAGAAGCCGATGATCACCAGCGCGCCGCCGGCGAGCTCGGAAATCCCGGTGATCCACGACAGCAGCGTCGTCTGCTTGTGGAAACCCATGGTCTCCAGATGGTGCGCGAAGCCACTGATGCCCTGCCCGCCGAAGAGGCCGAACAGGTGCTGGAGCCCGTGCGCGCCCATGGTCCCGCCGAGCACGAGCCGCAGGACCAGCAGGCCGAAGCCGAGCCCGCCCTGCCTGGGCCCGTCGTCGGCGGGCTCGTCCTGCACGTCGGACATCAGCGTGGTCTGGTACTCGTCTTCACTGCTCACGCGCGCAGGGTAGGGGATCCGCGCCCCGCCCGCGAGATTGCCACGCGTCAATACTCCCCATGGACCAGGTTGTCCGGCAGCTCTCCCCCGGCGTAGCGCGCGATTTCCGCCGCGGCGACGGCGTAGGAACGGCCCCGCCCGCCCCGGACCGCCCCGGCGACGTGCGGCGTCAGCAGCAGCCCCGGCACGGTCCACAGCGGGTGGTCCGCGGGCGGCGGTTCGGGCTCGGTGACGTCGAGGGCCGCGCGTAGCCGTCCCGTGGCCAATTCCGCGACCAGGGCGTCGGTGTCCACGACGGGGCCACGGGCGACGTTGACCAGCACCGCGCCGTCCCGCATCTCGGCGAGGAACACCGCGTCCACCATGCCGCGGGTGCGCGAGGTCAGCGGCACCATCAGCACCACGATGTCGTGCAGGCCCAGCAGCTCCGGCAGATCGCCGACGCCGTGCACGCCGCCGCGCGCGGTCATGGCGACCATGGTGCATTTCGCGTCGAACGGCTCCAGGCGCCTGCGCAGGTGCTGCCCGAGGTCGCCCGCACCGACGATCAGCACTCGCTTGCCCTGCAGCGTGTCGGTGGTCTGGCGGCTCCAGCGCCCTTCGCGCTGCGCGCCGGCGAAGTCGTCCAGTCGCCGATACATGGACAACAGCACGGCGACGACCCACTCCGCCGTGCTCCCGCCGTGCGCGCCGCGGCAGGTCGAGAGCAGGACACCCTCCGGAACCTTCCCGACCCAGTCCTCGGCGCCCGCGGAAAGCAGCTGAATCAGTTTGAGGTTCGGCAATGTGCGCCACAGCTCTTCGCCTGCGGGGTGCCGCCCCGGGATCAGGACCTCGGCTTTCGCGGCCTCCGGCGGCACCGGGTCACCCCACTGGTAGCGCACCGGGAGCACCCGGGGCACCTCGGCGAGCACGGACATGCCCTCGTCGTCGGGTACCAGCACGGTGAGCGTCATGATCGCCACGGTAATCGACCGATACTCACCCATGGTTCACGCACCGGGCCCTAAGCTGGGTGATCATGCGAACCCGGTACCGGCGGAAATGGTCTTCGCCGCTGGCTCTGCTGGCCTGCGGCGGTCTCCTGCTCTCCGGCTGCGCCAAGTTCGACGACACCGCGGCCGGCCAGACGTTCAGCCCCGCGCCCGTGCCCTCTCCCGAGGCGCCGCCCGAGGTCCAGGGCCCCGGCGCCGATACCGGGGGCGATGGCCCCGGCACGGGCGGCGGCACCGGATCCCGGCGTGACCCGGTCCCGCCGCCGCAGGGCTGCAAGGACTTCAACAAGGCCGTGATCGCGACCTGCCTCGACACCGTGGCCGCCGTCGCCGGGCTGCCCGGCGACGGCTCGACGCCCAGTGCGCTCGCCGGCGAACGGAAATCCGGCCGGGTGCTGCTGGCCACCGCTGGCAAGGACGCGACCCAGTTCGCGAAACTCGACGTCCAGGCCGCCGGCGACGGCGGGCTGACCGGGCTCGCGCTTTCGCCGTCCTACGTCGAAGACCAGCTCGTATTCGCCTACATCACCACCGCGACCGACAACCGGGTCGTCCGGTTCGCGCAGGGCCAGGTGCCGAAGGCGGTGCTCACCGGCATCCCGAAGGGCGCGACCGGCAACGGCGGCGCGCTCGCCCTGGACGGCAAGGGCGCGCTGCTGGTCGCGACCGGCGACGCGGGCAACCCCGCCCAGGCCGCGGACCCGAAGTCCCTGGCGGGCAAGGTGCTGCGGATCGACACCTCGGGCAAGCCCGCGCCGGGCAACCCCAACGGCTCACTGGTGTTCGCGAGCGGCCTGCACGCCCCCGGCGGCCTGTGCGGCTCGGGCGACGGCGGCCGGCTCTGGGTCACCGACCGTCTCCCCGACAAGGACGTCCTCTACCGCGTCCAGTCCGGGCAGACGCTGAGCGTGCCCGCGTGGACCTGGCCCGACAGGCCCGGTGTCGGCGGATGCGCCGATTTCGTCGACGCCACCAACTACGTGGCCGTCGCCATGTCGACGGCCGCGAACCTGCAGGACCTGCCGGTCAACCGCGACGGCGCGGTCACCGGCAAGCCGCTGGTCCTGATGGACGGCAAGACCGGCCAGCCGCCGGAGACGTTCGGCAGGCTGGGCGGGATGAGCCTGATCAACCCGCAGCTCGCCGTCGCCGGCACGGTCAACAAGGACGGCGGCAAGCCGGTGTCGAGCGACGACCGGGTCGTGCTGATCAGCCCGCAGCTGGGCAACGGCGGCAACGGCAAGGACTAGCTTCAGGCCAAGGGCTTCAGCTCGACCCGGCGTCCCTCGGCCGAGGACTGGAGCCCGGCCTCGGCGAGCTGGATGCCGCGCGCGGCCGAGCCGAAGTCGTAGCGGTGTGGCCGCCCGGCGACAACGTCGCGGACGAACTCCTCCCACTGCGCCTTGAAGCCGTTGTCGAATTCGTCGTTGTCCGGCACCTCGGACCACTGCTCGCGGAACGGCTCGGTGGCCGGCAGGTCCGGGTTCCACACCGGCTTCGGCGTGGCCGAGCGGTGCTGCGCGCGGCATCGCCGCAAACCGGCGACGGCGCTGCCTTCGGTGCCGTCGACCTGGAACTCGACCAGTTCGTCGCGGAACACGCGGACGCACCACGACGAGTTGATCTGCGCGATCGTGCCCGTCTCCAGCTCGAAGATCCCGTATGCCGAGTCGTCGGCCGTCGCGGCGTACGGCTCACCGTGCTCGTCCCAGCGCCGCGGTACATGGGTGACTGCCTTCGCGGTCACCGCCGTGACGCGGCCGAAGAGGTTCTCCAGCACGTAGTTCCAGTGGCAGAACATGTCGAGCACGATCCCGCCGCCGTCCTCGGCGCGGTAGTTCCAGCTCGGCCGCTGCGCCTCCTGCCAGTCGCCCTCGAAGACCCAGTAGCCGAATTCGCCGCGCACGGACAAAATGCGGCCGAAGAACCCGCTGTCGATCAGGCGCTTGAGCTTGCGCAGCCCGGGCAGGAAAAGCTTGTCGTGCACGACGCCGTGGCAGATCCCGGCGTCACGCGCGAGCCCGGCGAGCTCGACGGCGGCGGGCACCGACTCGGCAAGCGGTTTCTCGGCGTAGACGTGCTTGCCCGCGGCGATCGCCTTGCGCACCGCGGGTTCGCGCGCCGAGGTCAGCTGGGCGTCGAAGTAGATCTGGATGGCGGGGTCGGCGAGCGCGGTGTCGAGGTCGGTGGTCCACGCGGTCAAACCGTGCCGGGTGGCCAATTCCTCGAGTTTCGCCGCATTGCGGCCGGCGAGCACCGGTTCGAGCTGGACGCGGGTGCCGTCGGGCAGCTCGACCCCACCCTGCTCGCGGATGGCCAGTACCGACCGCAGCAGATGCTGCCGGTAGCCCATCCGCCCGGTGACGCCGTTGAGCAGCACACCCAGTGCGGGCTGGTTCATCACGTCCGGCCTTCCTTTTCGACGACTGCGGGCAAGGCGAACCGGCGGCGTCGCGCGGCTCCACGATACGGCCGATCACCCGGGTAACGGCCGTTTCCCGGAATCGTCTCGACCGATGGCACAACAGGGGGAATTCCACTCCGCGCGACCGATGTTTCGCTGCATGGGATTTCCCGGCGGCGGCAATTCGCGCTTTGCCCGGAATGGGATGAACAACGCATCGGCTCACTCCCCGCCATAGGGCACGGTGGCACCCGGGATCTCGTACTCGGTGCGGTGCCCGCACATGCCGTAGCCGTCGGCGCGCGACGGCGTCGCCACCCGGACACCGGACCGGCCAAGGTGACTCGCGTCGCCATCGGCGAGGGCCTTGAGCTGTTCCCCGGTCGCCTCCGCGGCGGCGAGGGCCCCGGCCTGCCAGCGCGGGACCCATTCACCGATTTTCGGCGACACGAGCGCGACGGCCGCCTGGTGGAACTGCCGCAGCGGCTCCGGGTCGCCGTCGAGCAGCGCGTCCCGTATCGGTCTGTAGCCACGAACCGCCAGATCACGGCGTCGTAGCGCGGCGTCGTCGGTTTTCGGCGACGCAGCGACCTCGGCGTACGCGACGGGGTCGGCGAGGATGTCCGATGGGAACGTGAACACTGCGTCGCCCGCTTCGGGCAGGCCGCTGTTCTGCATCAGCACGGTGATCCGCAGGTCGCCGCCCTGCACCATGCGGTGCACGGTCCCGGGCGCGAACCACGCGATCACTCCCGCTTCGAGCGGTGTCTCGCGATAGCCGTCGGCACCGAGCGTCTGCACCGCCCCTCGCCCGCTGGTGACGACGTAGGCCTCGGTGCAGACGAGGTGCACGTGGGGGCTGCCGCCGCAGACGCCGTCCTCGGCCTCCCATTCGTAGGCGCGCAGGTGCGAAATGCCGACGGCACCGGGGAGCGGGAAAAGGTCCATGGCCGTCTCCCTAGAACTCGTGGGTCTTGAGGTAGCTCGTCACCCGGTCGCGGTCCCAGGCGCCATCGGCGACGACGACCCGGTAGCGATAGGCGAAGCTCTCCCCCGGTGGCAGGACGAATTCGTCGAAGAACGCCCACGAGAGGGCGACCACCGGCGTCTCCTGGGAGCGGACGAACCAGTGCGACTCGTGGATCGCGTGGTCGTTTGCCGGCGAATGCGCGAAGACCAGCGTCGAGTGGGCGTCGACCTCGTCGTGTTCGCCGACAAAGGCCAGCCACGGTGACTGGGTGCCCATCATCTCCTCGCCGCCCAGGTCGCCGGGGCCGAGCACGGCCCCGCCGCTGAAATCCCGGGGACCGCGCCAGTGCAGGCCGGTGTATCCCGCCATCTCGCGACCGGCGGTGGTCGGGCTCCCGAACTCCAGCGGCGTGTCGCGGATGTTGGTCAGCGCGATGGACCAGTCGAGCGCCCAGGCGCCCTCGTCCGGCTCGACGGAATGCACGACGATTTCACGCCGTTCCCGCGCCCATTCCTCGCCGCTGCCGGCGACCCAGGTCAGCATTTCGGCCAGCTTCAGCCGGTCGGCGTCGACGGTGAATTCGTCGAATCCGTCATGGCGCATCGAGCCGATCCGGTCGGGCAAGTCGCAGTACCCGTCACCGTGAACGTAGGTGTGGCCGCCCCAGAAGTTCTGCCCGGACAGGTGGCTGGAGGTCATCTGCAGGCCCTTGTGCCAGCGATGGTCGGCGGGCCGGTAGCCACTGACCTGACGTCCGCCGAGCGTGCGCAGTGGATGCGCGTAAGGCTTGCGAGCCTCGAAGGCGACCGGGTCCGGTTTGTACACATAGGACATCAGCTCGACGCCGCCGCCCTCCACGCGGACGTTCGCGCCGTGCCGGTGCGTAACCGTGATCGGCGCGCTCACAGGCGGACTCCGTCGCGCAGCAGGACATCCGCCAGGCCGCCGTCCATGGACCGGTAAAAGGGGTCTCCAGGACCGATCTCCCCGGCCTGGACGCCGAGCCCGGTGAACGCGGACTTGTACAGCGCGGCCACGAACTCCAGCGCGCGGCGCCCGTCCGGCCCGCTGCACGGCGGCCGATTCCCGGCCCGGTGGGCGGCCAGCAGTCCTTCGAGTGCCGCGGTGTGCGAACTGTCGACATCGGTGGGCGGGTTTCGCCAGGCGGCGACGCGGGATTCGTCGGTCACGTGCGGCGCCGGGGTGTAGACCCAGTTCTGGGTGCCGTAGCCGTAAAGATGGGTCAGCTCGGCTGTCGCATGCTCGCAGTCGATCCGGATCCGGCTGACCTCATCAGGGGAAAGCACGCTGTTGACCACGGTGGCCATCGCGCCGGAGGCGAACCGCACCAGCGCGGTCGAGACGTCCTCGGTCTCGACGTCGTGCACCAGCCTGCCCGCCATCGCGCGCACCTCGGTCCATTCCCCGAGCAGGTGCAGCAGCAGATCCATCTGGTGGATGCCGTGGCCCATCGTGGTCCCGCCACCCTCGGTGACCCATTTCCCGCGCCACGGCACGGCGAAGTACTCCTCGTCGCGATACCAGGTGGTCTGGCAATGCGCGACGAGCGGGCGGCCGAGCTCACCGGCATCGAGCAGGGTGCGGAAATGGCCCGCGGCGGACCCGGATCGTTGCTGGAAAACGAAAGCCGCGTACGGTCCGCCTTCCGTCTCGGCCGCGGTGATCTCGTCATACCCGGCGAGCGACAGGCAAGGTGGCTTCTCGCACCACACCCAGGCGCCGCTGCGCAGCACCGCGACGGCCTGGCCGACATGCAGCGCCGGCGGGGTGCAGAGGGAGACCAGATCAGGCCGCTGCTCGGCGAGCATGGTGTCCAGATCGCGGTAGGCGACGGCGCGCTCGGTCGTGGCGCAGAACTCGGCGACGCGCTCCTCATCGACGTCCACCGCGGCGACGAGGTCTACTTCGCCGGCGTACGCGGCGTAGGCGTCCCGATGGCTTTTCGCGATCTGGCCGGTACCCACGATCGCGGCTCGTAAGCGCTTTCCCGAAAGCAACCGGGTTCCCTCCTTCACTCGGCGGCCTTGTCGGGTCGCGGTCGCACGGCAGGTGAACCTCCGTCATCCACGGCCCGGCTCACCCGCACTTCCGACCGTCTCAGAAAGCGCTTTCTCGCGCAACAACGAATTTGACTGACAACGTTGTCAACGACTGTGTGACACCGAAACGGAGGCCACGGGGAGGGTGTTCAGCGTTTACTGCCGCGACTCTCGCGCTTGCGCGGTTGCCGGCTCTCGGCGCGCACCGCGAGGACGTCCAGGAGTGCGGCCACCACGGAGACGATCGCCGCGACCAGCGCCAGATACCGGCCGATCCCGGCGCCGATCGTGATCCCGGCGTCGGCGAGCAGGCCGCGCTGGTCGTCGTCGAACTGCCAGTCGATCAGCAGCCAGCCGAGCGAGGTGAACAACAGCGACGCCGCCGCGACGACCAGCCACAGGTGCGGCAGCCCGCCGACGCGCGCCTTGCGGATTCGCCCGAAAACGGCGACGCCGAGTCCGGCCAGCAGCAGCGGCAGTGGCGGGCACCAGGCGAAGAAGCCCGCGTGCCACGCGTTGCGCACGACGTCGCTCTCGGGCAAGGAGGCGAACGCGTCCCGGATCTCGGGCCGGTCCGTGCCGAGGGCGAGCCGGGTCCAGGGCAGGAACGTCGAGCCCAGCGCGAGCAGCCCGGCCGCCAAGCCGAGCCACTCGCGCCAGGAGACGCTTTTGACGGAAAACGGCACCGTCTCAGGAACCGACGCGCTCGACGATCAGCTCGCGCACGCGCTTGGCGTCGGCCTGGCCCTTGGTGGCCTTCATGACCGCGCCCACGATCGCGCCCGCCGCGGCCACCTTGCCGCCACGGATCTTGTCCGCGACGTCCGGCTGCGCGGCCAGGGCCTCGTCGATCGCGGCGAGCAGCGCCGAATCGTCGGAGACGACCTTCAGCCCGCGCTTCTCGACCACCTCGCGCGGTTCGCCCTCGCCGGCGAGCACGCCCTGCACGACCTCCTTGGCGAGCTTGTTCGTCAGCTCACCGGAGCCGACCAGCGCGATGACCTCGGCCACCTGGGCCGGGGTGATCGGCAGCTCGCCGAGGTCGATGTCACGGGCGTTGGCTTCCTGCGCCAGGGTGCTGACCCACCAGCTGCGGGCCTCGCCCGACGTCGCCCCCGCCTCGACCGTGGCCGCGACGAGCTCGACGGCACCGACGTTCAGCAGGTCACGCAGCTCGGCGTCGGAGAGTGCCCACTCCGTCTGGATGCGCTTGCGGCGCTCCGAGGGCATCTCCGGCAGCGTGCCACGCAGCTCCTCGACCCATTCGCGCGACGGCGCGATCGGGACCAGGTCGGGCTCCGGGAAATAGCGGTAGTCCTCGGCGGTCTCCTTGGTACGGCCCGACGCGGTGCTGCCGTCGGCCTCCTGGAAGTGCCGGGTCTCCTGCTTGATCTTGCCGCCCTCGGCGAGGATCGCCGCCTGGCGCGTCATCTCGTAGCGCACCGCGCGCTCGACACTGCGCAGCGAGTTGACGTTCTTCGTCTCGGTGCGGGTGCCGAACTCGGTCGCGTCTTTCGCCATCAGCGAGACATTCGCGTCGCAGCGCAGCGAGCCCTGGTCCATCCGCACGTCGGACACGCCGAGTGCACTGAGCAGGTCACGTAGCGCCGTCACATACGCGCGGGCGACCTCGGGAGCACGCTCACCCGTGTGCTCGATCGTCTTGGTGACGATCTCGATCAGCGGCACGCCGGCCCGGTTGTAGTCGAGCAGTGAGTGCTCGGCACCGTGGATCCGGCCGGTGGCGCCGCCGACGTGCAGCGACTTGCCGGTGTCCTCCTCCATGTGCGCGCGCTCGATCTCCACGCGCACGACCTCGCCGTCGTCGAGTGTGACGTCGAGGTAGCCGTTGAAGGCGATCGGCTCGTCGTACTGCGAGGTCTGGAAGTTCTTGGGCATGTCCGGGTAGAAGTAGTTCTTCCGCGCGAACCGGCACCACTCGGCGATCTCGCAGTTCAGCGCGAGACCGATCCGGATCGCACCCTCGACCGCCTTGCCGTTGAGCACCGGCAGCGAACCGGGCAGGCCGAGGCAGGTCGGGCAGACGTGGGTGTTGGGCTCGCCTCCGAAGACGTTCGCGCAGCCGCAGAACATCTTCGTGTTCGGTGTTGAGCTCGACGTGCACCTCGAGCCCGAGCACCGGGTCGAACCGCTCGATGACGTCGGCGTAGTCCATCAACTCGGCCACGGCAGTCACTTCGTTCCTCCCAGCTCCGGGACCTCGTGCACCAGCGAACCGCCGTTGGCGGCGTTGCGCGCGGCCTCGTAGGCGGCGCCGACGCGGTAGAGCCGGTCGTCGGCCAGCGCCGGAGCCATGATCTGCAGGCCGACCGGCAGCCCGTCTTCGTGCGAGAGCCCGCTCGGGACACTCATGGCGGCGTTGCCCGCCAGGTTCGACGGAATGGTGCAGAGGTCGGCGAGGTACATCGCCATCGGGTCGTCGACCCGCTCGCCGATCTTGAACGCGGTGGTCGGCGTGGTCGGCGAGACCAGCACATCCACCTTCTCGAAGGCGGCGTCGAAGTCGCGCTTGATCAGCGTGCGCACCTTCTGCGCCGAGCCGTAGTACGCGTCGTAGTAACCCGACGAAAGCGCGTACGTGCCGAGCATGATCCGGCGCTTGACCTCGGCGCCGAAACCCTTCTCGCGGGTGAGCGACATGACCTCTTCGGCGCTGTGCGTGCCGTCGTCGCCGACGCGCAGGCCGTAGCGCATGGCGTCGAAGCGGGCAAGGTTCGACGACGCCTCGCTCGGCGCGATCAAGTAGTACGCGGGCAGCGCGTAGGTGAAGCTCGGGCAGGACACCTCGACGACCTCGGCACCGAGCGCGCGCAGCTGCTCGACCGCGGCCTCGAACGAGGCCAGCACGCCGGGCTGGTAGCCGTCGCCGCCGAACTCCTTCACGACGCCGACCTTGACGCCCTTGAGGTCACCGTTCGCGCCTTGCCGCGCAGCGGCGACGACGGGCGGGACCGGCGCGTCGATCGAGGTCGAGTCCATCGGGTCGTGCCCGGCGATGACCTCGTGCAGCAGCGCTGCGTCGAGCACCGTGCGGGCGCACGGCCCGGCCTGGTCGAGCGACGACGAGAACGCGACAAGGCCGTAGCGCGAGACGCCGCCGTAGGTCGGCTTCACGCCGACGGTGCCGGTGACGGAACCGGGCTGGCGGATCGAGCCGCCGGTGTCGGTGCCGATGGCCAGCGCCGCCTCGAACGCCGCGATGGACGCCGAAGAACCACCGCCGGAACCGCCCGGGATCCGGGCGTGGTCCCACGGGTTGTGCGTCGGGCCGAAGGCGGAGTTCTCCGTGGACGAACCCATGGCGAACTCGTCCATGTTCGTCTTGCCGAGAATGACCACACCGGCCTCGCGCAGCTTGCGCGTGACCGTGGCGTCGTACGGCGGGATCCAGCCTTCGAGGGTCCGCGAACCGCAGGTGGTCGGAATGCCCTCGGTGGTGAGGACGTCCTTGAGCGCGAGCGGCACGCCGGCCAGCGGCGACGCGGGCTGCTCGCCGGCGGCGAGCTTCTCGTCGACGGCCCCGGCCGCGGCGAGCGCGCCCTCGGTGTCGACGTGCAGGAACGCGTGGACGTGGTCGTCGACCTCGGCGATCCGGTCCAGGTGCGCCTGGGTGACCTCGACCGCGGACACCTCCCGCGCGTGGATCTTCGCCGCCAGTTCGGCGGCGGTCAGCTTGACGATCTCGCTCACTGCTCTTCCCCCAGGATCCGCGGCACCCGGAAACGGCCCTCCTCGGCGGCCGGCGCACCGGCCAGCGCCTGCTGCTGTCGCAGGCTCGGTCGGACGACGTCCTCACGGAACACGTTGGTCAGCGGCACGGCGTGCGAGGTCGGCGGCACGTCTTCGGCGGCGACTTCGCTCACCTTGGCCACCGAGTCCAGGATCTGGTCCAGCTGGCCGGCGAAGACGTCGAGCTCGTCGTCGGTCACGGCCAGCCTGGCCAGCTTCGCGAGGTGCGCTACCTCGTCTCGGGAAATGTTGGGCACGCGGGTGACTCCCGGGTTGTGCTGTGCGGGTTGTCTCGGAAGCTGCAAGTCTATGGTGACGGCGCCGGCGGACTCGACTGGGTTATCTCCGGGCAAGCTCCGACCGCTCGACGTGACGGGGATCCCGCCCGGCGGACAGCGGGTCCCGTTCGACCGTCCGGTCTGTCACAATCGGCGACCGGCATGATGCGTTCCACGGCAAGGCTGGGACGCCTGAGGCGAGAGGGGCGCGCGGTGTCGTTCCTGATCCGGGTCCTGCTTCCGGACAGCCCGGGAACCCTCGGCGCGGTGGCCACGGCGCTCGGCACGGTCGGCGCCGACATCCTCAGCGTGGACGTCGTCGAGCGCGGCGGCCCCACCGCCGTGGACGACCTGGTGGTGGAGCTGCCCTCCGGGCGGCTGCCCGACGCGCTGATCACGGCGGCGGAGAGTGTCGAAGGCGTCATCGTGGACGCCGTCCGCCCTTACGCGGGCGTGCTGGACACGCACCGGGAGCTCGAGCTCGTCGAGGAGATCGCAGCTCAGCCGAAGAATGGGCTGGCGATCCTCGCCGAGGGCGTGCCACGGATCGTCCGCGCGGGCTGGGCCGTCGTGGTCGAGCACACGGAGACGGGCGCGGTGCGGCTGGCGTCGTCTAACGCCGCACCCGAAACGCCGATCACCGACCTGCCCTGGCTTCCGCTGGAGCGCGCGACCGTGCTCGACAGTGAGGACGACTGGATCCCGGAGACGTGGAAGGAGCTCGGCACCGAGCTGGCCGCCACGCCGCTGGGCAAGCCGGGCAAGGCGCTGCTCGTGGCTCGCCCGGGCGGGCCGAACTTCCGGGCTGCCGAAGTCGCGCGGCTGACGCACCTCGCGGGAATCGTCGCGGTCGTCCTGGACGGCTAAACGTCGATCGCGTAGGCGATCAGCGAGATGTCCGGGAACGGCCGCCAGTCGCGCTCGGGCAGGCGGGTGAACCCGAGCCGCTCGTAAAGCCGATGCGCGCTGCGCATGTCGGCCAAGCTGCTGAGCACCACCCTGGCCAGCCCCAGAGTCTTCGCCCGGTCCAGAACAGCCCTGGTCAGTGCTTCGCCCACGCCGCGGCCGCGCGCTTTCGGCGTCACCGCGAGCATGCGGAACTCGAGCTCGCCGTCGCGGGAGATCTCCGCGTACCGCGACCCGGACGCCACGATGGTCACCGTGCCGAGCACGTCACCCTTGCCGTCGACCGCGATCAGGACCTCAGCCAGCTCGGCGCGGCGGGCGATGTCCCTCAGTTCCTTGTCGTAGCCGACATCGCCGTCCAGGTGGCCGTCGACCTCGTAGGCCTCGACCGTGACCGCACCCGCCGCGGCGTATTCGTCCGGCCGCGGGGGCCGGATCTCGAAGTCACTCGTCACCGTCTCCCCCAGGCCCTTCGTCACCCGTCGGCAACGCCACTTCCTGCGCGGCCTCCGGCCCGCGCTCCAGCAGCACACGGAAGCCGGCCTCGTCGAGCACCGGCACCTTGAGCTGCACGGCCTTGTCGTATTTCGACCCCGGCGCGTCGCCGGCCACGACGAAGGCGGTCTTCTTCGACACCGACCCGGCGGCCTTGCCGCCCCGGGCCATGATGACCTCCTTGGCCTCGTCGCGGGAGAACCCGTCGAGCGAGCCCGTCACCACGATGGAGAGGCCCTCGAGGTGGCGCGGCACCGAGTCGTCGCGCTCCTCCTCCATCCGCACGCCGGCGTTTCGCCACTTTTCGACGATCTCCCGGTGCCAGCCGATCTCGAACCACTCGCGGGTGGCCCGCGCGATCGTCGGGCCGACCCCGTCGACCTCGGCGATCTCTTCCTCGCCGGCCTCTTCGATCTTCTCCAGCGAGCCGAACTCGCGGGCCAGCGCCTGGGCCGCGGTCGGCCCGACGTGCCGGATAGAGAGCGCCACCAGGACCTTCCAGAGTGGCCGGTCCTTGGCCACGTCGAGATTGGCGAGCAGCTTGCGGGCGTTGGCCGACAGCTCGCCCGCCTTGGTACGGAACAGCTCGACCTCGGCGAGGCTCTCCTCGGTCAGGTCGAACACGTCACCCTCGTCGGCGACCACCCGGGCGTCGAGCAGCGCGACCGCGGCCTCGTAGCCGAGCACCTCGATGTCGAACGCGCCGCGCCCGGCCAGGTGGAACAGCCGCTCCCGCAGCTGGGCCGGGCAGAACCGGGTGTTCGGGCAGCGGATGTCCTTGTCGCCTTCCTTCTGATAGGCGAGCTCGGTGCCGCATTCCGGGCAGTGCGTGGGCATGACGAACTCGCGTTCGTCGCCCGTGCGCACGTCGACCACCGGGCCCAGCACCTCGGGGATCACATCGCCGGCCTTGCGGATGACGATCCGGTCGCCGATCAGCACGCCCTTGCGCTTGACCTCCTCCGCGTTGTGGAGGGTGGCCCTGGCCACGGTCGACCCGGCGACCTTGACCGGCTCGGTGACCGCGAACGGCGTCACCCGCCCGGTGCGGCCCACGCCGACCTTGATGTCCAGCAGCGTGGTGATGGCCTCTTCCGGCGCGTACTTGTAGGCGATCGCCCACCGCGGCGCCCGGGACGTGCTGCCGAGCCTGCGCTGCAGCGCGACGTCGTCGACCTTGATGACGACGCCGTCGATCTCGTGCTCGGCGTCGTGGCGGTGTTCACCCCAGAAGGCGATGTGCTCGGTGAGCTCCTCGGCGGTGGTGAGCACCTTGCTGTGGGGCGAGACCGGCAGCCCCCACGCGGCGAGCGCGTCGTAGGCCTCGGACTGGCGCTGCGGCTCGAACCCCACGCGCTTGCCCAACCCATGGCAGATCAGCCGAAGACGACGCTCACGGGTGATCGCCGGGTCCTTCTGCCGCAGCGAACCGGCGGCGGTGTTGCGCGGGTTCGCATACGGCGGCTTGCCCGCTTCGACGATCTTGGCGTTGAGCTCGAGGAAGTCCTCGACCCGGAAGTAGACCTCGCCGCGGACCTCGACCAGCTCGGGCACCGGGAACTGCTCGGTCCCGGTGAGTGTTTCGGGGACCTGTTCCAGGGTGCGCACATTGAGCGTGACGTCGTCCCCGGTGCGCCCGGTGCCCCGGGTGAGCCCGCGGGTGAGGTGACCGTTCTCGTAGAGGAGGTTGATCGCCAGGCCGTCGACCTTGAGCTCGGCCAGGTACTCGGTCTGCCCGACCTCCTTCTCCACCCGCTCCAGCCAGGCCAGGAACTCGTCGGTGTCGAACACGTTGTCCAGGCTGAGCATGCGCTCGAGGTGGTCGTGCGGGGTGAAGTCGGTGGAGAACGTGCCGCCGACGGTCTGGGTCGGCGAATCCGGGGTGACCAGCCCGGGATGCGCTTCCTCGAGGCTTTGCAGCTCACCGAGCAGCTCGTCGAACTGCCCGTCGGCGATGATCGGCGAGTCCAGGACGTAGTACCGGAACTGGTGGTCGCGGATCTCGTCGGCGAGGGCGCCGTGGCGCTCACGCACGTCTGCCGGGACGTCGGTGACGTCCTCCGCGACACCCGCGTCGATCTGGTCCTGGGGAAGCTCGGTGCTGCTCACAGGTGGTAACCCTAGCCGGAGGCACCGACATTTTCGCCCGGCCCGGCGGCCAGCCCGCCGACGAGTTCGCGGAGCTCCAGCAGGGTGATCGCCCCCTCCGGCTCGGCCTCCGCGGTCTCCACGCGGCGCAGCCGTTCCGCGGCAACGCGCTCACCGAGAGTGGCGTCGAGCGGCAGGAAGGTCAGGGTCTGCCGCTCCGCGACCTCCAGATCGGCGAACCCCGGATGGAACACGGCGACGTCGACCACCGCCGCTTCCTCGTCGACATGTGCGGCCACCCGGACGTCCGCGAGCGAGATCCGGTGCTCGCGGAGATTGACCGTCACCTCGGTCGGATCGGGCACCGGCGGGACCGAGTCGTGGTACTCCCAGATGGCGTCCTGCGGCGGCGCCGCGGCCATCCAGGCGTCGGTGTACGGCCGCAGCTCCGGGTCTTCCTGGCCGGTGACGACCAGCGCGTAGATCGCCCGCGTGCCCCGTTCGAGGGAAAAATGCAGCCTCGGGTGCAGCGCTTCGACGAGCTGGCAGAGCTCGAACTCCACCCGATGCGGCTCGCGGTCACCGAGCGCGGCGCTGACCGTCGGGAGCAGCTCGAACCAGCCCTCCCAGAACCGCACGGCCGCGACGTCCGGTTCGTCGGACACCGGCTGTTCCGGCCACGCCGTGCGAGGGTCGGGCGGGTCTGCGGTGGTGCTGCGTCGGCGGAAAAAGCGCATGGGTTCGGCGGTCCTCGGTTCGATCGGATTCCCCGACACGCTACGCGCCGGCCAGCATCGCCGTGGCCAGGTTCGCAGACTCGGCGTCACGCAGGCATTACCAGGTCTCCGGCGGCTCCACGAAGGCCTTGCCGAGATCGCGCGTCAGCGCCAAGGCCCGGCGCATCCATTCCGGCGTAGCCCCGGCGAGCCCGCATACCGGGGTCGGCACGGCACGTTCGGCGAGGATGCTCCGGTTGAAGCCCAGGCGGTCGACGAGCTTGAACGCCGCTGCCCCGACGTCCTGCAGGTTGGGACCCTGACCGGCGGGTGCGGTGGCCGGCACGGCGCCCAAGAACAGCGTGGCGCCGTCGTCCCAGGCCTCGCCGATTTCGTCGAGGAACGCCGCCGACCCGCCACCCAGCGCGGCGAGGTCGAAGGCGAGCCCGTCCGCCCGGGCGTGCCGGAGCAGCGCGAGCGGGGGTTTCGCCGCGCAGCAGTGCGCGATCACCGGCTGTCCGGTGATCGCGCGAGCCCCCTCGAAAACGGTGGCGAGGAGCTCCCTCGCCTCAGGCTCCGGGACTGCCGCGACCGATCCGTAGCCCGACGGCGTCGACAAGCCACCGGCGAGAACGGCGGGCAAGCTCGGCTCGTCGAACTGGACGACGACGGGTGCGCCGGTGCGGGCGCGAACCTCGGCGACGTGCCCGGCCAGCCCGTCCAGCAGTGACGCCGCGAAGTCACGCAGCGCGCCACGATCGGTGAGCACACGGTGTCCGCGAGGCAGCTCGATCCCGGCACCCAGCGTCCACGGGCCGGCGACCTGGACCTTCACGGCGGGTGGGACGACCCCGGCTTTCTCCCTGGCTTCCTGGAAGGCATCGAGGTCCCAGCGAAGCAGGTCCACGCCGCGCCGGTGCTCGTGCCCTGGACGTCCGGCGACGCGGTACCCGCTGGGCACCACCTCGATCGCGAGATCCACCAGCAGCGCCGCGGTGCGGCCGAGGAGATCGGCGCCGACCCCGCGCGCGGGGAGCTCGGGCACATGCGGGAAGTCCGGCAGCTCACCGAACACCACAGCCGCCGCTTCGGCCGGATCCGTGCCGGGCATCGAACCGATCGCGGTGGCGGCGCCGGGCGGCCAAGGTCGTTCGTTCACGACCGCCGATTCTCGTCCAGCCAGGCCCTGCCGCCCCGACCGGGCCTGGGAACCGCCCGGACATTCGTCGTAAATCGGCGAACCCGCCCATCGGCCGCGTTGCTCGCATTAGGCTCCGCGCCATGACGAGCGCCCCACCCCCTCCCGGCTGGTATCCCGACGCGCAGGACCACCGGCTTCAGCGGTGGTGGGACGGCCAGGCGTGGAGTGCCAACACCCGGCCGGGCCAGCAGCCACCGCCGCACGACGCGGAAGCGATCGAGCTGGACATCGAGCGTGCCCATGACCCGGCCCGCGTCCAGCAGCAGGTGGCCAAGGCGACGCAGGGACGCGGCGGCGGACGGGCCGGCGGCGGGACGCTGTTCACCGAGCCGGTCCTGGTGGTCAACCAGCGCGCCAAGCTGATCGAGATGTCCAACGAGTTCGGTGTGTTCGACCAGCACGGCACCCACATCGGCGGAGTCGTCGAGGTCGGCCAGAGCACGCTGCGCAAGGTGGTGCGGCTGCTCAGCAACTACGACCAGTTCCTCAGCCACCGCTTCGAGGTCCGTGACGCCAACCACAGCACCGTGCTGAAGGTGACGCGTCCGGCGAAGGTGTTCAAGTCTCGATTCCTGGTCACCCGGGCCGACGACTCGCCGATCGGCGAAATCGTGCAGCAGAACATGTTCGGCAAAATCCGCTTCGGGTTCCTGGTCGACGGCCAGGAGATCGGCGGCATCTTCGCCGAGAACTGGCGAGCGTGGAACTTCGCGATCAAGGACAGCACCGGCACCGAGGTCGCCAGGGTGACCAAGACCTGGGGCGGTTTCGTCAAAGCCGCCTTCACCACGGCCGACAACTACGTGGTCGAGATCCCGCGCCCGCTGCCCGATCCGCTGGCCAGCATGGTCATCGCCTCGGCGCTCACCATCGACACCGCGCTCAAGCAGGACACCAACTGATCGAGTGACCGGCGTCTCATCGCCGCCAGGTGGACACCGGGCCCGGCACGGCTCAAGGTGAGGAAAGGGCCGGGACATCGGCGTTCCGTCCGGACGGAGGTCACGATGGAGCCGTTGCCGGAAAACAGCGACAGGAGCTGGACCGAGCCCGGGATCTACGAAGTGTCCTCCGGTGTCTACCGGATCCCGTTGCCCCTGCCCAACGACGGCCTCCGCGCGGTGAACGTCTACGCGGTCACGGACGGGACCGAGCTCGCGCTGATCGACTCGGGCTGGGCACTGACCGAAGCCCGGGAGCAGCTCGGGGCCGCATTGCGGGCGATCGGCGCCGAACTGGCGGATATCGGCCAGTTCCTGGTGACCCATGTGCATCGGGACCACTACTCGCAAGCCATCGTGCTGCGGCGGGAGTTCGGTTCCAAGGTGGCCTTGGGACAGCTCGAAGAGCCGTCCCTCAAGGCCTCGGGCAATCCCGACCGGTTGCCGATGGAAGCCCAGGTCGACCTGTTGTTCCGCGCCGGCGCCAAGTCCGTCGTCGAGGCACTGGCGAAAGCGTTCGGCACCAGCCGGCGACACACCGAGGCCGACCTCTGGGAGGCGCCCGACGAATGGCTGACGCCCGGCCGCCGGTCGATCATGCCGGGACGCGAACTCGACGTCGTCCACACCCCCGGGCACACCACGGGCCACGTCGTCTTCGTCGACGAGACGGCCGGAGCGCTCTTCTCCGGCGACCACGTCCTGCCGCACATCACCCCGTCGATCGGCTTCCAGCCGGTGCCGGCGGAGTTGCCGCTCAACGACTTCATCGACTCCCTGCGCCTGGTCCGCGGCATGCCCGACCGGCGGATGCTTCCGGCGCACGGACCGGTTTCGGCGAGCGTGCACACCCGGATCGACGAGTTGCTGGAGCACCACCGCAAGCGCCTGGAAAGCATGGCCGAGCAGGTGCTCGCCGGGGCGAGTACGGCATTCGATGCGGCGTCCCGGATCGGCTGGACGCGGCATGGGCGTTCGCTGTCCGAAATGGACGCGTTCAATCAGATGCTCGCGGTACTGGAAACCGCCGCGCATCTCGATCTTCTGGTTTCGCAAGGAAAACTCACCGTCCGGATCGACGACGGAGTCCGCCACTACACGGTGGCCTGACGCGCCCGTGACCACGGATCGCGGGCCCGCGCGCGGACGAGCTCGGCTCGGACGCGGCGAGTGTGCTGCATACTTGATGAAATGGATGTCATCAGACGGGCCAGACCGACCGACATCGATGCGATAGCGCGGCTGTTCGGCAGCCCCAGCGACGCGCTGGCCGTCGCCTTCCGGCAGATCTCCGCCACCCCGCACGTCACTCTGGTCGTCGCGGAGGACGACAACGGCGTGGCCGGCACCGCGCAGCTGACCATCCTGCGGGGCTTGGCCTGGGATGGCGCTGTCCGCGGGCTCGTCGAAGGTGTCCGAGCCTCGCGACGAGGTGTCACGAGCGCGCTGCTGACCTGGTCCATCAAGGAGGCGCGGCGCCGCGGCTGCACCCGCCTGCACCTGGACTCCGGGCTCGCGCGCGCCGAGCTGCTGGAGTTCTACGCGCGGTTCGGTTTCGAGCACAGCTACCAAGGGTTCACCCGTTCGCTGTGATACTGGGGCCGTGACCGCGCAGAACATCCGCCGTGCCCGGCCCGACGACGTCGCCGCGATCGTCCAAATGCTCGCTGACGACCAGCTCGGCGCGACTCGCGACAGCCCGGATGACCTCGGCCCGTACCTGCGGGCCTTCGAGCAGATCGCCGCGGATCCGAACCAGCTCCTGGTCGTGGCGGCCGACGCCGCCGATGAGCCGGTCGCGACCCTGCAGCTGACTTTCATCCCGGGACTCGCCAGACAAGGTGCCCTCCGTGGTCAGATCGAAGCCGTCCGCGTGCGCGCCGACCACCGGGGTTCGGGTGTCGGCGCCGAGTTGATGGCATGGGCGATCGCCGAATCCCGGCGACAAGGGTGTGCTTTGGTTCAGCTCACTTCCGACATTACACGTGCGGACGCGCACCGGTTCTACGAACGGCTCGGATTCGTGCCGAGCCACACGGGTTTCAAGCTGAAACTCTGATTACACCGTCCACAGTGGACTTAAATTCGGCGCGAACGGTCCGTTCGCGCTATTTTCGGCCACATCGCCAAGACTGCGGGTACGGTCCGCAGCATGTCGTCTTCATCGCACCCACTGCCCCCGTCCGACAACGAGAAGCCCACCGGAATCGCCTTCATGCTTCGGGCGATCCACGCGGATCCGTTCCTCCTGCACCGTCTCAAGGACGACCAGGTCGTCCGGGTCATCCGCGACACGGCGGCGGAAATCGCGCGCCTGGAAGCACTTCAGCTCCGCGCTGTCGCCGACCTCGACACGAGGCGAAGACAGGCGGACAGCGTCGCTTCAGAAGTGGCTCTCGCCTTGTCACTGACCGAGAATCGCGCGTCGGCATTGGTCTCCACGGCCACTGCCATCACCTCGCGACTACCCCGCATCCTGCGCATGATGGACCGCGGGCAACTCGATCTGTACCGAGCCATGAAAGTCACGGACGCCACCGCCTGGCTTTCCGACGAACACGCCGGAATCGTCGACGTGATCCTGGCCGGCCGGTTGCTGGGAAAGAACGCCAACCAGGTCCGTAAGGCCGCGGCCTATGCCGCGTCCAAAACGGATCAGGAAGGCAGTATCCGCCGTTCCACGCAACGCCGGAAGGAACGTCAGGTCCGGCTGCACCACGCTGCCTCCGGCGTGTCACACCTGTCGATTTCGAACGCTCCCGCGGAGAAAGCGACAGCGGCCTACATGCGCGTCGACAAGGTCGCGCGTGACCTGAAGGCACAAGGCGAAACACGAACGCTCGACCAGCTTCGGACCGATGTGGCGCTCGACCTCATGCTGGGCGGCACCGGCGGGGAAGCCGAACGCGCGGACGTATTCCTGTACCTCGATCTGGCGACCTATCTGAGCCTGAACGACGATCCCGCGCAGCTGGCCGGACACGGCCCCATCCCGGCCGCGATCGCCCGGCGGATCGTCAGCGCTCCCGGCACCACGTTGCGGCGCATCATCACCGACCCGCTGAGCGGCCGGGCAATGGAGTTGGGCAAGAAGCACTATCAGCTGACCGCCGACGAGGAGGAGTACATCCGGGTGCGGGACCGGGAGTGCCGGCAGCCCGGCTGCGCCCGGCCGGCGCAGAGCTGCCGGATCGAGACGACCGAGGCGGCCGAGGGCAGCAGTCCCGGGGCCGGCGAAGACCTCGTGAACTACTGCTCCCGCCATCGCCTCGTGAAGAACCGGCCGACCTGGCGGTACGAGGTCGAATCCGACGGCACGCTGGTTGTCACCACACCTGCGGGCGAGGTCCACACCAGTCCCGTCCCGCCGCTGCACCCGCCACGAGGAGGGAGCAAGCGATCCTCGGAGGAGTGAGGAACGTGCGCTCAGCGGGTGCCGGAGATCTTGGCGCTGCCCAGCACGAGGTCTCCGGCCGCGGAGTCGGGCCGGTAGAGCACGACGATCTGCCCGGGAGCGACCCCGCGCAGCGGCTCACGCAGCTGGATCGTCAGGGCATCGGCGTCCACTTCGGCGACGGCGTCGACGATGCCGCCGTGGGCCCGGACCTGGATGACGCATTCGGTCGGCTGGGACAGTGGCTGCCCGGTCGGCCAGATCGCGCGGTCCGCCTCGATGACCCGCACCCCGAGACCGGCCACGGAACCCACCTTGACGGTGCCGTCCACCGGCTCCAGCGAAAGGACGTATCGCGGCCGTCCGTCAGGGGCAGGGGCTTCGATGCCCAGCCCCTTGCGCTGCCCGACAGTGAAGCCGTGGACACCCGTGTGCACACCCAGCACGGCGCCGGTCTCCGCGTCGACGAGCTCGCCAGGACGCTGACCGAGCCTGTCCTCGAGGAACTTCTTCGTGTCACCGTCGGGGATGAAGCAGATGTCGTGGCTGTCCGGCTTGTTCGCCACCGAGAGGCCCCGCCGCTCGGCTTCGGCACGCACGTCGGACTTCCAAGAATCACCGAGCGGGAACATCGCGTGGGCGAGCTGTTCGGTGGTCAGCGAGGCCAGGACGTAGGACTGGTCCTTGCCCGAATCCGCGCTCCGGCGAAGCTCGGGTACTCCGTCCACAACGGACAGACGGGCGTAGTGACCGGTGGCCACCGCGTCGAATCCGAGTGCCATGGCCTTCTCGAGAAGAGCTTCGAACTTGATCTTCTCGTTGCAGGTGACACACGGATTGGGGGTACGGCCCGCGGCGTACTCGCCGACGAAGGTCTCGACGACCTCTTCGGTGAACCGCTCGGCGAAATCCCAGATATAGAAAGGAATACCCAAGATGTCGGCGGCGCGCCGGGCATCGTGCGAGTCTTCGATCGTGCAGCAACCGCGCGAACCTGTGCGCAGCGTGCCCGGCTTCGCCGACAGCGCGAGATGCACGCCCACGACCTCATGCCCGGCGTCGACCGCTCGCGCGGCGGCGACCGCCGAGTCCACTCCCCCGCTCATCGCGGCCAGTACCCGCATGCCCTACACCTCTTGCTTCTGAGTCTGCTTGCGCATCCCGGCGAGGCCCGCCTGCCTGGCCCGGGTGACGACGCCGCCGATCTCGGCGGTCACCGCGTCGACGTCCTCCATGGTCGACGTGTGGCCGAGCGAGAAACGCAACGAACCGCGTGCGGCAACCGGGTCCGCGCCCATCGCCAGCAGGACGTGGCTCGGCTGGGCAACCCCCGCGGTGCAGGCCGACCCCGTCGAGCATTCGATGCCCTTGGCGTCCAGCAGCATCAGCAGGCTGTCGCCGGCGCAGCCGGGAAAAGTGAAATGCGCGTGGCCAGGAAGCCGCTCGCCTTCGCCGCCGTTGAGCACGGCGTCCGGCACTTCGCGCTGGATGCCTTCGATCAGGCAATCCCTGAGCTCCTCGACGCGCTTCGCGTACTCGGCGCGACCGGCGATGCTGGCTCGCACGGCGGCCGCGAACCCCACGATCGACGGGACGTCGAGCGTGCCCGACCGGACGCTCCGCTCCTGGCCGCCACCGTGCAGCAACGGAACGCAGGTCACGTCACGGCCGAGCAGCAGCGCGCCGACCCCGAACGGCCCGCCGAGCTTGTGTCCGGTCAGGGTCAACGCCGCAGCACCGCTGGCGCCGAAGTCGACCGGGACCGCACTGACCGCCTGCACGGCGTCGGTGTGCAGGGGAATGCCGAACTCGGTGCACACCGCGGCCAGGTCAGCGACCGCGTTGACCGTGCCGACCTCGTTGTTGGCCCACATGACGGTCACCAGGGCCACGCTTTCCGGATCCGCGGCGATCGCGGCCCGCAGGACCTCCGGGGTGACCCGGCCTTGGCCATCGACGTCCAGCAGGGTGATCTCCGCGCTGGAGTGGCTCTCGAGCCACTCGACGGTGTCGAGTACGGCGTGGTGTTCGGCCGCACCGCAGAGCACGCGGCGCCGCTGGGGCTGTTCGGCCTGCCGAGCCCAGTAGATGCCCTTGACCGCGAGGTTGTCGCTCTCCGTCCCTCCGCCGGTGAAGATCACCTCGGATGGGCGGGCGCCGAGCGCCTCCGCGATCGTTTCGCGGGCCTCTTCGACCATCCGCCGGGCTCTCCTGCCCGAGGAATGCAGCGCGGAGGCGTTGCCCACGGTGGACAGCGCCTCGGTCATCGCCGCTACGGCTTCGGGCAACATCGGAGTGGTCGCCGCGTGGTCGAGATAGGTCATCGCCCTCTCAGGGTAGTCCGCTGCGGCCGGTGACGAAGCCCACCCTGGTCGTCGAAGTGGGCTGTCACACCTTCGACGGCCACCGTCCCGTCAGACGGAACCCCAGCATCGCGAGCCCGGCCAGCGCCACCGCGAGCAGGCCGACGGCCAGCGACGGCTGCAGGGCCGAACCGAAGACGCTCAGCAGCACCCCGCCCAACCCGATGAGCAGCGCGGAGCCCACCCAGTCGGCGAGCTGCATCGCCGAGGTGTTGAACCCGCGCTCGCCTTCGGGCGAGTACCTGAGCAGGAGGACCGAAATGGCCGGCATCGCGATCCCCATCCCGGCGCCGCCGACGACACACGCGACGAAGGCGATCCACCCGGGGAACCAAGGCTGTGAGACGAGCCCGAAGCACAGGAGCCCGACTGCCACCAGCCCGAAGCCTATCCGCAGGGAGGCCTCCCTCGACCAGTCGGCGAACCGGCCCTGCACGGCCGACCCCGCGGACCAGCCGAGCGCCGTGATGGTCAACGGCAGCCCGGCGAGCGCGGGGCTATAGCCGTGGACCGCGCTCATCGTCAGCGGAAGGTAGGCCTCCATGCCCGCGTAGGCGCCCGCGATCAGTGCCCGCGAAGCTACGACGGTGGGCAGACCAGG
This sequence comes from uncultured Actinomycetota bacterium, assembly GCA_963762765.1. GTDB lineage: Bacteria > Actinomycetota > Actinomycetes > Mycobacteriales > Pseudonocardiaceae > Amycolatopsis. The sequence goes on from CAVXMR010000050.1 coordinate 257,706, forward strand.
GCGAGAGGTCAACGTCCCGGGCGGCAGCAATGTCCGCAGGGCGTAGCCCAACGCAGCGAGACCAGCAGCCCCGTAGACAAGGGCGAGCAACGACGGATGCTGCGCTGCCCACGTCAGCGCAGCTACGCCTAGGGCCGCGACCACAGCGGGGACGACCCTGCCTGGCGGCCGCCACTGACCGCGACATGGCGAGGCAGCCGCCGGATCACCACCACGACCAGGGCTGCGCCGAGCCCTACGAGGGGAATCAGTCCCAGGAAGACCCATCGCCAGCCGACGCTCACCGTGACCAGCCCGGAGACGAACGGCCCGACCACAGCGGGCAGGACCCAGGCCGCGGCCGTCGCCGCGTAGACCACCGGCCGCTCCCGGTCGGTGAACGCCACCGCGATGAGCAGCGACACCGACACGAGCAACAGTCCGGCCCCGAATCCCTGCAGCCCACGACCGAGCAGGAGCATCGACATATCGCCCGCGGTCCCCGCCACCAGCAGGCCGCACGCGAACAACGCGAGGCCGGCGAGCAGGCCCGGTACCGGCCCGCGACGATCGCCGACCCGGCCGGACAGGACCGTCGCCACCACGCTGGAAACCAGGAAGATCGTGAACGGCCAGGCATAGAGCGCGAGCCCGTTCAGCTCGGCGACGAGCGTCGGCATCGCCGTCGCGACGCCCATGTTCTCGAACGCCATCAAGGTGACCAGGAGCAGCAGCACGATCGTGGTCAACCGGTGGTCCGGCGTCCAGAGCACGCCGGGGCGCCGCGACGGGGAGCCGATCGTCTGAGTCATGATCACAGCGTGCAACCTCCAGTTCGATGGAGGTCAAGCGACCTCAGGCGGACCGATGCGCCACCAGTGGTTCGAGCCGCAGGTCGTGGGCGAGCGCGGCGGCTTCGCCTCGCGAGCTGACATCCAGCTTGTCGAGGATGTTCCGGACGTGGAACTTGACCGTGTGTTCGCTGAGCTGGAGCTGCTCCGCGATCTGCCGATTCCGCAGACCCTGGGAGATACCCGAGAGAACTTCCAGCTCCCGCGGGTTCAGCCGGTCGAGCGGCCGCAGCTCGGGCGGCTCGGCGAGGCTGAGCGGCAGCACCGCGGTGATCGTGGTCCCCCAGCCGGGCACCGCGTCGATTTCCCAATGGCCGCCGAGCAGGGTGAGACGTTCGCTGAGGCCGAGTGACGGCACCGCGCCGGAGACGTGAGGGCCGTCATCGCGGACGGTCACCCGCAGCGAGGACCCGTCCAGCTGCCAGGAAGCCCGCAGGCGGCTGGTCGACGGACGGTCGAGCGCGGCAAGGACGAGGCCTCGGGTGACCGTGCGGGCGGTGTGCGCGATGTCCTGCGGGAGGGGCCGGTCCTCGGCCGGGCCGACCAGGTCGACGTCGACCTTGGTGTGCCGGACCAGGAGGGTGAGCTGGTCCTTGAGCACGGCGAACGCACTCGCCGCCGGCTCGACGGACAACGCCTGGTCGCGATCCACGACGGCCCGCAGTTCGAGCAACGCTCCAGCGGCGATGTCGACCGCTGTGCGCCGCGCGGCCGAATCGGACAGCTGACCCGAGCGCAGCACCGCGAGCAGGGTGGCGAGAGTCGTCGCCTGGGCCTGGCCGAGATCGGTGATCGCCTGGGCGCGAGCGGTGGCCGCGGCGAGGTTGCTCGCGAGTACTCCGGGGCCGGGATCGGTGGCCCGCTGCGCGGCATCGGTACTGAGCAGATCCCAGAGCCGGGCCGCGAGCTCCAACACTTCCGCCGGCGGGTCATCGTCCTCCGGAATCACCGCGAGAACCGCGCCTTTGCCGACTACCGGCGACGAAGCGAGCAGCACCAGCCGCCGCTCGACGCCACCCAGCACACCGTCGACGACCAGGGCCTTGCCCGGCTCACTACGCTCTACCAGCCGCTGCAGCTCGACACTCGTGACCGTCAGAGCCTCGTTCCCGCTGACCTTGAGCGGGCTGCGCGGGCAGTCCCCGGTCTGCATCGCGACACCGCGATGCGGCAGCAGCTTCCTGAGCTCCTCGGCGAACCGCGAGAGCAGCTCGGGCCGCGACGCCGATAGCACCCGCTCGACGACGTCCAGCACGTGTCGCGGATCCGACCACGAATCGTCCATGACTCCAACGTAGGCGCTTCGCGGACACCGGGTGCTGCTCGTCCGGATAGTGAACACTGCTCGTCCGAGTGGTTCGGCGGGCGTGGCGAGCGGGTTGACTTCGAGGGGAGGACATTCGACCACCGAAGAGTCCCGATACCCGAGGAGCGCAGAACACCATGCGAGCGATCACCTTCGCCGAGTACGGCGGGCCGGACGTGCTGCGGCTGTCCGAGGTCCCGCTCCCCGAGCCGGGTCCCGGGCAGGTCCGGGTGGCGGTCCGCGCGGCCGGCGTCAACCCGATCGACTGGAAGATCCGCGGCGGCGCGATGCGGCAGAACTTCGAGGTCTCCTTCCCGCACACGCCCGGCCTGGAAGTGGCCGGCGTCGTCGACGCCACCGGCGAGGACTCCGGGCTGTCCGTCGGCGACGAGGTGTTCGGCTGGTCCGAAACCGGGGCCTATGCCGAATACGCGCTGGCGTCCGTAGTGGCGCCCAAGGCCGCCGGCCTCTCCTGGGCCGACGCCGCCGCGTTGCCGGTCGCCGGCGAAACCGCCCTTCGCGTCCTGAAGCTGCTCGAAGTGAAGGACGGGGAGACCCTGCTGGTCCACGGGGCGAGCGGAACGGTGGGCCGGTTCGCGACCCAGGTGGCCATCGCCAAGGGCGCGACCGTGATCGGCACCGCCGGAAGCCGCAACCTGGAGGACCTGAAGTCGCTGGGCGCCATTCCCGTGCAGTACGGCGAGGGCTGGCTGGACCGGGTCCGCGACGCGGTCCACGGTTCCGTCGACGCCGTTTTCGACGCCGCGGGCCACGGTGTGCTCCCGGATTCGATCGAGCTGCGCGGCGGCACCGACCGGATCGTCACCATCGCCGACGGCGCCGCCTTCGGCTTGGGAATCCCGTTCTCCAGCGGCGGGGCGCAGACCCGGGAGGTCCTCACCGAGATCGCCGGCTGGGTGACCGACCGCGGGATCCGCTTGGCGCACGGCCAGAGCTTCCCGCTCGCCGAAGCGGCCGCCGCGCAGACCGAGAGTGAAGCGGGACATCCCGGAGGCAAGCTGACGCTGACCGTGGACTGAATCCGCGACCGGGGCCTGTCGCCGGATTCCGGCGACAGGCCCGGTTCACTTCGCGGGAGGCGAAATCAGGACGCGCGTGGACTTGCGCCGCTGCTGCGCCGGGATCTTGACGGTGCCGAGCGCTGAGTGCACGGCTGCTTCGGCCAGCGCGGCCAGCTCACGCCGGTCCTCCGCCCGGCCGGGCGCGATTTCCGGGCAGACGTGGATCTCCAGCACCAGGCCGCGCATCGCCGCGACTCGCCGCAGGGAAGCGATCAGCGACTCGGGTCCGATGAACGCCGGACGGCTGGTCTCCCGGCCGTCGGCCAGGCGGTAGCGCAGCGCCACCGGACGCACCGGGACACCGCCGTCGATGGCCGCCTGGAACGTCGCAGTCGTGAACTTCCCGGACGCGAGCCCGCACCACGTGGTGCCTTCCGGCGTGACACTCACCAGCGATCCCCCGCGCATCGCCTCGGCGAGCTCGGCCATCGTGCCCGGCAGGGTGGTGAGACGTTCCCGGTCGAGGAAGATGCTGCCGCCGCGGGTCACCAGGCCACCCAGCACCGGCCAGCTCGCGATCTCCCGCTTGGCCAGCGCGCGCATCGGGCGCACCGCGTTGATCGCGACGATGTCCAGCCACGAGATGTGGTTGTTCACCACCAGCGCGCCACGGCCCGCGGGCGCCGCAAGGAAGTCCTCGCCACCGCGGACCACCAGCTTGACGCCGAAAGCCCGAAGCACGCCGTGGAAGATCGCCCGCACCATCCGCTCGCGGGCCCGGCCGCGCAGGGTCAGCAGCAGCGGCGAGCTCAGCATCGCCGCGAACAGAACACCGATGGCCGCGGCGAACCGGAACACCCGTCGCGGAAACGCGACCGTCGGCTCGTCGACGGTCAGGCAGCCGTCGCCGCAGGGCGACGTCGGCATCCAGGCGTGACTCATCCCTGGATCCCGAGGAAGAACTTCAGGTAGCGCTCATCGACGTTGTGCAGGTCGAGCAGCACGAAGAAGTCGGCGACGTCGAAGTCGGGGTCGAGCGCCGGCGGGCCGCAGACCTTGGCGCCCAGCCGGACGTAGCCCTTGATCAGCGGCGGCAGCGCGGCGCGCGCCGGACGCTCGATGCCGTCGGATTCCCACGGGTTCAGCGGCGTGACGCGCGCGGGCTCGTCCGAGTAGTGCTTGGTGCGCAGCACGTCCCACACGCCCGCGGCGAAGGCGCCGCCGTCGACCAGTGGGACCGAGGCGCAGCCCGCCAGGTAGCGGTGGCCGGACAGCAGCATGTACCGGGCGATTCCGGCCCACACGAGGCTGACGACGGCGCCGCTGCGGTGATCGGGGTGGACGCAGGAGCGGCCGGTCTCGACCAGCGAGGAGCGCAGGCCGGAGATGGCTGTGAGGTCGAATTCGCTGTCCGAGTAGAGCTTTCCGGCCTCGACGGCCCGCTCGGGCGGGAGCATGCGGTAGCAGCCGACGATGTCGCCGGTGTTGTCGTCCCGCACGACGAGGTGGTCGCAGTACTCGTCGAAGTAGTCGACGTCCAGGCCGGCCTGGAGGGAGTGCAGGCGTGCACCCATCTCCCCCGCGAAGACCTGGTGCCGCAGTTTCTGGGCGGCGACCACTTCTTCGTTGCCGTGGGCCACGAGAAGGGAATACCGGGGCGCCCCTGCCGGAAGCTCGACACCCGCCTGATCAGTGCTGACGAGGAGCTGTGACGTCGTCATGGTCAAGGTGTACCTGCCGCGGGAAACCGCGAAGAGTGCGATCCGATGACCGATTAGTGCACGTTCAGTTAATTGCGGGTTCTCAGCGAACTCTCAGGGAAGTAACGGTGTCACCTGCGGATACGCGAAGAGGCCCTTAAGGACTGTCAACGTCCTTAAGGGCCTCTTCGGGTATCGAATCAGCCCTTGCGCTTCTCGACCGCTTCGGTCAGCTGGGGCGCGACGTTGAACAGGTCGCCCACGATGCCGAAGTCGGCGATCTCGAAGATCGGCGCCTCTGGGTCCTTGTTCACCGCGATGATCGTCTTCGACGTCTGCATGCCGGCGCGGTGCTGGATCGCTCCGGAGATGCCGAGCGCGATGTACAGCTGCGGCGACACGGTCTTGCCGGTCTGGCCGACCTGGAACTGCGCCGGGTAGTAGCCGGAGTCGACAGCGGCACGCGAAGCGCCGACAGCCGCACCGAGCGAGTCGGCCAGCTTCTCCACGACGTCGAACTTCTCCGCCGAACCGACACCACGGCCACCCGAGACGACGATGGACGCCTCGGTCAGCTCCGGGCGGTCGCCGCCGACGATCGGCTCCACGCCGGTGATCCGGGTGGACTTCGCCGGGTCTGCGGCGGGGATCTCGACGGTCTCCTCGGCCGCGGCACCCTCGGCGGGCTCCGCCTCGACCGCGCCCGGGCGCACGGAGATGACCGGCGCACCCTTCGCGGACTTGGACTTCACCGAGAACGCGCCACCGAAGATGGACTGGTCGATGGTGCCGTCGGAGTTGATACCGACCGCGTCGTAGATCAGGCCGGAGCCGAGCCGCACGGCCAGGCGAGCGGAGACCTCACGGCCCTCGGCGCCCGCGGTGACCAGCACCGCGGCCGGGGAGACCTGCTGCGCCAGCGCGGCGAGCACGTCGACCTTCGGCGTGACCAGGAAATCGGTGGCAGCGTCACCTTCGGCGACGTACACCTTCGCGGCGCCGTGCGCGGCGAGAGCCTGCTTCGCCTTGGCGGCCGAGCCGGTCGGGCCGACGACGACCGCGGCGGGCTCGCCCAGCGCGCGGGCCGCGGTCAGCAGCTCGAGCGTGACCTTCTTGACCTCACCGTCGACGTGGTCGACGAGGACGAGTACTTCAGCCATTGTTCTGTTCCTCCTCGAAAACCGTCTCAGATGAGCTTCTGGCCGACCAGGTACTCGGCGACCTTCGTGCCGCCGTCACCCTCGTCCTCGGCCTTCTCGCCCGCGGTGCGCGGGGGCTTCGGGGAGGACTCGGTCACCGACGACCAGGCGTTGGCCAGGCCGACCTCGCCCGCGTCGACCCCGAGGTCGGCGATGGTGAACGTCTCGACCGGCTTCTTCTTGGCGGCCATGATGCCCTTGAAGGACGGGTAGCGCGGCTCGTTGATCTTCTCGCCGACGCTGACCAGCGCGGGAAGGTTCGCCTCGAGGTGCGTGATGCCGTCCTCGGTCTCGCGGTCGGCCTTCAGCGTGGTGCCCTCGACGGTCAGCTGGCGCACGTAGGTCAGCTGCGGCAGGCCGAGCAGCTCGGCGAGGATCGCCGGCACGGCGCCACCGCGGCCGTCCGAGGACTCGTTGCCGGCGATGATCAGGTCGTAGCCTTCGACCTTGCCGATCGCGGCGGCGATGACCTTGGCGGTGGCGATCGCGTCCGAGCCGTGCAGCGCGGCGTCCGAAACGTGGATGGCCTTGTCGGCACCCATGGACAGCGCCTTGCGGATGGCGTCGGTGGCCCGGTCCGGGCCGACCGAGAGAACGGTCACCTCGCCCTCGCCGGCTTCCTTGATCTTCAGCGCCTCTTCGACGGCCTTCTCGTTGATCTCATCGAGCACGGCATCGGCGGATTCACGGTCAAGGGTGTGGTCGGCGCCGTTGAGCTTTCGCTCCGAGTAGGTGTCCGGTACCTGCTTGACCAGGACAACGATGTTCGTCATGGGTCTACTTCGACCTCCCGGTAGGTGCCCGCGTCGACCACGGGTCGGTGCTCTACTGGCCGGTAGATTAGGGCCACCCGGGCGACGATACCCGCCGAGGTGACGGCTTTCACCTGGAAGGGCAATCTTCCGGGACGATCGTCCCGGTAGTCGACCGATTACCCTCTCCTGACAACCGTTCGCCCGATCGGGTCAACCACGGCCTACTCACGGTAGGTCGTGAAGGGTTAACCTCCCCCACCATGCCCGCGCGCATCGCCGTCATCACAGATTCGAGTGCCTGCCTTCCCGACCTCGTCGCCGCCCGCTGGGCCATCGGTGTCGTGCAGATCCAGATGAACCTCCGCGACCACCTGGACGACGAGAACCGCTTCGACCGCGCCGAGGTGATCGACGCGATGAGAGCAGGCCACATGGTCACCACCGCGCCGCCGGATCCCGGGGCGTTTTTCTGGACGTACCAGGAAGCGGCGTCCCGCGGCGCCACGGCGATCGTGAGCATCCACCTCTCCGGCCGGATGTCGGACACCGTGCGCGCGGCGCGGGAAGCCGCCCAGCAGGTCCGCGTCCCCGTGCACGTGCTCGACAGCGGCACCACCGGGATGAGCCTCGGTTTCGCGGTCATGTCCGCCGCGCGCGCCGCCGCGGCCGGCGGCCACGCCACGCGGGTGATCGAGGCCGCCGAACGGCGATTCCAGTACAGCACCGAGTTCATCTACGTCGACACGCTCGAGTACCTGCGCCGCGGCGGCCGGATCGGCGCCGCGCAGGCGATGGTCGGCTCGGCGTTGTCGATCAAACCGCTGCTCACCGTGCGGCACGGCGAGGTCGCGCCGCTGGCGCGGATCCCCGGCACGAAGCGCGCACTCGCGAAAATGGTCGACCTCGCGGTGAAGAAGGCCGGCGGCTTCCGCGTCGACATCGCGGTGACCCGGTTCGGCGCCACCGACCACGAGCTGGAGATCGGCAGGCAGATCGAGCGACGGGTACCAGGCATGGCCGAAAGCATGGTGGTCGAGGCGAGCACCGTCATCGGCGCGCACCTCGGCCCGGGTGCGCTCGGGATCACGGTGTCGCCGGTGAGCTGACCCGCCGTCCCGGGATCAGCAGCAGCACCAGCGGCACCACGGCGGCCAGCCCGGTCGTCGCGATGATCAGGATCTGGTCGACGCGTTCGAAGTGATCGACGTGCCCCAGGTGATAGAAGAAGTGCGGCGCGCCGAACAGCAGCGCCGCCACGGCCGCCAGCCGCGCGACGGGTGTGGTGCCGATCACGGCGGCACCGATCAGCAACGCCGACAACGCCAGGGTCAGCCCGCCGAAGTCACGGATCAGGTGTTCGTTGAACGGCCCGTCCATCGCGACCCAGCCGTGGCGGAGGCCGGGAAAGTCCTGGTAGAAGCCGGTGGGCGAGAGCAGTGGCCAAAGCCCGACCGGAAGCTCGACCAGGCCGAAGACGACGAGCAATACGCGGGTCACGGTTCGTTGCATGCTCGGGGAACGAGGCGGCCGCGCGAGATGTGACACCCGCTAGGGTCGCGCAGGTGACCACCCCAGCCACCCGGGCCGAGGCGCTGCATCTCACCGGCGAACGAACCGTCCCCGGCGTGCCCGAGGAGAACTACTGGTTCCGACGCCACGAAGCCGCGTACGCGGCGCTGCTCCCCTACTGCACCGGGACGGTCCTGGAAGCGGGTTGCGGTGAGGGTTACGGCGCCGCCCTGATCGCCACGAAGGCCGAACGGGTGCTGGCACTGGACTACGACGTGCCGACCACCGAGCACGTCGCCCGCCGTTATCCGGACGTCGCGGTGGCTCGCGCGAATCTCGTCCAGCTCCCGCTCCACGACGGCTCGGTCGACGTCATCGCGCATTTCCAGGTGATCGAGCACCTTTGGGACCAGGCTGCGTTCCTCGCGGAATGCCGGCGAGTCCTCACCCCCGGCGGCCGGCTGCTCATCACCACACCGAACCGGCTGACCTTCACCCCGGACAGCGACACCCCGCTCAACCCGTTCCACACCCGGGAACTCGCGCCCGTGGAGCTGGCAGAACTCCTCACGAAGGCTGGTTTCGCCGTCGAACGGCTACACGGACTGCACCACGGCGAGGCAGTGCGAAAGCTCGACGAACGCTACGGCGGTTCGATCATCGACGCCCAGCTGGAGGTCGTGCTGGGGCAGCTGCCCGGCCAGGCGACCTGGCCCGAGGCGCTGCTTTCCGACGTCGCGGCGATCGAGGCGTCCGGCTTCGACATCCACGGCGACGACCTCGAAGCGAGCCTCGACCTGGTGGCCGTGGCGGTGCGCCGATGACCGAGTACGAGGGCACGTTCTGCCTCGTCGTGCACAGCCACCTGCCGTGGCTGGCGCACCACGGGAGCTGGCCGGTCGGCGAAGAATGGCTGTACCAGGCCTGGGCGCATTCCTATCTGCCGATGGTCGACCTGCTGGAGCGCTTCGCCGAGGAAGGCCGCCGTGATGTCCTGACGCTGGGCATGACCCCGGTCCTCGCCGCGCAGCTCGACGATCCGTACAGCATCCGCGCGTGCCACGACTGGCTCGGCGACTGGCAGCTGCGCGCCCAGCACGCCTCGACGCTGTGGCGCGGCGATCCGCTGCTTCGCGAGTTCGCGGCGAACGAGCACCGGACGGCGGTGCGCGCGTCCGAAGAACTGTCGACGCGGTGGCGACACGGGTTCTCCCCGATCCTGCGATCCCTGGTGGACAGCGGCACGGTCGAGCTCCTCGGCGGCCCGCTCGCTCATCCCTTCCAGCCCTTGCTCGACCCCCGTGTGCGCCGGTTCGCCCTCGACGCCGGGCTCACCGACACCGCGCTGCGTCTCGGAAAACAGCCCGAAGGCATCTGGGCGCCGGAATGCGGCTACGCGCCCGGCATGGAGCAGGACTACGCCGCCGCGGGCGTGCGGCGGTTCATGGTCGACGGCCCGTCGCTGCGCGGCGACACCTCGGCCGCACGACCGGTCGGCGACACCGGCGTGGTCGCGTTCGGCCGGGACCTCGAGGTCACCTACCGGGTCTGGTCGCCGAAAGCCGGCTACCCGGGCCACGCGGCCTACCGGGACTTCCACACCTGGGCGCACGAGGTCGGTCTCAAGGCGTCGCGCGTCACCGGCAAGACGGTCGAGCCGCCGGACAAGGCGCCCTACGACCCGTCGCTGGCCGCGGACGTGCTCGGCCTGCACGTGAAGGATTTCGTCGACACCGTGGTCACGCGGCTTCGCGACCTGAAGGCGGAACACGGCCGCGAGTCGCTGGTCATCGCCGCGTACGACACGGAACTCTTCGGGCATTGGTGGCACGAAGGCCCGGCCTGGCTGGAAGGTGTGCTGCGTTCGCTGCCCGAAGCCGGCGTCCGCGTGACGACGCTGCGCGGGGCGCTCGAGGCCGGTCACGTCGGCGAGCCGATCGACCTGCCTTCGTCGTCCTGGGGATCGGGCAAGGACTGGCGAGTCTGGGACGGCGAGCAGGTGGCGGACATGGTGCAGGCCAACACCGCACTGCAGACCCGGCTGCTGGACCTCGTCGCGGGGCTCGACACGACCGCGCGGGACACCGTGGCGGACCAGGCCGTTGCCGAGGCGATGCTGGCGTTGTCGAGCGACTGGGCGTTCATGGTCACGAAGGACTCCGCCGCCGACTATGCGCGGCGCCGCGCCCGCGTGCACACCGAGCGTTTCGACGCGCTGGCGGCGCTGATCCGCGGTGGTGACCGGGAACGCGCGCGGGAGCTAGCCGCGGTTTTCCGTCGGGAGGACGGACCATTCGGGCATCTCGACGCCCGGACACTGAAGAACGACTGACAGGAGAAGAACCATGGGGATCCAGGACATTCCGCTGAAGACGCTCGGCGGCGGCGACAGCTCGCTCGGCGCGTACGCGGGTAAAGCACTGCTCGCGGTGAACGTCGCGTCGAAATGCGGGTTGACCCCGCAGTACTCCGGTCTCGAGCGGCTGCAGGAGCGCTTCGGGGACCGCGGTTTCTCCGTCGTCGGTTTTCCGTGCAACCAGTTCGGCGGCCAGGAGCCGGGCTCGGCCGAAGAGATCCAGACGTTCTGCTCGACCACGTACGGCGTTTCGTTTCCGATGTTCGAGAAGCTGGAGGTCAACGGCGAGAACCGGCACGCGCTCTACGCCGAACTGACCGAGAAGGCGGACTCCGAGGGCCAGGCCGGGGACGTCCAGTGGAACTTCGAGAAGTTCCTGATCAGCCCGGAGGGCGAGGTCTTGGCTCGATTCCGCCCGCGCACCGAGCCCGAGGACGAGGCCGTCGTGAAGGCGATCGAAGCCGCGCTCCCCGCCTGACTGTTCTCTTGCCTCATCCCTGACCAAGCCGGCACGGAGGCGAGCTCCCCGCCTCCGTGTCACCCTGCGTTCAAAGCCCCAGCTGATCGCGCCCGACCGCGGTGAGGTCGTCCAGCGTGGCGCGGCCTGTCCAACCCGCTTCGTAGTCTTCGGGCGCGAAATCGCCAGGGCTGGCACCAGTGAGAAACGCCTGACCGCATCGCTTCGCGTAGGCGGCGTTCTTCGGACAATGCGGGCTCGCCGGGATGTACATGACGTTGCCCCAGCGATCGGGGTTGCTGCCATCGGCCACCGCGTGGATCACGTCCCCGTGCCACCACACGGTGTCACCTGGCTCGATCGCCGGGATCGGCGTCAGCGCGGGCAGCAGCACGTCGTGGTATTTGCCGTCGACCGGCAACGCCTGGCCGTTGACCGCGCCACAGAGATCGTCCTCGGGGACGTCGTCCTGCAGCGCCCGAACCAGCAGGTACGCCATCGCGGACGGGATCGGCACGACGTGCAGGACGCCGTCGTCCGGGCGCATTTCCGACAACGCCGTCCAGCCCTGGAAGGTACGGAACGCCGAGCACATCACGGTGGACGGATATTCGTCGACCTCGGTGCGGTAAGCGCCGTCCCAGGGGTCGTACTCCGGCCAATTCCCGGCGAAGACGTGCCGGAACACGCGTTGGTAGGCGGGCAGCAGCCAGCGCTCGACCGAGCCTGAATCGGTGTGCGCCGACAAACCCAGCGAGGCGGAGCCGGGCGGGCGGCGCCGGATCCGGTCCGGGTACGCGGTGTCGCGAGACGGATCGAACCAGACCCTGCCCACGGATTCGTGACGCCAGAACGAGTTCAGGAATTGCCGCACGGCGACCATGTGCTCGTGCTGACGAGCTTGGATCTGCGGCTTCGACCAGTACACCGGATAGATCTGCGGCTGGCTGGACGCCAATCCGGCGAAGACGTCGTCAGCCGGCCCCTGGTACGTGGCAGCGAAGTCGTTCTTCTCGAGATAAGCCGCGAGGTCCGCGTCCCACGCTTCAGCCGTTTCGCGGGCGAAGGTCCGCTTCACGACCGCGCAGCCGCGACGCCGGATCGCCTCGACCGTCCGCGCCGGCACGGTTCCTGACGCGATGTCCGCGAACTCGACCACGGGAAAGGCGACCCGATCATCGGCGACGCGTTCGACTTCGGCACGCGTCGCGGCCTCGATCTCGCGGAAGACTGCGGCGACGTCGCCGATCCGCGCGCGGAGTTCTCGTTTCACCTCGGTGATGGCCGTGGACATGTTGGCGGGTAGCTCGGTCGCGGTCACCGCGTCCTCCCGGTATTGTTTTGGTTAGGACTCCTAACTAGAACGTCCCGCTACGGTAGCTCGAGGTGTTCCCGGTCACAAGAGGTGCGATGTCCCGTCCCGAGCGCCCCCTCCCCCGGCTGGCGATGCTGCGCGAATTGACCGACCGCGCGGTGCTGGAACACGTCTTCACCGAAGGCCGGACCACCCGGGCCGAGCTGGCCGCCACGACCGGGATCTCGAAACCGACCATCTCCGAATCGGTGCGGCGGCTGGAGGCCGCGGGCGCGCTGCGTGCCACCGGGACCGACCAGACCGGCCGGCGCGGCCGGATCGCCACGTTCTACGAGCTCGCCGCCGGCGCGGGCCGAGTGCTCGCGCTCGAGGTCAACCAGCAGGGCATCCATGTCCTGACCACCGACCTGACCGGCGCCGTGCTGATGGAACGGCAAGACGCTCCGACCGGCTCAGCCGTCACACCCGCGGTCAGGGCTGCCGTCGAAACCGCCACGGCCGACGGCGGCGGACCACTCCGGGCGATCGCCCTCTCCGTCGCCAATCCGGTCGCCCCGGCCACGCGGAAGGTGATCCCGCTTCCGGACTCACCGTTTCCCGAAGGTTCGATCCGCGCCGGCGACCTCGGCGTGGACGTCCTGATCGACAACGACGTCAACTTCTCCGCACTCGCCGAACGCCGGGAAGGCGCCGCGACCGGAGCCGAGAGCTTCGCCTACGTCTACTTCGGTGCCGGTCTGGGCGTCAGTATCTGCATCGGCGATCGGCTCGTGCGCGGCGCGCACGGTCTCGCCGGCGAAATCGGCTACCTCCGGACCAAGTCCGGCGAGCCCCTGGCCAAGGCCTTGGTCGCGCAAGGGATTCGGCCGCCCCGGCGCGCCCTCGCTCGACGTCGACGCCCTGCTGAGGACCCTGGACCAGGCCGCGACGGCGCCAGTCGCGGAAAAACGGCTACGGATCCTCGGCGCCACTGTGGGCGGCGCCGTGGCCGCGCTCGCGACGATCTTCGACCCCGAGGTCGTCCTCCTCGGCGGCCCGGTCGGCAGCCGACCGGAACTCGTCGCCGAAATCCGTCGGACCGTCACGGCTTCAACGCCGGGCGCGGTGCGGGTCGAGCCCGGCGCGGTCGTCGGATCGGCCGCGCTCCGCGGCGCCCTGCTCTCCGCACTCGACGCCGGCCGGGACAAGTTCCTCGCCGACGTCTCCGCGAACTAGCCGCTTCCAGCTTCGCGCACCGCACGGGCACATTTCGCGACAACGTCGGCGGCGGGCTTCACCACCCGCCGGTCATACGTGAGCAGCCCGTTGACCTCGTTTTCGACATCGGTGGTCTGGGTGTAGATGGCGCCGGAAAGTCCACATTCGCGGATCACGCGCTCCAGTCGCGCACTGATCTCGGCGTATCGCTCGGTCAGCCGCTCCGCGGTCGGCGCCATTTCGTACGCGTTCGGCCGCCCCGGCCAGCGGTGGTCGTCGAGCACCAGCCCGAGCCCGCCGTACTCCCCGTCGACGATCGCCCGGCCGTCCCGCACCCGCGGTTCGCCCGGACCGATGTAGGTGTGGTCGTCATAGACGTCACCCGCACCGGCGTCAGGCCGCGAGAAACAGCAGTTGACGCCGCTGTTGGCGACCACGAGCCGGGTCGGGTCCAGCCGTTTGACCAGTGCGGCGATCCGGGCGGTGTCGAATTCGCCCCAGCCCTCGTTGAACGGCACCCAGCCGACGATCGAAGGCGCGTTCCGCAGCTGGGCGACCATCGCGGCCAGCTCGGCTTCGAAGCGCGCTTGCGCCTCCGGCACGGGGTCGGGCGCCGGACCCGGCGGCCCGTCGAACGACACCGTCGGCGACGGCATGTCCTGCCAGACGAGCAGGCCGAGCCGATCCGCCCAGTGGTACCAGCGCGCGGGCTCGATCTTGACGTGCTTCCGGACGAAGGTGAACCCCAGCTCCTTGGTCTTTTCCAGGTCGAACCGCAGCGCTTCGTCGGCCGGCGCGGTGTACAGCCCGTCCGGCCAGTAGCCCTGATCGAGCGGGCCGTGCAGGAAGGCGATCCGGCCGTTGAGCGTGATCCGCGGCCGGCCCTCGGCGTCCGGGGCGAGCCCCACCGTCCGTAACCCGGCATAGCTGCCGACCTCGTCGAGTACCGCTCCATGCCGGTCGAGCAGCCGAACGGTCAGGTCGTACAGATGCGGGTCCTCGGGCGTCCACAGTCGAGGCTCCGGCACATCGGCGCGCAATCGCGTCCCCGGCTCTCCGGCGACGCGAGCGACCACGTCCCCGTTCGTCGCCGAAACGACCAGTTCGACCTCCGCGCCGCCCAGAACCTCCGGGATCAGAGTGATCCCGGAGAGATCCGGGATGAGTTCGAGGCCTTCGACCCGCGCTTCCGGCACGGGTTCGAGCCAGACCGTTTGCCAGATTCCCGACGACGGCGTGTAGCAGATCCCGCCAGGTGCGTTCCGCTGCTTGCCCACCGGGAACGTGGCGATATCCGTGCGATCCTCGGCGCGCACGGTCAGCTCCTGCGGGCCGGCCGCGCGCAGGACATCGGTGATGTCCGCGCTGAAGGCCGTGTATCCGCCTTCGTGCGTGACCACGAGCTGGTTGTTGATCCACACTTTCGCCGTCTGGTCGACGGCACCGAAATGCAGCAGGACCCGCTCGCCCCGCCAATCGTCCGGGACCTCGAACAGCCGCCGGTACCAGAGGACCTCATCCCGTCGCCGGATTCCGGACAACGCCGACTCCGGCGGAAACGGCACCAGAATGCGCTCTCCGTACCCCACCGGGCGGGGTTCGTCCGGGGACGCCGGCCAGCCCGCGTAATCCCAGACGCCGTTGAGATTCAGCCAGCGCGGCCGGCTCAGCTGCGGTCGCGGATATTCGGGCAGGGCGTTGGCCGGCCCGGCCGAAGCCGTCCACGGGGTCGACAGAACCGGTTCGAGCCGACGCCAATTTCCGGAAGTCATCACGACGATCGTGACAGGGATCCCCGCGCCGCCGACCACCCGGAAGTGACCGGTCTCACATTTCCCGTGGGCGCCGCTGGTCGCCACGGCGGGTACCGGCGACCCGGACCAACTCGCGAGTAACCTCTGCCCATGCGCGTGCTGATGCTGTCCTGGGAGTACCCGCCCGTGGTCGTCGGCGGCCTGGCACGGCACGTGCATGCGCTGGCCAGGCACCTGGTCGACCAGGGTCACGAGGTCGTCGTGCTGTGCCGGCACGCCGCGGGCACGGACGCCGGCACCCACCCCCGGACCGACCGCGTGGTCGAAGGCGTACGGATCATCCGGGTCGCCGAGGACCCGATGCACGTGACCTTCGAGCGCGACCTCGTCGCGTGGACGCTGGCCATGGGCCACGCGATGATCCGCGCGGCGCACGACCTGCTGCGTAGCTGGCAGCCCGAAGTCGTCCACGCGCACGACTGGCTGGTCACGCACCCCGCGATCGCCATCGCCGAGGCCGCCCGCGTGCCGCTGGTGGGCACCATCCACGCGACCGAGGCCGGACGGCATTCCGGCTGGCTCTCCCACCCGCTCAACCAGCAGGTGCACTCGGTGGAGTGGTGGCTGGCGAACCGCGCCGACGCGCTGATCACCTGTTCCCAGGCGATGCGCCGCGAGGTCGCGCACCTCTTCGAGATCGAGGGCGACGACGTCGCCGTGATCCACAACGGCATCGAGGAACGCGGCTGGCAGGTGCCCGCCGATGAGATCGCGCACGCCCGCGAGTGCTACAGCCCGAGCGGCGCCCCGCTGTTGCTGTATTTCGGCCGGCTCGAGTGGGAGAAGGGTGTGCAGGACCTGATCGCCGCGCTCCCCCGGATCCGGCGGCGCCACCCGGGCAGCCGGCTCGTCATCGCCGGGAAAGGCCGGCACTTCGACGAGCTGGTCGACCAGTCGAAGCGGCTGCGGGTCCGGCGCGCCATCGACTTCGTCGGTCACCTCTCCGACCGCGACCTCCGCGCGGTCCTCGCCGCGGCCGACGCGGTCGTGCTGCCCAGCCGATACGAACCGTTCGGCATTGTCGCGCTGGAAGCGGCCGCAGCGAAGGCACCACTCGTGGCTTCGACCGCCGGCGGTCTGGGCGAGGTCGTCGTGCACGGCGAAACGGGCCTCGCGTTCACTCCCGGCGACGTCGGCGGCCTGGCCGATTCGGTGACGGAGGTTCTCGCCGACGCCGCGTCGGCGGCGGAACGAGCGTCGGCCGCGCAGTCGCGGCTGGCCGCGGACTTCGACTGGAGCCGGATCGCCGAGGCCACCGTGGCGGTTTACCGGCGGGCCCGGCCGGGGGAACCGATCGAATTCGGGCGTCCCAAGATCGCCACGGGCAACGCCTTCGAGCCTGTCGCCGCCGGAGTCCCCGGCGGCGAACTGTAGGTAGCGCCGGTCAGAAGTGGCACGGCCGGATGCAGTCCGGGTGCGCCGCCGATGCCGCGGCCTGTGCCGGCGCGGCGACGAACGCGAGGGCGAACAGTGCGAACGCGGCCGCGACGGCGGCTCTCCACCTGCTGGTCATCGGGACTCCTCAGGGCTTCGGCGCGACCTGCGCCTCGGCTGTGAGCATCCGCGTCCACCCCGGGCGAAACAACAAGGGGAACAGCAGGTATCCCTACGTATTCGCCATCCGTGACCGATTTGCCCCGTCGCCGGACGGCGCGTGACCCGTCCGGCTCAGAAGACCGGCAGCAGGACACCGTGCTCGGATTCCGGCCGCGGACCGAAGATCCGACGGTCGGCTTCCGCGATCGGGACGTCGTTGATGCTCGCCTCGCGGCGGCGCATCAGCCCCTCGTCGCTGAACTCCCACAGCTCGTTGCCGTAGCTGCGGAACCACTGGCCGTCGGCGTTGCGCGACTCGTACTGGAACCGGACCCCGATCCGGTTGCCCCGGAAGCCCCAGAGCTCCTTGCGCAGGGCGTAGTCCAGCTCCCGTGCCCATTTCTCGGTCAGGAACCCGACGATCTCGGCGCGGCCCACGACGTAGGCGCCGCGATTGCGCCAGACCGAGTCCTCGGTGTAGGCGAGCGAGACACGTTCGGGGTCGCGGGTGTTCCAGGCGTCTTCGGCGGCCTGGACCTTCTGCCTGGCGGTGTCTTCGTCAAACGGCGGGAGCGGCGGGCGCGCGGTCATGAAGGACTCCTAACCAAATACGGAGAACGATCGTTCTCAGCCGTGGGTTAGAGTAGAGAACGTTCATTCTCCGCACCAGAGGCAGGTGACATGGATCGTGCGGAAGCCACGGACCGGCTCCTGGAAGCCGCCGAGGAGCTCTTCTACGCCCACGGCGTCCAGGCCGTCGGGATAGACGCCCTCCGCACCCAGTCCGGCGTCTCACTGAAGCGGCTCTACCAGTGCTTTCCCACGAAGGACGACCTCGTCGAGGCCTACCTGCTTCGCCGCGATGAACGCTGGCGTCGCTCATTGCGCGACTACGTCCACGCCCAGGGCGACCAACCGCTGGCGGTCTTCGACTGGCTCGCCGACTGGTTCCGTGAGCCGGGCTTCCGCGGCTGCGCGTTCGTCAACTCGTTCGGCGAGTTCGGTGAGCCCTCCCCCGGCATCGCCGCGGCGATCCGGAAACACAAGGACGAGGTCCGTGCCTATCTTCGCGAGCTCGTGCCGGACATATCGCTGGCCGACCAGCTGTTCACCCTTGCCGAAGGCGCGACCGTACTGGCCGCGATCACCGGCGACGCACGCGAAGCGACTAACGCCCGCGAAGCCGCGAAGGTCCTTATCTCCACTTCGGCATAGCACTCCGGCGCATACGAACAGGTCCGGTGGCGGGGAGCCTCCGCCACCGGACCGGTCCGGCCCACACCCATCCCAAACAAGGTGTGGATACCGGCCGTCCTTCGTCAGGTAAGGACAGCCGGAGCTCGAAGCGCTTGAGCGCGTCGAGCACAGCCCTGCTACCGGGCGTCTGTGAGGTACCGCGCGTAGGCGCCGGTGGTGAGGAAGCTCGGCAGCTTCTCGCCCAGCGCGGTCTCGGTGAAGATCTCGTACGCATCGTCGAGCCGGTTGCCCTCGCCGAGTTCCGCGCGCACCCGCGCCAGCTCGTCGTGCAGATACTCGACCGCGAGCTCGCGCGTCAGCGCCGTGCCGTCCTCGAGCTTCGTGCCGTTGCGGATCCACTGCCACACCTGGCATCGCGCGATCTCCGCGGTCGCCGCGTCCTCCATCAGGTTGTGGATCGCCGCTGCGCCCGTCCCGCCCAGCCAGGCGTCGATATAGCGCAGCGCGACGTTGATGTTCGCCCGCACACCGGCCTCGGTGACCTCACCGCCGGCGCTCGCGACGTCCAGCAGGTCTTCCGCGGTCACGGAAACGTCCTCGCGGAGCTTGCCGAGCTGGTTGGGCCAGCCGCCGAGCACGCCGTCGAACACCTCCCGGCAGACGGGGACGAGGCCGGGGTGCGCGACCCAGGAACCGTCGAAACCGTCACCGGCCTCACGTTCCTTGTCCTGGCGCACCTTCTCGAGCGCGACCGCGTTGATCTCGGGGTCCCGGCTCGGGATGAAGGCCGCCATGCCGCCGATCGCGTGCGCACCGCGCTTGTGGCAGGTGCGCACGAGCAGTTCGGTGTAAGCACGCATGAACGGCACGGTCATGGTCACCTGCGCGCGGTCGGGAAGCACGAAGTCCGCGCCGTGCGAGGAGAAGTTCTTGATGAGACTGAAGATGTAGTCCCAGCGTCCCGCGTTCAGGCCGGAAACGTGCTCGCGCAGTTCGTAGAGGATTTCGTCCATCTCGAACGCGGCGGTGATCGTCTCGATCAGCACGGTGGCGCGGATCGAGCCACTCGGAATGCCGAGTTCGCGCTGCGCCAGCAGGAAGACGTCGTTCCACAGCCGCGCTTCGAGATGACTTTCGAGCTTCGGCAGGTAGAAGTACGGGCCGGCGCCGCGAGCGAGCAACTGGCGCGCGTTGTGGAAGAAGTAGAGACCGAAGTCGACCAGGCTGGCCGAAACGGGCCGCCCGTCGATCCGGATGTGCTTCTCCACCAGGTGCCAGCCGCGCGGGCGGGCGACGATCGTCGCCGGTTCGTCGCCGATGACATAGCGCTTGCCCTGCTCGGTGGTGAAGTCGATGTTGCGGCGGATGGCGTCGTAGAGGTTGACCTGCCCGTCGATGACGTTGTGCCACGTCGGCGACGTCGCGTCCTCGAAGTCCGCCAGCCAGACCTTGGCGCCGGAGTTCAGCGCGTTGACCGTCATCTTCTGGTCGGTCGGGCCGGTGATCTCGACCCGGCGGTCCTCCAGACCGGGCGCGGCGGGCGAGACGTGCCAGGACTGGTCGTCGCGGATCTGCCGGGTCTCGGGCAGGAAACCCAATGGCTTCTCACCGGACTGCAGTTCCTCGCGGCGCACCCGGCGGGCGTCGAGCAGCTCGCGGCGCCGGCCGGCGAACGTGTTGTCCAGCTTGGCCAGGAAGTCCAGCGCCGCCGGGGTGAGGATCTCGGCGAACCGGCCTTCGACCGGTGCGGTGACCTCGATGCGGTAATTCAGCCGATCAGCCATGGGATGCCTCCGCGAGAAGAGCAGTCAAAGGAAGTGGGCCCGCGAACCGGCGGCGGAGGGGTGCCACCGCCGGTCCGCGAAGTACGCGATCAGAACTGGGCTTCCTCGGTGGAGCCCTTGAGCGCGGTGGTGGAACTGGTCGGGTTCAGCGCGGTCGCGACCAGGTCGAACCAGCCGGTGCCGACCTCACGCTGGTGCTTCGTCGCGGTGTAGCCACGCTCCTCGGCGGCGAACTCGCGCTCCTGCAGGTCGACGTAGGCGGTCATGCCCTCACGGGCGTAACCGTGCGCCAGGTCGAACATCGAGTAGTTCAGCGCGTGGAAACCGGCCAGGGTGATGAACTGGAACTTGTAGCCCATGTGCCCCAGCTCGCGCTGGTACTTCGCGATCGTCGCGTCGTCCAGGTGCTTCTTCCAGTTGAACGACGGCGAGCAGTTGTAGGCCAGCAGCTGGTTCGGGTACTTCGCCTTGATGGCCTCGGCGAACTGGCGCGCCACCTCGAGGTCCGGCTTCGAGGTCTCCATCCACAGCAGGTCGGCGTACTGGGCGTAGGCCAGGCCACGCTCGATGCAGGGCTCGATGCCGTTGCGGACGGTGTAGAAGCCCTCCGCGGTGCGCTCGCCGGTGACGAACTTCTGGTCGCGCTCGTCGACGTCGCTGGTGAGCAGCGTCGCGGCCTGGGCGTCGGTACGGGCGATGACGACGCTCGGCACGTTGAGCACGTCAGCGGCCAGCCGCGCGGCGTTCAGCGTGCGCTCGTGCTGCTTGGTCGGGATCAGCACCTTGCCGCCGAGGTGACCACACTTCTTCTCGGAAGCGAGCTGGTCCTCCCAGTGCACGCCCGCGGCGCCGGCGGCGATCATGCCCTTCATCAGCTCGAACGCGTTGAGCGGACCACCGAAGCCAGCCTCCGCGTCCGCCACGATCGGGGCGAACCAGTCGGTGTCGGTGTTGCCCTCGGCCCAGTTGATCTGGTCGGCGCGCGACAGCGCGTTGTTGATCCGGCGGACCACGGCGGGCACCGAGTTGGCCGGGTAGAGGCTCTGGTCCGGGTAGGTCTGGCCGGACAGGTTGGCGTCGGCGGCGACCTGCCAGCCGGACAGGTAGATCGCCTGGAGGCCGGCGCGGACCTGCTGGACCGCCTGGTTACCGGTCAGGGCGCCGAGAGCGTGGATGTAGTCCTCGGTGTGCAACAGGTCCCACAGCTTCTCCGCGCCGCGGCGGGCCAGGGTGTGCTCCTCGACGACGCTGCCGCGCAGCTTGACCACGTCTTCGGCCGAGTAGGTGCGCTGGACGTCGGCCCAGCGGGGGTCGTTCGCCCACTGCGCGGCCAGTTCCGCGGCCGCCTGCTTGGCCTGTTCCGTCATCGGACTCTCCCGGTGTTGCGAAGTTTGCGATTGCTCGCCTTGCCTGACCGCACACTGACACGCCTGCGAAAAGACGGTCCAGTACGCCAAGTTGCCAATTTCTGCGAAGGATCCGTACACTGTTTGCAAAGCTTGCGAATCGCCGATTCGCAAGCGGCGCGAAAATCCGCGTTCTTGACCGTTCACGTAACCGTTCAGGACCGGAAACCTTGCGGAAAGGCAGGCTCGAATGGACAAGACTTTCGCCGGAGCGCGGCTGCGGCATTTGCGCGAAAGCCGCTCGATGAGCCAGGCCGACCTCGCCCGTGTGCTGGAGATCTCACCCAGCTACCTCAATCAGATCGAGCACAACTCGCGCCCGCTGACCGTCCCCGTGCTGCTGCGGATCACCCAGGCGTTCGGGGTCGACACCGAGTTCTTCGCCAACAACGACACGGCGCGCCTGGTCGCCGACGTCAGGGAAGCGCTGCTCGACGAAGCGCTCAGTGTCGAGGTGACCACGAGTGAGCTGAACGAGCTGGCGACGAACCTTCCCGCGATCGCGCAAGCCCTGGTCAAGCTGCACCGCAGCTACCGCAACGCGGTCGAAAACACCGCGGCTCTCACCACGGAAAACGGCCTGGGCCTGCACGGCAGCGCCGCTGCACCACTGCCGCACGAAGAGGTCCGCGACTTCTTCTACGAGCGGGAGAACTACGTCGCCGAACTGGACGAGCGCGCCGAGCGGATGGCCCTGGACCGGCCGCTGCAGCGCGGCCAGGTCCTCGGCGCGCTGAAGGATCACCTACTCCAGCGCTACGGCGTCGGCGTCACCAACGAAGGAATCGACGAAGCCGCCGGTGAGCAGCACCGCTATGAACCTGGGCCGCGCGTGCTCCGACTGGCACCGAGCCTGCGTGTCGGCCAGCAGGCGTTCCGGATGGCTTCGCAGATCGCGTTGCTGGAATACGACGACCTGATCACCGAGCTCGCGGACTCATGGGCGTTTTCCGGCCCGGCCGCGCGCTCGCTGGCCCGCGTCGGCCTGGCGAACTACTTCGCGGGCGCGCTGATCCTGCCTTACGGGCCCTTCCTGGCCGCGGCCGAGCGGTTCCGCTACGACATCGAGCGGCTCTGCGACCACTACGGCGTCGGCTTCGAGACCGTGTGCCACCGCCTGTCGACCCTGCAACGCCCGAAGCAGCGCGGTGTTCCTTTTTCGTTCGTGCGGGTGGACCGGGCCGGGAATATGTCGAAGCGCCAGTCCGCGGCCGGCTTCCACTTCTCGCGCGTGGGAGGGGCGTGCCCGCTGTGGAACATCTACGAGGCGTTCACCCAGCCCGGCAAGATCCTCACCCAGATCGCGACGCTGCCCGACGGCAAGAGCTATTTCTGGGTCGCGCGGACGGTGTCGCGCAACATCGGCGGCTACGGCAGCCCCGGCAAGACGTTCACGGTCGGGCTCGGCTGCGAACTGAGGCACGCCGGGCGGCTCGTCTACTCGACCGGCCTGGACCTGGACGAGCCCGCCGCGGCGACCCCGATCGGCATGGGTTGCAAAGTCTGCGAACGCCCGGCGTGCTCGCAGCGCGCGTTTCCGACCATCGGCAAGCAGCTCACCGTGGACGAGAACACCAGCACCTTCGTCCCCTATCCGGCGGTGCCGAAGGGCTGAGGCTCAGCCGATGACGTGCGTAGTCCAGGCCTTCTCGTCCGGGCCAAGCAGCGTGATGCGGTCCAGCAGGCCCTGTGCGCCGCCGATCGCGTCGAGGCCCGCGGCTGTCGGCCGATCGGTCGCGACGCAGGCGCTCAGACCGTTCTTCGTCGTGCAGACCGGCTGGCCGAGGCCGTCCGCCTGGCCGCCAGGCAGGGAGACCGTGATGACCACGCTGGCACCGTTCGACGAGTAGGCCAGCACCACTCGCCAGGGGACGCCGTCGGCGTCCGGCCGGCGCCACAGGGCGGCGTCGGCGAGCCGGAAGGAGCCGGGCAGTCCGGCGATGTGCAGGGGCAGCGGCACCGCCCGGTACCCGACGGTGACTTCGCCGGCGACTCTCAGCAGCGCCTGCCGCGGGTCACTGATGTTCAGGTAGTACGCATGCAGCTCGAGCCAGCGGCCGTCCGCCGTCGGCCAGCGCAGGTAGCTGTCGCCGTGGTTGAGCGGATCCCCGGAGTCGGTGGTGACCCAGTAGCCGTCGCGGTCGCCGACCCGGACCGGCACGCGCACCGCCCGGCCGCCCATATCCTTCCGGCGGTCCAGCGGCGGTTCCTGGTCCGAGACCGAGAGCCAGATCATCGGCGGAAGTTCGCCTCTGCCTATCGCCAGCGCGTAGTCGCCGTGCTCACCGACGCCGTACTCGATCCCGGTGATCCCTTCGGGCAGCCACCCGAAGCTGGCCTTCGCCGCCAGCGGGTCGTCGGTCGGCGCCGGGGTGATCGGCCTGGGCTGCACAGCCACGGGTGCGACCGGCCGGGCCGGGCCGAACACCGACACCGCGGCCACACCCGCGCCCGCGACCACCGCGGCACACCCGGCGACCACCGCGACGGCCCGCAGCCGGCGACGCCGCCGGCCGGCCCGTCGAGCACGCTCGACGTCGATCGCCAGTGGCGGCGCGGGCACGTCGGCCAGTTCCTTCAGTTTCGTGGCCAGCTCGTGGTCGGTCATGCTTGTCCCTCCGGAATGCTGACGGGCTCGCGTAGTAGTTCGCGGAGCGCGTCCACGGCCTTCGCGGTCTGGCTCTTGACGGTGCCTTCGGAGCACCCCAAGGCTCGCGCGGTCTCCGCGACCGGCAGATCGCAGAAGTAACGCAGGACGACGGTCGCGCGCTGCCGCGCGGGCAGCCGGGCCAATGCCGCCGAAAGATCGAGCGCCGCGTCGATGTCCGGGCCGGACGCGCGCGGCGGATCGTGGTCGGAGCCGCGCAGATCCACCCGCCGCCA
Organism: uncultured Actinomycetota bacterium; assembly: GCA_963762765.1. Lineage (GTDB taxonomy): Bacteria > Actinomycetota > Actinomycetes > Mycobacteriales > Pseudonocardiaceae > Amycolatopsis. The sequence continues at coordinate 281,972 of CAVXMR010000050.1, forward strand.
CCACGCCGTCCGCTGCTCGGCCAGGAAGGTGTTGACCAGCGTCCGGCGGGCGTACCCGTCGAGGTTCTCCACCCGGCCGGCTCGCTGCCAGTTGGTGTAGAGCCTGGTGATCGCCGACTGGACCAGATCGTCGGCCCGGTGCCAGTCGCCACAGAGCAAGTACGCGACCTTGCGCAGCCAGATGGCCCGCGTCGTCACGTAGTCCGTGAAGCCGGCGTCCCCGGACACCGCACCCATCGGTGCCACCCCGCTTTCCGATCCGATCCTGCTCGACACCTCCTTGATGCCGCCGGAGGCCCGGCAGGTTGCCCGGGACGCGCAAGTCGTAGATTCATCGGGGTGCACGACATCGACACGGTGACCGCGGCCACGATCGAAAAGGCCGCCCAGCGGCTGGCCGGGGTGGTGACCCGGACGCCGCTCGAGCCCAGTGCGCGCCTTTCCTCCCGGGTGGACGCCCAGGTCTGGCTCAAGCGTGAGGACCTGCAGACCGTCCGGTCGTACAAGATCCGCGGCGCGTACAACTTCATCGTCCAGCTTGACGAGGCCACCCGCGCACTCGGCGTCGTGTGCGCGAGCGCGGGCAACCACGCTCAAGGCGTCGCCTACGCCTGCCGGCGGCTCGGCGCGAACGGCCGTGTGTACGTCCCCGGCACAACACCGCGCCAGAAGCGCGAACGGATCGCGACACTCGGTGGCGTACGCATCGAAGTCATCGTTGTCGGCGAGACGTACGAGGACGCCTTCGCCGCGGCCAACGAGGAAGCGCAGCGCACAGGGGCGACGCTGGTGCCCGCCTTCGACGACGTCCGGACGGTCGCCGGTCAGGGCACCGTGGCGCTCGAAGTCATCGAGCAGCTGGGCTTCGTCCCGGACGTCATGGTGGTGCCGGTCGGCGGAGGCGGGCTCCTTGCCGGCGTCGCCAGCTGGCTGCGCGAGCGCCACCCCGAGGTCCGGATCGTCGGCGTCGAGCCTGGCGGTGCCGCATGTATGGCTGCCGCGCTGGACGCGGGCGGGCCGGTGCCGATCGCCGAGCTCGACTCGTTCGTCGACGGTGCCGCCGTGCGCACGGCCGGTGCTGTCACGTATCCCCTGATCCGCGACAGCGGCGCCGAGCTGACAGCCGTCGCCGAGGGCGCCGTCTGCACCGAGATGCTGGCGATGTACCAGTCCGACGGCATCATCGCCGAACCCGCCGGCGCGCTCGCCGCCGCGGCGCTCGGCACCGTCGTCGACATCGAACCCGGGCAGACCGTCGTGTGCCTGGTCTCGGGCGGCAACAACGATGTGAGCCGCTACAGCGAAATTCTCGAGCGCTCACTGATGCACGAAGGGCTGAAGCACTACTTCCTCGTCGGCTTCCCCCAGGAACCGGGCGCGCTGCGGCTGTTCGTCGACCAGGTCCTCGGGCCCGAGGACGACATCACGCGCTTCGAGTACGTGAAGCGCAACAACCGCGAGACCGGCCCCGCCCTGGTCGGCATCGAGATCCCCCACTCCGCCGACCTGCCGGGGCTGCTCGCCCGGATGGACGCGAGCCCGCTGCAGGTCGAGCGGATCGAGCCGGGCAGCCCGCTGTTCCACTTCCTGCTCTGAGACCGCCTCGGCCCGCCCCGGAGTGACTGTGGTCCACTAGCCGGATGGTGAAGGTCGATGGTGTCCGCAGTATCGAAGCGTTGCGCGAGCTGGTCCACGAAGGTGCCGAGCCCGAGTACCTGCTCTTCTACGGGCACGCGCCCTCGACGAGCGGGCGCGTGACCGCGAGCTGCCTCAGCCAGTGGTGGCACGACCCGTTCACCGCGGGCGAGCACCTGTACCCGACCGCCGAGCACTACATGATGGCGAGCAAGGCGGAACTGTTCGGCGACCACGACAAGGCCGCCCTCATCCGCGAGACACCCGACCCCAAGACCGCGAAGGTACTCGGCCGTGAGGTCGCCGGGTTCGACGCCGAGGTCTGGGAACGCCACCGCTACGACATCGTCGTCGACGGCAATCTCGCCAAGTTCCGGGAGCACCGCGACCTGCGCCGCTTCCTCGTCGGGACCGGCGACGCGGTGCTCGTCGAAGCTTCGAAGACGGACATCGTCTGGGGCAGCGGGCTCGCCCGCGAAGAGAAGAACGCGACCAAACCGGACTACTGGCGTGGCCTCAATCTGCTCGGCTTCGCACTGATGGAGGTGCGTGAGCAGATCCGGGTCGCCCGAGGCTGACGCCTTCGCTCAGAGGTGAGGCGCTGGAATGGGCGCTCCCGGGCAGCTGTTCGTCGTGGTCTGCCCGGTGTCGAAGAACATGACCGCGACATCGGCGCAGGGCAGCCACGACAGTGATCCGTGCACGTCGTCCTCGACTGTCATGAGCGCGCCACCGATCCGACGCTGCATCGCCACCGCCCAGCCGATGGGAGTCACCGGCTCGTAGAGGTGGCCGACCAATTGCAGCGGGCTGTTCCCCCGGCTGAGCTGCCACCGTTGGGCGGGGTTGGGCCACCCGGTGCACATCTGCTCGTAGAGGCCGTAGCCACCGGCCACCGGAAAGCGCGTCATCCGGTCGAGCCGGTGCTGCCACACCGTCTCGAAGTCACGCGGGCTCGGCGATTCGTTGCACAGCAACGCCGTCTGCTGGAAATGGTTGAACAAGATCGGCTCGGCGTCCCAGCCGAGCGGTGCCGCCGTGCCCGACCGGGATGGCTGCGCGGGCACACCGCCTTCACAGATCACGACCAGCTGAGCGGCCAGACCCGCCCATTCCCGGCGGGGATTGGCGAGCATGCCGTTGACGGTCGAGCCGTCGATCGTCGTCTCACCGACCGTCCGAGGATGCGCGGTCAGTTCCGCACGCAGGGCGAGTAGTGCCCGCGCCACCGTCGGCTCGTCCGCCCCGAAGTGGTAGATCAAGTCGTAGCGGGCGAGCCACGCGGCGAACTCGTGGAAGGTGTTCTCCCCCGCGTTCGCCTGGCCGTCGTCCATGGCCGTCACATTGAGATCCGGGGCCATGACCGAGTCCAGGAGCATCTTGTCGATGCGGTCGTCGAACAACGTCCGGTACTCCGCACCGAGCGCGGTGCCCCAGGAGACACCGTAGTAACCGATCTTGTTCTCACCCAGTGCCTCGCGGATCCGGTCCATGTCGCGCGCGATCGTCGGTGTGGTCAGAGAGCGGACCAGCGCCGGATTCGCGGCAACACACACCCGGTTCGCCCTGGCGTCGCGCTCGGCGAGGAACCGCGCCTTCTCCTTGTCCGAGGCGCCGGGATCCGGCTGGGTCTCATCACCGGGACATGCAATGCCGGCGCTGTAGTCGACGCCACGGGGGTCGAACCCGATCAGGTCGTGGTGAACGCCTAGCCCGGCGGCGCGGCTCTCGAGGATGTGGCGGGGCATGGCCATGCCGGACTGTCCGGGGCCGCCCGGGTTCAGCAGGATCGCACCGGTACGGATCCCGGTTGCGCGGATCCTGCTCACCGCGATTTCGATCTTGCGCCCGCCGGGGTCGGCGTAGTCGAGCGGAACCTTGACCAACGCGCACTCAGAGCGTTGATCACCGGGATCCCAGTCACGAGCGACCTGGGAACACGGCCGCCAGCCAAGTCCACCCGCCACTGCGACCGCCGGGATGCCCGGGAGCAGCGTGGTCGCGGCCAGCAGCGGCACCAACAACCGTGAGATCGACATCGGCCCAGCTTCGTGCCGGACCGGTGCCCCGAAGATCAGCCTTTCGGCCGATCTTCGGTGCCGAAAGGCCACGCCGGCTACGAGTCGGTGGCGCCGAGGGTCTTCTGCAGGGCTTTGTTCGCCTTGCGGGCCATGTCCGCGACAGCCTCTCGGCGAGCGGCGTCGGCGGCGTAGTCGTCTTCGCGGTTGCGGACAACGCGGGCGGGCGTGCCGACCGCGATCGAGTAGTCCGGAATGTCGCCGCGGACCACCGCGTGCGCGCCGAGCACACAGCCGCGCCCGATGCGGGTCCCCTTCAGCACGCTGACCTTCGTGCCGAGCCAAGTGTCCGGGCCGATCCGCACCGGTGCCTTCACAATGCCCTGGTCCTTAATCGGCACGGTGATGTCGGCGGTGACGTGGTCGAAGTCGCAGATGTACACCCAGTCGGCGACCAGGGTGGCAGCACCGAGCTCGATGTCCAGGTAGCAGTTGATCACGTTCTGCCTGCCGAACACGGCCTTGTCGCCGATCCGCAGTGACCCTTCGTGACATCGGATGGCGTTTCCGTCACCGATGTGCACCCAGCGGCCGATCTCCAGCCGGCCGTATCCGGGCCGGCAATGGATCTCGACGTCTTTGCCGAGGAAGAGCATCCCCCGCAGGATGATGTGCGGATTGGCCAGCCGGAATTTGAGCAGCCGGTAGTACCGCACCAGGTACCAGGGCGTGTACGCGCGGTTCCGCAGCACCCAGCGCAGCGAGTCCGTGGTCAGGAACCGGGCCTGCCGCGGGTCGGTGCGTGCCTGGCGCCAGGCACGCACCCGCGACAGTGCGGGCGCACCCCACATCGACGTCATGCCGCTGACCGTAACCTGTATCCGGGACGGGTACGCAGGCAAGGGGAGTGTGGATGGGGACGAAGCTGATCATCGACACCGACCCGGGGGTCGACGACGCTCTCGCGATCGCGCTGGCAGCGCTTTCGCCGGACGTCGATCTCCTGGGCGTGACGACCGTGTTCGGCAACGTGCCGCTACCCAAGACCACCGCCAACGCGCGGCGGCTGCTCCAGTTGCTCGACCGCACCGACGTCCCAGTCGCGGCGGGCGCGGCTCAGCCGTTGGTTTACTCGAAACCACGGGACGCCAAAGAAGTACACGGCGGCGATGGCCTGTCAGGCCACGCGTACACCCTGCCCGAACCCACCCGTCCGCTCGAAACGCAGGACGCGGTGAGCCTGATCCTCGCGCTGCTCGAGTCCTCGGACGAGCCGGTGACGATCGCCCCGATCGGGCCGCTGACGAACATCGCCGCGTTGCTGGCCGCCCACCCAGCGGCTCGCGAGCGGATCGCCCGGCTGGTGATCATGGGCGGCGGGATCACCTTCGGCAACAGCACCACGGCCGCCGAGTTCAACATCTGGAGCGACCCCGAAGCCGCACGTCGGGTATTGGTGGAAGAAGACGTCCCGGTGGCGCTCGTCCCATTGGACCTGACCCACCGCTGCGCGGTCGACGGCGATTGGCTGGCGAAGCTCGCGGCGTCCGGTCCGGTCGGCGCGACGCTCGAAGGACTCACCTCGACCTACCGCCGCCACTACACGCGGGTCTTCGGCGCCGACCGTATGGTCATGCACGACGCGGTCGCGGTGGCCGAGGCGATCTCCCCCGGCATCCTGCACACCGAGTCCTTCCCGGTCGACGTCGACTGCGGGCTGGGCCCGGCCCGCGGCCAGACCCTGATCGACCGGCGCCACCTGGGCAGCGACGACCCGCAGTACGTACCCGGCCGCACTATCGAGGTGGCCACCGACACCGACCTCGACGGACTGCGCGGCTTCGTACTCGACCGGCTCATCGGAGGCCGCTGATGGCTACCGACGAACCCGAGGTCCACGCCGAAGCCCCGGAGACGCTCGAACCCGCACCGCGCCGCCGCCGAACAGCGATCATCATCGGCGCGGTGATCGTGGTGGCCGGCGCGCTGGTCGTGGCGGTCCAGTTCGGGCCGAAAACGCAGCCGACGACGCAGGCCGCGGTCACCTCCTCGGCACTCCCGTCGACGAGCCACACGCCGACGACGACCGCAACACCTGCGCCGCCGACACAACCCAAGGTCCCCCAGCAGGCGAGCGAGTTCGAAGCTTGGGCGTCCAAAACCAGCCTGTGGCTCGACATCCCGCTGCGCGCGATGACCGGATACGCCAAGGCCACCGTCTCGTTGACCAAGGAAATCCCGGGCTGCCACCTGTCCTGGGTGACCCTCGCCGCGGTCGGAAAAGTCACCAGCGACCACGGTCGCGCCAATGGCGGACACCTCGGTTCGAACGGCGTCATGGACAAACCGCTCGGCACAGTCGAGGTACGCGATTTCTACAACAAGGTCGTCTCCACTGCGAACGCGAGCGGGCCGATGCAACTGTCGCCTGCGCTCTGGGGCAAGTACAAGACGAGTGCGTCCAGCGCCAAGCCGGACCCGCAGAACATCGACGACGCCGCACTGACAACAGGTCGTGCCCTCTGCGCCGACGGCCACGACCTCTCGCGGGGTCAGACCTGGTGGGACACGGTCGCTGAATTGCAGTCAGCACCGCTGTTCCTACACCGAACGCTGGCCACGGTGAACGTCTACGGCACGGTCGGTCAGGGTGCCCAGGCACCGAATCCGGCGGTACTCAGCGCGGTCAACTTCGCCATCGACAAGATCGGCCTCCCCTACGTCTGGGGTGGCAACGGAACCGGTGGCTCCGATCCGGGCTTCGACTGCTCCGGCCTGACGACCGCAGCCTACGGAAGCGCCGGGGTCAAGCTGATGCGTACCGCCGACACCCAGTTCCGCAGCGTCCCGCACGTGACGGATCCACAGCTCGGCGACCTGATCTTCTTCGGCGAGCCGGCAACCAAGATCCACCACGTCGGCCTCTACATCGGCAATCAGCAGATGATCGACGCTCCACAGACCGGCCAGGCCGTCCAGGTGCACCAGTACCACAGAGAGGGTGACGACTACGCCGGAGCGGGACGACCGACCGCCTGACTGTCTGCGCCCTGCCTTCGCATTAGCTCAACTTGCCATCGGAGCAGCCACGAATATGCAGAAGGGATGCCCAGCAGGATCGGCGTACACCCGCAATGGTTCCTCAGGATCAGTGGAACGGTCGTAGAGCAACCTGGCTCCGAGGCCCATCGCGCGCTCGTGCTGGGCGTCGAGATCCGCCGACGACGGGACCGTCAGATCCAGATGCAACTGCTGGTAATGAGGCCCGACCGGCCACGTCACCTCAGTCAGCTCATCGACCTGCTGAAACGCGAGCCGGTTGTTGCCGGAGTCATCCCGCAGCACCAACCAGTCCTGTCCTCTCGCGTCTGGCTCGCCGTCAGCCGGCTGCTCATCACCCGGCCGGTACATAAGCCCGAGCAGCGCTCGGTAGAACTCGGCCAGAGCCCGGGCGTCCGTACAGTCCAAAACCACTTGGCGAAGTTGCGGAAAGCTCCGCTCACCATCCACCTGACCACCTCCTGGTACAGCCTGCTCCAAATACCTATGCCCATCCAGCGATCGTCACAACCGGAAGCTCGACTTCGCCAAGTTCCTGGCAGCTTGCCCTCAGCCGTTCTAGCGCATAGCCACACCAGCGCATAGCTGCGACCACTGCGATGTCTGACCTGGTCGAGATCTATCCCTTCCTGCGGCGCTGAGAACGTAGACGGGTACGGTTGGCTTTCCGGCCTCGACGCGTATTCGCCCCAGACCCACGTCGGGGTCGCGACGGACGAGCCGCTCCGATGCCATCGCGACTTCGGTCTTCCGGCTCCGGCTCCGGCTCGACCGACCGCTGTTGCGGAATGGGGAGGGACGATTCTTCGAGACCCGGCAAGGCCCCGGGTCTTTCATACGGTCTCAGAAGCAGCTCCAGTGCGATATCAGCGCACACCTCCTCGTGGGTGCGAGGTTCTTTTGGAGTCATCAGCACCTTGGCACTCGACTCGATCCGGCTGAACGCTTCAGCCGCCTTCTCGGCAGGTGCACCACTGATCGACAACTTCGCGGTGACGGTGCTGCGCTGGGTGAGCGTCAATCCACGCCCCTTCCGGCTCTGCGCCGTACGCCGGATTGCACCCGCAGGATCCACTTTGCGTGCCGCGTAGCAGGCCGCGCGACGGACCTGCTCGACGTTCTTCTTCGGCAGCCGAGAGGCGAGGTAAGCATCGGCGGCGCCTGCATGCGCGTCGGTGAGCCAGTTCGTCGCCTTGGCAACCTTGGTCGCGGTGACCAGGTTGACCTTGCCCGCCTCCATCAATGCCAGCGTTTCCGGCAGCCGGGAGCTCAGAGCCCGTGCAGCCACCACGACATTGACCGCTTGAGCATCAGTCAGGTGCAACGCGTGCACCAGATCCTCCTGCACGCTCTGGGGATCACCGCGCCGGCGGTCCAGTGTCGCGATACCGCGGACGTGAATCACTTCCAGCCGCGCAATTGCAGCGGCCACCGCACGGACAACACGAATGATCGCTTCGTCGGTCAGACACTCGATACGTCCGGCCAAGCCAGGCGCTCCTTCATCGAGGACACTGGTCACTACCTCCCATGCTTCGTCAGCGGTCAGGTCGCGGAGAACTGTCGTTGTAGTCACGCCGACGACGGTAGGAACAGGCACCGACAAAAACCGCGATACCCGCCGTCACCCAATCGAGTGATCATCACTTTCCTTGAGAGAGCCCTTGTCAGCAAACGAAAACACAGGGAAGGGAGGCAGAGTCCAAGGGAGACAACATGTCCCGACCGGCAAGCCGTCCAACGCACACGGGCAAGAACACGAAGGTAACCTCGCACAAGATCACAGAGTTCTTCGCGACGCGAATCGAGCTGAACTGGCCGTCATGGCCACCCGAGAAGACGTCGGCCGGATCGCACGAGGCTGCCCGAAGTCGGCGAAGACCTCACGCGTGGACACCTCAGCGACAAAGGCTTCGCCTGGGAGCGTCTCCTGCGTCGAACCGACGTCGAAGCGCCGGGCAAGCGCGCGCCACAAGAACCAGTGCTCGCCGCAGACGTCTCGGATGTGGGAGTGAAGGACGCCTTGACGGCGGACGATCCGGGCATCTTCTTCACGACACCACATTTCAACGGGTTCCCGGCAAGCCTCGTCGAACTCGGCCGGATCGACCTTGAGACACTCGACGAGGTCCTGGTCGAGGCCCGGCTCTGCCGAGCGCCGAGACGGCTGGCCCTGGAGTATATCGAGAAGCACGTAGACAGTTCATAGCCGACGGCGAGATCTACAGCGCTCAGAACTCGCGGTTGACACGCCAGCAGAGCCGGACAGTTCTTGATCAGATTCACAAGGTTCGCCACGTGCTTTCGGCACCGGGATCATCCTGAAACTCCCCGAATGTCTTGATTCCTCGCCTCCAACCCGAGGGCCGAAGCCTGGATCTCGGACTGGACCAGTGGCCCACCCACACGCTCAGCGATCATCGGCGTAGCTCGATTGGCCTATGGTCTAGGCCACTTTATTGGTCTATACCAATTAGGTACACATTTTCCGCCGCTGCGCTTCGTGCCGTGGAGGTTTCACATGCGACTCCCCCGTCTCCGTCCCCTCTTCGCCGCGCTTAGCGGCCTGGCGCTGCTCAGCGCCGGTTTCAGCGCCCCGGCCGAGGCTGCTGCCGGGGCACCCATCCCGGTCGGCCCTTACGTCGACATGGGCGCCTGGCCTTCACCGAGTCTGTCCGCGATGTCCGCCGCAAGCGGGATCAAGGGCTTCACCCTGGCCTTCGTCAACTCATACGGCTGCAAAGCGAGCTGGTTCGGCGCCTACGACCCGCGCACAGCCTGGCAAGCGAGTGAGATCGCCAAGATTCGCAACGGTGGTGGCGACGTCAAGATCTCCTTCGGCGGCGCGTCAGGCATCGAGCTAGCCCAGGCATGTAGCACTTCGGCCGCGGTCGCCGCCGAGTACGACGCCGTCGTCAAGGCGTATGGGCTCAAGTACGTCGACATCGACATCGAGGGCGCAGCCATCGCCGACCCGACCTCGATCGCCCGGCGTAACCAAGCGCTGAAGACGCTGCAGAACAACAATCCCGGGCTCAAAATCTCGCTGACTCTACCGGTACTTCCCAACGGCCTCACCGCCGACGGGCTCAATGTCGTGAGGACGGCCAAGGCCGCCGGGGTGAACCTGGACCTGGTCAACATCATGGCGATGGACTACTACCAGGGCGCCGGCGACCAGGGCACAAAGGCCATCTCGGCGGCGAAGGCCACGCAGGCCCAGCTCAAGTCGCTGTACGGACTGAGCGACGCCGCAGCCTGGAAGAAGGTCGGCGTGACCCCGATGATCGGCGTCAACGACTCGCAGAACGAGATCTTCTACCAGAAGGACGCGACCGCGTTGGTCAACTTCGCCAGGTCCGTCCACCTGGGCATGTTGTCTTTCTGGGAACAAGGCCGTGACGCCAACGCGTGCACGGGCGCGCTCTACAAATGCACAAACGTTCCTCAGAAGCCGTACGACTTCGCGAAGATCTTCGCCGGCTACACCGGCTGATCCCCGCTTCACATCGCGGCACCCGGGCTCGCCGACGGCGGGTCCGGGTGTTGTGCGTTCCACCACGTCGGGCACTTCGGTGGTACCTGAGTAAATCGACCCACACCTGGTGGTTTTTCATCATCGCGGGCGGCAATCCTGACGCTCTACCCTGACTGCAAGCGCAGCGGCAACCCGATCAATCTCCCCGACACGGGCTCGACGACGGCCACAAGCCGCGTCCGGCCCACTTCCTGAGGAGGTCCTCGTGACCGGATTACCGTCGCTCGTCGCCCGCACCGAAACCGTGGTCCAAGACTGGCTTGAGCGCTACAGCATTCCGTTTCTGCGTCTCAGCATGGGCGTCATTATCCTCTTCTTCGGTTTCTTGAAGTACTTCCCCGGCTTCAGCCCGGCCGAGCACATGGTGCTCACCGTCAACCACACGCTGACCTTCGGGCTGATTCCCGGCGCGATCACCCTGCCGGTGTTCGCGACCGCCGAATGCGTCATCGGGCTCTCCATGATCACCGGCCGCGGCTTGCGGGTGATCATCTACCCAACGGCGTTGTGGGCGCTCGGGATCCTGTCCCCACTCGTGCTGATGTCGGGCGAACTCTTCAGCGGCCCGGACCACATGCCGACTCTGGAGGGCCAGTACGTGCTCAAGGACATCATCCTGCTCGCGGCCACCCTGGTGATCGCTCAGGTAACCATGAAGCACTCACCCAAGCGTGACCTCTGATCGACGAAGGCCTCCTCGCCTTGCCGACGGGGAGGCCTTCGGCACCCTGGTCAGTCGTCGAGCAGCTCGATCGAGTCGACGACATTCGGGTAGAACGCGACGTGGTCCTTGATCGACGCGACCGGCTCGTACGGAGCTTCGTATGTCCAGATCGCGTTCTCAGCCCGCACGTCACCGACGTTCAGGCTGTAGTAGCTGCTCTCACCCTTGTACGGGCAGTACGTCTCGTGCGTCGTCCGCTCCAAGACGCTGAAGTCGACGTCCTCGCGTGGGATGTACTGCACCGCAGGGTAAGTTGCCTCCTGCAGCGTCACCGCGTTGCGGCTGTCGGCGACGATCCGGCCACCGGCCTTCACCACCACCCGAGCCTTCGTCGGCTCCACCGTGATCGGATGATCCGGACCCGGCACGAGTACCTTCTTCTCCGGCATTTTGACTCCCTAAGGTCTCCTACCGAAGGTCAGCACTCCGGCCCGTGCGGTTATTCCGTCAGGGCAGGTAGTACATCGGGTTCGGCAGCTTGACCGGACGCTCCGCGTATCCGCCCTCGAGGTCGCTGAACTGGTCGCCCAGGTTGAGCACGATGTGCGCACCGGTTGCCTCGATGTGTGCACGGGTGCCGGACTTGTACTGGACGGTGTTGCAAGTCAGGCCACATGGCAGGTAGTCGGGTGCGGTGGTCTTAGGCTTGAAGAAGGCACCCGCGGGGGCAGGGAAGCCTTCGTTGGCCAGGTTCTTCAGCGACTGAGGCCCCTGCAACTCGTTGCGTCCGGTCAGGAAGTAGACCTTGATGCCGTGCTGCGCGGCCCAGTTCGCCAGCTCGAGCACGGGCTTGTTCGCCACGAACGTGCCGTTGTCGATGGCCTGCTGCTGCTTGACCGGGTCGAAGCCGAAGTCGTTGTCGGCTTCCCAGCCGAACGTGATCTCGGAGGTGTCGTCGACATCGAGCACGATCGCCGGGTTCCCGACCCGGCCGAGGCGCTGCTGCAAGTAGCGCTTGGCGGTGTCGACCTGGCGCTTCGTGTCGGTCACGAACCGGCTTGTGTCCGAGTAGTGGTGCTTGCCCGCAGCGTCCAGATAGTCGCCGTAGTAGGCCTTGACGTCGAGTTTGACCTGGCCGACGTTGGCGGGTTCGTGGCTACGGGCATTCGTCGCCTCGTCGGAGCCGGCGAGCGCGGTGGCCCCGCCCGCGATGGTGGCGCCCACGGCGGCGGCGACGGCGAGCTTGACGAGACCTGACCAGCGGCTGTTTCCGAACACGGTGGATCCTCCAGCGAATCTAGGCAACCCACCGAAGGTACGCGTTCTCAGCCGGTGCCTCCACCCGACGAAGGGATGCGTTCGGCTCGGCAAAGGAATGCGACCGGTGAACGCCCGATCCTGGTCAGCACCACCGACGATTCGGCCGAGCCGCGCGGCTTCAGCCTGCGCCGCAAGGCATCCGGATCGACGTCCAGGCCTCTCACCAAGATCTCCAACCGGCCGACATCGTGTCGTTTGAGAACGGACCGAAGGGATTTCTCGCTGTAGGGACCGTGCTCCAGAATCCGAAACGCGCGCACACCCGGCGGTGGTGTGTCTCCGGTGAGGTACGCGATCCGCTCGTCGAGCTGCCACAACCCATGGCGCGCCGCGTAATGCCGGACCAGGCCGGCACGGATGACAGCACCGTCCGGATCGACGATCCACTCCCCCGGCGCACGGCTGGGCAGCTCGTCCGGCTCGGCGTCGGTGACCGTCCACTGTGTCCCGTCCGAGCGCAGTACAGTCGCCCGCCGGGTCACGCCGGTGCCGAGGCCGCGCCACAAGCAGGACTCGCGCACTTTGCCGTCCAGCGAGACCAGCTCGACCTCGTCGGCCCAGGGGACGATGGAGAAGTCCAGGCCGGGCGCGCATTTCACGGACAACGGGCGCCCTGGGCAGGCATCGACCAGCTCGTCGAGCGGTGGGGTGAAGTCCGCCGGTTGCCACGAACGCCGTCCGGCGGAGTCACGGCGGGCCGGGTCTGCGACCACCACGGTGCCCCTGCTGACCGGCCGCAACGCATCAGCCCTGACCAGGCCGAACCGCACGTCGGCGACCACACCGTTGTGCCGGGCCATCGCCAGGCGGACCTCGTCGAGATCGGACCCCAGTGCACGACGGGCGACTCGCGCGATTTCGACCAGATCGGCCCCCACTGAGCAAGTGACGTCGTGCACGTCGAGCCCTGCCAGCCGCGATGCGCGATGGCGTGCCACCTGCGACGCGCTCGCCTGCTGCAAGGCGTCCGAGGTGAACAACCAGCCGGGCACGTCCAGCTTCGCCAGGGACTTCCGCCGCAGCAGCGCGGTTTCCAGCACCGCCGCAGCGCGGCTTTCACCTACCGACCGCCTTACCGTGGCGACGTCGGCGATGCGCGAAGAATCGGTCAGCGGCAGCGATTCCACCTCGGCGAGCGCCGCGCTTCCCGCGGATGAGCGCAGGAAGGCGACGTCGTCGAGGGTGAAGGAATAGGCCAATTCAGGACGGCCGCTTGGTCCCGGTGATCATCACGTTGTAGAACAGCTCACGCGGGAGAATCTTCGCCAGGAGCTTCTTGTCCAATGCGGACAACCGTAGCCACAGGTGGTAGGCGAACATCCGCCACCGCACTGTCAGCTTCTCCTGCGGCACGGCCGCTTCGAACGTCCGGATCGGCCAGCCCGCCAGAGCCGCCGAGAACTCCTCGGTCACCGCGCGGACATCCTGTGCGCCGGCGCCACGCGCCCACGACTCCAGCTCCGACGGGTCGAAAGTGTGGATGTCGACCACGGCCTCCAACGCGGCGGCCCGTGACGACTCGTCCAGCTCGGACTGCGGACGCCGCCAGCCGCGCAGCGCGGGCAGCTTCGTCAGGTTCGTCGTGAGGTACCAGGTGATCTGGCCGAGCTTGCGGGCATAGAAGTCGCCCACCTTGGTCGGCTCGCCCGCGAAGACGAACCGGCCGCCCGGCTTGAGCACGCGCAGTACCTCGGCGAAAGCGGCGCGCACGTCCGGGATGTGGTGCAGCACCGCGTGCCCGACGACCAGGTCGAACGTGTTGTCTTCGTAGGGGATGCGCTCGGCGTCGGCGACCCGGCCGTCGACGTCGAGGCCCAGCTTTTCGGCGTTGCGCAGCGCGACCTGGACCATGCCGGGCGAGAGGTCGGTGACCGAGCCCTTCTTGATCACCCCGCCCTGCATGAGGTTGAGCAGGAAGAAGCCGGTGCCGCTGCCGAGCTCCATCGCCGTCGGGTACGGCTGCCCGTCTTCACCGGCGACCGCGTTGAACACGTCGGTGGCGTAGGAGATGCAGCGCTCGTCGTAGGAGATGGACCACTTTTCGTCGTAGGTCCCGGCTTCCCAGTCGTGGTAGAGCACGTTCGCCAGCTTGGGATCGGCGAAGGCCGCCTGAACCTCTTCCGCGGTCGCGTGCGGGTTCGGCGCGGGGTCGATCACGTCGGTCAAGGCGCTATTTCCCTTCGAAGGTGGCCTTGCCGGGGCCGTTCTCGACGAACGACTTCATGCCGTTCCGCTGGTCTTCGGTCGCCCACAGTGCGGCGAACAGGTGCGATTCGAGCTTGAGGCCGTTCGCCAGATCGGTGTCCAGACCGCCGTCGATGGCGGCCTTCGCCGCACGCAGCGCCATGGCCGGGCCGTTCGCGAACTGCGCTGCCCACTTGTGCGCCGCCGCGTAGACGTCGTCCGGTGCGACGACCTCGTCGACGATGCCCAGGGCGAGCGCTTCCTCGGCCTTCACGAACCGGCCGGTGAAGACCAGGTCCTTGGTCTTGCTGGGGCCGATCAGGCGCGCGAGGCGCTGGGTGCCGCCGGCGCCCGGGATCACGCCGAGCTGGATCTCCGGCTGGCCGACCTTGACGTTGTCACCGGCGACCCGGCGGTCCGCGGTCAGGGCCAGCTCGAGACCGCCGCCGAGGGCGTAACCGGTGATCGCCGCCACGACCGGCTTCGGGATGTTCGCGATGCTCGCGAGCGCGCCGGTCAGCGCGGCACCGAACTTCGCGATCTCCGGGTAGGTCCGGGCGGCCATCTCCTTGATGTCCGCGCCGCCGGCGAAGGTCTTCTCGCCGCCGTAGAGGATCACGGCGCGCACGTCGTCGCGCTCGGTGGCCTCTTTCGCCAGCTCGGCGAGCTCGGCCGTCACCTGGGCGTTCAGCGCGTTGACCGGCGGCCGGTCGAGGCGGATCGTGCCGACCCCGTCCTTGACCTCCAGGGTTACGAACTCTCCCACGCCACTCCTCCTCGTTGACGATGTGCCAGCAGGCTACCGGCCGGTAGGGACAGCCTATCGACGGCGGGCGAAGAAGCGATCCCCGGAACGCTGCAGGACCAGGTCCTGGTCGAACGTCTTCGAGAGATTTTCGCTGGTCACGACGTCGTCGACGAGTCCGGAAACCACCGCGCGGCCATCTCGCAGCAGCAGCGCGTGGGTGAAGCCCGGCGGAATCTCCTCGACGTGGTGGGTGACCAGCACGAGCGCCGGGGCCTCGGGGTCGTGCGCCAGCGACGAAAGCCTCGCGACCAGGTCCTCGCGGCCGCCGAGGTCGAGTCCGGCCGCGGGCTCGTCCAGCAGCAGCATCTCGGGGTCGGTCATCAGCGAACGCGCGATGAGAGTGCGCTTTCGCTCCCCTTCGGAAAGGGTTCCGTATGTGCGCTCGGACAGGTGCCCGATGCCCATCGCGTCGAGCAGCTCGGCAGCCCGCTGGGTGTCGAGCTTGTCGTACTCCTCACGCCAGCGGCCGAGGACCGCGTAGCCGGCGCTGACCACGACGTCACGCACGAGCTCCTCACCGGGAACGCGCTGCGCGATCGCCGCGGACGTGAACCCGATGCGGGGTCGCAGGTCGAAGATGTTGACCCGGCCGATGCGCTCGCCGAGGAGATCGACCTCGCCGGTGGTCGGATGGAGCTCGGCCGCGGCGAGACGGAGCAGGGTGGTCTTGCCAGCGCCGTTCGGGCCGAGCACCACCCAGCGTTCGTCCAGTTCCACGTTCCAGTCGAGGTCGGCGAGAAGGTCGTTGTCGCCGCGGCGGACGCCGACACCGGCCATCCGGACCACGAGGTCGTCAAGTTCGCTGGGCTGGGTCGGCTCGCTCACGGGCCCCATTGTGTCCGCCCTCGCGCGCGCGTGCGCACCCGCCCGGGGGAGTTCACCGAACGGCCAGGTCGGGAGCGTCCACGAGCTGGAACAACCGCAGTCCGGAAGTATCGGCTGATCGCCCGCTGTGGCAGGATCGAGGCATGTTCAGGTCCGCGCCCGCCACCGTCCCGGTCACCCGGGGCTCGTTCTGGCGACGGCGCACGATCGACCTGCTCCTCGTGGCTTCGGCCGGGTGTACCGCCGCGCGGCCTCGCTGACGCACGCCCGGAGGACTCCCGGCGCGTGACGCCGTTCGCGTGCCGCGCCGCCGCGTCCACCGCCCGCGCGCCCTGAGGAGCACTGCGTTGACCGCTTCGCTGACCCGCCCGAACGTCGAAATCCACCCGCAGCTGGCCGACCCGCTGCTGCCCGAGCTCCTGCATCCTTCGCGGCTGCTGTGGACGCCGCGTGAACTCGCCGACTTGACCGCCACGGTGACCACCGAGCTGACCGGGAGCCTGCGCACCCTGCTTCGGTTCGACGAGGGCCAACGCTGGTGGGCCCGGCTGGCGCTGACCGACGGCGTCGAACTGTGGCTGCTGTCGTGGCTGCCCGGACAGCAGACCAAGCCGCACGACCACGGCGGCGCGTCCGGTTCGTTCACTGTCCTGCAGGGCGAGGTCGGTGAGGAGTACCGCTATCCCGGCGGCCCGATCCGCCGGCGCACGCACCAGGCCGGGCACGGCATCGGTTTCGGCGCCGGGCGCGCCCATCAGGTCACCGGCATCGGCGACCAGCCGGCCGCGAGCGTGCACGCTTACTCGCCACCGCTGGTCCCGACCCGCGACTACGCGAGCCTCGCCGACGTGCCGGCGGAGATCCCGCCGCTGCCCACCGTCGTCCACCGGTGATACTCGGCCGATGAGCGCGATCGACGAATTCCTGGCGAAGGCCCGCTCCGGTCTCGACCGGCCGGGTCCGGAAAAGGCGCGACGGCTGCAGGAGGACGGCGCGCTGATCGTCGACATCCGGCCGTACGCGAACCGGGCCGCCGAGGGTGAAATACCGGGGTCGGTGATCGTCGAGCGGATCCACCTGGAATGGCGGCTGTCACCGGACAGCGAATGGCGGCTGCCCGAGGTGCGGCCGGACTCGACCGTCATCGTGATGTGCAACGAGGGTTACTCGTCCAGTCTCGCCGCGGCGGATCTGCAGCGTCTCGGGCTCGTCAACGCGACGGATCTCGACGGTGGCTTCCGTGCCTGGGCGGCGGCAGGCCTGCCCACCCGCGAAGGTGGCACACCCGCGGTTCCGTAGTCCGGCGAAGGACGCCTCCGGCAGAGCGTCGGAGGCGTCCTTCAGCGATGTTCGTCAGTCGGCCAGCGCCGGGACGACGTCGCGGACGAACAGGTCGATGCCGGAGCGGTCGAACGCCGCCTCGGGGAAGTACGTGATCGCGTACGTCATTCCCAGCCGGCGCATCTCGGACAGCCGCTCGACGATCTGCTCCGGCGTGCCCACCGCCGGGCTGTTGGCGAAATTCGCATAGGCGCGCTCCGCGGCCTCGCCGGGGACGAGCGAGGCGAAGCGGTCGCGGATCCAGTTCATCCGGTCCTGGACGTCCTGCTCGGTCTCCCCGATCACGACGTTGAAGTTGGCCGAGCGCACGATCGCGTCGAAGTCGGTGCCGACGTCCCTGCAGTGCTCGGCGAGAATCTCGGACTTCCGGTGGAACTCGTCCGGCACGGCCGCGAAGTTCGTGTAGCGCGCGAAGCGGGCAGCGATGCGAAGCGTCTTCTTCTCCCCGCCTCCCGCGATCCACAGCGGGATCCCGCCCTTCTGCGGCGGCAACGGCCGGAGCAGG
This sequence comes from uncultured Actinomycetota bacterium, assembly GCA_963762765.1. Lineage (GTDB taxonomy): Bacteria > Actinomycetota > Actinomycetes > Mycobacteriales > Pseudonocardiaceae > Amycolatopsis. Next base: position 299,870 of record CAVXMR010000050.1, read on the forward strand.
GCACCGTCGGTCTGGTGGTGCTTGCCGTCGAAGGTGGACTCACCGGTGGTCCACAGGTCGTGCATGATCTGCACGCCGTCGGCGAGCCGGCCGAGCCGTTCACCGGCTCCCGGGAAGCCATAGCCGTAGGCTCGCCACTCGTGCTCGTACCAGCCCGCGCCGATGCCCATCTCGACGCGGCCGCCGGCGATCATGTCGGTGGTCGCCGCTACCTTGGCGAGATAGGCCGGGTTGCGATAACCCACACAGGTGCACATCTGACCGAGCCGGATCGTGTCCGTCGCGGCGGCGAACGCGGCCATCAGCGTCCAGGCCTCGTGCGTGGCCTCTTCCGTCGGCACCGGGACGGTGTGGAAGTGGTCATAGACCCAGATCGACTCGAACGGCCCCGCCTCGGCGTGGCGGGCGAGATCGAGCATGGTGGTCCAGTGGTCGGACGGGTCGATTCCGGCGAGGTCGAGGCGCCATCCCTGTGGCACGAACATTCCGAAGCGCATGTCCACAAACTAGCCACGCGACGCCGGGCGGGCGCGCCGATTTCCCGTTCCGGTCCGGTGACAGCCTCAGGCAAGCAGAACTCGCGCGAGTTCGGCGGGCGCCGCCAGCATCGAGTGCTTCGGCAGCACCCGCACCGTGTAGCCGATCGCGCCCGGCTGCGGCAGCCGCAGTTTGGCCGCAAAAGCTCCGATGCCGTCCGCGGTCATCGGCACGGTCACCGCGTCGCGCAATTCGTCGTCGTCACCGACCTTGCCGACCACTGCCTGGATGTGCACCTCGGACGGGTCGAGCCCGGCGAGGTCGATTCGCGCTCGGATGGTCACTTCGGTGCCCACGACCAGGGGTTCGGTCTGGTCGACCTGCAGCTCGGAGTCGAAGATCCGCACGCGCGGCCACGAGACGTCGAGCTTGGTCCGGTAATCGGCCAGGGACAACGCGCCGCGGTAGCCGTCGCCGGTGGCCTCCGCGACCTTCCGCGATGCCGGGAGATAGCCGGACTCGACGTATTCCCGGACCATGCGCGACGCCTGCACGCGCGGCCCGAGCGTCTCGAGTGTGTGCCACACCATGGACAGCCAGCCCGTGGGCACGTCGTCGGCGCCGCGGTCGTAGAACAGCGGCGCGATCTGCTGGCCGAGCAGGTCGTAGAGCGCCGCGGCCTCCAGATCGTCGCGGCGCAGCGGATCGGCGACACCGTCCGCGGTCGGGATCGCCCAGCCGTTGCTGCCGTCGTAGCACTCGTCCCACCAGCCGTCGCGGATGGAGAGGTTGAGCCCGCCGTTCAGCGCCGACTTCATCCCTGACGTCCCGCAGGCTTCCAGCGGCCGCACGGGATTGTTCAACCAGACGTCACAGCCGCGGTAGAGATAGCGCGCCATCGACATGCCGTAGTCGGGCAGGAAGACGATCCGGTGCCGCACGTCCGGGTTGTCGACGAACCGGACGATCTGCTGGATCAGCTGCTTGCCGCCCTCGTCGGCCGGGTGCGATTTCCCGGCGACGACCACCTGGATCGGTCGCCGCTCGTCGAGCAGCAGCGCGCGCAGCCGGTCCTGGTCGCGCAGCATCAGCGTGAGCCGCTTGTAGGTGGGCACGCGGCGGGCGAAGCCGACCGTGAGCACGTCCGGGTCGAAGACGCCGTCGACCCAGCCGAGCTCGAGCGGGGACGCGCCTCGCTGAAGCCAGGCCGCGCGCACCCTTCGCCGGACTTCGGCCACGAGCTTCTCGCGCAGTTCCCGGCGAAGGTCCCAGAGCGCGGCATCGGAAACGCCTTCGCGCAGCGGCTTGTCCCCGGTCTCGAGACCCCACTCACGTCCGAGCAGCGTGCTCAGCTCGCGCGCTACCCAGGTCGGGCCGTGCACGCCATTCGTCACCGACGAGATCGGCACCTCGTCCTCGTCGAATCCCGGCCACAGCCGCGAGAACATCCGGCGGGTGACGCGGCCGTGCAGCTGGGAAACGCCGTTGGCGCGCTGGGCCAGCCGCAGGCCGAGGTGCGCCATGTTGAACAAGCCGGGGTTGTCCTCGGCGCCGAGCGCGAGCACGCGTCGCGGGTCGATGTCCGGCACCAGGCGGCCGTCACCGAAATACCGCTGCACGAGATCCACCGGGAACCGGTCGATGCCCGCGCTCACCGGGGTGTGGGTGGTGAACAGCGTCCCGGCTCGGACGGCGGGCAGCGCCTCCTCGAAACCGAGGCCGTCGGCCTGGACGATCTCACGGGCCCGCTCCAGTCCGAGGAAGCCGGCGTGTCCCTCGTTCGTGTGGAACACGAGCGGCTGCGGATGGCCGGTCAGCTCGCAGAATTTCCGCACCGCGCGGAAGCCGCCGATCCCGGCGAGGATCTCCTGCCGGAACCGGTGATCTGCGTCACCACCGTAGAGCCGGTCGGTGACCGCGCGGAGATCGTCGTCGTTGGCCTCTGAGTCGGTGTCGAGCAGCAGCAGCGGAATCCGGCCGACGCGGGCCTGCCAGATCTGCGCGCACAGCTCGCGTCCGCCCGGCATCGCGACGCCGACGAGCACCGGCCGTCCGCCCGCGGTGAGCAGCTCGAGCGGGAACGCGTTCGGGTCGATCACCGGGTAGTGCTCGACCTGCCAGCCGTCGAGCGAAAGCGACTGGCGGAAATAGCCGTTGCGGTAGAGCAGGCCGACGCCGACCATCGGCACGCCGAGGTCGGACGCCGCCTTCAGGTGGTCGCCCGCCAGGACGCCGAGGCCGCCCGAATAGTTCGGCAGCGCCTCGGTCACGCCGAACTCCATGGAGAAGTACGCGATCGCCGGCGGCAGCTCCTGGTCGTCCTGCTGCTGGTACCAGCGCGGTTCGGTCAAGTAGCGCTCCAGATCGGCTGTCGCCGCGCCGGCGCGCGAAAGGAAGTCGTCGTCGACCGCGAGCTCCTCGAGGCGTTTCGGCGGCAACGCGGTGAGCATCCGCAGCGGGTCGCGGAGCTCGTTGAACAGCTCCGCGTCCATTGACGCGAACAGGTCCCTGGTCGGCGGATGCCAGGTCCAGCGCAGGTTGGTGGCCAGTGCGCCCAGCCCGGCCAGTGGCTCGGGCAGGCTGGCACGGACGGTGAACCGTCGGACTGCACGCATGGTCAGCGACCATATCGGGCCGGGGACGCTCGCGCGCAGGAGCGCGGGCGCAACCAGTTCAGGGATAACGTGCGCGGCTGTCGGTGCTGCTCGGTATGGTGCGGGCTTGACTGGGCCGTTCGGACCAGATTTTCCGTTTTCGGGGACACACAGGGAGCAGCGCAGATGATCGCAGGGGGAGGGCGGGGCCTTCGCCGGCCGGTCCTGATCACGGTCTTGGCCCTCGCCGTCGGCCTGGCCGGCGTCGCGTGCAGCAGCAAGAAGAGCAGTGGCTCCGGCAGCGAGGCGCAGTCCGTCGCCGCCAACAACGTCGCCGGCTTGCCGATCACGCACGGGGACAGCGGCTTGAAGCCGGGTGCGCCGGCGGCGAACCTCGATGTCGAAGGCGCCAAGGACACCGAGGACGACAAGCTCGCCGAAGCGGCTGTCGCCGATGTCGGGGCGTACTGGAAGGACCAGCTTCCGGCGAACTTCGACATGCCGTACAAGCCGGTCTCGAAGTACTACTCCTACGACTCGAACGGCTCCGACCAGAAAATCGGCTGCGAACAGAACGGCAAGGGCCAGTACAACGCCTTCTACTGCGGCAGCGACGACTCGATCTCGTGGGACCGCGGCGGCCTGCTGCCGGACCTGCGCGAGTCGCAGGGCCCGATCACCGTGGTCGCCGTGCTCGCGCACGAGTTCGGCCACGCGATCCAGTTCCGGCTCGGCGACAAGGCCGGAATGGGCAAGAACGTCCCGACGATCGTCAAGGAGCAGCAGGCCGACTGCTTCGCCGGCGCGTACTTCCGCTGGGTCGCCGAAGGAAAGAGCGAGTACATCACCCTCAGCACCGCCGAGGGCCTGAACTCGGTCATCGTCGCGATGCTGCACCTGCGCGACGACGTCGGAAGTTCCGCCACGAAGCAGGGCGCGCACGGTTCTGGTTTCGACCGCACGTACGCGCTGCGTGCCGGGTTCGAAAAGGGCCCGAAGGAATGCGCGGGCATGAACATGGACAACATCAGCGCCCGGGTGACCGAGAAGGCGCTGCTGAAGGGTGACGCCACGACGTCCAAGGGCGACACCAAGGTCAACGACGCCTCGGTGGGCGAGCTCAAGAAGAGCCTCGACGAAGCGTTCAAGGGTGCCGGTGTGCCGGCCCCGAGCATCGAGGACAAGGGCGGCCAGTGCTCCGGCGGGGACAAGAGCACCCCGCCCGCGTCGTACTGCCAGAAGGACAACACGGTCAGCATCGACATGTCGACACTGGCGACCATGGCTCAGCCGATCGACCACGAAGCCGAGGTGACCGGCAAGAAGCAGACCGGGCGCGGCGACTTCGCGGCGTTCGGCGAGATCGCGTCGCGGTACGCGCTCGCCGTGCAGAAGGGCGTCGGCGCGTCGGTCGACGGGCCGAACACCGGCCTGCGGACCGCGTGCCTTGTCGGCGCCTGGGCGCAGTTCGCGAGCAGCTCGCAGAAGACCGGCAGCGCGGAGCTGCGGCTGTCTCCCGGTGACCTCGACGAGGCCATCGGCGAAATGCTCGAGGAGAACAGCGTGATCGCCGCGGACGTCAACGGTGAGGCGCCGACGGTCGGTTTCGACCGGGTTTCGGCGATGCAGGAGGGCTACCTGCAGGGCTCGTCGGTCTGCTCGAAGACCTACCCGTGACGCTCCGTTAGACGACCAAACGGTGAAGGCCCCCTTACCGCGGTAAGGGGGCCTTCACCGTTTCGGGCTCAGAACAGCGCGCTGGCCAGGTTCCGGCGAGCCTTCATGACGCGCTCGTCGGACGGGTCGAACAGGTCGAACAGCGCCACCAGGTGCTCGCGGACCTGGTTGCGCTCGTCGCCGGCGGTCCGGCGCACCGTGTCGATCAGCCGGGCGAACCCGGCCTCCATCTGCTGCTCGGCGATCTCCAGGTCGGCGGCCGCAAGCTGGGCGGCGACGTCGGCGGGGTCGGCGTCGGCCTTGGCGCGGGCGTCCGGGTCGGCGGCCTCCGCGCGGGCGGTGAACTTGACCTGGGCCAGGGCGTTCTTCGCCAGCTCGTTGGCCGGTTCGACGTCCAGGATCCGCTCATAGGCGGCCTGGGCGGCGGCGAAGTCACCGCGTTCGAAGGCCTCCTCGGCCTCGACGAAGCGCGGGTCCTCGGGCTCCTCGGCCGGAGCGGCGGCGGCGCCGTTCTGCTCGGCCTCGCGGATCGCGGGCAGCTTGTCGCGCAGGGCGTCGAGCAGCGCGTCGATCCACTTGCGGATCTCCGGCTCCGGGAGCGCGCCGGAGAACGCGTCGACGGGCTGGCCGCCGCCGATGGCGACGATGGTGGGGATGGACTGCGCGCCGAAGAGCTGCGCGATCCGCGGGTTGGCGTCGACGTCGACCTTGGCCACCGCCCAGGCGCCCCCGGACTCGGCGGCCATCCGCTCCAGCACCGGGGACAGCTGCTTGCAGGGGCCGCACCATTCGGCCCACAGGTCGACGATCACCAGCTGGCGCAGGGACCGCTCCACGACCTCGGTCTGGAAGGTGGCCTCGGTGACATCGATCACCGCATCGCCGGCGGGCGGCGCCGGGGCAGCTCCCGGGGATGCCGGTGCGCTACCGGCGGGCGGGGCCGCCGGCTGCCTGCGCGCCGCGTCGGCGCGGGCCTTGAGCGCGGACAGGTCGACCGCGCCGGACAGGGCGGCGGACATCGCCGCCGACTTCGCTGCAGATCCGCGTGGGTGTGTCACGGTTCCATCCTGGCACGCATCCCGGACCGATTCACCGGGTGCCCGGGGAGTCCGCTTGGCAGGACGGCGGCGGTCCGGCAGGCTCGGGCGGTCCGACGAACAGGAGCAGGGCCGATGCTGAGCCGCCGCAACACGAAGGTCGGCGTGTCGATCCTCGCCGCCCTGGTCTGGGTGGGGGCCATCACGCTGCTCATCGCCCACGAGCCGGACCCCGGCGCCGCCACTCCGCGCGAGCTGCGCGAGCGGCTTGTCACCGCGCTCACCGCGCACGACTCCGAGGCGTTCGGCGAGCTGCTGAACTATCCCGGCTCAGGCGGGGACGACTTCGCGAAGGACTACATGACCGTGCTGACCGACAACGGTGCCCACGACCTGGCGGTCCGGCTCCTGCCCGACGAGCAGGCTCCGCGGACGGCCAACGTGACCGGGATGCTCGGGAGCGGCGGGCAGTTCGGTTACGCGCTCGCGGTGACCAGCGACAAGGGCCGCTGGACGGTCGCCTTCACCCCGCCGCTCCCCTGAGCTCAGGAGTCGCGCAGCCGGGCTTCGACGCGCTCCACCTTGGCCTCGAGCTGGCTCTCCCAACCCGGCCGGATGTCCGCCTTGAGCACCAGCCCGACCCGTCCCGAGCCCTCCCCCGCGGCCTCCACCGCCTGCTTGACGACGGCCATGACCTCGTCCCACTCGCCCTCGATGTTGGTGAACATCGCGTTGGTCGAGTTCGGCAGGCCGGATTCGCGGACCACCTTCACCGCGCGCGACACGGCCTCGCTGACTCCGCCGTCCGGATCCCCGCCGGAAGGGCTGACACTGAACGCGACGATCATGGGCTGATCCCTTTCTCGAGTGCTCTTTCCGCCGGTCGTGCGGACAACCGGCGGTACCCGCTGGTAACTTCGAGCATCATGAACCGTCCGCTGCCGTTCGACCCGATCGCCCGCGCGGCGCAGCTGTGGGAGGCCCGGATCGGGCCCGCCGGCACCATGGCCGCGGTGACCGGCGTGATGCGGGTCCAGCAGATCATCCAGTCCGCGGTGGACGGTGCGCTCAAGCCGCACGGCCTGACCTTCGCCCGCTACGAAGCGCTGGTCCTGCTCACCTTCGCCCGCAGCACCAGCCTGCCGATGCGCGTGATGGGCGAACGGCTGCAGCTGCACCCCACCAGCGTCACCAACATAGTCGACCGGCTGGAGCGCGACGGGCTCGTCAAACGCGTACCGCACCCGACCGATCGCCGGACGACCCTGGTCGAGATCACCGACGAGGGACGCAAACGCCGTGAAGCCGCGACCGCTGCGGTCACCGAGATCGATTTCGGGCTCAGCGGGCTGACCGAACGCCAGACCGAACAGCTCACCGACCTGCTGACCAAGGTCCGCCGGTCGGCCGGTGACTTCATCGAGTGAGCGAACGGCTCCGCACCGTCCACACCAGACAGCGAAAAGGCCCGCGCGAGAAGTTCGCGCGGGCCTTTTGCAAAAGCGGAGCAGGGGGCGGTCAGGCCGCCACGGCCTCCGGGGTGCGCAGCTGGAACAGGCCGACGCCACCGTGGGACAACCGCTCGGGGCCGTCCAGCTTGCCGTTGCGCAGCGCCCACTTCTCGAACAGCCACGTGAACAGCGGGGGGATACTCGCGAGCAGCGCGTAGACCACCGTCTTCGGCCGCCAGCCGAGTGGCTTGGCGACGGAGAGGGAGACCAGCAGGTACAGGACGAAGATCACGCCGTGGACCATTCCCAGGACGGGCACGCCGCCCTCGCCGGAAGAGTGCACGACGTACTTGAGGAACATCCCGATCAGCAAACCGGCCCAGGACAGGGCTTCGGCGACTGCGGCCACGCGGAATACTAGAGCGGCCTTGCTGGACACTTTCTCCTCCTGTGGGGTCTCACCACGCTGGTAACACAGAAAAGCCGCCCGACCACACTGTCCAAGGCGGAGTCCTTGGACGTCAACAGCGATGTCGGACGTGCTGGTACCCAGTGTGAGGCGTGACGGCGCTCACCGGAACACCGGGGCCCGTGACGATGCTCACGACCGCGGTCCCTTGTGGTCTGAACCACTCGGAACCCCGGCCCCTGAACGCCGTGAAGGCCCCCTTACCGGACATCAAAGCCGGTAGGGGGCCTTCACGGCTTATGAGCTACCCCGCACAAGGCGAAGCCGGTGCGGACGTCGGTGACATCGCCCACGTCGCCTTCGCGGCATCCGCGGTGAGCGAGAAGTCCAGCGTGGTGCCCCGTTTCAGCTGCTCGAAGCTGACGTAGACCTTGTCGCTGGGCCGCGACGACCAGCCATCGCCAACCCGCAGACCGGACACATACTGCAGCTTCGAGCCGTCCGCGCCGGCGGCGCGGAGCACGACGTCACGGCCGTTCTCCAGGTGCAGCACGGACTTCGCGAACCGCGGCGCGTTCAGCACGAAGTTCCCCAGTCCCTGGAACGGCCGGGTACAGGCCGAGCGCACTGAAGACGTACCACGCGGACATCGTGCCGAGGTCGTCGTTCCCGGTGACGCCGTTGGGCGCGCTGGTGAACAACGTGTGCGCCGCCCGCACCACCGCGGAGGTCTTCCACGGCTGTCCGGTGAGCGCGTACATCCACGGCGAGTGCAGGTCCGGCTCGTTGTTCGGGTTGTAGCGGAACTGGTTGTAGTAGTTGTACGGCCCGACGACCCAGTCCTTGCGGACGGTCGCCGCCGGATCCTTGACCAAAGCGTCGTAGGAGAAGAAGTCGTCGAGGCGCTGCCCCGTCGCCGTCGCGCCGCCCATCCGCTGCATCAGGCCGGGCACGTCCTGCTGCACGAGCCATTGGTACTGCCACGAAGTGCCCTCGTGGAAGCCGTCCTGGCTCTGCGGGCTGTAGGGCTTGTCCGCCGGGGTGAACCACGAACCGCCCGCGATCTTCGGCCGGAAGAAGCCGGTGAACCCACGGTCGGACTGCGTGGTGTCCCACAGCGTCCGATAAGTACGCGCCTTCGCCGACAACGCCGCCGCGTCCGCCTTCTTGCCCAGCGCGGCCGCCATGATCGACAGCGAGCAGTCGCCCAACGCGTACTCGAGCGTCGCCGAAGCGCCGTGGTTCGGGTCGGTGTCCTGGCCCTTTTTCGGGAAGTCCGGGTCGTACTGCACGAACCCGTCGGCCTGGTAACTCGGGTTGCCCGACCGGCCCTGGAACGGCGACGACGCGGGCGGCACCTCCCGCGAGTTCTGCAGCAACGCCTGGTACGCCTGGAATTCATTGCCGGACAACGCCCCGAAACGCCACAGGTCCACCAGGAACGGCGTGACCGGATCACCGGTCATCGTGTTCGTTTCCTGGCTCGCGTAGGCCCATCGCGGGAGCCAGTCGCCCTGGTCGTGGATCGCCAGGATGCTCTTCGCGATGTCCCGTGCCCGGCTTGGGCGCAGCAACGCCAGCAGCTGGTTCTGCGTGCGGTAGGTGTCCCACAGCGAGAAGAAGTCGTAATACGTCCAGCCGACGGCCCGGTGGATCTTGCGGTCGAAGCCGTAGTAGCGGCCGTCCGCGTCGTTTCCGGTCAGCGGCTGCAACAGGGCGTGGTAGAGCGAGGTGTAGAACACCGTGCGATCGTCGTTCGTGCCGCCGCCGATGTCCACACTGGACAGTTCACGCCGCCAGGTGCGCTGCGCGTCGGCCTTGACCGTGTCGAAAGGACGGACACGCTCGGCGTTCAGGTTGGTCCGCGCGCCGGCCGCGTCCACCTGGGAGATCGCGGTGGTCGCGGTGACCGGGCCGCCGCCGAATGTCAGCCATGCGCCGCGCAGCCCCGCGCCACCGGTGGATTCCTTGCTGCCTGGTGTACCGCCGGCCGGTGACCACGTGCCCGAGGACTTGAACGGCTTGTCGAACTTCGTGGTGAAGTATGTCGTGTACGGCTTTCCGCCACAGAATGCCTGCGACTCCACCGAACCTTCGACGGTCCGGTCGTCCACGATCCGCACACTGCTCGCGGTGACCGGTTCCTTGTCGTTGGCCTGCCCGACGTTGACGAACACGTTGGCGTCGCCGCCCTGCGCGAACGTGTAGCGTTCGACGCCGCTACGCGTGTTCGCCGTGGCTTCGACGTCGATACCGCCGTAACCGGTGAGGCGCACCTTGTAGTAGCCGGGTTTGCCGACCTCGCCGTCATGCGTATACGGCGCCGCGTAGAGCTTCTGGTCGAACGTCGCGGACTTGGTCGTGTCGAACGCCGCGCCCGGGCCGACCGCGCCCGTCGTCGGCAGGGTCGAGACCAGGCCGCCCTGCTCCCAGCAACCCGCGCCGGAGAGGAAGAAATGGCCGAACCCGCGGATCGCGGTGTCGTCATAGCGGTAACCCGCGTAGTGCGAAGTGATCAGGCTGACCTGGGTCATCCCGAACGGCGCCGACGCCCCGGGGAACGTGTTCCCGTCGTCCTTCGTACCGATGAACGCATTGACGGCGTCCAGCGCGTCGCCCGAAAACGGCTGCGCGGCCGCCGGGGTCACCCCGGCGAGCACGAGCGCGACCGCCATCACGCTGCTCCTCATCGAGCTCCTCCCTTGGTCCTGAAGCCGTGAAGGCCCCCTTACCGGCCGTCATAGCCGGTAAGGGGGCCTTCACGACTGGATGATCAGCCGACCGCGATCCCGAACACGTGCATCTGGCCACCCGCGACCGACGACGGGAGCGTCACGCTCGCCACCGTCTTGCCCGCCACGAGGGTGATCGGCACCGTCGTGAAAATCATCGTCTTCACGGCCTGGCTGCCGCCACCGGTCGAGTTCCGGTAGTTCGTCGACAACGCGATCTTGTTGCCGAACGACGGCTGGTTGGCGCCGCCGCCCAGCGTCCAGTCGGAGAATCCGACCGTGGCCGTCGACGTCGTACCGTCGGTGTAGGTGATCGTCAGCGTGCCCGACGAGTTACCGCCCGAGCCCGAACCGAGCAGCGCGAGCTTGCCGGAGCCGGCGATGTTCACCGTCTGGCCCTGGGCGATCACGTTGTCCGGTTCACCGCCGGGGTAGGACGACCAGGTGTAGTTCAGGCCGTCGACGCTGATCGTGGCACCCGCCGTCGCCCCGGACGCGGCCAGTGCCTGCGCCGAGTAGCTCCAGCCGAAGCCGTCGAAGTTCGCCGAGGTGACCTGGCCGTCGGTGGAGATCCCCGAGTTGTTCACCGTGGCCAGCCAGCTGCCGGGCTTGGCCACCAGGACCGTGAGCACGGTCTGGATGTTCGGCAGGCCGGGCGAGGAGAAGGTCACCGGGATCTTCCGGGAACCGTCGCTAGTCCCCGCCGGCACGCTCACCGTGATCGGCACGCCGACCTTCGTCCCGCCGGGGACGGAGAAGCTGCCCGAAGCGGGCGTGAGCGTGATTCCGTCCACACCGGACGCCGAGTAGGTCCAGGTCCGGGTGGTCCCGGAGAGGTCCTGGATCCCGACCGAGGCGTTGCTCGTCTGACCCGCCGGGGTGACCGCGCGGACCGGGTCCACGAAGGACAGGCTCGGTGTCTCCTGGTCGCGGAACGACGGCGGCGCGTCGCCCGCGGCGCTGCCCCAGGTGGTCGGCGTGGCCGATAGGGCGTAGTCGAGCTTGCCGCCCGCCGAGATCAGCGCCTCCGGAGTCCACGGCCGCGAGGACGCCACGCCGTTGACCTTCAGGCCCGACACGTACTCGCCGGTGCCCGTGCCGCTGACGACGATCTTCTTGCCGGCGCCGGTGGTCAGCGTCGCCTTGGCGAACAGCGGCGAGTTCAGCACCAGCTCGGAGCGGCCCGGGATCTCCGGGTACATGCCGAGCGCCGACCAGACGTACCATGACGACATCTGGCCGAGGTCGTCGTTGCCGATGATCCCTTCCGGCCGCGGGTTGTACAGCTCGGTCATCGAGCGGCGCACGATCGACTGCGTCTTGGCGGGCGAACCCGCGTAGGCGTAGACCCACGGCGCGTTCGCGTTCGGCTCGTTGCCCATGAACGCGTACGGCTCGTCGGTGCCGGCGTTCAGCTTGGTGAAGAAGGTGTCCAGCCGGTTCTGCACCGCTGTGGTGCCGCCGAACGCGGTCACCAGGCCGCCGAGGTCGTAAGGCACCATCCAGTCGTACTGCGCACCGTTGCCCTCGACCCAGCCGGTGGAGCTGGCCGGGTTGTAGGTGCCGGCGAACGAACCGTCGGCGCCGCGCGGCTGCAGGTGGCCGGTGCCCGGGTTGTAGAGGTTCTGCCAGTTCTGCGCGCGCTTCATGAACGTTGTGTACGTCGCGCCGTCGCCGAGCCGCCTCGCGAACTGGGCGATGGAGAAGTCGGCGCTGGTGTACTCGAGGGTGTCCGCGCCCGCGCCGGGCACGTAACCCAGCTTCTGGTAGTCCTCGTTTCCCGGCCGCTCGGTGTAGCCCTGCGTCGGCTGGGTGGCACCCTTGATCATGAGCAGCAACGCCTTGTTCGCGTCGAAGTCACGGGCACCGAAGGCGTACGCCGTCGACACGATGATGTGGTACGGGTCGCCATTCATCACACCGGTGTAGTCGTTCGCGACCGTCCACCGGTCCCACGAACCGCCCTGCTCGGCGTAGGCCATCATCGACCGGACGATGTCCGAGGTCTCCTTCGGCGCGATCGTCGCCAGGAGCGGGATCTCCGAACGGTAGATGTCCCAGCCGGAGAAGTTCGTGTACATCGCGTGGCCCTTGTCGGCCTTGTGGATCCGCCCGTCGAAGCCCGGATACTGGCCGTCGGAGTCGGAGAACACGTTCGGCTGGATCAGCGAGTGGTACAGCGCGGTGTAGAACGTCGTGGTGTCGGCGTCCGAGCCGCCCTCGACCGCGACCTTGTTCAGCTGGTCGTTCCACGCCTTGCGCGCGGCGGCCGCGACGGTGTCGAAGGACTTCTTGGTGTTCTCCGCCTTCAGGTTCGCCTTCGCGCCGTCGACGGACACGAAGGACAGTCCGACCTGCACGTTCACCGTGGCGCCGGCGAGGTTGTCGAAGGTGACGTACGCGCCGCTGCCCGGCCCGCTCACCGTCGTGCTCGGCGCCGCGGCGGCCGAGGACGTCGAGACCGTCGCCTTCTTGCTGCCCGGCAACGCCTTCGCCAGCGCACCGGCGTCGGCGACCTTGCTCAGCACGCCGTCGGGTGTCTGTGCGACCTTCGCCGGGGAACCGCCGGTCTCGGCCAGCCGGTTCGGGGTCACCGCGCCGTTCTTCCACGTCCCGACGGACGCGAACGGGGTGTCGAACTTCGCCGAGAAGTAGACGCGGTAGCTGTTGCCCGCGCCGCAGAACCGGCCGCTGGTCGCCCAGCCGGAGATGGTGTCCTTGCCGATGGTGACCGACGCGTCGTCGGTGCCCATCACCGAGCCGGAGGTGTTGACCAGCAGCGACGAGGACGCACCCGCCGGGTAGGTGAACCGGCCCGAGCCGGTGCGCTGGGTGGCGCTCAGCTCGACCTTGGCGCCGCTGTCCAGCGTGACGTCGTACTTGCCCGCGGTCGCGTGCTCGTTGGCGTGCGAGAACGTCGAGGTGTAGCGGCCGGGGTCGGTCGCCGGGGAGGTCGTCACCTCGCCGACGTACGGGATGAACGGGATGTCTTCGTAGGTCGAGCAGCCGGCGCCGGAAAGGTGGGTCAGGCTGAAGCCCTTCAGGGCATTGTCGTCGTAGTAGTACCCGCCGTGCTGTGCCTTCACGGTGTCCGGGCTCCACTGCACCATGCCGAACGGGACCACCGCGCCCGGGAAGGTGTTGCCGGCGCCCCCGCCGGTCCCATGATCTTCGCCGCCCGGCCGCGTGCCGACGAAGGGGTTGACCCACTTTGTCAAATCACTCAGTGCCAGGTCGGCTTGTGCTGCCGGGGCCGCGACCGCGGGCATCGCCGGGGCCACCGCCGCCGCGATCGCCGTGGTCACGAATAACAGTCCGGCTCTCCAGCGCGCTCGCGCCATCGCCATCGCCTCTCCACCTCCGGCACGACCCGGCCGTTAACCGAAATGACAACCTTGTCGTGCGACCGTCGATGCCGGGTACCTTCGACAATCGCTTGCGGAGAGGTCAAGAGTACGGTGGGAGCCTGTCCGATACCGGACAGGCTGATCAGCCATCCGTCCTAACACTTCCGTCGCCGAAACGGCACCAGGTACGGATTGGGCATTGACACCGCCGGGGGACGTAGCGTGTAATCCCGGGCACTATGACAACGTTGTCTCCACCCGGCCGGGACAGGGACGGGATCCCGCGCACCGCGAGCCGCCGAGCCACCATGAGCGACGTGGCCCGGCTGGCGGGCGTGAGCATCAAGACCGTCTCGCGCGTGGTCAACGACGAACCGGCGGTGCACCCGGACACCGCCGAGCGGGTCATGGCGGCCATCGAGCAGCTCGGTTTCCGGCGCAACCTCGGCGCGCGCAACCTGCGCCGCGGGTCGACCACCGGGACCATCGGGCTGATCGTCGAGGACGTCGGCAACCCCTTCTATTCGGAGCTGAACCGCGCGGTCGAACGCATCGCGACGTCGTTCGGCAGACAGGTGCTGACCGGCTCGTCGGAGGAGAACTCCGACCGCGAACGCGAGCTGGTCCTCGAGTTCTGCGCGCGCCGGGTCGACGGCATCCTCGTCGTCCCCGCCGGGCTGCAGCACGGGTACCTGGTGCCGGAGATGCGCGCGGGGACGCCGGTGGTGTTCCTCGACCGCCCGGCCGGCGACATCGTGGCCGACACGGTGCTGGTCGACAATCTCGGCGGGACCATCGAGGCCGTCACGCACCTGGCGCAGCACGGGCACCGGCGCGTCGCGTTCCTCGGCGACAGCCCGGACATCTTCACCGCGGCCGAGCGCCTGCGCGGGTTCCGCGAGGGCTGTGTCCGCAACGGGATCACCTATGACGAATCGCTGGTCGTGCTGCGCACGCCGACGCCGGAATCCATCGGCGAGGCCGTGCGGACGCTGCTGACCGGGCCGTCGCCGGCCACCGCGGTCGTCGCGGGCAACAACCGCGTCGCGGTCCACCTGCTGCGCGCGCTCGCGCACGCCGAGCGCCGCCCGGCGCTGGTCAGCTTCGACGACTTCGAGCTGGCGGACCTGCTGGACCCGCCGGTCACCGTCATCGCGCACGACGTCAGCGCCCTCGGCCACGCCGCGGCCGAGCTGCTGTTCGCGCGCGTGCAAGGAGATCAGTCCCCACCGAGAAAGGTAGTCCTTCCCGTGCATCTCGTCGCCCGTGGTTCCGCCGAGGTCGCCCCGTGAGCCTCGAACCCATCCGGCTTCCCGCCAACCAGCCGCCCCAGTTCTACCGGGGTGGCGACGCGATCGCGGCACTGCGCGGGGCGTCCACCGCGGATACCAAATTCGGCCCCGAGGACTGGGTCGGCTCCGCCACCACGATGTACGGCCAGGACAGTAACGGCTTGACCAAGCTCCCGAGCGGGGTCTGGCTGCGCGACGCGGTCGAGGCGGACCCGGCGGCATGGCTCGGCACCAAGCACGTCGAGGCCCTCGGCACCTCGACCGGGCTGCTGGTCAAGCTGCTCGACGCCGGCCAGCGGCTGCCGGTGCACTTTCACCCCTCCGACGGCTTCGCCCAGCAGCACTTCGACTCGCACTTCGGCAAGACCGAGGCGTGGATCGTGGTCGGCACCTACGGCGACGACCCGCGTGTCTACCCCGGTTTCAAGGACACGCTGTCCAAAGAGACCGTGTCGGAGTGGACCCGCGAGCAGGACGTGCCGAGCATGCTGGGCGCGCTGAACAGCATCCCGGTGACCGCTGGCGACACCGTGTACATCCCGGCCGGGCTGCCGCACGCGATCGGCGAGGGCGTGTTCGTCGTCGAGCTGCAGCAGCCGACCGACTTCTCGCTCACCATCGAGTGGCGGGACTTCCTCGCCTCGCCGGAAAAGGGCCACCTCGGCATCGGTTTCGACACCGCGATCGAGGCGCTGGACACCTCCGGCTGGGACGAGGGACGCCTGCAGACCATCATCAAGCGCACCGCCGGTGCCACGGAGTGCACTGTGGACCTGCTGGCCGAGGGGTCGGATCAGTTCTTCCGAGCCGACCAGCTGCGGCCGAGCAACGTGACAACGTTGTCACTCGACCCGTCCTTCGCGGTCCTGGTGGTCATGGACGGTTCCGGCACGCTGCGGACCGAGCACGACGGCGAGTTCGCGCTGACCAAGGGCGAGACCTACGTCGTCCCGTTCGACACCGGGCAGACCGAGCTCGCGGGTGATCTCACGGTGATCCGCTGCCGGCCACCGGTCCCGGAAAGGAGGCGAGCGTGAGCGAAATCCTGCTCGACGCCCAGAACCTGACCAAGCGCTACGGCTCGGTCGAAGCCCTGCGCGGTGCCTCTTTCCAGGCCCGCGCGGGGGAGGTCACGGCGCTCATCGGCGACAACGGCGCCGGGAAGTCCACTTTGGTCAAGTGCCTCTCGGGGGCCGAACAGCCGACGAGCGGCAAGATCCTGCTGGACGGCGAGGAAGTCCATTTCGACTCCCCGACCACGGCACGGCGCCTCGGCATCGAGACGGTCTATCAGGACCTGGCCGTCGCGCCGGAACTGGACCCGGCCGCGAACCTGTTCCTGGGCCGGGAGCTCCACCGCAAGGGGATCCTGGGCAAGCTCGGCATGCTGGACAAGAAGGAGATGCGGAGCCAGGCGATCGAGGAGTTCAAGCGCCTCGGAGTGACACTGCAGAGCACGGACGTGCCGATCGGGTCGCTGTCCGGCGGCCAGCGCCAGAGTGTCGCGGTGGCGCGCTCGGTCGTGTGGGCGTCGAAGGTCGTGTTCATGGACGAGCCGACCGCGGCGCTGGGCGTGGTGCAGCGTGAGCGCGTGCTCGACGTGATCAAGAAGACCCGGGACAGGGGCATCGCGGTGGTGCTGATCAGCCACAACATGCCCGAGGTGCTTTCGGTCGCCGACCGCGTCGAGGTGCTGCGGCTCGGCACGCGCGTGGCCCGGTTCACCGGCGCCGACACGAAGCTCGAAGACCTCGTCGCCGCGATGACCGGCGCGCTCGTGCAAGAGGAGGCGGCGTGACCGTGTCGACTCCCACGAAGAAGGACCCCGGTATCCAGGAAACGCCCGACGCCGGGTTCGGCAAGGTGTCGCTGGGCAAGCGCCTGGTCG
This sequence comes from uncultured Actinomycetota bacterium, assembly GCA_963762765.1. Classification (GTDB taxonomy): domain Bacteria; phylum Actinomycetota; class Actinomycetes; order Mycobacteriales; family Pseudonocardiaceae; genus Amycolatopsis. Next base: position 316,774 of record CAVXMR010000050.1, read on the forward strand.
GGGCCAACACGTTCTGGATCGCGCTGGTGCTGATCGCGCTGATCGCCGTGTTCAGCGTGCTGGCGCCGAACGCGTTCCCGACGCTCTACAACTTCCAGCTGCTGTCCATCGAGACAGCCGTCCTGCTGGTGCTCTCGGTCGGCATGACGTTCGTGATCATCACCTCGGGCATCGACCTGTCGGTCGGCTCGGTGCTGATCTTCGCGGGAATGGCCGCGGGCAAGACGATGGAGAGCCTCTCGGGCGGTAGCGCGACCAACGCCGGCTGGGGTGTGATCATCGTCGGGCTGGTCGTCGCCGTGCTGGCCGGGACCCTGTGGGGCGTGATCAACGGTTTCCTCATCGCGGTGGCGGGCATCCCGCCGCTGATCGTCACGCTGGGCACGATGGGAGCCGCTCTCGGCGCGGCACTGCTGCTCAACAACGGCAGCGACGTGCACACCGTTCCCGTGGTGCTGAACCAGCAGCTCGGCTACGGCACGTCGTTCGGCTTCATCCCGAACCTGGTGCTGATCGCCGTGGTGATCACGTTGATCGGGGCCTGGCTGCTGCACACGACGAAGTTCGGCCGCTACACCTTCGCCATCGGCTCGAACGCCGAAGGCGCGCGGCGAGCGGGTATCGGCGTCACCGCGCACCTGCTGAAGGTGTACACGCTGACGGGTTTCCTCGCCGGGATCGCCGGGTTCCTGTCGCTGGCCTACTACAACTCGACCGCCATCGGCGGGCACACCAGTGACAACCTCAACGCCATCGCCGCCACGGTCCTCGGCGGCACCAGCCTGTTCGGCGGTGTCGGGACGATCCTCGGCACCGTGATCGGCGTGTTCATCCCGGCCGTCCTCAAAAAGGGCTTCGACATCATCAAGGTCCAGGACTTCTGGCAGATGATCGTGGTCGGCGCGGTGCTGATCGCGGCCGTCTGGTTCGACCAGCAACGCCGCAAGCGTCGCAACTCTCGTTGAAATTCTCGCCCCGGAAAGGGCACGAGTTCCCGAGTCCCCTGAGTACAAAGAGGTGCTTACCATGCAGTTGACCAAGGCTCTCGTCGCGATGGGCGCGCTGGCTTCGGCCGCCGCGCTGCTCACGGCGTGTGGTTCCGGGACGGTCGGGCAGACGGGCTCCAGTTCGTCCGCGCCGTCCGGCAGCAAGAAGCTGGCCTACGTCGCCGGCGTGCAGGCCGAGCCGTTCTACATCTCGCTGCAGTGCGGCGCGCAGGCCGAAGCGAAGAAGCTCGGCTACGAACTGACCGCGCAGGCACCCCAGAAGTTCGACGCTCCGCTGCAGACCCAGCTGGTCAACGCCCTGGCCGCCGACCCGCCGGCGGCGCTGCTGATCGCGCCGACCGACGACACCGCGATGCTCGCGCCGATCCAGCAGGTGAAGACGCGCGGCGCGAAGATCATCGAGGTCGACACCGCACTGAAGGACACGAGCGTGGCCGAGTCGTCCATCTCGTCGGACAACCCCCAGGGCGGCAAGCTGGCCGCGCAGACCATGGCGAAGCTGGCCGGTGGCAAGAGCGGTTCGGTGCTGGTGCTCGACACCAAGGCCGGCACGTCCACCACGGCCGCGCGCGCCAAGGGCTTCGAGGACGAGCTGAAGAACACGCCGAACCTGAAGTCGGTCGGCGTCCAGTTCACCGACAACGACCCGGCCCAGGCCGCGTCGAAGGTGACCGCGGCGCTCGCGTCGACCCCGGACCTGATCGGCGTCTTCGCGACCAACCTCAACACCGGTGAGGGTGCGGCGACAGGTCTGCGCAACGGCGGCAAGGCCGGTGCGGTCAACCTGATCGGCTTCGACGCCAGCCCGTCCGAGGTCGAGGGCCTGAAGAACGGCCAGTACCAGGCCCTGATCGCGCAGGACCCGGCGGCGATCGGCACGCAGGGTGTGGACCAGGCCGTCGCGGCGCTGGAGGGCAAGCCGGTGACGCGGAACCTCACCGCGACGCTGCACTCCATCACCAAGGAAGACATGGACGCGAACTCGCAGTACTTCTACAAGCAGAGCTGCTGATCCCGCGGCGCTCGATGAACTGAGGGGACCTTCTCACCGAAGGTCCCCTCAGTGCTTTTCAGGCCTGGCTTAAGGGCATTGTCATGACGCTGTCCGAGCACGATCCTCGAATCGCCATCTTCGGCGACAGGAAGAGGGGGAAATGCTCGAACATCGATGGGCCCGATTCTCCGCACTGGCCGCGGCCACCGGAATCGCCGGCGCTTGTGCGGTAGCCGTGAGCGCGCCCGCTTCGGCGGCGGTACCGAACCCGTGCTCGCACCCCGGCTGGTCAGAGGAATCGTCGGCCCGAGGCCACTTCGTCGGGAATGACATCCGTATCCGTTCCGGTCCTTATCTGAACTGCTTGGCCAACGGCACCGGCGATGCGAAGGACGATGTCCGCGTCTACTGCTTTCGCAACACCAGCGACGGCCGTTGGACGTTCCTCAAGGACTTCACCACCGGGGTACGGGGCTGGACCGCCGATTACCTGCTCGACTACGACGTAGTCCTGGGGTGTCCGTGATCAAGCCGAAGCGCGCCGCGGGGCGCGCGGTCATGGCCGTCGTTTCCGTGAGCCCGAGTTCGGCCGCGACCACGATGAGGTGGTTCAACGGGCAGACGTATTGGTTCTACGCCCCGAGCCCCGGCGGGTGCCGCAACGTCACGAACGGCGCGCCGTTCGTGAGCGTCACCAACGAAACCGGCCAGGGACAGATCGTCTACGCGGGTTACAACTGCACGAACAAGCAAGAGGACGGGACGGCGCAGAGCCCGCAGGTTCTTTCGCCCAGCGTCGGTGTCTACAAAACCGACGAGAACGAGTGCTTTCAGCAATATTGCGAATTCCGGAGCTACCAGCACACCTGAGGGGAACTCATGATTTTCCGCAAGCTCCTGCTGCTGCCGGGCGTGGCCGCATTGTTCGGTTCGCTGCTGGTATCCGGGGCGACGGCGGACGCCGCTCCGGCTGGTGTCCAGTCCGCTTTCCCCGGCTGTGCGCCGGTGATCGGCGACGACGGCGTCCGCGTGACGATCCGCAACGCGTCGTGCGGCCGGACGATCCGCGTCTCGGTCACCTGGTACCACCACTTCACCGGTGCCACCTGGCCGAGCACGTGCTATCCGATCGCCCCCGGGGCCGCCCAGAGCTACCGGTATCCGTCGAACGTCTACGACTTCTACTACCCGCAGTCCGAGCACCTCTGCCCCTGACCGGGGGGTCGTGAGTGGAAAACAGTGTTCTAACACCGTTTTCCACTCACGACCTGAGTTCGAGAACGCGCGCGCGCGCGAAGGCGAAGCAGCCGAACACCACAACCAGCAGCGCCGCGAACACGACCAGGCCCGCGAGCGCCCAGCGCCGGGTCACCGCGCGCAGCCGGATCGCGATCGTGTCCATGATCGGCCGGCGTAACCAGCGTGAACCGAATACGCCCGGGCGCCGACTGTACCGATGACAGGAGGTGCGGATGAATGACGAACTGCTGGTGATCCGGTGCCAGCTCGGCGAGCGGGAAGCGTTTGCCGAGCTGGTCCGGATCGGGCACGACCCGGTGCGCGATTACGTGCACCGGATGCTGGACCACGACCGCGCCGACGACGTGGCCCAGGAGGTCTGGCTCGCGGTGTTCCGCGGGTTGCCGCGGCTGCGCGAGCCCACCCGGTTCACGCCGTGGCTGTTCACCATCGCCCGGCGCGCGATCACCGATCGGCTGCGCGCCCAGTACGCCGAGCCCATCGACGAACCCGTCGACGAAATCGCCGACAATCCGGTCGACCTCCTGCTCGACCGGGTCGCCCTCGGAGCCGCGGTGGCCACACTCCCGCCGCGCGAGCGGGAGGTGGTGATGCTCTACCACCTGCGGGATCTCTCCCTCGACGACTGCGCCGCCGTCTGCGGAGTCCCTGCCGGGACCGTCAAGTCACGGCTCTCCCGCGCCCGCCGCCTGCTCCGCGTCCACCTGGAAAAGAAGGGATACACGCCATGACTTCCGCCGACGACCTGTTCGCCCGGCTCTCCCCCGGCCTGTCCCGCTGGGGACGTCTGCGCGGCGCTTTCGCCGGGCTGGCCGGGCTGGCCGGCACGGTCTTCCTGGTGACGCTCTGGGCGACCGAGCCGCGGCTGCCCACCCGGACACAGCTGATGTTCGCGCTGCTCACCCTGGTCTGCCTGGGCTGGACGGCCGTCGGTGCGTGGGCGCTGCTCAAGCGGCCGCTGTTCGCGCTGGACGCCGTCGTCGCGGGCTGGTTCGCGGTGGGCGCGGCCGTCGTGGTGACCGGGACGCTCGTCGCGATCACCGGCAACCTGGCCGCGACGATGACCGGCGTCGGCTTCCTGCTGGCCGCGGTGATCCTGCTCCGGGAGGCCCACCAGCGCCGCGGCGCGCTGCTGAGGCGAAAGCGCGAGCTGGAGTCCTAGACTCGACTCCCCAGACACCGACGCCGAGGGGAGGCCCGTGAGCACGCTGCCATGGCGCTCCCCGTCCGACCCGCTGCCCGTGCTCGCCGCGGCCCATCGGATCACCGGCGACCTGCGGGACGGCCTGTCCGGGCCACGGGCCCGCCGCGCGACCCATGCGCTGCGGCGCCTGTTCGGCGTCCCCGGCCTCGGGCTGACCGACCTCTCGGGATCGCTGCTCTGGTCCGGGCGTCCCGGCCCGGACGACACCGTGGCCAAGGTCCTCGACGGCGTCCTGCACACCGAGGAGCCCGGCTCCGCGCCGGAGGTCATCGTCCTCCCTTTGCATGTCCACGATGAACTCGCCGGCGCGCTGCTCGTCGTCGGCGACACCCGTGGCGCGGTCGCCGGCCAAGCCGCCGAGTTGGTGGTGCAGGCGCTGGAACGTGGCCGGTTGGAGGCTTCGGCGGAGCAAGCGCAGCAGGCCGAGCTGCGGGCGTTGCGCGCGGAGATGTCGCCGCATTTCGTCTACAACGCGCTCACCGTGATCGCCTCACTCGTCCGCTCCGACCCGGACCGCGCCCGTGACCTGATGCTCGACTTCGCCGACTACACCCGCTACAGCCTGGCTCGCCACGGCGAATACACCGTGGTCGCCGAAGAGTTCCGCGCGATCGAGACCTACTTGGCGCTGCAGCGCGCCGTCCTCGGCGAACGGCTGCGCGTCCAAGTGCGGGTGGCACCAGAGGTCCTTGCCGTCGCGGTGCCCTACCTGGTACTGGAACCCCTGGTGGAGAACGCGATCCGGCACGGGATCGAGCCGCGCCCGGCGGCCGGGACGGTCCATGTGCACGGCCAAGCGGAAGGGAACGACTGCGTGATCAGCGTCGAGGACGACGGCGTCGGCATGGAGCCGAAGTTCGCCGCGGACATCCTCGCCGGGCGGGTCGCCGAAAGCGGCGTCGGCCTGTCCAATGTGGACCGGCGGCTGCGGGACGTCTACGGGCCCTGGTACGGGCTGACCGTGGAGACCGGCCTCGGCGCGGGCACCCGGGTGATCGTGCGGGTGCCGCGGTTCCAGCCGGGGGTGCTGCCGTGAGCCTGCGCGTACTCGCCGTCGACGACTCTCAGCACGCGCTCGACGAGATCTGTCTGATGCTGCGCGAAGCGCCCGAAGTCGGCGAAGTCGTCGGAGCGGCCGACGCGCTCAGGGCGTTGAAGCTGCTTCAGGCAGACCGTTTCGACGCGGTGTTCCTCGACATCTCGATGCCCGGCCTCGACGGTCTCGAACTCGCGTCGCTGCTGGCGAAACTGAGCGAGCCTCCCGTGATCGTCTTCGTGACAGCGCATGACGGGCACGCCGTGACCGCGTACGGCATCGGCGCGGTCGACTATCTGCTCAAGCCCGTCCGCGCGGAACGCCTCTCCGCCGCATTGGCGAAGGTGGCGAGGATGGCAACCCCCGCGGGACGCCCGGCGCCGGACACGATGGCGGCGCTGCCGGTCGAGATCGGCGGGCGCACCCGGTACGTCCGCCGCGACGACGTCCTGTTCGTCGAGGCGCACGGCGACTACGTCCGGCTGCACACCAAGGCCGGGGTGCACCTGGTGCGGATGCCGATCTCGCGGCTGGAGGAGTACTGGGAGGGCACCGGGTTCAGCCGCGTCCACCGCGGTTTCCTGCTGGCCGTCGGCGCGGTGCTGGAGCTGCGCAGCGACACCGCGGGCGGGCTGCTCGCGCACACCGAGGCCGGCGACGTCCCGGTCAGCCGCCGACACGCCCGCGAGCTGCGTGACCGGCTTTTGGAGGCGGCGCAGCGCGGCCAGCTCGGGCCCGGCCGGTGAGCCGCGTCCGGCGGGTCGCGGTGACCAGTCCGCAGACCCGGCTCGCCCATTCCCGGCGACGCGCACGCGGCCGCTGGCGGGTTTCGCGGCTCCGCGCGGCCGACGTCCAGCGGGCCAACGGCCTGTATCGCGCGCAACGCCGTAGCGGCATTCCCGCACTGGCGCTGATGTTCGCGCTGCTGCTCGGCCTGCCCGGGGTGTTCGCGCTCTTCCCCGGCCTCGACGACGTGCGGGTGCTGGGGATCCCGTTGTCCTGGCTGATGATCGCGGTGCTCCCCTACCCCGCGATGGCTCTGCTCGCGCGCTGGCAGCTGCGTCGCGCCGAACGCCTGGAAGACGAGTAGTGGGCATCGCGCTGGCCGTCGCCCCGGTCGTGCTCATCACGCTGCTGATCGGCGTGCGCGGAGTGGCCGCGATGCGGACCACCTCGGACTTCCTCGTCGCGTCGCGGCGAATCTCGCCCCTGGTCAACTCCGCCGCGGTCACCGGCGAGTACCTTTCGGCGGCGAGTTTCCTCGGCGTCGCCGGGCTCGTGGTTAAGGACGGGATCGGCGCGCTCTGGTACCCGGTCGGGTTCACCGCCGGCTACATCGCGATGCTCGTGCTGGTCGCCGCGCCGATGCGCCGCTCAGGCGCGCTGACCGTGCCGGACTTCGCCGAAGCCCGCCTCAACTCCCCCGCGCTGCGCAGGCTGGCGGCGTTCGTCGTGCTGGTGATCGGCACGATCTACGTCGTCCCGCAGTTCCGCACCGCCGGGCTCGTGCTCACCGCGGTCGGGCACACGCCGTACTGGGTCGGCGTCGTTCTCGCGGGGACGGCCGTGAGCGTCACGCTCGCCCTCGGTGGCATGCGCGCGGCGACCTACGTCCAAGCGTTCCAGTTCGTGCTGAAGCTCCTGCTGTTCCTCATTCCGGCGATCTGGCTGGTCTCGCAGGTGACCGCGACCGACCGCGAAGCCGCGCTGACGCCGGTCGAGTTCACGCACTTCGAACGGGACACGCCGGTGAAGTTCGAAGTGGACGTGTCGCTGGAGTTCCGCGATCCGACGCCGCTGCGTGAAGGCATCCGCCCGCCGGGCGAATACATCGCCCACAGCGGGGAAACGCTTACCTTCCTCAAGGGAGCGCCGGTTCCGGCTGTCGGCGGTGGCGGGCCGCTGGGCGGGCCGGGCTGGCAGCGGCCGCTGCTCGACCTCAACGACCAGGGCCACCCGCTGCTGGGTACCTGGGCGATCCTCATCGCGACCATGCTCGGCACCATGGGCCTGCCGCACGTCCTGATGCGCTTCCACACCAGCCCGGACGGCCGCGCCGCCCGCCGCACCGCCGCGATCACGGTGGCGCTGCTCGGCGTTTTCTATCTCTTTCCCGGAATCTACGGCGTACTCGGCCGGGTGCTGACCCCCGAGCTCTACGTCTCCGGCGCCACCGACACCGTCGTCGTCGAACTTCCGTCCAGAGTGGACGCCGGCTGGACCGGATCCCTGTTCACCGCGCTGCTCACCGCGGGCGCGTTCGCCGCTTTCCTGGCCACATCCTTGGGACTGGTGCTGGTGATGTCCGGCGCCCTGGCCTACGACCTGATGCCCGGCGGGCTGCGCCGGCTGCGGCTGACCGTCGTCGTGGTCAGCGGCGCGATGGTCCTGCTCGCGCTGCAGTCGGCGAGGTTCGACGCCGGGGTGCTCGTGACGTGGGGCTTCACCGTCGCCGCGTCGACGTTCTGCCCGCTGCTGGTGCTGGGCATCTGGTGGCCGAAACTCACCGCGGCGGGTGGTATCGCGGGTGTCCTCACCGGACTGATCGCGTCCTCGGGCTCGATCCTGGTGGCGCTGACCGGGCCGCAGCTGCACGGCTGGGTGGCGATCTTGGTGCAGCAACCGGCACCATGGGCGGTGCCGCTGGCATTCGGCGTAATGGTGCTGGTCTCGCTGCGCGGGCGCCCACCCACCTGGTCGAACGCCGCGATGCTGCGGTTGCATCTGGACGAACGGCCCAGCGAACGCCTTTCGTCACCACCGCCGGACCGTTCGTCGGCCTTTCGTCGCATCGCCCGGCGTTTGAACCGCTGACTGTTCCTCGCGGCCGGCCCGCTCCCTACGGTGACGCGCACCACACACCGCAGCGTCGCGAGGGAGCACCATGAGTACGACCGACACCGACGGTCCCCCGGACACGACCTGGGACCACGTCCACGAGAGCACCGAATTCAAGGAACTGCGAAGCAGGCTTCGCCGCTTCGTCTTCCCGATGGCGGCGCTGTTCCTCGTCTGGTACCTCCTCTACGTCCTGCTCGCCGACTACGCGCACGGCTTCATGAGCACGAAGCTGTTCGGCAACATCACCGTCGGCCTCCTCTTCGGCCTGCTGCAGTTCGTCTCCACGTTCGTGATCACCGGGCTGTACGTGCGCTACGCCAACCGCAAGCTGGACCCGATCGCGGAGAAGATCCGCGACGACATCGAGAAGGGGCAGGCATGACCACGCTCGCCGCGGCCGTCGAAGGCAGCAGCCCCGTCCTCAACATCAGCATCTTCGGCCTGTTCGTGATCATCACGCTGGTGATCGTGTTCCGCGCCAGCCGCAACACCAAGACCGCGACCGACTACTACGCCGCGGGGCACGCGTTCACCGGGCCGCAGAACGGCATCGCGATCTCCGGTGACTACCTTTCCGCGGCGTCGTTCCTCGGCATCGCAGGCGCAATCGCGATCTACGGCTACGACGGATTCCTTTACTCCATCGGCTTCCTGGTCGCGTGGCTCGTCGCGCTGCTCCTGGTGGCGGAGTTGCTCCGCAACACCGGCCGGTTCACGATGGGCGACGTCCTGGCGTTCCGGATGAAGCAGCGTCCGGTCCGTGCTGCGGCGGCGACGTCGACTCTCGCCGTTTCGTTCTTCTACCTGCTGGCCCAGATGGCGGGCGCGGGCGGCCTGGTCGCGCTGCTGCTCGGCATCGAGGGCAAGGCCGGGCAGAGCGTGGTCATCGCCGTGGTCGGCGTGATCATGATCCTGTACGTGCTCATCGGCGGGATGAAGGGCACGACCTGGGTCCAGATCGTCAAGGCCGCGCTGCTCATCGTCGGCGCGCTCGTGATGACGCTGTGGGTGCTCGGCAAGTACGGCTTCAACTTCTCCAGCCTGCTGCAGGCCGCGGTCGACAAGGGCGGAAAGGCCGGTCAGGCGCTGCTCGGGCCGGGCAAGCAGTACGGCGCGACCGGGACGTCCAAACTGGACTTCCTCTCCCTCGGCGTCGCGCTGGTACTGGGCACGGCCGGGCTGCCGCACGTGCTGATGCGCTTCTACACGGTGCCGACCGCCCGCGACGCCCGCCGCTCGGTGACCTGGGCGATCGCGCTGATCGGCATCTTCTACCTGTTCACCCTGGTGCTCGGCTACGGCGCCGGCGCGCTGGTGGGGCCGGACAAGATCAAGGCCGCGCCGGGCGGGGCCAACTCGGCGGCGCCGCTGCTGGCCCTCGAACTCGGCGGGCCGGTGCTGCTCGGCCTGATCGCGGCGGTCGCGTTCGCGACGATCCTCGCGGTGGTCGCGGGCCTGACCATCACCGCGTCGGCGTCGTTCGCACACGACGTCTACGCCAACGTGATCAAGAAGGGCAAGGCCGAGCCGGGCTCGGAGGTCCGGGTCGCCCGGATCACCGCGCTGGTCATCGGGGCCGTCGCGATCGCGGGCGGGATCCTGGCCAACGGGCAGAACGTGGCGTTCCTGGTCGCGCTGGCGTTCGCGGTCGCGGCGTCGGCGAACCTGCCGACGATCCTCTACTCGCTGTTCTGGAAGCGCTTCAACACCCAGGGCGCGCTGTGGTCGATCTACGGCGGCCTGATCGTCTCGATCGTGCTGATCGTGTTCTCGCCCGCGGTTTCGGGCAAGCCGGTGGTCAACGGCAAGAGCGCGTCGATGATCCAGGGCGTCGACTTCCACTGGTTCCCGCTCGACAACCCGGGCCTCGTCTCGATCCCGGTCGCGTTCTTCCTCGGCTGGCTGGGCACCGTCCTGTCGAAGGAACACAACGAGAAGAAGTACGCGGAGATGGAGGTCCGGTCGCTGACCGGCGCGGGCGCCGAGAAGGCCGTCGTCCACTAAAGACACCGAAGGCCGCCGTGAGGGATGTGCGCATTCCCCTCGCGGCGGCCTTCGGCCATTCCCCGGTCAGTAAGGCAGCTTGCCCTCGGCGATGCTCGCGAGAGTGTCGCCGAAAAACTTCCGCGTGTAGCCCCAGAGCCCGCCACCGAGCGAGATCCGGGCGACGCCCAGTTCGGCGAGCCCGGCCAGTCCCGGGCCACCGGGGCTGGCCGGCGCGTTGACGGGTCCGCCGACCTGCGTGGCGAATTCCGCGATCAGCTCCGGCGTCCGCAGGTGGATCGGGTAGACGCAATCCGCCCCGGCCTCGAAGTACGCCTTCGCCCTGGCGACGCCCTCGCCGAGCAGCGTGCGCTCGTCCGCCGCGCCGCGGAAGGAGTCGACCCGCGCGTTGATCACCAGGGCGTCCCCGGCGGCTTCCCGGAGCGCGGCGATCCGCTCAGCCTGGACCGCGACCGGCCGCACCTCGCCGGTGCTGTGGTCGGTGTCCTCGAAGTTGCAGCCGACGGCTCCGGCGTCGAGCAGCCGGCTCGCGAGCTCCTTGCCGGAGAGGCCGTATCCCGATTCGGCGTCCACCGTGACCGGCACGCCGACCGCCCGGGCGATCCGCGCTGCCGCGGCGAACATCTCGTCGACGGGCGCTTTCTCACCGTCCGGATAGCCGAGCACGGTCGCGACGGCGATCGAGCTCGTCGCCACCACCGGGAAACCGGCGGCTTCGACGAGCTTCGCGGTGTCGGCGTCCCAGGCGTTCGGCAGGATCAGCGGCTTGCCGGGAACGTGCAGCGCCCGCAGCGCCGCGGCGCTCACGCGTCCCGCTTCGGCAGCGGCGAGTGGCTGGTGATCGCCATCCGGTTCCAGCTGTTGATCACGATGACCGCCCAGCCGACCACGCGGTACTGCTCCTCGGTGAACACGCGGGTCGCTTCGGCGTAGACGTCGTCGGGGACGTCGCCGTGCTGGCCGATGTGGGTCATCGCCTCCGTCAGGGCCAGCGCGGCGCGCTCCTGCTCGGTGAAGAAGTCCGTCTCGCGCCAGGCGTCGAGCACGAACAGGCGGCGCGCCGACTCGCCCAGCTCCAGTGCGTCGTGGTTGTGCATGTCGAGGCAGAACGCGCAGCCGTTGATCTGCGACGCCCGGATCTTCACCAGCTCGAGGAGCTTCTGGTCCAGCCCCGCGTTGGCCGCCGCCTTCTCGACCTCGGCGTGCAGGTTCGACATGGCTTTGTAGATCTCCGGGACGTGCTGTCCCAGACTGATGCGCTTCGTCATGAGAACCACGCTAATCGCGACTGGTCCACATGTATGGTCCAGTCACATGGCAGATCCGTGGTCCAGTTCGGGGATGGACGTCCACCTCGGGTGGCAGCCGGAAACCGGCCGCGCCGGGCTGGCCGCAGCGATCCGGGCGGCGATCCGGGAGGGTCGCTGGGCGCCGGACACGGCCATTCCCTCGACCCGTGCGCTGGCCCAGGACTTGGGCGTCGCCCGTGGCACGGTCACCCGCGTCTACGCCGACCTCGCCGCCGAGGGCTACCTGCGCACGGCCCAGGGCGCGCCGACCCGGGTGGCGACGGCGGGCGCGTTGCCGCAATCCGCGCCACGGCCGGCCGCGCGCGAACCCGCACCCCGCTGGGACCTGCGTCCGGGCCGCCCGGATTTGTCGGCGTTTCCCCGTCAGGAGTGGCTCGCCGCGACGCGCCGGGCCTTGCAGAACATGCCCGCGCCGGCATTTGGTTATGAGTCCTTACTCAGGTCAGCCGGAGCTGCGCGACACGCTCGCCGGGTACGTCGCGCGCAGCCGCGGCGTGATCGCCGATCCGGCGCGGATCGTGGTCTGCAACGGCTTCTCGCACGCGATCGCCGTGCTGGCGCGAGCCCTGCGTGGGCTCGATGTGGACGAAATGGCGTTCGAAAACCCGTCGTTGCACCTGTACCGGAACATCGCGGCGGCGCAGGGCGCCCGGGTGGTGCCGGTCGAAGTGGACGGCGACGGGATCGAGGTGTCCGGTTTGGCCAGTCCGGCCGTGGTCGTGACGGCGGCGCACCAGTACCCCACCGGAGTGACGCTCGCGCCGGGACGGCGTGCCGCGCTGGCCCGGTGGGCGGGCGAAACCGGGGCGTTCGTGCTGGAAGACGACTACGACGGCGAGTTCCGCTTCGACAACCAGCAGGTGGGCGCACTGCAAGCGCTGTCACCGGAACGAGTGATCTACGCGGGCACGGCGAGCAAGACGCTGGCACCGGCGTTGCGGCTGGCGTGGCTGGTGCTGCCGCGCTCGCTCGTGGAGCCGGTGCGGGTGGCGATGGAGGAATCCGGTTCACGCCCGGCGGTGCTCCCGCAGCTCACCTTGGCTTCGCTGATCGACTCCGGCGGCTACGACCGGCACATCCGCCGCAGCCGTGCCGAATACCGGTCACGCCGGGCGCGCCTGCTGGCCGCGTTGCCGGAGACGGTGTCGCCGCGCGGGATCGCGGCCGGGCTCCACCTGCTGCTGATGCTGCCCGACGGCGGGCCGACGGAGACCGAGGTCCTGGCCGCTTGCCGCCGTCGCGCGATCGGCATCGAAGGGCTTTCGCGCTACTGGATGGACGAAGGCCGCCCAGGCGGGGTGTTGGTCGGTTACGCGGCTACGCCGAAGCACGCCTTCGCGGGTGCTACGCAGGCGCTGATCGAGGCGCTCTGGGAGGTCACCGCCTGAATGCACCCCAATGTGGCATTGGGTGCGTTGGACGCACCCAATGCCACATTGGGGTGTTTGAAGGCCGGGGATCAGGACCAGCAGGAGGACCGGACGCGGATGAGCTCGGTCCGCAGGACCGGCGTGCCATCGACGGTCGGTGTGCCCGGCGGGACGGTCGGATCCGGGACGATGCCGCCCGCGGCGACCTTGTCGAGCGTCGCCAGGCCGTCCGCGCCGACGGTGCCGAAGACCGTGTAGTTCGGCCGCAGCACTGAATCGCCGTAGACGACGAAGAACTGCGAACCGTTCGTGTCCGGCCCGGCGTTCGCCATCGCCAGCAGGCCTCGCCCGTAGATCCGGCGCGCGCCGGTCGGGTCGGTGGGCGCCGGCGGGAGGTCGACCGGCAGTTCGTCCTTGTACTTGTAGCCCGGCCCGCCCTCACCGGTGGCCGTCGGGTCACCGCACTGCAGGACCTTCAACGTCGGGTACGCGGTCAACCGGTGGCACACGGTGTGGTCGTAAAACCGGTGCCCGGCCAGGTGCAGGAAGCTCTGCACCGTGCACGGCGCCTTCGCCCGGTCGAGCCGCAGCGGCAGCGCACCCTGGCTGGTCTTGATCGCGACGTCGACCTTGCCGTGGCTGGGCGTGTGCCGCGGGTCCGGCGGCAGCGGCACCGGGCGCGCCGGCGGTTCGTCCGGGGTCTGCGTGTACTGGCAGGGCCCGTGGGTGGTCTTCGGCGGCGGTGGTTCGGCCGCCGAAGCGACGCTCGTCCCCGCCGCGAGCAAAGCGCCGATCGCCAACGCCGTGCCGAGAATCCTCTTCATGCTGCACGCCCTCCCAGTGTTCGACCGGTTTCGGAGCGTCCGCAGTCTAGGGCTCACCACGGTCACCCAGAACCGGCGAAAGTCGGCGCCTAGCCGCGCAGTTCGGCGATGAGCGCGTCCGCCGCGGCGAACGGGTCGAGCTCCCGGGCGACCACGCGCTCGGCCAGCCCGGCGAGCCGGTCGCCGTCGCGCAGGTCGGCCAATTCGGCACGCAGCCGGCGCACCGCGATCGCCTCGACCTCGTCGCGAGCGCGCGCCACCCGGCGGCGGCCCAGCTCGTCGTGCGAAACCAGCCAATCGTGGTGCTCGGCCAGCGCGCGCACGACGTCGTCGACGCCCTCACCCTTGGCCGCGACGGTCCGCACGATGGGCTGACGCCAGCTCGGGCCGCGGATCTCCCGGCGGGCCAGGGAGATCATCTGCCGGAGGTCGTGCACGGTCGCCTCGGCCCCTTCGCGGTCGGCCTTGTTGACCACGAACACGTCGGCGATCTCCAGCACCCCGGCCTTGGCCGCCTGGATCCCGTCGCCCATCCCGGGCGCGAGCAGCACCACCGTGGTGTCGGCGAGCTTCACGACGTCCACTTCGGACTGCCCGACGCCGACCGTCTCGATCAGCACCACGTCGAACCCGGCGGCGTCCAGCACCCGCACCGCCTGCGGGGTGGCCCAGGACAGCCCGCCCAGGTGCCCGCGCGTGGCCATCGACCGGATGAAGACACCGGGGTCGATCGCGTGCTCGGTCATCCGGATCCGGTCACCGAGCAGCGCGCCGCCGGAAAACGGCGACGACGGGTCGATCGCCAGCACCCCGACTCGCTTGCCCTGCGCGCGTAACGCCGTGAGCAGCGCCGACGTCGAGGTCGATTTCCCGACACCGGGTGGCCCGGTCAGCCCGACGACCTGGGCCCGCCCGGTGTACGGAGTGAGCGCGCGAGCGATCTCGGCGACACGCGGGTTGGCGTCCTCGACGAGCGAAAGCAGCCGGGCGATCGCGCGCTGCCGGCCGTCCCTGGCCTCGGCGACGAGGTCGTCGAGATCGGACACTTACGCCTTCGGCACTCGGAGCAGGAGCGCGTCGCCCTGGCCGCCGCCACCGCACAGCGCGGCCGCGCCGAGCCCGCCACCACGGCGGCGCAGCTCGTGGATCAGGTGTACGGCCAGCCGGGCACCGGAGGCGCCGATCGGGTGGCCGAGCGCGATGGCACCGCCGTTGACGTTGACCTTGTCCGGGTCGAGGCCGAGCTTGTCGGACGAAACCAGCCCGACCGCGGCGAAAGCCTCGTTGATCTCGATCAGGTCGAGCGCGTCCGCCGTCAGCTTCTCCTTGGCCAGCGCGGCGAGGATGGCGTTCGACGGCTGCTCGTGCAGGCTCGCGTCCGGCCCGGCGACCACGCCGTGCGCGCCGATCTCGGCGAGCGGGGTGAGACCGAGCTCCTCGGCCTTGGCCCTGCTGGCGACCACGACCGCGGCGGCGCCGTCGGAAATCTGCGACGCCGAGCCCGCGGTGATGGTGCCGTCGGAGGCGAAGGCCGGACGAAGCTTGCCCAGGCTCTCGGCCGTGGTGTCGGCGCGGACGCCCTCGTCGGTGCTGAACACGACCGGGTCGCCCTTGCGCTGCGGGATCGACACCGGCGCGATCTCGTCGGCGAAGTACCCGGCCTCGATCGCGGCGGCGGCACGCTGGTGCGAACGCGCGGAGAAAGCGTCCTGCTGCTCACGGGTCACGCCGTAGCGGGAGTTGTACTTCTCGGTCGACGACCCCATCGCGACCTGGTCGAACGCGCAGAACAGGCCGTCGTAGGCCATGTGGTCGACCAGGGTGGTGTCGCCGTACTTGAACCCGGAGCGCGACTTCGGCAGCAGGTGCGGCGCCTGCGTCATCGACTCCTGGCCACCGGCGACGATCAGGTCGAACTCGCCGGCGCGGATCAGCTGGTCGGCCAGTGCGATGGCGTCGAGGCCGGACAGGCAGACCTTGTTGATCGTCAGCGCGGGCACCGACATCGGAATACCCGCCGCGACCGCGGCCTGGCGGGCCGGGATCTGGCCGGCGCCCGCGGTGAGCACCTGGCCCATGATCGTGTACTGCACCGCTTCCGGGGCGACGCCGGCGCGCTCGAGCGCGGCCTTGATCGCCACCCCGCCGAGCTGGGCCCCCGTGAAGTCCTTGAGCGAGCCGAGCAGTCGCCCGATCGGCGTACGGGCGGCACCCAGGATCACGGATCCGGACACGGCGGCCTCCAAGCTTCGGTGCGTGGGACAGGTAGGTCTTCGGACCATACCCGGCAGGTGGTCTTCTGGATGGAGCCAGTGTGAGCCGGGGCACGCGGGGTTTTCGAAGGACGGCTTAAGCGCCCGGCCCTATCCTGCGTCCATGAGCGCTGAGCCACTGAAGGACGTGCTGACCCCGTACGTGACGGCGATCGACCACGTCGGCATCGCGGTGCCCGACCTCGACGCCGCGATCGCGTTCCACGTCGAGCACTTCGGCCTGGAGGTCGCCCACGAGGAGGTGAACGAGGAGCAGGGGGTCCGGGAGGCGATGCTGCGCGCGCCCGGCACGGCGGGCACCGAGACGATGATCCAGCTGCTCGCGCCGCTGCGCGACGACTCGGCGATCGGCAAGTTCCTGGCCAAGAGCGGCCCCGGCCTGCAGCAGCTGGCCTACCGCGTGTCCGATGTGGACGCCGCTGCCGACGCGCTGCGCGAGCAGGGGCTGCGGATGCTGTACGACGACGCGAAGCGCGGCACCTCGGACAGCCGGGTCAACTTCGTGCACCCCAAGGACGCGGGCGGCGTCCTGGTGGAGCTGGTGGAACCGGCGAAGAACCCGGCCCACTGAGTCTCAGGCGGGCTCCGCCTTCGACTTCAGCGCGTCCGCGATGAACGTCAGCTCGCCGTCGAACTCGGCGGGCAGGTCGTCCTCGGAATGGCGCGCGGTCGCGTGCCGGTGGCTGACCGCGCGGGCCAGCAGGCCGGACGCGCGTTCGATGTCGGCGACCGGCAGCACGCCACCGGTCGCCGCGACGAGCACCGCGCGGACCTGGCGGACGAGGACCTGGAAGCGCTCGTGCAGCGCGTCGCGGACTACGTGGTGGGTGTCCGCTTCGCGCCACAACAGGTGCGAAAGCCCGAGCGACCGGCTGAACCGGTGGTCGAGTTCGCGCACGAGCCGGCGGAGGCTGCCCGCGATGTCGCCGGGTACGACGACCACCGCGGGCTCGATCCGTTCGTCGGGCAGCCGCTCGACGAGCGCGGTCAGCAGGTCCGCCTTGTGCCGGAAGTAGTAGTGCACCAGGCCCTTCGGCACCCCGGCCCGCTCCGCGATGCGGGAGGTCGGGGTGGCGTCGAAGCCGGACTCGGCGAAGAGCGCCTCCGCGGCACACAGGATGCGCTCCCGCGCCGAGTCCTCCATGATCACGCCTCCGTGTGATGTCAGTGCTGCCCTGCCGTCCGGTGCGCGGCGCTGGCCACCGGCATCGCGGCCGCGCCGGCGATGACCGTCAGCACGCCGGCGATCCAGGACGTCCAGGACGCGCCGTTGAACTCGGTGTAGCTCATCACCCATGGTGCGAGGAAGAGCAGCACCCCGAGAGCGATCTGCACGCCCTCGCCGTAGACCATGCCGGGCATCGCGAGCGAGGCCAAGCCGTCGAGGGCGACGAGCGCGCCCAGGACGACCATCGTCCACATCGCGGTGTCGTCCGTGCTCAGCCAAAGGGGTGAAAGCGCGGCGACCACACCGATGACGACCTCGGCCCAGTCATGGGGCCGGGTCCACGCGCGCGTCGAGACTTCACTCATTCGTGCTCACCTCCGTTGGTGAAACTGCTGGTCGGGTGGGTGTTCCCGCCATTAATGATCCGCTTGACTGGCCAGCCGGTCAAGAATTTGATGTCACAGTTCGGGGTGTGAGGGTGCCGCTCGTCTCGTACAGTTGTGTGCGCGTGTTACCGACGGGTAATTTCTTGCGCCAACGCCGTCGATCCCATTTCCCGCGGAGGTACCGATGACGCAGCTCGGCGAGATCCAGCAGGCCATCCTCACCGGCGACACGGCCGCGGTCGCCGGACTCGCGGTGCCCGAGACGTATCGCGGGGTGACTGTCCGCGCCGACGAAGTAGGCATGTTCGAGGGCCTGGCCAGCCAGGACAAGGACCCCCGCAAGTCCCTGCACCTGGACGAGGTGCCCACCCCCGAGCTCGGCCCCGGCGAGGCCCTGGTCGCGGTGATGGCCAGCGCCATCAACTACAACACCGTCTGGACCTCGATCTTCGAGCCGATCCCGACGTTCAAGTTCCTCCAGCGCTACGGCAGGCTCTCGCCGCTGGCCAAGCGCCACGACCTGCCGTATCACGTGGTCGGCTCCGACCTGTCCGGCGTCGTGCTGCGCACGGGCGTGGGCGTGCACAACTGGAAGCCGGGCGACGAGGTCGTCGCGCACTGCCTCAACGTGGAACTCGAGAGCCCGGACGGCCACAACGACACGATGCTCGACACCGAGCAGCGGATCTGGGGCTTCGAGACGAACTTCGGCGGCCTCGCCGAGATCGCGCTGGTCAAGGCCAACCAGCTGATGCCAAAGCCGGGCCACCTGACCTGGGAGGAGGCCGCCTCCCCCGGGCTGGTCAACTCCACCGCCTACCGGCAGCTGGTCTCGCGCAACGGCGCCGACATGAAGCAGGGCGACGTCGTGCTGATCTGGGGCGCGTCCGGCGGCCTCGGCTCCTACGCGACGCAGTACGCGCTCAACGGCGGCGCCATCCCGGTGTGCGTCGTGTCCAGCCCGGAGAAGGCCGCGATCTGCCGCAAGCTGGGCGCCGAACTGATCATCGACCGCAGCGCCGAGGGCTACAAGTTCTGGAAGAACGAGAACGAGCAGGACCCGCGGGAGTGGCAGCGCTTCGGCGCCAAGATCCGGGAGCTGACCGGCGGCGAGGACCCCGACATCGTCTTCGAGCACCCGGGCCGCGAGACCTTCGGCGCCTCGGTCTACGCCGCGCGCAAGGGCGGCACGATCGTCACCTGCGCGTCCACCTCGGGCTTCATGCACCAGTACGACAACCGGTACCTGTGGATGAACCTCAAGCGGATCATCGGGTCCCACTTCGCCAACTACCGCGAGTCGTGGGAGGCCAACCGCCTCATCGCGAAGGGTCTGATCCACCCGACGCTGTCCAAGACCTACGCCCTCGAGGACACCGGCCAGGCCGCCCTCGACGTCCACCGCAACGCGCACCAGGGCAAGGTCGGCGTGCTCGCCCTCGCCCCGGAAGAAGGGCTCGGCGTCCGCGACGAAGAATTGCGCGCGAAACACCTCGACGCGATCAACGCATTCCGCGACGCCTGACCCGCAGGTCACGAAGGGTCCCTTTCGGACGGTCGACGTCCGGGCGGGGCCCTTCGGCGTATTCCGGGCAGGCGCAACCACTTCGTCGCACGACGCCGTCCGCTCACCGCTTCGCACGACGTTGTATCCGGGTCCTCACCCTTCCGTGACCGGGCTGCGACTACGGTAGGGGAATGAGCCTTGGCGATGAACGGGAGCTGGTGCCGCTGGGAGCCGGCTTCGACGTGGCGAAGCGCGGCTACAGCCGAGCACAGGTGGACGAACACCTGGAGCGGCTGGACGGCGACCTCAAGATGCTCACCGCCGACCGTGACGCGGCGATCGCGCAGGCGGGCGACCTGGCCCGTCAGCTGGAGATCGCGCGCGGCGAGATCTCCGACCTGCGCGGGCAGGTGGACCGGCTGGCCCAGCCGCCGACGAGCGTGGAAGGGCTGTCCGAGCGGCTGCAGCGGATGCTGCGACTGGCGCAGGACGAGTCCGCGGACACGCGCGCCCGCGCCGAGGCCGAGGCCGGGCACATCCGCGCCAAGGCCGAGACCGACGCGAGCGCCATGCGCGCCCGCTACGAGCAGCTGCTCACCGAGCTCGACCTCCGGCGCAAGGAGATGGAAGCCGAGCACCGCAAGGTTCTCGAGGACGCCCGCGCCGAGGCCAAGAAGATCACCGACGAGGCCGAGGCCGAGCGCAAGCGCCTCGACGCCGAGTCGCAGGAACGGCGCACGAAGGTCGAAGAGGACTTCGAGATCGCGATGGCGTCGCGCCGCACCGAGGCCATGCGCGTGCTGGCCGAGCAGGAGGCCGCGAGCAAGGCCGAGGCCGCCCGCCGCGTCCAGGAGGCCACGCAGGACGCCGCCGACATCCGCGCGAAGGTCCTCGAAGACGAGACAGCCGCCAGGGCCGAGATCGACCGCCGCCAGCGCGAGTCGGTCGCCGACGCGAACAAGCGCAAGCAGGACTCGATCAACGAAGCCAACGCCCGGCTCGCCGAGGCGGCCGACGAGGCACGCCGGCGGGTCACGACCGCGACCGAGGAGTCGAACCGGCGGATCACCCAGGCCAACGAGCGCGTCGACTCGCTGCGCAAGGTCCGCGGCGGGCTGGCCGAGCAGGTCCGCTCGGCACGCGCCGTGCTGGCCGAGGCACACCACGTGCTCGGCGACGAGCCGAAGGTGCCGGCCGAGGTGAAGGCCGATCCGGACGACACCGAGACCACCGTCCGCAGTGACGCAGACAACGACGTCGAGAAGACAGTGCGTCTGAACAGCGCCGCCGTGCGCAAGCCCAAGCCGTCGCCCCGGCCGAGCGGAGCGGCGAAACCGACTGGCGAGTAACCTTCCACCCGACACGGGCGAGGACGACACTGCACGGACCTTCCGAAGCGGCTATCGTCCCTGCTCACGCGGGATCACCTGGAGGTATTTGCACATGGGTGCGGCATATCGGACCGTGGTGGTGGGCACGGACGGCTCGGAGTCCTCGTTCGCGGCGGTGGACCGCGCGGCGGCGGTGGCCGCCGACGCCGGCGCCACCCTCGTCATCACTTGCGCCTACTACCCGGCGAGCAGGTCCGACGTCGACAAGGCGCAGGACGTCCTCGGCGAAGAGGCCTACCAGGTGGTCGGCTCCGCCCCGGCGGAGGACACCCTCCAGTCGGCGCGCGACCGGGCCGTTCGCATCGGCGCGGAGAAGATCGACACCGTCGCGGTGAAGGGCGACCCTGTCGACTCGCTGCGCAAGGTCGTCCACGAGCGCGAGGCCGACCTGCTGGTGGTCGGCAACCGCGGGCTGAACACGATCGCCGGGCGCATCCTCGGCTCGGTGCCGTCCGAGGTCGCCCGGAAGTCGGGCGTGGACGTGCTGATCGTCCACACCACCTGAGTCCGTGGACGCTTCGAGCGAAGAACTGCAACAGCGGCTCGAACGCATCCTGCTCGGCGGCAGGCGGAAGTACACCCGGCTCGAAGTG
Source organism: uncultured Actinomycetota bacterium (assembly GCA_963762765.1). Classification (GTDB taxonomy): domain Bacteria; phylum Actinomycetota; class Actinomycetes; order Mycobacteriales; family Pseudonocardiaceae; genus Amycolatopsis. The sequence goes on from CAVXMR010000050.1 coordinate 337,942, forward strand.
GCCGAAAAGGCCGGCGTGCCCGAAGAACGGTCACGCCGCCTGTGGCGCGCGCTCGGGTTCGCGACCGTGGGCGACGACGAGGTGGTGTTCACCGACGCCGACGTCGACGCGATGCGCACCGCCGACCAGCTGGTCGCCTCCGGCATGATCGACCCGAGCATCGAGCCGTCGGTGACGCGCGCGCTCGGCCAGCACCTGTCGCGGCTGGCCGAGTGGCAGGTGCACATGCTGTGGGAACTGATCACCGAGAAGCCGGAGCTGGGCCGCAACGAGCGGCAGATCGCGCGGGTGGTCGACCGGCTGCTGCCCGAGCTGGAGCAGGTGCAGAACTACGTCTGGCGACGGCATCTGGCCGCGTACGCCGGGCGGGCGCTGGCCGCCTCCGACGAGGCGCTCGAGACCCGCACCCAGGTGGTCGGTTTCGTGGACATGGTCGGCTACACCCGGCTGACCCGCCAGATCGACGAGGACGAGCTGAGCCAGGTGCTCGACAGTTTCGAGGCGCTGGCGGGTGAGGTCATCGCCGAACACCACGGCCGCGTGGTCAAGATGATCGGCGACGAAGTCCTGTTCGTGGCCGATTCCGCGGTCGACGCCGCCGAAATCGCGTTGACGCTCACCGAGCGCACGTCGGCCGACGAGAGCCTCCCGGCGGTACGCGCCGGGATGGCGTCCGGCCGGATCCTCAGCCGGTTCGGCGACGTCTACGGATCTGTCGTGAATCTCGCCGCGCGGCTCACGTCGGTGGCGCGGCCGGGCACGATCCTGGTGGACAAGGAGATGGCCGCCGAGCTCGCCGACGAACCGGCGTACGAGCTCCGCAACCGCCGTCCCGTAACGGTTCGCGGCTACAACCGGCTTCGCCCGGCGGCGTTGCGTCGCGCCCGAGAAGAACCGACAGGTCTTCTCGCTGCTTCGCAGCAAGCGGCCGCCGAAGCGCTGGGGTTGGCCGAGAACACGGCGGAGGAACCTTCGGCTGCCGAGGATGTGCCGAAGCCGCGGCGCCGACGTCGCCGCTGAGCCACCACGGTTATTAACTGTCTGCTTCCGGACAGAAACCGGCGGATCGCCCGTCCGCGCTGTCATGCTGGCGCGGCGTGGCGACTCTTCTTCCCTCGCCACGATTCGTTCCACTTTGGTTCATCCTGCGCGGAAAAGGAGACCCAATCGTGTACCGAATCACGCTCGCGATCGCCTGCGCCGCGATCTCCGCCCTTTCCTTCGTCAGTACCGCTCAAGCCGCACCCGGCGCGGCAGGCGGTGTCGCCACTAGAGCCACGGCCGCCCAGGTCGATTCCTACTGGACACCGCAGCGGCTCGCCGCGGCGAAACCCATGCCCGCCCCACCGCAAACCGGCGCGACGAAATCCGAACCCGCCGGCACTCCGACCTTCGTCCACGGCACGACGCCCTCCGGCGCGACCACGATGGGAACCGACGCCAGCGTCTGGGTCACGGTTGGGCGATTGGTGTTCACCGTGCCCGGCAAGGGCGACTACATCTGCACGGGCACCGTCATCTCCAGCAACAACCGTGACGTGATTTCGACCGGGCGCCACTGCGTGGTCGACACGAGCACGTGGACGGTCTACAGCAACTTCCGGTTCGCGCCCGCGTACAACAACGGGAGCACGCCCTACGGCTGGTGGACCTGGCGGTACGCGGGCTGGCGCGTGGACGACACCGGCGCCGGCGGCGACAACGCATTCATCGTGCTGAACACCGGCGGGAACAACAACGGGCATGTGCAGGACGCCGTCGGCAGCACCGGCCTCGGCTTCAACTGGGGATTGTCGAGTTATGCCTACGGGCTCGGCATTCCGGGTTCGACGAACTACGCCGTCTGGTGTGGCGGAACGCCGTACAACGGCCCGTCGGGCGGGGTCCAGATCGCGAACTGCAACGGCCTGAGCGGCGGCGCGAGCGGTGGCCCGTTCGTCGTGAACTACGCCAGCGACGGCTCGGCGTATCAGACCGCGAGCTACTTCGGCAGCTGGGGCGACGCCTACTGGGCGTATTACCGGGACGCGGCCCTGGCCGTGTACAACGGCGCTCAGAATCGCTGAAGACTCGTGAGCGTTCCGGGCGGTTCTGGCCGGCCGTATTCGGCGGCCTGCGGTCGTATGTCCGGCTCCATGCCCTTGTGCTCGGCGAGGTGTGGTTCCAGGGGTTCTGGGGTCACTGTGATCGGCTCCGGATGACCCCAATGTGGCATTGGGCGCGTCCAACGCACCCAATGCCACATTGGGCGTTCTGGGGCCGCGCAGACACCCGGCAACCCTGCCGGCGGCTCCGAAACAGCCATTCACGGACCCTATGCGTCGAAGTCCACCGTCACGTTTTCGGACACCGGGTACGACTGGCAGGTCAGCACGAAACCCGCGTCGACCTCGGCCTTCTCCAGCGCGAAGTTACGCCGCAGATCGACCTTCCCGTCGGTGACCCGCGCCCGGCAGGTGCCGCAGACGCCGCCCTTGCACGCGAACGGCAGGTCCGGCCGGAACCGCTGAGCCCCGTCCAGGACCGAAACCTCGCGCGAAAGCGTCATCGACGTCGACCGGCCGTCGAGGACCAGCTTCACCTCGGACGACGCCCCGGCGACCGAGGGGTCCAGGTGCTCGACCGGCGCGGGCGGCTCGTCGACGTAGAACAGCTCCAGGTGGACCCGCTCGGCGGGAACGCCCAGGGAGCTCAGCAGTTCCCGCGCCCCGGTGACCATCGCGAACGGGCCGCACAGCCACCAGTGGTCGACTTCGTCCACCGGAATGAGCGACTCGAAGAGCGCGGTCAGCTTCTCGACGTCGAGGCGGCCGGTGAACAGCTCGGCCTCGCGCGGCTCGCGCGACAGGACGTGCACCAGCTCCAGCCGGGACGGCTCGCGGTCCTTGAGGTCGGCGAGCTCGTCGGCGAACATCACCGTATCCGTCCGGCGGTTTCCGTACAGCACGGTGACGGTCGCGTCGGGCGTCGCCAGCAGCGACGACACGATCGACAGCACCGGCGTGATCCCCGAGCCGGCGGCGATCAGTACGTGGTGGCCACCCTCGGCCAGGTTCGGCGTGAACGAGCCGGTCGGCGGCGCCACCTCGACGACGTCGCCCGGGCGCAGCTCGCTGACCAGCCACGACGAGAACAACCCGCCCGGCACCAGCCGCACGCCGACCCGCGGCGGGGCGCCCGCGGCGGCGCAGATCGAGTACGACCGGCGCTCGTCGCGCCCATCCACCTCGCGCCGCAGCGTCAGCGACTGGCCGGGCTTGAAGTCGAACTCCGAAGCGAGCGCAGCGGGGACGTCGAAGGTCACCGCGACCGCGTCGTCGCAGAGCCGCTCGATGCCCGCCACCTTCAGTGGATGGAACGCAGTACGCCGGGAAATCGTGCTGGTCACTCAGATCTCCTTGACGTGTTCGAACGGTTCGAGACAGCTCCGGCAGCGCCGCAGCGCCTTGCACGCCGTCGCGCCGAAGCGGGACTGCTCCTCGGTGTCCGCGGAGCCACACAACGGGCACCGCACGGCCGAAACCGGCGCGGACAGCATCAGCGGGATCGGACCGGACCGCCGCGGCGCCGCGCCCGGCGGCGCGATCCCCGCGTCGGCGAGCTTCCGGCGGCCGTCCTCGGTGATCCAGTCGGACGTCCACGCCGGCTGGAGCACCGTGCGGATTTCGACATCGGCGTAACCCGCGCCGGTCAGCGCGTGCTCGAGGTCGTCGCGCATGGTGTCCATCGCCGGGCAACCGGTGTAGGTGGGCGTGATCGCCACGACCACCCGGCCGTCGGATTCGGACACCGACCGCAGCACACCGAGGTCGGCCAGGGTCAGCATCGGCAGCTCCGGATCGGTCACCGTCGCGGCCACGGCCTCGGCGGTCACGGTGCTCACCACGTCGCGTCCGGCATCGCCCGCGCCACGCTCTGCAGCTCCGCCAGCAGGAATCCCAGCTGTTCGGTGTGCACGCCGTCGCGGCCGGTCTTCCCGGACACACCGGCCAGCTCGCCGGAGGACGGCCTGGTCAGCGTCGCCGCGGTGAGCGCCTGGTCCAGGATTTCGTCGAATTCCGGACGCAGCGTCGCCGCGTCGACCAGCTCCACCGGGTGCGTCTTGAACAGCTCGCCGACGTACGGCCACACCGCGTCGAGGCCCTCCTGCATCCGCTCGTGCGACAACTCCGTGCCGTCACCGAGCCGGACCAGCCACTGGGCGGCGTAGTCGCGGTGATAGGCGACCTCTTTGACGCCCTTGTCCGCGATCGCGGACAGCACCGGGTCGACGCTCGAAACAAGCCGCTGGAGCAACGCCAGCCGCCAGGTCGAAAAGACGAACAGCCGGGCGATGAGGTGACCGAAGTGGCCGCCACCCAGCTCCGCCAGCCGCACGTTCCGGAACTCGTTGTCCGCACGGAAGAACGCGTAGGAGTCCTCAGTGCGCTCAGATCCGTCGGCCTTGCCGGCGCGCGCCAGCAGCAGCCGAGCCTGGCCGAGCAGGTCGAGGCCGATGTTCGCGATCGCGACCTCGTCCTCCAGCTCGGGCGCGTTCGTGCACCACTCCTGCAGCCGGTGGGAGAAGATCAGCGCGTCGTCGCCGAGCATCAGGCAGTACGCCGCCAAAGCAGCGCCGTCCACACCGGAGGGCACCGACGTGTCCACGCCGGACAGGGGATCCTCGAAGCCGGTGCCGAACGCCCACCGGGCGTCGTTTTCTTCGGTCAGCGACTCGTAAGCGTTGTCGAAGCTCAAATGTGTGGCACCTCCTCCGGGATTTCGTAGAACGTCGGGTGCCGGTAGACCTTGTCTCCGCTCGGTGCGAAGAAGGGGTCCTTCTCGTCCGGCGACGACGCGGTGATGTCCGAAGCGCGGACGACCCAGATCGAGACGCCCTCGTTGCGCCGCGTGTACAGGTCACGCGCGTGGTGCAGCGCCATCTCATCGTCGGCCGCGTGCAGCGAACCGACGTGCACGTGGTTCAGCCCGCGCTTCCCGCGGACGAACACCTCGTACAACGGCCAATCGTGCTTCATCACGACTCCTTCTTCGCAGCATGCGCTACGGCAGCTTCGCGCACCCAGGCGCCTTCGTCATGCGCGCGACGCCGGTGCGCGACGCGCTGCGCGTTGCACGGGCCGTTGCCCTTGAGCACGTTCTTGAACTCGTCCCAGTCGACCGCGCCGAAGTCGTAGTGCTCGCGCTCGGCGTTCCACTTCAGGTCCGGGTCGGGGAAGGTCACGCCCAGCGCAGCGGCCTGCGGCACCGACATGTCGACGAAACGCTGACGCAGCTCGTCGTTGGTGTGCCGCTTGACCTTCCACGCCATCGACTGCGCGGTGTTCGGCGAATCGGCGTCCGGCGGGCCGAACATCATCAGCGACGGCCACCACCAGCGGTTCACCGCTTCCTGGACCATCTCGCGCTGCTGCGCCGTGCCGCGCATCATCGTCATCAGCAGTTCGAAGCCCTGCCTCTGGTGGAAGGACTCCTCCTTGCAGATCCGGATCATCGCCCGCGCATAGGGCCCATAGGACGACCGGCACAGCGGCACCTGGTTGCAGATCGCCGCGCCGTCGACCAGCCAGCCGATCACGCCGACGTCGGCGAAGGTCAGCGTCGGGTAGTTGAAGATCGACGAGTACTTCTGGCGGCCGGTGATCAGCTTGTCGGTCAGGTCGGCGCGGTCGGCGCCGAGCGTGGCCGCCGCGGAGTACAGGTACAGGCCGTGGCCGGCCTCGTCCTGCACCTTCGCGAGCAGAATCGCCTTACGACGCAACGACGGCGCGCGCGTGATCCAGTTGCCCTCGGGCTGCATGCCGATGATCTCGGAGTGCGCGTGCTGCGCGATCTGCCGGATCATCGTCTTGCGGTACCCCTCGGGCACCCAGTCGCGCGGCTCGATCCGCTGGTCACGCTCGATGGTGTGCTCGAAATGCTGTTCCAGGTCCACGGTCGCGGTCACGGCTGCTCCTTCGACACCAGCGTCAGGACGTCGTACTTCGCCACGGACTCGCCCTCGGAGTTGGTGACGTCGGCGTCCCAGCGGACCTCGCCGTACTCCTGGTCGATCCGCGGGGTGATCTGCTTCGCGGTCAACGTCACCGTCAGCGCGTCGTCGACCTTCACCGGCGTCAGGAACCGCAGGTTCTCCAGGCCGTAATTCGCCAGGACCGGGCCCGGCTCGGGCGAGACGAACAGGCCCGCGGCGAACGAGACCACCAGGTAGCCGTGCGCGACGATCCCGCCGAACAGCGGGTTCGCGGCCGCGGCCTCGGGGTTGGTGTGCGCGTAAAACGTGTCGCCGGTGAAGTCGGCGAAGTGGTCGATGTCGGCTTGGGTGACCGTGCGCGGCCCGGCGACCACCGAGTCGCCGATCTTCAGCTCGGCCAGGGACTTCCGGAACGGGTGGACGCCCTCGGCGCGCGGCGTCCCGGCGACCCAGCGGCCGGTGACCGCGGAGAGCACCGCGGGCGAGCCCTGCACGGCGGTGCGCTGCATGTGGTGCAGCACGCCGCGGACGCCGCCCATCTCCTCGCCGCCGCCGGCGCGACCGGGACCGCCGTGGACGAGCTGCGGCATCGGCGAGCCGTGGCCCGTCGACTCCTTGGCGTCCTCGGCGTCCAGGACGAGCAGGCGGCCGTGATACGGCGCCGCGCCCAGCACGACCGTGCGGACGAACTCCTTGTCGGCGCTGACGACCGACCCGGCGAGGCTGCCGCCGCCGCGCGCGGCGAGCTCGATGACCTGCTCGGCCGAGGTGTAGGGCATCAGCGTCGAGACCGGACCGAACGCCTCGACCTCGTGCGGCTCCGTGCGCTCAGGGTCGGCCTTGAGCAGCACCGGCGAGATGAAGGCACCACGCTCAGCGTCGGCGCCGACCACAGCGACCTGCTCAGGGTCGCCGAAAACGATACTGCCCGCGTCGAGCAGGGCCTTGAGCGAGCGGCGGACCTCCTCGCGCTGCTCCAGGCTCGCCAGCGCGCCCATCCGGACGCCTTCGGCGGCCGGGTTGCCGACGGTCACCTTCGTCAGCCGCTCGCTCGCGGCCGCGGCGACGTCGTCCAGCAGCTCGGCGGGCACGAACGCGCGGCGGATGGCGGTGCACTTCTGACCGGCCTTGACCGTCATCTCGGTGACGAGCTGCTTGACGAAGAGGTCGAATTCGGTGGTGCCCTTGACCGCGTCCGGGCCGAGGATCGAGCAGTTCAGCGAGTCGGCCTCGGCGTTGAACCGGACCGAGTTGCGCACGATCGCCGGGTGCGCGCGCAGCTTCTGCGCGGTGGACGCCGAGCCGGTGAAGGACACGAGGTCCTGCGCGGTGACGTGGTCGAGCAGGTCGCCGACGCTGCCGGCGACGAACTGGAACGTGCCCTCGGGCAGGATGCCGGACTCGACGATCAGCTCGGCCAGCCGAGCGGTCAGGTAGGCGGTCTGGCTGGCGGGCTTGACCAGGCTCGGGACGCCGGCGAGGAACGCGGGCGCGAACTTCTCCAGCGGACCCCACACCGGGAAGTTGAACGCGTTGATCTGGACGGCGACGCCCCGCAGCGGGGTCGCGATGTGCTGGGCGACGAACGTGCCGCCCCGGCTCAGCGGTTCGACGGCGCCGTCGACGTAGACCGTGTCGTTCGGCAGCTCGCGCTTGCCCTTGCTCGCGTAGGAGAACAGGACGCCGATGCCGCCGTCGATGTCGAACTTGGAGTCACCGAGCGTCGCGCCGGTGCGCGCGGAGAGCGCGTACAGCTCTTCGCGGTGCTCACGCAGGTGTGAGGCGAGTGCCTTCAGCAGCGCGGCGCGCTGGTGGAAGGTCAGCTCACGCAGCGCCGGGCCGCCGACAGTGCGCCCGTGCTCGAGCGCCGCGGCCATGTCGATCCCGGCCGAGGAGATCCGGGCGACCTCCTCGCCGGTGGCCGCGTCGCGCAGCGGGACGCCCTCGTCCGCCGCCGTGTGCCACCCGCCCGAGACGTAGCTGCGCAGCAGTGCCATCTGGTCCGACCCTCTCGTCACCCGAATTACCTACCGTACGTTCAGTAATTCCATCGTAGCCGCTGGCCTGCGGATGCGAAAGGGGGCGGCGCTTGACACCGGGACAGGCCGTGCCTTTACTTGGGCGCACTGGGTGACCGTCCATTCGGTCAGTAGGACGGAGGCTCCGGAGGTGACGACCAACGCCGCGCACGCCATGTTCGCCGTCGACCAGGCGTCGAAAGCACTCGGAATCGAGCTGGTCAGCGCTGCCGACGGCGCCGCCGTCGCGACCATGGAGATCACCGCGTCGATGGTCAACGGCCACGACATCGCGCACGGCGGATACGTCTTCCTGCTCGCGGACACGGCGTTCGCACTCGCCTGCAACAGTCACGGGCCTGCCACCGTCGCCGCGGGAGCGGAGATCTCCTTCGTCGCGGCCGGACGGCTCGGCGACCACCTCGTCGCGACCGCGGCCGAGCGAACCCGCTACGGCCGCAACGGCATCTACGACGTCACCGTGCACCGGGAGACCCCCGCGGGCCGGCAGGTCGTCGCCGAATTCCGCGGCCGCAGCCGCGTCATCGAGACACGGGAAGCATGATGACGGACCCGAGCACCGACGAGCTCGCCGCCCTGCAGCTGGAACGTCTGCAGTGGACACTCCGGCACGCGTACGCCAACGTGCCCGCCTACCAGCGGAAGTTCGACGCCGCCGGCGTCCACCCGGACGACTGCCGCGAACTCGCCGACCTGGCGAAGTTTCCGTTCACGACCAAACAGGACCTGCGGGAGAACTACCCGTTCGGGATGTTCGCCGTACCGCAGAGCGAGGTCCGGCGGGTGCACGCGTCCAGCGGCACGACCGGCAAGCCGACCGTCGTCGGCTACACCGAGCAGGACATCGACACCTGGGCCACGGTGGTGGCGCGGTCGATCCACGCCGCGGGCGGGCGGCCGGGGCACAAGGTCCACGTGGCGTACGGCTACGGGCTGTTCACCGGCGGCTTGGGCGCGCACTACGGCGCGGAGAAGCTCGGCTGCACGGTGATCCCGGCCTCCGGCGGGATGACCGCGCGGCAGGTCCAGCTGATCACCGATTTCCGGCCGGAGATCATCATGGTCACGCCGTCGTACATGCTGACGCTGCTCGACGAGTTCGAACGCCAGGGCGTCGACCCGCGCGCGAGCTCGCTGAAGGTGGGCATCTTCGGCGCCGAACCGTGGACCGAGCAGATGCGCGCCGAGATCGAGGAGCGCTTCGCGATCGACGCCGTCGACATCTACGGGTTGTCGGAGGTGATGGGCCCGGGCGTCGCGCAGGAATGCGTCGAGACCAAGGACGGCCTGCACATCTGGGAGGACCACTTCTATCCCGAGGTGATCGACCCGTTCACCGAGGACGTCCTGCCCGGCGGCGCTTCCGGCGAGCTTGTGTTCACGTCGCTGACGAAGGAGGCGCTGCCGATCATCCGGTACCGCACGCGCGACCTGACCACGCTGTCGCCGGGCACCGCGCGCCCGTCGTTCCGGCGGATGGCGAAGGTGACCGGCCGCACCGACGACCTCATCATCCTGCGCGGGGTGAACGTCTTCCCGACCCAGATCGAGGAGATCGTGCTGCGCGTCGACGGGCTCAGCCCGCACTTCCAGCTGATCCGGTCCACGCGGGGGCGGCTGGACCACCTGACGGTCCGGGTCGAAGCGCGCGTGGACGGTGATCGGACGCGGGCGGCTTCGGAGCTCGCCGCGCGGGTCAAGGACGGTGTCGGGGTGAGCGTGGACGTCGACGTCGTGGATCCGGACACGCTCGAGCGTTCGGTGGGCAAGATGCGGCGCGTGCTCGACGAGCGGGACACGCCGTGACCGCGCCGCGCCGCGGGCGGCCGGGCTACGACCTCGAATCGCTGCTGCAGGTGGCGGTCAAGCTGTTCAACGAGCGTGGCTACGACGGCACGAGCATGGAGGATCTGTCCCGCAAGCTCGGCATCACGAAGTCGGCGATCTACCACCACGTGCCGAGCAAGGAGGAACTGCTCCGGCTGGCCGTGGACCGGGCGCTGGACGGGCTGTTCGCGATCGCGGAGGAAACCGCGGCGCTGGACGGCCGCGCGATCGACCGGCTCGAGCACCTGGTGCGCGGCAGTGTGCTGGTGCTCGCCGACCGGCTGCCGTTCGTGACGCTGCTGCTGCGCGTGCGCGGCAACACGAAGGCCGAGCGGGCCGCGCTCACCCGGCGTCGCGAATTCGACCGGCTGGTGACCGATCTGGTGAAACAGGCGGAAGCCGAAGGCGACGTCCGCCCGGACATCGACCCCGCAGTGACCGCGCGGCTGCTGTACGGGATGGTCAACTCACTGATCGAGTGGTACCGCCCGCGGCGCGGTTCTTCGGCGGTGGAACTGGCGGACGCGGTGTGCAAGATCGCCTTCGAAGGCTTGCGCGCCTAGGGGTTTCGGCAGATGCGGCGTTCTGAGCAGCCCCCGTTTTCCAGTCTAGCCGGGGGTTCCGGCAGTTTCGGGCCGCGAGATTTGGGAAGGACTCCTAACCAAATATTTGGTTAGGAGTCCTTCCCAAATCTGCCCCCCAGTGCACCCCCGGACTTAGGCCACCACGCTCGCCCGAAACTGTCAGCCCCCTTCGCTAGCGTGGAAACCGGGGGCTCCGGACTCGGCTGTCCTCTGTGGACGGATCCTCAGCCAAACGCGCCGGGCTGGTAGTCGCCCGCCGGGGTCCGGGCGATGACGTTGAGGCGGTTCCACATGTTGATCGACGCCACCAGCACGATCAGCCCGGCGATCTGGTTGTCGTCGTAGTGCTTGCGCACCGCGGCCCAGGTGTCGTCGGAAACGCCGTGGTGCGCATCGGCGAGCCGGGTGGCCTCCTCGGTCAGCGCCAGCGCGGCCCGCTCGGCGTCGGTGAACACCGTCGCCTCACGCCACGCCGCGATCAGGTTGAGCCGCACCGAGGTCTCCCCCGCCTTCGCGGCCTCCTTGCTGTGCATGTCCAGGCACATCCCGCAGCCGTTGATCTGGCTGGCCCGGATCTTCACCAGCTCCGCCGTCGCCGGCGGCAGCGTGGAATCCTGCATCGAAGCCGCGGCGGCGACCTGGCGCTTGACGAACTTCGCGGCGATCTCGTTCTCGAACAAGGAGAAACGCGGTTCCATGATCTTCACTCCCCTTCGTAGGCGTTCACAGCACTGACGAAGGGGGCGCCGGGGTTGTGACACGGCAACGCGTGACGCCGGTCACCTACCAGCGAAGTGGCGTTCGAATGCGAGATGTCACTCGCTGGTCGCGCGCGGCGGACGGCGCGCCTGCCAGAGCAGCGCCTCGCGCAGCTGCTCGATCAGGCGCTCGTCGTCCGCTTCGGACGGATCGACCCCGAGCGGCAGCCAGCGCTCGTCGACCTTGCTGCCGGAGTCGTAACTGGTGATCACGATTCCCGAATACGACACCGACTCGTCGTCGGCCGCGTCGGCGGTTTCGACCACCGGGCACGGTTCATGAACCGGCTCGCCCACGCTGACATGACGATGCTGCAGCCGGACACTCACCCAGCGTCCGGCCGGTCTGCCCGGCGCACCGTCTTCGCTCATTCCTACCCCCGGATCAGCGGGACCCCGATCGTCTCGTCGCGTCCGGACTCCGGGAAGTTACTGGCGGGTTGTTCCGGTTGGATAACGACAGAAGTTGGCGCGAAACGTCCGTTGCCCGCAGGCCGGGTCACTCTTTTGACGGACAGTCAACTACTTGTTGACACACTGCCGATCCGCCGCGAGGCTGGAGCGATGACCAGCGGAACCCGGCCCCGGCGACGACGTCTGGAACCGGCCGAGCGGCGGGCGGAGATCCTCGCCGCGGCCCGGCGGCTGTTCGGCGCCGGCAGCTACGCGTCGGTGTCCACATCGGACATCGCGGCCGCCGCGGGCGTCGCGCGACCCTTGATCAACCACTACTTCGGCGGCAAGCGCGAGCTCTACCTCGAGGTCGTCCGGCAGTTGATGATCGTGCCCGCGCCGGTCACGGAAGCCTTGCCGGACACCACGATGGAGCACCGGCTCCGGATCGGCGTCGAGCGCTGGATCGACGTCGTGGACCGCAACCGCGACGCCTGGCTGACCGTGATCGGCCCGGAGTCGGCGGGGCGCGACCCGGAGATCGAGCGGATCATGCTGGAGGCCGACGAGGTCGCCGCGGACCGCGTGCTGGAGGCGGCGCTGATGTCCGATGTCGCCGAGGGCCGCGAAGAACTGCGCGCGATGATCCGTTCGTACGGCGGGATGCTGCGCGCGGCGTCGCGCGAATGGCTGATCCGCGGCACGCTGGACCGGGCGGCGCTGCGCACGTTCCTCACCGATTCGATCCTGAACCTGCTGAAGCTCACCTACCCGGCGGTGCTGGCCGAACGGAGCGGGCATGAGCCGCCGGAGTCGTCCCGGTCCACCGCCTGAACGCGTAGATGAAACTGGACGCTTCGGCGTATCCCAGCCGGTAAGCGACGTCCTCGACCGACAACGCGCCGGTCTCCAGCATCTCCTCGGCGAGCGCTTGCCGGACCTCGTCGACCAGCGCCCGGAACCCGGTGCCCGCTTCATCGAGACGACGGCGCAGCGTGCGCGGGCTCATCGCGAGCCGGCGCGCGATTTCGTCCATCCCCGCTTCGACGCCGCCGGGACGCACCAGCCGTTCGCGGACCTGCTGCGCGATCCCCGACCGTTGACGGCGCCGCGCGACAAGTTCCTCGCATTGCGCGGAACAGAGCGCGACCGTCTGCTCGTTGGCCTGGGGTAGCGGCCGCGCGAGAAAGGCAGGGTCGAGCGTGGCGCGGCAGCTCGCAGCGCCGAATCGCGGCACCACCCCGAAGGTATCCACATAGCTGTCCACAGCGGCGCGTTCATGGGGAAAACTCAACTCCCGCAGGGTGATCTCGGGCAGGAGGTCACGCGTGACGGTAAAGATCGCGGACAGGTCCCGCACCACCAGGAAGCGCGCGATGTCGGCCGGGACGCGGCTGTCGTCCATTTCCAGCACGAGGCTGCCGGGCTCCAGCACGACGTGCGGGATGCAGAAGGTGAAGCTGAGATCGAGATACCGCAACGCGAACAGCATCGCGTCGCGCAGGGTCGGGCTGCTGATACAGGCGAAACCGAAGATGCCGAACGTGGTGACCCGGTAGCGGCGCCCGAGTTCGAGCGCCACTTCGTCCCCGCCGCCGGTCGCCGCGGCGAGCGCGCGCACGGCGGCGAGTTCCTGGCGGGCGTCGACCTGTGCGTGCGGCTCCGGCGACACCGGCGGGAGCCGGATCCCGCGCTCGGCCGCGAACCGGGTCATGAGCAGGATGCTGGCCGTGCCACGGGGGAAGTCCCAGTCCCCCACCACCGGGGCGGCGAGTTCGGCCATGGCCGGAATTATCGATCGCACCTCCCGGACTCGCCCATCGAGGGCCGAAACTGTCCGGATTGATCGTTAGGGTGAACCCGTGGAGACGCTGAGCCTGCGGGCACTCAACCGTGCGACGCTGGAACGCCAGCTGTTGCTGCGCCCCGCCGAGATGTCCGCGTACGACGCCATCGAGCACCTCGCCGGGCTTCAGGCGCAGGCGCCGTTCCCGCCGTACTACGCACTGTGGGCGCGGTTGAAGGGCTTCCAGCCCGAAGAGCTCGCCACGCTGCTGCTGGACCGCCGGGTCGTGCGGATCGCGCTGATGCGCGGCACCGTCCACCTGCTGACGGCGGCGGACGCGCTCGCCTGGCGCCCGGTGGTGCAAGTGCTCTACGAACGCGACCTCAAGACGAACACCCAGCACGCGGCCCAGCTGGCCGATCTGGATCACGTCGAGATCGCCGCGGCCGCGCGGGACCTGCTGGCCGAGCGAGCCCACAGCAGCACCGAACTCGGCACCGAGCTGGCCCGTCGCTGGCCGGGCACGGCGACCGCGTCGCTCACCCACCTGGCGCGCGGAAAACTGGCGCTGGTACAGGTCCCGCCGCGGGGGGTGTGGGGCAAAACCGGCCAGACGACCTACCGCACGCTCGAAGACTGGGTCGGCCAGCCACTGGCCCCGAAGCCCTCGCCGGCGGCGCTGATCTCGCGCTATCTGGGCGCGTTCGGCCCGGCGTCGGTGGCCGACGTCCAGGCGTGGGCCGGAATCACCCGGCTCGGTGAAGTCGCCGAGGGCATGGACCTGCGGCGCTTCCGCGACCCCGGCGGCCGCGAGCTGATCGACCTTCCCGACGCACCCCGCCCGGCCGAGGACACGCCCGCGCCGGTGCGCCTCCTCGGGCCGTTCGACCAGATGATCCTCTCGTTCGCGGATCGGACACGGGTGATCAGCGACGCCGCGCGCAAGTGCGTGATCACGCAGAACGGCCTGGTCAAGGGCACCCTCCTGGTCGACGGCACGATCCGCGGGAATTGGGAGATCAAGAAGGTCCGCAAAGCGGCGACGCTGGAGCTCACGCCGTTCGAGAAGCTGCTGAAGCGGGACGTCTCGGCGCTGGAGCGCGAAGCCGCGAAGCTGCTGAAGTGGGCGGAGCCGGCCGCGGAGTCTCACGAGATCCGGCTGCTGGCCTCGCCTTGAGCACCCCGGCTGGCCGGAATTCTCGATCGCGTGGCCGTTCGTCGCTTCCCGTGGCGGCGGCCGGTCGGTAGCTTCCTGGGGATGACGGGTACGGCGAAGGGGCCGTCGGTGCTGATCGTGGGCACCGGCTTCGGCGGCATCGGCACCGCGATCGAGCTGAAGCGCGCGGGCTTCACGGACTTCACGCTGCTCGAGAGCGCGAGCGAGCCCGGTGGCGTCTGGCGTGACAACACCTATCCCGGCGCGGCCTGCGACATTCCCTCGCCGCTGTACTCCTTCTCCTACGAGCCGAATCCGCGCTGGCCGAAGCGGTTTTCGCACCAGCCGGACATCCACGCCTACCTCAAGCGCGTGATCGCCAAGCACGGCATCGAACCGCACATCCGCTACGGCACCGAGGTCACCGCCGCCGCCTTCGACGAGGATCGGGGCACCTGGCGCGTCGAAACCGCCGGCGGGGAGACCTTCGAGGCGGACGTCTTCATTCCGGCCGTCGGGCAGCTGTCCCGGCCGGTGCTGCCCGACATCCCCGGCCGCGACACCTTCACCGGGCCCGCCTTCCACTCCGCGCGCTGGGACCACGACGTCGACCTGCGCGGGAAGCGGGTCGCGGTGATCGGCACCGGGGCGAGCGCGATCCAGTTCGTGCCCGAAATCCGGAAACAGGCCGCGCGGGTGACGGTTTTCCAGCGCACGCCGCCCTACATTCTCGCGAAGTCGGATCCGAGTTATCACCGCTGGCAGCACTGGCTGTTCGAGCACGTGCCGCCCACCCAGCTGCTCGGACGGCTGCGGATCTTCCTGCTCGCCGAGTACGCGACCTACGCGATGACGCGGCATCCGGTGCTGGCCAAGATGTTCGAACTCCGGACGGCCCAGCTGCGCCGCCGTCACATCAAGGACCCGGCATTACGCGCCAAGCTGACGCCGAGCTATCCCCTGGGCTGCAAGCGCATTCTGTTCACCAACGAATACCTGCCCGCGCTGGCCGAGCCGAACGTCGAGGTCGAAACCGGCACTATCGCCGAGATCACGCCAAACGGCGTACGCACCGCTGACGGCGTCGAACACGAAGCCGACGTGATCGTCTACGGCACCGGGTTCGCCGCCACCGACTTCCTCGGCCGGATCAAGGTGCTCGGGGCGGGTGGCCGGTCGCTGGCCGAAGCGTGGTCCGGCGGCGCGCGGGCCTATCTCGGGATCGCCGTGCCCGGGTTTCCCAACATGTTCTGCGTCTACGGCCCGAACACCAATCTCGGCGCCGGGTCCATCATCTACATGATCGAGCGCCAGGCCCGCTACATCCGCCAGGCGGTGGAACGGATCGCGCGACCCGGAGTGTCCTATGTGGACGTACGTGCTGACGTCGAGGACCGCTACGACGCGGAGATCCAGCGGCGGCTCGGGCGCAGCGTCTGGACCGGATGCGTCAGCTGGTACCGGCAGGCCGACGGCCGCGTGACGACCAACTGGCCCGGGCTGGTCACCGAGTACGACCGCCGCACCCGACGGCTGGACCCGGCCGACTACGACTACTCGTCCTGAACCAGCTCGGTGATCACCGCGACGTAGGCCCGGATCGCTTCCGACTCCTCGGCCGCGCGCCACACCGGCGCCGCCACCATCGGCGGGACGTCGGTCACCGGCACCACCTTCATGCCCGGGAACGGGTACCGCTGCAGCAGCGACATCACCGTGATGTGCAGCCCGAACCCGCGCGCGACCAGCGAAAGCATGTCCTCGGCGCCGATCCGGGTCCGCCCGATCAGCTGCGGGACGTCGTCCTCGGTCCGCGGGATCGGCCGCCCGGACGGCGTGAACGGCGGCGTCCACAGATCACGGGCCACGGCGTTGAGCGCCTTGCCCGGGTCGAGCAGCCGGTAGTCGGCGATGTCCTCCAGGCTCACCGAATCCCGGGAAGCCAGCGGATGGTCGGCGCGCATCAGCAGTCCGCGCGGCTCCTGGTGGAGAACCTGCCCGACCCGCAGCCCTGGCAGGTCGAACGAGCGCGTGTCGCCGCCCGGCGACCAGTGCAGCACCACGTCGAGGTCGCCCTCGGCCAGCAGGTCCTGCTCGTTCCAGCGGGCGCCGACCCGGGTCGGGGTAAGGCTGACCCGGCACGCCGGATGCCGCCGTTCGAACTCCGTGGTCAGCCGTGTGACGAAATCCCCGCCGAGGCTCGCGACGTAGCCGACGCGCAGCCGCCCGCTGATCCGGTTCCCCGAGGTCCGCGTCTCGGCGAAGATCGCCGCCAGTTCCGCGACGCCGGCGCGCGCCCCGGTCCGCAACCGCTCGCCCAGGTCGGTCAGCCGGACGCCGTGCGCGTCGTGCACGATCAGCGCGTCGCCGATCTCGCTCTCCAGCTCGGCGATCTCCTTCTCCAGCGCCTCGGCGGTCGAGCGCACCCGCCACGCGGCGAGCTCGAAGTCGCCCTCTCGCGCCACGATGAGCAGGGTCGCGACGGCGCGGATCGCGGTCAGCTCGATCAGCGAGCCCGACCGGATCTCCGCCCGCGGCGGCGCCATGACCGGCGGCGCGAGCGCCGGGTCCGACAGCAGGATCCGCCGGTGCAGCTCCCGCAGCGCGGGCCCGGGATCGGTGCCGAGTGCGTCCGCGAGGCGACGGCGGAGCTGCTCGAAGTGCGCGAGCGCGTCCGCCTGACGGCCCGAGCGGTAGTAGGCGAGGATGAGCTGACCGGCCAGGCGCTCGTCGAACGGGTTCTCCTCCGCGAGCCCCGGCAGCGTGCTGACCAGCGCCGCGTGCTGTCCGAGCCGCAGCTGGACGTCGTGCTGGTCCAGCCGCGCCGCGTGCCGCTCGGCTTCGAGCCCGGCACGGATGCCGGTCAGCCACGGCGAGTCGAGCCCGGCGAACGGCTCGCCGCGCCACAGCGCCAGCGCCTTCTCGAACAGCTCCGCGGCTTCGGCGTCGCTGGCCCGGCGGGCGCGCGCGACCTTGTCCCGGAAACAGTGCAGGTCGATCACCGCAGGGTCGACGGTCAGCTGGTAGCCGTGGGCGCCGCGCTCGATCGTGCAGCCGTCGGCCACGGTCGAGCGCAGCCGCGAAAGGTAGCTCCGCAGGGTGCCGATCGCGGCGTGCGGCTGCCGTTCACCCCAGACGCGGACGGCGAGCTGGTCGAGCGGCACCGGCCGGTTCGGCTCCACCAGCAGCGCCGCCAGGACGTAGCGCTGGCGGGCGTGGCCGAGGTCGAGCACGACCCCGCCGACTTCCGCTTCGAGGGTGCCGAGCACCCCGAACCGGACAACCGCCTTGCCCACGCGCCCTCCGACCAGCGGATTCAATGTTTCCGCAACGTTTGCTCACACCCGGTATGTGAGTGTAAGCGCGTGGGCACGCGTCAGTGGCGTGCCTGCCCGGTGGCCTGACCCGCCGGTGGCGCACAGGGGGTGTAATAAAGGGGACTCCCGC
The DNA here is from genome assembly GCA_963762765.1 of uncultured Actinomycetota bacterium. Taxonomy (GTDB): domain Bacteria; phylum Actinomycetota; class Actinomycetes; order Mycobacteriales; family Pseudonocardiaceae; genus Amycolatopsis. Next base: position 355,906 of record CAVXMR010000050.1, read on the forward strand.
GACCTGGTCGCGGGAGTCCCCTTTACTGCTTCCGCGTGGTTACGGCAAGCCCGCGAGCCCAGACGAGACGGTGTTCGCGAAGGCGTAGCCCTGGGAAGCGTCCCAGTTGATCGACCACGTCATCGCGCCGCGGATGGACGGGTAGGTCGCCGACGGCTTGAAGCTGCCGCACGACGTGCCCCTGGCCAGGCAGTTCAGCGCCGACACGGTGTTCGACGGCGACTGGTAGCCACCCCCGGCCGCCGAGCCGGATGCGGGCAGCCCGAGCCCGACCTGATCCGCCCGCAGCCCGCCCTGGAGCTGGATGCAGGCGAGCGCGGTCAGGAAGTCGACCGTGCCCTGCGCGTAGACCGCGCCGTTGCAGCCGAGCATGGTGCCCGAGTTGTAGTACTGCATGTTGACGACCGTCAGGATGTCCTTGATGCCCAGCGCGAGCTGGAAGTAGCCCCCGCCGGTGGACTGCATGTCGATCGTCTGCGGTGCCATCGTGATCACATTGCCGCCGCCGGCGTAGATGCTGCGCAGCGCCTGGCCCATGTACGTGGCGTTGATGCCGTTCTCGAGGTCGATGTCGACGCCATTGAAGCCGTACGTCGAGATCAGCGACTTGATGCTGTTGGCGAAGTTGTTCGCCGAGTTCGAGTCGCTCACGCTGATCGTGCCGTTCTGGCCACCGACCGAGATGATCACCTTCTGGCCGCGCGCCTGCACGGTCCGGATGTCGGCGCGGAACTGCGCGTCCGTGTAGCCGCCCAGCTGCGAAGACAGGCCCGAGTCCAGCGTGAAGCTGACAGCGCCGGGCGTGCCGGTCGCGTCCGCGAAGGACACGGCGATGATGTTGTACGACGTCGGCACGTCGGCGAGCTTCAGCGCCTTCGCGCCGTTGTAGAAGTTCTGCCAGTAGCCGGTCAGCACGTGCTTGGGCAGCGAGCCGTTCGGCGGCGTGGTGGTCGGGGTCGTCGGCGTCGTGGGAGTCGTCGGCGTGGTAGGCGTGGTGGGTGCCGTCGTGGTCGGCGGCACGGTGCCCGGCCCGTCGAGGTTGACATCGTCGGCGAAGTACTGCGGCTGGCCGTACCAGCCGTGCAGGTAGACCGTCAGCGACGTGCTGCTCCCGGTGGTGAAGGTGACCGAGAGCTGCGAGTAGCCGTTCGTGCCCGGCGTCCACGTGCTGGCCGTGGCGCTGCCGGAGACACCGAGGTAGACGTAGCTGCCCTGCACCCAGGCGGACAGCTTGTACGCGGTGTTCGCCGAAACGCTGAGGGTTTGCGAGCACTGCGCGTTGTCCGAGTTCGACGGCGTGGCGCTGAGCGCGCGCGCTCCGCCGTGCACCGGCGTGCTGACGACGGTCGCACCGCCGGTACACGACCAGCCCGCGGTGCTGCCGGCTTCGAATCCTGGATTGGACAGGATATTGGCCGCCGAAGCGCTGCCGGCGATGACAAACGTAACGCCTAGACACAGTGCGACGGTGGCAAGTAACGAAAAGAGGGCGGTTCTGCGTTTGATGACCACGACGAGGACCTCCACAGGAGTGAGGTGGGTCACCACAAAATGGACTAGACCAATACAGATGTCAAGAAACAGTTTGGACTGCCCCATCCGAAAGTCGGACCAGTGACAGCGGCAGAATGCCAGGGATCGGATACACCCCGAGGGCGGAAGCAGGAGTGGTGCAGTGAGCGTGTCGGTCGAGCAGAAGATCGCCGATGAACTGGGCGTACGCGATGGGCAGGTCAAGTCGGCGGTCGACCTGCTCGACGGCGGGTCGACGGTGCCGTTCATCGCCCGCTACCGCAAGGAGGTGACCGGCGGGCTCGACGACGCGCAGCTGCGCACCCTGGAGGAGCGGCTGCGCTACCTGCGGGAACTCGACGAGCGCCGACTCGCCGTGCTCGAGTCGATCCGGAGCCAGGGCAAGCTCGACGAGGGTCTCGAAGCCCAGATCGTCGCCGCGGACACCAAGGCGCGCCTGGAGGACATCTACCTCCCGTACAAGCCGAAGCGGCGTACGAAGGCGCAGATCGCGCGCGAGGCGGGCCTCGAGCCGCTGGCCGATGGCCTGATGAACGACCCGAACACCGACCCGCAGGCCGCGGCCGCGGTGTTCGTCGACGCCGAAAAGGGCGTCGCGGACGCGCAGGCGGCGCTCGACGGCGCCCGCTCGATCCTGGTCGAACGCTTCGCCGAGGACGCGGACCTGATCGGCGAGCTGCGCGAGAAGATGTGGGGCCAGGGCCACCTGGTCGCGAAGGTGCGCAGCGGCAAGGAGACCGACGGCGCCAAGTTCGCCGACTACTTCGACTTCTCCGAGCCCTACACGAAGCTCCCCTCGCACCGGATCCTCGCGATGCTCCGCGGTGAGAAGGAGGAGATCCTCGATCTCACCATGGAGCCCGACGAGCCCAGCGACGAGCCGCGCGTCGGCCCGACCGACTACGAGATGCGGATCGCGCAGCGCTTCGGCGTCAAGCAGGAAGGCCGCGCGGCCGACAAATGGCTCGGCGACACCGTGCGCTGGGCTTGGCGCACGAAGATCCTGCTGCACCTGGGCATCGACCTGCGAATGCGGCTGCGCCAGGCGGCCGAGGACGACGCCGTGGCCGTTTTCGCGTCGAACCTGCGGGCGCTGCTGCTGGCCGCGCCGGCCGGCACGCGCGCGACGATGGGCCTCGACCCGGGCTTCCGCACCGGCGTGAAGGTGGCCATCGTGGACGCGACCGGCAAGGTCGTCGGCACCCACGTCATCTACCCGCACCAGCCCGCGAACAAGTGGGACCAGTCGATCGCCGAGCTCGCGGCGCTGTGCGCGCGGCACCAGGTCGACCTGATCTCGATCGGCAACGGCACGGCCTCGCGCGAGACGGACAAGCTCGCGCAGGAGCTGATCAAGAAGCATCCCGAGCTGAAGCTGACGAAGGCCGTCGTGTCCGAGGCGGGCGCTTCGGTGTACTCGGCGTCGGCGTTCGCTTCGGCCGAGTTGCCCGGCATGGACGTCTCGCTGCGCGGCGCGGTGTCGATCGCGCGGCGGCTGCAGGACCCGCTGGCCGAGCTGGTGAAGATCGACCCGAAGTCGATCGGGGTCGGGCAGTACCAGCACGACCTGTCCGAGGTTTCGCTGTCGCGCTCGCTCGACGCGGTGGTCGAGGACTGTGTGAACGCGGTCGGCGTGGACGTGAATACGGCGTCGGCGCCGCTGCTGACCCGCGTTTCCGGGATCACGACCGGCCTGGCGGAGAACATCGTGGCGCACCGCGACGCGAACGGTCCGTTCAAGACACGCTCGGGGCTGAAGGAGGTCGCGCGGCTCGGCCCGAAGGCGTTCGAGCAGTGCGCGGGCTTCCTGCGGATCCCGGACGGCGACGACCCGCTGGACTCGTCCTCGGTGCACCCGGAGGCGTACCCGGTGGTGCGGCGGATCCTGTCCGCGACCGGCACGGACATCCGCGCGCTGATCGGCAACACGCGGACGCTGGCCGCGCTGAAGCCGCAGGAGTTCGTCGACGACACGTTCGGCCTCCCGACGGTGACCGACATCCTGGCCGAGCTCGACAAGCCGGGCCGTGACCCGCGCCCGGCGTTCAAGACGGCGGAGTTCGCCGAGGGCGTCGAGAAGATCTCGGACCTCAAGCCGGGGATGACGCTGGAGGGCGTGGTCACGAACGTGGCCGCGTTCGGCGCGTTCATCGACGTCGGCGTGCACCAGGACGGGCTCGCGCACGTCTCGGCGCTGTCGAAGAACTTCGTGAAGGACCCGCGGGACGTCGTCAAGCCCGGTGACATCGTGAAGGTGAAGGTGCTCGAGGTCGACGTGGCGCGGAAGCGGATCTCGCTGACGCTGCGCCTCGACGACGAGCCCGGTGCCGGCGCGGGTTCCGGCGGCGACCGGCGTGGTGGTGGCGGCGGCCGTGATCGTGGCCAGGGTGGCGGCGGGGGCGGTGGCGCTCAGCGCAAGGGTCAGCAGGACCGGCGCGGTGGCGGGGGCGGCGGCCGGGATTCCGGTGGCTCCGGCTCCCTCGCCGACGCGCTGCGGCGGGCCGGGTACGGCAAGAAGTGAGCCGTGAAGGCCCCTTACCGGCTGCGAGAGCCGGTAAGGGGGCCTTCACGGCTTTTGCGGGCCGTTGCACTCCGAGGCCCTCGGCTCTCGTGAGTGGTAAGTCGGGTTCTAACCCGACTTACCACTCACGACAACCCAACCCCCGTCTGGGCTTCACGGCGTTCGTCGATCCAGATGATCTCCGCGTCGGCGCCGCCCATGATGGACAGCATGGATTCGGCCGTCGAGAACGAGCCGTGCAGGTGGCGGCCGGGTGCCTGGGCGATGACGTGGTCGTCGAAGGCCAGTCCCCAGGCGAGCAGTTCGCCGTCGTGGCCGAAGGCGTCGTTGTAGTAGGAGCACACGGCGAAGCGGCGTGGCGGGTTCTCCAGTACCCAGGCACGCATCTCCCCCGCGACGTCGTCACGCGACATCGTCCTGGCTACGGCGAGGGCATCGAGGATTTCGTCTTCCAGCGCTGACATGGCGTTCACGCTGTCACGTCCGGGTGGTGTCACGGGACAGGGAACAGGACATCCGATCGGATGGCAGTGCCCGATACGCTGCGTCTTCGTGACTCCCGACGAGATCGACGACGTCCTCGGCCGCCAGGCACGCGCCACATGGCCCACGACGCGGACGCGGTTCTCTCGCTCTACGCCGAAGACGCCGTCCACGAATTCGTCGGGTTCCCCGACCCGCGCGCGCGCGGGATCATTTCGGTCCGGCGACGCTACGAGCTGATGTACGGCAGCATCAGCCGCGAGACCCATTGGGTCGACGCGGCCGAAATGGCACTCCAGCTGCTCACGCCGCCGAAGTCGACATGATCGCCGTCGGATGCCCGTCCGGGTCCTTGAAGAAGGCCATCCACTCCTCCACGCCGGATTCGTGGCGGAAGATCAGGTGCGGCGCGCCGAGGAATTCGACACCGCGCTCGCGCAGGTCCTCGTAGGCGGCGTTGATGTCCTCGACCCGGAAATAGAGCACCGATTCCGTGCCGACCTCACCACGCTGCAAGTACAGCCGGACGCCGTCGCAGTCGAAGAACGCCAGGTCACCGAAGGTGTAGAGGTGCTTGAGCCCCAGGACGTCGCCGTAGAACTCCTTCGCGCGCTCGATGTCGCTGACCGTGCGCGAAACCTGCCCGAGCGGTCCCATCGCCCACTTCCCTTCCCCGGCCGGGCTGCCCAGCGGCGCGCCGCGCCACATCCTCAGCTCGGCGCGGCTTTCCAGACCGAGTTTGGCCACCGCGTTGGCGACGTGGAACTTCACGGCGTCCAGGCTGACGCCGCGGCGCCGCGCGATCTCGCGGTTGGTCAGGCCGTGCCGGACCGCGTCGGCCACCCGCCACTCGGCGGGGGTCAACCGGTCGGGGTGCCGTGGCCGCCCGCGCATCCGCTGAGGCTAGCTCCGCGAGCGGCGAATTACCCTCCCCCGGCCACGCCGGATGCTTCGAGTGCCTCCGCCGCGACGCGCATGGCGGCCTTGTCGAGTTCCAGATCCCCGGTCATCGGGGAAACCGTCAGGGTGGTCACGCCGGCTTCGGCGAGGGCGCACATCCGCTCCGCGATGCGCTCCTGGGGGCCGAGCAACGAAGTCGCGTCCAGGAAACCCAGCGGTATCGCCGCCATCGCGCCTTCGTAGTCCATGGTCAGGTAGCGCTCACGCACCTGCCCGGCCTCGTCGGCGTACCCCATCCGGCAGACGAGGTCGTGGTAGAAGTTCTTCTCCCGGCTGCCCGCGCCGCCGATGAACCCCGCGGCGTACGGCCGGGCCTGATCGGCCGCGGCGCGCCAGTCGTCGCCGACGGCGATCGGGGCGGTCACGACGACGTCGAACCCGGCCAGTGTCTCGCCGACCTTCGCGCGACCGGCCTTGATCTTGGCCAGCGAGTCGCCGCCGTGCTCCGGCGAGAAGAACAGGCCGAGCCAGCCGTCGGCGATCTCGCCGGTGAGCTCGAGGTTCTTCGGGCCGAGCGAGGCGAGGTAGATCGGGATCCGCTCGCGCACGGGAGCCACCGCGAGCGGCAGGGCCTTGCCGGGGCCGTCGGGCAGCGGCAGCCGGAAATGCCGGCCCTCATAGCGCACCCGTTCGTACCGCAGCGCCTTGCGGACGATCTCGACGTACTCGCGGGTGCGCCCGAGCGGTTTGTCGAACCGGACGCCGTACCAGCCCTCGGACACCTGCGGTCCGGAAACGCCCAGCCCGAGCCGGAACCGGCCGCCGGAAAGGCCGTCCAGGGTCGCCGCGGTCATCGCCGTCATCGCCGGTGCGCGCGCCGGGATCTGCAGGATCGCGCTGCCGACGTCCACCCGCTCGGTCCGCGCGGCCACCCACGACAGCACCGATGGCGCGTCCGAGCCGTAGGCCTCCGCCACCCACACGACCGAGAAGCCGAGCCGGTCGGCTTCCCTGGCGAGCTCGAGATTCGACGCGTCGGTGCCGGCGCCCCAGTATCCGATGTTCAGTCCCAGTCGCATCTCGGCGACGCTACCGCCGGTGATCAACTGGGAGCAGGGAACGCGGCGGGGTCAGGGGGTGGGTCAGGGGTGGCCGGATACTGTCCACTGTGGACGCGATGGGGTAAGGCTCACGAGCCCGCGAACCTGACCTCCACCGACCCCAAGCTCCCGAAGTCCGCCGTCACCACCGCCCCGGCCCGGATCGGTGCCGGGGTGGTCGCGGTCCCGGTGGTCACGACGTCGCCGGGGCGCAGTGCGTGCCCGTGGCGCCCGAGCTCCGAGGCCAGCCAGTGCAGCGCCAGCCGCGGGTCGCCGAGCACCGCGCCGCCGCTGCCCCGCGCGAACTCCTCGCCCTCGGCGTACAGGATCACCGGATGTTCGGCCAGGTCCAGGTCACGCCAGCCGGGCACGGCCGAGCCCTCGACCCACCGGCCGCCGCACGCGGCGTCGGCGAGCAGCTGCGGTCCGCCCGCGCCGCGATGGTCGGTGTAGCGGCTCTCCGGCATCTCCATCGCAAGCACCATGGTGTCGACGGCGTCGAGCACGGCGTCCAACGTCGGCGCCGGGCCGGGATCAGCCTTCATCCGGAAGGCGAACTCCGGTTCCGCGACGGCCATGGTCATCGTGTCGGCCGGGACGGCGTCGCCCTCGACGTGCCGGAACCGCTCGAACAGCGCACCTGGCAGCGGCCCCGGCACGCCCAGGTACTGCTGCGCGTACGCCGTGGTCGCGGCGATCTTCCAGCCGAACACCGGCCCGGCCAGCGCGGCGAGCCGGTCCTGCGCTGCCATGCCCTCGCGCTCGTCGAGCGGGCGGACGTCGGCGGGCAGCCCGTCCAGCCGCTCGCCCGTCCGCCACGCGTTCCAGATCAGCTCCGCCGCCCGTTCGTCTTTCACCCGGGCGATACTGCCAGCTACGGCGTCATCGCGTACGCGCCGGAGAGATCGCGCACGCGCGCCCACACGCGGTCGAAGCGCTCGGCGTCGACCACCGGCTTGCGCAGCGCCGCCAGCGCGATCGCCTGCTGTGCCGCGGTCGAGCTGGCCTTCCCGTGCAGGTCCACCGCGGCCACGCTGAAGTCCTGCACCAGCACGGCGAAGATCTGATCGACGACGTCGTCCTCGATGCCGGTGATCCGGGCCTGCTCCAGGATCAGCTGGCCGTACACGATCAGGGTGAACAGCTCGGTCAGCGCGAGCCCGAAGTCGAGGTCGGCCTGCTGGGCTTCGTCCGGCGTGGCTTCGGTCAGCAGTTGGACCAGGTACGCCGTCTGCTCGGTGAAGCGCGCGACGTTCGGGATGCCGGCGGCGTCGGAGTAGGCGGTCTTCCAGTCGTGGAAACGCACCTTGGACAGGCCGCGCGCCGGGCCCTGGCGGAAGAGGAACTCGTCGTCCGCGGCGTCGGTCCGGGTGCCGACCGGCGCGTACTCCTGCGGCGCGAACAGGTACGCGGGCATGAACTTCGCGATCAGCGCGAGGTTCACCGCGACCGTGCCCTCCAGTTTGGGCAGGCCGTCGATGTCGTTCTTGGCCATCGCCAGGTACGTGTCGGTCTCGAAACCCTTGGCGGCCACCACATCCGCGACCAGCCCGATCACCTTCTGCGCCTCGGTGGTCACCTTCATCTTGGTGATCGGGTTGAAGAGCAGGTAGCGGCGGTCGTCCGCGTTGGCGCTGCGGAAGTAGTCGACGGCGCGGTCGGAGAACAGCTTCATCCCGATGAGCCGCGCGTACGCCTCGACGAATTCCCTGCGCACGTGCGGGAAATTCGTCACCGGCTTGCCGTAGAGCACGCGGTTGTGCGCGTGCGTGATGGCCTCGTACAGCGAGTGCGTCGCCATCCCGATGCCACCGAAGCAGAGGTTGAACTTGCCGATGTTGACCGTGTTCAGCGCGGCGCTGAACGCCTCGGCGCCGACGTGCAGGATGTCCTCGGCGTGCACCGGGTAGTCCTCGAGCCGGAACTCGGCGACGTACATCTGCGACGGCACCACGTTCTTGACCACGTGGTAGTTCGGGTGGTTCGAGTCGGCGTAGAAGAACACGTACTGGTCCGGGCCCTCGACGCCGTCGATGCGGCCGAAGACGGACACGGTCTGCGCGCAGTTGCCGTTGCCGATGTAGTACTTCGAACCGGTGGCGCGGTAGCCCTCGCCCTCGCGGGTCAGCACCATGTCGGAGGAGTAGATGTCGGCGCCGTGATCCTTTTCGGACAGTCCGAACGCGCCGACGCCACCGGCGTCCAGCGCGAGGGCGGCGCGCTTGCGGGCGGCCTCGTTCCCGCTCTGCCACACCGGGCCGAGGCCGAGGATGGTGACCTGCCACGGGTACCAATAGTTCAGCCCGTAGAAGCCGAGGATCTCCGAAAGTGCGGCGACGCGGGCGGTGTCCCAGCGCTTGTCGGGGTTGCCTTCGGCGTTCGCCGCCGGGGTGAGGAAGGTCGCGAAGAGGCCTTCCTTGCCCGCGAACTCGATGAAGTCAGCGTAGAAGGTGCGGGCGTGGTAGTCCTCGGTGAGCTTCGCCTTGCCGCGCTCCTCGAACCAGTCGATCGTGGCGCGCAGCAGCCGTCGCGTTTCCGCGTCGAAGTGGGCCGGGTCGTAGTCGCGCGGGTTCAGCAGCATGGCACTCCTCCTTGATTACCGACCGGTAACTTAGCAACCCCGTAAGGGTGCGGGCAATCTCACTAGGGCTACGTCACGCTTCCCGGCTATACTGATCATGCGGCCCGCTCCGTTCTGCCTCGGGCCGCTGCTGTTGTCGACTACCACGCGCCGCGGCCGAAGACAGGTCTGCGCCGGGCAGGACAACCCTTCTCAGGTTATGGAGACCAGGGCGCACGTGCGCCCACCCGCTTATGAGCACTTTCGCTGAACTCGGCCTGCCGTCCGCCCTCGTGGACGCGCTGGCCGCCCAGGGCATCACCACGCCCTTCCCCATCCAGGCGGCGACCCTGCCGCACACCCTCGCCGGGCGCGACGTGCTCGGCCGCGGCCGCACCGGCTCCGGCAAGACCTACGGCTTCGTGCTGCCCGTGCTGACGCGCCTGTCCGCCGGCCCGACGCGGCGCCGTCCCGGCCGTCCGCGCGCGCTGATCCTGGCGCCGACGCGCGAGCTCGCGACGCAGATCGAGGCGTCCATCCTGCCGCTGGCGAAGCCGCTCGGCCTGAAGGTGACCACCATCTTCGGCGGCGTTTCGGCGAACCCGCAGATCACCCGGCTGCGTGACGGCGTCGACATCGTCGTGGCCTGCCCCGGCCGGCTCGCCGACCACATGCGCTCGGGCCACGTGAAGCTCGACGCCGTCGAGATCACCGTGCTCGACGAGGCCGACCACATGGCCGACCTCGGCTTCCTGCCCGAGGTGCGCCGCATCATGGACGCCACCCCGGAGCGCGGCCAGCGCATGCTCTTCTCGGCGACCCTGGACAACGGTGTCGACGTGCTGGTCAAGCGCTTCATGGCCGACCCGGTACTGCACAGCGTCGACACGGCGCAGTCGCCGGTGTCGACGATGGAGCACCACGTGCTGCACCTGGAGGAGACGCACCGGCTGCCGGTGCTCGTCGACCTCACCGCGGCACCGGGCCGCACGCTGGTGTTCACCCGGACCAAGCACCGCGCGAAGCAGCTGACGCGCAAGCTCGTCCAGTCCGGTGTGGCCGCGGTGGAACTGCATGGCAACCTCGGCCAGACCGCGCGCACGCGCAACCTCGAGGCGTTCTCCTCGGGCACGGCCCGCACGCTGGTGGCGACCGACATCGCGGCGCGCGGCATCCACGTCGACGACGTCACGCTGGTCATCCACGCGGACCCGCCGGTCGAGCACAAGGCGTACCTGCACCGCTCGGGCCGCACGGCGCGCGCCGGCGCGTCCGGCACGGTCGTGACGCTGATGACCGACGCGCAGGTCCGCGATGTGCGCGACCTCACCCGCAAGGCGGGCATCAACCCGACGACGACCCAGCTCGGCCCCGGCCACCCGCTCCTGGCGGAGCTGGCGCCGGGCGAGCGCGCGTTCCGTTCGCCGAGTCGTCCCGTGGTCGACACCCGGCCGAAGAAGGTCTCGGCCTCCGGTGCCGCGGTGGGCACGCGCGAGGACGCGCCTTCGGGCCGCGGTCGTCGCGGTGGCGCGTCGCAGCCGCGTCGCAACGCCGGCGGCAGTGGCGCTCGCCGGAACGCGGAGAAGTCGCGGACCGGCGCGTCGGAGCCGCGGTCGAACCGTGGCGGACGTCGCACCGCTGAAGGCCAGCAGGCAGCAGGTCAGGGCCGCGGCAACGGCGGGCGTGGCCAATCGGCGGCGAACGGCGGCAAGGGCAACGCGGCGGCCGGTGGCGGCCGTGGCCGTTCCGCGGCGACGGGTGGCCGCTCGGCGGCGACGCCGTCCCGCAGCGGCGGCGCGGCCGCGTTCTCCTCAGGCACTCGCGCCGGAGGCCGTCGCTCCGGTCGCTGATCTTCGTACCTCGTAGTGCCGTTAAGGCCACCTTGCAGGCGTCTGACGCCCGTAAGGTGGCCTTAACGGCTTTTACGGCCCCTGTACGGATCCGGAAAGCGGGTTCGACGGATGTGAACGTGTCCAGCAATTGTCCACGATTTGCCCACTTCCTTCCTTGCCGATATCCGATCGTTGCGCAACAATGCGCTCCACAATAGGCGTCCTGGGTAACGTCGCAGAAAGGCGAGGCGATTCTGCGGTCGTAGCGATGACGCGGAACACAATGAAGGCGAGTCGGCCATGTCTGTTACCTGCCCTCGGTGTGGCACGCCGCGGCCACGGCCGGAAGCGACTTCTTGCGACTGCGGGCACGTGTTCGCCCCGTCGTCCGGCATTTCGATGGTCCTGAGCTACCCCGATGAGCATGCCGAAACCGAAACGCTCCCGTTGGAGGCCCTGCCACCGGCACCCGCGCCGGTTCTGATGCCCGGACCTCCGGAACCTCCGCCTGCCGCTGAGCCACCACAGCCGCGGCAGCGGGTGCCTGTGGGCGCGGTCGCTGCCGTGACCATCGCCGCGATCGTCACCGTCGTCACCGTCGTGGCGCTGGCGACCACCGGCCGGAACTCGGCACCCGCCACTGTCCCGCCCGCCGCTTTGGCCACGACCACGACGGCGGCGACCGAGGCAGCATCGCCGAGCCACACGGAGGCCTCGACGGCAGACTCCGTCCCCACGGACGAGGACTCGGCCCGGCGACTATTGCAGAACCAGGTCACGCAGGACTACTCCCAGGTCGAAGCCCTCTCGGGCCAGTGGGTACCCCAGCTCTCGTCGAAGCGGTTCGGTCTCGTGGCGGACGGGACCACCTACGACTACCGCGCGATCTGGTCGGACTTCACCGGTCTGCGGACGCGCTACCCCGGGGCATTGCTGCTGTGGTCCGGCGACTACAGCGGTTTCCGCCTCTCGAACTTCTGGGTCACCATCGCCCCGCAGCCCTACAGCAGCGGCATGACCGCGAACGGCTGGTGCGACAGCGCGGGAATCGACAAGGACAACTGCTACGCGAAGCGCATCACGCATACCGGCCGCGACTCCGAAAGCACGATGCTCCGGAAGTGACTGGCAGCGGGCGCCGCGAGGGCGTCCACCCCGAAGCGCCACGCGCCGTCCGAACTGGAAACAGGAACGACTTCACGTCATACCGGCTGCCTGTTGCTATTTGATTGCCCACTGGACACGCGATCACGGTTTCCGATTGCGGACATGATCTTGACAAAAACTGGACAAATTCCCTGCGATACCGAAAAGCGACCGCGAACCCCTTGTCAAGCGGCTGATCGGGCCCGAAAAATTCTTCTCGGCGAACGGTCCGGCGCCAGCGGATCCCCCGCCACGACTTCCGATACGGAGAAATGCCCGGTGACCCAAGTCTTCCTCAGCTACCGCACCGACGACGCCCCCTTCGCGGCAGCCTTTTTCGACCACCAGCTCGCCCGCGAGTTCGGCCAGGACGCCGTGTTCTTCGCCTCCCGGTCGATCGCACTCGGCGCCGACTGGGAACCGGCGATGTTCGCCGCCGTGTCGGCGTCGGAGGCGGTACTGGTGATCATCGGACCGCGGTGGCTGACCGCCACCGACAAGAACGGGAACCTCCGCCTGCAGGACCCGCAGGACTTCGTCCGCCGTGAGGTCGAGCTGGGGCTCCGGCTGCGCAAGCAGGTCATCCCGGTGCACTTGGAACGCCGCCACCCGCTCGACCGGGCAGCTCTGCCCGGCACCCTGGCGGAACTCGCCGAAAAGCAGAGCACGATCGTCGAGTTCCGCAACAGCGAACCCGATCTCGCCCGGCTGGTCACCAAGCTGCGCCGGCAGATCCCCTCGCTGCGTCCGGCGCCGGAGTCCCCGCAGCGGCCCGCCACGACCGTCGACAACAGCACACACAACAGGATCGTCGGCCAGGTCAACGGCAACGTCGTCCAGGGCCGCCAGCAGATCGGCGGGTTCTTCTTCGAGCGGCCGCCCGCCGGCACCTGATCGACCGAACCCGTCATTGAGCCAGAGGAGACCCGACTTGGCCGAGGAGAAGCCGGAACCACCGCCTGCCGCCGGACCGCAGCCTCCCGGACCCCCGTCTGGGCACAAACCGGGCGAGCAGGCCGACGAGAAGCCGGCAGCACCGGCCGCGGACACCGAGCGCGACACGGCGGTCCGGAGCCTGCAGGGCCAGGCCTCCGAACTCGCCCAGGCGCAGATGGGCGAATTCCTCAGCCGCGGGATGAGCCAGCTCAACGCCGAGACGATCACCATCTTCGCGGGTGGCTACGACGAGGAGCTCGCGGACGGAGCGAGGGGGCGTCGGACCAGGCGCCGGCCGGACAGGGTCCGGTTCGACAAGGCCGACCTCGACGAAGCGACAGCTTCCTTCGTCGAGCCACCCGGCTTCCGGAACGAGCTGGACCTGCTCGCCGACCGGAACCTGGTCGTACTGCCCGGCCCGGATCGCACCGGCAGGCGGACCCGCGCTCTGCAGCTGCTCCGAACAACGCTGCGCGAAGCCGGATTGGGCGAGGTCGTCGAGGAACTCTCCGTGTCCGTGCTCACCAACCCCATGTGGCGGGTACCGCAGGAGGGCACCGGCTTCCTGGTGTCCGACCCGCCGGGCCGGAACGACGCCTGCACGGCGGCCAAGATCACCGAGGAGTGGCTGCGGAAGACGGCGAGCCGGCTCCTCGAAGCGAACAGCTACCTGGTCGTGATCACCGGCCCGGTCAGCGGGTCGCTCGGCGACGCGCCTAACCGCGCAGAGTTCGTGCTCGACGAGTGGGAGCTGCCGGACTCGCTGGAAATCTTCCACCGGCGGTTGCGCGACACGGTGCCGTCCGAGGCCGACGACCTGATCAAGCAGCTCGACAGCACCGAGCTGCTCGAAGTGCTCGCCGAGCGGGACAGTCCCTCCTTCGCGGTCCGCGCGGCGACCGAGATCGTCGAAAGCCATCGAGCCGACCGCGGTCTCGCGGAAACCGCGGCGAAGCTGGGTGACGCCGAAGGCCTGGTCCGCGAATGGCTCAGCCGCAACCCGGGGGCGAAGGATCTTTCGCTGGTCCTGGCCACCGCGGTCCTGGACCGCGCCGGGTACCTCAAGGTGTCGGACGCGGCGGTTTCCCTCTACAAGCGGCTGAACAGCGGCAGTAGCGCACCGATGACCCTGCGGTACACGCAGCGTCTGGTGACCGCGCACACCTGGATCCAGCTGGTGCCTGCCGAGGACCACCGGCGGGCCCCCACCGTCCGGTTCCGGCACGCGAGCGTACGGCCGGCGGTGCTCGGGGTCATCTGGTGCGCCTACGACGGTGCCCGCGCGATGGTGCTGGAGTGGCTCAAGGAGCTGGCCGTGCACCCCGATGTCGAGATCCGGGCTGGGGCGGCGCAGGCGGTCGGCATCCTGGCGCAGCAGGATTTCCAGCACAGCGTGCACGAGTACCTACAGCCGTGGGGACGAGAGTCGTCCCGGCTATTGCGGCAGACGGCCGCGCAAGGCCTGAACGTCGCCGGCGTGCTCGGCAACGACCACCTGGCGTGGTCGGTGCTCGAAGACTGGGCCGCGGCCGCCTACTCCGAGAACACCGAAAACCTCTGCACCACCGCCGCGCTCGCCGCCGGCGGCCCCCTCGGCATCCGGGAACCACGCCGCGCACTCGGCGTCCTGCGGGACTTCGTCATCTGCCAGGACAAGTGGGACGTGCTGTGGTCGGTGGCGGCGAGCGCGGGCGCGCTGCTCGGGGCCGGTTGCGGCAACGACGTGCTGTCGGCGCTGCGCGAGTGGACGGAACCCGGAGCCGAAAAGGACGCGCTGGTCAAGGCGCTCCTGGTGTTCACCTGGGTGGTCCACCCCGAGACCGGGGAAAGTTGGAAACTCCTGCTCCGCATGGCCGACGAGAACCGCGAGCACCTGTCGTTGCTCTGGAGCCGGGCACTGGGGAACCGGCTCGTCAGACCGCGCGCACTGGACGGACTGCGCACCTGGGTGCGGCGGGTCGACCACGACGCGGGTTCCAGTCCGGTCGTCCTCGGCCTCATCGCGGACGTCTCGGACGAAAGCCCCGTCGACAAGAACCGGATCCTGCACGCGCTCAGCCAGTGGGCACAGGACCGCTACCAGCCTTCGGTCGCCGCGGCGACGTTCTACGACCTGATGAGCTAGGCGGAAGAAGAGGTGTCATGACCCGGACCTACAACCCCATCCTGGAGCGCACCGAAGTGGCGCGGCGCTGGCTCGGCTCGTCGGCGGTAGCCCCCGAGTTGGGCACCGCGCACGTGCTGGTGCGCAAGACCGCTGAGCCGATCGTGCTGTGGCACGGGCAGCCCATGCCCGCGAGCAAGCTCGGCGACCACCGTCGCTACGTGATCGACGTCGCCAACCACGGCCTCTCCTTCACCGTGCAGGTGGCCAGCTCCGAGGCGGTGTTTCCGTTCGCGGTGCACATCGAGCTCGCGTGCCGGGTACTTGACCCGCTGACGATCGCGCGTGACAACATCCAGGACATGACCGCGGCGCTGAGGCCGTCCCTCGTCCGCGAGATCCGGGAGACGGCGTCACGGTTCGACGTGCTGCGGCCGACGGAGGCGGCACGGGCGATCGAGGTGCGGCTGAGTTCGGCTCACCCTTCGCCGGATGTGGAACTCGGCGGCTACTCGGTCGCCGTGGAGCCGATGAACACCCAGGGTGTGGTCGAGGCCAAGCAAGAACTCGGCGTGCAGGAGCTGCGACGCCGGGAGCTGGCGGGGGTCTCGCACGGCAGCCAAGAGGAGCGGTTCGCGCAATTGCTCGCCACGAACAACGGTGATGTGCGGGAGCTGCTGGCCTACCTCAGCAGCGAGCGGAACACCGAGGCGGAGATCAAGCTCAAGGCGTTACAGATCGCGATGGGCGGGAACCTGGAGGACGTGGACGTCGCCGACGTCCACCGCAACGCGTTCGGAAACCTCTTCGGCGGGAAGGACAACGGCTCCGGCGACCAGCGGGAGACCATGCGAGAACGCGTGGAGCGGCGGAACAAGGCGGCTCTGGAGAGCGGCCGAGTCGTGGACGGCAACGCGGCCGCATCGGGCACCGAGAAGCCGGACGCGGCTCCTGCGGCGGAGAAGGCGGCTCCAGAGAACCGGCCCGCTCCATCCGAAGGGGACTGAAGACCAGTGCGGCTCGCTCAGAGCGAAGTGGTGAGACCGCGGGCTCGCAGGACCGCGCGTTCCAGCGGGCGGAACACCAGGAGCTCGATCCCGACCCCGACCAGCAGGATGAGGAAGATCGCCGCGATCACCATCTCGATGCTGTTCAGCGACGAACCTTGGTTCAGATACGCGCCGAGCCCCACGCCCAGCTGCGGCGACAGCGCGATCAGCTCGGCCGCCATCAGCGACCGCCATGAGAATGCCCAGCCCTGCTTGAGCCCGGCAAGGAAGCCGGGCAGCGCCGCGGGCAGCAGGATGTGGCGGGCCGAGGCCAGCCGGTTCGCACCCATCACCTGTCCCACCCGTGGGAGGATCGGCGGGATCTGGTCGATGCCCGAGACCAGGCCGTTCGCGATCGAGGGCACCGAGCCGAGCAGGACGACGAAGTAGATCGCGGCGTCATTGATCCCGAACCACAGGATCGCGGCCGGCACCCAGGCCACCGAGGGCAGGCTCTGCAGCCCTGAAAGCAACGGCCCGATCGCGGCCCGCACGACCCGGACCTTCGCCACGAGCAGGCCGAGCGGCGTGCCGATGACCACCCCGGCGACGAAGCCGAGCGCGGCTCGGTGTACCGAAGTCCAGACGAACCCGAATACCTTGCCGTCGACGACGATGCCCCGGAACTCGTCCCACACCGCGAGCGGCGCCGGCAGCTGAGCCTCTGGCCAGAACGCGGCCGCCCAGAGGACCTGCCAGACGACGATCAGCAGCGCCAGCGCCCCGAACGGCGGCACAACGCTCCAAAGGAAACGCCGCCCGAAACTCGGACGGCGGTCCCCGACCGGTGTGTCGAGCGTATCCAGGCCCGCGCCGACCGCGTCATCGATTTCCTGGCCGGCCACGGACCGGTCAAGCTGCGGCATGGGTACTGATCACCTCGCGCAGATGTCCGGTGATCTCCTCGGCCAGCTCGTCGGCATTGGCCAGCGGGACGTCGCCCCACTCGCGCACGACGCGGCCCGGCCGCGACGACAGCAGCACGACGCGCTGGCCCAGCCGGACCGCTTCGCGGACATCGTGGGTCACGAACAGCACCGAGGTGCCGGTGGTGCGGTAGACGCGCAGCAACTCCCCCTGCAGGACGTCGCGGGTGATGGCGTCGAGCGCGGCGAACGGCTCGTCCATCAGCAGCAGCGCCTGGTCCGGATCACCGCCGACGCGCAGGGTCGCGGCCAGCGCGCGGGCCAGCGCCACCCGCTGCCGCATACCGCCGGACAGTTCGTGCGGACGCTTGGCGCCCGCGCCGCCGAGACGGACCAGCTCCAGCAGCTCGGCGGCCTTCTCCCGGCGCTCGGTGCGGCCGAACCCGGCCAGCCGCAACGGCAGTTCGACGTTGCGCGCCGCGGTCAGCCACGGCATCAGCGCGGCTTCCTGGAACATCACCGCGGGGCGGGACGTGGTGAGCGTGATCGTCCCGGCGCTGGGCCGGTCCAGGCCCGCGACGAGGTTGAGCAGCGTGCTCTTGCCGCAGCCGGACGCGCCCAGCAGACAGACGAACTCGCCGGGCGCGACGGTCAGATCCACCCCGTCGAGCGCGAGCACGGCGCGTCCGGCCTGGCCGAACGTCTTGCGCACGCCCTCGAGTCGCACCGCCGCGGTGCCGGAGAACCGGGCCTGGGTGGCGGGGAGTGTGGTGGTCATCGCTGGCCTCTCCGGATCACTTGGTCAGTTCGGGAGCGTCGACGGCGGGCAGGTTCTGGGCCTTGAGCGCCTCGTTGAGCGGGCCGAAGTCCGCGAAACCCTTGAGCGCGACCGCGGTCTTGACCACACCCGCGGTGACCGAGTCCTGCGCGAGCTGCGGGAACGCCGCCGTGATCGGGTCGGTGGTCAGCTCGATGCCGGAGAACGCGCGGTCCAGAACGGCCGGGTTCAGCGTACTGCCGGCCAGCTCCTTCAGGGCGCTGTTGACCACGGTCTTCGCCTCGGCCGGGTTGGCCTTGGCCCAGTCGATGGCGGCCAGTTCACCCTTGAGCAGCGCGCGGACGGTGTCCGGGTGCTGCTGAAGGAACTCGCTGCGCACGATGATCACCGTGCTCGGGAACCGGCCGCCCGGCCACAGCGTCTTCTCGTCGACCAGCACCTTCGCCCCGGCGTCGACGACCAGGCGCGATGCCCACGGCTCGGGCAGCCAGCCGCCGTCGACGTCGCCCTTCTTGAACGCGTCCAGCGTCTTGGGGTTGTCCATCGTGGTGATCTTGACCTGTCCGGTCAGGCTCTTTCCCGCGAGGAACTTCTTGAGCGCGACGTCCTGGGTGTTGGCCAGCTGCGGGGTGGTCAGGTTCTTGCCCTTGAGCTGATCTACGGAGGCGATGTCAGGCTTGACCACGAGCTGCGCACCACCGGAGACCGCGCCGGAGATCAGCTGGATCGCGCCCTTGGACTTGGTGAAGGCGTTGATCGCCGGGCCAGAGCCGATGAACGCGACATCGAGAGAGCTGCCGAGCAGCGCGTTGACCTCTTCGGGACCGGCGTTGAACGTCTGGGTGGTGAGCTTGGTCGAGCCCAGCTCCTTGGTGAAGAAGTCCTTCTTGACGCCGATCAGCGCCGGGGCATGCGTGACGTTCGGGAAGAACCCGAGCCGGACCTCCGTGGCCGCGCCTTCGTTCTGGGCGGGTGCGCTCGCGCTATCGGCCCGCGAGCAGGCGGTGAGCGCTCCCGCGAGGGTCAGCGCGGCGAGCGCCGAGGCCAGGATGCGGGTTCTGTGACGGGTGCGCACTTCAGCGTTGCCTTTCGGAGGACAGCGTGGTCAGGTGGCCGAAGGTTCGCACGGTCACCCACTCGATTGCATACGCATCCGCATTACGGGACGTCTCGTGAGATTCCTTGACATCGAGGCCGGGCACGGCTAGCCGATCGACGCGATCCTGACCGCGACCGCGGCGACGCTGCTGCTGGTCACGCCGATGGCGATGGCCGACGACAACCCGGACTGGCACGGCAAATGCAGCACCGTCCCCCGGAAATCCAGCGCGATGGTGACGCTCGGGAATGGATCGTCAATATCTACGCCAACCCGCGCAACGTCGGCGGGAGCATCGCCGGAGACAACGACGTGACCGTGCAGGTGAACGACTTTTCACGCGGGTGGCGCCATCGTCGCATGGCACAAGTTCTCGAACATCGCCAATGCCGACGTCACCCTCACCGCCGACGTGTACCCGGCGGTTTCGATCCCCCAGGGCAAGGTCGGTGTCCACACCTTCGCCACGACGAACATCACCAGCTGGCCGAAGCTGTGCGACGGGGCAGGCCTGGTCTTCTGAGTGAACAGCAGCGCTGCGTGATCGAAGGAGATTCAACACGCGCATGAGCGCCCATGGTGCAACCTCCGGCTCGTCTCGTGCGTACTCAGGGATGAGACCGAAACACACCGGAGGACGGCATGACCACGACCGTTGAGCGCCCCGCGAGCCCCTGGCCCGGCCGGGTGCGCACCGCGCTGGCCGCCCAGTACGTGGGCCTGGGTGCGACGTACTACTACTGGCTGGGCACGCTCGGGATGACCGACCTGACGAGCCTGGCGGTCTGGACGATCACGTCGGTGGCCTGCGCGGCGGCGCCGCTGGTGCTGTGGTTGATCGCCGGCCGGACCTTCCCGCTCGGCCCGTGGATGGCCGCGGGCCTGGCGGTGCCGGGCTACCTCGGCGGCCTGCTCGGACTCGCCTCCGGCATGGTCGGCTGGTTCGCCCCGATCAACGGCGTCATCCTGCTCGCGGTCGCGGTGTTCGTGCTGGTCGGGCTGGCCCGCGACCGACGCCGGGCAGGGGTCGAGTCTCGTGAGTGGTAAGTGACGTTCTAACGACACTTACCACTCACGACCCCTGAGCCGCGCGTTCGGCCAGCGCGCTCGCGAGCTCGAAGAGGACGTCGTTGACCGGCGTCGGCACCCCGGCCTCGTGGCCGAGCCGCACGATGGCCCCGGTCCACGCGTCCAGCTCGGAGCGCCGGCCGGCGCGGATGTCCCGCTGCAGCGAAGTCGTCCCCGTCTCGGGCACGCCGTCGACGAACGCCATCCCGGCGGCTACGGCGTCGTCGGGCAGCGCGATGTTCCGGGCTCGCCCGACCTGCAGGAACTCGGTCATGGCGGTCTCGATCAGCCGCCGGGTCCCCGGACGTGAGCGCAGCTCGCCGAACGGGGCGTCCAGCACGGTGCCGATCGCCCCGAGCGAGGCCAGTGACAGGAATTTTCGCCAGAGTGCGACCCAGACGTCGTCGGCGACGACGGCCGTGAGCCCCGACTCCTCCAGTGCGTCCCGCAGCCGCGTCACCCGCGGCGTCGGCCGGTTGTCCCATTCGGCGAACGTGAGCTTGCCGCCGCCGATCTGCCGGATCCGGCCGGGCCCGTCGAGGAACGCGATCACCTCGACCGCACCGGGCAGCACGGCGTCCCTGCCGAGCACGTCCGCCACCTGAGCAGGCGCTTCGACGCCGTTCTGCGTGGTGATGATCCCGGTCTCCGGGCCGACGAGGGGCTTCAGCGACTCGAGCGCGGGTGTCACCTGCCACGTCTTGACGCCGAGCAGGACGAAGTCGACCTCGCCCAGCTCGCCCGGGTCGCTGCTCGCCCGGACCGGGTTCACCGCGAAGTCCCCGGCCACGCTCGAGACGTGCAGGCCGTCCCGGTTCAGCGCCGCGAGGTGCTCACCTCGGGCGACGAAGCTCACATCGTGCCCGGCCGCGGCGAGACGCCCGCCGAAGTACCCACCCACGCCACCGGCGCCGACCACCGCGATCTTGATTGTCATACCCTCGAAGTTACCCTATTAACCGGTAACTCGGTAGACTGCTCGAATGGCGAACAGCGAGTTCCGCTGGCACGGCGGCCGGCTTTCGGTGGACTTCACCGCGACGCTCGGCAAGCGCTGGGGCCCGGTCGTGGAACGGGTGTCCGGGCCCGCGGACCTGGCCCGCTGGTTCATGGAGGCTGGGATGAGCACCGAGCCCGCCGAGGTTTCGGCCACCCACCTTGCGGAGGCTCTGGAGCTGAGAGAAGCGCTCTACCGGCTGTTCACCGGCGCGAGCACGGACATCGCCGTGGTCAACCGCTGGATAGCGCGCCCGGTAGCGGGCAGCCTGCTCCAGATCGCGGCCGGAACGCTGACCCGGCTCGCGCCGGCGACGGACACGCGGGGCCTGCTGGGCCTGCTGGCGCGCGACGGCGCGGACCTCCTGACCGGCCCGTGGGCGCACCGGATCCGGGAGTGCGCCCGGGAGGACTGCTCGTTGTTGTTCGTGGACGAAAGCCGGGCGGGCGCGCGCCGCTGGTGCTCGATGGAGACCTGCGGCGCGCGCTCGAAGATGGCCCGCTACCGCTCCCGCCCGGCCTCGTGAGTGGTAAGTGTCGTTAGAACGACACTTACCACTCACGAGGCCCGACCTCAGCGGCGCAGCAGCAGCGAGACGTCGCCGAATTCGTGCCACAGGTAGCGCCGCTCCACCGCCGCGTCGTAGGCCTGCTGGACCAGGTCCGGGCCTACGACGGCCTCCAGGAGCAGCAGGTGGGACGCCTCCGGCGTGTGTAAGCCGGTGATGATCCCGTCGACCACCCGCGCGGGCCGGTCCGGGCCGAGGACCAGGTCGGTCCAGCCCTCCGACGACCCCACAGACACCACAGACACCACATCGACCACGTCGTCGCCGAAAACCGACGATTCCAGGGCCCGTGCCACCGTCGTCCCGACCGCGATCACCCGGCCGCCACGGCCGCGCACCCACGAGACCAGCGCGGCCGTCGTCGCCGGAACGCGGAAACGCTCGGCCTGCGGCCGCTCGCCCGCTTCGAGGGAGGAGACGCCGGTGTGCAGCAGGATCGGCGCGAACAGCACGCCGTCGGTCAGCAGCCGGGTCACCAGCTCGGTGGTGAACGGCCGCGCGGCGCTCGGCATCTCGGCGCTGCCGGGCTCGCGCGCGAACACCGTCTGGTAGTCCGCCAGCGGCCACGCCCGCGGCACGTAGCCGTAGCGGATCGGCCGCCCGACCGAGGTCAGGAAAGCGACCACCTCTCCTTCGACGCGCACCGAAGCCCGCCACAGCCGCCGCGCGCCCGGGACGTATTCGCCGGTCAACGTCAGCGACGCCCCCGCAGGCAGGTCCAGGCGCTCCCCCACCCGCCCGTCGAGCAGCGGGCCGGTCGGCGAGCGCAGTTCGACCACCCACTCGCCGTCGCCGATTTCCGTCGAAAAGTGGACGACGACTTCCTGCCCGTCCCGTACGGCCGCGACCGCGGCGGGCAGCGTGCCGGAGGTGTTGACCACGAGCAGATCACCCGGACGCAGATGGAAACCGAGCTCGCTGAACGACGCGTGATGCACCCCGTCCGGACCCGCGACCAGCAGCCGGACCTCGTCTCGGGCCAGGCCACGGGCTTCAGGCGGCGAAGACGCCGACAGTGCGTCGGGCAACTCGAAGCGGGTGTGCGGTGCGGCGGTCATGCGGCCACCAACAGGTCGGCGGCGCGGTAACGGCCGCTCGGCGGGCGCTCGTCGAGCAGCCGCAGGAACGCCGGCACCGACGTCTCCGGCAGCGGCCGGTCCGAGATGTCCTCGCCGGGGAACGCGGCCTGGTGCATCGCGGTCCGCATGTCCCCCGGGTCGACGGCGTAGACCGCCAGATCGGGACGCTCCACGCCGAGGACCGCGGTCAGCTGGTCGAGTGCGGCCTTCGCCGAGCCGTAGCCGCCCCACCCCTCGTACGCCTCCACGGCGGCGTCGGAGCTGACGTCGATCAGCACGCCGCCGGACAACGCGGGCAACAGCAGCTGCACGAGCGCGAGTGGCGCGAAAACGTTCACGCGGTACACAGCCTCGAGGTCGGCCAGCGGATAAGACGCGAGCGACGGCAACGGCGACAGCCCGAGCGTGCTGGCGTTGTTGACGAGCAGGTCGAGGTGAGCGCCCGCAGCCTCGGCGAGCGCGCCGCGGTGGGCGGGGTCGGCGACGTCGCCGGGGACGGCGGTGAAGCCGATCTCTTCAGCCGCGCGGTGCAACGCGGCCGCGTCGCGACCGTCGCCGATCACTGTCCATTCGCGACTCACGAGGGCCGCGGCGAGTGCCCGGCCCAGACCGGCCGATGCGCCGGTGACGATTGCGGTTGGCATGACCCCATCGTGGAACCTCTATATTACTTGAGGTCAACCGCGTGCCGGAGCGGGAAATACGCTGCCAGCGAAACGACGAACCCGACGTAGTACGCCAGATCCGCGCCGTGCAGCGCCGCCGCGACCGGTCCGGTGTAGATGGTCGTGTTCATGAACGGCACCGCCGCGCCGAAGCCGATCACGAACGCCACCAGCGCCGCCCAGGGCCGCACGGACCTCTCCGCCAGGACGTCCACCGTGCGCCGCCCGCGTGTGCGGGCCAGCCAGTCCGGGATCACCACGCCGAGGAACGGCGGGATCCAGTAGCTGACGAACAGCAGCACGTTCTGGAACTTCGAGGAGAGATCGCCGCTGTGCATCCAGAGGATCAGCGCGAACGCGACCACGGTGACCACCACCGCCGACACCGGCCGCCGCAGCCGCACCCCGACGGTCTGCAGCGCGAGCGAGCCGCTGTAGTCGTTCATCGCGTTCGACGACACCGCCGCCAGCGCGATCACCGCCAGCGCCAGCGCGCCCAGGAAACCGCCGCCGAGCAGGGCGGACACCCCGCGCGCGGTCTGGTCGCCGAACCCGGACCCCAGCGCGAGGCCGAGCCCTTCACCGATCGCGTACGACGCCGTGAGCCCGAGCAGGGTGAACCAGAAGATGCCCCGCGAAGACGCCGTCTCCGGCAGGTAGCGGCTGAAGTCGGACGCGTAGGGCGCCCAGGAAATCGCCAGGGACAACGCGATCGTCGAGAACAGGACCACCGACCCGGCCAGCTCGCCGCCGCTCGCGGTGTCCGCGAAAGCGATCGAGTGTCCGGAAAGGACCTTCACCGCCAGCGCGGCGAAGGCGAGCACCAGGACCGCGCTCATCACGGCCTGGACCCGGTGGATCACGGCGTAGCCGAACACGCCGAGCGCGCATTGCAGCACCAGCACGATCAGCACCGCCACCCAGAACGGCAGCCCGGTCAGCTCGGAAAGGGCGTCGCCGCCGAAGAGCCCGACCAGGGCGTCCCACGCGATCGAACCGAGCCACTGCAGGAGTCCCGGTAGCACGACGCCGCCGGCGAAGGGCAGTCGCGCGAGCGGCAGCTGCCCGGTCCCGGTCCGCGGGCCCCAGGTCGAGAGGTAGGCCACCGGCACCGAGCCGAGCACGGTCCCGGCGAGCATCGCGGCCAGGCCGGTCCAGAACCCGAGCCCCATCCCGGCGGCCAGCGTGCCGGTGAACACCGCGGTCATCGTCAGGTTCGGCGCGAACCAGACGCTGAACTGCCGCCACGGCCTGCCGAACCGGTTGCCTGCCGGGACCGGGGTGATCCCGTGCGTCTCGATCGCCAGGTCCCGCCCACCGGAAGGCATCCGCCCGCCGAAGACCTCCGCACCGAGCCCGCTCATCGCCTCACGTCCTTCTTCACCGGCAGATCACTTCGTCCGCGCCACCCTAGGCGCGCACCCTCCTGGTGTAACGCGACGGCCCGAACGGGCGAATCACGGTTAGCCGTTCCCGGACAAGCGCGTCCGGCCGTCGAGAATCTCCGTCGACACGAAATCCGTACCGGACCACCGGCCCGGTGACTAGTTTTGAGCGCAGGGCACCGGGAGGGGTTACCGAGGTGGCGGTGCGACATCCGCGGACGCTGGCGATGACCGGTCTGCTCACCGCCGGCCTGCTCCTGGGCATCACCGCGATGACGCTGAAGGCCCGCGACGGCAGCCACTCCGTGCTCGACACCGTGCTCAGCACCACCACCGGGTTCCTCTTCCTGATCGCCGGCGGGGTCGCGCACGTGCGACGCCCGGCGAACCCGATCGCGGTGCTCATCGCGTTCGCCGGGGTCGCGCTGTTCCTCGAGGACCTCCAGTTCTCCCGCGACCCGCTGGTGTACACCGCCGGCATCATGCTGCGGGCGGCGTCCAGCCCGGTGATCGCGCACCTGGTACTCGCGTTCCCGCACGGCAGGCTGCGCTCGCGATGGGAGCGGCTGCTGGTCGGCGCGTCCTACGTCGTCGTGCTCGGTTCGGGCCTGCTCGGCCTGTTCTTCAGCGACGACCCCCGTGACCTGCTCGCCGTGCGGCGGCAGCCGGAGCTGTACAACACCGCCCAGTGGATCCTCGGCCTGACGGCCACGCTCATCGGCGCCGGCGTGGTCATCGTGCTGCTCTACCGGTGGCTGGCCGGGCGGCTGCCGCAGCGGCGGCTGCTCGGCCCGGCGGTCGCGATCGCCCTGGTCGGCGCGCTCACCTCGGCGGTCGGCACGGCGCTGGGCGACGGCCAGCCGTTGTCCGCGCCGCTGCTGGAGGTCTACCGGATCGCGTTCTGCCTGTGGCCGCTGGCGTTCCTGCTCGGCGTGCTGCGCGCCCGTGTCGGCAACGCGGAGATGATCCGGCTGCTGCTGGAGCGCGACGGCACCGGGCTCGCCGCGCTCGTGCAGGACGACGAGGTCTGGAAGGACACCCGCTCGATCGACGCGCTCAACGCCGCCGCCGGGCTGGTGCTGGACAACCAGCGCCTCACCGCGGAGCTGGAGCAGCGGCTCGCCGAAGTGCACGCGTCGCGGGCGCGCATCGTCGCCGCGGGCGACGACGAGCGCCGCCGGATCGAGCGCGATCTCCACGACGGCGCCCAGCAACGGCTGGTCAGCGTCGTCCTCCTGCTGCGGATGGCCGAGCGGCGCCTGGGCGAGGAGCTCACCCCCGGCGTCAAGTCGCTGCTTGCCGGTACGGTCGACGAGCTGCAGTTCGCACTCACCGAGCTGCGTGAGCTGGCCCGCGGCATCCGGCCCGCGATCCTCACCGAAGCCGGGCTGGTCGCCGCCGTCCGCTCGCTGGTGGACCGGATCCCGATCACCGTCGAGCTCTCGGTCAGCGAAGTGCCGCGGGTGGACGCGGCTGTCGAGGCCACGGCGTACTTCGTGACGTCCGAAGCGGTGACGAACGCGCTCAAGCACGCCCAGACCGACCGCGTGCTGGTGACGATCTCGATCGGCGAGCCGGGGCTCCGCGTCGAGGTCGCCGACGAAGGCGTCGGCGGAGCGGAGATCGACGGCGGCAGCGGGCTTTCCGGGCTGCGCGACCGTGTCCGCGCGCTCGGCGGCGAGCTCACCGTCAGCAGCCTGAAGCGCGGGAACGACCAAACCTGCGGAACGCTCGTTTCCGCCGTGATCCCGCTGGACCGCCCCCTGCTCTGAACGCGGTGAAGGCCCCCTTACCGGCTTTCACAGCCGGTAAGGGGGCCTTCACAGACCCCTCAGCTCAGACGAGGAGCAGGAACAGCAGGCCGTTCGGCACGCCGAGCCCGGTCACATCGTCGTAGCCCTTGGCGGTGTGGATGGTCAGCCCCGGGAAGTCCAGGGTGCGGGCCGACCGGATCAGGCCTTCGGTCGCGTCGACGGCGTTGGCGTAGTCGACGCGGGCCACGGCCAGCCCGTCCAGGTGCTTGACGTCGCTGATCGCCTGGGTGCGGCTGGTCAGCTTGTAGATCACCGGGTTGATGAAGCCGTGGTGGAAGCCGTCGAGGCTGTCGGCCACCGCCATGATCCCGGCGAACACCGGCGACGCGAGGCTGGTGCCACCGATCCGGTACTGGTCGTAGTGCGCACCCTCCGGGAAGGTCTGCGTCTGGCCGACCAGGAAGCCGGTGTTCGGGTCGCCGACCGCGGAGATGTCGGGGACCACGCGGCCCTTGCTGCCGTCGGTGCGGTTCTTCGTCGACAGCGCGTCGGAAACGACACCCTTCTGGTAGAAGGGCTGGCCGAACAGGCGGCTGGTGCCACCACCGGAACCGGAGGTGTAGTTCGCCGGGCCGTAGACGCCATTGGTCAGCACGGACTTGCTGGTCTCCCAGCCGGTCTCGAAGATCCGCTTGCCGTCCTTGCCGATGCCGATGGACGTGCCGCCGACCGCGGTGATCCACGGCGCCGAGGCGGAGAAGTCCGGCGACGGCGTGCCGAGGCGCGCGACCTCGTCACCGTTGTCGCCCGAGGAGAAGTACACGCCGATGCCCTCGAGCACCGCGTGCAGCGAGATCTGGTTGAAGACCTTGACCTCGTCGGCCGGGATGTCCTCGCCGGTGTCGCCGTAGGAGTTGGAGATGATGTCGGCCTTGTGGCCGGCGACGACCCAGTTCAGCGCCACGTCGAGCGAGTTGTCCTGGCAGTCGGATCCGCCGACGTACAGGATGTCGGCGCCCGGGGCGAGCCCGTGCGCGGCCTCGACGTCGAGGGTCTCCTCGCCGTACCACCCGGCGGCGTCACACTGGTCCGGCGGCTCCATGTCCGGGTTGACCGGGAACACGTGCTGCTTGAACTGGCTCTTCTTCAGCGGGTGCGCCGGGTCGTTGCGCTTGGCGTACTCGCTCGCGTCGGCGTAGATCGTCGGCGAGGCGAAGGCGTCCACGATCGCGATCGTGGTGCCGCGGCCGTCCGCGCCGAACTTCGCGGCCTGGTCGACGCCGTAGGCCGAGCGCAGCTGGCCCGGGGTGTACCCGCAGGGGGCGTAGGGCAGCTGCTTGCCGTTGAACTTCGGGTCGGTCGTGTCGGTCTTCTCGCCGTAGTACGCGCTGCACGGCGGCGCGTTGCGGAAGCCGGGGCCGGGTGCGACGTCGGCGGGCTTGACGGCCTTGGCCGCCTTGCCCGAGTCGATGCCGTCGGTGTGGTCCGGCTTGAAGAGGTTGGTCGCCTCGTCCACGCCGACCACGCCGAGCACGTCGTTCGCCAGGTTCGCGGGAACCGACAGGTTCTTGTCGGCCGCGCGCAGCGTCTGCCCCTTGACCGCGTACTTGCCGAGCTTGACCGCGAACGCGTTCTGCACCTGGCTCGCGGATCCGGTCGCCTCGACATAGGCGCGGTTCGACGGCACTTCGCCGATCGAGAAACCACTTCCGGTCAGCCACGACTTCACCGAGTTCACGGTGGCGTCGGAGGCCGCGAAACGGTCCCGGACCTGGTCCGGGCTCAGGTACTGCTTGTACGTCGCACTGTCGGGATCCGACACGGACTGCGCAAGCGCTTCCGCGCCGGCCTGGTCACGCTGGTTCAGGTAGACGCGGAAGCTCAGCTTCGCGGCCGGCGCCGTTTCGGCGACCTTGGCGTTCGCGTTGGCCCAGAACGGATGCGACTGGGGGATGTCCTGCCGCCCCTGTGCCGACGCCGTGGCCGGCACAACCGCGGTGAGACCACCCACCACCGCTAGCGAAAGGAACAGGGTAAGACTTCTTCGCACAGGGAACTCCCTCTCGGAATCCGGGTCCAGGTAAGGACCGGGAACACGCGAAGAGACTAGATCCGCTCGTCCGTCTCGGGGAAGGATCGATTCACCCCGTGCGGAACCGTTATCTGGGCGCGAATTCACCAGTGCGCGGGAAATCCGATTTGCCACGTACATTGGTGACGAATGCGAGGAAAGTCCGAATTCGACGGCGCAGCGGATCACGGACCCGAGCGCGAGGGTACCTACTAACGTCGGGTTCGCATTGAGGACTGACGAAGAGCCTGCTCACCCGCGTCGGGGACGGGTGAGCAGACCCTCCGGACCTCGCTAGGAGGCCTTGGTGGCGTAATCCGAACCGAGCCACGTCTCGTCGATGCGCAGCCGCTTGTAGCGCGTGCCGTCGCTCGATGCCGCGTACGTGCTCGTCACCTGCACCCGGACATACCGCGAGTTGACCGACGACAGGTCGATGAACTGGACACCGCGGTGGCTCGGGAGCGTCCCGGACTTCACGGCGCTGCCCCAGTTCTTGCCGTCACTGGAGACGAACACCTTGTACGCCTTGATCCGCGCCGACTGCTCGGTGCCGGACCGGGCGTAGCTGACCGAGTCCTCCCGCTGGTTGATGCCGACGTACTGGACCTTCTTCGCCGAGCCGAGGTCGTAGTCCAGGTTGACCGGCAGGGTCTTGTTGTTGTCGAAGTAGGTCAGGTAGTCACCGTCGCTCGCGGACTGTCCACTGTGCCCGCTCGCGGACGCACTGGCCTTGAGCGTCACCGTCTTCGGATCGTAGACGCCGGTGCGGCCCGCCGTCTCCACCTTGAACACGGTGTCGTAGCTGTCCCATGAGGACAGTCCACTCAGGGTCAGGCTGCCGCCGCCCTGGCTGAAGCCGATCGCGGCGCCGGTGCGCAGGTTCGTCACCTTGCCCACCCGGTAGCCGTTGTCGCGGATCTTCAGCGTGGACGTCGACGGCTTGGTCAGCACGTGCACGTACTGCAGGTCCGGGTTCGTCTTGCTGATGGTGATGACGCCGTGCGCACCGTCGTTCCAGAACCCGGGCTGCATGCCGCCGTACATGTAGCCGGCGCCCTCGGTGCCACCGAGGGACTCCCAGATCGCGTCCAGGTAGGTGTTCGCGAAGTTGTTGAACGACTCCTGGTTCGACGGGAACTTCCCGTTCACCATCGCGGTTTCGGCCATCAGGGACTTGATCGACGAGCCCGAGTTGGTGATCAGGCGGCCGATGTTGAGCATCTTGTCGACCGACGAGTTCGACCCGCCGTACCACCACGACCCGGTGTCCGGCAGCTTGAAGCACGCCTCGGTGAGCCGCGGCTGGGCGGTGTAGGTCGCCTGCGGGTAGTCGTAGCTCGGGGACATGCCGGTCTTCTGCTCGTTGCTGATCGTGTCCATGATCGGCGTGTCTTCGTTGTTGTTGCTGATCAGGTAGTTCGGTCGCTGCTGGTAGATCTGCGCGTAGAGGTTGTGCGACTCCCAGTACGCGTTGTCGTTGTCGATCCAGAACCCGCCGAGGTCGGGATAGTTCTTCATGACCTCGAAGAAGTTGTCGTAGCTGAACTGACCGAAGCCGTCCTGGCTGTCCAGGTTGACCGTCTTGCCCTTGTACTTCGAGTAGCCGGACGAGTCGAGCCACTCGTGCCCGCTTTCGTCGTGCCACTGGGCGTCGTTGGTCATGTAGAGGATGACCTTGAGACCCGCGGGCTTGGCGGCGTTGATGAGCTCGCCGAGGAAGTCCCGCTTAGTGGAACAACTTCCGGGGATCGCCGACGGCCAGGCGCGCGAGTAGCCGAGCCTGCTGTGGAACGAGGCCAGCACGAGATAGGACGCGTGAAGTTTCTTGGCTTCGTTGACCCAGTAGGTGGGACTCCAGCCGCCCTCGGTAATCGCTTTCTCCCAGGCGCTGCAACTGGTGTAGCCCGGAGACGTGCGCATCCCCCAGTGCAGGAACAAGCCCGCTTGGGAGTCGCGCAGCCACTGTTGTGAGGGTTTCTGCAGGTCGGCGGAAGCTGGGGCGGCGACGAGCCCGAGCGCCGCCGTTGCCGCGGTCAGGGTGATGGCCACCCTGCGCAGCAAGGAACGTCTGCCTGACATGAGCGACCTCCATTGGTCTGGTCCACTGTGGTGTACTCCAGCCGTCGCCACAGGTCAATACTCAGGTCCGACGAATCCCTGGCGTTTAGGCTGCCAGGACACTAAAGTTGAGGTCCATCCGGGTTAAAATATCTGATATATGACACGAGAGATCCGATCTCTCTTGACTCCGTCGCCGCGAGGTGAGTAGATGTTGTCCCTAGAGAGCGCTTTCGCTCAGACCTCGCTCCGGCGACACGGGTAGCACGCCGCGCCCCCCAGAGCTGGTCGGGATGCCGACGGACGGCGGATCGGCATCCCGACCACCCATCTCACACGCGTCACCGGGGCCCGCGCAGGAAGGACAACGGATGTCCGAGAACCCCCTTCGCCTCTCGCGGCGCACCGTGCTGGCAGGCACCTTGGGCACGCTCGGCGCGCTCGCGCTGCCGGGCACGGCCGCTTGGGCGGCGGACCGGGCTGACACGCTCCCCCCGATCGGCGGCGCGGCGCCGCCGTCGGACCTCTCACGAGCGGTGATCGACTCGACGATGAAGCGCTACACCCCGGCGAAACTGCCCGGGTGGGGCTACACGATCGGCCTGTACCTCTACGGCCAGTACCTGTTCTACAAGCGCACCGGTGACCAGAAGTACCTCGACTACATCATCGGCTGGTACGACAGGTTCATCACCGACAGCGGGATCTCCAACAGCTTCACCAACCTGGACGCGATGCGCTCGTGCCAGATGCTGCCCTACCTCTACGCGGAGACGGGCAAGCAGAAGTACAAGACGGCGGCCGACCAGCTGAGGAAGCGCTTCCCGAGCTACCCGCGCACGTCCGACGGCGGCATGTTCCACGCCACCAGCAAGGTCGGCCAGCTGTGGGGCGACGGCGTGTACATGGCGCAGCCGTTCCTGGCGCTCTACGGCGCGGCGTTCAACGACCCGACGTACTGCTTCGAGGAGTCGGCGAAGAACATCGCGGTGTACTTCAGCCACCTCAAGGAACCGGCCAAGGGCCTGCTGTACCACGCCTACGACGAGGACGGCTCCGAGTCGTGGGCGTCGGGGGCCGGGCACCACTCGAAGTACCACTGGGCCCGCGCGATCGGCTGGTTCGGCATGGCCACCATCGACATCCTCGAGGTGCTGCCCGCCAACCACCCGCGGCGCGACACTCTCCTCGGCGTCATCCAGTTCCTCGCGGCCGGCTACCAGAAGTGGCAGGACCCGGCGACCGGGCGCTGGCACCAGATCGTCGACCGCCCGAACGACTCGAAGAACTGGCTGGAGACGTCGGCGTCGTCGATGTACACCTTCATGATGGCCCGCGGCGTCGAGCGCGGGTACCTCCCGGCGTCGTACCAGGCCGTGGCGGACAAGGGTTACGCCGGCGTCATGAAGAAGGTGACGCTCGGCTCCGACGGCCTGACCAACATCACCGACATCTGCGAAGGCACCAACGTCGGCGACCTCAGCTACTACTACGCCCGGGCCCGCAAGACCAACGACTTCCACGGTCTCGGCGCCTTCCTCATCATGAACGAGCAGTACATGCGCACCGCCTGAAACGTCGCAGCACGCCGCTGACGGGGCCCCGGCCACAAGCCGGGGCCTCGTTTTACGTACCCGGAGGGTCGGCCGGTGTACCTGGAGGGTCGGACGGTGAGCCGACCCTCCAGGTACACGAACTACACGGTCCGACCATAAGAAAGGCCCCCTTCCTGGCGGGAAGGGGGCCTTCGGGGGGAAGCGGGTCAGCAGTTGGTGGTGGAGGAAGAGGTGTTGATGCGGAGGGTGCCGCCGGAAGTGGTGGCGGAGTCCTTCACGCAGTAGCCCGTCACCGTCTGGAAGCCGATGTCGAAGGGGCTCTTCGAGCCCTTCTGGGCGGTGAAGTGGTCGAAGGTGATGTCGGAACTGTTGTTCACGATGCTCGCCGGGCGGCCGTCGTCCTTGGCGAACTTGACCGAGCTGTCGAGGAACTTGATCCCGGTCGCGTAGTGCAGGTACCAGCCGTAGGACGGGCGGGTGCCGATGCTCTTCGGGTTGTAGTCGGTCGGGTTGTTGCTCGGCACGCCGGTGCCCATGGTGCCGTTGCCACCGGGCACCGACAGGTTCACGCCGGTGAAGGTGACGTTCGAGACCTGGTGCGAGCTGTCCGCGCCCCAGATCGTCGGGCTGAAGTTGGTGCCGGTGTTCGAGCTGGTGATGTTGTCGAAGGTGATGTTGCTGATCGAGCCGACGCCCGGGTTGTTCCCGCACCGTTTCCGGGTGCCGATCTTCATCGTGATCGGCGAATACGACCCGGTGATCGAGATGTTGCGGTAGTGCACGTCGGAAATCTTCGCGCCGTCCATAGACACGATCCCGATGCCCGATTTGTGTGCGCCACTGAGCGTGATGTCGGAGAACTGGTATCCGGTGAAGTCACCGCAGGTCTCGGAACCGAACATCAGCGCATTGCAGCACTTCGCCGCCAGTTTCGCGTTGTTCACCGTGACGTTCCCATTCGGCAATTTCGCGCCGAGGGCGTAGTCGCTCTTGAACACCAGCGCGTCGTCGTTGGCCGAAATGTTCGCATTGGTGATCGTGACATTCGTCGTGCTGATGATGTTCCAGCCGTCGCGGTCACTGCCGGTGTCGATGGTGAGCTTGTCGGAAACGACGTTCGTGCAGCCGTTGATCAGGGCCGCGAAGTGCCCACCCTGGCGCAGCTTGATGCCCGAGAGCGTCAGGCCGTCGCAGCGGGTGATCGACAGGATCTTGTCGGCCTGGCCGGAGTCGGGGTTTCCGGTGATCAGGTTGCCACCGCCGTCGATCGTGCCGGAGCCGGTGAAGCCGATGTTCGTCAGCTTGTCACCGGAGAACATCGCGTTGTGGAAGTGACTGTGCCCGTAGTCCTGGTACTTGTCCCACTGGTTCGACTCGGGCTTGTCGTAGCTCTTCCCGCTGGATCCGGTGATGGTCGCGCCGGAGTCGAGCTGGAGGGTGACATTGCTCTTCAAATGCACCGTGTTTGCCGATTTGTAGTTCCCCGACGGGAACTGCACGGTGCCCCCGCCGGCCGCGTTCGCCGCGGTGATCGCCTTGTCGATGGCGGCGGAG
The DNA here is from genome assembly GCA_963762765.1 of uncultured Actinomycetota bacterium. GTDB lineage: Bacteria > Actinomycetota > Actinomycetes > Mycobacteriales > Pseudonocardiaceae > Amycolatopsis. The sequence continues at coordinate 389,571 of CAVXMR010000050.1, forward strand.
TCGTTCGTCGAACCATTGCCTTTGGCGCCGTAGTCCTTCACGTTGTAGACACCGCCGGGTGCCGCGCCGGATACGCCCGAACCGGCCAGCACCAGCCCGGCCACCGCGAACGTGACCAGCGCAGCCCTGCGCAGGCCGTTTCTTTTCGCTTTCACCACAGACCGCCTTGTCGTCATGGATATACAAGAAAGGCACATCGAACATGACGGCGGATACCTCCTACATTACGAGTGACGCATGTGGACTGTCAAGATTTCCCCGCTTGCCATATTCGGCGTAACGCCGGGAATCGGATGACGGGACAGCGATGCAGCGCCGGCGGCGGCGCTACGCCGATGATCGACGGGACGTGCGACAGCAGGCCGGCACGGCCGAACCGGGCGAAAGCGCTTTCCCTCGCTACTGGCACCGCGACCTGCCACTGCGAACAGCCGGTCAGCGCCGGCCGGTGCGGAGTCATCGGGACGGCCGGACGGGCAGGACCCGCGCCACCCCCAGTAGGACGCGGGTCCCCCCGTGCTCGTGACCGGCACGCACGGCCCGGCGGACGGCGCGGCGATGCCGCACACGCATTCCTCCGGTGGCCGCCGCCCCGATGCGGCGCGGATGAAGAGGACTCTTCCAGACCCCACCGGTGAAAATCGGGCACTTCGAGTCCTGGTCACCCAGCTTTGACCCATTCGTTATCCGGGTATTCGCCTTACCTGCGACTCCCACGGCGCTGACCTGCGTGGATGTCGGGGAACCTGCCTCGGCGAGCACTTTCAGGATTCTGGGATTCTACCTTTCGGATCCCGGCCTGAACCGTGAAATTTTCATGGTCCAGACCATGAATCGAGCACTGGACACGAACCGTGCCGGAATGATTACGGAAATCCTATCCCGCGGCCGAGCATCACGAAAGCGCGTTCGGCCGCGGCGACCGCGTCCGGGTGCCGCACCTGTGCCGGCACGCCCGCGGCGACGATGTCCATGTTGGTCGTGGCGAGCGTCCGGCGGACCGCGCTGATCTGGGCTGCGGCCAGCCCGGCGTCGGGCTCGGGCACGCCGGCCTCGGCCAGCGCGGCGGTCAGCGCCCGCTCCCCCGCCGTGGTGAACTCGATCAGCCGAGCGGCCAGCGACGGCGTCTCCGTGACCAGCCGGAACACCGCGAGGACCTCGGGGTCGTCGCACAGCCCGGTGACCGGCTCGCGCTCGCGCAGTCCTCGCAGGAAGGCCTCACGCAACGCCGCCAGCGCCCCCTGCCCCGGCCGCCGGGCGCGGACGACGTCGGCGGCGTCGGTCTCGTGGTCGGCGAACCGCTGCAGGACCAGGTCCTCTTTGCTCGGGAAGTAGGCGAACAGCGTCCGCTTGGACACCTCCGCCACCCGGGCCACCTCGGCGACACCCACTGCGTCGAACCCGCTGTCGAGGAACAGCCGGATCGCCGCTTCGGAGATCGCCGCCCGCGTACGCAGCTTCTTGCGTTCCCGCAGGCCCAGCTCTTCAGTCACGCAACGCAGGGTAACCGGACCGCGGTGCTGTGAGCGCCGCGAAGGGACCCTTCAGGGGTGAAAATCGTCCGAAGGGTCCCCTGCGCACACCCGATCAGGCCTTCTGCGGGCTCGGCTTGCCCGCCTGGCCGAGCTTCGCGACGTCCACAACCGGCACAAACCGGCTTTACGCGCGCGCGTGCGCGCGGAGTCACGCCGAATGGATCTACCGCCGTGCTCCGAACGCTCCTAACATCCGGCAGCATGGGGGAACTCATCGGGCAGAGAGAGACCCTGGCGTTCCGCGTGCTCGGACCGCTGGAGGTGATGGCGGCCGGGCAGGTGATCCCGCTCGGCGGCCCCAAACCACGGTTGCTGCTGGCGGCGCTGGCGCTGCAACCCAACGTCGTCGTTTCCACGGACCTGCTGGTCGAGGTCCTGTGGCCGGAGTCGGCACCGCGCTCGGCCGCGGCGAACATCCGCACGTACGTCCATTCGCTGCGAAGACGGCTCGCCGAGTGCTCGCCGGAGCTGGGTGACCGGATCAGCAGCCGGGCGTCGGGGTACCTCCTGACGGCTTCGCCGGAGGAGCTCGACCATCTCGCCTTCACCGCGTTGGCGGGCGAAGCGCAGGAAGCGCTCGAGCGCGGCGAAGCCGAAGAAGCGCTGAAGCTGTTCGACAAGGCCGAGAAGGTGTGGCGCGGCGAAGTCCTCGAAGGGCTCCCGCACGATCACAGCTGGGGAGCGACCGTCGCCCGGCTCACCGAGCTGCGGCTTTCGGTGCAAGAACAGCGGCTCAAGGCCCGGATCGACCTCGGGCGAAGCGGCGAAGCGATCGCAGAGCTGCGTGGGCTCGTCACAGAACACCCGCTGCGCGAAGAGCTCTGGACACAGCTGGTCCTCGCACTGCGCGCGGCCGGACGGATCGGCGAAGCGGTCGAAGCGTACGAAGCCGCGGAGCGCGTACTGAAAGAAGAGCTCGACGCTGAGCCGGGACCGCGGCTCGCCGAGCTACGCGACACCCTCGTCGTCGAAGCCGTCGTGGTCCGGCACCCCGACCAGCCGGTCTGCCAGCTGCCGCTGGACCTGCCCGACTTCACCGGCCGCGCAGAAACCGTCGAAACGCTGGTCACGATGCTGCGCGAACATGCCGAGCGCGCGGTCCCGGCCGTCGTCGTGCTCTCGGGCGCGCCGGGTGTCGGCAAGTCGTCGATCGCGGTCCGGGTCGCGCACGCCGTGCGCGAGGACTTCCCCGACGGCCAGCTGCACGTCGACCTCGCCGGCACGTCGTCCTCGCCGCGCCCGCCGATGCACGTGCTCGCGGAACTGCTGCGCACCCTCGGCGTCCCCGACGCCGGTCTGCCGCGCGGCCTGGCCGAACGCTCGGCCCTGCTGCGTTCGCGGCTGGCCGGGCGCCGGGTCTGCGTCGTGCTCGACGACGCCGGCGCGGCCGCCCAGGTCCGCCCGCTGCTGCCGGGCGCCGGCGCGTGCGCGGTACTGGTGACCAGCCGGATCCGGCTGCCGGACCTGGCCGGGGCGACCCCGGTGGACGTCGACCTGCTGCCGGAATCCGACGCGGCCCGCCTGCTCGAAGGCATTGTCGGGGCGGCGCGGGTGGCCGCGGAACCGGAGAGCGCGGCCACCATCCTGAGCCGCTGCGGGCACCTGCCGCTGGCCATCCGGGTGGCGGGCGCGAAGCTGACCCACCGGCCGGGCTGGACGCTGCGAGTCCTGGCCGACCGGCTCGACGACGAGCACCGCCGCCTCGACGAGCTGCGCGTCGGCGACCTCGCCGTCCGCGCGAGCGTCACCCTTTCCTACGACCTGCTGCCAATGTCGGCAGCGACAGCGTTTCGCGGGCTCGGCGCGCTCGGCCCGGTGCAGTTCCCCGGCTGGGTGGTCGGCGCGCTGCTCGGCCGCGGTGACGCCGAAGAGGTGCTGGACACACTGGTCGACGGCCATCTCGTCGACATGGTCGGCTCCGACGAGGTCGGCCAGCCGCGCTATCGGCTACACGACCTTCTGCGCGTGTACGCGGTCGAGCTCGCGGAGCAGGAGCCTGCCTCGAAGGCACGCGAAGCCGTGAAGCGCGTTCTCGAGGGATATCTCGCTTCGGCGCTCGAAGCGGCGGACCGGATGCCGATCCACTTCTTCGGGCAGTACCGCACCGGCGACGGCCCGCGGTCGCAGCGTCCCGCCGACGTCGCCCTCGACGACCCCGCCGCCTGGTTCACCGCCGAACGCCGGGCATGCGTCGCGGCCGTCCGGCTCGCCGCCGAACACGGCTTGGACGACCTGTCCTGGCGGATGGCGGCGTCGCTGGCCCCGTACTTCGACCTTCGCGGGCACCAGGACGACTGGCACTCCACGCACGTGGTGGCGCTGGAGGCGGCGAAGCGGGCCGGCTCGGTGCACGGCGAGGCGATCATCCAGCGCAACCTCGGGCAGGTCCAGATCTACCAGGACGCCTACGACATCGCGCAGACGTCGTTCGAGCGCTCGATGGAGCTGTACGAACAGCTCGGCGACGCCCAGGGCGTGGCGATCACGCACTCCGGGCTCGGCACCATCCTGCGGATCCAGGGTGAGGACGAGCGCGCGCTCGATCACTGCCACACCTCGCTGAAGCTCTTCGCGGAAGCCGAAGATCCCTACGGTGAGGCTGTCGCGCGCATGGGCACGGGCGCGGTCTGGATGTCTCGCGGCGCGTACTCCACGGCGAAGCGCTGGTTCACCGACGCGCTCGAGCTCTCGGCGGCGACCGGGGACAGGCACCGCGAGGCGCACGCGCTCAAGCGGCTCGGCCTGCTGTACCAGCGCATGGGCAGCCTCGCCGCGGCACGCGAGCACGTCGACCATGCGATCGCGATCTTCACCGACCTCGGCGACGACCACTGCGTCGGCTACGCGAACCAGAACCTCGGCGAGCTCTGCCTGCACAGCGGGGATCTGGCGCACGCGCAGCTGCTGCTGGTCAACTCGCTCGCGGTGCACCGGCGCAACGGCGACCGGCGGTCCGAGGCCGAGGTGTCCCAGCTGCTCGGAGAGCTGCACCGGGCGCTGAGCCAGCCGGAACGCTCCCGGTCCTACTCCGAGCGCGCGCTGGCGATCTGGCGCGAGCTGTCCGCCCGGCCACAGCCCAGTCGCAGCCGCAGCCCGCCGCTAGAGGGTCCGCACATCGCCTCGGCGTGAGCTTGTACAAATCGTGTACGGCGGTTCTCCAGGCTTCACCCCGTTCAGTGAATGGGTGTGAAGGGAGAACCGGGCATGCTCCGGAACGGAAGGACCCGACTGGTCGCCGCGATGCTGGCGATGGGTGCGGCGACGGCGCTGGCCGCGACCCCGGCTGAGGCCGCACCGCAGGGAAACTGGCGCGTCGATCTGTCCACTGTGGACAGCGATGACGTCAACGTGGCGGCGGCGGGCGGAACGCTGACGCTGGCCGACGCGGCCTGGCACAGAACCACCCGCGTCACCGCGGGCAGCGAAGGAAGCTTGATCACGGCCGAGCACGCGCTCGCTTCGCCGGCCAACCGGGTCGCCGCCGAGATCACCGCGGACGCCCCGGCCGGCACCCAGATCGACGTCGACGTCCGCGGCAAGACCGGCGGTGGCTGGACCGAGTGGACCCCGGCCGGCTCGGTGCTCTCGGCCACGGTGACCACCGTGCAGGCACGGATCGCCTTGCACAGCACCAAGGACGGCGTCCGCCCGGCGGTGCGCGCGCTCTCGCTGACCGCCGACCTCGGTCCGCAGGCCTTCGCGGCTGCCGCGGCGACGGCGTCGACGTACAAGGTCTTCGGCACCCGCGAGGGCCTGGCCGGGCGCACGACGGCCAACGGCCACGTGATCTCCAGCCGCGACCACTTCGTGGCGCTCCCATCCGGGCGGGGCCTGTCCCCCAAGGCGACCGGCAACTACAGCGTCCGCGTGTGCAAGACCGACGGCAGCAAGTGCGAGTACGCCCCGGTGTGGGACGTCGGCCCGTGGAACACGAAGGACGACTACTGGAACCCGGCCTCGGTGCGCGCCGAGTACAAGGACCTGCCGCAGGGCCAGCCCGAGGCGTACGCCGCCTACCACAACGGCTACAACGGCGGTAAGGACGACCTCGGTTACAAGGTGGGCAACCCGGCGGGCATCGACCTCGCCGACGGCCTGTTCTGGGATGGGCTCGGCATGTCCGACAACGGCAACGTGAACGTCACCTACCTGTGGACCGGCTCCGGCCCGACCGGCGTGATCAGCACCGCGGGCGACCCGATGAACGTCCGGGCCTCGGCCAGCACCACGGCCGCGATCAAGGGCCTCGCGGCGAACTACGCGCGGGTGAACATCGAGTGCTACGTCGAGGGCGACACCGTCACCGGCACGTTCGGCACCGGCAAGATCTGGGACCGGATCGGCCCCGGCCACTACGTCTCCGACACGTACGTGAAGACCGGCTCCGACGACCCGGTGGCGCCGCACTGCTGAAAGCCCCCTGTGGAAAGCGAAGGCCCGGCGTCCCCGCGCCGGGCCTTCGCCCTTTGGGGCGCCAGGGTGTGCGCGAAAGCCCGATCGCCGAGCCGTCAAGTGACACTCTGCGTGACCGACACTGGGCCGGACAACGCCTGAGCAGGAGGGGGTCGGCGATGACCGCGACCGAGGACCGGGATCTCACCACGTTCCGGCTGGCAGTGACCGGTGCGGTGCGTACCGCGGCCGACGAGGGCTACGACGAGGCACGCAAGGTCTGGAACGGCGAGATCGACCGGCGGCCGGCGGTGATCGTCGAATGTGCGAGCTCCGGCGACGTCGCGGCCGCGCTCGCCTACGCCCGCGAAGCCGGGCTGGACGTGACAGTCCGTGGTGGCGGGCACAATCTCGGCGGCTCGGCCATCGCCGACGGGGCGTTGACGATCGACCTGCGCGGGCTGCGCACGGTGACCGTGGACGCCGAAGCGAAGACCGCCCGCGCCGGCGGCGGCGCGACCTGGGCCGAGGTCGACGCGGCCACGCAAGCGCACGGGCTCGCGCTGCCCGGCGGCACGTGGAGCGACACCGGCGTCGGCGGGCTGACGCTCGGCGGCGGGTTCGGCTGGCTGTCCGGGAAATTCGGGCTGACCATCGACAACCTGCTGGCCGCGGAGGTCGTCACCGCCGACGGGCGTGTGCTGCGGGCGTCGGCCGACGAGCACCCGGACCTGTTCTGGGCGCTGCGCGGCGGCGGGGGCAACTTCGGCGTCGTCACCGAGTTCGAGTACCGGCTGCACCCGGTGGGCCCGCTGGTCCAGCTCGGCCTGTTCTTCTGGGAGGCGGCGGACGGCGCGGAGGCGCTGCGGTTCGTGCGGGAGATCGTGGCGGGCCTGCCCGACGCGGCCGGGGTGCTGGTCGCCGGGCTCTGCGCGCCGCCGGCGCCGTTCGTGCCCGCCGAGCACCAGGGGAAGCCGGGGTACGCGCTGATCGTCACCGGATTCGACGGGCCCGAGGAGCACGAGAAGGTCGTCGCGCAGGTGCGCGGCGGGCTGCCGGCGCTGTTCGAGCTGGTCACCTCGATTCCGTACGTCGAGCTGCAGAAGATGCTCGAGGGCGCGCCGCCCGGGATCCTGGCCTACGAGAAGGGGCTTTACGTCGAGGAGCTGTCCGACGACATCGTCGACGTGCTGGTCAAGCAGATGCCCGGTCGCGCGTCGGAGCTTTCGCTGTTGCAGATCTTCCCGATGCGCGGGGGCTACGCGGCGGTGGCCGACGACGCCACGGCGTTCGGCGGGCGGCGCACGCCGGGGTATCTGATCGGCACGGTCGCGGTGGCGTTGACGCCGGAGCTGCACGCCGCGGACCGCGCGTGGGTGCGCGCGATGTGGTCGGCGCTGGTGCCGCACGCCGGGAACGTCGGCGGGTACGTCAACTTCATGTCGGAGTACGAGGAGGACCGCGTCCGCGCGTCCTTCGGCGCCGAGAAGTACGAGCGGCTGGCGGGGATCAAGGGCGTCTACGACCCCGAGAACGTGTTCCACCACAACGCGAATATTCGGCCGTCCGGAGTATAAGCAGACCATTCACATTCTTGAACAATCACATCCATGAACGGGTGTCGGCCCGCTGTACAAGGGTGGGAAGTTTGTGTAAAACTTCCCGCACTTTGCACTTTCCCTCTCGGAATGGCGGGCACCCGTGAGCGTTACCCGGAGAACCCTGCTGACCACCGCGGCCGGTGCCGCGGTGGCAGTCACCGCAAGCACTTCCGCGGCCGCGTCGGCGGCCACCCTCGATGTCTCCGACCAGGCATCCGTAGCACGGACGCTCCGCCAAGCGGCCGACTACGCCATCACCAAACTGCGCGCCGTGGCACCCACTGTCACCGCGTTTCCGGTCATCACGAAGTTCGAGAAATGGACCTATTCGCAGAATGGCGACTGGGTCGGCGGATTCTGGCCCGGCACGCTGTGGATGGCACACCTCTACAGCGGCGACGAACAATTCCGCACCCTCGCGCTCTCGATGGCCGACAAACTCGCGCCGCGCCAGAACGACACCGGCACGCACGACCTCGGCTTCCTCTTCTACCCGTCGTGGGTGACCGCCTGGCGGCTCACCGGCGAGGAGAAGTGGAAGGCCGGCGCGCTGCAGGCGGCGTCGTCGCTGATCAAGCGCTACAACCCGAACGGCCGCTTCATCCGCGCGTGGGGCGCGCTGTCGGACCCGAAGGACGCCGGGCGGGTCATCATGGACACGATGATGAACCTGGATCTGCTGGCCTTCGCGAGCAAGCAGACCGGGGACCCGCAGTACCTCGCGATCGCGACCGCGCACGCGAAGACCGCGGCGGCGAACTTCCCGCGTCCCGACGGGTCGACCCCGCACGTGTTCGACTTCGACCCGGCCACCGGCGCGCCGATCGGGCCCAACACCGTGCAGGGTTACAGCCCGACGTCGTGCTGGTCGCGCGGGCAGGCCTGGGGCGTCTACGGCTTCACGACCATGTACCGCCGCACCCGTGACGCGGAGTTCCTCACCACCGCGCGGCGGCTGGCGGACTTCGCGTTGAGCAAGCTGACGCCGGACAATGTCCCGGTGTGGGACTACCTGGCTCCTCAGGCGCCCCACGACATCAAGGACTCCTCGGCGGGCGCGATCATGGCGTGCGGCCTGCTCGACCTCGCCGAGGCCACCCACCGGCAGCACTACCGCGACGCCGCGCTCCGGATCCTGACGGCGCTTTCCCAGACGTGCCTGACGAAGACGTCGACCCGGGCGGACGCGATCGTCGCGCGCGGCACCCGCAACCGGCCCTCGGAAGACGGCATCGAGGTCTCGCTGCCCTACGCCGACTACTACCTGCTGGAAGGCATCCTGCGGGTGCTCGACCGGGCCAAGGTGAGCCGGGCGATCGACCTCACCAGCGCCTGATCCTTGCCGGGAAGGCCGCCACCTTCCCGGTCAGTGGTGGTGGGCGTGCACGACCGCGTGACCGAGCCCGCGGCCGATCATCCACTTGTTCACCGGCACGGTGACCACGAACGCGACCACCAGCGAACCGGCCAGCGAGAGCCAGAAGAGCCCGCTGGTCAGGCCGGCGTCCATGGCGCCGGGGATGGCCACCACGAAGGCGTTGTCGATCAGCTCCATGACCGCGATCGACACCGTGTCCGCGGCGAGCGCGACCTTGAAGGCGGCGGCCAGGGCCAGCCCCGACTTGAGCACCCCCCGCATGGTCAGGCCGTAGCCGAAGACGAACGCCAGCACGATCGACAGCACCACAGTGGCCGCGTTGTGCAGGCCGAACGCGGTGCCGAGCACCACGGCCGAGGACTTCACCGATGGCGCAGCCGGTGAGGCAGTGCAGAGTCGCCTGGACCGCGGTCCCCCACGACGCGCCGTGCTGTTCACTCATACTCGGCGGCCATACCCCCCATGGGTATATCACGCACGCCCGCGGTGACGAGCACCCCACTGTGGCGGCCGGGTCAACGCGCCGACCGGGTGAACCGCGGCGCCGTCGATGAACTCACTTCCGTAACCCTTTGCGCACACCCCGTTGACCAGCGTGACGCCGGTCCCCTACCTTCGCCCCAGGTCTCCACCGTTGCGTAGACCGTTCGCGAGTCCTGAGGATTGGGTGGGGGAATGCCGGCGCCGAGGAAGAGGCTCCGCCTGGCCACCGCGCTGGGCGCGGCCGCGGCACTGCTGTTCGCCGCCGTGTTCGCGCTGGGCGGCTGCTCGGACGGGATGTCCACCGAGGCGGCTCCGGCGCAGACCAAGGTCGTGTTCGTCCCGAAGGTCACCGACATCCCGTACTTCGACGCGATGAACACCGGCGGGCTCGAGGCGGCCAAGCAGCTCGGCGTGCAGTGGAGCACGGTCGGGCCGCAGACGGTGGACCCGGCGGCGCAGGTGTCGATCCTGCGCGGGCTGATCAAGCAGAAGGTGGACGTCATCGCCGTCGCCCCGAACGATCCGGCCGCGCTCGCGCCGGTCATCGCCGAGGCCCGCGCTCAAGGCATCCACGTGCTCACCTCCGACACCGACGCGCCCGGCACCGAGCGCGAGGTGTTCGTCAACCAGGCCAGCGCCGAGGGCATCGGCATGGCGCTCACCGACGCGCTGATGGCGAAGACGGGCAACGCCGGGAAGTACGCGATCGTGTCGTGCGGGCCGGCCGCGGCGAACCTCAACGCCTGGATCTCGGTGCAGAAGGCGTACTCGGCTTCGCACTACCCGAAAGCCCAACTCGTCGAGACGGTGTACGCGGGCGAGGACGAGCACAACGCGACGAGCCTGGCCAAGGAGCTGATGGCACGTCACCCCGACCTGACCGGCCTGATCGGCGAGTGCACGACGTCGGCGCCCGGGGTCGCGCAGGCGGTCCGGGACGAGCAGAAGATCGGGCAGGTGTTCACCGTCGGCGTCGGCACCCCGCAGGCGATCAAGCCTTTCCTGCTCGACGGGTCGTGCTCGCTGTCGGTGCTGTGGAACGTCGAGTCGCTGGGCTACCTGACCGCGTGGACGGCCAAGCAGATCGCGGACGGCAAGCCCTTCGCGGCGACGAACAAGGTGAGCCTGGAGCTGCCGGCGGTGAAGTACGACGCGGACCGCAAGACGGTCCTGCTCGGCGACCCGCTGCTGATCAACCAGGACAACGTGGACCAGTTCAAGTACTGAGGACTCGTGAGCGTTCCGGGCGGTTCTAACCGCCCGGAACGCTCACGAGCCCCTTCCCTACCTCACGTCGATGGTCACCGTCGCCGTGCTGGTCGCCGCGGGGAGCCGGGTGGTGTCGACCCTCAGGTACTCGCCGTCGTCCTGGCGGCCGTCCGGCTGCGTCTTCACGTGCAGCGCGTACGGCGGCGCCGCGTTCGTGACGCCGTCGATGCCGAAGTCGTTGTCGTTGCTGATCACCAGCGTCCGGCCGCCGTCGGTGGTGGCCACGCCCTCCACCTTGTCGTGCCCGAAGAACCCACCGCTCGGGTCCAGCGAGGTCACCAGCGCGCCCAGGTCCAGGTGCAGCGCCTTGGACACCGGCTTGATGCCCGCCGCAGCCAGCAACGCGGTAGCGTCCACAGTGGAGGCCTTCCCGACGTAGGCGTCGATGCTCTGCGCACCCACGAGCCGCCCGCCCTTCACCGCGTTATAGCCCGGGCTCAGCGGACCGACGTCGGTCGCACCCGTCAGGTCGATCCGGTACAGCTTCTTGTACGCGCCCGGCTGGACCTTCCCATCGCGCTCGTCGACGAGGAACTCGGACGCCGACAGCGCGGTGATCTCGCTGACCGCGGTGCTCGTGCTGTCCGGGTTGTCCAGCAGGTAGAGGTACTCGTGCGTCGCGCGGGTGCGCAGGTCCACCGTCACGATCCGCAACGTCGTCACGTTGCCCGGTTTCTTCGTCAGGTCGGGCTGCTGCAGCGCGGACTGCATGATGCCGACCAGCGTCCGCCCGTCCGGCGTCAGCGCCAGGCCCTCCATGCCCTTGTTCGGCACACGGTACTTCAGCTCGGCGGGCAGCGTGGCGTCGAACGGCGAGAGCCGCTCGATGGCCCGGCCGTCGCGGCCGAAGTGCGTGATGAACGGGCCGTATTCGTCGGACACCCAGAACGTGCCGTCACGGTGCGCCACAAGGCCTTCGGAGTCGTAGCCGTACGGCGAGGCGGCGAGGGGGTTCCCGTTGAGGTCGACGATCTTCTCGCCCGTGTCAGCCGCCGTACTGACCTGACCGTTGTACGGCGCGCCGTCAGCCGCGCGCAGCGGGATCACCTTCTCCAGCACGGCTTTCCCGTCGCGGAGCCGGAACTTCCCGATCGCCGGGTCGAACGCGGGCAGCGGCTCGATCTTGCCGCCGCCGGGCGCGTCGACGTTCGGGCCGCGGTCGGTCAGGCCGTAGAACTCGTCACGCGAGCCGGGCACCGGCGTCAGCGCGGACCCGTACGCACCGCGCTTGATCTGGACTCCACCGATCGTCGCCAGCGGCGGCAGATTCGTCGGGTAGAGCTTCACCGCGTCGGACACGGTGTAGGTGAAGGAATCCCGACCCGTGAACCCCGGCGCCGGGGTGTAGCGGAACGTCCCGTCCGGGCTGATCACAAGCGACCCGTGCGCCGTGACGGTGTGCCGCACCACCGAGCCCAGGTCGCAGCCGCGGTCGTTGCCGAGCACGCCGTCGCCGCGCACCTGCAGCGTCTGGCCGGCCCGCACCCGGTAGTGGTCGTCGCGCGCGGCGAAGCCGCTCTGGTGCGCCGAGGCCGGCGCGGCCATCAACGGCACCGCCAGAATCCCTGCGGCGACGGCGATTCGTGCTCGCTTCATCGGTTTGTCTCCTCCTCCGGCGTCGCACTGGCGCCGGAGGAGGAGTCTGAGTGGCCGAAGTGGACAATGGCCGTCTTCGAGGCGACGCCGGAGTTAACGGTGCCGCCGCAGGTGCGCCACCGCGGCGCCGCCGCCGAGCACGAGGACCAGCGCGGTCAGCCCCCACCGCCGTTTCGTCTCGGTCGGGTTCGCGTGTTTCTCTTCCTGCGCAACAGGTTCCGGCAAGGGCGGCGCGCGGCGCGACGTCGGCGCCGGGACGGCTGGAGTGGGCGTCGGGGTCGGGGTCGGGGTCGGTGTGGGCACCACCACTGCGGGCGCCTGCTCGACGGGCGGCGGCACGAACGGCGGCCGCGGCTCCGGTGGTGGTTGCGGCACGGGGCTGGAGGTGACCGGCGGCAGCGACGAGGGAGCCGGGGGCGGCGAGGGTTCGGGCGTCGTGGGGGCCGAGATCGTCGTCGGGGGCAGCTCCGTCGTCGGCTCGGTGGCGGACGGCGGCGGCACGGGCGCGCTCAAGCACCCCGCCGCGTCCGCGGTGACCAGTGCCGGACCGGTGCCGATCTCGGCCGCCGGGCCGGAGCCGTCGCGCGGCACCCGGTAGGTGATGCTGCGGTGCCCGACCCGGTTCGCGGTCGCGTAGAGCGCCCCGTCCGGCCCGAGCACGACCGAGCCGTACGCCGTCGAGGCCGGCAGCCGCGGCAGGGACGGCACGGTGATCCGGCCGGTCGCGGGGTCGGCGGTCACGACCGTGCCGTCGTGCAAGGCCGTCGACACGCCGTAGAGCAGGCCGTCCGCCGGATCGAAGGCGAAGTCGTCGATACCGATCGCGATCGACAGCTGCCGCAGCGACACCCGATGCACGACGCGCAGGTAGTCGGGGCTCGCCGGGTCGATGTCCACTGTGTACAGTTCGCCGCTCTTCCTGACGTACCAGCGATTCCCGGCGACGGTGGCCGCGGTGGCGCCGGTCAGGATGCTCCACCGCGGATGCCGGGTGCCCGCCCGGCCGATCACGCCGAGATCCTTCACCTGCCCCGCGCGGTCGATGGTCACGGCGTGCGCGCCCTCGTCGTAGCGCCCGTCGAGGGTGCCGTCCGCGATGCCGTACGTCAGGTCCCGCGCCTGGTCGTACCCCATCGCGTTGATCCAGTAGCCGACCTCGGAGACGCTCAGCACCTCGCCCGACGGCAGCGAAACCCGGCTCAGCGCCGAGGGCGCGCCCGCGCGCTCGTTCTCCACGCGCAGGACGGTGCAGTCGCCGGCCTGCGCGACCCGGCGATGCGCGGCCGCGGGAGCGAGCCAGCCGGTCGCCGCGAGGATGCCGGCGACCGCCGCGGCTGCCGCGAACATCGCCCAGCGGGCGCGTTTCACGCTCAAGCGAGCCTTGCCAACGCCGCGGTGAACGCGTCCGGCGGGATCTTCGCCCCGCCGGTGAAGGGGCTCTGCAGCTGGTAGATCGCGAACAGCAGCAACGTGATCGTGCCGGCCAGGGTCGACACGATGATGATGTGCGCGGCGAGGCGCGTGCCGCCGAACAGGTTGGGCAGCAGGATCGAAGTGATCACGCTGCCGAGGATGAGCGCGAACCAGACGACACCGCCGACCCCGCCGCCGCTCGCGCTGTCGAGCCGCTGCTGCCGGGCCTGGTAGACCGCCCAGAGCTGGTTCGTCGCCTCGGCCTTCCGGTCGATCTGCCAGTCGCCGTCGACGTTCGCGGCGGCCACCGTGCGGCGCAGCTCGTCCAGCTGCGCCCAGCCGGCACCGGGGATCTCGCCGCCGTCGGTCAGCTTCGGCCACTCCTGCTGCGCGACGGTGTTCGCGTACGCGATCGCGAGCTGGTGCACCTTGTCGCGTGTCTCGGCGGGCAGCGAATCCGCCGCCCATGTGGCCGCGACCAGGCCGTTCGCCTCGGTCTGCGCGTCGTTGCCCGCCGCGCTCACCGAGTCGAACAGCGAGATCAGCACGAACGCGACGAGCACCGCGTGCAGCCCGCCGACGATGGTGAACACCTGACCCGCCGCGTCGTTGTTGTCGGCCCGTCCCTCGTCCCAGCCGAACCTGCGCACGAGGTAACCGATTACCGCGCCCACCGCCGCCGCACCGCCGACCCAGAGGATCCCGGCAACGTAGATGTTCATCCCCGCCCTTTCTCCGCGCACACGCGATGGACGCCAATTCGGTGATTTCGCGCGACCGGACTCGCCTAAGTTAGTCACGCCTTTCGGGGCGGACAAGCTGGAATTCGACGATTCATGCCGATGGCCCATTCGGCGGCGCGGAATTCCCCGGTTCGGCCTAGTCCACCGGCCCGGGACCCATCATCGAACCACCGGTGGACCGGCACCGTTTACCCTGCCAGGCCTGGGTTTTCCCGATCGGGTGATGGCCGCGTACAGCACGTCACCTGGTTCCGGTGACCCGGACATGTTCCCGATGAACCGGACATCGCGACGCCCGGTTAACTGATCTCCGGAATGCAGTTCGGCAAACAGGTGAATATAGCCGGTGACCCGATCGTGCGCTTGTGTGACACGGGCCGCTTGCTATGTTGATTTCGCGGGGCCGCGACCCGCGCAAATAGGGGAAATACACCGTTCCGACTCCCGCGCGGCATTCGTCGTGCGCTCGGACCGATTCGACGATGGGTGGTTCTCGCTGTGACTGTCACCGACCCGGTGGACTCCGCGAATCCGACAGACCAGCCGCTGAGCCTGGGCCGGGCCGCGGCGCGCACGCTGGCGACGACGACCAAGTCCGTCCCGCAGATGCAGGGCATCTCCTCCCGGTGGCTGCTCAAAGTCCTGCCGTGGGTGGAAGTCGCGGGCGGCGCGTACCGGGTCAACCGCCGGCTGAGTTACGCCGTCGGCGACGGCCGGGTCACCTTCACCACGACCGGCGCGCAGGTCCGCGTGATCCCGCCGGAGCTCGGCGAACTGGCCCCGCTGCGCGGGTACGAGGACGAGGAGGTCCTGGCCGAGCTGGCGAGCCGGTTCGCCCAGCGCGAGTACGAGCCGGGTGACGCGCTGGTCGAGTTCGGCAGCCAGGCCGACCAGGTGTTCCTCATCGCGCACGGCAAGATCAGCAAGATCGGCACCGGCGCCTACGGCGACCAGACCGTGCTCGGCACGCTCGCCGACGGCGACTACTTCGGCGATAGCGTGCTGACTTCCGGCGACGGAATCTGGGAGTACACCGCGAAAGCCGTCACCGCGTGCACGGTGCTGACGCTGCCGCGCCAGACGTTCGAGGAGATCCTCGGCCGCGCCGAAACCCTGCAGGACCACCTCGCCGGGTTCATCGCGCGCGGCGACGAGGCCAGCAACGACCACGGCGAGGCGGAGATCGCGCTGGCTTCGGGTCACGACGGCGAGCCGCAGCTGCCGGGCACGTTCGTCGATTACGAGGCCAAGCCGCGCGAGTACGAGCTGAGCGTCGCCCAGACCGTGCTTCGCGTGCACAGCCGGGTCGCCGACCTCTACAACCAGCCGATGAACCAGATCGAGCAGCAGCTGCGCCTGACCATCGAGGCCCTGCGCGAGCGCCAGGAACACGAGCTGGTCAACAACACCGACTTCGGGCTGCTGCACAACGCGGACTTCTCCCAGCGCGTCCCGACCCGCACCGGCCCGCCCACCCCGGACGACCTCGACGACCTGCTTTCGTTGGTGTGGAAGGATCCCGGCTTCTTCCTCGCGCACCCGAAGACGATCGCGGCGTTCGGCCGGGAGTGCAACAAGGCAGGCATCTACCCCGACGCCGTCGACCTCGGCGGGCACCAGGTCCCGGCCTGGCGGGGCGTGCCGATCTTGCCCTGTAACAAGATCCCGGTCACCGAGACCCGCACCAGCTCGATCCTGCTGATGCGCACCGGCGAGCAAGACCAGGGCGTGGTTGGCCTGCACCAGACCGGGCTGCCCGACGAGTACCAGCCCGGCCTCAACGTCCGGTTCATGGGCATCAGCGAGCAGGCGATCATCTCCTACCTCGTCAGCGCGTACTACTCGGCCGCGGTCCTGGTGCCGGACGCCCTGGCCGTGCTGGAGGCCGTCGAGATCGGGCGGGAGGGCTGACATGCCCACGCCACCACGGAAACCCGACGTGGAGGCACCGAAACCCGGGGCCGGCCTGCCGCCCTCGGCTTTCGGCCCCACCGGGCTCGGCACGGCCGCGCTGCGGATCGTGCCGCGCCCGGCCGGCACCCGTCCCCCCGAAGCACCTGAACCGGATCGGCGCGTGAAACCTTGACACAGACCGAAGAATCGCCGCAGCTCTCACTGGGTACCAGGGCGGCGCGGACGCTCACCACGACCACCAAGTCGCTCCCGCAGATGCGCGGGATCACCCCGCGGTGGCTGCTCTCGCAGCTGCCGTGGGTGGACGTCCCGGCGGGCAGCTACCGGGTCACCCGGCGGCTGACCTACACGGTCGGCGACGGGAAGGTGAGCTTCTTCAACACCGGCGCGCGGGTCCAGGTGGTCCCCGCCGAGCTGACCGAACTCCGGCTGCTGCGCGGTTTCGCCGACGAGCAGGCGCTTTCGATGCTGGCCGGGGCGTTCGAACAGCGCGAATACGCCGCCGGCGATGTGCTCTTCACCGCGGGCGACCCGCTCGACCACGTCGTGCTTCTGGCGCACGGCAAGGTGAACCGGCTCGGCCCCGGTGAGTACGGCGAGGAAACGCTGCTCGGCACGGCGTCGGACGGCGACCACTTCGGCGAGGAACTGCTCGGCGGAGCGGACGAGACCTGGCCGTTCACCGCGAAGGCGCTCACGCGCACCATCGTGCTCGTGCTGCCCGCGGCGACCTATGCCCGGCTCAACGGCCGGTCGGAGAGCCTGCGCGCGCACGTCGCCGAAGCGCTGGCCCGGCCTCCGAAACCGCAGAACAAGGCGGGCGAGGCGAGCATCGACCTGTCCGCGGGCCACGACGGCGAGCCGATGCTGGCGGGCACGTACGTCGACTACGACCCTTCGCCGCGCGAGTACGAACTGGCCGTGGCGCAGACGATCCTGCGGGTGCACAACCGCGTCACCGACCTCTACAACCAGCCGATGAACCAGCTCGAGCAGCAGCTGCGGCTCACCGTCGAGGCGCTGCGCGAGCGCCAGGAGGACGAGCTGGTCAACAACACCGACTTCGGGTTGCTGCACAACGCCGACCTCAAACACCGGATCACCACCCGGTCCGGGCCGCCGACCCCGGACGACATGGACGAGCTGCTCTGCCGTCGTCGCAAGACCCGGTTCTTCCTGGCCCACCCGAAGACGAT
The DNA here is from genome assembly GCA_963762765.1 of uncultured Actinomycetota bacterium. Lineage (GTDB taxonomy): Bacteria > Actinomycetota > Actinomycetes > Mycobacteriales > Pseudonocardiaceae > Amycolatopsis. The sequence continues at coordinate 407,091 of CAVXMR010000050.1, forward strand.
CGCGGCGATCGGGCGCGAGGCGACCGCGCGCGGGATCTACCCTGCCAACGGCGTGCTCGACGGCAAGCGCGTCCGGACCTGGCGCGGTGTGCCGATCCTGCCGTGCGACAAGATCCCGATCAGCCCGAAGGGCACGACGTCGATCCTGGCGCTGCGCACCGGCGAGGAGGACCACGGCGTGGTCGGGCTGCGTCCGGCCGCGCTGCCGGACGAGTACCAGCCCGGCCTGAACGTGCGGTACATGGGCATCAGCGAGCGCGCGGTGACGTCGTACCTGGTCAGCGCGTACCACTCGGCGGCGGTCCTGGTGCCCGACGCGCTCGGCGTGCTCGACGACGTCGAGATCGGGCGCTCGTGACGGCCGTGGACTCCGGGGCCCGTTCTGCCGGGGATGTGCTGGCCTGGAGCAAGGGGATCTTCGACCCGGCGCTGCGGGCCGCGGCCGCGCGGCTGCCGGAGTCGATGCGGCGGATCGCCGGTTACCACCTCGGCTGGTGGGACGCCCAGGGCGAGGAAGTCCGCGGTGGTGGCGGGAAGGCGCTACGACCGGCGCTGGTTTTGCTGTGCACTGAGGCCGTCGGCGGCGGGGCGGCGGACGGCGTTCCCGCCGCCGTCGCCGTCGAGCTGGTGCACAACTTCTCGCTGCTGCACGACGACGTGATGGACGGCGACACGACCCGCCGTCACCGGCCCACGGCGTGGACGGTGTTCGGCACCGGTCCCGCCGTGCTGGCCGGGGACGCGTTGCTGTCGCTGGCGTTCGAGGAGCTCATCCCGGACGGACCGGACGCGGCGCGGCTGCTGTCGAGCGCCGTGCTGGCCCTGCTCGACGGGCAGGCCGCGGACGTCGAATTCGAGAAACGCGAGCACGTCACCCCGGCGGAGTGCGTGCGGATGGCCGAAGGCAAGACCGGCGCGCTGCTCGGGGCGTCGTGCACGCTCGGGGCGCTCGCCGGCTCGGCGTCCCCCGAGACGGCCGCGCGGATCGGCGAGTTCGGCCGGGCGCTGGGCCTGGCGTTCCAGCACATCGACGACCTGCTCGGGATCTGGGGCGACCCCGCCGTGACCGGCAAGCCGGTGTACTCGGACCTGCAGAACCGCAAGAAGTCGCTCCCGGTGGTGGCGGCGCTGGGCTCCGGCTCGCCCGCGGGCGCGGAGCTGGCGGCGCTCTACGCCCACCCGGACCCGCTGACCGCGGCCGAGCTGGCCCGCGCGGCGGACCTGGTGGACGAAGCCGGTGGCCGCTCCTGGAGCCAGACCCAAGCCGACACCCTGCTCGCTTCGGCTTTGCGCTCACTCGCCGCGGCTTCGCCGGTCCCCCGCGCGGCCGCGGAACTGACCACCCTGGCCCGCCTGATCACCCACCGCACGTACTGAAACCCGTAACTCGCGTGATTGAAGCCGTAACTCGCGTGATTGGGGGCGTAACTCGTGAGTTACGCCCCCAATCACGCGAGTTACGTGTCTGATCACGCGAGTTACGGACGGGTGAGACCGGATTTGTCGGCGCCGAGGGCCAGGATGTTCTTGTCGGTGTCGGCCAGGGCCTTCGTGACCTCGGCGGACTTCGGGGATGTCGACAAGTCGATCAAGCGGATCGGGTTGTCCAGGGTGATCAGGGTGGGGACGTACTCGGCCTTCGAGACCTTCCAGCGGGAGCCTTCGCGCGCGAAGGTGAAGCGGGCCGCGGCGCCTTCCTCGGTGTCGCCGCGAGGGTCCGAGTGGCGGGCGATGCTGTTACCGAGGCCGTAGGCGACCCACTTGTCGCCGATCTTCTCGAACGGCTGCACCACGTGGGCGTGGTGGCCGATGATCAGGTCGAGGTCGTCCGAGGCCAGCAGCTTCTTCGCCTGGCTGCGCTGCTCCGCGGTCGGCTCGTGCTGGAACTCGACACCCCAGTGCAGGCTCGCGATGACGACCTCGGCGCCGGCCGCGCGGGCCGCCTTCGCCGCGGCGAGGACGTCGTCGACGTCGATCTGGTTCGCCAGCCACGGCTTGCCCGCGGGCACCTTGATGCCGTTGAAGCCGAAGGCGTAGGAGACCTGGGCGACCTTCACCCCGTGGACGTCCATGATCAGCGGCGTCGCGGCTTCCTTCGCCGAACGCGCCGAGCCGGTGTGCTTGATCCCGGTCGCGTCCAGCTTGTCGAGGGTGCGCTTGATGCCGTCCGCGCCCTGGTCGAGCGTGTGGTTGGAGGACGTCGAGCAGGTGTCGTAGCCGATGTCCTTGAGCGCGTCCGCGATCTCCGGCGGCGCGCTGAACGACGGATAGCCGCTGTACGGCCCACCTTCGGGCGCCAGCGGCGTCTCGAGGTGGCAGATGCCGAGGTCGGCGCCGGAGATCAGCGGCTTGATCCCGGCCAGCAGCGGGCGGTAGTCGAACTTGCCGTGCCCGTCCGCCTCGGCCTGGTCCGACAGGGCCGGGTGGATCAGCACGTCGCCGGTCGCGACGACGCTGAACGACCCGTCGGGCTGGGGCGCGGCGGCGGACGTCGACGACTCCGGGAACGGGGTCGGCGCCGGGCCGGCGGGATCGGGGCTGGAACTACAGGCGGTCAGCAGCAGGACGGCTCCGGTGAGCGCTCCGGCCCTGGCCGCGATCTTGGTAGACATCGGCACCCATCCTGCCACCTGCGGCAATTCAACCGAAGTCAACAAGAACGATCGCAGCACTACGCACTGGACAAAACCGGTCAACACCCAGCTGAGGGCGGTAATAATACGATAAATGGCCTAGCCTGAGCGCTCAGGTGATCACACAGAGTAGATCTCGCTCCGCTAACTGCCTGGCAGGAAGGTCTTGACGGCTTGTGAAAGTGTGTTTTGTAATACGAGACACACGGCGTTCACGCGCCCGCAACACTCATCCCCGGCCCCCTTGGGAGCACTCGATGTCCACATACCCGCACAGGTCTCGGACCTGGAGCGTTGTTGGTTGTTGTTTGATTGCTGGTGTCATGTTGGCCGCGTGCTCGTCCGGCAAGGAGACCGCCGCGCCCGCCCAGAGCAGCACGAACAACGGCAAGATCACCCTGTACTACCTGCAGAAGCAGGGCGACCAGCAGTACTTCGTCGAGCAGGCCCAGGGTGCGCAGGAGAAGGCGAAGGAGCTCGGCGTCGAGCTCAAGGTCGTCAACCTCGGCCAGGACGCCAACAAGGCGATCAGCGAACTGGACGCCGCGGTCGCGCAGGGCGCGAACGGCATCGCCATCGTCGTCCCGGACCAGGCCATCGGCCCGCAGGTGATCGACAAGGCCAAGAGCGCCGGCATCCCGATCATCGCCTCCGACGACGTCATCAAGGACGGCTCGGGCGCGAAGGCCCCGTTCGTCGGCTTCAACGGCGCGCAGATGGGCGAGTCGGTGGGCACCGAGGCCGGGAAGCTGTTCAAGGCCGCCGGCTGGACCGCCGCCGACACCAAGATCATCAGTGCCTACAAGCAGGACCTGACCGTCTGCACCGACCGCGTCAACGCCTCCAAGGCGGCGTTCGCCAAGTCCGCGGGCGCGACCGTCGACGTGATCGACGTCGGCACCGACAACTCCCCGGTCGACGCGCAGAACCGCTCCGGCGCGGTGATCAGCTCGAACCCGGGTGTCAAGCACTGGGTCGTGTGGGGCTGCAACGACGAGAACGAGACCGGTGTCGTGACCGCGCTGGCCAACGCCGGTGTCGCGGCGAACAACATCATCGGCGTCGGGCTCGGCGCGTACCTGGACTGCAAGGACTGGAAGGCCGGCAAGGACACCGGCAACAAGGCCGCGCTGTACATCTCCGGCGCCGAGGTCGGCCGCTCGGCCATCCAGGTGCTGGTGGACAAGGTCAAGAACGGCAAGGAACTGCCCGCGGAGACGATCGCCAAGACCCAGATCGTCAACAAGGACAACTACCAGCAGGCCGGCGTCAACTGCACCTGATCGGACCGCCTCGTGAGTGGCAAGTCGGGTTGGAACCCTACTTGCCACTCACGAGGCCCCACGGAAGGCGACCCATGTCCTCCACCGCACCGCTGGCCGTCGAAGGCATCGGGAAGCGCTTCTCGGGTGTGACCGCCCTCGACGACGTCTCGCTGGAGTTCCGCTCCGGCGAGGTCCTCGCGCTGATGGGCGAGAACGGCGCCGGGAAGTCGACGCTGCTGCGGGTGCTCTCCGGCGACCACGGCCCCGACGACGGCAGGCTGCTGCTCGACGGCAAGGAGATCACCTTCGACACCCCGCGCGCCGCGATGGCCGCCGGGGTCCGCGTGATCTACCAGGAACCCGAGATCATCCCGCACGTTTCGGTGGCGGAGAACGTCTTCGTCGGCGAACTCCCCTCCCGCGTACGCGTCTTCAACCGCCGCACGCTCAACAAGGCGACGCACGACGCGCTCGTCGAATACGGCTTCGAAGGCGTGCTCAACCCGGCCACCCTCGGCAGCAGGCTCTCCCCCGCGCAGCGCCAGCTCGTCGAGATCCTCCGGGTGCTCACCGCCGCGACGCCGCCGAAGGTGATCGCGTTCGACGAGCCGACGTCCTCGCTCTCGGAACACGAGGTGGAGGCACTGTTCCGGCTGATCGGGCGGCTGCGCGACAGCGGTGTCGCGGTCGTCTACGTCTCGCACCGGATGAAGGAGATCTTCCAGCTCGCCGACCGCGTGGCAGTGCTTCGCGACGGCAAGCTGGTCGGCGTCCAGCAGGCGGCCGAGACCGACGAGGGCAGCCTCGTCCGGATGATGATCGGCCGCGACCTCTCTGCGCTGGAGCCGCGTGACACGCAGGAACCCGGCGAAGTGGTGCTGAAGCTGGACGACGTCACGAGCGACGACGTCCACGGCGTCTCCCTCGAGGTCCGCGCCGGCGAGGTCGTCTGCCTGGCCGGACTGGTCGGTGCGGGACGCTCGGAGCTCGCCCGCGCGATCGTCGGCGACGTGCCGGTCCGCTCGGGCCGCGTGGAGCTGTCGGGGAAGCAGCTTCGCGCGCGTAACCCCGGCGTCGCGGTGAAGGCCGGGATCGGCTTCGCACCCGAAGAACGCAAGACGGACGCGTTGCTGATGCAGCGTTCCGTACGCGACAACGTCTCCATCGCCGTCCTCGACCGGCTTCGCCGCTTCCGTGTCGTGAAGCGCGCGAAGGAACGCGCGCTCGTCGCCGAGTATGTACGCGAGCTTCGCGTGCGCACGCCGTCGATGGAGCAGGAAGTCCGCAAGCTCTCCGGCGGAAACCAGCAGAAGGCCGTGCTCGCGCGCTGGCTGGCCCGCCGTCCCAAACTGCTGATCCTCGACGAGCCGACACGCGGTGTCGACGTCGGCGCGAAGGCCGAGATCTACCGGATCATCGACGGGCTGGCCGCGGAGGGGATCGCGCTGCTGGTGATCTCGTCCGACCTGCCCGAGGTGCTCACCCTCGCCGACCGCATCATCGTGATGCGCGCCGGGCGGGTGGCCGGCGAGATCAGCCGGGCCGACGCCACCGAAGAAGCCGTCCTCACCCTCGCCATTCCCGAGACCGAAGAGATTGTCGAGGAGGCCTCGTGAGCACCCCGACCCGAGAAACGCCGCAGGAGAAGAAGACCATGTCCGCAGACCCCGCCGCCGCGCCGCGCGTGTCGCCGATCCGGCGCGTGCTGACCGGGATCGGCGTGCAGAACTCGAGCCTGATCATCACCCTGGTCGCGCTGGTCGTGCTGCTGTCCGTCCTCAACGACAACTTCTTCCGCACCAACAACCTGCTGCTGATCGGCAGCGCGATCACCATCATGGGCCTGCTGGCCCTGGTCCAGACGCTGGTGATCATCCTGGGCGCGCTGGACATCTCGGTCGGCTCGATGGCGGGCCTCGCCTCGGTCGTCTCCGCGATGGTCTACACCACGACCGGCAGCTCCGAGGTGGGCATCCTCGCCGCGGTCGGCGTCGGCATCGTCTGCGGCCTGGTCAACGGCATGATCATCATCTTCGGCCGGGTCAACCCGGTGGTCGCGACGCTGGCCATGTTGGCCACCTACAAGGGTGTCGCGCAGGTGGTCTCCGATGGTAAGGCGCAGGGCTACACCGGCGCCGACGACCTGTTCATCTTCCTGGCGAAGGGCTCCATCGCGGGCCTGCCCTCGCTGGTGTGGGTGTTCCTGATCGTCGCCGCGGTGCTGCACTTCCTGCTCAAGTACACCGACATCGGCCGCAACGTCTACGCCATCGGCGGCAACGACACCGCCGCGCGCCTGGCGGGCATCAACATCAACCGCTACATCATCGGCGTCTACGCCCTGGTCGGCGTGGTCGCGGCGATCGCGGGCGTGCTGATCACCGCGCGCACCGGCTCCGGCCAGCCGACGTCCGGCTCGGAGGGCTTGGAGCTGCAGGCCGTCACCGGCGCCGCGCTGGGCGGCACGATGCTCAAGGGCGGCAAGGGATCCATCATCTCGACCATGCTCGCGGTGCTGATCCTCGGCGTGCTCGACAACGGCATGTCCGGGCTGGGCATCAACCCCTTCTGGCAGAACATCGCGCACGGTCTGCTCCTGGTCATCGCGGTGGTGCTGCAGCAGCTCCGGAGCGGAGAGCGCCGCGTCGGCTTGCCCGAGTAGCGCGGGCAATGGACATTTCGGGCCCGCCGCCTCCCGGCGGGCGCAACCTGCACGCCCGGATTGTCGACGAGCTGGGCCGTCTCATCGTCGAAGGTGTCCTCGGGGCCGAGCAGCCGCTCGTCCCCGAGGACCTCGGCAAGCGGTTCTCGGCGTCCCGCACGGTGGTCCGGGAGGCGTTGCGGGTCCTCGAATCCAAGGGCATGGTCACCGCCCGGCCACGGGTGGGGACCTGGACGCTGCCGCCCGAGGAGTGGGACGCGATCGACCCGGACGTCATCGCGTGGCGGGTCAACGGTCCCGACGGGCGGCGGCACCTGCGTGAGCTGACCGAGCTGCGGCTGACCATCGAGCCCCAGGCCGCGCGGATGGCCGCGCAGCACCGGCGTCCCGACGAGCTTTCGTCGATGGCGGCGGCCTACGAGCTGATGGCCGACGCCGTCGAACGGCGGGACCTCGCGGCGTTCCACGACGCCGATTCGGGGTTCCACGCGGCCCTGATCCGGGCCTCGGGCAACCCGCTGATCGCCCAGCTCCAGATCCCGGTGGTGGCCGCGCTGACCGCGCACGGCGAGCCGATGGAAATCCCCGGGCAACCCGGCGTGAACACCCTGATCGCGCATTCCCGGGTACTGACGCTGGTGCTGTCGAAGAACGCCGACGGAGCGGAGTCGGCGTCCCGCCGATTGCTGGAAACCCTTGCGCCGTACCACTCACCGGCACCTTGACAGGCGCGAGCGCGGCATTGAACAGTACGTGTGAAACGGCCGCCGATCCGCGGCCGCCGCCGCCATGACCTGCTTGAGGAGGACGCTGAGAATGCGTTTCCCTGGTATTCGTGGCTTTGTGCTGCTCACCGCGGCCGTGCTGACCGGTGGGCTGGTGAGCACGCCGGCCGCGACCGCGGCGGACGCCCCGGCGCCCGCCTGCGCGGTGGCCGACCAGATGGTCGCGGCGGGCGACTACTGGGTGGCCAACGGCACCAACCTGGCGGCAGCGGACTGGCAGAACGCGACGTTCCACGTCGGCAACCTGGCGCTGGTCCGGACCACCGGGAAGTCCAACCACAAGACGCTGCCGTGGGCACAGGCCAACAAGTATCTGCTGCCCGACGACCCGAAGCGGCCGTTCTTCCCGGACAACCAGGCCGCCGGCGAGGCGTACCTGGACCTCTACACCTACTTCCACCCCGAGATCCCGCTCGACAGCATCCGGAACCGGATCACCAGCGAGCAGGCGAGCGTCGACGCCGGGCACAAGGACTACTGGAACTACGTGGACGCGCTGAACATGGCGATGCCCTCGTTCGCGCGGATGGCGGTCATCGACAAGAACCCGTCCTATCTGGACACGATGCAGAAGCTGTTCCACTACACCGAGAAGGAGGCCGGCGGGCACGGGCTGTTCAACGAGTTCACCGGGCTCTGGTACCGCGACGCCCGGTTCGCCGGCAGCGCCACGTTCTGGTCGCGCGGCAACGGCTGGGCGCTCTCGGCGTTGACCAAGGTCCTGCAGGTGCTGCCCGCCGGCGACCCGCGGCGCCCGGAGTACCTGCGGGTGTTCAAGAAGATGGCGTTCACGCTGAGCCTGGTGCAGCGCCGTGACGGCTTCTGGAACTCGAGCCTGCTCAACCCGTGGGACAACGGCGGCCCGGAGAGCTCGGGGACGGCGTTCTTCACCTACGGCATCGGCTGGGGTATCAACGCCGGGATCCTCGACGCCCGCTGGTACCGGCCGGTGGTGGACAAGGCGTGGACGGCGTTGTCGACGAAGGCGCTGCAGCCCTCCGGGCTGGTCGGGTACGTCCAGCCGGTCGGCGCGCAGCCGGGCCCGGCGAAGGTGACGGACACGACGGCGTACGGCGTCGGCGCGTTTCTCCTGGCGGGCCAGGAAGTGGCGAAGCTGCAGGGCTGCTCGGCCGAGTGAGCTGAAGGGGACTTTCGTAGCGGCTAGCGTGGTGAAGGGGACTTTCCTCACGTCCGACGTGAGGAAAGTCCACTTCAGCTCGTCCGGGCACGGCAATCGGGAGGGAGACCGCGACCGGTTCCGGCACGGATGCTGGAGCGGTCCGGGACGTCCGCACCCGGTCGTGAAGGAGTACGGCGATGAGGCGAGCCGCCGATGCCCCCGAACCGCGCCGGGCCGACCTGCTGGCGCACCTGCCCCGCCTCGGCGGCGAGGGCTGGTCAGCCGCGCCGGACATCCCGGCCGACCACCCCTACTTCAGCGACCACCCGCGCGACGAGATCGACGGCACCCTGGCCGTGGCCGGGCTGCTGGACCTGGTCACCGCCGTCGGCGGACGGTCGCTGGCCAGGCCGGGCCGTCGGCTGGTGCTCGACCTGACCTTCCCCGGCCCCGGCGTGCCCGACCTGCTGACCACCCGGCCCGAGCCCGGTGTGCCGGGCCGCTGGTCGGTGGAGGCCGCCGCCGAGGGCCGGGTCGTCTGCGCGGGCACCCTCAACCTGCTCGACGCCGTCGGCGCGCGGCCGGGCGTCCCGCCTCGCACCGGCGTCGAGCTGTGTCCGCAGGAGCTCGTCGACCGCGAGTTCGGCGAGAACGTCCTGATCGGGCTGCCGGACCGGGACACCACGAGCATCACCACCCGCGTGCTGACGCCGCCGCCGGGCCATTACCTGGAGGGCCCCGGCGAGGCGACGCATTCCGCGCGCAGCCTGCTCGAGGCGTGCCTGCAGTTCCTGACCGTGTTGCAGCACTGGGCGACCTGCCTGCCCGCAGACGTCCGGATGGTCTGGCTGAGCTTCCACGCCGACCTGCCCGCCGTGCCCGCGCCGGAGGGCACGTACTCGCTGCGCTGGCACCGGCAGCCGCCGAAGGACCGCCGGATCTCGATGGACCTGGAGCTGCTCGGCGGCACGGGTGAGGTCGCCGGCGGCTTCGGCTTCGACGCCCTCGCCGTCAGCCCGGCCGCCTACCGCAGGATCCGGGACGCGGCCAGGCGTCGTGAGTGGTAAGTGACGTTCTAACGACACTTACCACTCACGACGCTCACCGCAGGCAGTCGCTCGGGTCGCCCCGCCGCAACGCGGGGTCCTCCTGCTCGAAGGTGCGCGCGACGCCGGGGCCGCTGGTCCGCGTCTCGAAGCGGACGGTCACCCGGCCGTGCCCGGCCCCCTGCACCCAGCCGGTGCCGAACTCGTCGTGCACGACGTCGTCGCCCGGCCGCCACTCCGATGAGGCCACCGGCGTGACGGGAGCGGCCGCGACGACGGTCGCCGGTGCCGCTTCGGGGACCGCCAGGCTGAACAGCGCGTCCTGATGCGGCACGGACAGCCCGCTGAAGGCCACCCCGGCCAGCCGGATCCCGCCGAACTCGGCCGGGTCGATGAGCAGCCGCTCGGCTGTCGCGGCCAGTTCGGCGAGGTCGTCGGTGGGCGCGGAGATCGTCTCCGAGCGGGTCACCGTGCTCATGTCGGTGTGCCGCAGCTTGATCACCACGGTCCGCGCCACCCGCCCCGCCTTGACCAGCCGCGCGTGCGCTCCCACCGCGATCCGGCGGACCTCGGCGCGCAACGCGGGCAGGTCGATGATGTCGGTGTCGAACGTCGTCTCGGCGCTGACCTGCTTGGCCTCGCCGCGTTCGGCCACCGGCCGGTCGTCGACGCCGCCGGCGAGCCGCCGCAGCTCGCGCCCGACCGCGTTCCCGAGCGTCGCGACGACGTCCTGTTCGGACAGTGCGGCCAGCTCCCCCAGCGTCTGGACGCCGATGAAGCGCAGCTTTCCTTCCGCCACCGGGCCGATTCCCCACAGCGCGCGGACCGGCAGCGGCGCGAGGAACTCCCGCTCGGTGCCCGGCGGCACCACGAGCAAGCCGTCCGGTTTCGCTTCGTCGGAGCCGATTTTCGCCACCTGCTTGCCGGTGCCCGCGCCGATCGACGCGACGAGCCCGGTCGCGGAGCGGATGCGCTCCCGCAGCCCTTCGCAGAACGCCGTCACGCCGTCGATGTCGGCGCCCACCAGCTCCGGCGGTTCGGCGAAGGCCTCGTCGAGCGAGATCCGTTCCAGAATCGGCGCGGCTTCGGCGACGACGGCGAAGACCTCCTGGCTGAGCCGTTCGTACACCCGGAACCGCGGCGGCACGATCACCCCGCTCGCCGGGAGCAGCCGCCGCGCCTGCGACATCGGCATCGCGGACCGGATGCCGAACACGCGCGACTCGTAGCTCGCGCCCGCGACCACGCCGCGCGGCCCGGCGCCGCCGACGAGCACCGCACGGCCGCGCAGGGTCGGCCGGGTGAGCTGCTCGGCCGAGGCGAAGAAGGCGTCCAGGTCGAGATGGATGACCCAGCGGCTCATCCGCCGGTCGCGTCCAGGAGCTGCTGCAGTGCCTTGGTATAGGTCTCGAACGCGGCGCGGCCGCGGGCGGTGAGCCGGACGAGCGTCACGGGCGTGCGGTGCTCGTAGGCCTTCTCGATCTCGACGTACTCGGCGTCCTCCAGCTTGCGCAGGTGCGTCGAGAGGTTGCCCGGGGTCATGTCCAGCAGCTGCTGCAGCCGTGGGAAGGTGATCTGGTCGTTGGCACGCAGCCCGTTGAGCGCGACCGTGACCCGCAGCCGCGCCTGGGCGTGGATGACCGGGTCGAGCTGCGGCAGCGCGTCCTCGCTCATGGCGCCGGCCGCTCGCGCAGGAAGTACACGATCGAGGCAATCAGGAATCCCCCGCCGCCGCACAGCGCGAGCACGAGGAAGTTCCCCGGGAAGCCGACCAGCACGCTCGCCGCGGACGAGACGATCATCCACGCACCGAGGCCGTACATCAGCTTGTCCTGCCACAGCATGCCGCCCGCGAGGTACATCACGCCGGTCAGCAGCAGCCAGGAACCCGACCACAGCAGCGAAACCTGGTCCGAGGCCAGCGCGCCGAAGTTCGTGATCCGGATGTCGATGACGCTCAGCCCGATCGAGCCGAGCATCCAGCTCCAGCCGTACATCGCGCCGATCGTGCGCGACGGGCCGCGGATTCCCCGGCCGCTCCGCGCGCTGACGTAAGTGGTGTAGCCGATCGCGGCGAAGAACAGCACCGCGACGGTCACGCCGCCGACCCAGCCGGGAATCGGCACGCCGGGCTGCACCGTGATGTAGGTGAAGCCCCAGCCGGCGAGCCAGGCGAAGGCCCAGGCCGCGAGCATGCGCGCCGGGCCCCCGCCGAGCTCCCGGCGCATCCGCCGGTTCTGCTGGGCGATCAGGTTCAGCGACTCTTCCGCCGACATCGGTGCCGGATCGTCGTCCACCTGTCCCGCCCTCCTCCCGTGCAAACCCCGCAATACTGCACGGAAGTTAACACGCATTCAGAGCCTGGCCGTGTCCAGCCGGAACCGGCGCATCACCACGAGTGCCGGAACGAGCAGCCAGCCACCGAGCACGAGCACCGCGACCCAGGTGCCGGACGTGTGCGTCAGCGGGTCGAGCCCGACGCGGCCGAGCCAGTAGGTCGGGAAGAAGTGCGCGAGCGTGCCCATCCAGGCCGGCAGGACCCAGAGCGGGATCCACAGCCCGCCGAGCATGCCCAGCGGCATCATCAGCGCGCCGGTGACCGCGCCGACGGTGTCACCCTTGCCGAACAGGCCGATCGCCAGGCCGAGCACGGCGAACGGGAGCACGCCGAGCCAGAGCGAGATCGCCACGATGCCCCACTGTGCGGCCGTCAGGTGGATCCCGGTGGCGAGCCCGGCGAGGAAGACCACCAGCAGGACCGGAAGGGCGACGGCCATCGCGGAGATGACCTTCACGATCAGGTAGCCCGGGCCTCGCATCGGCGTCAGCCGGAGCTGGCGCTGCCAGCCGTCGGTGCGCTCCTGGGCGACGCGGGTGCCGGTGAACAACGCGCCGCCGCTGGCGCCATAGGCCGCCATCTTGATCATCGTCCCGAGGTCTGACGGGAGACCGTCGAGCCCGATCCCCTTGCCGAAGATCTGCCCGAAGAGCAGGAACATCGCCAGCGGCATGCCGATCGTGAAGAGGGTGAACTGCGGGCTGCGGACGATCCGCTTGATCTCGAGGCTCAGGTAGGTCGTGTTCATCGGAGCGCCCCTTCGGGTTCGTCGGCGGTCAGCGCGAGGAAGGCCTCTTCCAGGCCCAGCGCGGTGATCTCGATGTCGGCGGCCAGCGGGTGTGCGGTGAGCAGGCCGCGGATGGCGGCGTCGGAGTCGGCGCAGGCGAGTTCGGCGCGTCCGGCGCGGATCCGCGCGGTCGTGACGCCGGGCAGCGCCGCGAGCTGCTCCTCGCTCGCGCCGGGGACGACGGCCCGGAGCACGCGCCCGCCGACGGCCGCGCGGACCTCGGCGACCGGCCCGTCGGCGACGACCTGGCCGTGGCGCATCAGCACGACGCGGTCGGCGTAGTCCTCGGCCTCGGCGAGGTAGTGCGTCGCGAAGAGGACGGTCCGGCCGGTGTCGGCGAACTCGCGGATGGCGGCCCAGAAGGCGCGCCTGCCGTCGACGTCCATCGCCGCCGTCGGCTCGTCGAGCACGAGGACCTGCGGGTTGCCGGCCAGCGCCAGTGCGAAGCGGACCCGCTGGCGCTCGCCGCCGGAAAGCTTGCCGCACCGGCGTTTCGCCAGCTCGGTGAGCCCGGCGCGGGCGAGGACCTCGTCCGCCGGGAGCGGGTTGCGGTGGGTCGAGACGACCAGGGCGACGATCTCCCCGACCGTCACGTCCGGCAGCAGCGCGCCGTTCTGCATCATCGCGCCGAGCAGGCCCTGGTCGACGGCCTCGCGCGGGCTGCCGTCGCCGACCCGCACCTCCCCCGCGTCCGGTTTGGTCAGGCCGAGCAGCATGTCGATCGTGGTCGACTTGCCGGCGCCGTTCGGCCCCAGCAGCGCGACGACCTCGCCTCGCGCGACCTGGACGTCCACCCCGTCGACCGCGCGGACCTGCCCGAACCGCTTGGCCAGCCCACGCAGGCTGAACGCTGTCTCGGCATCCACCGGTTTCCCCCTTCGAGCACTCTGAACTACAAAGTCGATGTGCACTTTGTAACACAAAGTCCCTGAGGTTGCAAAGCCCTCGGTTTCCGACGAACCAGCCCTTGGAACGCTGAAAGGGGCACATCGAGGGCCGTTCAGACCCTCGATGTGCCCCTCGCGGGACTACGAACTCAGCCGAGCACCGGCTCCTCGAACCGGGCGGAGAGACCCGGCTGCGCGAGCGCGGACCGCGACGCCGCGGCCGCCGGCGCGGGCGGCACCGGCAGGGGCAGCGGAGCGCATTCGACGTCCGCCGTGCGTCCCGGCTTGCGGACCGGAAGCGCGCCCGTGGCCAGGTAGTCGGCGATCTTGTTGTCGACGCAGGCGTTGCCGCGCGGGGTGATCGCGTGGCTCGTGCCGCCCGGCTCCGCGATCAGCGAAGCACCCGGGAACCGGCTGCGGACCTCGAGGCTGCCCTCGTACGGCGTCGCCGCGTCGAGCGTCTCGTCGATCATCAGCACGCTCTGGACGCCGTGCCCGTCGATCTTGGTCGGCTTGCCGGCCTTCGCGGGCCAGTTGAGGCAAGGCGCGTTGAACCAGGCGTTCTGCCAGGTGAAGTACGGCGCCTTCGCGAAGGTCTTCCAGTTGTCGTGCTTCCACTGCTGCCAGCTGGTCGGCCACTGCACGTCGGTGCACTGCACCGCGAGGTAGACCGCGTAGCCGTTGTCGTCGCCGCGGCCGCCGAAGGTCTCGAAGAGCGACTTCATCGTCGCGACGTCGTTGTTGTTGATGAACTTCGACAGGCCGTCGCCCAGCAGCGTCCAGCGCAGCTGGTAGTAGGACGCCTGCTGGATGACGTCGATGAGCTCGTCCGGCCCGACCACGCCGCCCGCCGGCTTCAACGAGAGCTTGAACAGCGTCTCGTTGACCTTGCGCTTGACCGCGGCCTGGGTCTTGCCCAGGTGGTAGGCATCGTCGTGGGCGGCCAGCCAGCCGAACCAGATGTTGATGTTGACGTCGAAGGCGACGTCCTGGTTCAGGTTGTCGCCGTACCAGACACCACGCGGGTCGACCGTCGAGTCGAGCACCATGCGCCGCACGTTCTTCGGGAACAACGAGCCGTAGACCTGGCCGAGGTAGGTGCCGTAGGAGTAGCCGTAGAAGTTCAGCTGCTTGGCACCGAGGGCCTGGCGGATCGAGTCCATGTCCTTGACCGTGTCGGTCGTCTTCATGTTCTCGAGCAGCCCGCGCGGGTTGTTCTTCGCGCACGCTTCGGCGTAGCCCTTGGCCCGGTTGAGCCAGGTCCGCTCGAGCTGCGGCGTGACCGGCACGTAGTTCGGCCGGGCGTAGTCCATGTAGTTCGGGTCGCAGCTCAGCGCCGGCTTGCTCTCGCCGACGCCGCGCGGGTCGAACCCGATCCAGTCGTAGGCGTCACCCGCGTGGTTCGGCACCCGCGGCCCACGCGTGGCCAGCAGCAGGCCGGAGCCGCCGGGGCCACCCGGGTTGGTCAGCATGACGCCCTGGTACTGGGCGTCGGCGGTCTTGTGCAGCACCCGGTCGACGGCGAGCTGGATCTTCTCGCCGTTCGGCTTCGAGTAGTCCAGCGGCACGGACAGGAACCCGCACTGGGCTCCGGCGGCCACCAGTGTCGGGTTGGTACACGGCCCCCAAGCGATCGGCGCGGCGGCGGGCGCGGGGGCAGCGACGGCGGCCGGGGCGGCCACGATTGTCGACGCCAGCGCGGCCGCGGCCACCGCGGCGAAAACGGCACGTCTCACGATTTCTCCCTCTTCTGCTCCGGATGGGAAGCGGCGTCACCCTAATACCGCTCCGGCGCCCTCGGCACCGCAAACGGTCGCTCTGCCCGGAAAGTCCCTACAAAAGGTGTACGGCGCGCGCGGAAATTGAGTGGCATCGCACGCGGGCGGTCACCTACGGTCGTCGGCATGTTCCATCACATCAGGTTCCGTCTCGTCTGAGACGGCGTGACCGCAGGACCGCTCGCGTATCGAGCCCGGTCCCTCTCCTGCGCGCCGTCCGCTCGACCCTTCTCCTTACTCAGCAGGAGTGTCATGCGCACGCGCAAGCACATCGTCATGGTCGGCTGCACCGCGCCGAGCCACATCTACCCGTCCCTTGGCGTCATCCGCGAACTGGTGCATCGCGGGCATCGGGTCAGCTACGTCGTCGGAGAACCCCTCGCCGACCTGGTCGCGCGGGCCGGCGTCGAGATCCTCGCGCATCCGACGAGCCTGCCGCTCGGCGAGTCGGCGGTCTGGCCGGACGACGCCGCCGACGCGATGAGGATCTTCCTCGACGAGGCGATCGCGGTCCATCCGCGGCTCACCTCGGCGTTCGACAACGACCGCCCTGACCTGCTGCTCTACGACATCGGCGGGCTCGGCGCGCCGCTGCTCGGCGAGCGCTACGGCGTCCCCGCTGTGCAGCTCTCGCCGACGCTGGTGGCCTGGGACGGCTACGAAGAGGACAACCACGAGTTCATGGCGACGATCATGAACTCACCGTCCGGAAAGGACTACAACGAGGCGTTCACGCGCTGGCTGAACGACAACGACATCGTTTGCGAGGGCTGGGACTGGCTTTACCGGCGAGGTCCGGTGCTCTCGCTGATCCCGCGGGCGATGCAGCCGCACGCCGACCGCGTGCCGGACACGGTCCGCTTCGTCGGGCCGTGCCTGGATCCCACGCGGCTCGCCGACCGGAGCTGGCAGGCGCCGTCCGACGGGAAACGGGTGCTGCTGGTGTCGTTCGGCACGGCGTTCAACGACCAGCTCGACCTCTACCGGGCGTGCTTCGAGGCGTTCGCGGATTCGGACTGGCACGTCGTGATGGCGATCGGGTCGCAGGTCGATCGTGCGGCTCTGGGACCGGTGCCGGCGTCGTTCGAGGTGTTCGAGAGCGTGCCGCAGCTGGCCGTGCTCGAGGCCGCGTCGGCGTTCGTCACGCACGCCGGGATGGGCGGCTGCACGGAATCGCTGTGGTACGGCGTGCCGACGGTGGCGATTCCGCAGGCGGCGGACCAATTCGGCAACGCGGCCCAGCTGGAGGAGCTGGGTGTCGGACGGCACCTGCCCGCTTCGTCGGTGACGGCTGCTTCGCTGCGTGAAGCGGTGGACAAGGTGGCTTCGTCGCCTTCGGTGGCTTCGCGGCTTGCGTCGCTTCAGGCGGAGATCCGTGGCCACGGTGGCATCTTCACCGCCGCCGATGCCGTGGAGTCCTATTTGGCCTGATGGTCACCCGTGGGACATGGAGCCGTAGCCGGACGTGCTGTTTCCGCTGCTGCCGCTGCCATCCAGGGAGAGCAGGACGATGAGGAGCACGATTCCCGCCACGAGGACCGCGGCTCCCACGATGAGGTAGATCTTCGCGCGGCGCGAGAGTTTCTTCTTCTCGGGGGCTTCCTCGTCTTCAGGTTCCAGGGTCTGGGCCATCACCGGCTCGGTCACCGGTTCCACGACCGGTGCTGGCGGCGGTTCCTCGACGGCGACGGGCTCCGGCGCTACGGCGACCACCGGCTCCGGCTTCCACCACCGGCGCCGGGTTCCTGAGCCCCACAGGCTCAGTAACCGGCGCGTCCTCCGTGGCCACCCACGCCCGCGCGGCCTCGGAGACGGTCCGGCTGTCGTCGTCGACGAGCTTGCGGATCTCCTCCCCCGCCCGCTCCCGCACCACGTCGTTGCCGATGCGGTTCAGCCGTTTCAGCCCGTCCAGGGCGTTCAGCCGGTCGGTCGCGATCGGGCTGGACAGGCCATGACTCAGGTAGCCGGGCAGGCTCCAGCGCGGGTTGCGGGCCAGGACGATCCGGCCCTCCACATCGGACTGCTGCTTCGGCCGCTGCCGCGGCATCTCCTCGACGACCCGCTCGTGGACGTAGCTGTACAGCTCGTCGACGGTGATGTCGCCGTCGCCGTCGAGGTCAGCGCTGCCGTCGCGCAGCCCGGCGACGAGGTGCCGGGTGAACACCGAACGCGCGGCCTCACCCGAAATCTTCTCGCCCTCGAAGGAGTACTGCGTCGCGTCGGACGCCGTGAGCACCGCGCGTCCGCGACCCTGGAACCGCTCCAGCGTGTTGACGTCCGTCCCCGCCTTCGCGAGCTTCCCCGCCGGGAAAGCGCCGCTGTAGCAACAATCCAGGACCAGCACCTTCTGCCGGGACGCGCAGCCCGCCATCGCACGGTCGATCTGCTCGGCGGCCAGCGCGGTGAACATCAGGCTGTCGCGGCGGGTGTTGCCCATCGCGAGGTACAGGCTGCCGTCGTCGTCCTTGACGCCGTGGCCGGTGAAGTACAGCAACGTGAGCTCGTCGCGGCGGCGGTCGCGGTAGAAGTCGCCGATGGCCTCGCCGACGACGTGGTGTGGCTCGTCGACCAGCGTCGTCACCTCGAATCCGGCGATGTCCGGGTCGCTGAGCACCTCGGCCAGCGCGCGGGCGTCGCCGCCGGGCGCGGTGAGCCGCTGGAGCCCCGGGTCGACGTAGGACTCGGTGGCGATCAGAAGCGCGTAACGGCCACCCATGGCTAACCGCCGTGCTTGCGGACGAAGGTGTCGATCAGCTGCTGGCGCTCGGCCGGCGCGGCCCGCTCGAGCTCGAGCGTGTCACCGTCGATGGTCACCTTGATCCGGTGCTTGCCGGACTGCCGCCCGAGCCAGTCCTTCAGCGTCTCGACCAGCCCGGTGAAGACGCCGCCGGACGCGCTGAACGCGACCATCAGCGAGCCCATGGTCACCGGGTCGACGCCCTTGGCGCCCGCCGGGACCGCACCTTCGGCCACCGCCGTCAGCTCGACGTCGAGCTCGGTCAGCTCGGCGCGCAACCGGCGCGACAGCTTGTCGGCCTCCTCCGCGTCGGCTTCGGCATCCGGCTCCAGCCGCACGGCGACGCGCAGCACCTCTTCGTCCACTGGACCTCCCCTGAGCAGGACGAACGCGACACATCGTCCGCCCGTTCGGCCCATCGGGCAAGGGTCCGAACGGGCAGTCTCAGGCGCGGATCTCGTTCAGGTAGTTGTAAATCGTGTAGCGCGTGACGTCGAGGCGACCCGCCAGGTGGTCCACCGCGTCCTTGATGAGGAAGTACCCGGCCTCGTCCAGCTCGCGGACCACCGCGGCCTTGTGCACTTTCTTCATCAGGTCGACGGGGATCCCGGCCTTGCCGACCGCCCGGTCGACCAGGAAGCGCTGCAGGCTGTCGACGTCCGGCGGGAACGTCTCGGGTTCGCCGTCGCCACCCGCCGGCGCGGCGGTGTCCACGCTGTTGACGCACAGACAACCGATCGCGACTCCCTCGGCGTCACGCAGGAACAGCGTCGACGACCGGATCGGACGGCCGTCCGGCCCGTGCGTGCGGTAGTTCGTGAGGTCCTGCGTCGTGCCGCGGCGGACGAGGCCGAGCAGCAGGTCGGTCATCGGGCCACCGACACTGCGGCCGGTCAGGTCCCCGGCGATCGCGATGATCGAGTCCGGCAGCCGGCTCAGGTCGTGGAGCAGCACCTCGTTGCCCGGCCCGAGCATCGCCGCGAGACCGGGGACGGCCGGGACGAGCGCGGCGAGCACCTCCTGCGTCACCACGCCCGGGACCACCACCGGTTTCCGGGGCGAGGCCAGGCTTTCCAGCGCCGAACGCAGCAGATCCGCGGCCGCCGCCGGGGTCGAGGCGTGCGGGGACAGCCGGACGTGCTCCGGCCGCACGGTGGCGGCGATCCCGGCCGCCGTCAGCGCCGCACCGACGTGCTCGGCCGGATGGCCGGGCAGCGTGAACGCGAGGATTCCCGCACGCCGATCGACCGCGGAGACGACCGAGCCGCCGAAGGACGCGAGGACGTCCTCGAACTCCCCGATCCGCTCGGCGATCCTGGCCGCGATCGCGCCGACCCCGGTGTCCTCCACCAGCTCCAGCGCGGCGGCGAAGGCGCCGGAAGTGACCGGGCTCAGGTTGGACAGCGACCAGCTCTGCGCGGTCGCGTCCGGTGGGTGGATCTCGTCGTCGAACAGGCCGGGGTCGCGCGCGCCCGTCCAGCCGGACAGGACCGGGTCCATTCGCTCCAGGGCGCGGTCGGACAGCACGGCGAAGCCGGTCCCCCAGCCCGCGCGCAGCCACTTCTGGCCGCCGACGACCAGGACGTCCGCGACCTCCCACGGCTCCTCGGTGACGCCGAAGCCCTGGATCCCGTCGACCACCAGGAGCCGGTCGCCGACGACGTCGCGCAGCGCCGCGAGGTCCGCGCGGTAGCCGGTGCGGAAGTCGACCGCGCTCACGCTGACCACGGCGATCTCCGGCGTGAGCGCCTCGGCGACGCGCTCCGGCGTGACATAACCGCTGGTCAGGCGATGCACGGGACGGCCAGTGCGGGCCCAGGGGTAGGTGTTGGCGGGGAACTCGGCCGCGGAGACGAGCACCTCGCCGACGGTGTTGAACGCCGCCTGGAACAGCCCGAGGCTGGTGTGCGGGAGCAGCACGGTGTGGTCGGTGTCCGAGCCACAGAGCCGCGCCGCGGCCGCCTTGGCGCGGATCTCCTGGCGCATCAGCTCGTCCACAGTGGACGGTCCGGCGGTGGTGGCCTGGTCGAGCAGGCTCGCCGTGGTGTCGAGCACCGCGTGCGACGGCGGCCCGAACCGGGCGAAGTCGAGGTACCCGGTGGGCTCGTCGAACTGCAGCAGATACCTGGGGGCGATCCTCACGCGAGAACCCTCGCGAGGAACTGGCGGGTGCGCTCGTGCTTCGGCGCGCTCAGCACCTCGGCCGGCGTCCCGGTCTCGACGACGGCGCCGTCGGCCAGGAAGACCACCTCGTCGGCGGCCTCGGCGGCGAAGCTCATCTCGTGCGTCACGACCACCATCGTCATCCCCTCCGCGGCCAAGGTACTCATCACCTCGAGCACCTCGCCGACCAGCTCGGGATCGAGCGCGGACGTCGGTTCGTCGAACAGCATCAGCTTCGGTTTCATGGCCAGGGACCGCGCGATCGCGACCCGCTGCTGCTGCCCGCCGGACAGCTGCGCCGGGTAGGCGTCGGCGCGATGCGCCAGGCCGACGCGGTCGAGCAGTTCGAGCCCCTGCTTGCGGGCGTCGCCCGGTTTGAGCCCGAGTACCCGGATCGGGCCTTCGACGACGTTCTCCAGCGCCGTCCGGTGCGCGAAGAGGTTGAAGCGCTGGAAGACCATGCCGATGTCACGCCGTTGCCGCGCGACTTCGCGTTCGCGCAGCTCGTGCAGCTTTCCGTTGCGCAGCCGGAAGCCGATCGGCTCGCCGTCGACCCAGATCTGCCCGGCGTCGATCGTCTCGAGGTGGTTGACGCAGCGCAGGAAGGTGCTCTTCCCGGCGCCGGACGGACCGAGCAGGCAGACCACCTGCCCTTTGTGGACCTCCAGGTCGATGCCCCGCAGGACTTCGGTGTGGCCGTAGGACTTGCGGACACCTTTCGCTTTCAGCAGCGGCTCAGACACGGGCGCTCCCGAAAGCGCGTTCCAGGTAGTGCTGCCCGATCCCCGCGACCGTCACCACGACCATGTACCAGACCGCCGCGGCCAGCAGCGTCTCCATCACCAGCAGGTTGTTCGAGGAGATGTTGTTGGCCGCGTGGATCAGCTCGGTCACGCCGATCACCGATGCCATCGACGTCCCCTTGAGCATGTTGATGAAGTCGTTGCCGGTCGGCGGGATGATCACCCGCATCGCCTGCGGCAGCACCACCCGCCGCAGGGTCGCCGCGGGCGTCATGCCGATCGACTTCGCGGCTTCGGTCTGTCCACTGTCGACACTGGTGAGGCCCGCACGGACGATCTCGGCCATGTAGGCGCTTTCGTTGAGCGCCAAGCCGAGGAAGGCCGCGGTGAACGCGCTGATCAGGACGTTCGTCTGCTCGTGAACGAGAAACGGGATGTCGATGACCGGGAAAACGAGGGCGAGGTTGTACCAGAGCAGGATCTGCAGCAGGACCGGAAGGCCGCGGAAGATCCAGATGTAGCCCGCGGCGAACCACCGCGCGACCGGGTTGGCGCTGCGCCGCAGCAGCGCGATGACCACGCCGACCACGATCGCCACGCCCTGGCTCAGTACCGCCAGCACAACGGTGTTGAGCAGGCCGGTGGCCATCACGCGGAAGAAGACGAAGTCCGGGACCTGGCCCCATTCGATCTGCGCGTTGCCCAGGGCGATCCCCAGCAGCACGAGCAGGGCCAGGATCACCGCGGCGGCGACCCAGCGGCCCCAGTGCCGGAGCCGGACGATCGGCAGCTCAGCTTCCGCCATTGAGCGCCGCCTCCTTGATCGCGCCCTGCTCGACACCCCAGGCCTGCAGGATCTTGCCGTAGGTGCCGTCGGCGATGAGCGCGGTGAGGGCCTTCTGGACGGCGTCGGCCAGCGGCTTGTTCTGCTTGTTGACGCCGATGCCGTACGGCCCGCCGTCGATCGGCTCGCCGGGGACGACCTCGAAGAACTTGCCCTCACCAGCGGTGCGGGAGATGTAGACGGCGCTGGGCAGGTCGTTGAGGATCGCCTGCACGCGGCCGGTGCGGAGCTGGTTCTGATTCTGGTTGTCGGAGTCGGTCGCGGTGACGCTGACCTGCGGTTTCCCTTGCTGGCTGCACTTCGTGCTCTGTTCGGCGGCGAACTTCTGGTGGCTCGTCCCCTGCACGACCGCGACGTTCTTGCCGCACAACGAGTCCGGCCCGGTGATGCCGTCGGGATTGCCCTTGCGGATCATGATCGTGATGCCGGAGGTGAAGTAGTCGACGAAGTCGATCTGCTGCTGGCGCGCCTTGGTGTCGTTCATCCCGGCCATGGTGAGGTCGACGCGGCCGGATTGGAGGCTGGTGATCAGCGAGCCGAAGGCCATGTCCTGGTGGGTGACCGTGACGCCGAGTTTGGCGGCGATGGCCTTGGCGAGGTCGACCTCGTAGCCGATCGGGGTCTTGCCGTCGGCGGCGTAGAAGTTGTTGGGCGCGGACTGGATGTTCGAGGCCAGGTGCAGCCCCGCCTGCTTGACGGCGTCCGGGAGGGCGGCGTTGAGCTGGGGATCCTTCCGCACGGCGGCGATCAGCGCGGCATTGTCGGGGACGGCCTGTGGCTGCCCGGCGGCCTGCGGCGTCCCGCCCGCGCCGTCCGGCCCGCCGCCGCAGGCGCCGAGGAGCACGACCGCGCCGGCGAGCAATGCGGCCTGAAAGGCACGAAACCGAGACATAGCGGACCTCCGGTACTCGACTGGCCGGGACGCTACAACTCCCTGTTGAAGAGGTCAACTTCCTGTTGAATCTCGCTGGTCGGCACAGTGCTAACTTGCCGTCATGACACTGCGGATCGGCATTCTCGGCGCAGCCCGCATCGCGCCCGCCGCCCTCATCAAGCCCGCTTCGGACAACGCGGAAGTCGAGATCGCGGCGGTCGCGGCGCGGGACACGACGCGCGCGCAAGCGTTTGCGGCCAGGCACGGGATCGCTTCGGTCCACCCCAGTTACGAGGCGCTGATCGCCGACCCGTCCGTCGACGCGATCTACAACCCGCTACCGAACGGCCTCCACGGCCGCTGGACCCGCGCGGCGCTGGCGGCAGGGAAGCACGTCCTGTGCGAGAAGCCGTTCACGGCGAACGCTTCCGAGGCGCGCGAGATCGCCCAGCTGGCCGCGGCGTCGGACCGGGTGGTCATGGAGGCGTTCCACTACCGGTACCACCCGCTGGCGTTGCGGGTCGAGGAGATCGTGGCGTCAGGCGAACTCGGCACACTGCAGCGGGTCGAAACGGCGTTGTGCTTCCCGCTGCCGAAGTTCTCGGACATCCGCTACAACTTCTCTTTGGCAGGAGGAGCGACGATGGACGCCGGGTGCTATGCCGTGCACATGGCGCGAACGTTCGGGGGCGGCGAGACGCCCGAGGTCGTTTCCGCTACAGCGAAACTGCGCGATCCTTCTGTGGATCGGGCGATGACGGCGGAGCTTCGCTTTCCTTCCGGGCACACGGGTTCTGTTCAGTGCTCGATGTGGTCGTCCGCCCTGATCCGGATCAGCGCTCGGGTGGTGGGGTCCTCCGGCGAGGTGCGGGTGCTGAATCCTGTTGCCCCGCAGGCTTATCACCGTCTTACGGTGCGGGCCGGCGGGGGGCGGCGGGTTGAGAAGTTTCCTCGGCGGGCTTCCTATGCTTACCAGCTGGATGCGTTTGCCGGGGCCGTTTTGCGGGGTGAGGCTGTGAAGACTTCGCCTGAGGATGCCGTGGAGAACATGGCTGTTATTGATGCTATTTATCAGGCTGCCGGGTTGCCGCTTCGACAGCCTTCTTAGCCGGTAAGGCAAACGTGGCGTGCGAAGCGAGGGGCACCTTCCTCACGGCAGAGAGCGAGCAAAGTCCCCCTCGCTCCACCGAACCACCAAGCCCAAGTCCGTGAATGCCACATTCACGGCGTCTTGGGCCCTCAATGTGGCATTCACGGACCTCCGCTTCGCTTTGCCACTCACGAGCCCTGGCCGAGCCGACCCTCCAGGTGCGCGAGTCGTCCGTCTGGGTACGCGAGTTCGCCATCCAGGTACGCGAGTCGTCTGCTAGAGGCTTGCCCGGACGTCTGCCAGGGCGAAGCCCAGCAGGTTCAGGCCTCGCCAGCTGCGCGGGAGCGCCGCCCGCGGGTCGTCCGCCGCGAGGCCGATACCCCAGACGCGGTCCACCGGGCTCGCTTCGACGAGTACCCGCTGCCCGGTCCCGGCCAAGAACCGCCCCAGTTCCGGGTGCTGCGAGAACTTCGCCGTATTCCCCGCGACCACGATCTCGTACCGGGCGGCTTCCCAGGCAGCCTGGGAAAATCCTCGTACCTGACGGCCGAAGTCCTTGGCCTGCTTCGGATGCGAGGCCGTCAAGACCTTCGCCGCGACCTCGTCGTCGCCGAAGAGTGTCGCCTTCCGCCACATCATGTAGTGCTCGGCCGTCGCGAACCGGAAGCCGCCGACCTTGAACGCCGCCGGCCACCACTGGCTGAAGCAGCTCGCGCTCACGCCGCTGCCACGGTGGCCCCAGAAGTAGACGTATTTGAATCGCCGGCCCTGGTCCAGGGCTCGGGTCAGCTCGTCGGCGCTACGAGGATGGTCGGACATGACGGCCAGTGTGGGGTACCGGCCGCCATGTCCGCTCCCGAATTACGCGGCTACGTAGTTGCCGGTCAGGATCAGCAGGACCTGCACCGTGATGCCGGTGCCGTAGTAGTCGCTCGCGTCGGGGGAGAACGACGCGATCTGCGTCCACAGTTTGTCGAGCCAGGCCTGGCTGCCCGGGTCCGTCATCGCCGCCACCGCGAACGGCGCGGTGAAGCACGGGTGCTGGCCGCTTTCGGTCTTCGAGCCCGACAGCGAGTAGCCGCTCTGGATCTTCGAGGGGTCACCGCCGGTGGCCGACTTGATCCACGTGTTCATCTTCCGCACCTGCGCGGCCGCCGCGCTGCCGGGCGCGGTGATCGCGTCGGCGCCGAGGCGCCACGGGTCACGGCAGGCGTTCCAGCTGTACTTGCCGTCGTTCGGGCCCTCGAGGAAGTTGGACGGCGCGGGCTTCGGCGTCGAGTTCGTGTTGACGACGAAGTCCGGCAGCAGGCCGGTGTTCGGGGCGTACTGCGACTGCAGCTGGCTCACCGCGGTTTCCGAGCGCGTGCGGACGCTGTCCCAGAAGCTGTCGCCCGTCGCCGCGGCGTACCCGCGGAGGTGGCCTGGCATCCAGTCCGACGAGCGCGAACTGTTCTTGTACTGGGCGTCGTTGCCCCAGTCGCCGAGCAGGGTGAACTTGGTCGAACCGTTGACTTCGCTCTTCTTGATCGCGTTGATGATGCGGACGGCTTCGGCGTGGTAGTTCACCGCGCCGGTGCTGCCCCACTTCTTGTCCGCGATCAGCAGGCCGTAGGCGATTTCGAGGTCGCCGTCGGTGGCCGAGTCACTGCCGTTGACGCTCTTGCAGCTTGAATTCTGCTCGGCCGCGTGCAGGTCCTTGTTGTTGACCGACGGGTGCGCCTTCACGAACTTCAGTATCCCGTCGACGATCGAGCGGGCCTGCGGGTCCTTCTCGGCCATCATCGCCGAGATGGTCATCCCGTAACCCTCGCCCTCGGCGACGAACGCGTGGTCGGCGTCCTTCGACAGCACCGCGTAGGTGCCGCTGCCACACTTGGTGGTCAGGAAGTTCTTCTTCCAGAAGTCGTAGTATTTCTGCAGCACCTGGTCCTGTGTCGCCTGCGACACGGACGGGCGCAACGTGCCGGGCACATAGGGCGTTCCCGCCGCGGAGGCGGCAGCCGGCACGCTCAGCAGGCCAGCCGCGAGGGCGGCCGCGGTCACCACCGCACGGACAATCTTCTTCATCGGTCCTCCGAACGACATCGTTGGGCGCGGCGGCGACGATTCGAAGCGTCGCAGATTGTTCAAGAGCAGGTCAAGACTGTTAGGAAACTTTCCTTACAATTACCGTGGGTGGCCGCCTCCGACCTCGCCACCCGGACGGACTAGCGTCACCGGCATGGAGATCGACCGCGGCCCCGACTTCCGCACGTTCTGGACCGAGCGGCGTCTCGCGACGCTGACCACCGTCCGGCCCGACGGCACCCCGCACGTCGTGGCGGTCGGCGTCACCGTCGACTTCGAGGCCGGGATCGCTCGCGTGATCACCTTCTCGAATTCCGTCAAAGCGAAGCTCATCCATGCGGCCGGCGACAAGGGCGTGCCGGTGGCCGTCTGCCAGCTCGAAGGCCCGCGATGGTCCACTTTGGAGGGACGCGCGGTGCTGCGCGACGAACCGGAGGTCGTGCGCGACGCCGAAAACCGCTACGCGGCAAGGTATCGCCAGCCCAAGCCCAACCCGCTGCGGGTCGTCCTCGAGATCGCCGTCGAACGTATCCTCGGCAACGCCTAGTGTCGCGTGATCCCGCTGCCTTGCGTCCGCTGTGGATCCACGTGGGCCGCAGCGGCGATAAGGCAAGTGGGATCACGCGACACTAGGCCGCGTGCGAGTGCACCAGCCGCGTGTACTCGGCCAGCAGCTCGGCGAGGTCGGACTGCTCCCCCGCCGAAGCCAGCTGCTGGTGCCCCACCAGCAACGCCATCCCGAGCGACGTGAGCGTCCGCGCGAGCGCGGCGTCGCCGACGATGCCCTTGACCGCCGTCCCGACCATGGCCAGCCGTCCCTCGTCGACACGCTTCTGCGCCGCGCGCACGGCTTCGTCGTTCGCCGCCCATGCCCGGATCGCCGCCTCGGCCTCGTGGTGCAGGCCGAGCGTGAGGTCCATCAGCGCGGCGAAGTCGGCCGACGGGCCGTCCGCGCCGAACGAGCCGGCACGCAGGATCCGCACCTGCCGCTGTTCCCAGAACACCAGCAGCGCTTCGACGAACCCGGGCCAGCCGCCGAAGTGGTGGTAGAACGACCCGCTCGTCACGCCGAGGCCGCGGCACAGCCTGCCCACGTTGAGCCCGGTGAACCCGTGCGAGGCCAGCATGTCCAGCGCCGCGGCGAAGTAGTCCTCGCGCGTGACCGCCGTCATCAGACGTTCCGGCTCTGGTCCCGCCAGTAGGGTTCACGCAGGTTTCGCTTGAGGATCTTGCCGGTCGCGTTGCGCGGCAACGCTTCCAGCACGTCGATGCTGCGCGGGCACTTGAAGTGCGCGAGCCGTTCGCGGCAGAACTCGATGATCTTCTCGACGTCGAGCTGCTCACCGGGCAGCGGCGCGACGACGGCCTTGATCTGCTCGCCCCAGCGCTCGTCCGGGACGCCGATCACCGCCACCTCGGCGACGCCGGGGTACTCCGCGAGCACCCGCTCGACCTCGGGCGAGTACACGTTCTCGCCGCCGGTGATGATCATGTCCTTGACCCGGTCCTCCAGGAAGAGGAAGCCGCCGTCGTCCAGCCTGCCGACGTCGCCGCTGCGCACCCAGCCGTCCACAATGGTCTCCGCGGTGGCCTCCGGCTTGCCGAAGTAGCCCGCCATCCGCTGCTCCGTACGGATCCAGACCTCGCCCACCTCGGCGTCTTCGAGCGTGACCGGGTCGACGATCTTGATGTCCACACCGGACAGTGCGGTGCCTGCCGAAGCCAGCCGCTCCGGGTGCGAGGCGTCGCGATGCGGCTCCGGCTGCAACGCCGTCACCGCGCCGGACAGCTCGGTCATGCCGTAGACCTGCACGAACTTCGTCTCCGGCCACGCGGCCAGCACCGTACGCAGCAGCGGGAGCGGCATCGGCGAAGCGCCGTAACCCAGATACTTGAAGTGGGAGAACGCCTTGATCGCCTGCTCCCCCGCCTGCACGATCCCGGCGACCACCGCGGGCACCAGGAACGCGTGCGTGACACCGGCGGCGAGCGCGCCGCCGAGGGAGACCGCGTCCGGCTCGCGGGTCATGTACGTCGGCTGCCCGCTCAGGAACCCGACCACGGCGTAGCAGCTGCCGCCGACGTGGAACAGCGGCATCGCGACCAGGTTGACGTCGCCGTCCGCCATCGGGAACGCCTCGCCGACGGCGGCGCCGTGCGCGAGGATGCTGCGGTGGGTCAGCACCGCGCCCTTGGGGAAGCCGGTCGTCCCGCTCGTGTAGAGGATCAGTGCGCCATCGTCCTCGTCGACGTCGGCCGTGACGCCGGGCTCGGCGGCCAGGAACGCCTCGAACTCGTCGACGTCCCCACCCACCACGATCAGGCGCTCGACGGCGGGCAGCCGGTCGCGGATCGCCTCGACGGCGGGCATCAGTTCGGCGCCGACGAAGATCACCCGCGCGCCGGAGTCAGCCAGGACGTAGGCCAGCTCGTCGCCGGAGAGCCTCCAGTTGACCACGGCGTTGGCCGCGCCGAGCCCGGCCGCGGCGAAAGTCGTCTCCAGGCAGCCCGGGTGGTTCTTGTCGACGAAGGCGACCCGGTCGCCCTTGCCGATCCCGGCCTCGGCCAGCGCCGCCGACAGCTGGCGGACCCGCTCGTCGAACTCCGCCCAGGTGCGTTTCGTGTCCCCGAAGGTGAAGGCGACCTGGTCAGGGCGTTCGCGGGCCCAGTGCGCCAGGATGTCACCCAGGAAACGGTGAGCTGCGGGCATGAGGGACGTCCCTTCGGCCGGGCACCATAGACCGGTCTATGGTGCGCCCCGCCCGGCACCCGGTCAATACCGCTGATCGGGAGACTTTTTGACCGTTTTCCTCACACATCGCATGCTGTACATGATGTATGACGGCGTGGTCAGGAGGACCAGTGAACAGCTCTCGGCGTGACTTCCTCAAGGTGGCCGGCGCGGCGGGCGGCCTGCTCGCGGCCGGGGCCGTGTTCGGGCCCGGCTTCGCCTCGGCGGCCGAGGACCCCTGGGCGCGGGTCCCGGTGATCCTGGGCCGGATCAAACCACCGACCTTCCCGGACCGCGTGTTCGACATCCGCTCCTACGGCGCGGTCGGCGACAACAGCACCGACTGCACGCCCGCGTTCAAGGCCGCGATCGCCGCCTGCAACGCCGCCGGTGGCGGGCGGGTGCTGGTGCCCGCCGGGAAGTTCCGCACCGGCAAGATCCACCTGCTGTCCCATGTGGAGCTCAACGTCGTCGGCACGATCCGCTTCCGCAGCGACGCCGCGTCCTACCTGCCGGTGGTGTTCACGCGCTGGCAGGGCATCGAGTGCATGAACTTCTCCCCCTTCATCTACGCCATCGACCAGACCGACGTCGCCATCACCGGCACCGGCACGATCGACGGGAACGCCGCGGCCGGGCCGTGGTTCGACTACGACGGCAAGCGCGGCCCGGACTGGGACAAGCTGCAGCAGCAGGCGGTCGACGGGCTCCCGGTGTCCCAGCGGGTGTTCGGCGACAAGCACTTCCTCAAGCCGAACATGATCCAGTTCTACCGCTGCCGCAACGTCCTGGTGGAGGGCGTGGCGATCCAGAACCCGGCGATGTGGACCGTGCACCCGGTGCTGTCGCAGAACGTCACGGTCCGCGACATCAAGGTGTACAGCCGCGGCGCGATGGTCGACGGCGTCGACCCGGAGAGCTGCGCCGACGTGCACATCCACGGCTGCAGCTTCGACACCGGCGACGACGGCACGGTGATCAAGTCCGGCCGTGACACCGACGGGCGCCGCGTCGGCGTGCCGAGCCAGAACATCGTGATCGAGAACAACGACTACTACGGCCGCTGGGGCGCGATCACCGTGGGCAGCGAGATGTCCGGCGGCGTGCGCAACATTTTCGCGCAGGACAACCGGATCCACGCCGGATCGTCGTACAAGTCGTTTTACGGCGTGTACATCAAGACGAACCCGCGGCGCGGCGGCGTGGTCGAAGACATCCACGTGCGGCGGCTGGCCGGCGGCCCGGTGGATCGCGGCTCGATCTTCGTCGACATGAACTACAGCCTGACCGGCCCGGGTTACGGCCCGATCGTGCAGCCGGTGATCCGGACCATCACCGCGTCCGACATCCACCTCGACGACTCGCCGTTCGCGCTGAAGATCAGTGGTGCCAAGGAAAGCCCGCTCACCGGGTTCTCCCTTTCGGACAGCAGCTTCACGAAGATCGACACCCCGGCCCCGCAGATCAGCAACGCGAAGGACGTCAAGCTCACGAACGTCACCGTGAACGGCAAGCCGATCTAGGCGAACAGCGCGAGAAGCCCTTCGGTGGAGCGGACGACGACGTGCGCGGCCGTCCGCTCCGCGACGGGCCGGTCGGGGCGCTCGGCTTCGTGACGCCAGCGGCGCAACGCGTCCAGCCCGGCGTCGTAGAGCTCACCGGGGTCGGAGTCCGGCTCCAGGCCCAGCCGATCGGCCGGAGCCGTGCCCTGCGCACCCAGCAGGCGCACGGCCTCCTCCGCCGGGTCGCCGGACAACGCCGTGCGCCCGCCGCGGATGTCCGCGATCAGCCGCAGCTCACGGAAGTCGTGCGCGGCCGCGGCGAAGCGCTCCACCCGGGCGGCGAGCCGGTCGGTCTGGGGCCGGGGTTCGGCC
Organism: uncultured Actinomycetota bacterium; assembly: GCA_963762765.1. Classification (GTDB taxonomy): domain Bacteria; phylum Actinomycetota; class Actinomycetes; order Mycobacteriales; family Pseudonocardiaceae; genus Amycolatopsis. The sequence goes on from CAVXMR010000050.1 coordinate 437,515, forward strand.
GCGAGCACGGATTCCAGGCACACCACCGCTGTCCGCGCCCTCAACGCCTCCGCGCGCGCGACGAAACACCCGGCCAGCGTGTCCCGGAGTTCGCCGAGCCCGCTGCGTTTGACGAGCTCGGCCGACAGCTTGACGCGGTCGTCGCAGCCGGTGCGGATCAGCGTCAGCGCCAGGCGGACGCCGAACAACCCGAACCGCACCACCAGCGAACGCCGGGTCTCGACCGGGATCGGGCCGGGGAACGCGGGATCGGTGAAGGAGTCCACCGAAAGCACGTACCGCTCCAGCTCGGCGCGCGGGACCGCGGCGAACGCGGCCAGCAGGTCGAACTCGTCCTCCCGCAGCGTCCGGCCGCCGTAGGCCAGCTGCCCGGCGACCGCGATCACGCCCTGGAACCCCGTGCACAGCGGATCTTCCCGCCAAGCGCGGCGCGCGAGCTGCTTCGCGGTCAGCAACGCGTCGATGCGGCCGGCGCCGATCTCGTCGGCCCGCGAAAGGACCAGCACCGCGTTGACCGCGCTCTGCCGGGCGAACGCCGAACCACCCGCCGGGCGTGCGGCCGCGAGCTCGTCGGGTTCGAGGTGCCGGACCAGCCGGACGGTGGCGTCCGCGGGCATACCGGGGGCGGGGTCGTCGAGCAGCTCGAGGTCGCGCAGCGCCCGCGTCGGCCGCTCGCCCAACGCGGCGGCCAGCGTCGACTTGCCGGATCCCGGCGGCCCGGCGAACGCGACCCGCAGCGGGCCGTCGAGCCGGTCGAGGCACTCGCGGATCACCCCCGAGGCGCGCGGGCTGTCGCGGTAGAGCGCGGCCGCGTCGAGGAGCAGGTCGTGGACGTCCCTGGTCACGCCGGCAGCTCCCGGCGGGTCCGGCCGGCGATCGTGCCGAGCTCGCCCGCGCGCAGGTGCAGCCCGGCGAGGCGGTCGATCTCGCGGCGGATGTGCACGGTCCGGCGTTCGCGCTCGGCCGAGCCGGCGATGATCGTCTCGCGCTCGCGGGTCAGCTCGTCGGCGATTTCCTCGGCCAGCTCGGTGAAGTGGTCGCGCAACCGGCGTTGCACCAGGCGGATCGCGTCACGACAGTCCTTGGAGAACCGCAGGAAGACGTCGTCGACGTGGCGCTGCGCCGCCTGTTTCGCCACCGCCTGGCGACGCTGCAGCCGCATGCCGCCCTCGTCCTTGATCGTCTTCGCGGCGAACGCGGCGCCGGCGCCGAGCGAGACCGGGTTGATCAGCGGCAGCCCGGCCAGGCTGGTGACCAGGCCGAACATCAGCACGCCGCCGTAGGACCCGCGCAGGCCGGTGAACATCTGCTGGCCGACCTTGAACCGCTCGATCCGCGGCTGGGCGACGTCCGCGAGATCCTCGACGCCGGAGCCGACCAGCCGCAGGTCCGGCAGCGCGCGATCGTACTGCGCGCCGAAGCTCGTCGCGACGGCCTGGGCGATCCACTCGGCCCGGTCGGCCAGCCACGAGTAGTTGGTCTCGACCGCTTCGGCGAGCGTTTCGTCCAGCCAGGGCGCGAATTCGTCCCAGATCTTGGCCGGGTCGGCCTCGTCGAAGGTGCGGTCGATGTGCTGCACGATCTTCCGGGTTCGCTCGCGCAGGTCGTACTCGGCGTCGGCGAGCAGGTCGGCGATCTCGTCGGAAAGCAGGTTCTGCCAGCGGGTGTTCTGCCGCCGCAGCTCGTCGGACCGGCGCTGGGCGCGCTGCAGCAGCGCGGACTGGCCGAGCCCGGCGTCCTGCCCGGCGGCCTCGGCCCGGTCCCGCAACGACTCGACGAGTTCGGCGGCCGCGGCACGGACGCCGACGGCGGCGAGCAGCGCTCGCGACTGTTCGGCCGGACGCGCTGCCTGCTCGGCGATCCACGACAGCAGCTCGGGAAACCCTGAGCGCGCGTTGAGTTCCGGGTCGCTCGCCTTCGCGGCGGCCTGGCGGACGACGGCCGAGACCGGCAGCACGGCGACCTGGATCCCGGCCTCGGCCAGTGCGGCTCGGTTGCGTTCGGCGACCGCGCGCCAGCCCGGGGAGGCGTCGATCTTGGTCAGGGCCACCACGACCTGCGGGCACCACGTGCGCACGTGCCGGGCGAGCGCGAGCTCGGCCGCGCTCAGCGGCGCGGTGGCGTCGGAGACGAGGATCACGGCGTCGGCGTCGTCGAGGATGTCGAGCGCGGCCGCGGTGCGAGGGGACCGCGGGTCGCCGATCGCGGGGGTGTCGACCAGGACGAGCCCGGCCGAAAGCAGTTCACGCGGCACACCGACCTCGACCCGGTGCAACGTCCCGGCGGGACGCGTGCCGAGCTCACCGGTGAGCCGCTCGAGGCCGACCGGGATCCGTTCGCGGGAGAGGCCAACCAGGGTGGCGGCGGGTTCGTCGGCGTAACCGATTTCGGTCGGCACCGCCGGGGTGGCGGCGTCGCCGACCGCGCAGACGGGCGCGTTGAGCACGGCGTTGAGCAGATAGCCCTTGCCCTGCTTGGGAAAGCCGAGGACGCCGAGCCGGGTCTGCCCGGCCGGGGCGTCCCGGCGTCTGCGCAGGCGCTCGGCGAGATCGGCGCGGCCGTGGGTCCGGCAGGCGTCCAGCGTCTCGTTGAGCACTTCGAGCCAGGCGGGGGCGGTCACGACGAAAGAGTGTCCCCGGTCCGGAGTGTGGACGCATGGCGGGTGCCCGTCCCGCGATCGCACCCTGATCGCGGGACGGGCACCGACAAGCCGGTTCCTGCTGCTCAGGGACTCAGAGACCCAGGTGCAGGTCGTGGGTGATGTCGCCCACGTGCAGGTTGCCCGCCAGGTCGTGGGTCGCGTCGCCCGCGACGTTCGACACGGTGTCGTGGACGTCGGAGACGCCCACGGCGCTGGTCGCGGTGTCGGCGACGTGGCTCACGGCACCGCCGGTCGCGTGGTCCGCGACGTGGGTGACGTTGTGCACCTCGCCCGCGACGGCGTGGGTCAGGTCGCCGCCGACGTGCTTGACGTCGAGGTCGCCGGCGTTGCCAAGGACACCGGTGAAGTCGCCGACGTGCGCCGCCGAGATCGCGTGGTTACCCAGGTGGTCGACCGAGTTGAGCGCGTGGTCCGCGGTGCCCGCGGCCAGGCTGTGGTTCGCGTCGGTGAGGTCGCTCACGGTGTTGAAGGAGCGGTCCTCGGTGCTCGCGGCGAGGCTGTGGTTGGCGTCGGTCAGCTGACCGAGCTGGCCCAGCGCGCCCGCGTCGAGGTTGCCCGCGAGGTCTTGGGCGTAGGTCAGCGCGCCCGACGGGTCGCCGGCCAGGGCGGTGTAGCCCGCGGCGACGTTGGTGACGTCGTTCACCGGCAGCGCCGAGACGCCCGGCAGGTGGCCGAGGTCACCGATGGCCGGCAGGTCCGACACGGGCAGCGAGCCGACGCCCGGCAGCTCTCCGACACCGGGCAGCGCGCCGGTGGCCGGCAGGCCCAGGCCCTGGGTCAGCGCGGTCAGCTGGTCGATCGCACCCTGGATGCCCGGGGCGTCGGTGCCCAGCGCGGGCAGCTCGCCGACGTTGGCGACGGAGCCGACCGGCACGTAGTCGAGGACCAGCGGGATGACCTCGTGCACGTCGGCGGCGGAGACGTCGCCGAGACCGGCGGCGGCGAGCGCCTGCTGCGGGTCCGTCCCGAAGGCCGCCAGGGCGGTCGGGTCGTTGAGCAGGTTGAGGGCGAAGTCGTGCAACGTCTGCACGGGGCTCATGGGGTTTCTCCTGGTCCGGTGGTTCTGGGGGACAGCACGGACCGCAGGGACCGTGCTCCGTGATCAAGGTAGGGAGACCGTCCCCCGACGCACATCGGGGATCACTCCGAGTCGTCGCCCATTCAGCCGGTAGGGGATCGATATGTCATCGTTAGGGAGTTAGGGGCTGATCCGCGATGCGGTCAGTTGGGTTAAATCCCTCCAATAGCTTGAACTACTAACCCGTTTGGGTGAGGATGCCTGGACCCTAGGGGGAAGCCGAACCCCCATTCGGCCGCGTTTGGTGAGGAGGAAGCGCCGTTGCCCTATGTCCTGGGGGTCGATGTCGCCCCCGGCCGGACCCACGCCGCGACCAGCCTGCGCCGAGGCCCCGGCTGGGAAGCCCCGGAGCCGCTCTGGCTGGGCGAACGGAGCCCCGCGGCGGCGTCCGCCCTGTTCCTCGACGAAGAGGGGTATCTGCTCACCGGGGATGCGGCAGCCCACGCCGGTGCCCGGGTGCCGTCCCGGCTGCTGACCGGGTTCCACCGCCGGATCGGCGACGACGTCCCGATGCTGATCGACGGCGACGCGTTCCCGCCGGAGTCGCTGACCACCGTGCTCACCGAGGGCATCGCGGAGCACGCCGCGTCGATGCTCGGCGGCGAGCCGCTGCACCTGGTGCTGACCCACCCCGGTGAGTGGGGCGTCTACCGGCGTGACCTGCTGCGCCGCGCGCTGGCCGAATCGGGGTTCACCGCGGTGACCCTGGTGCCCGGCCCGATCGCCGCGCTGCACGCCCACCTGCCGGCGCCCGGCCCCGGCGACACGACCGCCGGAGTCTGCGAGTTCGGCCCGGAAGGGGTGAACGTCACCCTCGCCACGTCCGCCGGGTCGAGCGGCTGGCAGGTCAGCTCGACCGCCGAGGGTGTCGCGCCCGCGGCTGCCGTCAGCACGCTGTTCGCCTTGGCCCACGCCGCTTCCATCCGGCCGAAGGCGCTGGCCGGCGTGGTGTTCTGCGGCGACGTCCCGCCTCATGCGCTGCCGCCGCACGCGCCCTGCCCGATGTTCGCCGGGCCGGTCCCCCAGGCCACTGTCGCGCTCGGCGCGGCCGCACTCGCCGCCCAGCGGACCAGCCCGCGGTCCCAGCTGGAAGCCCCCGCGGTGGAGACCACCCTGCTCCCCCGCGTCGACACCGTGCCCGAACTCGGCGACCGGCCACCCCGGCCGCCGGTGGAGATCACGCCGTTCGAAGTGCCCGAACGCACCGGCCCGCTGAGCCTGCTGCGCCGCCGCCGTCCGCTCGCCGCCGCGGCCCTGCTCGTCGCCGTCGGGGCGTCGGCGGTCGCGATCACCGTCACCGCCCGCGAGGCCACGGCCGGCTCCCCCGCCCCCACACCCGCCTGCGCCACCAAGGCGCCGTCGCATGAAGGTTCCTGTTGAACGCTGTGCTGCAGTCCCGGGTGGAGTCCGCGCCCGTCCACCCGGCCGCGCGGCGGTTGCTCGCGCAGGTTTCGGCCGACCCCGCCGCGCCACTGCGCTTGGTCGTCGTCGCACCTGGCGGGTACGGGAAGTCCGTGCTGCTCACCGCTTTGGCCCGCTGCTTTCACGAAGCCGGAGTGGACGCGCTGGTGCTCGACGGCGCCGACCGCGTCGAATCCGCCCGCCTCGAGGAGTTGCTCGCTTCGGCGACCGGGCCGGTCGTGCTCGCCCAGAGACCAGGAACTCCGTTGCTGCAGGCCCCGCTGATCAAAGACGTGCTTCGCCTGCCGCCGCTCGGCCGTGACGACGTCCGGCGGCTCGCGGAGTCGCTGTCCGGCGAATCCTGCTCCGAGGCCGTCGCCACCGAGCTGCACGCGCGGACCGGCGGGGTGCCGCGGCTGGTCGAGCGCGCGGTGACCGGGCGGCTCGACGCCTTCCGTGCCGAGCTGGCCGAGCTCGACGACGCCGTCCTGCGCTACCTGATCGCGGCCGAGGCGGGCGCCGGGCGAAACCTGGACCTGTTGTGTGCCTTGCTGGATCGCACGCCCGAGGAGCTGCCCGCGGTCGTCGACGGCGCCCGCGCCACCGGCCTGCTCGCGCCCGACGACACCCTGCTGCCCGTCGCCGCGGACGCCGTTCGCGGCCATGGCCCACCCGCGCGGCGGCTTACGACCGTGCAGCGCCTGGTCGAGTTGCAGCTGGCCAACGGCCTGCCGGTGCTCGACCTCGCGCGTTCCTTGCTGCACACCGGAAGTTCCGGTGCTTCGGCCGCGGCCGCGTTCGCCGCGGCGGCCGCGGAAGCCCTTCCCGGTGACGCACGCCTGGCGACCCAGCTCTTCGAAGCCGCGGCGGAAGCGGGCGACCGCGGACCGGCGGTGACCGCGGGCCGGGCGCGCGCGGCGGCGTTGTCCGGGGATCTGGACACCGCGCTGCGGCTCGGCGACGGGATGCTCGGCGCCGCCGACGCCGAAACCCGGGCCACCGGCGCCGAAATCGCGGCCACCGTGCTGGCGCACCGCGGCGAACTCGCGCGCAGCGCCGAGCTGTACCACTGGGCCGGGCGAGGCGGCGCCGACGCTTTCGCGGCCACTGCGCTGGTCGCGACCGGTGACCTCGAGGGCGCGCGCAAGCTGCTGGACTCCCCCTCGCCAGGCGTCGCGCCGACGTTGTTCGCCGGGGCGGCGACCCGGACGGCCCGCGGGATCGTGGACTCGGTTTCCGGCTGTGCCACCGAAACGCTGTCGACGCTGCTGGGTGCGGCCACGATGCTGGAGCCGGCCGGCGGCGGGCAGCTGCTGCCCGACAGCCCCGCCGCGCTCGCCGCGCTGGCCGGGCTGCACTCCGGTGAGCTGGCGCTGGCCGAGTCGGTGCTCACGAGGGCGTCCGACGGCGGGATCGGCGGCGACCTGCTGCGAGCGCGGCACCGGCTGCTGCTCGGCTGGGTCGCGATGACCGCCGGGGACCTGGCGACCGCGGCCGAGCACCGCGACGCCGTCGCCCGTCGGGGACGCCCACTCGAAGCTCGTGACGAGCTGTTCTTCGCGACGCTGGAGCTCGGGCTGGCGCGACGCGCCAGCGACCTGGTGGGGCTGCAGCGGTCGTGGGACCGCGCCTACCAGGCGTCGATGCGCCAGCAGGTCGACCTGTTCTCGCTGCTGCCGCTGGGTGAACTGGCCATCGCGGCCGCGCGGACCGGCGCGTACGCCAAGCTCGCCGGGCAGTTCGACCGGGCGCACACGCTGCTGTCGCGGCTCGGCGACCCTCCACTGTGGACGGTCTCACTGCACTGGCACGAGCTGCACGCGGCGATCACGCTGGAGGACGCCGAAGCGGCACAAGCGCACCTGGCCACGTTGTCGCAGCATGCGCATTGCGGCCGGTACGCCGCCGCTTTGGCGACGGCCGCGGCGGGCTGGCTCGAAGTCGTCGGCGGCACGTTCGTCCCCGACGAGATCTCGGCCGCCGCGGGCGAGCTGCACGGGCTGGGCCTGTGCTGGGATGCCGCGCGGCTGGCCGGGCAGGCCGCGATCCGCACGTCGGACCGCAAGGCGATGGTCCAGCTGCTGGAGGCGGCGCGCCAGTTCCAGGGCACACCCGCGCGCCGCGAACCCGGCGCGTCCGCCGAACCGGCGGGCGGCGCGGGGCTGGCGACACTGAGCGAGCGCGAGCTGGAAGTCGCCCGGCTCGTCGTAGACGGGCTGACCTACAAGCAGGCCGGGAGCAAGCTGTTCATCTCGGGCAAGACGGTCGAGCACCACATGGCCCGGATCCGCGGCAAGCTCGGCGCGGCGGACCGCCGGGAGCTGCTGGCCACCTTGCGAGAGCTGCTGCCGCCGAAGGACTCGTGAGCGTTCCGGGCGGTTAGAACCGCCCGGAACGCTCACGAGTCCTTCTACGCGGCTGAGGTTTTCGCGGTGAAGGTCGCCGCTGGACCGGTGCCCGTGCCGGTGATCGCCGCGACCGTGAAGGTGTAGCTGGTGTTCGGGACGAGGCCGTCGACCACCCGGGTCATCCCCTTGACCGTCGGCTGCGTGACCAGGGTGTCGCGCCCCTGGACGAGGATCGTGCGGCCGTCGGACACCGTGATCACGTACCCGATCACCGGGGTGGCCCCGGCCGCCGCAGGCGGGTTCCAGCGCACCGAGGCGGCGTTCGCGCTGGTGCGAGCGCGGCCGCTGGTCGGGACACCGGGAAGGACGCCGCTGCCCGGACCGGGCGTGGCGGCCGCGGACGGCAGCGAGGATTCGCTTGTGCCGTATGCGTTTCGCGCGGCGACCGTCACCGTGTACGCGGTCCCGTCCGTGAGGCCGGGCACCTCCGCGTATGCGACCTTCTTGAAGTCGTCGGCGCTGATCGTGACCGACTTCGTCGCGCCGCCGCCGGTCGCGGTGACCGCATAGGACGTCACCGGCGAGTTGTCGTAGGCGAAGGTCGGGTTCCAGGTCACGTAGAGCTTGCCAGGCACCGCGAAGGTCGCCACTCGCGACGGAGCCTCCGCCGGTCCGCAGCCGCCGACACGTTTGGTGAGCAGGCCACGGTAAGCGGATTCGAGGCCGGCGTTGGCCACGATGTCCGCGGGCGCCGAGGCCAGGTTCGCGAGCAGCTTGTTGCCGCGGGTGATCGCGCCCTTGTTGACGCTGTCGCCGTCGCCCTGCTCCCAGTAGTTGTTCTCGACCAGGGTGGGGTCGTTGTTGCCGAGGTTGTCGCGGTAGTCGACGTGCACGGTGCCGACGTTGAAATACGGCGTCGCGTAGAGGACGTTGCCGCGGACCGTCTCGTAGGTGTTCCCGTTGTCGGTGTAGACGGCCTTGCCCAGGCCCCACTGGTCGTGGATGACGTTGCCGGTGACCTTTTCGCCGTTGTCGAGCGAGCTGCCGGTGATGCCCTGGGTGTAGATGCCGCCGCCGTCGTCGAGCATGAGCATGTAGTCGAAGATCAGGTTGTCCGAGATCTCGTTGTCGTGCGAGAGGTTCGGCTGCGGCGGCTGCATGATCTTGTCCGGCCAGCCACCCCACCCGAAGGAGACCGCCGAGTAGCCGACATGGTCGATCTGGTTGTGCGACACGGTGTTGTGCACGGTGTAGCCGTTGACGATCGGCACGCCGCCGTGGAATTCGCGTGGCAGGCCGTAGAGGTGGTTGTTCGTCACCTGGACGTCCCGGACGACGTCGGCGTCGCTGGCCGGCTGCGGCTTGTCGACCCCGCCGATCTGCAGGCCGTTGCCGGAGATGTCGGTGAAGACGTCACCGCGCACCGACGACTCCTTGGTGCCCTCGACGAGGTCCAGCCCGGCCGCGCCGAGGTGGGTGAAGACGCTGTCGGCGAACTCGATCCGCTGACCGTGGGCGACCGAGACGGTGGCGGGTTCCTTCGTCCAGGAGGCATATGGGCAGGTGCCACCGGGGGTGAACTGGCAGTAGCCCTGCAGGGCCGCGCCGTCCGGTCCGGTGGTGGTGTAGCCGGCCTGGATCTCGGAGAAGCCCTCGGGCGAGGACGGCGTCAGCCAGGTCGCGTAGGAGAACTGGATCCCGCGGAAGCCGACGTCGTGGATCGGCGCCTCGGCCGTGCCACGGGCATCGACGAGCTTCTCGAGCACGGGCATCTCGACGTCGGCGTGGCGCAGGTCCTGACCGGGCTTAGGCAGGTAGTAGACGGTGTGCTGCGGCGCGGTCGAGGTACCACTCTCCCGGGGTGTCCAGCAGCTCGAAGGCGTTTTCGGCGTAGGTGGGATGCCGGCCGTTGGTGAGGTCGTAGGGGCCGACCATGTTGATGCTGCGGCCCGGGATGTTCGGGAACACCGCGCGCTTGGTCGAGTTGTTCCAGCAGGGCTGGGCCATGGTGATGGTGGTGCCGTCCACCGCGGCGAGCGGGCAGCGCGGTTCGGTCCACTGGCCGAGGCCGTCGCGCTGGTAGTTCCAGAGCGCCTCACCCGAGGTGTAGACGAACTCGATGTCCTTCGGATTGCGCCAGTGCGCGAGAGTGTCGGCGCTGGCGGTGTAGCCGGTGTCGGTGGCCTTGACGGTCACTGGCAGCGGGCCTTTCGCCCGGGTTTCGCGGACGCCGTCGACGTAGAGCTGGCGGGTGTTGTCGAGACCGGCGGGCGCGGGTGCGGCGAACAGTCCCGGCCGCCCCGGCACCGGACGCCAGCCTGCGACGCGCTTGCCGCCGTTGAACTCGGTGCCGTCGCCGCCCTGCCAGATGACGCGGTGCCCGTTGCCGCCGGAGTCCCGGGCGTCGAGCCGCAGCGGTTCGTTCAGCCGGAACACCCCGGGGGCGAGGTGCACCGTGAGGTCGTGGGTGAGGTGCGGTGCCCGCTGGCGCACCAGGTCCCGCGCCCGCTGGAGGGTGCGGACCGGCAGGTGCGCGGTGCCGGGGAGGAAGTCGAAGCCGGCCGGTGAGACGTAGACGTCCCGGCTTCCGGCGCTGTCAGGTTCGGCTGTGGCCGTCGCACCGGTGGTGGCGATCAACGCGCCCACGGTTACGAGGACGGCCGCCGCAGCGCGGCGCCGCCTTGAGCCCCACTTCGTCAACATGAGGGAAACATAGGATCTCTGATATCTGATGTCGACTATTTCCCGGCCATCGGGGCACGAAGTCACCTATTCATCGGATGACCGTTCACGGACGTGATTCAGTCGCGACTGGGGCCGAAGCGCTCGGTGCGAATGCGGTGCGGGTCGTGGCCGAGCGCGACGAGGATGTCCGCGACCGTTTCGACGAAGCCGGTCGGGCCGCAGACGAAGCTGGTCGCGCCGAACTCGGCGGGCCAGGCGGCGGTGTTGAGCGTGGCGACGTCGATGCGGCGCGGGATGCCGGTGCGGCCCTCGGGGAGCTCGCGGGTGTAGACGTAGGTGACGTCCAGCCCGGCGACCGGCGTGCGCAGTTCGGCGGCGTAGTACTGCTCGGCGGGGGTGCGCAGCGAGTAGACGAGCTTGAACGGCGTGCGGACGCCGGCGGCGCGGCGCGCGCGGATCATCGCCATCAGCGGCACGATGCCCGAACCGCCGGCCACCAGCAGCACCGGTTCGGGCGCGGCCGGCCGCCAGACGAACCAGCCGCCGATCGGGCCGCGGATCTCCACCGGGTCGCCCACGGCGTACGGACCGGCCAGATGTTCCGAGACTTCGCCGTCGGGCACGCGCTGCACGGTGATCTCCACGCGGTCGCCGTCGGCGGGCGTGGCGAGGGAGTAGCTGCGCTGGGCGCGATAGCCGTCGGCCGCGGTGAGCCGGACGTCGACGTGCTGGCCCGCGAGGTGTCCGGGCCAGCCGGGGAGGTCGAAGACGAGCGTGCGGGCCGTCGGTGTCTCGTCACGGAATTCGGCGAGCCGGGCCTCACGCCACGCTAGTCGCCCTGATACCGCTGTTCGCGCCATGGATCCCCGTAGTCGTGGTAGCCGGCGGTCTCCCAGAAGCCCGGTTCGTCGCGGGTCTTGAGTTCGAGGCCCCGCACCCATTTCGCGGACTTCCAGAGGTAGAGGTGCGGCACGAGCAGCCGTGCCGGCCCGCCGTGTTCGGGCGTCAGCGGCTTTCCGCCGTACTCGTAGGCGATCCAGGCCTGCCCGTCGAGCAGATCGGCGAGCGGGAGGTTCGTGGTGTAGCCGCCGTAGGAGCGCGCCATGACGTAGTCGGCGCCGGTGTCGAGCCCGCCGATCAGGGTGTCCACCGCGACGCCGCGCCAGCGAGTGTCCAGTTTGGACCACTGCGTGACGCAGTGGATGTCCACAGTGAACTTCTCGCTCGGCAGGGCCATGAGCTCGGCCCAGGACCAGCTGTGCCGCTCGCCGGCTTCGGTGGTGACGTCGAACTGCCAGGTTTCGGTCCGCACCCGCGGAGTCGGCCCGGCCGAGAGCACCGGGAAGTCCTCGGCCAGGTACTGGCCCGGCGGCAGCCGCGGGTTCCCGCTGCGCGCGCGGCCGCGGAACCCCGGTGTCACAACGCCCATGCCCGGGAGCCTACGCCCGGACGACCAGCCCGAGCGACGTCACGAGGACGGTCGCCTGCTCGGGCGACACGATCGCCGCGGCCAGCTCGACGTTCAGCGGGTCGATCGCCGAGAGGTCGCTTCCGCGCAGGTCGGCCCGGCTGAAGTCGGCCCGGTGCAGCATCGCCGCGGACAGGTCGACCCCGGCGAAGACCGCGCCCGCGCACTTCGCGCCGGTGAGGTCCGCCTCGCGCAGCTTCACCTGCTCGAAAGTCACATCGCGCAGGTCCGCGCCCGGCAGCCCGACGAACGACCAATCACCGCGGGTCACCGTCAACGGCCGCAGCGAGCATTCGCCGAACGTGCTGCCGACCAGCTTGCACCGGAGGAACTCGGCGTCGAAGAAGTTGCACCGCTTGAAGCCGCAGCCGGTGAACGCCGAGTCCGCGAGCTTGGCCGCGTTGAACCGCACGTTGCCGAACTCGCAGTCGGTGAACACGCACCCGCTCACGACCGCCTCGGTGAGGTCGACCTCGTGGAATTCGCACTCCACGTACCGGCGGCCGGTCAGCTCCTCGGCGTACCAGTCCTCGCGGGCGAACCGTTCCGCCGTGATCGGCTCGGGCGCCTGTTCCTGCGTGGCTTCGGGCATGCGGTCAGGCTAACGTCGGAGACCGACAGTTCCGCACCGCGATTCCGACGGAGCCCGCCGATGCCGCTCGTGCTCGACGCCGACGCAGTCCGCGCCGCTGTCCCGATGGCGGGCGCCATCGACGCGGTCCGCGAAGCCTTCATCGACCTCGCCGACGGGCTTTTCGTGCAGCCCCAACGGCTCGCGTTCGGCGAAAGCAGCACGCTCGTGATGAGCGCGTACCACGAACCGACCCGCTGGACCGCGGTCAAGACGCTGAGCGTCGAGGCCGGCCGGGACCCGATGATCCTCGGCACCCTGGTCTGGAGCACCGCGCTGGGCCAGCTGGTCGTGGACGCCGAAGCGGTCACGGCCCTGCGCACGGGCGCCGTCTCCGGCGTCGCGACCGATCTCCTCGCGCCCGAAGACGCGAGCCGGCTCGCCCTGCTCGGCACCGGCGCCCAGGCCGCGGACCAGGTCCGCGCCGTCGTCGCGGTCCGGCCGATCCGCGAACTCGTCGTGCACGGCCGCCGTCAGGACCGGGCCCAGGCCCTGCTCGACTCCCTGCTGTCCGAGTTCCCGCTGCTCACCGGCCGCGTGGCGGACACCGCCGAGGACGCCGTCTCCGGCGTGGACATCGTCTGCTGCGCCACCTCCTCCCCTACCCCGTTGTTCCGCGCCGACGCGCTGCCCGAGCGGGTCCACGTCAACGCCATCGGCTCGTTCCGCACCTCGATGCGGGAGCTCCCCGAGGGTCTGATGACCACCTCCTGCGTGGTGGTCGACCAGGTCGAGGCCGCCCTCGCCGAGTCGGGCGAGGTCAACCACGCCGTCGAGAACGGGCTGATCGAGCTCGAGGACGTCCGCGAGCTCGGCCATGCCCTGCAGATACCCCCGGTGACCCACGGCCGGACCGTGTTCAAGTCCGTCGGCCTGGCCATCCAGGACTGGGCCATCGCGAGCCTGCTCGGCGCCGCGACCGGCCTGAATCCCGACATCGAGGAGCAATGACAGCCGCCATCCGGAGCAATCTGACTCCGACAACGTTTCATCTTCGTCGGGAAACGGGAATTTCCCGGGCATGTCCCCTTGGCGAACCACCACTCGACGGAACACCGCTGTCCGTGTGATCACGGCGATCGGCGCTATCTTCGCCGGTCTCGAAGTCCTCTACATGATCATGGTGCTGGCCGGCGCCAACGCCGGCAACGCGTTCTTCATCTTCATCAAGTCACTGGCGGTTCCCCTCGCGTTGTTCTTCCCGGGCCTGTTCCCGGTGAGCAACCCGGACCTGGCCGTCATCCTCGACTTCGGTCTGGCTGCCGTGTTCTGGCTGGTCGTGACCGGCATCATCGCGCGCTTCGCCGGTCGGTAAGCGCGCCGTAGGTGCCACTGGGCTCCCGCGCGACCCCCTGCCGTCGCTTTCCCCCGTGTCGTTCAGCGACACTGGTCGGATGAGCGACGGCAGGTGGTTGGACGGCTGGGGATCTTTCCCGGAGCTGGCGGGACTGGCCGCCGCCGGGCGGTCACTGCTGCCGAACATGCCCATGACGCCGGCCGCAGTGCTCCGCGCCGCCACCGAACAGCTGGTCGGACGCCGTCTGACCGCCAAGGTCGGCGACGGCGAGGCCGTCTTCACCCTCACCGAGCTCGACTACCCCGCCGACAGCTTCCGGCTCGCCGCCGGCCGCATCGGCGACCTCCGGATCATCGCCGAAGACGTCGACTGGCCCGAGCCGGTGGGCGAGGACGGCGAACAGCGCACCATCCCGCTGCGCCGCGTCCTCGTGCTCGCCGAT